>NC_008255.1:187500-1387500 GCF_000014145.1 Cytophaga hutchinsonii ATCC 33406 | reverse complement strand
GGCGGCTCTTCAGACGCAGCCTTTACCTGTAAGCTTTTAAACGATGTGTTTGCACTCAAACTTTCTGCCGCAGAAATGGAAGATATTGTTCGGCCCGTTGGTAGTGACTGTGCATTTTTTATTGAAAACACATCTATTCTGGCACACGAAAAAGGTGATTACTTTTCACATCCGGGTATCGTGAATCTAAGTGGAAAATGGATTTACCTGATCCATCCGGGCATTCATGTGGCAACAAAAGAAGCGTATGATGGTGTTGTACCCAATACAGACAGAAAACCGATCGGTGATATTTTAAAACAACCATTGAGTGTCTGGAAAGCAGAACTTGTAAACGATTTTGAACGTAGTGTATTTGAAAAATATCCGGCTATAAAAACCTTAAAAGAACAGATGTACAAACAGGGTGCAGCATATGCGGCAATGAGTGGCTCCGGTTCAACGGTATTCGGTATATTTAATACAAAACCGGAAACTTTTCATGAAAACACATCCAACATACAGAGTTGTATTGCCCCATTATAACCAAACAATTATGCGTTCATTATTTTTCAGCTGCATCTTATTATTAAGCATAACCGTTAAGGGATATAGTCAGTCCATTGCTGCCGATACCACAAATAAAAACTATATTGAATTCGGCAATGGGGGTGGTTTCACAGGTGCTGTTAAAAGCCATATCCTTACCCAGGAAGGCAACCTGTTTCAACTGGAAAATCAGTCTGGCGCAACGTTTGTAAAAAAAATAAAACATTGCAAGGTAAAACATATTTATCGCTATGTAATTAAAAACAACATGGCAGCATGCGTGTACAATGAGCCCGGCAATACCTATGCATTTATAACCATTCAACTGAATAAACAAACCAATAAAATCATTTGGAACAACAGCAATATTCTTACTCCCCCTACAATTACCAAACTTTATAACAAGCTTATTAAGCTCCGTTAATATGAAAAAACCGTATAGCACGTTATTTTTATTGCTGTTAACAGCAACACACACGTTTGCGCAAACATCCTTTGATGTAAAAGAAAAACAGAGCAATCCCGCTGCACACCGCTCCTTTGAAGCAACACGCATCAAAGGAAATATGCTCCAGCAATCCATATTAACAGCGCAAGGAACAAGCCTTCTTCCGCAGCTTTCAAAACCAAACACAGCAGCTGTACGTGCTACAGCAAAAAATCCGTTCAGCGTAATTTATTCAAATGAAACCGGGCTGCCAATCTTCATTAAAACCATCATTCCTCAGACACTGCAGCAGCGCGCTGTTGGTACAGGAAGTGGAATTGCGATTGCGTACAACTACATTGATCAGCTGCGCGAAACATTAGGCTTAACAGACGTTGCCGAGCCATTTACGCCATACAAAACAGAAAAAGATCTTTTGGGCGGACAAATTATCCGGTTAAAGCAATTTTACAACGGCATTGAAATAGATGGTTGTGAAAGTATTGTACACATCAATGCAAGCGGACAGGCTGTTTCGTGGAACGGCAGTTACATTAAACCTGATCTTATTAAACACACCTCTTTTGCGGTCACGCCCGCCGCGGCGGCGGCAAAAGCGCTTGCTGATATTAAAACACATGCACACTATGTAGAACTGTCTGAACAGGAACAGCAGTTTTTAAATTACAGTACACCAGGCATCAAACAAATCTACTACATTGACGACAAACTTGTGCGGAGCTGTGTACCGGCTTACAGCATTGATGTACGTCCAAACTTTCTGGATTGGTGGGAATATATTATTGATGCACAAACAGGAAACATCCTTTCATCGCATTCCAAAACATGCCATGCCGACGGTCCGCGCATAAGTACCGGCAACGACCTCAACGGCGTATCACGTACGATTAATACCTACCAGACAGGTTCATTGTATTATACGACAGATGCCAGCAGAAGCATGTTTAAATCAAGCCAGTCTTCATTCCCCGACAATCCTGCCGGTGCCATTCAAACGCTTGATCTGAACTATACATATGGTTCCAATACCAAATACAAAGCTATTACTTCCAGCACCAACAGTTTTAATGCTACGGCAATTTCGGCACATTATATTGCCGGCAAGTCATACGATTACTATTCTGCCATACATGGCCGTACTTCTATTGATGGGAATGGCGGCACAATTATCTCTTTCATAAATGTTGCTGACCCGGACGATGGAACACCAATGGACAATGCGTTCTGGAATGGTAAAGCCATGTATTACGGCAATGGAAATACAAACTTCAAACCCCTGGCCGGCGGCCTGGATGTAGGCGGGCATGAACTGACGCACGGTGTGATCCAGAATTCTGCCAACCTCAATTACCAGGGCGAATCCGGTGCCATCAACGAATCAATGGCGGATATTTTTGGCTGTATGATTGATTCTCTGGATTGGAAAATCGGTGAAGATGTTGTACTTCTAAGTAAGTACCCTTCCGGTGCCTTACGTGATTTATCCAACCCGCACAATGGCGGCACAAATATAAATTCAAGAGGCTGGCAGCCTGCACATGTATCTGAAAAATACTCCGGAACACAGGATAATGGCGGCGTACACATAAACAGCGGTATAACCAATTATGCTTTTTATTTATTGGCACAGTCTACTTCAAGAAGTAAGGCTGAAAAAATATTTTACCGTGCATTAACCGCCTACCTTACGCGTTCTTCTAAATTCATTGACCTCAGAATTGCATGTATCGCTGCGGCAACCGATTTATATACATCAAATGAGGCAACGAAAACAGGAATCGCTTTTGACCAGGTAGGGATTACAGGAAACAGTGAAGTACCTACAACACCTGTATCAAGCAACCTGCCAGTGAATACAGGCGATGAATACTTGCTTACGTATAATCTGAACACAACCTACAGCACGAAATTATACCGCATAAATACGGCGACACAAGCTTATGCTACCATCAATACAAGTTCGGTATTCAACAAGCCCAGCATAACCGACGATGGTTCAATGGCGTATTTTGTAAACACGGCCAACCAGCTGAAAAGCCTGTACCTGACACCGGGCAATACGTACGAACAGATTATTCAGGACGAACCTATCTGGAACAATGTTGCAATCAGTAAAAACGGCAAACGTTTGGCCGCAACAACAACCGACAAGGATACATCTGTTTATGTATATGATTTCGATAGTGATACCTGGGCACAATTTGTGTTGTACAACCCTACCTATTCAGAAGGAATTAAATCAGGCGGGCCTATCTATGCGGATGCATTGGAATGGGATCACACAGGAGAGTTTTTAGTATACGACTGTTATAACGAATTTGAAAATACATCCGGTAACAACATCAATTTCTGGGACATCAATTTTATTCAGGTGTGGGATAATACCCTGAATGATTTTGGAGACGGAACTGTAACAAAATTATTTTCATCGCTGCCGGATCACATAAGTGTGGGTAATCCTGCGTTTGCAAAAAATTCTACCAATATCATTGCCTTTGATTACATAGACGAAGATGAAGGTGATTTATATGTTATCGGCTGCAATACAGAAACAAATGAACTGGATGTTATTACAAGCAGCAATGTACTTGGTTTTCCGAATTTTAACAGACTTGACAATAAGATTGCTTATCTCTATGAATTAAATTCAGACCATATGAAATCTATCTGGACAGTTGATCTGGATGAAAGCAAAATTACAGCGCTGCCAAACGGTTCAGATACATACTATACAGACAAATCAAACTGGCCGGTTTATTATGCAACCGGCGTACGATCCCTTCCCTCTTCTACTACAGCAAAGCACACGAACACTTCGGAGAATCGTGCAAACGTATATCCGAATCCCGCATCTGCAGATTTCAGCATACGGTTAACGTCCGGTGACCAAAGCCATGCCGTTATACATATCAACAGTACAACCGGCCAGCTCATTTACAGTACTGCTGCCAATCTGCTCACAGGGGAAAACACCATTCCTGTTCAGCTGCCAGCATCTGTTGCTTCAGGATATTATATTGTAACCATTGAAACTGCTGATGAACGCTGGGTAAGCAAGCTGATTAAAAAATAATCCATATGAACAGAAAGGTAAAACGCGCTTTACCTGTTTTATTGATACTGGCAATAGGTTATTTCAGCCTGCCCTACCTGAATGGCAGGAACAGATATCTTAATTACCTGAATTATATTTTCCGGGGAAACAGCTTACAGGTGTCCTGCAGTAAAAATCTGGACATAAAAAACAGTGTGGTATTTTTGAAAATGAAACAGCATTGATTCAAAACAGAGATCCGGAAAGTGCTGAACGCATGTTGCACAGAAAGCAGCCTGCGATACTGATGCGCGACACTATTTTTGCCCATGGTAAACAGGTAAAAGCTATTCCGTATGACTATGGCAAGCAGCGCCTGGCTGTATATTATAACGATGAATACGTTGGTGAGCTCTGCCATTGGCAAACGAACCAGTATCATGTACATGATTACACTGTTCATCTGAAAAGTGCCAAGGGAATAATTGTCATGAACGGCCACATTGACGGGCCTGATGTGATGTATCCAATATCCAGACGTTAAAAAATAGAATACGGTAATGCCTTATACTATTTTTTCTTTCTCCAATCCGTTCCTTCCCAAAAGTCAATCACCGCTCTCCATTGTTCACCGCTCCGTGTGTAAAGCCACTTGTTAAATCCGAAGTAATAATCTATTTCCTGGCCGGCGCTGTTTTGTATCCCTTCAAATATGCCTACAGTTATCAGATCCATTGTTTGTTTGTCACAACTCTTTAATATGTTTTCAATATTTGTAAAAATTATGTGAAAACTTTCTGTTTGGTTCGCTTTAAATTTTTCAATAATGAATTCAATGATAATCCGTATATCTGAATAAATCAATCTTTCAGATACGTCTCCGTTATATTCATTTTCAATGTACTGCTCCCATCTGGCTTTCAATTCAGGATCAGAACTGATTATTAAGGCAAGTGCCGGATCAATCGTATATATCATCGTGAGTCTATATTGATATACTTATTTATCATATTGTTTTATCCTTTCAAACAATTTCTGTTTATAGATTTCAGTAAACAGAAATCCACTCAAAAGACCTTTTGTAATTTCTTTTGACTTTATTTTTTCATCAAACCAATCTTCAAAAAAGTTTGCATAACCTCCTGTGGTAATTCCAGCATCACTCATGGCAACCATAGGCAGATAGTGCTTTACAAAGTCTTCTTTTGATTTGATTTTCCTGTTTATACTCAGCAGGTAAAATTGAATATCATAAGACAGATAGGAAAGTTCATCGGCATGCAGCGCAAAATATCCTTTCTCTGTTGTAAGTTCGGTGAAGAGATTTCTTAAAACACGATCGAAGTTTACAGACAGATCTTTTTTAATGTATGCCTGCAGCACTTCTGAAAAATTTCCTGTACGGAAAGTTTCTAATGTACTTATCAAGTCCTGTGCAGATGTGTCATATACATCTGCATGAACAAGTCCGCGAATGAAAGTTTCGAAATCTTTTGCGAGGAACGTTTTTTGATACTCCCGTTCCTGATCCACATAAAACACCTGCGGTTCGCCCTTGGGGCCGCAGATGGAATAATCAAGCAGAATCATTTCATGTCCGGCAGAAGGACAGGTACAAACATAAATTCCGGTATCCGGGTATCCCCATTCATCAATCATGAAGCGGCTGCCAAAGCTTCCACCTAAGGAATATGTTTTCGATCTGCCGATGCCCATAATTCCGGAAATTTCAACATGATATTCCGTACCGGATGTTTCTTCTGTAACAGGAAAACAACAGTTGACAGGTGTGCCGCCATTATGCTGTTTCATAAGTTCGATGTAAGAAGCCGGAAGCTTATATCCTAGTTCCTGTTCTATTGAATCAATAAGCGCGTCTGTTGGTGTTTCTTCTACATATTCTTCTATGGAATAAGCTGAATCATCCCAGAAACCGGATACGTCGAAATCGCTGAATGTATTTTGTACCATTTATTTGTTTTTTTGCTTCACCAGTATAGTATCCCAGGTATGGTCTTCCGGCTCCTGTTCGGTAACCGGAATATCCACCTTCCGGCTGATCGTATTAAAAAAAGTTTCGTATCCGCCCCACTGAGAAAAACGGGGGAATTCATATAAAGTATTTCCATTGCGCACGTACATCCTGGTCATGACTGTACTTATACATATGATACGGCTTCCGTTCGCAGCTGTTTCCGGAAACAGTTTGCGGCAATCTTTCCTGTATGCTGCAAAGGCTTCTTTAAATAAGGATTGCGGAACGGTGTAGCTTGTTTCTTTTATTACGTTGAGATCACTGCATATTACTGTGTAGGTTGTATCAACCCGGAAGATTTTCATTTTGGTCATAAAGGGGCTGCCGCATCCGGATGAATAGCAGCCAATAAAAAGTGTGTCCAGCTCATCCGTTTGCATAGACAGAACATCGTTGGCATCTCCTTTTATTAAAGGGGAATAAGCAGTGGTGTCAAACAGGATACACGTATCCTGTTTCGGTTTTATCGCATTGACCTGATCATTGGTAAGCAACGAAAAAAATGTCAGTGTTACAGCCTTGCCAGGAATACTGTCATAACTGAAACAGGTATTTTTATCAATGGTATCATATTCTATTTTTGTAAACGGATACATGTTCCCATCGGCATCTTTGACTTGCGGTACATCTGTATAAAAAGAATGACTGAAAGGTATAACTGTTTTTATGTTATAAAACGATTCTGCATCATCTCTTGGCTTACAGGACAAAAGAATACAGACAATCAAAAAACATCCGTAACAAATCTGTTTCATACGTTGTATCTACCTGGTTCTATACGTTCAAAAATCATTGTCAGCAGTTAAAAATAATCGCTGTATTTATGCGCACGGTTCTGTGCTTCGGAACTATCGTTCCAGTCATAGGTTGGCAAACCGAGCTCGTGAAAGATTTGTTTTGTTGCTTCATAATTAATCCTGCCGCAATTTCGCGGTTGTGAAAAATACGTTCTGCATGAAAAACAAATAGCAAGCCGGCCGGCTATTTTTCCTTTTTTATAAAAGATGAATCCGTGATACGGCTGAAAACAATCGGCAGGCAGATAGTTGCGCTGATTCTTCCCTGAAAGATTTTCGCTGATGGTTGTGAGCTGTGCATCCGTTACTTTCCGTTTGCCTGAACGTGTATATTTCGTATCCATTTTTGAAACATCATACATGAGTTCATGACTGCCATCAAGGATAACAGCGTCCGCACTATCAAAATCAGCCTGCAGCCAGACCGGATCAATGTCTTTTACCGCATAGATCATCGAATCTTCCTCCTGCACTACAGGAAGTTTCGATGCTACCACATGTTTATCCGTTGCCGGAAGTTCTTCCTTCGTTTGAGTTTCAAATGTACAGCCCCATATGGCAAGCAGCGTGAGAAGCAGAAAAGCATAGTGTTTCATGTGCAGTTGTTTAAAGTCACTGGAAAACATTTAAAAGGCAGTATGGGCGAATTGCATTCGCCCGTTTGAAAAACAGCATTCGCCCGTTTGAAAAGAACATCTACCCGTTTGAAAAACACACTTGCACTTTTGCAGATACGGCACATACGTATTCGATCGTGCCGTCCAGCGTTTCATTTGACCATTTCGCCTGCGGGCGGAATGGCGGAATTAAACGCTGGACGGGACGAATGCAATGGCAAACAGGGGCAAATGCAATGTTAACAGGGGCGAATGCAATGTTAACAGGGGCAAATGCAATGTTAACAGGGGCAAATGCAATGTTAACAGGGGCAAATGCAATGTTAACAGGGGCAAATGCAATGTTAACAGGGGCAAATGCAATTTGCCCCTACGGTTGTACGTATGTGCGTTTGATTTCCGGGCTTTTAACTTCGTGTGCGATGAATTCCTTGCGGATCTTTTCGTATACGGCTGTCTGCATCGGACCAAAATCAGCTACATTTGCATACGGTCTTACGGATAATACAATTGCGCTTTCTGCATATTCTACTACAATTACAGACGGCTCTGGTGTTTTTAGAACCAGGGGTTCATTCTGTAATACACCCATGATAATGCTTCGTACATGGTCTAGATCTTCTGAAAAATCAATCGCGATACGTAAGCTTGCTCTTAAATTACCGTGACGGGTTACATTCACAATTGTTCCGTTTGAAACAGAACCGTTGGCAAGGATAACCGTTTTATTTTCCGGTGTCAATAAAATCGTATTGAAGATCTGAATCTCCTGCACCTCTCCTGTTTCGCCTTGTGTGCTGATTACATCGCCTACTTTGAACGGTTTAAAGATCAGGATTAACACGCCACCAGCAAAGTTTGCCAATGAGCCCTGAAGTGCCAGACCTACCGCCAGACCCGCAGCACCAAATACCGCAAGCAGAGAGGTTGTGGGCAAACCGATCATACCGGCAAACGTAAGTACAATAATGATCTTGAGGCCCACACTTACCAGGCTGCGGATAAAACCTTCCAGCGAAACATCGTAGTTACGCTTATTAAAATATTTTGCTAAACCTTTATCCAGTCGTTTCGCTAACCAGAAGCCAACAAACAGAACGGCTAAACTATACGCCAGTGTAGGCAGATATGAAATAATGCTGTCGGTAACACTTTTTAAATGATCTACTGAAACAAATTCAGGTTTTGCTAATTCGGGCATATGGGTATTTGTCAAATGTATGTATACTATTTTATTTATCTATCCGTCTGTTTGCCGGTGACACCCGGGTGACAATCCGCGTAAAACTTAGATTTCAGGCTCACTAAACACCAATAACGGCGGCTGACGGTTTATTTATTTCGGCACCCTGCGGTACATAATCAAACCGATCACAATAAAGACAATGTTTGGTATCCACGAAGCGAACAAGGGGCCAATACCGCCGACATTAGCCAGACTGCGGCTCGTAATCATAAAAATAATGTAAACGAATGCCAGCAGGAAACCAAATGCAATGGTTAAGCCGGCGCCTTCTCTTGACTTACGCGAAGATGCGATCACTCCGATCAGGGTTAAGATGATCACGGAAAAAGGATACGTGTACCGCTGATATTTTTCAGTTATGTAGGTACTGATATTTTCTGAACCGCGTGCTTCCAGCAGTGCAATCTGATTATTCAGTTCGCCCATATCATATGTTTCAAAAAGCATATACGTATCTTCGAAATCTTTCGGTGTAATGGTTAATGCCGTATCCAGCCCTCTCCCTTTAAATACTTCTTCCTTACCGTCCTCTGTAAAGCGGCGGATAAAATATTCTTCCATGCGCCATTTTTTTGTACTGTCGTTCCAGTTCATGCGGGCCGCTTTAAGTTTACTTACCAGACGGTTATCAATAATGGTTTCCAGTGTAAACTGGTATCCGACATTGATCTCGCTGTTGTAGCTTTCTATATATACATAGGTAGTCGGCGCGGTTTTCATATGTACATTTCTTCCTTCATAAAAAAATGTACTCTTAATGTATTTCTTTTCAAAATCCACCCGTTTCTTGTTTCCATGCGGAATCAGCCAGCCGCTCATGTAAAATACCATGAAGGCAATCAGGATAGAACCGATCAGGTACGGATACATGATCCGTGTCAGACTCATCCCGCTGCTGAGCATGGCAATGATCTCCGTACGGGCCGCCAGATTCGCGGTAACAAATATGGTGGCAATAAAAATAGTGATCGGACTCAGCAGATTGGCCATATAGGGAATAAAGGCGAAATAATATTCCACCAGTATAAACCATATACTGAGTTTGTGTTTCATGAAATCTTCCATCTTCTCTGTTATATCAATAACAGTGATGACCAGCATAAACATGAGTACAACAAAGAAGTATGTTACCAGGAACTTCTTAATGATATAGAGATCGAGTTTTTTCACAACCAGTTTTTATAAACGTTGCATGCATTGTTTTACCATACGTTCTTTCCATTCCCGGAACGTGCCCGCTACGATCTGCTTACGCGCTTCACGCATGAGCCACAGGTAAAACGAAATATTCTGTATTGTTGCTATCTGCGCACCCAGCATTTCATTGTTGTGCACCAGGTGGCGAACATATGCTTTGGTATAATAATCATTGAGGTAAATATCTAGGCCCTGATCCAGCGGAGTAAAATCGTTCTCCCACTTTTTATTACGGATGTTGATGATGCCCTGTGTAGTAAACAGCATGCCGTTGCGGGCATTACGTGTCGGCATTACACAATCAAACATATCTATACCCAGCGCAATATTTTCCAGTAAATTTTCCGGCGTGCCTACCCCCATCAGATAACGGGGTTTGTCTTTGGGCAGTACCGAACAAACCAGTTCACTCATGGCATACATTTCTTCTGCCGGTTCACCCACCGACAACCCGCCAATGGCATTTCCCACACAGCCTGCTTCAGCAATCACTTCGGCCGACTTCAGACGCAGGTCTTTATATACACTTCCCTGTACAATCGGGAACAGATGCTGCTGATATCCGTACTTCGGCTCTGTCTCTGCCATACGCGTTACACAGCGACCCAGCCAGCGGTGCGTCATTTCCATCGACTTGCGCGCATATTCATATTCGCACGGGTACGGCGTACATTCATCAAAGGCCATTACAATATCTGCGCCAATGGTACGCTGAATGTCCATCACACTTTCCGGCGTAAAGAAATGTGCCGAGCCATCGATGTGTGATTTGAACTTTACCCCTTCCTCGTTAATTTTCCGGATACCCGATAAAGAATAAACCTGAAAACCTCCGCTGTCTGTGAGGATAGAACGTTTCCAGCCGATAAATTTATGTAAACCGCCTGCCTGTTCAATAATGTTCAGCCCCGGACGTAAATATAAGTGATAGGTATTCCCTAAAATGATAGGGGCATCCGCTTCCTGCTCAAGCTCACGCTGATGCATCGCCTTTACAGTACCAGCTGTACCAACCGGCATAAAAATAGGTGTTTCGAAAGTTCCGTGATCGGTGGTTATTACACCAGCCCGCGCACTGGTTCCAATATCATTGTGTTCAATTTTATAAAACATGGTAATCGGTTAAGTATGCTAAATTACCTTTATTTATTTAGGAGATAAAGCCGTTTTGTGCTTTTATTTGATGTTACCGCGTTTGATGCTCCCATGATTTGTCTTCCCACGATTAATCCGCCGCGGCGGACGTGGGCTGGGGGCCGTTTAATGTTCCCACGATGGATGTTGGGTGTTGGGGTGTTGGGGTGTTGGGGTGTTGGGGTGTTGGGGTGTTGGGGTGTTGGGGTGTTGGGGTGTTCCCACGATTAAAATCGTGGGCTGGGGGGATTTTAATCCCTTTATTTTTTATGTCTGTATCGTTTTATATTAACTCTTACCAACCCATGGTTTAAACCATGGGAAATCAATCGTGGGACTGGTGGACATATATAATACCGGACAGGGGCGTATGCAATACGCCCCTACGCCTTTCCATTATTTTTCCTTATTATTGAAAAAAAATCCTTTGAACCAACCGATCTTTATTCAAATCCTTTTGTTTATCACCGGAATAGTGTCGGTTGCTTATCTGTTGCTGCTTCTATGTTCCATTCCGTTCAGAAAAACCTTACCGGAAACCATTTCCAGCGAAGGTGTAACCGTTCTGATTGCTGCACACAATGAACGTGAGAACCTGAGTCAGTTTCTTCCTTCTGTCTTAAACCAATCCTATCCGCTTTTTGAAATCATTGTAGTGTGCGACCGCTGTACTGACGGCACTGTTTCTTATCTTAAATCATTATCTAATAAAAACTTACGAATCATTGAAGTAAACGGGAAAACCCAAGGTGTTCACCCTAAAAAGGCTGCCCTGCAGACCGGCATAAAAGCTGCCCGGTATGACTGGATTTTGCTAACCGACGCTGATTGCCGGGCTGCCAGCGATGGCTGGATCAGCGGAATGATGGCCGCCAAAGAAGACAAAGCCATCTGTCTGGGTATTTCCATGTATGAAAAAAGACCAGGCTTTTTGAATACGTTCATTCAGTTTGAGACCTTATTTACCGCATTTCAATATACAGGCTGGGCCATTTTAGGCAAACCATACATGGCTGTCGGGAGAAATTTGTTGTATTCAAAGCAACTATTTATCAACACTGGCGGCTTTGGAAAATATGGGGGCCATCTTGGCGGAGATGATGATCTGTTGATACAGCGGCTGGCGACGGGAAGGAATACAACAGTTTGTATTAATACCGAAAGTTTCACGCTTAGCAGGCCAGCAGAAGGATTCAGCGTTTGGTGGCGACAGAAACACCGCCATCTGCATGCGGGGAAAAAATACCCAATTGGGGTATTGATTAACTTATGTATATACCCCGTTTGCAGTACAATCTTCTACGCCGGAATCATTTATTCGGGCATATCCTTCAATTTTGCTGAGATAATGCTCTTTTATATTTTGAGAACATGTATATTTATAAGTATTTTTGTGTGTATGGGTCGGAAGTGGAATGTACCTGTTTCAATCTTCTTTCTTCCCATTGCTGAAATAGTCTATTTGATTTATCTACTATTCGCTGGTTTATATAACACAGCAGTACCTATTAAGAAATGGAAGTAACGAATGACCTTCCCGAAGGAAGAGAGTTTTCAGAAAAAGCCAAGAAGGACTTTTTATTAGTAGAAAGAGCTAAGACATCGGGTGATGAGAAAGCGTTTGCCGAATTGATGTCGCGCTACAAGAAACCTGTCTACCACATGATCCTGAAAATGATCCGGAATGTGGATGATGCGGAAGACTTAACGATTGAAGCATTTGCGAAAGCATTTAAGAATTTACATAAATTCAATCCTGACTTTACCTTCAGTACCTGGCTGTTCCGTATTGCAACGAACAACTGTATTGATTTCATCCGTCGTAAGAAACTGGTAACAACCAGTATTTCTTCTACCTACAAGGATGATAATGGCGAACACACCGAAATGGATATTAAGGACAGTAACTTGACACCGTTTGAAGAAACCATTAAAAGTCAGAAGATCGAAATCATTCAGGCCATTGTAAGCAAGCTTCCTCCTAAATATCAAACCTTAGTGCGTTTGAGATATTTTGAAGAGTACTCCTACGAAGAGATCGCCGTAGCGATCGAAGCTCCCCTTGGTACTGTTAAAGCACAGCTGCACCGTGCACGCGAACTCCTGTTAGACTTAGTAAAGAACCGTAAGGATTCCATTTAAATTATTAACGCTCCTAGGGTTTTAGCCCCTTGGAGCGTTCAAGTATCTACCCCACCCCGTTTTGCAAATCATCGAAAAATATTTCAAGCATCTGAGCCCCGAACAGGTAAAACAGTTTGGTGCCTTACACAGCCTGTATACCGAATGGAACGAAAAAATCAATGTCGTTTCAAGAAAAGATATAGACCAGCTGTATGAGCGCCACGTCTTACATTCGTTGGGAATCGCTAAGGTGATGGCCTTCAAGCCCGGCACCAGGATTCTGGATGTGGGCACGGGCGGTGGTTTTCCGGGTATCCCTCTTTCCATCCTGTTCCCTGAATCGGATTTTCACCTGATCGATTCCATTGGCAAAAAGATTAAAGTAGTAGAAGAAGTAAGCGCCGGAGCGGGCATTAAAAACATCCGCACTACGCATGGCCGTGCCGAAGATGTTACCGACAGATACCACTTTGTTGTGAGCAGAGCCGTTACGCGTTTCAAACCTTTCTGGGGTTGGGTAGCAAAGAAATTCAGCGACGAACAATTCAACGATTTGAATAACGGTATCTTATATTTAAAAGGTGGTGACCTGGATGAAGAGATCCAGGAACTGAACCGCCCGGCCTATGAGTACGACCTGAACATGTTTTTTGAAGAGGAATTCTTCGACACAAAAAAAGTAGTCCACGTACCTGCATTCTGATTCTTTTTTGATATAAATATTCGTAGCTTCCGTCGTTCACTTTTTAACACGACCGAACCTTATGTTATCCTCTATTAAAACCCTAACAGCCTGTTGCCTGTTCATGCTGTGCCTGGCGGCCTGCAGCAAAAAGAATGTCATTGAAATCAAAGAAACAAACACGCAGGATGAAGTAGATCTGCAGCAAAACATTGTGATCGTTTTTACCGAAGAGATTGCAGGAGACAGCGCGCTGGATACGTGGACAGCAAACCCGCTTGTTGTTTTTACACCTGAAGTAAAAGGGATGTTCAAATGGACGGCACCAAACGAATTAACCTTCTCGCCTACTACCGGCTTCGCGGCCAGTACAGATTATAAAGCCGTACTCTCGCCGGCACTGGAAACTGAATCGGGCGATAAAAAAATGAAGCTCGGTGATGAAACTTCTTTTGCGTTCCACACACCTTACCTGAACCTTATACAGGTAGGAAATTTCTGGGCAAAAAAAGAAAGCAACAAATCGGTGAACGAAGTACGCATGGCGTTAACGTTCAATTATAAAATAAACCCTTCCCAGTTAAAAGAACTCTTAAGCATTAGCATCGATGGCAAGCCTGTTGCGGTTGACATCTACACAACAGCCGTAAGCAACACCATTGACGTGGGGATTTCGGAAGCGGCTGTTTCGTATGACAATAAAAAAGCAGCCATCCAGATCAAGGCCGGACTGAAATGTGTTGAAAGCCCGTACAGCACGGATAAAGAGATCAGCGTAGAAACGTTTATCACCTCCAAATCTGATTTCCAGATCACGGGTGTAACCGCTGAATATACAGACAAAGACGGCTACATCAATGTAGTTACCAACCAGGAGATCACAACCGATCAGATCCAGTCGTTGATTGTACTGGAGCCGGATCTTCCGGTCACCATTGAAAAACAGACCAGCGGTTTCTACATCAAAGGAAATTTCAATTCCGGAGAAGGCTATGAACTGACGATCAAAAAAGAACTGACCGGCATTTTCGGCGGAACGTTAAAAAGTGATTTCACCGAAACCATTTTATTCGG
This sequence comes from Cytophaga hutchinsonii ATCC 33406, assembly GCF_000014145.1. NCBI lineage: Bacteria > Pseudomonadati > Bacteroidota > Cytophagia > Cytophagales > Cytophagaceae > Cytophaga > Cytophaga hutchinsonii. The sequence continues at coordinate 1,372,584 of NC_008255.1, read as the reverse complement.
CACACCGAAACCTGCCATCAGCTTTGTATCTCAGAAAGGCGTTTACCTCAGCAGCAAAGGAAACAAAAACATAGCCGTGCGCATCATCAACGTACCTAAGGTAAAAGTAACCGTGTACAAGGTGTATGCAAACAACGTGTTATCGTTCTTCCGCAACAACAGCATCGGCAATTACGAGTACTATGACGACGAGGAATATTATTACAGCGATTACGGCACCTCGTACTACGGACTGGAAGACATTGGTGATGTTGTATACACCAAAGAAATTGAAACAAAGAATTTAAAGAAAGTAAACGGAACACCGTTACTGAATCTGAACTTCAATGACATTAATCAGTTTAAAGGTATTTACATTGTAAAAGTAACCTCTACCGAAGACCAGTGGCTGCGCGACTCCAAGTTCGTTTCCATTTCTGATATCGGGCTGATTGCCAAACAGGGGAAAGATGACATGCTCATCATGACCAATTCCATTCTTACAAACGAAGCCATCAGCGGTGTGGAAATCAACCTCATCAGCCACAACAACCAGACGGTGTACACAACCAAAACAGACGGCAGCGGTGTGATCCACATTACCGACCTGAAGAACAAGATCCGGAATTTTAATGTACGCATGATCACCGCAACAAACGGCAGTGATTTCAACTTCCTGCATTTCAATCAGAGTTATGTAGAAAATACCGAATACGAAACGGGTGGTTCAAAAGAAAATGAAACCGGTTACGATGCCTTTATCTACGGCGACAGAGAGATCTACCGCCCGGGTGAAACGGTATACATCAACAACGTGGTGCGTGATGTACAGTGGCAGGTATTAAAAAATGTACCTGTAAAAGTGAAGGTATTGCTGCCGAACGGAAAAGACTTCCAGAATATCCGCGGTACCTTAAACGAACAGGGCGCATTCGCTACTTCGTTCAAACTGCCTGAATCAACGGTAACCGGCACCTATTCCATTGAGTTGTACACCTCTACCAATGTATTGCTGAACGCGGTTAATATCAGTGTGGAAGAGTTCATGCCAGACCGCATTAAAGTTACTTCTACGGTAAACAAAGAGGCGCTGAGTCTTTCCGAACCGCTCACGGTGAACATACAGGCGATGAACTTATTCGGCCCGCCGGCATCCAACAGAAACTACGAAGCGGAATTATCGCTGAGCCGCAAATATTTCAGCGCAGCCAAATACCCGAATTATGATTTCGGTATCAACGCTTCTTCCTATAACGAATTCCAGAATGAAGTACGAGAAGGCACCACCGATGCAGAAGGCAAAGGCAAACAGGATTTCACCTTCTCTGCGGCCTATAAAAACTGCGGCGTACTGCAGGGCAAGATCTTTACTACGGTGTTTGACGAATCCGGCAGGCCGGTACACCAGGTAAACCGCTTTGATGTGTATACACAGGAAACGTTCTTCGGTATTCAGTATACCGATAATTATGTAAACACCAACCAGGCATTCTCCATTCCGCTGATTGCGGTGAACCGCGCCGGGGAAGCCGTTGCGGCTTCTGCCCGTGTGGAAGTGATCAAGTACGACTGGCAGACGGTGATGCAGCGCACGTATGGAGACGACTACCGGTATGTATCGCAGCGCAAGGTGCGTGTGATGGAAAATAAAACCATCTCGATCAGCCGGCCGGGACAGCCATTCATCTTCACGCCTACGCTTTCCGGCGAATATGAGATCCGTGTGTATGCACCGGATGCACAATCGTATGTAAGCAACTATTTCTATGCGTATGGCTGGGGCACCACTTCTTCCACCTCGTTTGAAGTAAACACGGAAGGTAAAGTAACCATTGAAACCGACAAAACAGCATACAACACCGGAGATGAAGCCAAACTGTTATTCAAGACACCGTTTGAAGGCAAGCTGATTGTTACCGTTGAACGCAACCAGGTGTATGAATACAAGGTGCTGGAAACAAACAACCGTTCTGCCAGCATGACCCTTGCGTTAAAAGACGCGTACCTGCCCAACGTATATATTTCCGCCACACTGATTAAACCAAACAGCGACCAGCGTGTGCCGCTTACGGTGGCACATGGTTTCCAGAACCTTTCTGTAAACAAAGCGGAAAACAAACTGCCGGTTGAGATTATTGCCCTTGAGAAGAGCCGTTCCAGAACCAGACAGAAGATCTGCATCAAAACAAAAGCAGAGTCTGACATACAGGTTACCATCGCGGTAATTGATGAAGGAATCCTTCAGTTAAAAAACACCCAGACGCCTGACCCGTATGGGTTCTTCTACCGCAAACGTGCGCTTGAAGTAAACTCGTATGATGTGTACGCGCGTTTATTATCTGAGCTCAGCACCAGCAGCAGCCGTATCGGCGGGGATGGGTACAACCTCAGCAAACGTGCCAACCCGCTCTCCAACAAACGCGTGAAGCTGGTTACCTTCTGGAGCGGCATCTTAAAAACCAATTCCAGCGGAGAAGTATGTTACGAGATTGATATTCCGCAATTCTCCGGCGACCTGCGCATCATGGCTGTTGTATATAAAGACAACCGTTTCGGCAGTGCGCAGAAAAGCATGAAAGTGGCGGACCCGATTGTTATATCTACCTCCCTGCCGCGCTTCCTGAGCCCGGGCGACTCTTTAACCATGCCGGTAACCATGAGCAATACAACCGCCAAACCGATGAGCGCCAGCGTAAACATTGGCACCACAGGTGCTGTACGTGTTTCCGGTGCGGCAAACCAGAATGTACAGATCGCGGCGAATTCGGAAAAACAGGTATACTTTACCGTGGTTGCGGATAAAAAAACCGGCCTGGCTAAAATCACCACAACGATTAAAGCGATCAGCGAAACCTTTACCGAAGAGACCGACATCACGGTGCGTCCGGCCAGCTCGCTGATCAAAGTAAGCGGCTCCGGCTTTGTAGCCGGCGGCAGCACGGCAAACGTTACGCTTACAAACGATTTCATTCCATCAAGTACAACAACGCGTATCCTGGTGAACCGTTCACCGATTACAGGCTTTACCGACAACTTAAGTTACCTGATCGGGTATCCGTATGGCTGTATTGAGCAGACCACCTCACGCGCCTTCCCGCAGCTGTACCTGCGCGATCTGATGAAAGAACTGAAACAGGTAAACTATACCGGTGCTTCGCCGGAAGAAATGGTACAGGCGGGTGTAAACCGCATCTATACCTTCCAGACGTATAACGGAAGCTTCAGCTACTGGCCGGGCCACTACGAAGGCGACTGGTGGGGAACGGCGTATGCCACGCACTTCCTGATTGAAGCGAAGAAAGCGGGCTACGACGTATCGAGCCAGGTGATTGATAAAGCCACCAGCTACCTGAAAGAAAAAGTAAAAGAGAAAGGACAGTATACCTATTACTATTATGACGGTGCCGGCAAAAAAGCAAACCGGGTAATCGCGGCGAAAGAGATCTTCTACTCGCTGTATGTACTGAGCCTGAACAACCAGCAGGATGTTTCGGTGATGAACTTCTATAAGAGCAACCCGGATCTGCTGGCCGTAGACAGCCGTTATTTACTGGCTTCTACCTACCTGCGCACCGGCGACCAGGGATCGTACCGTACGTTGAGCCCGAAATCGTTTGACAATGAAAAATCGATCAACAGCTTTGGCGGCAGCTATTACAGCTATGTGCGCGATATGGCCATTGCGCTGGATGCCTTGGTTGAAAACGATCCGAACAACCCGCAGATCGGCATCATGACCAAACACCTGAGCGATGAATTAAAGCACCGCCGCTATCTGAACACGCAGGAAAATGCCTTTGCGCTGATTGCGCTGGGCAAGATTGCCCGTAAGAATGCGGCAGGTACGGCCACTGCCGATATCAGAAGCACGGATGGCGTGCTGGGTACATTTACCGGCAGCACCTTCCTTACGACTAAAAACCAATCGAACAAAACCGTTACCATCAACGCCAAAGGTACCGGCACCATTTACTATTCATGGGAAGCGGAAGGGATCAGCGAAACCGGCAAGGTGAAAGAAGAAGACAGCTACCTGAGTGTACGCAGACAGTTCTACGACCGCAACGGCAACGCAATTACGGGCAACCGTTTTAAACAGAATGACCTGGTGGTGGTACGCATCGCGGTGAGCTCTACCGATGGCTCACACGTGCAGAATGTGGTACTGACCGATATGCTGCCGGCCGGTTTTGAAATTGAGAACCCAAGGCTGAATGACTATTCGGATGCAGGCTGGATCAAAAACGCCGCTACCCCCGAACACTTTGATATCCGCGACGACCGCATCAATATGTTTGTTACCGCAACCAACACAACGCAGTACTATTACTATATGGTGCGCGCGGTAAGTGTGGGTACATTCAAACTGGGGCCATGCAGCGCCGATGCCATGTACAACGGTGAATACCATTCCTACAATGGTTTGGGAACCATAACCGTGACGGAAAAATAATTGCATGCACCCGATCCGTACCTTTTTTACCGCATACAAAAAACACGTCACCAGGTTTGCAGCAATCACAGCAGGCCTGGTGCTGTTGTTTTTTATCCTCAACGCCTTATTTCCGCTGCCGCCGGTGCCCTCCTATTCAACGGTGGTTACAGGCGACAAAAATGAGGTGATTCATGCCTTCTTAAGCCGCGACGATAAATGGCGCTTTAAGATCAGCACGCGTGAGCTGCACCCCGACCTGAAGACGGCCTTCATTCATAAAGAAGACAACTATTTTTATTACCACCCGGGTATCAATGTACTGGCGCTGATGCGGGCGGCTTTCAACAATACCCTTCATCTGAAGAAAACCTCCGGCGCCTCTACCATTACCATGCAGGTGGTGCGCCTGCTGGAACCACGGGAACGTACCTATCTGAACAAAATCATTGAAGCCTTCCGGGCCCTGCAATACGAATGGGTATACAGCAAAGAAGAGATCCTGGAGCTGTATATTAATTTTGTGCCCTACGGCTCTAACATTGAAGGGGTAAAAGCGGCCTCGCTGCTGTACTTCCAGAAATCGCCGGAGCAGCTGAGCCTGGCGCAAATTGTTTCGCTCACCATTATACCCAACCGCCCCGTATCGCTTAACCCGCAGCGCAGCCGCGCGCTGCTGAAAACGGAACGCAACAAATGGCTGAAACGGTTTGGCGAAGCAGGTATCTTTGAACCCCAGCGCATACAGGACGCGCTGAAAGAAGATGTATACGCCAGCCGCAAGCCGCTGCCCAAACGGGCGCCGCACCTGAGCATACGCCTGCATAAAAAATACCCGAAGGCAACGGAGATCGGCACCACCCTTAAAGTAACCACGCAGGAACGCGCACAGCTGATCCTGACCAACTACATGGCACGCATACGCCAGCTGGGCATACACAACAGCGCGCTGGTTATCTACAACAATGAAACCCGCCGCATGGAAGCCTATATCGGCGCCAATGATTTTTACGACAGCGAACACGACGGACAGGTAGACGGCGTAAACGCCATCCGCTCGCCGGGCAGCACACTGAAACCCTTTATCTACGGCATGGCTTTTGACAAAGGACTGCTTACGCCCAAAAGGGTGATTGAAGATATTCCCACCAATTTTGACGGCTATGTACCCACCAACTTTGATGAACACTTTAACGGGCTGGTATCGGTTGAAAAAGCACTGGCCTATTCGCTGAACATACCGGCGGTGAAAACCATTGAACAGATCACGCCCAATGCCTTTACGCAGGTGCTGGCCAAGAACGGCTTTAAGCAGATCAAACGCGACCAGGCACACCTGGGCCTCTCGGTATCGCTGGGGGGCTGCGGCGTAACGCTGGAAGAGCTCACACACCTGTATACGGTTTTTGCGCAGCACGGCATACGCTATCACTACGCAACCCTGCAGCAGGACGCTGACAGCCTGGCCAGCCGCGTGCTCTCCGAATCTTCGGCGTATATGATCTCGGAGATCTTAACGCAGATTACCCGCCCCGACCTGCCCAACAACATGCAGAGCAGTTTTCACATACCGCACATTGCCTGGAAAACCGGCACTTCGTTTGGCCGCAAGGATGCCTGGTGTATCGGCTACAACCAGAAATATACCATTGGTGTATGGGTGGGCAATTTTGATGCCACCGGTGTACATGAACTTACCGGGGCAGACATTGCCACGCCCCTGCTGTTTGAGCTGTTCAACACGCTGGATTATAATTCGCAGCAGCACTGGTTCTTTAAACCGAAGGAACTGGGGCTGCGTACGGTATGCACCTACAGCGGGCTGCCGATGGGCCCGCACTGCACGGAGAGCATGATAGACCAGTATATACCGAAGGTATCAACCAATGCGGTGTGCATGCACCTGAAAGAATATACGGTTGCGGCAAACGGGCAGTACAGCTACTGCACCTCGTGCATACCGGATGGCGGCTATACCGTTAAGCTGTACCCCAACCTGAGTGTGGCACTGGCAGATTTTTATGACAGCCAGCACATACCGTATGAAAAGCCGCCGGTACACAACCCCATGTGCATACGGGTGATGGAAGAGCAGCACCCGAAGATTGTAATGCCTGTAGCCAATAAAGAATACCTGATTGAACGGGCGGTACCTACTGAACTGCAATTAAAAAGCATTGTACCCAATGATGTACGTAAAGTATATTGGTATATCAACGGCAGGTTTTACCAGGAAGCGGGCCCGAAAGACGAAGTATTTTTTTTACCGCAGGAAGGTGTAACCAAGATAGCGTGCAGCGACGACCAGGGCCGCAACAGCAGTATAAAAATTACGGTTGGGTTTTATTAGTTGTGGAACGCGGATGTGATTGCTGCATAAAATCAGGCGCATGCGATTCGCCCATACGTGAACGCAGGTTGGTACTTGCGATACCTGTCAAACAACTACGCCCATTACCGTAAGGGCGTATTGAATACGCCCTTTAAAACAAGAGCAATCATTACTAAATATAAACGCTAATACATAGCGACCAAATACGTGTAGCAAACTCGACACTTCAATAAAACAACCAAGATAAATGTCGAATGTTAATATACGTATAAAAAAATCCCATATTAATATTTATTACAGGTCTTACATAATACTATCCAAATGGCCACGAAGTAATTAATAAGCGAGATAATTTTCAGGTTCAGTGATGACCACATTTCTATTTTGACTTTCAACTGGCCTATCTTAGTGAACTTATTTTATGCTCCTGACATACATATTTAGTTCTTGCACTATGGTTTTTCTTTAGTCTTTCCTTTTACTATCCGTGTAGTATTGATGCTCCCTTCATACTGTCTCCGTACTGTCCCCATACTCCTCTCATACTGTCGCCGTACTCCCTTCGTACTGTCTGCGTACTCCCTTCATACTTAAGTCGTACTTACTTGATACATGAATTGTACTTTAATCAATTATGAGATGCATGATATCTTCCTTATCAATGCCTGCGTAAACACAGAATTCATCAATGGTGATCAGACTTTCCGGTGATTTGTTTAATGAAATTTTAATTTTCTGCATCATGTAGCGAGCAGACCTCAGCCCTTTTCCTGTAATTAGCTGAATATCCTTTGCATAGATTATTGCGCGGTGCATTTTTTTCATAGCAGTACTATTTATTACGCTTTGTTACAATTTATACCATTTGTGATCTTTTGATGCAATATACTACCTCTTAATACCAGTATGACATAGTTGCATTCCTTCTGATTTTTTAACGCTGTAAAATTGCATAACAAATTATTACAGGCAATGAAAAAAACATTTATGTTATCCAATCTATTCTCCACAAACCTTGTCTTTATTGACTTATGGGGGAATCTGTACATGAAAGTGTACATGTCATTATTTATTAATTCAATAACCAACCTAAAAAAAATGAAACAGATTATTTTCATTCTGTCCACGCTACTCTTAATGAGTACTGCCTATTCTCAACAACCTGCGCGAATTACCCGCATAAAAGATGGTGATACATTTGTAGCGGTATGGAAACACCGATCCTACACGTGCCGCCTTGCTTCTATTGATGCACCGGAACTTTCACAAACCTACGGATACGAATCGTACCAAGCGCTAAGTAAAATAGTAGCAGGCAAAAAAATCCTGATTACCGCACACACAAGAGACTTGTATGGACGCGTGCTTGTTAATGCATATGTTGATGGCAAGAGACTGGACAGCCTACTTATCAGAAAGGGTTATGCCTGGCACTATTCTACTTATTCTCATGAGGCAATGTTAAAACAATGTATGCAGGATGCCATACTAGATAAAGCAGGCCTCTGGCATTGCGGAAAAGACTCGGTTTGTCCGCCGTGGTTATTCAGAAATTATAACTACCCGAACAAACAAAAATATTGCATGGGCTGCAACTAAGCATCTATGCAATCACGGATAACTATTGCTACTTCATTATGCCTGTAATGCAGTATCTAATTAATCAACATCCACACATAAAAAATTATCATGGCTAGACAAAAAGGCTTATTAAAAATTGATGGAACAATCGGCGGGATGACATTCCTCAGAACCAAAGACGGGCTTATCGTTAAAGAACAATTACCCTCTACCAAAAGTAAATTTGAAAGTGATCCCAAATTTCAACGGACACGTGAAAACGCACAGGAGTTTGGTATGGCAGGAACATCCGGAAAAATGCTACGTGATGCAATCCGCAGTTTTATGAAGAATGCTTCTGATAGCAAAGTTACAGCCAGACTTACTCAGGTTATGAGCTTTATTCTTAAAGAAGATAAAACAAGCGCACGCGGCAGCCGGAATGTCGCAACGGGGATTAAAACAGATAAGGGAAAAGCGTTTCTAAGAAAATTCAATTTCAATATTGATGCATTATTGGGAACTATTCTATTTAAGCCTTTAGTGCTAGATCCAGCAACGGGTGAAATTACAATTGATGACCTATCTCCTCTTAATGAAATTGAAGGTCCCCAAGGCGCTACCCATGTAACATTAAAAAGCGCGTTTTTAAGCATTGATTTCGCTACCGGTAAAGCCGATGTACAATACTCTTTACCTGTAAATCTAGAATTAACTGCAGACAGAGGGATTTTACAATTATCGCCTACTAAAGCGCCTATAATTACGACTGACACTACCGTTATGCATTTACTTGCACTGGAATTTTATCAGGAAATCAACAATGTACAATACTCTCTGAAAAATGGGGCTTATAATTGCCTTGAGATTGTTCATGTTGAATAATGGACCTACTATTGGAAAGAAACTATAAAACAGGATTACCAACTGATGGCAACCTGTTTTATGAAGAAAAACTTATTTGCCAAACTATTGAGTTGCCTTGGCTAAATAATTCAACTAGTATTTCATGTATACCAGAGGGCAGATATAAACTGCACAGATGTTTTAGTAAAAAATTTGACTGGCATTTAGGGATAGAAAATGTTACGAACAGAAGGTTTATAACTATACATCCAGCAAATGATGCACTAAAAGAATTACGCGGATGTATTGCGCCTGTTACTGAAATAATCCGAACCGGAATTGGGTTAGATTCTAAACATGCTTTAAAAAAGCTATTGGATCTAGTTGGCCCCGAGTTTAAAAAAGGCAACTCCATTTATCTAACAATTAAACCTTCAAATTCTACTTTATTATGAATGTAGTACAACGAGTAAAATCTCCAACGCCAAAATTCTTCAAAGTGTTACGAACCATTGGTTTAAGTTTAGCTGCTGCAGGAACTACAATTATTGCATCTCCTATTGCTGTTCCTATCGCTGTTGTTTCTATAGCTAGCTATGTCATAGTTGCAGGTGCTGTATTAACGGCTGTTAGTCAAACAGCGGTTGAATCTACAAAGCAAGATGAGCCAAATACAGAACAATAACGGAACAATCTTCTGCACTGTTGGAGGGACGCTTTTGAGCGTCCTTTCCAATATACATTCAGATGATTTGGTCAAAACCTGTTTATTGGCAGCAATTGGCGCAACGGTAAGTTTTATTGTATCGTTAAACCTTAAAGGATTAGTAAGAATTATCAAAAAGAAAAAATAGTTAATTAGAAAAGGCTTCTTTTGCTGAGGCCTTTTCTAGTATATTTCTATTTTGTGATAGAAATATACGTTCATAATAAATCAAAAATTAAGTAATCTATCTTTTGTGTTTTTTGTCATTGATTCCCTAATTTTTTTTAAAGCTTTTTGCCCTTGTTCTTCATCAATAGTAAGTATACCTTGATGATTAAATATAATAATTAAAGAATTAGTTTTTTTAAATATATCTGTTGAATTTAATATTAACTTTTTATTATCTGTTAAAAAATAAGGAATTGAATCCTCAATATCAATAATTATATTCCTTTCATTAACTACTTTATATACTTTAACAAATTTTTCTTTTTTCATTAACAAAAAACCTAAAATTTTAGCTGTAAATTTTTTACTTACTGGAACTTTGATGAAATTTATTTTTTCTTCATTCGAAACAGGATTAATTAATAGTTCCCAATCTTTATTGGAAATTCCATCAGAGGCATTAGCCCATAAATTTTTTAGATCTTTGTGTTTATCTAACGAAAATTTAATAAACACATAATCATATGCAAAAGTAATAAGTTGCCTCTCTTTTTTATGTTCACTGTTAATATACTTATACGATTCCTGCAAATAAACAAAGAAATCGTTTAATAAATTATATATTATAACCTCACTAAAAGATTTGTAATCGATACTATAATACAAATCCAATAGATTAAGAAATCTATCAGAATCTGAATGTTTGTAAATTTTAATTAAAATGTCTTTTTGAGCTTCTTTTGAATCCAAAAAAATAAATTGTGCTGCAAAGTATTCTTGTAATGATTTATGAGACCATCTGTAATAAATACCATCAATAGTAAAAAGTGGTACCGTATTAATCAAATCTTTTAGAAAATCTGATTCTTTAAATATTAATCCACTTGTAAACCCCTTGGCTTCTGTTATTAAGTTTAAAATTTCATCTTTTGTAAATTCAATTTTACCTTTAATTATACAATTATAACCTATATGTCTTAATACTCTGTGAAACTCATCAATATCTAGTAACGAAAACTTCCCCCTTATAAAAGAATCACCTTTTGTTAAATCATGGGATTCAAATAAAGCGTCATAAACTTGCCTATAAAATATGTGTTTTTTAAGAGGTATAGTTTGTTTATGTTCATATGCAGCAAATAATAAAGAAACTAGTAAAGGATTGTGCAGAAACTCTTCAATATTTTCGTATTGATGTTCTTTTAATTTTTTGATTAATTGTTTAGACAAGGTACCATTGTGGTCATATTTTGTTAATAATTCAAATGCTTGCAATTTTGTAAGAGAATTAATTTTAAATTCTTTAAAATCACCGAATGATGAAAGCGCTGTTTCAGGACGTGATGTTAAGATAAAAAAATTATTGCCTGCTTTATTAATAAATGTTTGAATTTGCTTTGTCACAGTTTTTCTACTATCTAAAGGAATTTCGTCAAATCCATCTAATAAAAAGATAAAATCTCCTTTCTGAATTAAATGAAGAACAAAACTTTTATCAACTACTTCGTTAATGGTTGACAACTGTTCAATAATTTCATCTATTATGTCCTTAGATTTTGACAACCTCCTTAATTCAATTAATATAGGAATGCCTTTATTTTCATCAATAATTGAAAGGAAAATTCTTTTCATTATTGTGGATTTACCCATGCCAGCTGTGTCAGTAATTAATACTCTTTGAAAATTTGACAATAATTTTTCATTGTAATTATCAATTACAAATGATTGCTTATCTGAATTTACAACTGTTAATGGAATGTATAATTCCTTTAATAACTTCTGTTGATTATGAAATACAATCGTATTTATTATTGAATACTTTTCATATGAATTTATTAGGTATTTATTAAATTTATTTTCAATTAAATGCTCGAAATTTTTTGTCTTAATTGAGAATATATCCGATAGTTCTTTAATTTTAGGCTTTAAAAATGAATCAGTTATACTAGAAATCAAAGGTGCTGAAACAGTTATTAAACTTTTAATTATTTCTGATTTTTCCATGCTTTTAGGGATATTATTTTATTCGCACAAATATTATTAAAAAATTTTAACTATAATTACGCATTACAATATGACAAATATTATTTTAAAAAATTATAAAAATATAAATTTTCTTTATAATTGGAAAAATACTAGCTATAAATATCCGATTGTCAACTTCTTTATATTCTAAATTACAATAATTAATACTAATTAAATTATACACGTTTATCTTTTGAATTTCTATCAAACGAAATGAGATTAAACATTTCACGCATGCGGCTTCTTACGCGGACTCCGTAAAACGATTCGATTTCTTCTGCTACTAGATTTGTAGTAATATGAGTAACCATGTCTTTTTCTATAAACAAATCATACCGTGAGAGCAGAATTTCAGCCATTACGTTGCATTCATTACCATAGTATTTAAGACTGCTTTCAGTGCCTAAGTCATCAAAACACCAAGCCTGTGGTGTAACTACTTTTTTATTATTCTTAAATGACTGATAGCTGTATTTGTGAATAGCATCATACCCTTGTGATATAAAATCATAACTCACTAATCTACATGAACGAACAATGTATCTGTTTGCTACAGGAATTATATGATTCATAAGATTCATGAGTGTTGTTTTACCACATCCTACAGGCCCAGAAAGCATGATGCCTTTATCCAAACTAATCTTATGGCGTTGCGCATTCCTTTCGTCTTTTATAATGTAGATCAATATTTTATAAACCACTTCATAATCTGCGGGATCAATAAAAAATTTTAATCCGAAAAGTTCTTTACCTTTTTTATTTAAAAATGTAATGCATTCATCAAAATCAAGTACCTTTTCTGTTTGATTATTCATACCTGCTGACTTAGAGTGGTTCTGAGTAGTTTCTGTCTGTATTGGTGTGTAATTTTTCATTTATATTTTTATGTGTTGATTTATTTACACTTTCACTGGTGTCAAATTTTACTTTTTTTAACATCCATTTTTGAGCAGCGGCTTTCCAATCCTGAATTTTTGTTTGATTAGCGGTACACCAACCCGTTGCCTGGTAATGAAAAAAAAATGTATCTGCTTCCTGTTCCGGCCATTCTTTTTCATTAAAAAATTCTTTAACCTCATTATGGGTTGGGGATGTATTTTCGTTTCCCCTATGTTTATTCTGTTTATTATTGTTTATATATAATACATGTACACTTTCATGTACAGTTTCTGTACATGTGTCTGTACTTGCACCTGTACATACTGATGTACAGAAACTGTACATGCTAATGGATGAATTGTTCGAATTCCGGCTCGGCTTATAATTGATATATTTCCATTCATGCAGTTCTTTGAGGCATTTTGTATATGTTGTCAGTGAACCAATGCACGCTCCTTTCATTATTTCCAAGCGTTGATACAATAAGGGATTTTTAAACCGGTGTATGTTCCATTGCCGAAATAATGCCATATACAATGATACATGGCTTGGCGTTAATCTTTCGTCGTAATAAATACTTTCAAAAACTTTATTTAGATGCTTAATGTAGTTCATTTATAATGTGATTTGTGTAAAAAATTAATCTGAGTTGCGATGAACAAAAATTGAAAGGTACTGCGATATATAAAATACATACTATAGCGTATTCTTTACATTTGTTCATGTATTTTTCTACGTATTTATCATACATATGCATATACGTATATGCTATTTATTGGCATTATATACACTTATTACACATTACTTATAACCTATGTTAAGATTTTGGAAAGCAATACTTTTTTGCTTGTGTTAAGAGATTTCGTTATTTAATTTTGAAACATTATTAAGCTATTATTAAATAATGATCGAAGCTACTTACTCAGATAGAAAAGCTGCTATAGAAATTCTTACTCAATCTTTTAATTCAAATAAGAGTGTAGAATATGTTATCAGAGGAGGGAAAAACCGTTCTGCTCAAATCAAAGCGCTGATGGAATATGCCTTTGATATGTGCATGCTTTTTGGTAATGTTTACTTATCTGATGATAAAAAAGCGTGTGGCTTAGTTTTACTTCCACATAAAAAAAAAGTAACATTAAAGAGTATTGAACTTGACATTAGCTTTTTATTATTATGCAGCGGCATAAAGAAGGTGTCAAAAATTCTCAAAAGAGAAGAAGCAATCAAAAATGCTCATGCTGAAAATTCCTATGCACACTTATGGTTTTTAGGAGTTGCTCCAAAAGAGCAAGGTAAAGGCTATGGAAGTACATTGCTTAACGAAATAACTGAATTATATACTAAAATAGGATTGCCTGTATATTTAGAAACATCCACGCTGTCAAATTTACCTTGGTATAAAAAAAACGGATTTGAAATTATTCAGGAATTACGCCTAGGATATTCGTTATTCATTCTTAAAAAAGAAATAAATATTCATCATGCTCTTGCCTGGAACTGAAATTCACATCTTCGTTTTTTTTATTTTGGTTGTTGAATTTATTTTCTTTCTATTTCAGATCATTTATTATTTTTCACGGCCAACCGACATACAACGATTACGTTTTCTTCTGTTGCTTTTATTTGCTGTATATTATAATAGTGTAAGCGGTTTCCTGCCCGATAAAAACATACCCTTATCTATAGAGGTACAAAATACCATTGCATATTCCGGAGGCCTGTTATTATCATTTTACCTACCCTATTACATCTATAAATCTTTTAATTTGGCATCTCTTAAGTTTTATGCGTATTGGGGCTCTGTGGTTTTTTTATTCATGCCATTTTTCATGTGTTTTGTAGTTCCTTATTATTTCACCGGAGATATAAACCTAAGCCGAAAACTGGTGGTAATTGTGCCTTTTATATATGCACTGAGTTTTATTTTTTGCTTTACAAAAGCTATTCGGGAAGCATATAGCTATTTAATACAGACATTTTCTAAAATTGAAATGGCAGGCATATATATTACTGTTATATTCTGGACTGCATTACCTATTATTGTTTATTTTGACGGCAGTCAATTGGTAGAAAATACAATAGCAAATGCAGGATTCCTTCTTTTAATTATTATTGCTATTAGAAAAAAGATTTCTGAATCAAGATTAGAATACCAGATGCTTTTATTATCAAAAGATGACTCTAAAAACACTGAAATTGAAATCGTATTTGATGAAAAACGTTTTCAGGAAAACTGCGCTGATTTTAATTTAACAGCCCGTGAAAGGGAAATTATACACCTGCTTGCAAAAGCGTATACGTACAAAGAAATTGCAGAAGAATTATTTATATCTGACAGAACTGTAGCGAAACATATAAGTAACATTTATTCAAAAACAGGTGTGAGCCAAAAGTCTGAACTTTTAGCAAAGCTGGAATATTCATTACTCATTGCTTAACAATAATCCTTCTTGTATGATTACTCCATCCAGATAAATAATAAATGCTTCTGCCAATAAACGTAACGATTTTTTATCCTGGTATTTCAAAAGCAAGGCCTTTTCATAAATAGGATTATATTTGTCAAACCATTCATCAAACATTTCATCTGTGTTTATTCCCATTAATGCTGCAATGGAATGCTGAATGGATGGCTCATATTGGGATTTAAGGCCAATATTTTCCATGCCGATCAATAACTGCTGTAAACAAAGATCTTCTACGATCAAGTCTACTAAAATTGTTTTATCTGTATTCATACCAACGAATTTATATAACCAATTTACTGATAAATAAATCCGTGAAAGCCTGGGTAGCTTTCAGCGGATTCGATTCTTCTCAGTCAACTTAAGTGCTGATTCAAAATTAGGTATTCATTATTTATTCGAGGTTAACAAAAGATAAGAAATGCACCAATCAATTATTATATTTATTAAGTTTCAGCCAAGATAAGATTGAATAAAAATGTGTACCTAATGTATCTGGTAATTGATTAATTAATTGATTTTTTTTCTCAAGAATGGCATCATAAAACTTAAGGGCTAAAAATTCCTGATGTATTCTGAAATAATGCATATCTATTTCAAGTAATGTGTAAACTGTATCTTCATACCAGTTATACATCTGTGCTTCATATTGTTTTGGCAAGTCAATTTTTGAAAAAATGAGATCTGCCAGATTTGAGTTAAAATCATCTGTTGCCAGACCTGTTGCTTCAAGCCCAATTAGAAGCCTTCTGCTCTTCATATCTGCGAGCAATAATAGTATTATTTCTTCTTTGCTGTATTTCATTGTAGTTTCCATAAATAGCTGATCAAAATGGATAATAAGCAAATATAATGATTATTTATAAATCCTTTACATAGTTTCCCATTAATTAATGGTTAGTTATACAAAGGATACTTTTTTCTTTTGTTTATGGAAAAGAAAAAAGCAATAGCTAAAAAATTAGGTAACAATCCTGCCAAAAAGGTAACTAAGGTGACTAAAAAAGTTGTAAACAAAAAAACAGATAAACATATTCAAGCTTTAGCAGCTAGAATCCGACAAATACGTAAAAAGTTGGGTTATACAAATGCCGACTTTTTCGCCTATGAGCACAATATTTCCCGATCACAATTTTCACGTTATGAATCAGGAGAAGATATCCGTTTTTCTAGTTTGATGAACGTAATAAATGCTTTAGGGATGACAGCAGAAGAATTCTTTAGTGAAGGTTTTGATTAATATTTGAGGTGTATGCCTATTAAACTCTCCGAATTAAACAGATTGCTAATGTCTTTTAAATATATGTGTGTGTATGATTTGCTTGCGTATGGTGAGAAGTTAGATACTGGTAAGTTTAAAAAGCTTTTAGATGAAAGGATAAGAGATAATGGAACTTCAGAAGAATACTATCAAGTTGATGGATAAGCCTAGATTGAAATTCAATTAATCTATGCTCTCTCACAGAATCAAATAAGTAGGAAAATATGCGTCTTGGAATCTAGAAAAAAGAAATATCAGAATAATATTCTTTCTTTTAAAAAATCGATTAATCTTATTCGAGAATCCTTCGTAGCAATTAAAGAATTATTTTTTTCACGAATTAACGCTGTTGCTACATGTATAGCATCATTAATTTCGATCGATTTTAATCCAGATAATTCTACATGAGAGGGGGTATCATGTCTTATTCAAGAACAACTAAGAATTTAGAATTGTTTGCATCGCATATGGGTAAGTCAAGTGCTCAGGATGTAGAGAATTATTTAGGAGTTAAGAAGGGCTTAGTAGTATTTAGTGATAAGCATGTATCATATGGTAAATATTATAAAAGAAAGAGAGTAGTGAATAAAGTATTTAAGGCAAAAGATCACGTTTCTAAGACTGATAAGACAGTTCATAATCAAACGTTGAATTATTACTGTGGTAAGCTTCAAAGGTTTTTAGATTGCGAGTTGAAGGGTGTTTCTACGAAATATCTACAGGGGTATTTGAATTGGTTTATGTCTATTGAAAATGGAAAGAGAGAAGCATCATCTGTTAAGAGTGCTGTGATGGAGAATAGAGTGGCGTTGGATATATTTAAGCAGAAGGAAAAAGAGTTTCAGTATTTCTTAAAAATTAACGGTAGAAATAACTACGGGAAGTGTAGGGATAGGTATTATGGAAAAGTAGCATAGTAATAAAAAAATCTATGCTTTTACTATATTTTAAAATAAGTGTCTTTAAATTATTATATTTAGAGGCATTTATTTTAGTTAATTGAAACAATTTGTCTTAAAATAGTTAAAAACTATAAGACAATTGCTATTTTTGAAAAACCTCTACTTTTATGGATAAGACCAAAGATATTATTTTTGACGTTTTTAGATTTCAAATAGTTCCTATATCTTCTACTAACCAAATGGTGCTTTTTAGCGAATTTACAAACGTAGATGATTTAAAGGCGAATAAGAACTTATATTTTTCTACAGTGTTGAAAGCTAATAATAGCTATTATAACAAACAAAATGAAACTCTTCCTTATAAAAGCATTTATTCAGAAGATGATTTGATAGTTTTTAGATTAGCTGCTAAAAAAGGTAGAATAATTCAAGACAGTAATTTTACTCAAAAGCAAGTTGAAGATTATCCTGATGTATTAGTTATTATAAATAACAATCCGGAAATTCAAAAAATAGCTATTAGTAGAAATATACAAGCGTTTAGTAGTTCTGATGTTGTGTTGCATATATTGGAATCAAAATACAGAGATTTATTAAGAGCATACAATTTACAAATATACATAAAGCCAATATTCAAAACTTTTGAGTTTTGGCAAATAGCTAATCAGTATGAAGGTCGTGTTGAAGGCTTAGAATTTGAACTGATAAAGCCGAATATGAGTAATATTAGTGGTTCATTAAGGGAATCATTTAAAAGCATTATAGACACAACAAATAGTCATACAACTAAGTTAGTAATGAAAGCTCCCGAAGATTCTTCTTTGGAGCATATAGATAGCAATAATGAAGACTTAAAAGGTATGGTTGATTATGCCTCAGAAGGTGGAGGCGAAATTTCAATAAAAGTTAAAGGAATAAAAAGAAAGATTAAAACTAAAAAATCATCCACTCAAGTATCAATTGATTCAATTGAACTTACGGGGAATCCAAATGCTGTTATTACTGCTTACAATAAAATAATCGGAAGTTGAATTACATAAAAAACATATTCACTTATTTAGGAATCAGTTTTATACTGACAATATTATCTAATGCATTAGAAAGTGATTTTTGGGCTAAATTTTTAGATGGAAATCTTATTGTTATTCTAATAACTTTATTAGCAATTAATACTGCAACGATAAGTCTTATTATATCTAAGATGCAAGAGATTGCCGAGAAACATATTATTGATTTTGATGGTGCAATAAAAGAAGTTAAGAAATCCTTATATGAGCAAATCATTTTAATAGCATTGGCAATTGTATTTTTAATATTAAAAGATAGTTCTGTTATTAAAACAACTTTTAAATATCATGATGTCGCATTTAATACAATTATTGGTAGTATTTTTATTAATTCAATTGATATTTTAAGGGATACAGGTGTTGCTATTTTTGAAATATTAAAATTCAATAATCGTAAGTGATAATTAATACTATGGATGAGATAATTAATGATTATAATGATTTTCAAGTTATAACAATACCTCCGCATAAAATATCAATTATGCGTGTTTTATTAAAAAAGAATTTTGTTCTAACAAAAGAAACAGAAGAATTTATAAAGGTTGATTTTTCAAATGGTTTTGGTGAAAAATATTCCCATCCACAAAACAAAAAAAGTGAGAAATATTCACAACCCAATTACAATTTTATACAAATAGAAAATTTAAGTGAAGAAGAAGTTTCAGTAAGTATTCAATATTAATTTTATTTTTTCATGACAGATAAATATACAATCCGTGATTTCTTTGCTTATTTATTAATAGGAATTTTTCTCTTATTAACTCTATTATTTGAGTTTAAAGCTTCTTTATTTCATTTTTTTCAAATATCACAAAGAGGTATAAAAGACAATCCCGCAACAATACTTTTTCTATTAATTCCTGGGCTTTATTTATTAGGACATATAGTTCATGGAGTTGATTTAATAATTACTAAAATTGGTATGTATATATGGGATTTTAAGAAAAAAAGCTACAAGAGTATATTAATCAAGAGAACCTTATCTTTTTTGAATTTTGTAGTTAATGGTTATAGACAAGTTGGAATTTTAAATTCTCAAAGCACGCAAATAAATAATCATATTTCATTTAGAAAAAAAGTATGCGAACTACAATATGAGGGAAAGTATAGTAGTTCTGAATATTGGAATTTAATGAATGAATTATTCAAAGGTTTAACCTTAATCACATTTGGTTGGAGTATATACTATTTAACACAATGCATTTTAAACTATTCTCTCATTTATTTTTTATTGACTTGTTTGTTTTGGTATAGGGCAAGATTTATGGTTGTAAATTATGTATCTATGGTTAATAATACATATAATATCATCTCTACGCCTTAATATAATAAGGCCTAAGTTTTTATTATACTTTACGAAATTTTTTTACGAAATATTTTGTCTTATAGGCTTATCAGGGGAACAACTGCATTGAACAACAACTACTATGGCAAATAAAGCTAAATCAGAAATTCTTGAGCGTTTTAAAAAACAAAAATCAAAACCAAATCATGTGATTGACCAAGGTGTTATTTCACATGCAATTTTCCCAAAGTTAAATCCTAAAGAACAGGATTCCTTTAATGATACTCTTAAAGAAATGTATGATGAGGGTCTTATTTTAACAGAGCAAAGAACAGGTGCATTTTGTATAGTTCTTACCGAGAAAGGATATGATACGATTTATCCTATAAATGAGAAAGACGCTATTGAAAAGATTGGCAAATCTATCATGAATCGGTTTTTAGATACAAATTCAAGAGTTGGACACATAATAGATAATCGGTGGCTAAATTATGGTCTTACAGAAGATTTGAATCCTAAAGAAATAGATTTAATTGATAAATCTATAAGCAATTTAATTAAGAAGGAATTCATTGTTGCTTCACAAAATGGTATATCCTTAGCTCAAAAAGGATTTGATAACATTTATTAAATATTTAGAATAGATTATATTAATCACAACAAAAAAATAAAACTATGATATATATACCACATCAAATAATTCCACTCGGCACATCAGGCAGAATTAAAATTGATAATAAAAATTTAGAATTTAATTTTATTAATTCCGCACCTGCAAGTAATATTGGAAATCTATATTTATATGGAATTGGTAGTAATGGAATTAATGAAAGTATATTTATTGTAAAAATGGAGAAATATGACTTTAAAGAAGTGTATGAAAAAATGTGTCATAGATATAGGATACAAATGAAAGATATTACGGTTAATACTTATCAATATCAATTGTTAATTGTAGGAACAAAACATCCAGAAAATAATATAGCTTTTAATAATAGCAGATTTATAACAGTATTCTTTACTAATTCTTTTAAGAAAGTAATATTAGCTGATAGTAAGGAAATGGATATTGCAGAAAATAATATTGATGATTTTCTGAAAAGTTTAGATAATTATGATTTAGGATAAATTTTCTAGGACACTTGTATTATAGAAGATATTTTCAATCGTCTTATTTCCTTTTTATGTTCAATGATTTCTTGTTCAGCTATTTTTAATGCTTCAATGGCTTTAATATAGGTATCCATATCTACATATGTTTCTTCAATAACAGTATTGTTTTTAATGCGTTTCAAAACAATACAATCTACATATTTAGTGCATACTCTCGTATTGTCTATTGTCTGAACCAGGATTAAACTGATTAATATGGTTATCATGATACAGAATAAATACATACACAATTTATAAATGATACTGCCGCGTTTCATTACCGTTCCTTTTAAGGAACGGAGTCAGATACGGCACGGCACCTGGAGTACGACTGTGCGGACCGCCTGCGTTTATTACACTCTACCCCAACCCTGCTACCGGTACGGTGTCTATTGAAAATACCGGCACGCAGGTATTCACACAGCTGGAGATTATTAATCCGGAAGGAATGACCCTGAAAAAAGAAACCGTAACCGGTGCTCTTACCACAACAGATGTATCGGCCTTTCCACCGGGTATGTATTTTGTGCGCTTAACAAACGATGCAGCCTTTACCGTGATGAAGCTGGTTAAGGAGTAATGGTTTCGGATTAGATAAAACATAATAAAAATGGGCAATTTCATGCAAATGGTTGGTGACGCCCGGGTGATTCGCAATCACACCGGATAATGCTGACGGGCTAAACACCAACCATGGCGGGGGATTTCAACGGCATATGCCGCAATATATTTATTAAATGCTTCTGCTACGTACGGGCGAATCGCATTCGCCCTTTAGGTTTAGCATCATTCGCCCTTTAGGATTAGCATCATTCGCCCTTTAGGATTAGCATCGCATTCCCCTTTTAAAACAGGCGAATCGCATTCGCCTTTAAAAATTAAAATTCGCCCTTTTAAATTGGGCGGATGCGATTTGAATGAAAGGACGGATGCGATTTGAATGAAAGGGCGAATGCGATTTGAATAAAAGGACGGATGCAATTCGAATGAAAGGACGGATGCGATTTGAATGTAGGGGCGAATGCAATTCGCCCCTACGGTTGCGTTATTTATGTACGGGGGCGAATTTCTGTACGCAGTTATTATCGGCGTCTGCAATGTACAGGCTGCCGAACGAATCGATTGCTACGCCGCGCGGGCTTTGGAACTGACCATCGTCAATACCGGGTCCGCCGATCACTGTAATGAACGTTCCTGTATTTGAAAACTTCTGTATGCAGTTTCTTTCCAGGTCAGATACATAAATATCCCCTGCCGGACAAGCACCAATACCAATCGGCGTTAAAAACTTTCCGTTTGTAGTGCCCTGTCCGCCCCACTTGGTAATAAACTCACCTGTATTGGTAAACTTCTGCACTTCTCTGGTTTGAGAGTCTACAATATAAATATCTCCTTTTGCATCAATGGCAATATCTGCCAGCCAGGAGAAATGACTTGCGCCCGTGCCCTGCTGCCCCCATTTAGAAAGGAAGTCGCCGTTGCTGTTAAACTTCTGTACCCGGTGATTATCTCTGTCTACTACATAAATATTATCATCTCCATCAATAGCCAGTGCAATGGGGTCATTAAACTGTCCGTTGCCTGAGCCGTAATTCCCCCAGGTAGAAATCATTTGTCCATCCGGCGAGAATTTCATAATACAGTGTTTCTGATCGTCTGCAATGTACACATTGCCTGCATGGTCAATGGCAAAGTCTGCAAGGTTGCCATACGTATTGTTCCAGGAACCTATGTTGCCCCACTTCTGTATAAAATCTCCGGTAGGTGAAAATTTCTGTATGTAATTAATATCCATTACATATACGTTGTTTGCCCTGTCGAGTACCACATTAAAAGGAAAATAGAACTGTTCATTCTGTCCAAGCGGATTGCCCCACAGCAACACATAATGCCCCTGGTTTGTAAATTTCTGTACGCGCTGATTGCCTGCTTCAACGGTATAAATATTATCAGAGGCATCCAGAGCAATGCCTGTAATGGCGTTAAAGTGATTTGGTTTATCGCCGATCTTTCCCCACTTCGCTATAAATACACCTGTGTTTGAAAGTTCCTGAATACGCGTGTTGTTATAGTCAACAACAAACAGGTGATTTTTTTTATCAATCGCTAATCCGTTCGGGTAATTGAACTGGCCTTTACCTTCGCCGTATGAACCCCAGGAAGCGACCATTTCACCGTCGCCGTTAAACTTCTGAATGCGGTGATTGCTGGCATCGGCAATGTAGAGAAAGCCGTATGTATCGATCACAATATCTTCCGGCTCATTCAGCTGCCCGGGTTCTTTACCCAGCACACCCCATTTTTTCAGAAAGACACCATCGCTGGTAAATTTCTGTACGCAGTGATTGGCACGGTCTGTAACATAAATATTGTTCATGCTGTCAATAGCAATGCCTGTTAAAAAAGAAAACTCCCCTTCATGTGTTCCGTATCTTCCCCATTTAGTAACAAACTGTCCATCCAGTGTCATTTTCTGAACACGGAACCCGTCAAGCACATATAAAAAACCCTGCTTATCAATGGCCATGCGGGATGCATCTGAAAACTGTCCTTCGCCAAAACCAAAGCGCCCCCATTTTTTCAACAGCGTTCCTTTTGCGTCAAACTTTTGTACCCGGTCAATATCAGACACGTACACGTTATTCACGGAGTCAACAACAATACCCAGCGGACTGATGAATACCGGTGCTATTCTGGAATTTTTATAGCCGCTTAGTTTCCGTTCAAATAAATAGTTTTGCGCGGATGCAATGCCTATAAATTGTAGTGCAGATATGAGTAACAGACAAATTCTCGTCTTATTGATGTACATAAGGAATGGATATTTTGGATTAAAACTGTTTGTTAATTTTGAAAAACGATCTCCCGAAATTGTAATTTTTGAATTATTAACACATGTATATTTTTCAAAATATTGAACAGTAAGGTAATGTTACAAAAAAAAATATATACATAGCAATGTTTAAACGAATAAAATAGTAGTATGCCAGTAGCCAAAAGTCACCAGCATAAAAAATAAAACACCAGAACTTTTATCCACAAGTACGATTATTCTAAGAAATAGAACAATTGAATGTTTGATTTGTATTTATCCGATTTTTAGGATTAAATTCCGTGGTAGGTGAAATAATCTTTACGTTACTTTTAATAAGGCAATCTGTCCGTTTACAGGGCAACCGCAAGGTTTGCCCCTGCCATTATACCGATACAGGCGGCAGTGCAATGTCTGCAACAGGCAGATATAGGTTTTTATGCTGCAAGGCATTAATAAAACCCGCCGGGTTTTGAATGTACATATGATCTAACGGAAACGAATATCCGATATGGGCATGCGGAATATATTTTTTAATGCCTGTCAGAAAAATGTTCCGTTCAACCGGATCGGTGCATTCAAACGTTATCTCAATCGAATCTCTTGTACATATTTGAAAATGACTTGTTTTGAACAACGTAATAAGATACCATACGGTGTGTTTTTCTACAATGGGTTTTATCCAGACAATGCTTTCAGGCTTATGCTTAATCCGATTTACCCAAAATGCACCTCCGTGCTTTGTTCCTATTTTAAAGCATACGGCCAGCAGCAGCATTGCAATACCGAGTATAGTAAAGGGAACAAAAAATTTCATTGTTCCATAAGCAATTGCGCATATACCTGTGCCAATTATTAGCACCCGTGCAAAGTTCCCTGCTAAGAACACATGCTCACACTGATGTTTTATATACGTTTCAAAATCTTCATCATTGATATCCGGTTCGGGCAAGCGGCTTATGATTGCCGCTGCCTGTTCATCTTTCAGATTCCTTGCTGTTAGGCTCCCGTAAAGCTCTTCAGCTGTTTTCCCTTTTCTTTTTTCTTCCAATGCGAAAAACCAGTGCTGTTCCTTATCATAATCCAGCTCTTCTGGGGTAGGTTCAAAAATAGAAGCGTCCAGTGGCCTGGTTTTATACACTTCAATAAACACAGCCAGCGCTTCTTTTGTTAGTGTATTTCTTTCATGAGTAGCAATATGCAGCAGCTTTTCATCCGGCATGGATGAGAAATTCTGCCTGATCTGATGCAGGTCGGCCATACGTGTTGACAGGATAATCAGCCCAAAGATAATTCAAATAAAACAATCAGGCGATCTGTATACCTGAAATATGATTTATTCGTTAAAAATGCGATATTAGTCATAAATTCCGGCCAGGCCGCCGGATTATTCTGACCGAATCATCTAAAGCCTTATAACGTTACACGCATACCTGCTTATGAAAAATAACAACCAACCCCTTATCTGGATTTTACGCTTTATAGTATCTGCGCTGTTTATTTTTTCAGCTATTTCTAAATTAATTCCGAGTATTGCTGCTTTTGAACATCAATTGGTTGTACAGAACATAACAAATATCTGCTTTGCGCCTATACTTGCGCGCGTTGTAATTGCGGCAGAATTCTTCTTAGGGATCGCGTTCCTTCAAAATCATTACTTTAAAAAATTCATTTTGCCGGCCATGTTCCTTATGCTGCTTGGCTTCTGCATCCACTTAAGCTACCAGATCTTTTTACATGGAGACAGCGGTAATTGCGGCTGTATGGGCGACCTGATCCCGATGACACCTTCGCAGGCATTGATTAAAAATGTTGTTACCCTTGGCATATTGGTTTACATTTATACAAAAACGCAGGTGGCTAAAGCAAATCAACACCGCTACCCGCTTGCCATTCTTCTGGTATGTTTTGGGTTTGTATTCTGGAAATACCAACCGGAATGCGGCTGTGACACGGCTGAAATCCTTACCCCTCCTGCACCTGTTATAGAGCGCATCATTCAGATTGATACGGTATATGTAGACAAAACTACGCTGAATAAAAAAGGCAAAACAGGTACAGAAGTAAAGCCATCGGATAAAAAACCACAGACAGATGCTGTTGTGTTGCCTCCGGAACCGGCTGTTCCGACGGTTCAGCGCCGCACATCCATCTTCGCTCCGTATACAAACTTCAGTACCGGCACAACCAATCTGGATGCAGGCAGACAGATTGTATGTCTGTTTAATGTAGAGTGCGACCATTGTATGCATACAGCCAAAGAAATCTGTGAGTTAAACAAAACCACAAAACTTCCTCCGGTACACATTATCTTCTGGGGAGAAGAGTCTCAAAAAGATGCCTTCTTTAAATTTGCCGGATGCACGTTCCCGTATGCATTTGTTGAAGCCACTAAATTCTTCCGTTTGCTTGATAAAGCGCCTTCTCCGCCACGTATCGTTGTGCTGAATGAAGGAAATATTGTAGGTGATTTCTCTTCTGAAACATTTTCAAAAGCTGCTTTAGTTGACGCAACAAAAAAATAATATGTTGTCCAGATCATTTGCATGGTTCTTATGCATCAGCCTTTGTTTTTTATCGTTCCATATAAAAAACAAAAAAGGAGTTGCCTTAAAAAAAATTGTTATTGACGCGGGCCATGGCGGTAAAGACCCGGGCTGCAACGGAAAATATTCCAGGGAAAAAGATATCACCTTGCAGATTGCGCTTGAGCTGGGCGAACTGATCAAAACAAATCTTCCCGATATTGAAGTTACCTACACCCGCAAAGACGACCGTTTTATTGAACTGCACGACCGTGCGGGTATTGCCAACAGGATTGATGCCGACCTGTTTATTTCAATCCATGTGAATGCGGGCCCCGAGCAGTTTGCCGGAACAGAAACGTACTGCATGGGATTGCATAAAACAGAATCGAATATGCAGGTAGCGCAACGGGAGAATTCTTCTATTCTCATGGAAGCAAACAACCAGGCAAACTACGATGGTTTTGATCCCAACAAACCGGAATCGTACATCATGTTTTCCCTGTATCAAAGCGCCAACTTAAGCAACAGCATGATACTTGCAGAACGCATTGAAGAAGAATTCAAAACATACAACCAACGCTACAGCCGAGGTGTTAAGCAGGCAGGTTTTCTGGTGTTATGGAAAACAACCATGCCGGCCGTACTTGTGGAAACAGGTTTCTTAACACACAAAGAAGAAGAAATCTATCTGAATTCTGAAAAAGGAAAAACCCACACGGCGTATGGCATCTATAGCGCCATCGAAGATTATAAACTGCTGATCGAAGCGGAATAACAGTGTATCGTTTAACGTGTAATATGTAGTCATTACACGATTTAAACCTATCTGCGTATGATCTGTATTCCAATAATCAGGGATTAAATAATCCTAATTAAAAGATCGATATCCTGGGGCACCGGTCAGTACCGATCTCCGTCAACAGATAAAACTAAATACGTTACCTTACACTTTTAACTTTTCACGTTTACATGACTGACACTGAATTACACGCATTAAAATTTCCGATCGGGGAATACCAAAAAACAGTTGACCCTTCTGCCGCACAACTTACGGCGTTTATATCTGACATACATTTATTTCCGCAACGCCTGCGGGAAGCTGCAGAAACACTGAGTCAGGCGCAGCTTGATACAACGTATCGCCCGGGCGGGTGGACGATCAGACAGGTGATTCATCATTGTGCAGATAGTCATATGAACAGTTTTATTCGTTTTAAGCTGGCGCTGACAGAAGACACTCCTACGATCAAACCTTACTGGGAAGACCGCTGGGCAGAATGCATTGACAGTAAAATGGCTATAGAATTCAGCCTGCATATCTTAGACGGCTTGCATACCCGGTGGACCGCTTTACTGGAATCACTTTCAGCCGCTGAATTAAAACGGGAGTTTAACCATCCGGAACACCACGCACCATTTAAAATTGATGAATACATCGGCATGTATGCCTGGCACAGCAATCACCACCTGGCGCATATCACAGCATTAAAAAAACGGAAAGGCTGGTAATACCTGCCTTTCCGTTTTTTTAACAGACACGATCTTTTACTTCAGAAACCCATTTCATCAAATGGGTTTCTTTTTTTATATCCCTTTCCGAAATTGAATTAATCCACTTTTATAAAAAAATATTGAAAATTCCGTTACCTCGGTCATAGCTCTGGTGTATTTAAATAGAATGAAGTTTTAAAACCGAATATTCATACACTAAAAAAATATACTTCTCACACTAATAAGAGACCGACGATGAAACATGTCTATTTAGTACTATTCAGTATACTGAGCATTGTATTTGTACAGGCACAGGATAAATGTGCGCCCGTGGGCTGGGCCACACAAAACGGAGGTGTAACGGGCGGCGGCTCTGCCACACCTACAGTTGTTACAACCTATGCGGCGTTAAAGACTGCACTTACCAGCACTTCTGTAAAAGTAGTACATGTATCCGGAACGATTACCTTTCCAACCAACGGACGCATTACCATACAGGATACCGATGGAAAAACCATTATCGGTTTAGCGGGTTCACGTATGATCTCGGTTGATAAAACCAAAGACGGTTCAGGAATTATGTACATCAAACGGTCTAAAAATTTCATCATGCGGAATTTAACGTTTGAAGGTCCGGGGGCCTACGACACAGATGGTAACGATAACCTTACTATAGATGCCTGTACAAATTTCTGGGTAGACCACTGCGATTTTCAGGATGGTATGGATGGAAATTTCGACATTAAAAATGCTTCGGATTATATTTCAGTAACGTGGTGCAAATTCAGCTATATAAAAGCCCCTATACCAAACGGACCGGGAGGTTCGGATGATCACCGGTACACAAACCTGATCGGCAGTTCAGACGGCGCCACCGGTGATGCAGGCAAACTGCGTGTTACTTTCCAGTACTGCTGGTGGGGACAGGGATGTGTAGAACGTATGCCGCGTGTACGGTTCGGTAAAATACACCTTGCAAACAATCTGTATAACAGCACCGTTTCAAACAACGTTATCCGCGCGGGCTATAAAGCAGACCTGCTGATAGAAAGCAATGTTTTTATCGGTGTGAACAAGCCGATTGATCTGTTTGAAAATGATTTCACGGCGGTAACCGCACGCAACAACATCTTTACAAATACAAGCGGCAATACAGCCGGAAGCGGTACATCCTTCACTCCTCCCTACACGCTGACAGTTGCACCAGCAAATACGGTGCAGGCACTGGTAACAAACACTGCCTGCGGTTCGGGCGCAACGCTGGACAGCCCTACGCAATGCGGCTGCGGAACAACACCTGTAAACAATAACCCCACAGCAACACTTTCTGCTCCTGCCAATGGCGCTTCAGGCTGTATAGGAACGGCAATTACCCTGACAGCTTCTGCACAGGACAGCGATGGTACCATTCAGAAAGTAGATTTTTACAACGGCACTGCCTTGCTTGGTTCAGACAATACATCTCCCTACTCGATTACCTATACGCCAACAGCGGCAGGTACCTTATCCATCAAAGCTACTGCTACAGACAATGCGGGCGGTACCGGCACGTCTGCAACCAACACAGTAACGGTATCTGCATTACCAACGGCAAGCGTTTCTTCTTCAACCACCAATCTGTGTCCGTCTGGTTCTGTTGTGCTGACAGCCACTACAGGCGCTTCGTACAAATGGTTCAGAGGGACAGAACAAGTGGGAACCGCAGCAACGTACACCGCTGCCGAAGCCGGTGCCTATACCGTAGAAGTAACCAATGCGGCAGGCTGTAAAGCAACTTCTGCAGCCAGAACACTTACAGGGACACTTCAGGCAACCCCAACGATAACAGCATCAGCTACGTCATTCTGCGCAGGCGGTTCAGCTGTATTAACAGCCAGCAGCGGCGCTTCGTACAAATGGTACAGAGGAACAGCACCGGTGGGTACAGCAGCATCCTTAACCGTTACAGAAGCAGGTGCCTATACCGTAGAAGTAACGAATGCTTCCGGATGCAAAGCAACATCGGCTGTAACACAAATCGCTGTGAATACCGCAACAATACCAACGGTAACGGCTTCATCGACTTCATTCTGCGCAGGCGGTTCAGCTGTATTAACAGCCAGCAGCGGCGCTTCGTACAAATGGTACAGAGGAACAGCACCGGTGGGTACAGCAGCATCCTTAACCGTTACAGAAGCAGGTGCCTATACTGTAGAAGTAACGAATGCTTCCGGGTGTAAAGCAACATCGGCTGTAACACAAATCGCTGTGAATACCGCAACAATACCAACGGTAACCGCTTCATCCACTTCATTCTGCGCAGGCGGTTCAGCTGTATTAACAGCCAGCAGCGGCGCATCGTACAAATGGTACAGAGGAACAGCACCGGTGGGTACAGCAGCATCCTTAACCGTTACAGAAGCAGGTGCCTATACTGTAGAAGTAACGAATGCTTCCGGGTGTAAAGCAACATCGGCTGTAACACAAATCGGTGTGAATACCGCAACAATACCAACGGTAACGGCTTCATCGACTTCATTCTGTACAGGCGGTTCAGCTGTATTAACAGCCAGCAGCGGCGCTTCGTACAAATGGTACAGAGGAACAGTACCGGTTGGTACAGCAGCATCCTTAACCGTTACAGAAGCAGGTGCCTATACCGTAGAAGTAACGAATGCTTCCGGATGCAAAGCCGCCTCTTCCGTTACGCAGATCAACACAACACAGCAAACTGTCTGGTATGCAGACGCTGATAACGATGGCAAAGGCGATGCAGCTTCAACGCTGCTTTCCTGTACGAAACCACAAGGGTATGTTTCCGTATCGGGAGATGCCTGCCCGGCAGACCCGGGAAAAACAGCTGCGGGCAACTGTGGCTGCGGCAATACAGAAGCTTCTTGTCTGGATTGTTCGGGAACACCGAACGGAACTGCATTTTACGATAACTGTTCCATCTGTGTAGGCGGCAATACTGAAAAAACGGCTTGTGTAACAACGGCAACAATTAATGGAACAAATACAAATATTAAAGTTGTGCCGCAGCCTTTTGATGTGCATACATCTATATCAATAGAAAATCTGGGCATGATCCAATCCATCACAATCATAAACAGTGCGGGTACAGTTGTTGAAACAACTCAGCAGATCAATGCACCATACATCACCGTGGGTGAATCGCTTGCATCTGGATTATACACCGTTCTTATTCATGTTGAACAGGGTGTGTATACAACAAAGATTGTAAAAAAATAGTAGTTAGCAGTTAGTAATTATGAATTATAAAAATACATTATGATTCATAATTACTAACTTTTTTTATCTGCTGTATGTTAGAAATACCTCTACCGCGTTATCACCTTTTGCCAGGTAGTTTAATATGCCTGTTGAATAAGACATGGCAAGAGATAGGCTGGATGTTCCTATGTGAATGTCTTTTAATCCGCCGATCAGCACAACACCTTTCTGATACTTATAATTTCCGCCGAATTCTACCAGATTCTGTAGCGTTATAATAGCTGCAACCTGTACATCATGCATATTGTGTTGCTGATACTTATACCACACATGTGTTGTGAGCTGAATATCGGGATTAATAAAAAACAGATAACTGACATTCGCATTGTATTGTCTTCTCAATTCAAAGATTTGTCCAAGCGGACTGAGTTTCCCCTGAGAAATCTGCTGTATCGAAATACCTGCTTTAAGCTTGCGGCCTACCACCCAAAGGCCTGTGCTGCCATCGTATGCCAGATCAGAACCGCCGGCACTGGATTGCGTTGCTTTAAATGCATAACTAACGGCACCTACTGCTATTCCTGCGGATAAAAAATAGGTTTCTGAAAGGTGTATATCAAATGCGTACCTTCCATATATCCTGTTTTTACTGAAAAAATCTCCTTCACTATTATTAAACAATTGAATACCTACGGAGTGTGCACGATTAAAACGATTAGATTGTATGCGAAAATTTGCATCAAAATAGGTTTGTCTTACACCGCGGAAAACACCCAGCTGCGACTTATGCCCCATGTGTAAGATAACGCCTGCTGTATCCGTATTTGCTGGATTTATGAGGTAGTAGTTTTGAAAGAACTGATCGTATGTATCCGGTATAAGCGCTCCGTTTTGCCCTTTTGAAATAAAGGATGTGATAAAAAATACGGGAAGAATATACCAGTTACGGACAGCATTCATTGAACAAAACAACATCAATTCTATTAATAATAAAATATTTTTTACATTTATTACTAAAATATTAAATAAAGCCTGTTACTTTTTTAAAGCCAGTTTGTAATACAGATACGTGAAGGATATAAACAGAACAATTGTTGAATGTATTAAAAACAGGCAAAACGAAAAAGCGTTGTCTTATCTGTATAGTCATACCCTCAAAAAAGTAAAAGGTTATATCTTAAGCAATAGCGGCACGCAGGATGAAGCAAATGACATCTTTCAGGATGCGGTTATTATTTTCTTCAAATCTGTAATCGAAAACAAGTTTGAAGACAATTTATCGGTTGATGCATACCTTTTCACGATATCGAAAAACTTATGGATCAATGCAGCTAAAAGAAAACGAAAGCTCGTTCATGTAGATATTGAAGACCAGCATCTTTCAGCCGAATCATATAATCAGCTTGATTCTATGATCTCAGCCGAAAAAAGAAAAGCACTGGATATCGCTTACAGTAAACTTGAAGATGCCTGCCGGAAATTACTCGGACTGGTTGCATACGAAAAATTAAGTATGAAAGAACTTCAGGAAAAGATGCAGCTTTCCAGTGAAAATGCAGCCAAAACAATGCATTACAGATGCAAACAATCTTTCCATAAGATCATTAAAGAAAATTCAGATCTATTAAATATACTAAAGCCTTGAGACCGGATCTTGAACACTATTACCTGATTGACCAGTACCTTGAGAACAAACTCACGGGGCAGGAATTAGCGGCATTTGAACAGCAGCTGATGCAGGATAAGGCTTTTGCGAACGAAGTGCAGGAACAGCGCATGCTCAATAACCTGATCCTCGAAGCCGAATTAAAAAGTGTGCGAAGCCAGATAGAAAAAGATCTGCTGAACATGCAAACGCCTTCGTTCTTCCGCATGCATTGGCAATGGATTAGCGCAGGTGCCTTATGTTTGCTTGGCTCCTTGTTTTTTATGCTGCCTGGTAAAAAAGATATTCAAACAGTTTCTCTCCAGAAATCTGCCGCTTCACATATTGAAAAGGAAAATAATCCAGATATTGCACCGGTTGAAAACACGACGCAAAAAACAGCAACAGCTCTGAACCTGCCTGCAAAAACGGATATAAGCGATATCGTTACCCGTACACAAGCAACTGACACAGCACAAGCTGGCAGCCTGGTTATTGCTGGTACACCTGTGATTGTTCCCGTCAATACAAAAACAGAACCTGCTCTTGAGACAACAGCAGGTGAAGAAAATAAAAAAACAGATTGTTCTTTAACCAAAATAACATCTGTCATTACTACGGAGAACAGCTGCATGAACACGGAGACAGGCTCGATACATATTGATAAGATCAGCGGCGGAATTGCTCCGTATACGTACACACTTAACAACAAAAAAATTAAAGAGAAAAATGTTTCTGCATTGGGTGCCGGAATCTATGAGGTGAAAATATCAGACCGAAACGGATGTTTATCCGAACAGAAAATTTCTATCCTTGAAAAAAACTGCACACCTGCTATTCAACAGGGAACGAAATTCAACATCAATCCGATGCTTGGCGAGACATGCTCTATCGCGTTCGATACAGATAAAAAAGGAAGCCTGACCATTTATAACCGAAGCGGAAAAATTGTTTACCGCGTTACAAATCCATCCCTTGATTACATTGAATGGAACGGAAGCGATGGTACCGGAGCACTTGCTGAAGCAGGGCTTTATGTGTATCTTATCGACTACACGGATGGGACAAAAGTAACCGGAGAAGTGACTATTACCAGATAATGAAAAAATACCTATACATATCAGTTATCTATTTTTTATTTGCCGGCATATACGCGGCAAATGCCCAGCCTTATTATACCATTCCGGATATAAATCTTCGAAATGTATTAATAAGAGATTACCCTGCCTATATGAATGCTGAAGGGCAGCTGAATGTAGCCGCAGCAAAAATGATGTCGGCCGATCTGAATCTTGACAATGCAGACATTCAAAACCCTGACGGAATACAGTTCTTTGAAAAAACGGGAATTCTGCGTTTGAGAAATAATAGAGTAACAAACGTGTCGCAGTTAAGCTACATGAAAAATTTACGCCGGATTTATGTAAACGGAAATCAAATCACTTCCATTCCTAATCTGGCAGACCTTTACCAGTTAATTGATTTGTATGTCGGGAATAATAAAATAACTTCTATTGCAAGCATTGCAAATAAAACAACGCTGCTGTATTTAAATGCTGCCGGAAATGCGCTGACTGAAATACCGGATCTTTCTGCATTGGTAAATCTTAAAACATTAGCGCTGGATTTTAATTCAATCAGTGTGTTGCCTGACTTAAGCATGAATAGTAATCTTCAACAGCTTAGTATAAGCAACACCAATATCCATAGTATTCCCAGCCTGCCGACTCTTCTCAATCTTGAAATATTCAATTGTGAAAAGACAAACATGACAGATCTTTCGGGTTTACATACAAACACAAAACTGATTAAACTGCTTGCTCAGAATTGCAGAGTAAGCACACTTCCGAACTTTGCCAACAAACCAAACCTTACTACTGTAAACCTTTCAGAGAATTACCTTACGTTTGAAGATCTTATTCCGCTGGCATCACTTCCGAATTTTTCTGTCTTTACCTATGCACCGCAGAAGAACATCAGTATTCCTGCCTATGTGGATATACGCGAACGTAATATGTATACCTACCAGATTCCGATCGACCCTGCACTTACAACAAATACATTTACCTGGTATAAAAACAACACACCCTTGTTAACAAATGCTACAGGGAACTACAGCTTCGCTCCTGCTTTCATGAGTGATTCAGGTATATATTCTGCATACATTACAAATGCTGCATTGCCGGGCCTTACACTAAAGACCAATACATCAAAACTAACCGTACGTACGTGTATGGACATCAGCAAGCTAAACATAAGTGTATTATCTTCCGATTGCCGTGAAGGCTCCCTGATAGACATTGCCGGCACAACGGTTGACGGTGCTGTAGCTCCGGTCAATTATATCCTTCAATCAACAAGTCCTGTAAAAAATATGACAGGAATTACAGCTACACAGTTTCCTAACATCATACCGGGAACGTATGTATTACAGGCAACCGATTCAAGAAACTGCACAACCTACAAGACATTCCTGCTGGATAAAGGAAGCGATTGCGAATCTGTTTTTTCCCCCAACGGAGATGGCATCATGGATAATTATTTTATTCCTGACATTGGAACGGTACGGATTTACAATACTTCTAAAAAATTAATTAAAACACTTCAGGTTCCCGGCGCGTGGGACGGATCAACCGATGCTGGCGGCATGGCCGATTCGGGTTATTATGTCATTATCATCAATGAATCCGGCAGCATCGGTGTAAGCCTTATGAGGTAATTTTTTATTGCTGTTTATTTGCCACATACCAGCTCATACATGAGACGGCAATGCAGCGCAGTCTCTCTCAAGTATTGTATCCTGACTTATTTTTGTAACGACACAATACCTGGCCTTTCCTTTTTTATGCCCTGCGCCGCTTTTATTGCCGTGCGGCTTTAGCTAAGGGTAAAAGCTGTTAATCCATATTCAATTCATTCACATACCAGCTCATACATGAGACGGCAATGAAGCGCAGCCTTTCTCAAGTATTGTATCCTGACTTATTTTTGTAACGACACAATACCTGGCCTTTCCTTTTTATGCCCTGCGCCGCTTTTATTGCCGTGCGGCTTTAGCTAAGGGTAAAAGCTGTTAATCCATATTCAATTCATTCACATACCAGCTCATAAATGAGACGGCAATGAAGCGCAGCCTTTCTCAAGTATTGTATCCTGACTTATTTTTGTAACGACACAATACCTGGCCTTTCCTTTTTATGCCCTGCGCCGCTTTTATTGCCGTGCGGCTTTAGCTAAGGGTAAAAGCTGTTAATTCCTATTCAATTCATTCACATACCAGCTCATAAATGAGACGGCAATGAAGCGCAGCCTTTCTCAAGTATTGTATCCTGACTTATTTTTGTAACGACACAATACCTGGCCTTTCCTTTTTATGCCCTGCGCCGCTTTTATTGCCGTGCGGCTTTAGCTAAGGGTAAAAGCTGTTAATCCATATTCAATTCATTCACATACCATCTCATAAATGAGACGGCAATGAAGCGCAGCCTTTCTCAAGTATTGTATCCTGACTTATTTTTGTAACGACACAATACCTGGCCTTTCCTTTTTATGCCCTGCGCCGCTTTTATTGCCGTGCGGCTTTAGCTAAGGGGTTTGTTATCCGGTTAAGCCAATAGCAGCAGATAAAGAGTCAATAAAATTCAACCAGGTGTAATACAGGATTTTTTTACGAAAAACATGAACAAAACCTGTTACCTTTTTAAGCCTTTTTTGTATTAGAAGTAGATAAAGTCAATTTCTATAACCAACATCATTTATATGAAAGAATTCTACATTCTCTCAACGCTGAAAAGAATCATTTTTATAATTTTCCTTTCTGGCATTACTTTTCAGCATACATTTGCTCAATACCAGATGGAACAGCTCAACCGAGGGGTTGTAGCTGTAAGTATGGGTGGAACCAAAGTATTTGTCAGCTGGAGATGGCTGGGGACAGAAGATAAC
Organism: Cytophaga hutchinsonii ATCC 33406; assembly: GCF_000014145.1. NCBI lineage: Bacteria > Pseudomonadati > Bacteroidota > Cytophagia > Cytophagales > Cytophagaceae > Cytophaga > Cytophaga hutchinsonii. The sequence continues at coordinate 1,335,888 of NC_008255.1, read as the reverse complement.
ATCACGTTCAATTTATACCGAAACGGTACAAAAATAAACAGTACACCGCTTACAGTAAGCAATTATACGGATAATGCGGGCAGCACCTCTGCTTCCTATACCGTAAAAGCTATCGTTAATGGTGTTGAGCAGGCCGCTTCTGAGGCTGCAACACCATGGGCACAAAAATATTATACGCTGCCGTTAAATGTACCTGCAGGCGGAACAACGCCAACAGGAGAAGCTTATACGTATAGTCCGAATGATTGTAGTGTAGGTGATGTGGATGGCGATGGCACATTGGAAATAGTTGTTAAATGGGACCCTTCCAATGCAAAGGACAATTCGCAATCTGGCTATACCGGGAATGTATACATTGATTGTTATACAATGAAAGGTGTGTTTTTATGGAGAATCGATCTTGGAAAAAATATCCGTGCAGGCGCGCATTATACACAATTCCTGGTGTATGATTTTGATGGAGACGGAAAAGCAGAAATGGCGTGTAAAACTGCCGACGGAACAAAAGATGGCAAAGGCGTTGTGATAGGATCTGCAACAGCAGATTATAGGAACAGCAGCGGTTATATTTTAAGCGGCCCTGAATTTCTAACCGTATTTAACGGGAAAACAGGAGCTGCAATGGCTACTGCAAATTATACGCCCGGCAGAGGCACGGTGTCAAGCTGGGGAGACAATTATGGAAACAGAGTAGATCGTTTTATTGCAACGGTTGCTTATCTTGACGGACAGCGCCCGAGCATGGTTTTCGGACGTGGTTACTACACACGTTTGGTACGTTCTGCCTGGGATTTCAGAAACGGCCAGTTAACACAACGCTGGATCTTTGACAGCAATGCGTCCGGAAATGGCAGCTATGCAGGCATGGGCAATCACCAGATGACGGTTGGAGATGTTGATGGAGATGGCAGGCAGGAAGTATGTAACGGCTCAAGCGCGGTAGATAATGATGGTAAAGGTTTATATTCAAATGGACTTGGGCACGGTGATGCGCTGCACATGAGTGATATGGACCCTGACAGACCGGGCCAGGAAGTATGGCAGTGTCATGAAGAACCTAAAAAATATGGCAACAATGGCCTGGCTTTTAAAGATGCAAAAACCGGACAGCCGATCTGGAGCCTGGGTGGCGGAGATCAGGGAGATATCGGCCGCTGTATGGCCGGTGATATTGATCCGCGTTATAAAGGATATGAAGTATGGGGATCATCGGGTTCGTTGTATACATGTAAAGGTGTAGCCATAGGAACGTCAAAACCTTCTGTAAACTTTGGTGTTTACTGGGATGGCGACCTGCAGCGCGAATTACTGGATGGGGCTAAGCTGGATGAATGGGATTATGTGAATAACCGCATGAACCGGTTAGCAACATTATATGATGCCTCTTATGGCGGCGGTACTCCATGTAATACAACAAAAGCCACACCGAATATCTCCGGAGATTTATTCGGAGACTGGCGTGAAGAAATTATTTTACATTCAGCAGATAATAAAAATCTGCTGATCTATACAACAACCATTCCGTCTGATTACAAATTCAGAACTTTGCTGCATGACCCGCAATACCGCGTAGCTATTGCCTGGCAGAATGCTGCATATAATCAGCCCCCGCATCTTAGTTATTATCTGGGTACCGATATGGCAACGCCTGCTAAACCTGATATAACAATCGTTGGAAATAATACAACAGGTTGTGTCCCGGCAATAGCTGTACCTTCAACTGCTTTCTGTGCCGGTGGGTCTGTGCTTATGACAGCAACCACAGGAACTTCCTATAAATGGTTCAATGGAACTTCTCAGGTAGGAACAGCTGCAACCTATACAGCTACTACAGCCGGAAATTATACGGTAGAAGTGACGAATGCTTCAGGCTGTAAAGCAACAAGTATTCCGGTAACAATCACGGTTAATACATTACCCGTTATTACTCCATATGTAAAAATAGATGCAAATGCATGGACCAGTAGTTCAACAGCTGCAGTCTGTGAAGCTGACACAGTCAATTTCGGACCGCATCCTAATGTTGCTTCTGGCTGGAGTTGGACAGGGCCAAATAATTTCAATTCATCCTTAAGGAATCCGGTTCTTACTGCTATTACCGCTACACAGGCAGGAACGTATAAAGCTACTTATACGGATGCCAACGGCTGCAAAACAACCAGCGACTTTATTCTTCAGGTATCGAAACCAACGGCAGCAATCACGGTTTCTGCTGCTTCATTCTGCCCGGGTGGTTCAGCAGTGCTGACAGCAAGTACAGGGACAACATACAAATGGTTCAAAGGAACAACAGCCCTTGGAACAGCGTCAACACAAACCGTTACAGAAGCTGGCGCCTATACCGTGGAAGTAACAAATGCGGCAGGCTGTAAGGCAACATCGGCACCATCAACTGTAACCCTCAGTACTCCACAGGCAACGCCAACAATTACAGCAACGGTAACATCATTCTGCCCGGGTGGTTCAGCAGTGCTGACAGCAAGTACAGGGACAACATACAAATGGTTCAAAGGAACAACAGCCCTTGGAACAGCGTCAACACAAACCGTTACAGAAGCTGGCGCCTATACCGTGGAAGTAACAAATGCGGCAGGCTGTAAGGCAACATCGGCACCATCAACTGTAACCCTCAGTACTCCACAGGCAACGCCAACAATTACAGCAACGGCAACATCGTTCTGCGCAGGTGGTTCAGCAGTGCTGACAGCAAGTACAGGAACAACATATAAATGGTTCAAAGGAACTACAGCGCTTGGCACAGCGTCAACACAAACCGTTACGGAAGCGGGCGCCTATACCGTAGAAGTAACCAATGCCTCCGGGTGTAAAGCAACGTCGGCTGTAACACAAATAACACTGAATGCTGCACCGCCGGCAATCATTACAGCATCAGCAACATCGTTCTGCGCAGGTGGTTCAGCAGTGCTGACAGCAAGTACAGGAACAACATATAAATGGTTCAAAGGAACTACAGCGCTTGGCACAGCGTCAACACAAACCGTTACGGAAGCGGGCGCCTATACCGTAGAAGTAACCAATGCTTCCGGATGTAAAGCAACGTCGGCTGTAACTCAAATTCTTACTACGCAACCATCTGCCTGGTATGCAGATACTGATGGCGATGGCAAAGGCGATCCTGCTGTTACAATGACGGCATGCACACAACCTGCCGGCTATGTAGCCACAGCCGGCGATGGCTGTCCGGCCGATGCCGGCAAAATCGCTGCGGGCAATTGCGGATGCGGCAATACAGAAACTTCGTGTCTGGATTGTGCGGGTGTTGTTAACGGAATGGCTGTACTGGACAACTGCAACATCTGTGTAGGCGGCAATACCGGCAAATCAGCCTGCGTAACAACGGCAACAGTAAACGGTTCAGCAGCTAACATTCAAGTGATCCCGCAACCGTTTGACGGTACTACTACCATCACGGTTTATAACATAGGCATGATCCAATCCATAACAATCATAAGTGCTTCCGGAGCTATTGTTGAAACAAGACAGGGATTGAGCACAGATGAAATAACAATCGGCGAATCATTAGCAGCAGGTCTTTATTCGGTGATTATTACAACCGAAAATGGCATGTATACTACCCGGATCGTAAAAAAGTAAATACGATGGCAAAGGCGATCCGGCTGTTGCTCCATAGCCTGCACACAACCTGCAGGCTATGGAGCAACAGCCGGCGATGGCTGTCCGGCGGATGCGGCAACACAGAAACTTCGTGTCTGGATTGTGCGGATATTCCTAACGGAACAGCCTTGCTGGATAACTGCAACACCTGCAGGCGGCACCACCGGAAAATCTCTTTGTGCAACAACGGATATTTTTATGTATTTAACCTTTTCTAAAAATACATTATCCATTTTCCCTCAACCATTTACACAAAACGTAGTCCTTTCATTAAAAAATAATCCAATTAATCCGTTACTTTTTTCAATCTGCAGGGTCTTTAATAGAATACCATCCCGGTACAGGCACCTCAGAAATACAATCCGGGGAATCTTTACCTAGCCGATTGTATATCCTTGTTGTAGAAACCGAGTTTGAGGTTTACAAGTAAAGTTATAAAACACTGATTTATAGCGTTAACCTGTTTATGGAACAAGTTGTTCTATAAACAGGTTAACGCTATAGCCAATAGCACATATGATTATTTTACTAAATAATGTAACTTTAATAGCTGGTTAAACACATATATTGAATGACTAAATCCTCCTACTCCTTCTTTCAAGTGTATACGCAGAGAATCATCCTTCCATTATTGTTCCTGCTTACATACACGGTTACATTTTCACAAACCTATAAATGGGATAACGTTGCTATAGGTGGCGGCGGTTTCGTTTCCGGAATCATCACCAGTAAAACCGAGCAGAATGTTATGTTTGCCCGCACCGATGTTGGCGGTGCATACCGCTGGGATGCAACAAACTCGAAATGGATTCCCCTACTCGATTGGAATTCAGAAAGTGAAACAGGATATCAGGGGGTTGAATCGATCGCGATGGACCCCAAAGCATCAAAAAATGTATACATGCTTGTTGGTACGGATTATTTCAACGCAGGTAAAACGGCAATATTACGCTCGTCTGATTATGGAAACACATTTGCTGTAACAGATGTAACGTCTAAGTTTAAAGCACATGGCAACGGCATGGGCAGGCAGAACGGTGAAAAACTGGTGGTAGATCCGAATAAAGGATCCATTCTTTTTTGCGGAACACGATATAATGGTTTGTTTAAAAGTACGGATTCCGGTGCAAGCTGGAACAATGTAACAACAACAGGCAGCGGTACACCAAATGGTAATGGTTTAAGTTTTGTTTTGATTGACCCGAAAAGCGGTACAACGGGCAACGCATCGCAAACCATATTTTTTGGTATCTCTCAGACAAATGATAATTTTTATAAAAGCACAAACGGTGGTGCATCCTTCAGCGCTGTAACCGGCGGACCAAATTTAATGCCGCAACGCGCAGTATTGGCAAGTGATAATAATATGTATATCACCTATGCAGATAAAGAAGGTCCATGGAATATTTCCAACGGACAAATATGGAAATATAATATTACGACGGGTGTATGGACAAATGTTACGCCAACAGTACCTACTATGGTTGCAGGCTTTGGCGGTATCAGTGTGGATCCGAATAACCCGAACCGATTGATTGCATCAACAACGAATTTATACTGGACACAGTTTCCGGATTCTTACGGAGACCGTTTCTTTTTAAGTACAAACGGAGGTGCAACCTGGACAGATTTAGTAGGAAACAGCGGAATAACCGTTAACCCGAACGGCTGTACCTGGATCACCGGAAAGTCTATTCACTGGGCTGGCTGCATCGAATTCAATCCGTTCAATACAGCGCAGGCATATGTTATTTCCGGAAACGGAATATTTGTTTGCGACAATGTAAACGCGGCAACAACAACCTGGAAGTTTTTGGTAAAAGGACTTGAAGAAACAGTCCCGCTGGATATTGTAAGTATTACGGGCGGTCCGTTAGTTTCTGTCATTGGCGATTATGATGGTTTTATTCATACAGATGTTACACAATATGCTCCGATCCATACACCCAACATTGGTACAACAACAGGTTTGGCTGTTGCTGCCTTAAACAGCAGTAAAATGGTACGTGTCGGAAATGACATGTATTATACGCTGAATCAGGGAGCAAGCGCCTGGACAAAAACCACATCGCTTAATGGTACAAAAGGTAAAGTTGCTCTTTCTGCAAATGGCACTACCCTATTACACTGTCCGGAAGGGTCATCTACCATGTATCGTTCTACCAACAACGGCAGCTCCTGGTCTACCTGTAATGGCATCAGCATTAAAGATGCCGTGCCCGTTGCAGATATGGTGAATTCCAGTAAATTCTATGCGTACAGCAATACCTCCGGTTCAGTTATGGTAAGTACCGATGGTGGTGCAAATTTCACGGCTGCTTCAAATGCGGGAACAAACGGTTCACCGATCATGCGTACCGTTCCGGGTATTGAAGGAGATATCTGGCTCGCCTTATATGATGGCGGTTTAAAACATTCAACAAATTCCGGCACAACATTTACATCCATATCAAACGTTACTACCTGTTCGGCAGTTGGCTTAGGTAAAGCAGCACCTTCAGCAACGTATCATACCATTTATATCTGGGGAACTGTAGGCGGTGTAAAAGGCGCCTTCCGTTCAATCGATAAAGGTGTAACCTGGGTACGTATAAACGATGATGCGCATGAATACGGCGGACCTGGTAACGGGCAATTTATTATCGGAGACATGAATGTTTACGGCCGTGTGTATATGAGCACCGTTGGCCGAGGTATTGCTTACGGAGAAACAACAACAGCAACGTGTACAGCAACAATCACCAGCGCTTCTACGTCTTTCTGTACAGGCGGTTCTCTTTTATTAACGGCAAGTACAGGAACAACCTATAAGTGGTACAAAGATAATGTTGCCATCACCGGAGCTACCAATTCAACCTATGCAGCAACTGCTGCCGGTTCGTATACGGTAGACGTTACAAACGCGGGCAGCTGTACAGCAACAGCTGATGCTAAAACCATTACCGCAACGGCATTACCAACAGCTGCCATTACAACAACTGCCGGTTCATTCTGCGCCGGTTCTGCTCTTTCACTTGCCGCAAGCACCGGTACCGGTTTAACCTACCAATGGTCGAATGCTGCAGGTACGATCTCCGGGGCAACCGCTTCAACGTATGCTGTGAATGTTGCTGGCACCTATAAAGTAACGGTTACAAACACCGCTACAACCTGCTCTGCAACATCAGCAGATAAAACCATTACCGCAACGGCATTACCAACAGCTGCTATTACAACAACTGCCAGTTCATTCTGCGCCGGTTCTGCCCTTTCACTTGCCGCAAACACCGGTACCGGTTTAACCTACCAATGGTCGAATGCGGCAGGTACGATCTCCGGAGCTACTGCTTCAACGTATGCTGCAACTGTTGCAGGCACGTATAAAGTAACCGTTACAAACACTGCTACAACCTGTTCTGCAACATCAGCAGATAAAACCATTACCGCAACGGCGTTACCAACAGCTGCTATTACAACAACTGCCAGTTCATTCTGCGCCGGTTCTGCTCTTTCCCTTGCCGCAAACTCCGGCACCGGTTTAACCTACCAATGGTCAAATGCTGCAGGCACGATCTCCGGAGCAACTGCTTCAACGTATGCTGCGAATGTTGCAGGCACGTATAAAGTAACGGTTACAAACTCTGCTACAACCTGCTCTGCAACATCAGCAGATAAAACCATTACCGCAACGGCATTACCAACTGCTGCCATTACAACAACTGCCAATTCATTCTGCGCCGGTTCTGCCCTTTCACTTGCCGCAAACTCCGGTACCGGTTTAACCTACCAATGGTCAAATGCTGCAGGCACGATCTCCGGAGCTACTGCTTCAACGTATGCTGTGAATGTTGCAGGCACGTATAAAGTAACGGTTACAAACTCTGCTACAACTTGTTCTGCAACATCAGCAGATAAAACGGTTACGGTAACTAATTCACTTACCTGGTATGAAGATGCCGATGGTGACGGGAAAGGCGATCCGAACGTTACAGTTTCTTCGTGTACGCAGCCATCAGGTTATGTTTCTACCGCAGGCGATACCTGTCCGGCTGATCCTGCCAAAACAGCTGCCGGTAACTGCGGCTGTGGAAAAACAGAAACAAGCTGTTTAGATTGTGCGGGTGTACCAAATGGCGCGGCATTTATGGACAATTGTTCGATCTGTGTGGGTGGTACAACCGGAAAAAATCCGTGTATTACGACTGCAACGATCAACGGAGCCAATACAAACATCACTGTTTCTCCGCAGCCATTCCAGTCACATACAACCATTAAACTGGACAATATCGGAAAGATTCAATCTTTATTGATCATCAGCAGCGCAGGTAGTATTGTTGACAGCAGACAGGACATCAATGCAACGGAAATTACATTAGGTGAATCCTTATCTGCAGGTATGTATTCGGTTATTTTAACTACCGAGTCGGGTGTGTACACAACAAAAATTGTAAAATTCTAGGTGTTTATTTTTTAACACCTGTAAATAAAGGTTCTGCTTATCAGCAGAACCTTTATTTTTTTACTTAAGCTTCTTTTTTTTTATTACCTTGAAAACTGTAACTCATTATTCAGTTTCCCATGGACATACACATCAAACCCATCAATACATTTGCACACGCAGAAATGGATGCTTTATACACAATGATCTTTCATTTTTATGAAGAATATGATCCGACCCATGTAATTACGAAAGAATCCATAAATGATACCATCATTCACCTGACCAATCACCCTGAAAGCGGTTCCATTCAATTTGTTTATGATGCTGAAAATGCCCTGGTGGGATATGTTATTCTGATAAAATACTGGAGCAACGAATACCAGGGATACCTGCTGTTTATTGATGAACTTTATATCGTTCCCGATAAAAGAAGTTTAGGCTATGGCAGAACCTGTATTACATTGATTGAAAAAACATTTCACGACATACAGGCGCTGGCACTGGAAGTTTCACCCAAAAACACGCGGGCCCAGGCGTTCTATCTGCAACTTGGCTTTCTGCCAAATAAAAACAAGACGTTCATTAAAATTAAATATTAATAGATACCATTCATTTTTTATCTGAATACTTACGCCCAAATAAACCGTTCATTCTTTTTAACGGTTTATTTTTTCAAATACGTTTAACATACTACAGCTATGGAAAATTATATACTACCCGCGTCCAAGATTTTATCCTGGGCAGAAGAAGACCGTCCACGTGAAAAACTTTTATTAAAAGGCATTTCTGCCTTGAGTGATGCAGAACTCATTGCTATTTTACTTGGCTCAGGCACAACAAATGTAAGTGCTGTAGAACTTGCCAAACAGATTATGCAGGACAATAATCAAAGCCTGAATAACCTTGCCCGGCAGAATGTAAAAGCCTTACAAAAATTCAAGGGAATTGGCGAAGCTAAGGCAATTACCTTAGTAAGCGCATTGGAATTAGGCAGGCGCCGGAAAGTTGCAGATGTTGAAATCAGGCCACAGGTAAAATCTTCCGAAGATGTGTACAACTATATGCAAAGTAATCTGGCTGATCTTCCGTATGAAGAATTCTGGATTTTACTATTGAACCGGGCAAATCGGATTGAAAAGAAAATACGCATCAGTACCGGCGGCGTTTCAGGTACAGTAGCTGATCCTAAGCTCATTTACAAATATGCGTTGGAAAATTTAGCTTCATCTATTATCTTAGTACATAACCACCCCTCCGGAAATACGAAACCAAGTGAGGCAGATTACAGTTTAACTAAAAAATTGTGTGAGGCAGGAACGTTTTTAGAAACACCTGTTTTAGATCATGTGATAATTTGTAATCATACGTGGTATAGTTTTGCAGATGAAGGAAAAATATAATAGCATTAAACGAAAACAGATTTTACACATCATTTTCGTACTCATTGCCGTAGGTATCGCTGTCAGCTTAATGTTATCAAGCATTAAAGTAAACAAACCGGTTGATATTGTTGCAAAATACCGCGAGCAGAAAGACGATCATTTTAAAACATCTATAAAATCCCCGATCAAAGAAAAAGAAACGTTTGAAGGACTCTCGTATTATGATTATTCTGAAAACTACCGGGTTAAGGCATACATTACGTTTACGCAGGATACACAGCTGATCAGCATGCCGCGTACAGATGGCAAGCAGTCGTTTTATTTATATTTTGCAACGGCCACGTTCAAGATTGATGATAAAATGTGCTCGCTCCGCTTGTATAAATATCCGGATGATGTGCAGGCAAAACCCTTATTGTTTGTTCCTTTTTACGATCAGACAAATGGCGCAGGCAGCTATGAAGGCGGCCGTTACCTGGATGTAGAACTTTCAAATAACAAAACTGTAATCATTGATTTCAATTATGCGTACAATCCTTTTTGTGTCTATAATTATCAATACACGTGTCCTATTCCGCCTGCAGAGAATCATTTGCCGGTAGCAATACCTGCAGGAGAAAAATCATATTTCCACACGCACGAATGATGTTCCCGCCCCGCTATAGCAACCCTGATTACTGGAAGGAATCCGGTATTATACAGGAAGCCCGTTTTCAAACGTCTCTTTCCGGCGGCAAAGGCGGACAGAATGTAAATAAGGTAAGCACAAAGGTTGAAATTTACTGGTCGCCTTCAACATCTGCTGTACTTTCAGAAGATGCGCGTGCACGCGTATTAGAAAAAATTTCATCTAAGATTGATAATGACGGAGAGATCCGTGTTACCTGCGATACAAGCAGAAGCCAATTACAGAATAAAAAAACCGCGATCGATAAATTAAGTATTCTTCTTGCTTTCTGTTTTAAGGAAAATAAACCACGCAAGGCATCCAAGCCAACGCATGCTTCGGTTAAGAAACGCCTGGAAAGTAAAAAGATTCAGAAAGATATTAAAGCCAACCGCAGAAAAGGAAATTACGAATAAAGCCTGCGGTTTCAACCGTGGGCTTTACGTTTCTCATTTATCCATAACGTAACATTAAAAACGGTTTCAACCGTTTTACCTCATAACATACAATGATACCGGTTGGATTGATGCTTATTCATAACTGATGGTTTCAACCATGGGCACATAACGTTACCTTTCAATAAAATTTTTTATCAGCCCACGGTTGAAACCGTGGGCTATTTGCCAACCTTTCCTTCTTCAAAAACAAATTCATTCCTATTATTCCTCACCTTGCTCAAATCAATAGACTTATACCCCATGTTGTAATAATCAATTGTTTTGGCACCTTCTTTTTTTAAAAGAAAATTAACAACGCCAAAAATGTAATTTTTAGATGGCGACTTATCAAGCGCTTTTTTTATGGCTAAATCTTCTTCAGGAAGAAATATGCTGCAATGATCGGGGGTATCTGTATACCTTCTGACTTTTATTTTTTGCCTGTTTGGAAATGTAAACCAATAGATATAATATCTGTACGCATAATCATACCATCCTTGTTCGTCCTTCGTTCCTACATCTTCCTGATATTCCTTTGTCCAAAATATTTTTTCCATGTTTATCCCAAAATAATTATGTATCGGTATAACTAACGCAACAGGGTACTATATGTTACCGGGAAAATTTAAGGAAAGATAAATCCCTTTTATTTGTATGTATTGTATACTTGCGCGCTATACGTGGGCGACACCAGGAGTTACCGCTGCAGGAAAATCCTCCTTGCTGTTATCCTTTATAAATCATTCCGAAGCGATAATACTACACAATTTAATATTATACTAAATAATTAATTGTCTGATGTTTATAAAAATTAAAACTATTAAAAGTATTATCAAACCATAAATAATACCTAAAAAAGAAGAATTCAACCATGTTTTTACAGGATTTTTCTGCAATTTTGAACTTGTAAAATTGTTATTCATAAACACGTACATATCAAATGGCAAATTATTTCAATACTCTTTCATTAAGAGAAAAATTAGATCAGTTAGGCGTTTGCGAATTCATGGACAGAAGTGAGTTTTCTGACGGTGTAGCTGCTTTGAAAGGTAAAAAAATTGTAATCGTAGGTTGTGGTGCACAAGGTTTGAACCAGGGTTTAAACCTTCGTGATTCTGGTTTAGATGTTTCTTATACATTACGTAAAGAAGCCATTGATTCTAAAAGACAATCATTTTTAAATGCTTCTGAAAATGGTTTCAAAGTGGGCACGTACGAAGAATTAATTCCTACTGCTGATTTAGTAATTAACTTAACGCCGGATAAACAACATACTGCTGTTGTGTCTGCAGTTATGCCATTAATGAAAAAAGGTTCTACCTTATCTTACTCTCACGGTTTCAACATCGTTGAAGAAGGTATGCAGATCCGTAAGGACATCACGGTAATCATGGTTGCTCCTAAGTCTCCGGGTTCTGAAGTTCGTGAAGAATATAAAAGAGGTTTCGGTGTCCCTACGTTGATCGCCGTTCACCCTGAAAACGATCCTGAAGGTAAAGGCTGGGATTATGCTAAGGCTTACTGCGTAGGTACAGGTGGTGACAGAGCTGGTGTATTGAAATCATCTTTCGTTGCTGAAGTAAAATCTGATTTAATGGGTGAGCAAACAATCCTTTGTGGTTTGTTGCAAACTGGTTCTATCCTTTGCTTCGACAAAATGGTTGAAAAAGGCATTGATAAAGGATATGCTTCTAAATTGATCCAGTACGGATGGGAAGTTATCACGGAATCATTGAAACATGGCGGTATCAGCGGTATGATGGATCGTCTTTCAAACCCTGCTAAAATCAAGGCGTTCCAGGTATCTGAAGAATTGAAAGATATCATGCGTCCATTATTCCGTAAGCATCAGGATGATATCATCAGCGGAGAATTCTCCCGCATCATGATGGAAGACTGGGCGAATGGCGATAAAAATTTATTGACATGGAGAGCTGCAACAGGTGAAACTGCATTTGAAAAAACGCCTGCAGGTGACGTTAAAATTGCTGAGCAGGAATATTATGACAATGGTTTGCTGATGGTTGCTATGGTTCGTGCGGGTGTTGAACTGGCATTCGAAACAATGACTGAATCAGGTATCATTGATGAATCTGCTTACTACGAATCATTACACGAAACACCGCTTATCGCGAACACAATCGCGCGTAAGAAATTATTCGAAATGAACCGTGTAATTTCTGATACAGCTGAATACGGCTGCTACTTATTCGATCATGCCTGTAAGCCATTATTGGCGAACTTCATGAAGACAGTAGATACAGACATCATTGGTAAAAACTTCAACGCGGGTAAAGATAATGGTGTTGACAACCAGATGCTGATCGCTGTAAATGAAGTATTACGTTCTCACCCGATCGAAATCGTTGGTGCTGAATTACGTGAAGCAATGACTGAAATGAAAGCAATCGTTTCTTAAGTACGACTAAAATCAGAAGTTTAGTATAAAATGAAAAGTGGCCGACGGCGTAAAGCTGGCGGTCACTTTTTTGCTTATTATATAGTTGTAATGAAATCATTTCTCCTTAAAATATTCTTCCAGTACATTCTTATCTGACTGATACCATTTACCTTTATACGGCCCGTATCCATGTCCATTGGTATGTATGCTATCTTTACGGCCATTTTTTCTTATAACTATTATTCTTCCTTTATTCTGGAATTTTACAGGACCTAACACTTGCTGTACGGAATGCATCTTATCTAAAAAACGTGCTACATCATTTATCTGAACGGTGTCTTTCCATTGAATGATCATTACTGCAGATATTGATTCCTGTTCAAAATGATTACCAAGATTATCGTCCGGTGTATATTTTTTAAATAGCGTATTCACAAGGATCACTAAAACTAATACGGTTATCGAAACAGCTGCGATTATCTGTATAACCCAGAAGCGCATCACACGGAATGGATTTTTATCCTTATGTAACCTGTTAAATACAATCAGAATTAATAAAAATGCAATAGCGTAGATACTTGATATCAATACATTGATATTCATAATTTAAATAAATGATTTTTCATTTCATACGAATTATGGGTTACAATGTTTACAAAAAGAATAGTAAACAGCTCTCTTTCTTATTCTCATCCCTCTCTCCTTTTAATTCTTCTGTCCCTGTTCTTTTGCTCCGACATGCCGTGAGCAAAAAGAGTAAAAGAACAAAGATCAGGATTGTACGCCCCTGGATCAAATAAGCTAAAATTCTGATTCTTCGTCACAGCGAATGAGACCGAATGAAGCAAGAATAATCATTGCCGAAATGGGTTTGTAAATTTAACCTACTAACAGAGGTTTGTACATTTAACAAAAAAAATATTGCCAAATAATTTAACAATATTTTTTGTTACCATACTCCTAAGTAACTACGTTAACTTTATCGTGTACGTTAACGTCTTTCTTTGCAGCCCTTGAAAAATAACTGTATACCGCAGGTATTACATACAAGGTAAGTGCTAACGAAATAAGTAAACCGCCTACAATTACGATACCCATACCGGTGCGGCTTTTAGAGGCAGCTCCGAATGCAACGGCAATAGGTAATGCGCCTAAGGCTGTAGCAATACTGGTCATCAGAATAGGCCGCAACCTGGCTACGGATGCTTCTACGACAGATTCAGCAATACTCAATCCTTCCTGTTTTAACTGATTGGCAAATTCAACAATCAGGATTCCGTTTTTTGTGACTAAGCCTATCAGCATAATGAGTCCGATCTGACTGAACAGGTTATTTGTCTGGTTGAAATACCACAGCGAAAAAACGCCGCCACCGATCGCCAGCGGAACGGTTAACATAATAATAAAGGGATCAATAAAACTTTCAAACTGCGCGGCAAGGATCATATACACCAGCAGTAAGGCCAGAATAAAGACAGATGATGTATTAGACGAACTCTCAACAAAGTCGCGGGAAGGTCCTTGCAATGCAGTCGAAAATGATTTATCCAGTAATTGATCTGAAACTTCATCCATTGCTTTCAATCCGTCGCCTATTGTATAACCAGATGCGAGCCCTGCGGAAACAGTTGCAGACATATAGCGATTGTAACGAAATAACTGAGGCGGACTGCTTGCTTCCTGCAGTTCAACAAGATTATCCAATGAAATTAAAATGCCGGCATTACTGCGCACATAGATATTTTTAAGATCCACAGTTTCATTCCGGTTCCTGCGGTCGAACTGGCCAATTACCTGATATTGCTTTCCTGACCGGTTGAAAAATCCAAGACGCTGTCCGCTTAGGGCCAGCTGCAGCGACTGTGCAATATCTGTCACTGTTACGCCTACGTTACGGGCTTTCTCCCGGTTAATCAGCACTTGTACTTCCGGACGATTGAATTTCAGGTTTACATCAACAATAGAGAAGGCAGGTTTTTTTTGGGCTTCTTCCATAAACTTCGGCAGCACTTCACGCAGCTTCTCAAATGTGGGAGCCTGAATAATATATTGAACGGGTAACCCTCTGAACCCTGTATTAATAGTCTGCTCCTGCCCGACCTGAATTTTTGCTTCCGGAAATTTTTTAACGATACGATTGAGCTGATCGGTAATTTCCTGCTGGCTTCGGTCCCGTTCTGAACGGTCAACCAACGGAATACGGCAAAGCCCTGCATTTGTACTTCCGGAACCAAAACCTGCACCGGTAATTGTCAGTACAAGGAATTTTTCAGGAACAGAATCCATAATTGTTTTACTAAAGCGAAGCATGAAATCATCGGTATATTCAAAGCTTGCCCCCTCAGGTGTTGTAATCGTAATACGAATCATACTGCGGTCTTCCAGCGGAGCAATCTCTGCGGGAAGCGCCTTCCAGACAAAAACAGTAAGCACCATGGCAATACCCAGAATAAAAAAAGCCAGCCAGCGTTTTTTCATAAACTGCTGTAATGACTTGCGATACGATTCATTGAGTGCAACAAAAAACGGTTCGGTCTTTTCATAGAAACGAGTCTTCTTATGAACATCTTTGACCAGCCAGGCATTCAACATAGGTGTGAGGGTGAGTGATACAAAAATTGAAATAAAGATGGACGATGCTACAACAATACCAAACTCCATAAATAATTTTCCGACAAAACCTTCCATAAAAATAATCGGCAGGAAAATCGCGATCAATGTTACAGAAGTTGAAATAACAGCGAATACAATTTCGTTGGCTCCGTCAATAGCCGCCTGAAAGGGATTCATACCCAGCTCCATTTTTTTATAAATATTCTCTGTTACCACGATCCCGTCATCAACAACCAAGCCGGTTGATAATACAATTGCAAGCAGCGTTAATATGTTAATAGAAAAACCAAACAGATACATGATAAAAAATGTACCGATGAGAGAAACAGGTATATCAATCAATGGACGCAATGCAACAGACCAGTCACGAAAGAATAGATAAATAATAATTACAACAAGCAGCACCGCTATAAAAAGTGTTTCGATTACTTCATGAATAGACTTGGTAACAAAGCGTGTCATGTCATTTGAAATACTCAATTCATACTCTGCCGGCAGTTCAGTTTTAAGCTGTTCATACCGTTTATAAAACTCTTTGGCAATTTCAACATGGTTTGCACCGGGCTGTGGTATCAGAATACAAGCGGTGCTCGGCACACCATTGATGCGATAGCTGCTTTGTTCATTTTCTGCCCCTAATTCGGCATAACCAACATCCTGCAAACGCACTACTCTGTTATTCTCTGACCGGATGATCATATTATCAAAGCCATATGCATTGCTGAATTTTGCATTCGCTTTCACAGTTAGTTCTGTACTGTTTCCTTCCAGCCTGCCAGCAGGCAGTTCAACATTTTCTTTATCCAGTGCCTGCTTCACATCCTGCAGCGTTACTCCGTAAGCTTCAAGCTTTATGGGATCAAGCCAAAGACGCATGGCATACTTTTTCTCTCCCATCAACTGTACCGTACTGACACCAGGAATCGTCTGTAACCGGGGAATCAATACATCATCTGCATATTCACATATTTCAAGGTCTGTCAGCGATTTATTCGTAACAGTCATTGCAATAATGTATTCTGACAAATTATTATTCTTACTGATTACAGGCGGTCCATCAAGGTCCTGTGGAAGCGAGCGCTGCGCCTGCGATACTTTATCGCGTACATCATTGGTTGCAGTCTCCATATCGATGCCCAGCTCAAACTCCACACTGATATTGCTTGATCCGATGCTGCTTGAGGACGCGATTGATTTTACCCCTTCAATGCCATTGATTGCTTTCTCTAACGGATATGTGATCTGCGATTCGATAACTTCAGCACTTGCGCCGGCATAGCCTACACGTATGGATACAACAGGTGGATCAATCACCGGAAATTCACGGATTCCTAATTTCTGATACCCAAGATATCCGAAAAGCAGAATGATTCCATTCATGACAATGGTCAATACCGGTCTTTTTATACTGATGGTTGATAAACTCATTGCGTTTCCGTTTACTTCTTTTTCCCTTGTACAACTTTAACCGGCGTATTTTTCTTCAGCTGAAAATTACCTTTAACAACAACGGAATCTCCTGCTGCAAGCCCTGAAAGAATCTGTACATTATCGGCGGTACGCAGGCCTGTTTCTATAATACGTTCTTCTGCCAATCCATTTTTCACGATAAAAACTTTTTTACCTGTTAAAAATGGAATAATGGTTTCTGTAGGCACAAACAGTGTTCCTGATTTATCTTTCAGAAAAAGTTCTACATGAGTAAATGCACCGGGTAACAACCGGCCATCTGCGTTACGGCTCAGCGCACGATAACGAACACTTCTGCTTCCTGCATCAACCATCGGGTCTTTCACCGATATCGTTGCAGTATGAACTTCAGCAGAACCTTCCGTTTTAAAATGAACGACATCACCTGCATTAAAAAGACTGGTATATTTTTCAGGCAGTGAAAAATCTATTTTAACCGGATCAAGCTGGTGAATATATGCAACTGTAACAGCAGGTGTGAGGTAGCTTCCGATACTTACATTGCGAATACCGATTACCCCGTCAAATGGTGCACGTATTTCTGTCTTTGCAAGCAATGCCTGATGATATGTACTATCTGCCAGTAAGGATTTCAGATCCGCCAGCGCAATATCATATTCCTGCTGGCTAACGCCTGACAGTTTAAGCAACTTTCTCTGCCGTACTTCTGATTCTTCTGCCAGACGTAACCTTATATTAATTTTATCAAGCTGCGCACGAAGATCTGCATCATTTACTTTGAGTAATAATGTTCCGGCCTTTACACGTTGACCTTCCGGAAGATTCAGGTACGTTATAATACCTGTTGCTTCTGCTTTTAATGCAGCCTCTTCATTTGCAACAATGGTACCGCTTGCATAAATATGATCCTGAAATGCATCATCTCCAACAATACAAACCGTTACAGGAACAGCAGACTGTTTATCTTTGCCTGAACTGTTGCCTCCGGCTTTCTGAGAAGGAAAAAAAATAAGCTTTACAGCAATTAATATACCTATGGCAATACCGGTAATTACGTATAGTCTGATCTTCTTCATACAAGTATGCAGAATACTTACACCTTTTATATTATGCGGAAAAAACATGGAAGGCGTACTATTCTTCTTATTAATTCAACAGGCAATTTATTCAAATCAGCTTATTTCATTTCACAATTTCCTGTATCATACCACTGACTTATCCTGGTCAGTATGAAAAATATTGTCCTGCCATTTTTTACTATGACAGGACAAATTCATTAAACGAACAAAAAAATTAAACTGCTTTTGAAAACTGAACAGCCGAAGAAGCTCCCTCCCAATACCTTTCATCAAAGGCTATACAGATGTTCCGTAAAAACGCCTTGCCGAGATCAGTCACCTGTAAGCTATTGCTTGTAGTTATGATTAAACCGTCTGCTTCCAATGGCGCAAATCTATTTATCAATGCATCGGAAAGATCGCCTTTACACCACGTGGTTTTATATGTACACATTACAGCTAAGATATGTGTGCGGATTTTCAGATCCTGTTTGGTTAATACATGTCCTTTGAATATCGGAATCAGATCCATATCCACGAGCTTCTGATACGCTTCAACCGTTTTAACATTTTGAGCAAATGCTCCCCAGGTATCACTAATTGCTGACACACCCAATCCAATAGCAAAACCAGTATGCTGTGCGGTATAGCCCATGAAATTTCTATGCAGCGTTCCATTGTCAGCTGCACGGGTAAGAGCATCTCCCGGCAATGCAAAATGATCCATACCAATATCAATATATCCGGCATGTAACAGCAACGCCTTGCCTGCTTCATATAACGCCCGCTTTACTTCATCATCCGGCAAATCGAGTTCAGTATATTTCCGCTGACCTGGTTTCAGCCAGGGTACGTGTGCATAGCTGTAAAAAGCAATCCGATCTGGTGTCAATGCAATGGATTTTGAAATGGTATCTGTTATGCCTGCTAAGGTTTGTAAAGGCAAGCCATATACGAGATCATAATTAATTGATGTATAACCAATGGCACGGGCTTCTTCTGTTACACGTACAACATTTTCCAAAGGCTGTACCCGATTGATGATTTCCTGTACATGTAAATCGAAATCCTGTATACCAAAACTCACTCTGGAGAAGCCTAACCGGTAAAGAATATCTAAATGTTCTTTGGTTGTATTGTTGGGGTGCCCTTCAAAACTATACGATGTATGTTCAGGGATAATGCAATCGCATAATATGGAACGGATCAAAAACTCCAGATTATCCGGATGAAAGAATGTGGGTGTACCACCGCCCAAATGCAATTCTGTGAGGATGGGCTTTTCTTTAAATAAATTCAGATATAATTTCCATTCTTTCAGAACAGATTTTATATAGGGCATCTCAACCGCATGATTGACTGTAATACGGGTATTACACCCACAATATGTACACAGACTTTCGCAATAAGGCAAATGTATGTATAAGCTGATTCCACCATGTGTATTGGCATGAAAGAAATCTGTACGCACACCATGCTCCCACTCCTGCTTTTTAAAATTGGCTGTATCCCAATACGGCACTGTCGGGTAGCTTGTATACCGCGGACAGGAAACATTGTATTTTTGAATTAAGCTCTTTTCAGAATGAGTAATTTCCATATAGATCAATGACAAGATACTTCAGCGCAGCCGGATTTATCTGCAGCCGGACTTACATACGGAATTCCTAAATTCATTCCGCGTAAAATCAATACGATTCCTAAGGCACATACAAAAACAGGTACAGCCTTTTGAAATAAGTGTTTTAATGATGCAGGAATATAATTCTTTGTAAAAATCAATGCTACCATAGCCGGTAATGTACCGAGACCAAACAAAGCCATATACAGGCTGCTTTGAAATACATCCTCCATCGCTATAGATCCTATCAGTGTCAGCGATACTAACCCGCAGGGCAATAAACCATTCAGTAAACCAATAACAAACAAAGAAGAAAATGTATGCTGTTTTAAATGCCCGGAGATCGACTGTTTTAACGCGTGTACATACGGAATCGCGATCCATGTTTTACCGGAAGCAGTTTTTCTGAATATAAACGGAGCCAGGATCAACACTACAAGCATGCAGCCTGAAGCAATTGATACGATCTGCTGCAAATCAGCTATTTTAAATGCGGCACCTAATGTTCCAACAATTGCTCCGAGTATACTGTAGGTTACAGCTCGTCCGCTATTATAAAATAATGCAGCCAGAAGACGCATACGTTTATCAGCAGTTTGAATGGGTAAGGCAAGGGCGATCGGCCCGCACATACCAATGCAATGCAGACTTCCCAAAATGCCCATTATTAATCCAGCCCAGATCATATTATTTTATATATAGCGTTTCTTCTGTATAAAAAGGAATTGTATTTCCTTTCCAATCAACATGTACAACATAATTACCTTTTATAAATTCTTTTTTCGAAAACGTTTGCCGGTTATTTATACGTGTAATTGAAAAGGTCTTATCTTTTGAAATATCCGACGGCCGGTATAATTTAATTATTCCTGTTACAGCTGTATGTGCATATGCTTCAGGAAAAATAAATTGAATGGAATCTTCTGTCTGTATCACCTGCACGGCTGCGTTTAATCGACGCACATTTGAAAGTTTATCTATTTTCTGCTGATAGGCAATTTCTTTATCGTAATAATCTTCACTAACCAATTCTGTATTGATGCTGAATGTTTTGGATATGAGCCAAAACATGAACACAACAAAACACGTAAAAAAGATTGCGATGTAATTTCCCCAATGTAATTTCATACTCTTACTATTATAATACTGGTCCAACAAACGACGTACTTACTTCATCAATTAATTCTGTTCCCTTATACACGCCAATAGTAAAAGGGGTTTTAATCGAGTGAATATCTTTTTGATCCAGCAGAATGAAGAAAGCCCCTTCTGAAATGGCATTAGGAACAATCTCCGGAATCTGTCCGATTAATTTAATTTCACCGGCTTGGCCAATAATGTTAAAACTGATCGGTACCGTGTCTCTTGTCTTATTTACAATTTTAAAATTATAAAGATTACTATACCGTTCGTTTTCCTGCTGCTGATACAGCATGCCCGGTGTACGTAATACAGTTGTTTCAACATCCGGCCGCGTAGCCAGCAGCGTTACGAACGCCGCAACTAAAACCAATAATATACCAGTGTAGGCTATCACACGTCTTGTCCATGTAAAGGATATTTGATTCCGTATACCCTCTTCAGATGCATACCGAATCAAACCATGAGGCTTACCAATCTTATCCATGATACTGTCACATTCATCAATACAAGCCGTACAGTTGATACATTCCATCTGTACACCATTGCGTATATCAATGCCTGTTGGACATACATGTACGCATTGATGACAATCAATACAATCTCCTTTTCCCGCAATTTCCCGGTCTTCTCCGCGTTTCAGGTGTCCTCTGCGTTCCCCCCGGATATAATCATAGGCAACATTGATCGAATTCTTATCAAGCAATACACCCTGCAGCCTCCCATACGGGCAGATCGTCGTACAGATCTGTTCTCTGAAACGTGCATAGACACCGTAGAAAACACCGGTAAAAATAAGTATGGAAGAAAAACCTCCGATATGATTCAGCGGATTATCTGAAACGATCTGCTGCCATTCATCTGTACCAATGATATAGGTTAAAAATAAGTTTGAGATACAGAAAGAAAATAAAAGAAACATCGCATGCTTGGCAAGTTTTTTCAATAACTTATTCAATGTTAAGGAAGCATTATTCAATGCAATCTGGCTTCTGTAATCGCCTTCGATCCAATATTCAATTTTACGAAAAACCATTTCCATGAATATAGTCTGCGGACATACCCATCCACAGAATACACGACCATAGATCATCGTAAAGAGAACAATGAATACCACAAAAGAAATCATTGCCAATAAAAACAAATGAAAATCCTGCGGCCAGAAGATGATCCCGAACAATATAAATTTACGTTCCAGCACATTCAGCAGGATCAGCGGATCACCTTCTATACGTATGAACGGCGTAACAATAAAGAGTGTAAGAAATACATAACTCACATAATTTCTGATAGACGTAAAGAAACCTTTTGGCTTTTTAGGATATAACCAAATCCGTTTACCTTCTGCATCTACCGTTGAGATGTGATCTCTGAATGACTGATCGATATGTTTATGCTCTGCTTCCACGCTCCATGAAACTATGTTCTACACTTATATTATTTCTGCACCAGTTCCCCCTGCGGTGCTTTAGGATTCGGAGGATTTGTACCTTTCAATGTCAGGATATAGCTCGACACCTGCTGAATCTGTACCGGACTGATCTGTGATTGCCACGAGATCATTCCTTTTTCAGGTACACCATATTTTACCGTTTTGAAAATCTCTTTTATATCACCGCCATGTAACCAGTAATCATCCGCAAAATTAGGCCCGACACCGCCTTCCCCAAGCTTACCGTGACATGCTGCACAATTTTCCAGGAACAGTTTTTTCCCTTCTTCAATCGCAGTAGCGTCCGTAAGTACCGTTGCAGAATTTTCATCTACTTTGCTTGCATACAATTTCATTTCTTCCTGTGCAGCGATCAAAGACTTTTCATATTCCTGCACCTGTGTATCACCATACCCGGATGTCTGATAATAATAGAAATATCCGCCTGCAAAAATAATCGTTGCATAAAACAGGTATACCCACCAGGTAGGCAGATTATTATCCAGTTCACGGATACCATCGTAATTGTGATCCATCAGAATCTCATGTTCGCGATCAACCGGTACGGCACCTGTAAAATCAAACAACGGTTTCTCTTCTTTATTATCTGCGGCAAACATCACACGTAATGCGGTATTGAGATAATATAAAAAGAACAGAAGCCCTAATAATAAAACGATCAGCGTGCACAATGCAAAGATCAGGATCACAGAAGATGTATTTTCCACAACCGGTGTTTCAGGCGCAATACTTGATGCCCATGAATTTTGCAGTGTGCATAAAAAAGAAACCATACATAAAATACCTGTTTTCATATATCTGATTTTATTAGATGTTAGAAGAATGCTCTGTTTCATCTTCCAGAGGAAGATTGGACATGATTGAAATATTTTCTTTGCTTTCTTTAAAAACCAGAATGGCTACAATCAAAAAGAATACAAAGAAAATAATGAACGATATCAAGGGGTAGATCTCAATGCCGCCTATCGTTGACATGTGTGATTTGATAAACTTTAGCATATCTTATTTGATTGAAGTTGAATCGTTAACTTTAATATCTGTACCAAGGCGCTGCAGGTAAGCAATCATTGCAATAATTTCTTTATCCCTGGTCACTTTAATATTATCTGCAGCCAGGCTTTTCACAATTGCGTCGGCCTGTATACGCATTTCTGCATGAACATTTTTTTCATATCCTTCCGCATATGGCACGCCAAGTGTACGCATGGCTGCTATCTTTTTTTCGGTATCGGAAATATCCAGTATATTTTCTAACATCGAAGCATATGCCGGCATGATGGAATTCGGTGAAGTAAGTGTTGGATCGAGCATGTGGTTGTAATGCCAGGAGTTTGGATATTTGCCGCCAACACGATGTAAATCCGGACCGGTACGTTTAGAACCCCACAAATGCGGGTGGTCGTACACAAACTCTCCTGCTTTGGAATACTCGCCATACCGAACGGTCTCAGAACGGAACGGACGCACCATTTGAGAGTGGCAGTTGTTACATCCTTCGCGGATGTAAATATCACGGCCTTCGAGTTCAAGCGGTGTATAAGGTTTAACCGACCTGATTGTAGGAATATTTGATTTAACCAGAAATGTCGGAATCATTTCTACCATCCCGCCAATCAGAATCACAATCAAACTGAAAAACATCAATTGTATTGGTTTGCGTTCGATCCATCGGTGCCAGTGATCACCTTTGTGTGCGTGATATACAGCAGGTAATGCAGGAGCTTCCGCTTCTTCGTTTTTCTCAAATACCGTTGCTGCAGCTACTGTTTTAGCAATGTTATAACACATCACAATAACACCTGTGAGGTAAAACACACCACCCAATGCGCGAAGCATGTACATGGTACGAAGCTGCAATACTGTTTCAAGGAAATTCGGATACGCTAATACGCCATCCTGTGTAAATTCTTTCCACATGGCACTTTGTGTAAAGCCGGCCCAATACATCGGCAATGCATAAAAGAGGATACCAAGGGTGCCGATCCAGAAATGGAAGTTGGCAAGTCTGGTTGAGAATAATTCCGTTTTATACATACGCGGGATCAGCCAGTAAATCATACCAAATGTTAAGAACCCATTCCAGCCAAGTGCACCTACGTGTACGTGTGCCACGATCCAATCTGTATAGTGTGCAATTGCATTTACACTTTTTAAAGAAAGCATAGGTCCTTCAAAAGTAGCCATGCCATAAGCTGTAATGGCTACAACAAAAAATTTCAATACCGGTTCCACGCGTACTTTATCCCACACACTGCGTAAAGTTAGTAACCCATTGAGCATGCCTCCCCAGGAAGGAGCAATCAACATAACAGAGAATACAACACCCAACGTCTGCGCCCAGTCTGGCAAGGCCGTATAAAGCAAGTGGTGCGGCCCGGCCCAGATATACATAAATATCAATGCCCAGAAGTGAATGATGGAAAGACGATAGGAATAAACGGGTCTGTTGGCCGCTTTAGGAACAAAGTAATACATAAGCCCTAAGTATGGCGTTGTTAAAAAGAATGCAACAGCATTGTGGCCATACCACCATTGCACCAGTGCATCTTGTACACCTGCATACCAGGAATAACTTTTCAGAAATGTTACCGGAATTTCAAACGAGTTAACAAGGTGGAGTACGGCAACGGTTACAAACGTACCGATATAAAACCAGATGGCTACATATAAATGCTGCTGTCTTCTTTTAAGAATGGTACCAAACATGTTCCAGCCAAAAACAACCCAGATGATCGTAATTGCAATATCAATCGGCCATTCCAGCTCGGCATATTCTTTACTTGTTGTGATGCCAAAAGGTAAGGTTGCCACTGCTGAAACAATGATCAGCTGCCAGCCCCAGAAGTTTATCCTGCTTAAGGTATCGCTGAACATACGTGCTTTACATAAACGCTGTAAGGAATAATATACACCGGAAAAAATACCATTACCTACAAAGGCAAAAATAACCGCATTTGTATGCAATGGCCGTATACGGCCAAACGTAGTAATATCTGCAAAATTCAATACTGGAAAAACCAGTTGCAGGGCAGCTAACAAACCTACCACCATACCGATCACTCCCCAGATCATTGTTGCAAAAATAAAATTCCTGACAATTATATTGTCATAGGAAAATTTTTCGAGCGTGTTGTTGTTCATATACTCTATTTATTATTTGTTGTTTTATTTTTTGGAACATCATCAAAAAGCATGCGATGAGCAGGTGTATCTTCATCGTCGTATTGTCCATCTTTTATAGACCATATACAGGCTGCTAAAAAACAGATAGCAACCAGCAGACTTATTCCTATTAAGATGAATAATACACTCATTATTGTGATTGGTTATTCCGGAACAAAGTAACTCAAGTCATACCTTCTATAGTATGAGATTGACCAATGCATTACATGACAATTATCATTATTCCAACAAACAGCTGTACCTCTTGTATTACATGGCATTCAGCAGTATTTATCAGCTAGAATATTTTTAAACAACCATATTATACAAGCATTTTACACATGTGATGTATGCTGTTTGCATGTATGATTTTTATCATGAACAAAAAACGAAATGCTGCATACTTTTGAAAAATAAACTGAATCAACGTTGATATGATTATCTTACTATTCTTTGTTGCGCATTGGTATCTATCTTTATTTATGCAGACATTCTTTCTGCACCGGTATGCCGCACATCAAATGTTTACCATGTCTAAAGGCTGGGAAAAATTCTTTTACATACTTACGTGGCTGTTTCAGGGTTCATCTTATCTGAGTCCCTATGCATATGGTGTGATGCACCGTCTGCATCACACCTATGCAGATACAGATAAAGATCCGCACTCTCCTAAATATTCTACCGGAATGTTTGATATGATGTGGAAGACTAAAAATATTTATAATGACATTTTACACGGACGCATAGAGCTTGATCCGAAGTATAAAAAAAATGTACCTTACTGGGGATTTATAGAAAAGATGGGAGACAATTGGTTTTCACGTGTTGCGTGGGGTACTGCCTATACCCTGTTCTATGTATATTTTGCAACACATTGGTGGATGTTTTTATTACTACCGATTCATTATCTGATGGGCCCTGTACACGGAGCTATTATTAATTGGTTTGCCCATAAATATGGTTATGTAAACTTTGTAGTTAATGATACGGCTAAAAACTTACTGCCTGTTGATTTTCTCATGTTTGGAGAAAGCTATCACAACAACCATCACAAACTTGGTGGCCGTGCTAATTTTGGTGTTAAGTGGCACGAATTTGATCCGGCCTACCCGATCATCTTATTTTTCAATGCCTTTCACATCATCAAATTAAAACGGAATAATGATTTGAATTACATGTAAAAAATCCGGACCTGAAAAATACCGGATAGTTTTAGAAAATAAAGAGCGAGGTATCAGATCATATCTGACAGCCCGCTCTTTTTCTTTCCGTAGATTTCTGTTAATTTAAATGTACAACCAGTAAAGGTATACGTGTGTGAAAGGCCATTTCTTTTGTATTGCTTTTAAAAAACAGTTCTTCTAAAAAACTTTTTTTACCTGTGGCCATACAAATTACATCAATATATCCGGAAGCAATTTCCTTTTCCAGCCCTTCAAATACCGTATCATCGTGGCTTACAGTATATGAAATTTTATTGTATTTAATTTCATTGACATGTATTTCTGCAAGCTGATCCAGCTTTTCTTTTGCATCGCTGTATATAGATGCTTCTGTATTTATATATATAACGTTTACTTCTGCATCAAACAGTTCCGCAAACCTGCAAACTCTTTTTAATTCTTTTGAATGGCCTTCCTGAAAATCGATAGCGTAAAGGATTTTTTTTATAAGTCTGAAATTACAATTTGAAGGAATGATCAATACAGGACAGGTAACGTGCTTAAATATACCAACTGAATTTGTTCCCAAAAACAGTCCTTCAATATTGCCTGCTCCATTCGTTCCGGAAACAATCAAATCTATATTATGTTCTTTTACAACATTGCTGATATCTTCGGCTAAAGAACCGATCCGGATAACCTTATTAACTGTAATGTATTCACTGGCCAGGCCGGCAGCCAGTTCATCCATATGCTGATTTAAATTTAAGTCGTCAGCATCATCGAACATGCCATTATACATTGTTTGTATAGCCTGATCAGGAGTTACAATCATTCTTTTGCTGTGAAACAAAAAAATCGTGCAGCTCATTTTTCGGGTCAGATGTTTCACATATTCAATTGCATTCATTGAAACATCACTA
Source organism: Cytophaga hutchinsonii ATCC 33406 (assembly GCF_000014145.1). Classification (NCBI taxonomy): domain Bacteria; kingdom Pseudomonadati; phylum Bacteroidota; class Cytophagia; order Cytophagales; family Cytophagaceae; genus Cytophaga; species Cytophaga hutchinsonii. The sequence goes on along the minus strand of NC_008255.1, from coordinate 1,308,381 downwards.
AAATCTACTGGAATTAATACATTTCTAATCATTGCTAACAAGTATTGGTTTGCAACAAATTAGCTTAAATAGACAATAAGGTCAATACAGTTTTATACGGATTATAAACGAACGTGCTATCATTTTTCAGGTTTTATAAAACGATAACGTATTTAAAAAATAATTTATAAGAATTATTATCTGAAAAACGGAAGCAAACCCAACAATCTGCGCAGGCCCTGCGTTTGGGGTGCTGATTTTTGTTTGGGTTTTGCATGAACAATATTCTTGTCAATATAGCGTGATAAACCAGATCCTTTTGCTGCAAGCAGTTTCATTGCCTCAACATGTTTCTGCGAGACCATGGATGCGTTATATTCAACGATACTTTTTCTATACTGAATGCGGATGAATACATCTCCTGTTTCATAGTGGGTAATTTCCGATTTACCTGTACTATTCATATACCTTTCCATGTAAAAATACTGTTTGTTTAACTGTTAAAAATAAACTGAAAGCTATTCAAATCATGAATTACCTACGGTAAACAAAACACGTAAAAGCATGTAAGTAATTCTAATTCAATTAATAAAAAAATAAAATAAAATCCAATTATTAGACAATAAAATCACATTTTCCGGGCAAGCACATTTGTTGTCAAAACAACCATTAATACAACCGTAACAGAACTTACCGGCATAATCACCGCTGCAACAAGCGGACTGAACAGGCCTTGAACTGCCAGTGTAATGACAACAATGTTATATAAAATGGAAAATAATAATGTTGCTTTTACCGCTTTTACCGTTCCTCTACTAAAGTTTAACATACGACTCAATGAAGAAATATATAATGCATCCATAATACCATCGCAGGATGGGGAAAAATTATACACTTCTTCTGAAACAGAAATACCTACATTACTCTGCTTTAATGCACCGGCATCATTCAACCCATCGCCCAACATTAAAACCTGTTTTCCCTGCTGTTGCAGCCCGGATATGAAGGCGAGCTTATCTTCGGGGCTTTGATTAAAAATAATATTTTCTGCTTCCGGAAAAATAGCTTCCAGCTGTTTTTTTTCCGTATCATTATCTCCGGACAATACATACAACCGGTATGTACCTTTCAGCTGCTGTATCAATGTGTCCATGTGCATCCGATATTTATTCCGGAAGATATAGTAACCGTAAAATACATCATTTACAGAAATACCAACATATGCTCCGGCTAATGTACCCGCCTCTCTTCGCTGTGTAAAAGCTGCCGATCCGATTTTATAATTATTACCTGCAATGCTTGCCTGCAGGCCTTTTCCTGAAATTTCTTCAAAATCAGAAACAACATAATGTAATGCGTGCGGTTTTAAATAGGCAGCAAGCTTCATGCTTAGCGGGTGCGTCGAATGCTGCACGACTGCATAAATACAGCCAAGCTGTTCCATGGTGAGTTTATTTCCATAAAAGGTAACCGCAGACTGGTCGGATTGGGTAATCGTACCCGTTTTATCAAATACAATTGTATCTATGTGTGCAAGTTTTTCAACTACCTCTGTACTCCGTAAAAACAATCCTTTTTTTGCCAGAATACGAATCGCATTACCATAAGCAAACGGAATGGATAACGCCAGCGCACACGGACACGCTACAATCAAGACAGCTGTTAATGCATTAAATGCTGCAGCAATATTAATGGTATACCAATATCCGAATGTTATAGCACTCAATATCAATAAAGCAATGGTAAAATTACGGCCGAAGCGATCTGCAAGCTGCGAAACAGAATTGCCGCCTTTCGATTTATCAAACACCTGATTATTCCACAGCTGCAGTAAATGACTCTGTGACACCTCTTTTTCTATGCGCAGGTGAATACTTTCCTTTGTTTGTCTGCCACCGGCATAGATCAATTCACCTTTATGTTTTTTAACAGGCAGTGATTCACCTGTAACAAAACTATAATCGATGTATGCGCTTTCGCTTATTAATGTTGCATCTGCCGGAATAATCTCCTGTGAACGGATTACGATCTCCTCTCCTGCACGAAGCGTAGAAATAGCAGCTGGTTTCAGCCCATCGGCCTCAACTCTGTTTACCGCTACCGGAAAATACGATTGATAATCGCGGTCAAACGACATCGATTGATATACTTTGCTTTGATACCATTTACCGATGAGCAGAAAAAAGACCAGACCTGTAAACGAATCAATATACCCTGCGCTGGTATGGGTCAGTATTTCATATACACTTCGGGAAAATAACGCTGTCATACCAATCGTAATGGGCATATCCAGGTTGATCATTTTGTTTTTTATTCCTTTCCAGGCAGCGATATAAAAATCAGATGCGGAATAAAATAATACAGGTAAACCAAGCGCAATAGAAATGTATCCGAATACCTCTGCATACATCCCTTCTATTTCCCTGTCAAGCCCCAGGTATTCCGGGAAACTCATCAACATACTATTCGAAGCACAAAAACCTGCTACTACCAGTTTATAAAAAACACTGCGGTTGGTTTCAGGCGTTTCTTTCTCTGTTGTTTTATTCAGTTGTATGTGTGGTGCGTAACCAAGCGAATCCATCAACTCTACGATACGACGCAGGTTTACGACAGAACTGTTATAGGTAATTGAAATCTCTTTTTTGGTAAAGCTTACATCCGAGCGGATAATGCCCGGTTCAATCGTATAAAGTTTTTCCAGTAACCACAGGCAGGAACTGCAATGAATAGAAGGAATAAAAAAATGTATAACAACGGTTGAATCATTTTTAAAATCAACCAGCGAATCTGCAATATCTGCCTGATCCAGATATGCATATGCATCACCAATGGATGACCGGACCTTAATACCTGCAGAAGTATCAAGTTCATAATAGGTACAGAGATCGTGTTCATTCAGAATTTCGTATACGGTTTTACAGCCGCTGCAGCAGAAATACTGTTCATTAATATGAATGGAATGATCTTCGCATGCCTGGCCGCAATGTGTACACAAAATACTTTCCGTAACAACAGTCAATTCCATATGAATGCATTGAAGTGAAACAGTACGATTAATTTTTCATTTTCTGAAGTTTATCCAGGTTGATAATGGAGATCTTACTTCCCTGAATACTGATCAATCCTTCGTCTTTAAAATCGGATAAAGTACGGATGACTGTCTCCTTGGAAGCACCGGCAATAGCCGCCAGGTCGTCCCGGTAAATAGCCATCGTAAAATCTGAGGGATCTTCATCTTTATGAAAATTTGAATAGATCATAAACAACGATTCCGCTACACGCTTGCGCACGGAGTTATATGCCAGTTTCAGCAAACGTTCTTCCTTTTCAATCAGGTTGTCTGAAAGCATTTTAATGAACTTTTCAGATACATCTTTGCTGCTGAACAAGACTGCAAAAAATTCATCTTTGGGAATGATATGAATTTCTGAATCATCCAGCATCATGGCCGATTCGGTGTGATCACTGCCTTCAAGCAGATTCATATAACCCAGAAAATCGCCTTCTTTATATAAACCTGTGATCAGCTCACGCCCGTCGTCATTAGTCTTATAGGTTTTCAATTTTCCGCTTACAATAAAATATAAGGAATTGGCTTTATTGCCTTCTGAATACAGAATCTGTTTCTTTTTAAACCGGCTGATCTTGCGCTGATCTGAAATAAGTTTTTCCAATTCCTGATTGCCTCTTGCTTCAGAAACAATTTTATGAATGGAATCCAGATCGCCGCCCACAGCGGCACTACGAATCAATTCTTTTTTACGCAGCCGGATTTCAACCGCATCCAGCAGTTCAACATCATCAAACGGCTTTGTTAAATAATCGTCGGCGCCTAAGTTCATACCTTTACGGACATCACTTTTTTCCGTTTTAGCAGTTAGAAATATAAACGGTATTACAGCTGTTTCCTGAGATTTTGATAGAAGATGGAGCACACCATACCCATCCAGTTCAGGCATCATTACATCACAAATGATCAAATCAGGGATGGATTGCTTTGCAAGTCCCACTCCCACTTTCCCGTTCATTGCTGTTAATACCTTGTAATCTGCCAGCTCCAGTATTTCTGCGATATTTTCCCTTACCTCTAGATTGTCTTCTATTACTAAAATTGATTTCATTTTAACTGCTTGTTTTAAAAAGGAATCTGAACAATAAATGTTGTACCCTGTGACTGTTTGCTTGTAAACTCTATGCGCCCGCGCAGTAAATCCAGATATTTTTTTACGATGTTTAATCCTAAACCTGTACCCGGAATATTTGTGGCGTTGTGCGCCCGGAAGAACCGGCTGAATAAATACGACTGGTCTTCTTCCGGAATACCAATACCTTCATCTATAATTGTAATGCTTAATACCTGTTCTGTTGCCGCTGTTTGTATACGTATTTCCTGACCTTCTCCGGAATATTTAATCGCATTTGAAACCAGGTTGATCATAATGTTGCGTACTAAATTTTTATCCAGAAATACTTTTTGAATTTCGTTCTCTTTGCTTATACTGATCACCTGACCTTCTTTCAGAATACTATTCATTTCATCCACCACTTCATACAGCAGTTCCTGAATTGAAAATTCAATCGGATCATTCAGCACCATGCCTTCTTCAAGCCTGCTCAGCGATAAAAAGTCATTCAGAATACTCGTTAAATTGTTCACGGATGACTTGATCCGGTTCACATGCTTGAGTCGCTTGTCTTCATCTTTCGGATCATTATATCTGGATATAAGCGATACAGAAGATAAGATCGTGCTTAACGGTGTACGGAACTCATGCGAAGCCATGGTTACAAAACGCGATTTCAATTCACTCAGATCACGTTCTTTGGCCAATGCTTCCTTTACTTCCCGAAGTTCGGAGATATCGTGAATGATACCGGTGAAAATCTTTTTATTCTCCAGAATAACTTCACTGATACTAAGCAAAAACGGGAACATTGTTCCATTTTTACGTTTCCCGATCACTTCCCGGCCTTTCCCGATAATCTTGCCTTTACCTGTTTCATGATACGTACCGATGTATTTATCGTGATTACCGCGATCCGGTTCAGGCATCAGTATTTTAATATTTTGCCCGATGAGTTCCGTTGAAGCATACCCAAACATTTTTATGGCAGACGGATTTACGGATTCAATGATACCGCGGTCGTCAATGGTAATAATACCGTCTACAGCGTTGTCAATAATAGCTTGGTACCTGGATTCTAAGTCGAACCTGGACGTGGATTTAATAGGCATATATAATTCTCTATAAGTCACTATAAATCTACAAATTTAAGTTAAGCTTGACCGGTAACGTTCCTATTTTATATCAAAATTCCTTATTTGAAAATCCATTCGATATGACGAAGATCATTCAGCCTTTTGATCGTTATCAGTACACAAAGGCCTATAATTATTTGAAAATTTGATTTTTATATTGAAAGGAAGCACGGCAGCCATATTTCATGCAGATAAAAACTTATGCCCGCACCATAAAACTCTATGATCCGAACTATCTAATTCGCACTTTATTCCGTATTTTTGCAACTTATAATAACATAGAATTAATTACATGCGCATTTCTTATAACTGGCTTAAAGACTATATAGATTTAACAGAATCTGCTGACGAAATAGCAAGACTTTTAACCCATTCAGGCCTTGAAGTAGAAAAGGTAGAAAAATACGAAAGCATCAAAGGCGGTTTAGCAGGCATTGTTATCGGCAAGGTATTAACCTGCGAACAACATCCCAATGCAGACCGGTTACGCAAAACTACGGTGGATGTAGGCGGAGAAACGCCTTTGAATATTGTATGCGGTGCACAAAATGTGGCAGCCGGGCAAACAGTTGTTGTAGCCACAATCGGCGCAACCATGTATCCGCTGGAAGGTGATTCGTTCCCCATACAAAAAACAAAGATCCGCGGTGAAGTATCTGAAGGTATGCTATGTGCAGAAGAAGAACTGGGCATAGGCAAATCACACGATGGTATCCTTGTAATTGATGCAGACATCAAACCGGGTACTTCGGCACAGGAATATTTTGAAATTGAAGTTGATTCTATTTTTGAGATCGGCTTAACACCAAACCGCGCCGATGCTGCTTCGCACTTAGGCGTGGCGCGCGACTTACGTGCATTACTAAACAGAAGCCTTAAAAAAGTTGACCTGAAGAACTTCCAGCCAGGTTTTAAAGCCAGCGGTATTACAGTTAAGGTTGAAAATACAAAAGCTTGTCCGCGTTACACGGGCCTAAGCATTAAAGGTGTTAAAGTTGCCGAGTCTCCGGCATGGTTGAAAAACCGTTTACGTTCTATTGGTGTAAATCCGATCAACAACGTTGTGGATTGCACCAATTATGTGATGCATAGCCTTGGTCAGCCGCTGCATGCCTTTGACCAGGATGAAATAAAAGGAAATACCATCTTTGTTAAAAATGTTCCGGCTAACACGGAATTTGTAACACTCGATGGCGTAACCCGCAAGCTGAGTGAAAACGATCTGATGATCTGCAACACGTCTGAACCGATGTGTCTGGCCGGTGTATTCGGAGGTTTGGATTCCGGTGTTAAAAATAATACCCGCCATATCTTTTTAGAATGTGCGTATTTCAATCCGGAAACAGTTCGTACGTCTTCTATGAAACACGGACTGAAAACGGATTCTTCTTTCCGTTTTGAACGCGGTACGGATCCGAACATGCCGAAAGTAGCGCTGCGTAAGGCGGCGGCGATGATCGCTGAAATTGCAGGCGGAGAAATATCTTCGGATATCATTGATACAAATACAGAAACATTTCCTCCGTTCAGAATTGAAACGACACACCAGCGTATCTGCAAACTGATCGGAAAAGAAATTCCGGCAGACCGCATTCTTGAAATTATTGCATTACTGGATATCAAACTTGCCTTCCGCAATGGCGATCTCCTGGTGCTGGATGTTCCGCCTTTCCGCGTAGATGTGCAGCGTGAGGCCGATCTGATCGAAGAAGTATTGCGTATCTATGGTTACGATAATATTGAGCTGAGTGATCGCTTACGTTCTGATTTCTTATCCGAATTCCCGGCCAAAGATGCCGATCATATTCATCACCTGATCGACCAGAGCCTTATTGCGAAGGGCTTTCAGGAGATACTGACAAATTCATTAACGAAAGGTGCGTACAATGAACTGCTTTCTAAACAGGAAGATGCCGTACCAATCTTAAATAAATTAAGCGAAGAACTGGCCTTCATGCGCCCTTCCCTGGCATTTACCGGCTTAGAGACCGTTGCGTACAACATCAACCGCAGACAAAAAAATCTAAAGTTGTTTGAATGGGGAAAAGTATATTTTAAACGTGGTACCAAATACAATGAATACAACCGTCTTTCTGTTTTCATAACCGGAAATCAACATGCGGAAAGCTGGAATACGCCTTCTAAAACAGTTGATTTTTTTGACATGAAAGCGGTCGTTGTTCAGATACTGGAAAAACTGCACATAGCTGTTACACAGGTGCAGGAAATTGAATCGAACCCATTATTCTCAAAAGGTGTTATTTACAAGCATGCCGGAAAAGAACTGGTTCAGTTTGGATATATATCACAAGCTGCCCTGAAAGCTACGGATGTAAAACAGGAAGTATTGTTTGCAGATTTTAATGCCGATCTGCTTCTTGAACTGTATTCGAACAAAAGCAAGTACAAGGAAATTTCCAAATTCCCGGAAGTACGCAGAGATTTGTCGCTGGTGCTGGATGCATCTGTTACGTTTGAGCAGATTAAAGAACTGGCGTTAAAAACAGAACGCAAGATCCTTACCGACATCAATGTATTTGATGTATATGCAGGAAAACAGATTGCAGAAGGCAAAAAATCGTATTCGTTGAGTTTCACTCTGTTGGATAACGAACAAACGCTTACAGATCAGGTAATTGAAGCGACAATGAATAAGCTGATGCAATCGATTGAAAAAGAATTCAATACAATAATCCGTAAATAAATAATAAATCACGGAAAGTTCCGTTTCCAGCACAGTTACTTTATGTGCGTGTGCCGGATAAATAGGTAAACTCCCTGATTTTATCTAATTTGTAGATATGGCTGGATCGAAAGACCTTTTATTGCGTTTGGAAGCACTTGAAGCGAAAGCTTTAAAGCTTGCTCATGCGCACAAAGAACTTTCTATTTCTTACAAGGATCTTCAATCTGAAAATCTGAGACTTAAAAATCAGATTATTCTCAAAGAAGAAGAGGTGAGAAACTTTCATAATCAAGAGAAAATAAGTAAAATTGTAACATCAATCGCAGAGGATACTTATCGAAAAACTGAGCTGAAGCTTAAAATCAATGAGTATATTAAGGAGATTGACAAATGCATTGCCTTTATCAAAGAATAAAACTGATTTAATACCCTTATTATGGGTGAGTTATCTATAAAAATCAGGATTAGTGATCGCGACTACCCGATGCGCGTGGATGCTTCTGAAGAAGAACGTATCCGTGTGGCCGGGAAATTAATAAATGAAAAGCTCAAACATTTCCGTGAGCAATTTGGAATTGACGATAAACAGGATTTACTCTCTATGACTGTATTTGATGCAGTTATGGATAAATTAAAATCAGATCAAGCCACAACGGACAATGAAACTATCGTTCAGAGTAAGATAGAGCACATAGATCGCATTCTTTCAGAGGCCTTAGCTTTATAAACAAGCTTTTTTGCATTTGCCGTCCCCTTTTACACCATCTGTTGCGGTTGGGTAAACCCCCAAATTATTACCATGTCTGAATTAATTATGTATATTCTTGCCACCGCGGTTGTATCAATCGGTGTTGGTATTGTTGCCGGGAAAGCAATTTTCCAGAAAGATTTTTCAAAACAGGAAACAGAAGCCAAAGAAAAAGCAAACCTGATTATCAAAGAAGCTGAATTAAAAGCGGAAGCAACAAAAAAAGACAAACAGCTTGAAGCAAAAGAACATTTCCTGAAGCTTAAAACAGAGTTTGAAGAAGATTCAAACAAAAAGAAAAACCTGATCATCCAGAACGAACAGAAGATCAAGCAACGCGAACAGACCATTTCCAAGCAGATGGAAACCAATACACGCCGCGAAGCTGAACTGGATTCATTGCGTGAAAATCTTTCTTCTCAGTTGGAGATTCTGAACAAACGTAAAGAAGAACTGGAAAAACTGAGACATTCTCAGATCGAAAAATTAGAGAAAATTGCTGGCCTTACGGGTGAAGAAGCGAAAGCGCAATTGATGGATACCATCAAAGAAGAAGCGCGTACGGAAGCATCTTCTTATATTAAACGCATCACGGACGAAGCTAAAATGACGGCTACCAAGGATGCGAAGAAAATTGTTATTGAAACCTTACAGCGTACAGCTACTGAAAATGCTGTTGAGAACTGCGTATCGATCTTCAATATTGAAAGTGATGACATCAAAGGTAAAATCATTGGCCGTGAAGGCCGTAACATCCGTGCGCTTGAAGCTGCTACCGGTGTAGAGATCATTGTAGATGATACTCCGGAAGCGATCATTATTTCAGGCTTTGATCCGGTACGCAGAGAGGTTGCCCGTTTATCGCTGCACCGCCTGGTACAGGATGGACGTATTCACCCGGCGCGTATTGAAGAGGTTGTTACAAAAACAGCTAAACACTTAGACGAAGAAATTATTGAGATCGGCGAACGTACCGCTATTGACTTAGGCATTCATGGTTTACACCCTGAATTGATCCGTCTGGTAGGCCGTATGCGTTTCCGTTCTTCATACGGACAGAACTTATTACAGCACTCCAGAGAAGTTGCTAAATTATGTGCAACAATGGCTTCTGAACTTGGCTTGAATGCTAAGGTTGCGAAACGTGCCGGCTTGCTGCATGACATTGGTAAAGTATATCCGGATGAACCTGAATTGCCGCACGCCATTTTGGGTATGGAATTAGCCAAGAAATACAAAGAGTCTGCTGAGATCTGCAATGCAATCGGAGCTCACCACGATGAAATTGAAATGACGGGTCTTATCTCCCCGATCGTTCAGGTATGTGATGCCATCAGCGGTGCTCGCCCTGGTGCACGTCGTGAGGTGATGGAACAATATATCAAACGTCTGAAAGATCTTGAGCAGCTTGCACTGTCATTTGATGGTGTATTGAAATGTTACGCAATACAGGCGGGTAGAGAGCTGCGTATCATGGTTGATGCAGAAAACGTATCGGATGATAAAGCAGGTATCCTGTCGTTTGATATTGCGCAGAAAATTGAAAAAGAAATGCAGTATCCGGGCCAGATCAAAGTAACGGTTATCCGTGAAATGCGTGCCGTGAACTTTGCGAAATAATAAAGATATAGCATTACTTCCCGTATTGCTTAATTGTAAGAGCGTCCCGCTGCATGGCGGGACGCTTCTTTTTTTAATATTAGGTGAAGTTGAAGAATTTCATTCCAACGATATTAAAACATCTTTCAAAGGTTTATTATTACTTGAATCAAGTGATGAAGATGGAAATACATATAGAACAAAAATACTCGTAGAATAAATATACAGATAAAAAAAGCTACGCTATGAACAACTCATAGCGTAGCTTTTTTTATCTGTTACTGTGTTGATATCGGATTAAAAGAAAATAAATCGTTTATAATTCGTACTCTTCTCTTGTATCGGATTCTAAATCTTCGTGATTGTCACCGCCCAGGCTGTAGTAATTGTTTTCCTCGTCTTCGCTTCCAATATCTTCCTGTGCATCATCTAATTCTGTACCTGGTATATCCAGATCACTGCCAGACATATCATCTTTAAAATCTTTCTGGTTCATTGTTTCAGGAACTTCGTTACGTTTTTTTTTCTTTTTTTCAGGATCTTCTGGATCAATATCCGTTTTTTCATCTCTGTAATAAATATCGTCTTCAGGCGGATACAGGGGATAACCCGGCAGATCAAGTGCAGTATCACTACCCTTCTCTCCGGGTAATTTTACGGGAACAGGAGTTTTCTTTTTCATAGCTGTAGATTTTTACTTCTTTAATTCATCTTTTAGTATTGTGTATTAAAGAATGGTATAAACAAATATGCATCCCGAACGGCTCTAATATTTTATACGATGTTTTTTAAAAATTACATGATTCACATATCAGGCTATGCCTATACCGCATACATCTATATTTACTGTGCAATAAACCGGAGTATCGATTTTGCTGTTTGTTCCGGTTGATCTTCCTGAATATAGGTGCGTGCCTGATCTATTTCAACAAGTACCGCATCAGGAAAAACGCCCTTCAGAGCCTCTCCCATTTTTAAGGGAAAAAGTTCAACATCTTTATTGCCCCAAAGAATCAATACCGGATTGGTAAAGTTTTTTAATTTTTCAGCAGCGGCAAGCGTATACACCGGCGACCATGCTCTTGCAGCCGATGCAAAGTTTGCGCGTATCCTTTTATCCTGAATAAAATTATGCAGATATAAATGGTATAACTCATCAGTTGTTATTTTAAACGATAACAACCCCATGATCAACTCACTTTTCAGTATTTTTTTGAACATAAAAACCCTGCTTAATATAAAATTAAACCCGGGAATTTTAACGGCAGATGTTAAGTATTTAAATTTTGAAGGAGGAAATATATCCAGCACTTCACAATTTGAAAAAATCAGTTTGTTAATTTTCCCAGGAAACAAGGATGCAAATACTTGCACATATGCGCCCCCTGTATCATTCGAAACAATAGTAACGTTATCCAGTTCAAGATATTCTATAAATTCCCGAATCAATTCTGCAATCCCGGTTGGTGTTAAACATACATGATCAGCAACCGGCAAATAATGTCCGCCAATAGGCAGGTCAATCGCAATACATCTGCATTCTTTACTGATCAGCGGAATGATCTTCCTCCAGGTATCTGCATTCGATAAGGCGCCGTGAATAAAAAGAACCGGCGGGCCTTTGCCTTCATCAACATATTGAATCCCGCCTTTAACTTCTGCTATATAGCGTTTTAAAGATTCAGGCTGAATACGTTTCTTCTTTGAAAATTTTGTTCGCATGACATTTCAGTTGTTTCATGCAAAAATGAAGCGAAGCCGCGTTATAACAAATAGACATTTGTCATAAAATTACGATCCGTTCCGCAGCCGGCTTAAATGCCGGGGAGTAATACCTAAAAAAGAGGAAAGGTGTTTTAACGGAATAAATTTAATGTATTTGGAATGTTCTGCCGCAAGTGCTTCATACCGTTCTTTACCTGTTTGTTTTTGAAAGGATACAGTCCGTTTCTCCAGATCAATGTAATGCAATTCCGTCAATATTCTGCCAACGTTTTGCCATTCAGCACTGCCTGCATACAAGGCATATAAGTCCGTGCGTTTCAAAACAAGCAGCTCTGAATCACACAATGCATGTATATTTTCAAAGGTTGGCTCTTGTGTAATAAAGCTTGAATATGCAGCGGTTAACTCATTTTCAAACGCAATGCATTTAGTGGTTTCCTTACCTTCTACATTGCTGTAATACGATCGTAAAATACCTGTTTTAATCCATGCAATCTCATCACATACTGCACCCTCCTTTATAAGAAATCCATTCTTTTTTAAGAATTTAGTTTTGATTACTGCATTGATTTTTTGAAGTTCGTTATCAGAAAGTATCTGTAACGATTTTAAAAACTCGATCATTTTACTATGTTTTTTTTATCTTGTTTATTTTCACTGTGAACAATAAGAGGGATATTCAGATTGTCCGTTATGATTATTGAGGTGCTATTGCTTGTATGTTACCTTTCCCATCGATCTTATATATGCGATCAGGTACGGCCTGGATTTTATTCGTACCAGTATCCGTTTCATATTGAATACCATCTGTAAAATAATATATAGTCAGGTTTTTAAAGATGGTACTTTTTTCATCCGGAAACCACAGAATCCGAAATCCATCCCCCTGAACAGATGTTCCGGAATAGTTTGCGGAAGCTACTTTTATTTTATCAATAAGCATTCCTGTTTTTGACAACGTACACAAATATTTTTCATTACTGAACGCATGTTGAATTTCATAAAGCAGGCAATAATTTTTTTTTGATGCTGCTATCCTGTTTACAAAATAATAACTGGCATCTGCCGGATCTATAGATTCATCTGAAGGGTAACGGATGTTTTTTAAAGAATCTGTTAATAAAAAATCCTGTACTAATTCATACGGAATGCGTAATGAGTCGGATTTCTGTAAAACGCTGTTCTGGCAATCAAACAGTAAATCATTTTTAATTTGTAGATCTTCCGTATCCGTATTATGTGCATTAGCATCATCACCGTACTCTTCCTGTTCATCCGGGATATAATATCCGTAATCAAATTCATGTGGTGCGTACCGGATAGTATCCGGCAGAGAAACAACAGGAAATTGTCCTGCAAAATCTAACACAACCTTTTTGCCATGCTGTGCAAAAGATACAACATGAATGAGTAAAAAAAGAAACACAAAAAAACAAACCGCTTTTTCATATTAATTAAGTGAAACAATTTTCATGTTATTTCTTTTCAGAAGCAGAACGATTATTATTTTCCAGATAACGGGCAAGTTTATCCAGTGATTCTTTTGTACCCGCTTCATTGTCTTCAGGTGTTATACCGGCTGGAATATTTTTAAAAAAAATGGTCACATTTGTTACATCTTTTCCTTTTTCTTCTAAAAACACTTCCATAATCATTGCCTCTTCAAATTCTTTTTTCTCTGATTGAAAAGTAATTGAATGCACAACTTTTTCATACGGTTGCAGCTCTATAAATGTTGATGTATACCTGTCTTCATTCCCCGATGTCTTGCCCTTTATGCTATTATCTGTATAAAAAAGCGACATAGTGTACCCGCCACCAACAGATAAATCAAAGTCGTGTATCTTGCCAGTCATTTGATCTGGCGCAAGCCAGAATTCCAATGCTTCTTTTTGCGTTAAAGCCTCATACACATGCTGTCTTGTTGCATGTATAATTTTTGAATTAGTTGTGGCAGATGACATAATTTGAGCGTAAGATGAAATAAAAGATCCAGATCGTTTTTACGATCCCATAGCGTATTCAATATCCATTCTTTCAAATCCAAAACCAACATTTTATATTAAATTTATTGTCAAAGCCCCATAATACCCGGCACTATTTAGTGTAAATTTTAATTTATAAAAAGACTGCCTATCTTGTATTGAAATCACTTGAATTACAATAATCATTCATGCATATATTCTTAACTATTATTGTGACATTTTTATGTATGCCCTGGCCGGCTATGATCATGATGTCACCTATGATGATTGCTGCTCCGGGTTTTGCAAATAAAAAATCATACATAATTTGTGCAATGTTGTTTTTTATCTACCCTTCCGGCATCTTTCTGTTACTCAAACTAACAGGTTATTCTTTTTACGGAACCGATCCGATTTGGTGGGCCGCCGCAGCTTGTATTGCAGGCATGCTGGTTTCATTGCTATATCAGCTGCCTAAACAATTATACAATACCTGGAAAGGAATTTCGAACTATGACTATTTTATCACAGATACCTCCGTATACTTCAACGGCAGCAAACTAAAAAATGCTGACGCGAAGACATTCACGCATTTCAATAACAGAGGATATTACAGCAAAGATAAAAATCAGGTATATTATAATTCAAAAAAAATAGATACCGCGGATGCTGCTACATTTCAACCGCTTTTACATGATGATACCAAAAGCTTCTGGCACGATAAGAACAATGCGTATTATCAATGGAACCAGCGGATAAAAGGCGCCGATGGTGCAAGTCTGGAATATGCAGGAGAAAGATATGTGTATGACAGAAAACATGTTTTTTTTGAAAACACATTATTACAGGATGCAGACAGAACAACATTCAAAACCATGCCCGGCAATACAGGCAAGGATAATAAAAACGTTTTTATACGTTCCATAAAAGTTACTGCTGTTAAAGATCCGGCAAGTTTTGAAATCATATCCATACAGGATGAACTATTTGGTAAAGACAAGAATCAGATCTATGCACTGCATTACAGCGCTGAGCAGCCATTAATACCTTTTCCGGATGCAGATATCGCCACCTTTGAAGTAATCGGCGAACAGTATGCAAAAGATAAAAACAAGGTATATTATTACAGCTATCACCTGAATGAAATCCGTGTATTAGCAGATGCTGATCCGGAAACCTTTACCCTTTATTTTGATCAATCCAGACGAACTGATGCAACCGATGGAAAAAAATACTACCGGGCTGGTATATTGCATGCGGAACAAAAATCAAATTAATGGATGCGCTTCACTTCAGTCCAGCACACATGAATAAATTATTTATTTCACATTATCCAGTTGAAATACACGTTCGATCTGTGGTAAGTAAGTTGTAAGAAATATTTTTTTTATCCGCAAACAAGCTGTCTGGTCACTGCACGTAAGAAAAACGTTGTCGCCTTTCAGCAGCAGATCATAATATACAGATTGGGCACTCTGATCGTATAGCACAATAGTATTGTAATCGGAAACTTCTGCAGAAAGTTTATCCGCCGACCAGTTCGTGAATTGATTAGCAGGATTCAGATACAGATCAAACCCATCCATTTGGTAATGCGGACTGTTGTTGTATCTATTACAATACGTTTTGCGATCCCCCTGCTTCAGAACTGCAGCAGCAATGGCATTAAATTTTTCAACCGATACTTCTGTAGTTATATCTATTGCTTGAGTAAAAAACATCTCGTGTAAAAGCTTATACCCGTCTTTTTATGAAAACCTAATCACTGCCAGGATACAGCTAAGGTTTGAATTATTATTTTTTCAAAAAAACTTCAACTTTTTCCGGATTGAATTTAATCAGATAGTTTTTTTTCTTATTAATAGCACTGTCGCCGTCATAATCAAAAACAGGTGTATCATAATTAAAAGAATTGAATCCCGCCGGAAACTCTCCGTTTTTAACTTTATACGTAATTAATTCAAACGTATCCAGCTTTAATACGCAGTAATGTTTCTGATCTATAAAAAGAAACAGCGCATTTGTTTTAACATCTACAAAGGAGATATCCAGTAAAGCCATCTCAATTTTACACTGATGAAGCAGTTTCCAGGTTTTCATATCATATACATACAAGGTTTGCGGTTTACCTGTGTATGAAATAAAAAAATAATTAGTAGCTGAATCCAGCAGAATTTCCCACGGACCTTGATATTGCTGTTCCTCTGGCATTTCAAATGTGTGAAATAATTGATATCCATTAGAAACATTTTGTGCCTTAACCTTATAAATAGTTATAATCAGTAAGCATACAATAATTACAAAACGCTTGGATACAGGCATTTTTTCCATGAGATTAATTATCTGAATTATATAACAATTTATAAAAATTCAGATAAAATTCTAATTCAATATCTGATATTCTTAATGCACCCGGCTTTCTCTGCATACCATTCACATAACATACTTTTATCTGTCCGTTAAAATGTGCTCCTCATTTTTGCAAGCTTTTTAGGTGCAACGGTACAATAGGCAGTCTTAAGGATTTCAAAGAATATCTGGCCTGTTACTTTTTCCAGTTCAACATGTGTCCAGCCTTGTTTTCCCCATTTATTGTTACCGCATAAATAATTGTTTTATCCGGCAAACAATAAAGATCCTGATCTGTTTCGGACAATTTCAGGCAAGCTCTCCGGTTTACGTCATCCTACGTAGCAAATATTTTTTTCTTCTGAATTACGTTTTTTCGAAGTGTTTTTTTTCTGTTGCTTCAGGAAACGAAAGCGCCCACGACCTGAATTGTTCTATTGTGAGCATATGATGTAAAATTTAAAAACGGATCTAAAATTTATGAACTGACTGCCAGTTTATATATCGAATCTGTTAAAGAAATATGCAGTTACATTTATTTTCAGACAACCGGGCATTTCTTACCCAAAGTCAAGTTGTTTAAAACGGATACCTTTCATCTTTGTATATATTGTAACTATATAAAAATATGAAAACAAAAATCACAAGATTCTTTCTGATGTTTGCAGGTATGACAGGTATATACATCGGTGCATCGTTATTATTTACTCCTGTTTCTTTTGAAGCTTCAGCAGGTATTCCTGTTACTGACAACGTTAACCTGTTAAGCGAAATACGATCATCCGGCGGTACGTTGTTAGCTGCAGGAATGCTGATTCTTATCGGTGGATTTCGTATTGCTATGACTAGAACAGCCTTAATCGTATCCAGCCTGTTCTATTCTGCCTATGGAATCTCCCGCGTGATCAGCATATTGATAGATGGTCTGCCGAATATATCTCTTGTTCTCATAACCGCATCAGAACTGGTTATTGGTATGCTGAGTATTCTTTTATTATTAAATTTTCAGCGCGATGAAAAATAAACGATTAATTGATTGATTTATCTTTTAACAAAATACGCTTCCGGATCCTGCTGAAGGATTCCGGTGTTACGCCAATATAACTTGCTAATTGATGCAGCGGAACACGCGTCAGTAATTCAGGTTGTGTTTGCAGCAGCATCAGGTAGCGCTCTTCTGCTGTACTATTCATCATTGCGGCAAGCCTTTCCTGCATGTTAGCATAATCCTGCGGCATCACTGTATGTACCAGATATTTCAATTTTGGATATTCTGTGTGTAATGCTTCTTCTTCTTCACGTGTGCCTGTGGTCAGTGTACTATCTTCTACACAAGACAGATAGTATGCTGACGGCAGTTTATTCATATAACTGGCATATAAAATAGCTGCCTGCCCTTCCGTAAAAAAACCTGTCGTTTTTTCTTCTCCGTCAACAAGAATATATTGACGTACACAGCCCGACAGAACAAAATAACATTTTGAGCTAACATCCCCCTCGCGCAGAATTACCGTGCTTTTTTTGAACGTCTCAACCTTCATTTTTTCTGCTACAGCAATTATTTCTTCCTGGCTAAAGGCATTAAAACCTGAAATAAATTTTATTAATGCGTCTTTCATACCTTATGTCAGGACGTGGCAGCGATCCACTTTTTAACAATATCTGTTAGCGTTTTTTTCGCACCTTCAACATCCGTAAGATTTTTAAATGTTGCAACGGCACGATCGTTTTCTTTCCAGGCAAGCAACCCCGATTCATCCTTAATAAGCCTGTCCTGGGGTTGTGCTTTTACTTTTGCACCCCGATGAAAAATAAGCT
The DNA here is from genome assembly GCF_000014145.1 of Cytophaga hutchinsonii ATCC 33406. Taxonomy (NCBI): domain Bacteria; kingdom Pseudomonadati; phylum Bacteroidota; class Cytophagia; order Cytophagales; family Cytophagaceae; genus Cytophaga; species Cytophaga hutchinsonii. Next base: position 1,290,250 of record NC_008255.1, on the reverse strand, counting down.
GTATGTTTTTAGGCGGTTGAATTTTCATCGTAATTCGATCCGCTCCGTTTGATAGATAATTCGGCCCGTTCCATTTTATATTTTCAGACAACGATTTATCTGCCTGCAAAATAATTTCACGCAACAGCTGAATTTCTTTTATCAACGGATGATTCAGCGCTTCTAAAAAATCAGACACTTCCTTATTTAATTGTTTCATTAATCATTCTATTATGTATTCAATATCCCTGCTTTTCAATGTAAAAGCAAATAAGTCTATCGTATATTTTATTTCAATTACCTTGAGTATAATTTTATAAGACCTGCCAGATTCAATATCAAATAAAACGAATACTTTCAACAACCTTATTTCTTACTCCAGAATCTGCCAGGTCTGTTTTCAACTATTTTTTTTCTTTTTCAAGTCAATGACTCAAACTTCAATCAATGCGGATAGCCTGCCATTTAAATCAGAAAAAAATTACATGTATATTTAACGAAAGCGGCATCAGTGTATTGCTTAGTTATCTGGTACTAAGCAATCACGAAGCACTTGCTAAAAAATTAGTATACGTATTAAAACCATTCTTGCTTGAATATTCTTTTCGTATGTAGCCGTAATAAACGGCGCAGCTTAACAGCTGAAACAATATATAAAAACAGTGCATCGTATACGGTACGGTCTGCAGGTACCGAACCGTCTGCACGTATAAAAGTAACAGCCAGGCTTATTGATTGGGCAGAAGTAGTATTTGTAATGGAGAAAAAGCACAAACAGCGTATGTTTGAAAATTTCCAGAACGAACTTTCAAATAAGGAAATTGTAGTACTGGATATTCCGGATGATTTCCGGTATATGGATGAAGAGCTTATCGAAATTCTGCAAACTTCTGTTGACAGTTATTTCCGAAACTAATTACGTAACTTAAAAGGTAATGATTCTGTAAGCTATTGGTATGCTTACAGAATCATTACTAACTCTACGCATGCGCGGGACATGTTATTTCACCAGCGGCATATATTTCTCACGGTTTTCATAAATCATCCAGAGATTGACTGCAAGCAGCACAAGTGCCATAGGCAACCCGGAAGGTGCATTGACAATATGTGTCAATAGAATACCGATCATAACAGGAAAGATCACAATAGCACCTAAGGCTCTGTATTTATTGGTGATCACCAGAATACCACCCACAATCTCAACAACTGCGATCAAGGGCATGAGCCATGTAATCGTCATGAAAGCAGTCATTACTTTTACCATATTCTCCGGCATATCTTCCGGCACAGGCATGTAGTGGAAAAATTTATTCAGACCGCCGTTAATGAATAAAAGCCCGAACAGCAGGCTTACACCAAAAAGAATTTTCTTTTTTATTGTATTCGTTTTTTGATTTTCAACATGTAATCCTGTCATAGCATTTTTCGTTTTAATTGAATATTATTTTTTACCCGATACCAGTAATTCATCCAGGTTTTCCATAGCCATGGTAATACCTTCTTTGAAGCCCATTTGTATAGTAGCTTCCAGCTGTGCTACATCGTCATAGGAAATGTGATATTGCACTTCGGTGATCTCACCTTTGTCAATAAAACGCATATCCCAGTTTGATCGCGGCATCTCAGTATTAAGCTTTCCGCTTGCATCCGTAAATCCATCCTTACCGGTAAAACGTTCTATCGGTTTAATGATTGCATATTCACAAATAGACCAGTGTTCTTCGCCATTCGGGCCAACCATAGCATATAGCCACGTACCACCTTCTTTAAAATCCATTGATTTTGTTTTAGCTTTCCATGGTTTTGGCGCCCACCACTGATCCAGTATTTCTGCTCTTGTAAACGCTTCCCAAACGATTGCACGTACTGCTGCAAATTCTCTTTTAATTGTAATGGTCTTGTTTTCCTTATTGACAGAAAAATCAAGGGCTAAATCTGTTCTCATTTTTTATCTTTTTTTAAGGTTAGTAATACATCGTCCAGTTGATTGAACCGGCTTTCCCAGATCTTTTTATACTGCTTCAGCCAATGGTCAATTTCTTTCATTTTATTTACTTCCAGCTGATAGTAAATTTCCCTGCCTGTATATTCCTGTTTCACAAGTTCACATTCCGTTAATATCCGCAGGTGTTTTGAAACCGCCTGTCTGCTGATATCAAAATGCTCTGCCAAGGCATTTGGTGTCATCGACTGTGCAGCAATCAATAAAATAATTGCACGCCTGGTAGGATCTGCAATGGCTTGAAAAACATCTCTTCTCATAAGTTATGTTCAATATATGAAACTATTCGGTTGCTAATATATAGGCAACCATTCAGTTTCGCAAACTTTATGGATTATATTTTATATACATTGCCGGAAACTGTAAGGGCTGCCCCTACGCTTCTTCTTTGATCGCAATAGAATGCAGCAGTTTTTCAAAAATAGCTTTATCCGCTTCGGAATATCCGGTTTTACTAATATGTACATCAATCCAGTAGCCTTTATTGGCTGCGTAGGCATTCACACTATGAAAATTTACAACCTGCCCCTTAAATGACTTTGTATCGTGTTCTACAATTGCCAGATTTGGTGTCTCATATTTTTTCACGTTTTCTTTGGCCAGCGGACTTTTCTGAGATTTACTCCAGTAATATTCGCGGCAGGCAATTTTATCTCCGTCGGATTGCGTTTTTTCGATAAAAATAGAAAGAGACAGGTTGTTTTTTTTATTTGTTGCTGAAACCTGCAGTACGGTGCTATCAGGAGAATAGCTTACTTTTTCAATTTCAAATCCGCTCAGATCAATTTCCAGACTCCAGTTTTGGGATGGAATCTTAAATGCATTCTGGCCAAAAGATGTTGTTGCATACATACAAGCAAACAAAAATAAAAAGCAGGTTATTTTTTTCATACTACTGTTATCAAATTAAAATGAATAGAACGTATTCGCTGCTTACCCTTTTCAGTAAAAGCAGTAAAAATCTTTATTATTAAGATACAAAAAACAGTATGTATTTAAAACAGGATCAGGTAAAAAAATGGCCGCATCAATGTATGATGCGGCCATTTAATACAATTACGGTTATAATAAACCCGGAATGCTATTATTGTTTAATAACAGACTTTGTTATTTTTCCTGATTCCGTTTCGATGTGTACAAAATACATACCTCTGCTTAAATCAGACATATCAATATTTGCAATAGATACAGCATCGGCAGCATAAACAATTTTACCAAGCATATCTACTACCGTTAACGATTTAGAACCTTCTACGCGATCCATTCCAATAAACAATGTTTCAGTAACAGGGTTTGGATACAGTTCAATGTTATCATTCAAATAAGCAGAATTGATAGCCGTTGTTGTAGACTTTGTAACCTTCATAACGTCTGATGCTGTTATACATGGTGACACGCCGTTTACCGTATAGGTAAATTCGTATACCCCTGTAGCTGTTAAGCCGCTTGCAGTAACAGTTGCAGCAGTACCGGACGGAGTGATTGTAACCGTTGTTCCGGCTGGTTTCGAAAATACAGTCCATGTTCCGGCAGTTGTACCGGTTCCGGTAAGCGTTACCGTATTGGCAGTAGAAATTGTCTGATCCATACCAGCGTTTGCCACTGTTGGGTTTGTACAGACAGGTGTTGTTTTCGTAACAGTCATAGTAGAGGTTGCTGCAACACAAGGGCTGGTAGCACTTACCGTATACACGAATGTATATACACCATCTGCTGTTAATCCGTTTGCTGTAACAGAAGCACCTGTTCCGGAGAACGTAACGTTGGCAGCACCTGGCTTATTCTGTACACTCCATGTACCTGCGGAAGAACCGGAACCTGTAAGCGTAGCCGATGTCGCGGTAGAAATTGTCTGGTTATTTCCTGCATTCGCTGTTGCCGGATTGGTACAGCTAGGGCTCGTTTTATTTACATTCACAGAAGCTGCCACAGCACCGCAAGGGCTTGTTCCCTGAACGGTATACGTAAATGTATATGTACCATCAACGGTTAACCCGCTTGCGGTAACAGAAGCGCCTGTTGTCGGTGAAAATGTTACCGTTCCTGCTCCTGTTGGTTTGATCAGCAGGCTCCATGTACCCACTGCAGAACCTGTACCGGTTAATGTAACCGATGTTTCTGTAGAAATAGCTATTGTATTGCCTGCACTGGCTGTTGCCGGTGCCACGATCGTTACCTTTAATGGTGAACGTACACTTTCACAGCTGGCATTTGTTGTTGAAACCTGGCTTACATAATATGTAGTAATGCCGGCAGTAGTAGTAGATGGCGTCGGTGCATTGTCGGATGCGGCACCTCCGGTAGCATTTGTATACCACTGGAACTTATTGCCTGTAGCCAAACCAGATGCAGTTAATGGGACAGCGTTCAGTGAACCTCTGCAATAAGAAATATCTGCCGGAGTAACTGCATTCGGAGTAGTGCACGGCGGAACCGTTTTAGTTACAGCTACTGAATCCTTTGCTGATGCGCATGAACCTGTTCCGGCAACGGTATAAACAAATCCGTACGTACCGTTTACAGTTAAACCATTAGCCGTAACAGCAGCTGAAGTTGCCGAAGGCGAGAACGTTACCGTTGCTCCTGTCGGAACAGAGTATGTACTCCATGTTCCCGCTGAAGAACCCACAGCAGTTAGACTTGCAGATGTTGCTGAAGTGATTGTCACATCCTGGCCGGCATCAGAAGTTGCTGCCGGTACAATCGTAACTTTTAATTCTGTACGCGGACCTTCACATGTGCTTGATCCCGGCACTGCCTGGCTCACATAATACGTCTGATCACCGGCAACAGATGTTGAAGGGATCGGTGCAACCGTATTGGCTACCCCGCCAGTTGCTGAAGCATACCATTTCAATGTAAGGCCTGCTGTACCTGTTGCTGTAAGTGCTACTGCATTAGTTGCATTCTGGCAATACGATTTGGTTGCTGTAGTTACAGCTTTTGGTGTTGTACAGATATCAACCCCTAACGCCGGATTGCCCAGTTTTAATCCCGAGAAAATAATTTTCTGGTCTGTAAATGCAAGCGGATCATAATTAGGAGTACCTGTATCCTGTTTATTTACCGGAATAATTACTACCTCAACAACTTTACTGAAATCAAAATCCGTGTTGTTCAGATTGATATCGGTCGGGAAATTCGGATTGTTTGGATTTTTAATCGATAACGTATTTTTGAAATCAAACGAGAAGTTTGTTGTTGTGCCGGGTGCCAAAGATAAATAATCGGGTGCAAGATGGTTTTTGCTGAAACCGATTTCATATTTATACCAGTTTGTAGCAACTGTTTCTGTTAAGAATGTTTTGTTGATAGCAATTACAGTTCCGTCTGCATCTTTCATCTGAAACTTCAGGTCCAGCGTGGCTGTATTGGTTGCCGGTGCTGCAACGGTTAACTGCAATACCGCATTCTGTGTAAGATCGAGTGTATACTTTTGTTTTGTAGTTCCCTGGCAATATTCCCCAAAATTAAAGCCAATTACATTGTATGACTTCTGTGGCTGTGAAATAAGGTATTGTAATGTACCATTACCTGTACGGGTTGCTTCTGCTTTAAACGGAGTAGCAGCATCTCTGTCTTCAAACCAGTAGATACCTGCCGCTGCTGCCGCTGTAGCTGTACCGCAGCTTGCACCATTTACACCGCCTGTTAACTCAGAGAACTGATCTGTGTTTTCAAACTGATCGGTGATACCTGTTGTAGCAACATTTGACGCACCAATAATACTTATTACATATACCGGAGATATTGCAATTACAGCGCCTGCTGCATCATATGATTTTGCAGTGATGCTGTGACCACCCGATGCAAGCGTTGATGTTGAAAATGTATACGGGCTCGAAGCGTCTGAATTCAATAACGTTGTACCGCTATAGAATTCCACTTTTGAGATTGTACCGTTTGCTACTGTAGCAGTAGCTGTCATAGTAACTGTTTCGCCCGCATCATATACAATCTTATTTCCTGCAAATGCAACGGTAACAGATCCTGTAGTAACCGTAACATTACATTTACCCTTCAGATATGCCCGTACAAGCGCACCTGAAGCTGTAAGATCGTTGGTTGTCCAGTTGCTGATGCCTGTACCCGGCTTTAATGCCGCAGAAGTTTCATTTTTATTTGTAACAGACCAGTTGGCTGAACTTATTTTATTTGCTTCAAGGAAATTCCACCAGGTCTGCGATTCGCCCGGGTTATAGCCGCCGTTACCGGAAGCATCGGTTGTACCGTATTCGGTAGCGAAAATTGCAACACCTTTGTTTAAGGCATTTGTAACTTTTTGTCTTAATGAACCCTGGTGTGAATTTGCATAGTAGTGTACAGTGTACGCAATGTTCGTTCCTGTAACCGGATCGTTTGCCGCTTCATCCACTTCCTGAGAATATGTTCTTGTACCGCAGATAATGATGTTATCCGGATCTTTTGCACGGATGGTCTGTATCAACTCATTGTGGTAAGGCTTAATCGTACCTGACCAAGATTGATAAATAGGTTCGTTGAACGTTTCGTATAAAACGTTTGGCACATTGCCATACGTTGTTGCGATCTCCGTAAAAAACGTTTTTGCCTGGTTTTTATAGTTTTCGGCATTATGGGTATGAAAATCGACAATTACGTATACGCCATTGGCAATACAGGCATCTATAACGGCTTTCACCTTAGCCATTTCTGCCGCCGGATTATTTACGTAGTTGGAAGATCCTGTTTCAACAGACATGGCAGCACGGACTACATCCACACACCAGTCATCCCGCAGCCATTTAACAGTAGTTGCATTGTAGTACGGTGCTCCTTCCGGATACCCGCTCCAGAATAAGGACATCCCGCGTAAAACAACCGGGTTGTTGTTCTGATCGGAAACTTTTCCGTTGAAAATTTTTAACTGCCCGTATTTCTGAACGGGTGTCGTTTGTGCATTTACAGCAAGCATGCTGCAAAAGACCATTGCCAGGGTTATTAACCCGGCTTGCAGAGTCGAACGTATATTCATATGTATAGTTTAGGTTCTTTTTAAGCTGATTTGTATAGCAAGATACAATTATTTGTAATTAAAATACAAATAATCCAAGTTTTTATTGAAAAAATTAATAAAAAGAGTCTTTTTACTGCTAAAACAGAATATTTATGATTATACTAATACGTAAGATGCATATAAAAAATGTACATTTTACCACCTTATAGAGGTAAAAACACTTTTTTTCAGAGACCTATTTCACCTCTTAAACCCGTATATTTAACCTTTCTTACTAGTATCCGTACATATGTAGTTGACCATGAAATTTCATTTTACTGCCTGTATATGCCTGGTGTTTTTTATGTGTTCCTGTATGGCAACCATGCCCGGTTCAAAAACATTTAATTACTGTTATCCCAACGACAGCTATACATCAGATTCTGTAAATGTGCCTTATGCTTCTATCCCGGATTTTATTCAGACGGATAGTGCGCTGAAGAAACACTATTCCACCCAGACGATTCATCTTGCGAATGCAACCGGCACGCTCACCGCTTTACTGGAACTTGCCGCATTAAAAAAACAGTATACTTCTACCCCATCTTTAGAGACAAACGTAGCGATACTGACAAAAAAACAGGAGATTGCAAACCGCCTGATCATTTGTCGGACAGAAATTGCGGGCATTGCGGCCGAACTGGATTGTGAAGGAGAACGGGCTGAACAGCTTTCCGATTATATGTCTGCGAAGCAAAATAAACAGGTAACTAAACTTACCGTTGCCTCCATTACATTGGGTGCGCTAACAGCAGTTTCCGTTGTTTTTATTAAACTTCAAAAAACGTCGGATGCCGTGGCTATTACAGGCGGAACAGGCAGCGCAGCACTTGGCCTCTCTGCCTTGATATCTTCCCGCAAAACAGAATACCTGCATCCCAGAAACCTTCTGACGGATATCTGGTACAAACCAGCGCATTCAAGGTATTATCCGGCAACTATCTGGTATCTGTTAACGCACAAAGAATTCAGCAACAACAAACAAAACCCAATTATAAACAATATCTGTGAACGCTGGAAAGAATACAATCAGCTGGAAGAAGGTGCTACAAAAAAAACGGCAAGACAGATTGATCTGTTATTTGGATCGGGAGGTATATACACGGCAGAACTATTAGAAACCCGTGCAAACATGCTAAACCAGCTGCAGGCAGCGATCAAACTGCTGGATCAGGATATACAGCAGCTGCTGTATACCGTTAGCAGGTAAATCATTGCAACGGTATGCAGTTACCGGATTTTAATAATCCGTTTTTAAATCTGACGCTAACGCCATAAAAGTAAAACGCCGTACAGGAAATTCCTGTACGGCGTTTTACTTTTACTTTTACTTTTATTGTTTTATGATTTTTATCATCGAGCTTTTATTGTCTGATGTTGTTACCTCAACAAAATACATTCCGGCTATTCCGTCAATTTCAATATCCAGATTGGCTGTTGCATTAAATTCTTTTCTGCTCACTACGCGTCCGTTTGCTTCCATTACGTTCACCTGAACAGTTGCCGGTGCCGAAGATAATGTTAACACTACTTCTTTATTCGTTGGGTTCGGGAATACCTGTATAACACCTGCATTGTTTTTCACTACACCTGTTGTAACGGGAGCGGTTGTAAAACTAATTTCTGATCCGTATGAAGTTCCGGATTCATTGATTGCATATGCTCTTAAATAATAGGTTGTAGAAGCACTTAAGCCGGTTAAGGCAGAAGTAAACGCTCCTGCTCCCGTTCCATCTTCTGTTTTATTATCTTCAATTGTAGGCATGGATGTTGTGCTCCAGCAAACACCGCGCGCTATAACAGCAGCACCATTTTCGCTTAATACGTTTCCCCCGCTTGAAGCAGCAGATGATTCAACCATATTAACGTCAGCAGTTATAACTACGGGTGCGCCTTCTTCAATAATACTGATCCCTCCTTCAAGTGTAATTTTATAATTATCGATTGTCTGCATTCTGCTTCCGTTGGAAGAAAAATAGGTATGTAATGTACTTGCTCCGCCAATGTCTGCATTTACAACACCATCTTCTGATTGTTCCGTAAATATTGTACCTACGTTACCATCACTGTCTGCATTGTATACTTTCATGTTCAGGTCATAGGTATCAGCATCTACCGATTCAACGGTGAAGACTAATTTATACCAGTTGCCAAGTACCAGATCGCCTGACTGACTGTACCAATCCAATGTGAATGATTCTGCATTACTGTGAAACGAACCGCCGCCGCCATGAAACGTAACGCCTAACCCCTGTGCCGCATAACCGGGAGAATTATTTTCATTCTGACTATTCACAGCCAGGCCTACACCACCGTAACCGGAATTTGCTGCCACTTTAAAAAAAGCTTCTACAACATATTTATCCCCAACACCCGATACACTATACCCTTCTTTGGTTGTCCATAAATCTGAAGAACCATCGGGAACATTAATAGAACCCGAATTACCGATACCACCCGATGCTTCATTTGTAAATTCCGGACTGCCGTCATCATTGAATTTGTCTGTAAGATCTGTTGTTGCATTAAATTCCAACACCCTAGTCTGTGACTGGCCATTTGCTGTAGCAGTCATCGCAGCAGCTAAAAGAAATACGTAAAATTTTTTCATTCTGTAACAGGATTAATTTAAAAGATAGTACACTATACGCAAAAACACCTTCCGGGTTAATACTATAGATCCTATTAAATAAATAAAAACGGCTGAAACATCTTTCTGCTTTCATAAGATAACAGCAACGGTATCTTATGTTAATAATACAACCGTTACAGGGCGCATTTGTTTAAACAGAACGAATGCTTTTAAAAAAGGGCGAATGCAATTCGAACAGGGCGAATGCAATTCGCCCCTACTTGTATGATACAAACGTGATACCTGTACCATGCTTGTTCCTGTCTTTTTCCCGAGTCTTTGCATGCTGTATGCGTCCACTGCTCATACTGTTGCCATACTGTCTTCGTACTTAAACGGGATCGCATTATTAAACAGAGCGAATACTGATTTTGGTTTCAAAACAAATACAACTACAATTTAGTCCATACAAGTTTATTTTCCGGATTGTCTGCGTCCAGTAATATTAAAGTCGCTGGTACTTTTTCTACAATAATCATATTCTTTAAAAAGCCTTTATTATCTGTAATGATCAATATCCGGTTTTCAATTTTATAATTAAGATTTCTGCTGCCATTAGAGATAACGACGTCTCTTGTTACAAAATTTAATTTACCCAGTTCTGCATCATTCGTATTCCATGTACCGAGAATATTCTTTGCATCCTTCTCATTAGATTCTTTCAACCAATACGCGCCTTCGGCAGTTATTTTTTCTGTCATGATCTTTGATAATACTACACCAGCTCCAACAGTCACAATAAATAAAGCGATGCATACATAAACAAATACACCTATCTTTCTTTCTTCCGGAGCAAGATTGTACTGACCGTTCTTTTCACGAAGTTTTGTAACATCGGCAGATTGAATGACACATGTATCCGACCACTTATCATGCCAGCCTCTTGATGGAGAAGGTAAAAAACTAAAAACTTCAAAGGGAATAAGCCTGATAAATGTTCGTAAGATAATACTTCTGAGATCAGGCTTAGAACCATTTGCATTTACCACAACTGATTCAGTAGCCAGCTTGCCGGGTGTCCATTGAAAATAGTATTCGAAGAAAACATAATACAACGGCATCAGCATAAATGAAAATATCAGACTCAACTCAACAAATGGAATCAGATCTACCACGTACATAATTCCCTGAAGTGCAAATCCGTCAATTATAAAATGAATAAGCCTTGTTTTACGGGGAACAAGCTGAACGGCAATACCTGTCTGGATCATTTCGTTTTCGAGGGCAGCATTCTTTTTATCATTCATTTCTTTCTGAATGTTTTCAGCCGCCTCATATTGAATGCCTCTGCTTTCTAATTCCCAAATAGCTGCTTCAACGGCAATTGCCGAATACTTCTCTCTGTTATCAATATACTCTTTAACTTCAGCGTCGGTCTTCTCTTTCAACTTATGCGAAAATGCATTCTCTCTATTCATCTTATGTATATTACTATTCTATTTTTTCGATTGATCCCTGCCGGATTTTAAACTACCATTTCATGTGTACGCTGTGTTGTACTAAAAAAATAACACTGGCTACAACCTATTCCAACAGGGCGAATGCAATTCGCCCCTTCATACGTCGGTCTTCTCTTTCAACTTATGCGAAAATGCATTCTCTCTATTCATCTTATGTATATTACTATTCTATTTTTTCGATTGATCCCTGCTGGATTTTAAATTCCCATTTCATGTGTACGCTGTGTTGTACTAAAAAAATAACACTGGCTACAACCTATTCCAACAGGGCGAATGCAATTCGCCCCTACATGCATATGCATGGCTGGTGTTCCTTAATCACACATCAGGCAGGGCATTACCTGTTTTTTGCTGTTTTTAATACCACCGGTATGCACCACCTTTTCTTTTAGTTTACAATCCGTCATGATATCATAGGGCTTTGCGATATCTGATACTCCGGCTTTACTCAGCCGCATATTAAAATGATACAGCGAATCGATCAGCTGCTCCTGTGTATAAAAATCATTCCAAATCAGGATGTAGGAATCGTCTGATTGTTTGAACGCATAAATGTTGCCCATGCTTTTAATGCGGTCATACACCTTCCACAATTGCTGTTCATTTTTTTCAGCTAAACCAATCTGATATACCCAAACCTTCTCGCGGTTCGCAAACTTAGCGCTGTCTTTTTTCCTTTTCTCGGCAATGTTATTGCCCAGTACATCTACCAGCACATCAACCATTACTTCTGCATCTGTTTTCCCGGCTTCGCTTTCCTTTGTAACTACTGTGGTTTGCTGTAAAGAATCAGCGTACGGCTCTGTATTTATTTCAAGATTTTGTGTATCTGAATGGCTGCCACACGAAAACAATATTCCTGTAAGCACACTAAAAAGGATGTATTTCATAAACGGATTTAATAATAAAAGTGTTAAGAGGAAATAAAATAGCAAATAGTTAATTAAAATCATCTGCATGAATCAAAAACATCATTTATTGCAATTATTGTCGTACAGCAGGGGCGATCGCAAGGGTCGCACCTACTGTAAGACAATAAATTTCAAATTGCCTGCATGCGGATTATTTATACCTGTAACAAAATACATTCCTGTATTTAATCCTTCAATTGTTACCGCGTACTGATTGTTTTCTGTTAAGGAAACGGAGCGGATCATCTGGCCGAGTTCATTGGTTATGATATACATGGCATCTCTGTTACCGATGATGGTGCAGGAACCGGCCGATGGATTGGGATACACAAGCAATACCGGTGCATGATTATTGTCCTGTATATTGATTGGTGTAGTAATATTGTTATCAAGGCAATCGAATGCTGTTTTATTCGGATTATCAAAGACATGATCTCCCAGTTCACCATAATACGCAGTGCCTGTACCGCAATACTGAATCCTGTTTACCGGCAAGGCAAGCGTATGATAATTGCCGGCTGCGAGGCTTATCCATTTCTGATTGGTGCCTACGGCAACCATCGCTGCCCTGTCTACCGAAGTACCGTCGCCCAATTGTCCGCTGCTGTTTAAGCCGCATGCCCAAAGGCTGCCATCAGCCCGGATCGCGAAACTCTGATCCAGCGATGCATACACGTCGATCCAGTTTTGCTCTGCGCTGATCTGAACCATGCGGTCCTGGGTAATTAAATTTCCTGTTCCTACCTGGCCATAGTTGTTCCTGCCCCATGCCCACAGCGTTCCGTTTGATTTGAGACAAATATTATGAATCGTTCCGCCGGCAATATTGATCCAGTCCCGGTCTGTCCCGAGCTGTACCGGCACATACTTGTTCACCAGCGTACCATCGCCCAGCTGCCCCTGTCTGTTTGTACCCCAGCCCCACAGGGTACCGTCTGATTTAATGCCCAAGGTATGCCCGACACCGGTTTTAATACTGATCCAGTCAGTACCGGTGCCGACTCTGGTAGGTACAAGTGTTTTAAGATTTGTTCCGAGACCTAATTCCCCATCGTAATTATGGCCCCAGCTCCACAATGAACCGTCTGCCTGAATACCAAAACTTTGTACACCACTGGCAGCGGCAATGCTTACCCAGGTTGTTGCCGTTCCTATTTGTTTCGGAAGCATTCTGGGCTGTTCGGTTCCATCGCCCAACTGCCCGGAAAAGTTATCGCCCCAGGCCCAAAGTGTCCCATCTGCTTTGAGTGCCAATATATAATTACTGCCTGTGGCAATACTTTTCCAGTTCTGATCGGAACCTGTCTGTACCGGACTGCTGTTTTTATACTGGCCGTCCGTCTCAAATGGATTTAATCCCCAGGTCCAGATTGTTCCGTTCGCTTTCAGGCCCATACTGAATGCATTGCTGGCGGCAATGGAGATCCAGTCATCGGGTGCCGTTCTGATGCTGTGCGGCACAGGTTGATCTGCGGTGCCGCCGTCACCTAATTGTGCGTTTGTATTGTCTCCCCATGTCCACAGGCTGCCGTCAGCTTTTACTCCGATGGTGTGGTATGTGCCGGCATTGATCGCTACCCATGTATGTGCTGTGCCGATCTGCACAGGCAGGTGTTTATCTGTACCCGATCCGTAACCCAGCTGTCCGCGTACATTGTAGCCCCAGGCCCAGAGAGTTCCGTTGGCTTTCAATGCAACACTGTGATCCAGACCAGCAGAAACTCTTATCCAATCGGCATCCGTTCCGACCTGTACCGGAAGTGTTGCCGGATCAAGTGTAGCCGTTCCATTGCCAAGATTCCCACGTACATTATGCCCCCATGCCCATAAGGTTCCGTTTGATTTTATAGCAAGTGTATGATTTGAGCCGGCAGCAAGCGTTGTCCAGTCGTTGTCTGTACCAACACGCACGGGACTGTCCTGCTGAACAGTATTTCCATTACCTATTTCTCCTGCTTCATTTAAACCCCAGCCCCAAAGAGAACCATCTACCTTTAAAGCAACGATATGATTGCTTCCTGCCACGGCATACAGCCAATTCTGATCGGCACCGACCTGCACAGGTGTGTGTTTTTCATCGTTGTTTCCAATGCCTAATTCACCGCCGTTATTAAAGCCCCATGTCCAAAGTGTGCCATTTGCTTTAATACCAATTCCGGATGAAAAACAGGCTGCAATACCGGTCCATGTTTGCTCTGTACCAATCTGCACCGGACTATGCCGGTCAATGGTTGTGCCATCGCCAAGCTGCCCTCTTTGGTTTTTGCCCCAGCTCCAGAGTGTGCCGTCAGCTTTTAAAGCCAGCGTGTAAGATGATCCGGTAGCTACAGCTACCCAGTTTATATCAATGCCGATTTTAACAGGTGTGCGTCTGTCCATGGTTGTACCATCCCCCAACTGCCCGTTGCTATTGTAGCCCCAGCCCCAGAGCTCTCCGCTTCGGATCTCAAAACTATGATCCGAATTATTACCCGTAGCCATACGCTGATAATTGGCCGTATACGGAACCGATCTTCTGGTATCGCTTCTGTTAAACTGAGCGTAAACAGAAACAGATGAAGAAATAAAAGCGGAACATAACAGAATGATAGAAAAAACCTTAGTCATAGAAGAATAAAATTGATGTATTGGAAAATATGCTTCAAGGTACTGATTTCTTTGGATTATTATTCCATTTTTTCCGCACTGCTGGAAGCACAATAGATTGGTGAGGCCCGGGATACCGGGATTAAAATCCGGGGCTTGGGAATACAACCCGGGCGGGTGGTATATATTGTAATGTGTTTTCGGCATCACAATTCCGTATTTCTTTCCAGCCGGATTTATTATGAATCTTGATAAACACAAACAAAGGCGCGGATCAGCATTTCGTTTTTTTAACTGATCAACTCGATCCTATCCATCATCACCTCTTCACGCACACGCTTATCACTAATAAAGAAAAAGACATTACAGAAGCAACTGTCCGGATCAGGTTAAACAGATTCCATTTCACTTCAATACTTGATCTGAGTTGTGTCAACTGCTGTACATTACTGTTTATCAAATCTGTCTTTTCGAGCAGATCATTCAGCGGCACATTCCCGGAGACCGTAACGCAGATGCAGCCGGCAACATACAGCAATGCCGCCACCGCAAGCAGAATGCACGCAGGCTGGTTTCCTTCCTGATACTTCAAAAAAGCTGTCAGTGGAATCGCACACAGAGGCAGAAAAAACAGAACAAAGAACAGCGGATTCAGTATAGTTTTGTTCATGGATTTAAATGCCGTGAGATAGCCCATATCGTCCAGCCTGCCGATACCCGGAGTTACGGCATTTGTCCAGGTGAAAAAGATGCCCGCCATCATACCAGTAGATACAATAGCTGCAATCATACAGAATTGCGTTTTCATTTCTATTATTTTAAGGTGTTCAGCCATTTTTTCAACAGTTGCCTATCGGCATCTGTCAGTACAATGGCATTGCCTTTAGGCATACGTTTTTTTATAAATACCTGCTCATTGATCTGCGTGCCCCAGGCATTCATATTGTTACAGGTAAAGACAGCGTTACGGTTGCGCTGTTCGTGGCATACGTTACATTTTATTTGCAAAAGCTTGTATGCAGCCAGCTTATAGTGTGCGGCTGAATCTGCTGTTACCCAATGTACAGGTATAGGATCCTCACGTTGTTTTACTGAACCAACAAAAAGATTAACGGCAATGCTTATCAGAACGATCAATTTCATCTGTGCTATATTTTATAACAAAGAAACAGCAGCAGCATGGTATTAAATTGGATAAATCCGACAATGTTATCTGGTCTGATTTTTTATGTATTGGGAAGGAGTTTGTCCGGTATATTGTTTGAATACCCGTATAAAATGTGACTGGTCTGTAAAGCCGCTGTCCAGCCCTATGGCGGTTAATGTTTCTGCATTTGCGTCCGTTAGTTTTGTTAATGAAGACTGAAACTGAATAATCTTTGCAAATTGTTTTGGGCTCAGGCCAACTTCACCAAGAAAATTTCTTTCCAATGTACGTTCGGATAAACATACAGCCTCGCTCAGATCGCTGATACGCATGCGCCCTTCTGTTTCAATGATCTGTTTAATGGCTTGCTGTATGCGGTCATTATGCGGCGGCTTGTTTAAACCGATCAAAGCAGCAACACCATCAGACATGCACGCGATCAGACTTTCCGGATCGGGAGCAGCTGTAAGCTGTTTGGAATATACTTCCATATCTATATACTGAAACTGCATCAGGTCATAACATGCGTCATTTAATTCTTTTGGGTCTATACCCAATAAATATTTTGATGCAAACGGATAAAGCTGAAAAACAACAAAACGATATGTCCCCTGAACCTCCAGTGAAATAGGTTCAAGTGTCTGTCCGTACAAAAAAAATTCAGACAGCTGTTTGCTTTCAGGGAAGCGAAAAAAACCACTCTCCGATTGCTGAAACATAATGCCCGGGTAACCATCTGCATATAACGGCAAACGAAAGCGTGCATTTCCATCGGCACTTTGCTGTACCATAATGCTGTTTACAAAAAGCTTCAGATCGTCTCGTACGGTGTATTGAATATCTCCCATATATATCTGTCCACTGCTATATTAACTCCTGTAATTAACACACAAAGAATACCACCGACTGATTTTCCGATACCGCCGCGTTATAAAAAGCTTTCAGCCTATCAAAATTCTCTATCAGGTATTCAATGGCATCGTCCTCGTTCCAGATCTCCGGATATATATGCAATGCCATCATTTTGTCCGCATCATACCTGCTGTACAACGCATCGGCAGTGACCCTGTCCAGCGCCGCACTGATCCGTTTAACCTGTTCACTGGTCATATACGTGACAGGGCCACATCCAGAATCCTGCTCCGGATCTATTATCAACGTTCCAGTCAAAATCAGGCTTAAGGGTTCTGTTGCTTTTTCAATGGTGGTTTGAGAAGCGCCCGTAAGCAGGAAGAACAGGCCTTCCAAGGCTTTATCCAGGTCAATAAGATTGTGATCTGATGCAATATTTTCGCTGTATATACGGCCTTCAAGCATACTTCTGTCCTGTAAATATGCTTCAAGCTCTGCCTGTGAAACCCGCAGGTACTTTCCGGTCATGTCCATATAGGTATTATTTCTGTGGTCTTACTGTTGCTTATTCTTCTTTACGATGTACTGACCACTATATGCTGCCAGGTGTAAACAGCCCATTCCAGATCTTTCAGGTCATCAACATAAAACGCCAGCTGCAATACTTCGTGATCAATAATCGAAAAACCATACAGTACGTGATAGCTTTTTTCCTGATCCTGTTCTTCGATCATATATCCAATACGGAAAATGGTATCATCAGAAAAATCAAATGTATCGATCGTGCGGGCTGCAGACTGATCTCTATATTGAATGGTATTTTTATATGCTTCGTATAACGTTTCTTTGTTTTTATTTACTTCGTTCCAGATAACTAACCGTACAGATTTATCCCCTGTTGTATAAAGCAAATCTCCTTCTTGTTCTACGGAACGCTCAAACAGATTATTGATCTGCATGGACCATTCATCTGTTAACCGGTGTGTAACCATGTAGTCATCTTCCAATTCAAAGTCTGTAACTTTGTACCATGCTGAACCATCTTCTGCTTTTTCATATACTGCTCCAATCCCTTTCAGTAATATATCTTCAAGGGACGGATCTATCTGCAGAATGGTTACAGCATCATACAGACCAATATTATCTGGATCATCATTATAGTCTTCTGATTCAAAGCCTGTAAAAATACGCCATCCGCTATCTTCCGGCCGTGTCCTTTTTTCCCTGTATACAAAGCGTGGCTGAATCTTTTCTTCCGTCACCATCTTTGAAACCATCAGTAAACCGATCTCCGGAAAATTTTCAAATACATTACCTTCCAGTTCTTTCATTAAAACAGATTATTCATCGTACGGAAAATATAATCCGTTTGTTTAATACTTCTATACAGCGGTTATATAAGCCTGAATTCCGGATTACAGATCAGGCCAATCACATTACCCCATGGGTCTTTAACGGTTGCAGTAACAATGTCTCCACCAACATTTACAGGCTTTTCGTTTTCAGCAGCGCCAAGTTTTATAAAATCAGCATATGCCTGTTCAATATCTTCCACACCCCAATAGGTAACAACACTTGCTGTTTTATCAAAAGAAGGGCGTTCTTCCGGCTGCAGTCCCAATTCATACCCGGCGATATCAAATCCTACATAAAAGGGTTCGTCAAAATAGGGTTTGGTTTGAAATGCATTCGAATACCATTCTTTTGCTTTTTGCAGTTCACTTACTTTATAAATCGTTGTTCTTAATCCCAGGATTTTTGTTTGTCCCATTTTGTTTAACTTTTGATATGTGTTTAGTGTTAAAGCCCGTCTGTTTCATTATCCCGGATCACAGGCTTTGCTTTATCAAAGGGTTGCGGGGTCATCCGGATTTCTGTGGTAAGATCTTCATCGAATTCATGCATACCTATATCATTCTGGCTGGCCGCCTTTTTATCTGTATTTTTTTGATCTTTATTTTCCAGCTTATCTTTTGTAGCCGCAGGTTTCTTAGGTTCTTTATTGTTTTGAGTTTTCATAGCTGTATAAATTAACTAAACATGTTTGATTTGTATTAAGATTGCTAAAAAAAGTGAATAAGTTATTACACGCTTGTATTAAAAAATTACATGATTTATATGTAAAAATGCAATAATCATATTAACTCTTAAGTAAAATAACTTATGAAGAATTGATTATTATGAATCTGAGTTCTGAGCTATACAGATTTAATGAATTATTTTTCTATGAAAATCTTATATTCATGCGGATACCATTCTTGAAACCAGTTTATGCAATCCACACAATTTACTTCAATACCTTCTGTTGCATAATGTCTGGCATGTTCGGGTATCCCAGGAAAATAAAAGTCTTTCGTTTTCTAAATAAAAAAAACACTGTTATTCCCCTTTGATACAAACAGTAAAGGCAGCTCCCTTGCCAGGTTTGGACTTCAACGAAACCGTTCCCTGCAGACGTTCTACGGCGCGCTTTAATATATACAAACCTAAACCGGAACCGTCTGCTTTATCGTTTGCACGAAAAAACATTTCGTATATTTTTTCCTGGTATTCTTCAGAGATTCCTTGTCCGTTATCTGTCACTTTAATGCAAAGCATCTGCCCCTGCGTATACACCTGTATAAACACATAAGGCTTCTTTACATCGTGGCGCATGTATTTGATCGAGTTCTCAATCAGATTTTGCAGAATGGTATTTACGATTACCCATTCCGATTGGAAAGAAATACCTTCTTCAACTTCAATATTGAATTGTATGTGCTCAAAATTATCGAAGTATGCATACGAATGAATACAGTCTTCAATAAGCTGCATAAAATCAATCTTTACCGGCACAATCTTGTCGGAGCTGATACGTGTGATGGTGATCAGGTCCATGACAATCGCATCGATACGGGTGGAGAGCTTTTTATACATATTGAAATACTTGAGCGCTTCACCGTCAAACTGTTCCTTTTCGATCAATTCATTTAATCCCAAAAGTGATGAAATGGGGCCTTTGAGATCGTGTGAGACTCTGTAAAAAAAAGAATCCAGCTCGGTATTTTTCTTCTGTACTATTTCCAGGTAATCAATCTGTGCTTTTGTGTCTTTCTCCAACCGGTATATCTCATTCGCAGCTTCATAACTTCTGATGATATCTGAGGTATGCGACTGCACATTATTTTCTTTGTGTAAAACAAACTGTTCAAGGCACTGCAACGCGTTCGATTCTTTATGCTGCAGTTTGTATAAGGTATACAAACTGTAATACGATTTATATACATTTACTTTTACATTATGTTTTTCAGCAAGTGAAACGGCCTGCTTCAATATCTTTTCTGCCTGCAGATATTTTTTTTGCTCTACATAGGTTAAGCCAAGCTTATTTAATACCATTCCCGCGCCGAGTTTATCACCGAACTTCTGCTGTAATTCCAGGCTCTGCAAAAAATACGTTTCAGCCTGTGCAAATTTCTGCTGAGCAAAAAATACTTTGCCTTTACCATAGATCGAATAGGCCAGTCCGCGCTCGTCTTTAATTTTCTTCTTTATGGCAATGCTTTTATCGGAAAGTTTGGTAGCTGTTTCAATATCACCACGCTTCAGGTATAAACCAGACATGGGATTATATACATTTGAAAGCATGGCAAGATCGCCGTGTCTGGTAGCAAGATCAATACATTCCTGATAGATGAGAAACGCTTTATTGACGTCGCTCCAATATTCATATATGGTTGCAATGGATTTTAAACTGCGGCATTCACTTCTGCCTTCACCAATGCTTTTGTAGATCTGCCTGCATTCCAGCAAACCTTTCAGCCCATCGTGAAAATTATCTGTTTTATATAAAGAACTTGCAATATTGAATTTAGCATCTGCAATGTCTTTCAGGCTCTGAACACGTTGAAAATACTCCAGCGCCTGACGGGAGTGTGTAATTGATTTTATATGATTCCCCTGAATCATATGCAGCAAACCCAGATAATTGTGCGAACGGGCAGTTATGCGTTCAAGCTTTTTTGTATTTGCTGTTTTTAAAACAGAAAGCACGCCGGCAAAACTTTCTTTTATATTATTGATACGGCCCTGATAGGCTTTTTCCAATTGTTCTTCCAGCAATTCTTCCTGAACTTCCTGTTTCTTACCTGGCATGCAACCTGATTATTTTTGAACTCATCTTATAAACAAGTATACACAAATAACAGGATACTAAAAATCATATACCGGTAATTTAAAGTACAGCATAGGCTCTTCTGCCGTTTCTGAAATAGCTGTTATTTAATACCAAAAAATATACCTGTTGAAAAAATGAAGCCAGGCTCGCGTAAGCAGACTGACTTCATTGTACCAAGATGAATACTTTAAAAAATGTAGTGATTAATCAAATCCACCTGACACACATATTTTTTGTCCGGTGATCCAGGAAGCATCGTCTGAAGCCAGGAACACCGCCAGCATGGAAATATCTGCGGGCTGTCCGATTCTTCCCAGCGGTGTTTGTGCTGCAATATATTCTTCCACAGGTGTACCTGCAATCCGGTTGCCTTCTGTATGAGTGGGGCCGGGTAAGATTGCGTTCACGCGGATTTTTTTAGGACCAAGTTCTTTTGATAAAATCCGGGTTATTCCATCTACGGCACTTTTACTTGCCGAATATACCAGCGATGACGGAGTAGCTTTTACACTGGCAACAGAACCGATATTAATGATACTTCCACCAGCTTCGTTAAAATAATTTAATGCTTCCTGAACAGACAACAGTACACTCAATACGTTGCTGTTGAACTGCCGGTGAAATTCCTCTTCTGTAACTGCTTCTATGGGTTCAAATTTATAGACACCTGCATTGTTAATCAATGTATCTATTTTACCGAACTGTTGACAGGCTTCTTCAAACAACCGTTTTACTTCTGCCGCTTTTGTAACGTCTGCCTGAATAGCAGTTGCCGCCCCTCCGTTTTCACGAATGTGTTTAACAACCGCTTCAGCGTTGATTCTATCTGTGGAATAGTTTACAATAACGGTTGATCCGTTTCGGGCAAGCGCTTTCGCGATTTCTGCTCCTATGCCTTTTGACGCTCCGGTAACAAGCGCTGTTTTCTTTTCTGATTTATACATGTTCTGATTTTGTTGTTGAAGTTCAAAAGTAGATATCAGAACATGAACAAGCGTTGCCATATGGCAAAAAATCATTTCCTGGTGCGGATTCTGCTTAACGTGTATGGTGTAATTCCCAGAAACAAGGCAATCTGACTTTGCGGAACACGTTGCACCACGGTAGGCTGGCGCTGCAGCAGTTTATTATATTTTGTGGCAGCATCGTCTACCAGCATTTCACTTTTTAATTTATATTTCTCCAGCAATGCTTTCTCCTTAAGCGTACTTACAATTCTGGGAAAACCCGGAATTTCTTTTTCAAGAAATTCATAACTGTTTTTCGTCATTGTAATCACAACACATTCCGTTAAGGCTTCTATCTTTTCTTCCGCAGGTGTGTGGGTATAAAAACTATCTAAATCGATCACAAAATGACCTTCATTTGTAAAATACAGAATATACTCTTCACCGGCAGCATTCGTTCGTACGACCTTAAATATACCATCAACCACGAGCCCCATTTTTTTACAGACCCGGCCCTGCTCACAATATAATGCTCCTTTTTTCAGCGTCTCTAAACAGGTATGCTGAACCATTAATGCTTTATCAGTATCAGAAAGCGGCAGTACGGATTCGAAAACGTTTATTAAAGAATTTATATGATGCATAGAGCGTTTATATTAGAATGCAGTTAATGTGCGAAAGAAACATAACGTATCGTATTGCCCGATATTTGTACTATCGAAATCAGAGAAACAGGTGTAACACAACAAATGACATGGGTTTGCATAAGACGATTACAAACCGTAATGATCCGGATTCCGCATTACAAATCCGGAATAATAAAAGCTACATGCTGTAAGCTGATACCTTAACCAAGGTAACAACTTCGTCGTTCAGATGTAATCGTTTCAATATCTGCTTTAACATCTCCATGTCGCCTGTTGTGGTAATGGTTACAGACCTTTCAGTACCGGTTGCCTTCAATGCTTTTTCCTGCAGGATCCGTTGCACCTGCCTGGTAACAGCATCTCTTGTATCAATGATTTCGATAGGATACGGAAACATGCCGGCAAGTACATTGGTCAGATAATTGTAATGCGTACAACCAAGCACCAGCGTATCTATATGGGCATCAATCATTGGTTTTAACAGCGGCTCCAGCTGCTGCATCATACGCGCCTGCTCAATAATATTCTGCTCAATAAGTTCAACCAATCCGGCACCAATCTGACTGATAAAAAAAGCCTTGTCGTTAAAGCTTTCCAACGTCCTGTTGTACAACTGCCCGTTAATAGTGCCTGCAGTTGCCAGAATTCCGATACGTTTATTAGCCGAACTGGCATAAGCAGGCTTGGTACCCGGCTCCATACCTACAATCGGCATAGGGTATATACTGCGCAGCTGATCAATAATATTTGTTGTAATGGTATTACAGGCAACAATGATCATCTTACAATGCTTCTGCATCAGATAATCCATGATGCGTATGGTATGCTGCCTGATCTCTTCTATCGTCTTCGTACCGTACGGACAGTTGCCGCTGTCGCCGTAATATTCAAATGACTCTGCAGGAAGTGCGTGAACAAGTTTATCCAATAAAGTTAGGCCTCCGACGCCGGAGTCGAAGATGCCAATGGGTTGGTGCATGCAGAAAAGCGTGATTATTGTACTATAAATATAAAGGAGAAAGTTCAGAATGTACTATCAGCCGGACTTTTTTTCATCCCTGATGTTGCATACAGATTATGCATGCATACATGTTCATCACAATGTAGCGACTCAATATAATGCCCTTGCAAAAGCAATCATACTGATCTTATACATATGAGATTTACACATGACAGAACAGTAAATTGAGCAATAGATAGCTAAATGATGATTATTCCATGAATAAAAACGTACAGATCAAAATATTTTTTTTGAATAAATTGCAGCACACATACATTTCCTATATTGTATACATGCTTTGTTCCCCATAACATACAAAGCTCATTTTATTAACTTCCTTTTATATGAAGCCTACATCCAATACATCGTTTGATGTAATCATTTTAGGTGCAGGCCCTGCCGGATCTACGGCTGCACTTGCTCTTCAGAAAAGCAACCTTACTGTTGCCTTACTGGAAAAAGAGCTTTTTCCCCGGGATAAAATATGCGGAGACGCATTATCCTGCGTTGCAGAACGTGTGCTTAAACAGATTGATCCCTCCTTAGAACAGGAACTGCTGCTCTATTCAGAAAAAACGGTAGTGAATAAAGCGCGTGTATATAGTCCTGAATTTCGTTCTATCGTATTGAATTTTTCAAAACGCGGACATTGTATCAAACGCCTGGATTTTGATAACTGGCTCTTTGAAAAAGCGAATGCAAAAAACATTGAAGTTTTTCAACAGGCAAAGGTAACGGATGTACGTATTGATAATTCAGGCGCTGAAGTAGTTTTGCAGGATGGGACAATACTGCATGCTGCTATAGTGATCTGCTGTGACGGTGCACACTCTGTTGCGGCCAGGCAGCTTACACATTTAAAACTGGACCGCAAGCATTATGTTGGCGCGGTGCGTCAGTATTACCGTAATATCAGTGATACTGCCGGTAATGAACTTGAGATTTTTTTTCTCAAGGATTTTCTTCCCGGTTATTTCTGGATCTTTCCTTTGAAGAACGGGGAAGCAAATGTAGGGTTTGGCGCCTTATCAGCTATCATTTCAAAAAATAAAATTGATCTGAAAAAAAGTCTGCAGGAGATCATACAATCTGTTCCGCAATTAAAAGAACGGTTTAAAGATGCGGAAGCAATGGAGACTGTAAAAGGTTTTGGACTGCCGCTGGGTTCAAGGAAACTGCCTATCTCAGGAGCGCATTTTATGTTGTGCGGCGATGCGGCTTCGCTGATTGACCCGGTTACGGGAGAAGGCATTGAAACAGCCATGGAGAGTGGCAAGTATGCGGCGGAACAGGCCATCAGGTGCTTTGAAAGCACGGATTTTTCAGCAGCATGTATGCAAGCCTACGATCAGCGCATTCACAAAAAAATGTTTAAGCGGTTCCGTCAGCATTATGTATTACAGCGCCTGATCAGCGACCGCGTCTGGTTCATCAACTTGATGATCCGGCTGGCGAATGTACCCTGGATCAACCGGTACTTTTATTCAAGGTTTGAATAACACATAGATTCACATAAATCAGGAACATGTTTAAAATGATGGTTCAAACAAAAAAGGCCCTGCATTTCTGCAGCGCCTTTCTCCAATATAACTTGCTCGTATTATCTTATAAGTGAATCACCTCACCGTATGCTGCCGCTGTAGCTTCCATGATCGCTTCAGACATTGTCGGGTGCGGGTGCACTGCATTAATGATCTCATGACCTGTTGCTTCAAGCTTACGTGCTACAACTGCTTCTGCAATCATCTCCGTAACGTTTGCGCCAATCATGTGAACACCTAACAACTCACCGTATTTTGCATCGTAGATAACTTTAACAAAACCTTCTTTTGCACCGGCAGCACTTGCTTTACCGGATGCTGAGAATGGAAACTTACCTACTTTCAATTCGTATCCTTTTTCTTTTGCTGCTTTCTCCGTTAAACCTACAGAAGCAATCTCTGGTGTACAGTACGTGCAACCCGGGATATTGCCGTAATCCATCGGTTCAGGATTCAAACCTGCGATCTTCTCTACGCATATAATACCTTCATGCGAAGCAACGTGTGCCAGCGCAGGACCTTTAACAATATCTCCGATTGCATACACTCCCGGGATATTTGTTTTGTAATAATCATCAACCAATACACGGCCTTTGTCTGTAGCAACGCCTACATCTTCCAGACCAATACCTTCAAGGTTTGTAGCAACACCTACCGCTGAAAGTACAATATCGCATTCAATAACTTCTGTAGCATCACCTTTTTTAACGGTTACTTTACAACCTTTACCTGCTGTATCTACGGATTCAACAGCGGCACCGGTCATAATGTTAATGCCCATCTTCTTATATTCTTTTTCTAATTGCTTAGAAATTTCTTCGTCTTCAACCGGAACAATGTTTGGCAGGTATTCAACAATCGTAACTTTAGTGCCCATTGTTGCATAGAAATAAGCAAACTCAACACCAATCGCTCCGGAACCCATAATCACCATGCTCTCAGGCTTAGATTCAAGCACCATGGCTTTACGGTAACCGATGATCTTATTGTTATCGATCTTAACATTCGGCAATTCCCGCGCGCGGCCACCTGTTGCTAAAATGATGTGATCAGCTCCGTACAGACTTTTGTTGCCTTTATCGTCTGTTACTTCAACTTGTTTACCTTTTACCAGTTTACCGAAACCTGCAATGATTTCGATTTTATTTTTTTTCATTAAAAACTGAACACCTTTGCTCATGCCGGCAGCAACGTCACGGCTGCGTTTTACAACAGCTGTAAAATCTGCTTCCGCGTTTCCAACATTGATACCATACTCTTTTGCATGTTTGATGTATTCATACACCTGTGCACTTTTCAAAAGAGCTTTTGTAGGGATACATCCCCAGTTCAAGCAAATACCACCTAATTCTGCTTTCTCAACTACAGCTACTTTTTTACCTAATTGAGAGGCTCTAATTGCAGCTACATATCCACCAGGACCGCTACCGATCACTATAACATCGAACTTTGTTGACATATCTTTAAATCTATAATTACGGTGCAAATTTAAGGGATTTAGCCTTATAAGAAAGGAATCGGCCAGAAAATGCGGAATTGTTCCTCAATCAACTGTTTACGAATTAATTACCTCTCTTGTTTGATCGGGCTTAATACTTAATGCTTGATGCTTTTTCTCTCTTGATTTTATCTACCTCACTTAACTTTTTGGGAATTGATGGTAGAATCAATGGTAATTTCGCCACAATCTGTGTGTTTCAGAGCTGAAGTTAAAAGCGCAAAGCTTTAAGCATTTAGCTTTAGGCCTTAGGCTGAACTATTTGGAATTTGTTCTTTGGAATTTGTAATTTCTGAAGGTATCTTTGACCTCAATACATTAATAAAAAACATACAATGGGCTTACTTAGTGGAAAAACTGCTCTGGTAACAGGAGCATCAAAAGGCATAGGAAAATCGATCGCGATGCGTTACGCACAGGAAGGTGCTAATGTGGCGTTCACCTATCTTTCAAGCGTTGAAAAAGGTCAGGCATTAGAAAAAGAATTACAGGCATTGGGTATCAAAGCAAAAGGATACCGCTCAGATGCATCTAAATATACAGAAGCAGAAGAATTAGTAACTTCCGTATTAGCAGACTTTGGACAGCTTGATATTGTTGTAAACAATGCAGGTATTACAAAAGATGGCTTATTAATGCGTATGACAGAAGAACAATGGGATTCTGTTATGGAAGTAAATTTAAAATCGGTATTTAACCTGACAAAAGCGGCATTAAAACCAATGATGAAAGCGAAAGCAGGTTCTATTATAAATATGACTTCTGTTGTGGGCATCAGCGGTAACGCCGGCCAGACAAACTACGCTGCCTCTAAAGCAGGTATCATTGGTTTCACAAAATCAGTAGCGCAGGAATTGGGTTCACGCAACATCCGCTCAAACGCAATTGCCCCGGGTTTTATTGAAACAGAAATGACGGAAGTACTGGACCCGAAAGTGAAAGCTGAATGGGAAAACGGAATTCCGTTGAAACGTGCCGGAAAAAGTGAAGATGTAGCGAATGCCTGTGTATTCCTTGCATCAGATCTTTCAACATACATTACCGGACAGGTATTACAGGTTGATGGCGGAATGCTGACCTAGTTATAACCTCTGAGGTTTTAATAACTTCATCTATAAACTGAATTATCACTTATTCTATTTAGAAAACCTCATAGGTTTTGCGAAATTCTTTTTATCTTCAATCCTGCATCTTAACGGTGCAGGATTTCTTTTATCTATGAACGGCATTTCACTTTACGCATCGAGCTCTCCGTGGTTTATCCTTCTTTGTTTTGCCATTGGTGCAGCATACGCATATACGTTATATTCCAGGGTTCAGACACTCTGGACAAAACGCACAAATTATAGTCTTGCGGCATTACGTTTTGTATTGGTCAGTATTCTTGTGTATTTATTATTCGGTCCGGTTATCCGTTATTTTGAAAATACAAAAGAAAAACCAACGGTACTTATTCATATTGACAATTCTTCATCCCTTAAACTGACAAGTGATTCAACGCAACGGTTGAGCTGGCTTACAACCATCGACAAAATAAAGCAGGCATTAAACAATGAAGGTATTGAAACCAGCGTGTATTCTTTTTCAGGTAAACAGGAAAATGATCCTGTAACATTTACATTTCCTTCCTCAAATTTAAATGCCTTGCTGCTGGAGCCGAAACAGGAAGAAAGCGGACGCAATATAGCTGCAAGTATTTTACTTTCAGATGGTATTTATAATGTGGGAATGGACCCGAGTATTACTCCTTCTACTGCACCGGTATTTACTATTGGCGTAGGCGATACATCGGATCAGAAAGATGTACGGCTGGTTTCTGCGATCCACAACAAACTTGCTTTTAAAGGAAATGATTTCCCCATCGTTGCGGAGATCGCACAAAAAGGGTTTTCAAACAATACAGCAACCCTACAGCTCAAACACAACGGTAACGTGCTTGAATCAAGGAAAATAAATTTAACTAAAAGTGAACAGCAAATACCGGTTGAATTCCGTACCTCATCGGATGTTGTTGGTATTCAGCATTACGTTGTTGAAATAGTTCCGCTGGCGGGTGAATTCACCACAGAAAATAATGTTCAGCATGTGTACATTGATATTGTTGACAACAAACAAAAAGTATTAATCGCCGCACCGTCCCCGCACCCGGATATTAAAGCCATACAGGGTGCTTTGTCTGCAAAGGAAAATATTGACGTGTCGGTTTTCATCCCAGGCATTTCAGAATATAAATCCGCTGCGTACAGCCTCATTATTTTCCATCACTTCCCGGACGAAACTACTGCCGGTAAAAAAGAATTCGATGCACTGGTTGCCATGAAAACACCTAAGTGGTACATCATCAGCAACCAGACGGCTATTCCAAATTTCAATCAGGTGAACACGTTGATGCAGATACAAACGCGCAGTGCACAAAAAGATCTTGTATTCGGCGAAGTAAACAGTTCCTTTGATCGTTTCATTATGCCGTTAGGCATGCAGGAATTACTAAACAGCGCACCGCCGTTGCAGTGTCATTTTGGAGAATACAAATTAAAACAGGATGGTTTGGCAATCTTATTCCAGCGTGTAGGACGAGTAAGTACAACAAAACCGTTGCTGAGTATTGCAGCAAACAGAGAAACTATGGTATTGGCCGGCGAAGGCATCTGGCAGTGGCGCTTACACAATCAGCAGACACAACAGAATACAGCAGCCTTCGACGAATTCATTCAGAAATGTGTGCAGTACATTTCAAGCGAAAACGACAAACGTAAGTTCCGTGTATACCCAACGGTAAATGATCTGCAAAGCGGCGAACATCTTTATTTTGAAGCTGAATTATATAATGATTTAATGGAACGTATTTACGGAACAGAGATTGCGCTTCAGATAAAAAATGAATCAGGAAAAGTATTTAACTACTCGTTTGCTACAAGCCCTGGCAATAACCGTTTTGAAGTAAACGGCCTGCAGGAAGGGGTATACCGCTATCTTGCAACAACAACGTTAAATGGTACGCTTGAAAAAAGCAGCGGTGAATTCATCATCCGAAAAACCAGCCTTGAGGCGCAATCAATCAAAGCTGATTTTAACTTATTAAAATCTATTTCGAATAAAAGCAATGGTGCTTTTTTCACCATCAATGAAAGTGATGCACTGATCGCGGCAATAAAAGAAAAGCAATTCAAAACGATTATCCGTTCTCAGGAAACGTTAAATGAAATCATCAACCTTCCGTGGATCTTATTCCTGCTGATTGCATTGGCCAGTTGTGAATGGGTAATACGAAAGCTTAATGGCGGATATTAGAGTGTAAAGTGTAATTGTTTCTCTAATTAAGATTAGTTATTCTTAATAATCATCTTACGAACTCTAAAAACACAAAAAAGGAAATTACAAAGATACGACTACACTTTACACCTCTCAATTATTGTATAAAATTTTTAATTTCAAAGCATTCTAACTTGACACGATTCCTCCTCACCTACCTTTTCTGTCTGGCCATCATCATTGGCCCGGCATATAGTATGTATGTACATTATGACTTCTCACATTCTTCGGATACGGAAAGTTATTTAGCAATGTCGGATGGAGATTATAATGTTAATCCGGTGCACCGCTACCGGTTTGTAATTCCATTTGCAGCAAAAATCATAGCAATACCCTTGCAGGCTGTATATGCTAAACTCTGGCCACATAGAGCGGAGAGCCTGTGGCCCTTCCAGCTTGCGTATTTTATAATCAATTCTTTTATTACGGCTTTTTATGGATGGCTGGTTTACCGCTTGCTCCGTTTATATTCCAACCGGCTGGCAGCAGTGCTTATTGCGCTGGCGGCTGTATTAACAAGCCGCTGGGTAGCGTATATTGCCGGCTTACCACTCACTGACAGTTTGTATCTGGTTGCCATTGCAGCGTTATTATACAGCATTAAAACCAACAACCTGATGCTCTTTTCCATTACAGTATTGTCAGGCGCTCTGGCCAAAGAATCGTTTTTATTATTTGCACCGCTCATAATATTTGCAGGGCCGGGTACCTGGTATCTGCGCGCGGGTTTAGTTGCCGGCAGTTTATTGATTCTGTTCGGTGAACACGCACTCATTGACTGTTGGCTGCCCATGCAGGAAACGGCAGCAGTATCCAAAGAAACACTCGTAGAAATATTCATCCGTCATGTACATAAAACAACAACTACAATCGGTGAACTTGCAAGTGTACGCGGACTTGGTGAGATCTTTACGGTATTTGGCATCTTCACTTTCATACTGATTTACGGAGCATTAAATAGCTCCTGCCGTACAATATGGAAAACCGCTGTTGAAAAATACTACTGGATATTTTTCGGGTGTATCCTTGTACATGCGCTCATATCAGGTGATGCAGCGCGTATGTTTTATTTTGGTTCTGCTTTATATGCCATTTTGATAGCGTTAACAGCAGAACATCTGTTAACGCATTTAGCTGCTAAAAAGCTTTAATTATTTTCAAGCAGCTGCGTATTGATCTCAATGGGATTACTTAGAATTTTATGCACCGGACAGCTGTTCGCAACCTGAAGCAAACGTGCACGTTGCTTTTCATCCAGATTTCCTGAAAATGAAATCATCCGGTTTATAAACGTTTTATTTAAATCTTCATTACGCCCCAGTTCCACTTCTATATGAGCTTCTGCCAAATCCCAGCCTTTGTGATCTGCATACATTTTCAGCGTTGCGCTTGTACAGGCAGCTAACGAAGATGCCAATAACTCCACGGGAGAAAAGCCAAGATCATTGCCGCCCTTTTCTGCAGGTTCATCCGCAATAAGCACATTTCCCGAAGGAGATTTTATTTCTATTTTATATTTTTCCTTCTGAATGCGTGAATATACTTTTGCCATACTGTTGTTTATTTTATTCAAAAGTGTAAAAAGGAATTCAGAAAAACTAAAAACATAGCCTGGAATACTGTGATTTTTATTTATAAAACAGGTACGTTATTGGATAAACCCCATGGAAGCAACATTGGTCTTTGCAGTGTTTGCGTTGCTTATTGTTGTATCACTTATTGAAAAAATAAACAGAAGAAAATATATGTAAATAAAACAAACTATTCAACAGCGTTTAATATAAGCTTAAGACTTTACACTTCTTAAAAAGCTTAAGAAGTGTAAAGTCTAAACTATCATCTTCTTCCTGTCAGTCAGAATGCAGTGTGATCTTCTCTATATCCTTTTTTGTTTTCTCTGCAATCAGTTTTAAGCTACTTTTCTGCCTCAGCCTGTAAATCCGACTCCTTGTATCTCCGAACAGCATGCACTACCGATACGGCCATACACAACAGTCAGTGCAGCACCTTCAACAGATACACGCCAGAATTTTTTCGAATCTCTCTCGTGAAAAATGAATGTTTTAAACATTAGTTATAATCTGCCAGCAGTAATTTAATCAGTACACCTGTAACAATGGCAAACATATAGCTCATCATAGTACCTAACAAAACATATTCACTTCGAATGTGTTCATCTTTATTGACAAAACGAATAATACTTTTACCTGTAATCAAAAAGCCAATAGCTTCATATTGCCCGAGCAATACAAAGGTCAGAATAATAATGCGTTCATAGATGCCGATATTTTTTCCGCCACGTTCATTATTTCCCGATTCGGAATTTTCTTTCATCATGTTTTTTGTTGTAAAGGCGATAACATAGCCGGCAGGCGTTGTTACGATCAGATAACCCAACATAACCAGACTTATAGTATAATCATTCAGCGAAGCCGTAAACATATTAAAGAGGAGATGCATCAAATCGAATTGATATGCCCACAAAAAAATCAATATAGCAATATGCAGTATCTGATCGGTTACAAATAAAACTAATTCGCCGGCAAACATTTTCTTTTGAGCTTCTATTTTAAGTCCGTCAATAATATAATGTGAAGCTGCGATCACGAAGGCAATAACCCACCAGCCCGTAAACAATGCCGTGCACAGGTATACAATGGCAGCATGCGCTATTAAATACCTGGAGAACCAGCTTTTGCCTGCTACCATTTTCTTTGTCTGAAATACAAAGTCGCTCAGCAAGTGTGCAAGCAATAACCGGATCAATATATTGCCCTGCTCTTCTGTAAAAAATACATAGTTATCCATTGCTGTATATCGTTTCAAATCGTTTCACTGCATTTTCAATAGCGCTCCATCCTGCAGCAGCGGCGCGTTGATTTACGGCCGATTGATGTACCGCCAGGCGTTCTGCTATATCCACTTCAGTAAGTCCTGCCAGTTTAAAGGTAATGACTTCACATTGCAGCGCTGTTGTTTTAGAGATGATAAAATCAAGTAACGCTGATAGGGTAATCAATTCTTCTTTATAAATATCATCTGTACTGATCGCAAACGTCAGTTTCTGTTTTTTCATTTCATCAAGTTTCCTGCCTGAAAGCTGAAAAGCCTCTCCGTCTGATAATCCAGGATCGGTTATATTATTGATTACTTCGCCCATGCCTATTGACACACGCACGTCAAACATTTTATCAATAAATATTAATCCCGAGGCTGAATGCTTTACAGGTGATGACCTAAGCGTGGCCGGATCAAGACTTTTTATATAGGTTTTTAAAATCAAGGCAGCGCGTAATCCATTTACGGGATTCCTTAACAGACACTGAAAACTGTCGCCTCTGTACAATTGGCTACTCGCAAGTATACCACTGCTCTGAAGCTGCAACAATCTCTGCCGGATACTTTCAAGTAATCTGTCTTTCTGATCAAACGACATTCCCGATGAATTCACTAGATCAGCTGTAATTACCGAACCTTTCATATATAAGCTTTTAACCTGATAATGAACAAATATAAGCTTTTAGCCTTATAATACATACTTATAAGGTTAAAAGCTTATAGTCATAAATAAAAAAAGTCCCGCTTTGTGAGCAGGACTTTTCATTAATCTATAACAATTATTCTTATTTTTCTTTTTCGCCTTCCGTTGTTTCTTCGGCTTGTTTTTTATTGCGAACAGTTAAACCATCTGCACCTTCTTTGTAGTCAGCTAAGATTGTATCACCTTCCTGAACATCTCCTTTCAGAATTTCTTCTGCAATCGGATCTTCAAGATATTTCTGTATCGCTCGGTTCAACGGACGCGCACCATATTGCTGGTCATAACCTCTTTCCGCTAAGAAATCCTTCGCTTTATCCGTTAATTCAATTGTATAACCCAATGTTGTGATTCTTGAGAATACTTTTGCCAACGTGATATCGATGATTACATGAATATCTTCTCTTGTTAAAGAGTTGAATACAATTACATCATCCAAACGGTTTAAGAATTCAGGAGAGAATGCTTTACGTAAGGCATTCTGGATCGTACCTTTCATCATTTCATCTACATTCTCTTTACGGGATTGTGTATTGAAACCGATACCTGATCCGAAATCTTTCAAGTCACGAACACCAATGTTTGATGTCATGATGATGATTGTATTTCTGAAATCTACTCTTCTCCCTAAACCATCTGTTAAGATACCGTCATCCAATACCTGAAGCATTAAGTTAAATACATCCGGGTGCGCTTTCTCAATCTCATCAAGCAATACAACACTGTATGGCTTACGACGGATTTTCTCAGTCAACTGACCACCTTCTTCGTATCCGACATATCCCGGAGGCGCACCAACCAATCTCGATACAGAGAATTTCTCCATATACTCAGACATATCAATACGTACCAGCGAATCTTCTTTATCGAATAAATATTTAGCAAGAGACTTCGCTAATTCAGTTTTACCAACACCTGTCGGACCTAAGAAGATGAATGAACCAATCGGTTTCTTCGGATCTTTTAACCCTACACGTGTACGTTGAATGGCTTTTACTAATTTTTCAATTGCCTGATCCTGTCCAACAACGGCAGCCTTCAGATCAGACCCCATGCTTAACAGTTTCAATGATTCTTTCTGCGCAACACGTGCAGAAGGAATACCCGTCATCATGGCAATTACTTCTGCAACGTTCTCTTCTTTTACATGGTAACGTTTCTTCTTGGTTTCTTCTTCCCAACGAAGTTTGGCGTTATCCAACTGTTCGATCAGTTTTTTCTCAGAGTCTCTCAATTGAGCAGCTTCTTCGTATTTCTGACTTTTAACAACTTTGTTTTTTTCTTTTTTGATATTCTCAATCTGCTCTTCCAGTTTCAGGATATCTGCAGGAACGTGAATATTGTTAATGTGTACACGGGCACCTGCTTCATCCAACACATCAATTGCTTTATCCGGTAAGAAACGGTCGCTGATATAACGATCCGATAACTTAACGCAAGCTTCCAATGCTTCCGGAGAATAAATTACATTATGGTGATCTTCGTATTTCTCTTTGATGTTGTTCAAAATCTGAACAGTCTCTTCCGGTGTTGTTGCATCTACCATTACAATCTGGAAACGACGAGCCAAAGCACCATCTTTTTCGATGTACTGACGGTACTCATCTAAGGTAGTAGCACCAATACATTGTATGTCTCCCCTCGCCAATGCCGGTTTAAACATGTTCGATGCATCCAATGAACCGGAAGCACCGCCTGCACCAACAATGGTATGAATCTCATCAATAAACAGAATAACCTCAGGAGATTTTTCCAGTTCATTCATAACTGCTTTCATACGCTCTTCAAACTGACCGCGGTATTTTGTACCTGCCACCAATGAAGCCAGATCCAATGTTACTACACGTTTACCGAATAAAACACGTGATACTTTCTTCTGAACAATACGTAATGCAAGACCTTCAGCGATAGCTGTTTTACCCACACCCGGTTCACCGATCAGGATCGGGTTATTCTTTTTGCGACGGGACAAGATTTGCGCAACACGTTCGATTTCTTTTTCACGACCAATGATCGGATCAAGTTTTCCATCTTCCGCGTATTTTGTTAAATCTCTGCCGAAGTTATCAAGTACAGGTGTTCTTGATTTTTCAGCACCCGGACGAGCTGCTTCTTTACCCGCACCAGAACCGCTGTTACCGAACAAACGAGATGAATCGTCATCTGCATCTTCAGCATCTGTAGCTTTTGGTGTGTGCGTATGGTATTCAAGCAATTCCTTGATAACATCATACGTAATATCAAATTTGTTTAATATTTGTGTAGCAACATTATCTTCATCTCTCAATACAGATAACAATAAATGTTCTGTACCAATAAGATCACTTTTGAAGATCTTTGCTTCCAGATATGTAATCTTTAATACTTTTTCTGCCTGTCTTGTCAGAGGAATATTGGTAAGGTTTTTAACGTTACCAGTAGCTGTTCCACGAACGGCTTCTTCTAGCGACTTTTTTAAAGAATCTAACGTGATGCCTAGTTTTTTTAATAAACTAATTGCCACACCTTCTCCTTCGCGAATCATTCCTAACAACAGGTGTTCGGCACCAATGTAATCATGACCCAAGCGCAATGCTTCTTCCCGGCTTAAGGAAATCACCTCTTTTACCCGATTTGAAAATTTTGCTTCCATGTGTTTTAAATTAGATCCTTGTGTAATAATTCAAACTATTGTAAATGTATTCTTTTTTATTGAGACCTTATCAACATTATGATGGTCATTATACTTACAAACGTAGTAAGTGCTACTTTGGTTCGTAAAATATTGCAATTATTGAATTTCTCTTATTCCTTTAATATTTCAGAAGAATCTAAAACAGCACAGAACAATAAATCTACAATGCTGAGGTCTGTTACAAATTCATTGCCAAAAACCTGCTGATAAGGTTTTATGACAAATTTGCTGTCTGTTTTTTTTGATTGCGGCACTAGTTTCCCGCGCATATCAATCAAATTATCTGGCACTTCAGCGGGTTTAATATACGAATTTGATTCTAATAATACTTTTTTTAGGGTTAAATTTTCAAGACAGAGTGTCAGTAAGGCGTAATTCAAGTCCCATAAAAACGTATGTTTTTGAGAAAGAATAACCGAAATCCCTTCTATAAAAAAATCAAAAAAAGGCGACTTGCCATAGGCAGACCGGATTGACCGGTCATGGATCTGAAACCAACGTTGATTGTAGTCAATTTTAATATCCTTAATCATGGAACTGCTTCCATGTAAAATTGGCACAATCAAAGCTTCCTTTCCATTTGATGTAAGAATTTCACATCTATTTCTAAATGTCTGTTTCTGAAAGGTTTCCTGTGTTTCAAGAATAATGGTATCGGCAGCTGCCAGCGTTTTAAAATAAGAAATAGCGGGTAAATAATGTAAATCAATAAGCAAGGTTGATTTTTTACT
Organism: Cytophaga hutchinsonii ATCC 33406; assembly: GCF_000014145.1. Lineage (NCBI taxonomy): Bacteria > Pseudomonadati > Bacteroidota > Cytophagia > Cytophagales > Cytophagaceae > Cytophaga > Cytophaga hutchinsonii. Next base: position 1,253,623 of record NC_008255.1, on the reverse strand, counting down.
CGTACTTTTGTCGTTCGCGTTTGTCATCAATAATAGTTATGATCCGATTTATTCTTACAGGAATATCCAAACTCCCCTTTTCTCTTCTATATATGCTTTCCAGTACTGTTGCTTTTTTATTGCAGTACATTGTCCGGTATAGAGCAAAGGTAATATATAGAAACTTAAAAAATTCTTTCCCGGAAAAAAGTGAGGCTGAAATAAAGCAGATCACGAAAGATTTTTATCTGAATCTTACTGACGTTAGTTTCGAGTCATTAAAACTGGTAAGTATTTCAAAAGAAGAACTCGAGAAACGGGTACGCATCACAAATATTGATGTACCCATGTCTACGCTGGATAACGGACAATCACACCTGGGCTTAACAAGCCATTTGTGTAATTGGGAATGGCTGCTGCAAATCTGTGCCGTACAGTCCAAGTACCCGATTGATGCAGTGTACAAACCACTGCACAATAAAAAGATGGATACATTTGTATACAACCTGCGTGCACGTTTTGGCGCACATCCGGTAGCTATGAAAGATACCTTACGCGAACTGATTAAAAACAGAAAAACCGTTCGTTCTATGGCAATGGTTGCAGACCAAACGCCGCCACACAGCGAGATTCAGCATTGGGCAACATTCCTGAATCAATATACTCCCTTCTATGTGGGCGGAGATAAGATCGGAGGAGCTATGCAGATGCCTGTCTTATTTGTAAGTATGAAACGAATCAAACGGGGGTATTATGAAGTGACGTTTGAAATCTTGAAAAACATTCCGATTGCAAAAGAAGGGCACGAAATTACCGAACGTTACATCAATCGCTTAGAAGCTTGTATTAAAGAACAGCCTGCCAACTGGCTGTGGTCTCATAAACGCTGGAAACATGTAGAAGCAAAGATTGTGAGAAAAGGAACAGTTGTGTAAAATTCCTATTCGCCGCGGCGCAAACAAAAAACAAATTCCAACCAGAGGGTATATTGTCCGTTTGGAATTTGTTTTTTGTTATTTGGAATTTTTAATAATATGTCTAGGAAATTTACAGCTCTTCTATACTTCCCTTCCCTTCGCGGATCACCTCAATTTCATTTCCTGTACAGTCAAGAATTGTTGATGCTTCATTACCGCCAAAACCGCCGTCAATAATAACATCTACAACGTTTTTATACCGCTCATATATCTCTTCCGGATCGGTCGTATATTCTAAAATTTCATCTTCATTTTTAATAGACGTACTCAAGATCGGATTTCCCAATTCTTTAAGTAACAGCTGAACAATTCTATTATCAGGTACGCGGATACCAATTGTTTTCTTTTTTGTATTTAATATGTTAGGAACATTATTATTGGCATTTAATATGAATGTATATGGTCCTGGCAGCACCTGCTTCATAACTTTAAACACTTGTGTGGGTAATGCTTTTGTATATTCAGAAATATGGCTTAGATCCTGACAGATAAACGACAGGTTTATTTTGCCCGGCTGAATATTTTTTAACCGGCACACACGTTCAACAGCTTTCTGATTATGGATATCACAGCCAATTGCATAAACCGTATCCGTTGGGTAGATCACAATGCCGCCTTTCCGGATAATTTCTACGGCAGTTAATATTTTATTTAATGGTGGATTATCCGGATGGATTTTTAACAATAGCGCAGACATTGTATGGTATTTTGTTTTTCAGCTCAGAGAAATGTTTTGTGACTGTATATTAAAGATACACATTAATAATCCATTCTAATTCTTCAACATTAATCTTGATGTGTTAATTAACAATTTCTTATTGGACAGGCATAAAAAAAGGACTGTATTTCTACAGTCCTTTTTTTATGATTTAAGTTAAATTATTGCTTAATCAAACGCTTAACTAATTTACCTTCTGCTGTAGATACCTCTACGATATAAATACCTGAAGGTAGTTCTTCAACATTAAGTGTTCTTAATGCACCCGGATCAACAGAAGCATACTCACTTGCAAATACTTTGTTTCCATCAATAGTGTAGATTGTTACAGCTACCTCATTAAATGAACCATTGAATTCTAAGTTCGTTGAGCCTGTAGACGGGTTCGGGAACAGATCAATTTCTGTAGCAGCCAATGCAGAAGCAACACCTGTAGGTGTACCTACTTCAACTGAAACGTTTAATATGAAATCTCCACCCGCTGCATTATTCGATTTTATAATAACACTACCCTGTCTTGGTGTACCCACACTGTTTGGTGTACCTCTTACGGTGAATGTTGCAATTGCACCAGGAGCAAGTGTTGTACCGGTAGGATTCATTTGAGTTGCAATAAATCCTGTAGTAGCCGTTATGCCTCCAATGTTTACTGCCACTGTACCAGGGTTTGTAAGTGTAAACTGGTAAGGCGCTGTAACCGTATTGATTGAATTAGCACCAATCATCATTGGAGTACCGTCGTTAACCATTACGATTGCAGATTTATTCAATATTTCAAGTATTGCTCCTGAAGGGGCTGTTTTACCCGTTACACTTACATTGATTACAAATGAAGGTGTACTGATATCATTACTTGGAATCGTAATTTTTCCGGTTACTGTACCAACACTTGTTGGTGTACCAATTACGGTGAACGTACCTGTAGAATTCGGAGCGATTGTAGTAGGATTTACCTGCGTAACAACAAACACCGGATTCGAAGATGTAATTGATCCAACTTCCAGCGGTAATGAGCCTGTATTGGATATCGTAAATGTATAAGGAGCCGTTGCAGTATTTTCTGTCACATTTCCGATAGAAACCGTAGATCCGTTATTTGTGACACCGGTTACTGTAATTATCGGTTTCGGAGCTGGCGTACCTGTAACCGCTACGTTAACATCAAAAGATGGTGTTGCAGGATCATTTGTTACAATGGTAAGCTTCGCTGTATTTCCTGTACCAACAGCAAGTGGAGTAGCTGTTACCGTGAACGTTGCAGAAGCTCCGACAGCCAATGTTGTAGGTGCCTCCGGCGTTACACCAGATACTACAAATTGTGCAGATGAACTTGTTATTGACGTAAAGGTAAGCGGAGCGGATCCGTTATTCTTAATTGACAGCGACGTGTATGCCGGAGCAGGTGAACCTACCGCAGCCGTGCCTAATGAAATAGGTGTCGCATTATTATTTGTAACAATCGCAGAACCATTTAATACCTGTAATGATGGCAATGGAGCAGGTGTACCTGTTACGCTAACATTTACAACAAATGATGCTGTTGCAGGATCGTCTGTTACAATTGTAAGCTTAGCTGTATTTGCAGTACCAACCACTAATGGTTTAGCCGTTACTGTAAATGTTGCCGAAGCGCCCACAGCTAATGTAGTAGGTGCAGCCGGACTGACATCCGTTATTACAAATTGGGCAGATGAACTTGTTATTGATGTAAAGCTAAGCGGAGCCGTACCGTTATTTTTTATAGATAACGTTGTATATGCCGGAGCATCTGTACCTACAGGAGCTGTACCAAGTGATACGGCTGTTCCGTTTGTCACCAATTGAGTAGAACCATCAAGTACCTGAACGGCAGGTACCGGATTAGATGTACCCGTTGCAGATACATTAATAACGAATGAAGGTGTAGTTGCGTCATTTGTTACAATCGTAATCTTTCCTGTATTAGCACCTAATACCGGTGTCGCTTTTATTGTAAACGTTGCAGAAGCACCTGCTGCTATTGTTCCGGGAGCTGCTGGCGTTACATCTGCTAAAACAAATACAGCAGAAGAACTTGTAATGGATGTAAACGTAAGCGGTGATCCGCCAGTATTTTTAATAGATATGGTAGTGTAATCCGGTACAGCTGAACCTACCACTGCTGTTCCAAGTGAAATTGCAGTACCGTTAGATGTTAAAATACTTGTTCCATCTACTACTTGTAGTTTTGCAGGAGCAGCAGTACCTGTAACGCTTACATTGATCTTGAATGCCGGAGTTGTTCCGTCATTTGAAGCAATTGTAATCGAACCCGTGTTTGCTCCAACTAAAGCAGGTGTACCTGTTACGGTAAACGTAGCCGTTGCATTTGGTGCAAGCGAAGTACCTGCCGGTGTTAAAGCAGAAACTTCAAAACCTGCCGTTGCTGTTAATGCAAGTCCTGTTAAAGGAGCTGTACCGTTATTTTTAATTGTAAATGTGTGCGAAGGCGTTGCCGCTTCAGTCACCGTAGCTGTGCCTAATGAAATGGCAGTTACGTTATCTGATGTGATCTGAGTCGTTGTACCGGCACCATCAAATACCTGAATAGCGGGTGCTGTACCTGTAGCCGTTACATTTAACTTAAACGATGCTGTTGTCGGATCGTTTGTAACAATAGTGATTACCGCTGTATTTCCAGTTCCAAGTACCATAGGTTTGGCTGTTACTGTAAATGTTGCAGATGCACCTATTGCAAGAGATGTTGGTGCTGCAGGTGTTACCGCTGAAATTACGAAATCAGCAGAAGAACTTGTAATCGATGTGAAGTCTAAAGCAGCTGTTCCGTTATTTTTAATTGAGAACGTTGTGAAAGGTGCTGCCGTTGTATTTACAGGAGCAGTACCTACCAGTATTGCCGTAGAGTTATCTGTTACGATAGATGCGCCATTCAATACCTGTACAGAAGGTGTTGATGCAGCAATACCTGTAACCGATACATTTAATTTGAAGGTAGGGTTTGTTGGGTCATTTGTTACAATAGTTATAACAGCAGTATTAGCTCCTACAACTGCCGGCTTGGCTGTAACGGTGAATGTTGCTGAATTGCCCGCTGCAATAGATGCAGGTGTTGCAGGTGTTACAGCTGAAATTACAAAGTCTGCAGAAGAACTTGTAATCGATGTAAATGTAAGCGGAGCTAAACCAGCATTTTTAACAGAGAACGCCGTATAAGCTGCTGCAGAAGTACCAACCGTAGATGAACCAACAGAAATAGCCGGTGCATTGTCAGATGTTACAGCTGTTGCACTGTTTAATACCTGTAATGCAGGCACAGTACCTGTTACAGAAACATTTACTTTGTATGAGCCTGTAACCGGATCATTTGTAACAATGGTAATAGATCCTGTATTTACGCCAGCTGCTGCCGGTTTGCCCGTTACTTTAAACGTTGCACTGCCGCCTGCCGCGATTGGTGTTGCAGGAATACCACTAATAGCGAATACCGTTGTAGGTAACCCTGATATTGAAGTGATTGTTAATGGAGCCAGACCTGTGTTATTAATAGTAAAGGTATAGATTGGTGCATCTGTATTTACAGGTGCTGAACCAACTGAAACCGGCGTTGTATTATTATTCACTACAACTGCAGGTGTGGCATCTGAAACCGAGATTACCGGAACAGTACCTGTAACCGTTACATTTACTTTATAAGACGGTGTTACAGGATCATTTGTAACAATTGTAATTGAACCTGTATTTACACCAGCTGCTGCCGGTTTACCCGTTACTTTAAAGGTTGCGCTTCCGCCTGCAGCAATTGCCGTTGCAGGAACACCACTAATAGCAAATACCGTTGTAGGTAATCCTGATATGGAAGTAATTGTTAACGGAGCACTTCCTGTGTTATTGATCGTAAATGTATAGGCTGCAGCATCTGTATTTACTGGTGCAAAACCAACTGAAACCGGTGTTGTATTATTATTAATAACAACTGCAGGTGTGGCATCTGAAACCGAGATTACCGGAACACTGCCCGTAACTGTGATATTTACTTTATAAGAAGGTGTTGCAGGATCATTTGTTACAATAGTCAGGAAGCCTGTATTTAAACCAGTTGCTGCCGGTGTACCTGTTACCGTAAAGGTAGCAATGGCACCTGTCAGAATTGGTGTAGAAGAAGACAATGTGGATACTGTAAATAATGATGTAGATGAAGCTGTAATGGATTTTACAGTCAACGGACCAACACCCGTATTTTTAATACTGAAAGTATAAGCAGGCGTTGCAGGTGTACCCACAGCGGATGTACCTACATTGATAGCCGTCGGGTTATTATTTGGTATAACCGTTGAAGTCGTTGTTCCTCCATTTAATACACTTACCACAGGTACTGTTCCTGTACCGGTTAAATAAATGATATATGGACTTTCATTTGCATCGTTGCTCACAATTGTGATTGATGCAGAACGTGCGCCTCCTGCTGTAGGTTTAAATTTAACGGTAAAGCCAGTTACACTTAAACCACTGATAGAAGTTGAGAATGATTGTGTTGTAGAAATAATGAAATCAGCAGGATTTGCACCGCCTATCACTAATGCTGCAGCACCGGTGCCTGTCAATGTTAATGTTTCTAAACCGTTGTTCTGGATTTTGAAATCCATCGTAGTGCTATCACCTATGGAAGCAGTACCCATATTAAATGCTCCTCTTGTAGGAATATCCGTTAATGCAGGAGTTGTATTTGCCTGAATATTAATTTCAGGTGCAGGAAGAGAATATCTCAGATCATCTACATAATACGTTCGGGCTGTTGCCGTCGAAGAAGTACCTGAATAAATAACTGCACCGTCAACAATGATATCAATAAAGGCAATTTCTGTTGAGTTCAATAATTTACTGTGGTCAAAACGTAAGTTTGTCCATGTATTAGCAAGCTTAATTGTATCTGTTACATCGCTTAGCGATACACCAGCTGCATTTTTTAACGACATTACAACTGCAACATTTGCATTTGGAGAGTACATCTTCAAATCAATTATTGCTCTTCCCGGAGTTAAACTTAATTTACTCTGACAAGCTGTAAAGCGGAAAGATGTTCCTGTAGAAGCAGTTCCTCTTAAGAATTTACCTACAACGGTACTTGTATTAGCACCTGTAGCACTTGGGTTAGCAGAAACCGTGTTAAAGTAAGTTACCTCACCTGTAACCGGAGTTTCTCCAGGAAAAGCAACACCAAGGAATCTGTTGTTTTCAAAGTCATTTAAAATCTCTGTTGCATCAATACCCGCTATACATGGTAAAGCACTTTCAAAACGAATATCATCAAATCGATATGTTTGGGCTCCAAGATCATTTAACGGATCAAAGAAAATATCTATACCTGTTATATTAGGAATGTCCGTAGCAGAAACTGCAGATAAATCAAAGTATATACGGTGCCATTGATTTGCAAAAACGGTTACTGTTGATGGAGCTGAAACCAATGCATCATTTGCCCCTATTTTAGGTGACATATTAATTTTTGCATTTGCAACAGTTGAATAAACCAGCATACTGACATACTTCTTAGTAGATATGTCAAATTTACCGCCGCAACCGATGTAACGTATACCGTCTTTGTAAGCAAGCGTAGCTGCAGACTTTGTAAATTTACCAATGTTTGTGCTGGTATTTAATCCAACTGCTTTATCGTTTACCGCACCTGGCTCATAACCGGCAACCGGATAAGACAGGGTTACGTTATTGTGATCATTAAAATCCTGAATTATACCTGAATTATCAGTCAGACATGGTGAAGACTCTAATCTGATATCATCAATGTAATAGGTTCCGGCTGAAATAGGTGCAGTAGGATTAATGTATATTTCTATGTGGCGGATACCTGTAACACCAATAGCTCCGGAATGATAGAAATAAAGTCGCTCCCACTGATTTGCTTTTGTTGTAGTAACAATAACACCGCTTCTTTCCGGGTAGCTGAGATCAGCAACATCTGCATCCGTTTTTAATCCCATCTTAATAGGAATACCTGCTGCCGGTGAGTAAACCAGCATACTGATCGCAAATTTAGTTGCGGTTAGATTTACTGTTGAACCACATAAGGTATATCTTGGCCCTTGGTATTCTGAAGTATTACGAACCAATCTGCCTACTTTCGTGGAAGGGTTTTTTTCTGATATATATAAATTGTCTACACTTTCAGTAAAACCGGAGATTGTACCGGCAGTTGAATTTTTGGCATTCGCATTATAATCCTGATACACATCGTTTGTAGTAACAGCCGTGGCACATGCCACAAAAGCTGATGTCAGGTTAATCTTGAAAGAAGGATTGATATTGTCATCCGATATAATCGTTAATGAACCGGAAAGGTTTGCGGCAGTTAAGCTTGTTGCTTCAACGTACACATATCCTGTATCACCGATTGCAACGATTGTTGGTGCTACAGCTCCGGGCGTTGTTGTTACAAGTGAATAACCTGTACCGGTTACAGTATAACCAACAGTACCTGTAGGCGGAATATTTAACGCAGCATCACCTGTGTTTACAATACCAAACCGTTTTAAATTGGCTGAACCTGCAGACGCAGTTCCCATTGAAACTGTACCATTATTTGTTACGGCTGCTCCGGTGCTTGCATCAAATACAGACATTTTGGGAGCAGTTGCATTTAATGTACCTGTACCGGTTAAGTTAATAACATACGAAGCTTCATCCGGGTCATTACTCGCTATCGTTAATTTAGCTGTTTTATCCCCTACTGTAGTTGGTTTAAATGTTACCGTAAAAGTTGTTGTTTGGCTCAATGCTAACGAAGTAGCTGTTGGTTGCGTTAAAATAAAGTCGGCAGCATTTGTACCGCTTAAAACAACTATTGGTGATCCTGATAATGTCAACGATGCAAAACCAAGGTTTTCAATCGTAAAGTTTCCAACTTTACCGCCTGTGTTTATTTGCTGTGTCTGGAAATCATACGTTGTTCCTGACAATACACTTACAGTAGTTGTACCTCTGCGAACATTTATATCCTGGAAAGAAGTTGTTCCGTATTTCCAGAAGTTACCTGTCATCATAAATAAAGACACGCAGCGCAATGTATTACCGAAATAACCGGAAAGTGTAGAGTTTTTAATTACATCTTTTGTATTTTTTGTCTCTGTATACATGGAGTTCATCAACGCCTGGTTGGTTGAACCCATAACAGCCATTGCAAATGTGGAAACGAATGTTGCATTGTGTGAGAAACCGGCATAGTTATTACCATTCTGATATAACGGACCACCTACGCCACCGGGACCTTTTACATTGATATACTTATCGGTAATTTTGCCGCAAATCGTTTTTGCGTTGGCATTGTTGTTCCAGATTACATCCTGTGCCATTCTCCATGGGTTACGACAGGCATCATAGCCATAACCATCTGTTGCTGCCTGTCCAAGTCCACCCGGGTTACAGGTATTTCTAACACCGCTTGGATTTGACCAATCCGAAATTAAACCGGTAGTAACGTCAGCGTTTGCATTAATCAGATTATAGGCTCCTGTAATTCCACCGTTCCATGTACCTGAGTTACCTGCATTTACAACTTTGAAGTATTCATAATATGCAGGAGACTGATACGAAGGGTTGCGGCACTGATCAGCAAATCCCCAGCCATCACCATTGATAAGCTGACCATTCAGCATTTCCAATTCCTTAATGGCATTAAGCATATTGTTTGCTTCAGTGATATAATCATAAGGTGTATTCAGATTCGGCCATTGAGTTTCTGCGATCATTAATGCCCATGCAGCATCAACGTCAGCATCGGCAGCACTGCCTGTACCACTCACGCCTGAACAGCCATTGATTCTCCAGTTCATTAACTTACCGGCTTTACCGGATGAATTCGGAGACTGGAAGTTTTTCCAGTATTTATACAAACCATCAAATAACGCTTTATCCGCAGCATAGGCAGCTAATTGCATACCATACGCAATACCTTCAGACACGGTACGATTCGGCTCATCAAATTTGATACGGATCATATCACCTGTACATGTTTCTGTATAGGCAGCTTTCCACTCATTATAGGCATCTGCCGCATCCTGCGATTTACCATATGTTCCGGTGGTTGGCAGGTTGGTTGGCATAATACCGTTACCACCATAATTCGGATTCGAGTTAAATGGTACCACAGCTCCGGATGGTGTATTGATCTGCGCCGACAGCATCGCGCTGTACAGACAGGCAATCAAAAACACAATAAGCTTTAGATTAAATTTCTTAATCATATACGTTTGGGTTTGTATTTATTTTGTAATAGTTGAAGTATAGATATAACTACTAGTCTGCTAAAATAATAAAAAAGTAACCCAAATCGAAAAAAAATCATATTTATTATTTATAATATTAAATTTAAAGGTATTAGATGCTGTTATTCAACTAATTGAATAACAGCATCTAATACCTTTAAAATAAGCAGAAATTCACGGAAATTCTCTACCGATACAATTAGGATCTTTTAGTTGATTTCATTTTTATGGGCCAGTTCTAACGATGCATTAATCTGAAAACCAACCAGAAGCATTAAAATATTTACAAAAATAAGCAGCAGAAAACCAATCAGTGCCCCAATAGAGCCGTAGACTTTATTGTATGAATTAAAATGTTCGATATAAAATCCAAAACCGAGATTAAATACAAAACACAAGATTGAAGCTGTTACAGATCCCAACGAAAAAAACTTCCAGCGCTTGTGAATTGACGGAGCTATAAAATACATAATGGATATACTCATAATAATCAGAAAGAACATTACAAACAGTCTTAAAAACGCTACGAAATATAACTGAAAGCTGGATACATCAAATCCGTTCTCTAAATTGGTATATAGTAATTTTAAAAACCAGGTAATAACAATACCTCCTACTACCACCAAAAACAACAGGAAAAGGATACTGATGCTGATGCCCAGCTTAGCGATAAAACTTCTGTCATCGGTTGTTTTATAACAATGATTGAATGTGTTGATAACAGATATGATTCCATTATTGGCAGCATAAAAAGCAAACAGGAAACCAAAGGATAGCAAACCTCCTCTCGGAATGTTGATGATATCCGTTAAGGTTGATTCAACGGAAACATAAATGTTTTGGGGAAGAAAACCGGAAATCGCTGAAAGAATATTTTTATCCAGATCCGGAATAGGAATATAGGGTATTAACGTAAAAAGAAAGATAATACCCGGAAATATAGATAGAAAAAAATCATAGGTAATGCTTTTCGCACGCACATTAATATCATCATTATTCAGTTTTTTAAACAGAATGCGTAAGAATACAATCAGTGGAATATTTCGCTCTCCTACTTTAATTTTTGATGCCCGCTTATGGAATACATGTACGGTTTTATGATTAAGAATTCTGGATTTGATTTTGTTTATCATCCGTATAATATTTTTCAAAAAAAGACATGAATACTGGCGGCGGAAGCATTGGTTTCCCTGTTTGGCTGTTTATAAAAACCAGTGTGGTTTCTGCAACTGTAAGAAGCACATGCTGTTCATTATAAACTTCATAATCAAACGTAATCCGAATACCTGGCTTATTTTTAATATACACCTTAATTGTTAACAGATCATCGTATTTTGCAGGCTTCAGGTATTTCGTTTTGTATTCCAAAACGGGCATCATAACACCTGCTTCTTCCATTTCTTTGTAAGAAAAACCTATCCTGCGAAAGGCTTCCACGCGCGCCACTTCAAAATAACTCGCATAATTTCCATAATATACATACGCCATTTGATCTGTTTCCGAATAACGGACGCGTATCTGTACTGAATGTTCTATCATAAAACGAATTAATGAATATTTCGTGTATTAAGACTTTTACGATATTGATTTGCTTTATTCACATGTGAACGGTAATCCGCATTGAAAATATGATACCCGGGTTTCTTTGGATCCGCTACAAAAAACAGATAATTGTGCGATTCATAATTCAATACTTTATCAATCGTTGTAATAGAAGGCATGTTGATCGGACCCGGCGGCAAACCTGTTACCCGATAGGTATTGTACGGTGAATTCCCTGCAGCATCAATCAAATCATGATTGATGCGTTTAATACTGAAATCACCTAAGGCAAACTTTACAGTCGGATCTGCCTGAAGCGGCATATTGATATTTAACCTATTGATATAAACACCGGCTACGGTTGGTTTCTCTGTATTCATATTTGTTTCAGCTTCAACAATGGATGCTAAAATAGAAACTTGTATAGGTGTTAACCCTGCTGCCTGTGCCTGTTCCTTTCTTTTCACCGTCCAGAACTGTGTATACTCATTCTGCATTCGGTTCATAAAAGTTTCTGCTGATAAGGTCCAGTAAAATTCATAGGTATTCGGAATAAACATCGCTAATATGGTGCTGGTATCAAAACCATATTTTTTACAAACAGCTTCATCTGCTAATAATTTCCGCAGCGTATCTGAACCAAAAGAAAACTTACTGCCGATGCGTTCTGCAAATTCACTTTTTAAACGAATGCTGTTGAAGGTGACTTTTATAGGATCCTGTGCACCGCTGCGTAATTTACGAACAACCTGAAGGTTTGTTGTTTTAACAGGAAGTACGTATCTGCCGGCTTTTACCTGATCCTGATATCCTAACATTTTTGCTATGAAGGCAAACGATGTTTTATCTTCATAGACGTTATGTTTATCAAGAGTGTCCAGTACATCCTGAAACGTAGCGCCTTTGCGCACATATAATACAAAATCTTTGGCGTCATTATTATTGCCGAAGTTTGGCGTAAAAAAAATCTGATATACATAGTACGACAGCATTACAAATGCAATCCCTGTACAAACCACAATATATTTAACGGTATCTTTTTTATCTCTCATGTTACTTGATCGCTGTGTTTATCCATGTTGTTTTATGAATAGAGATATGCATAAAACAGTTAACGCTAGGGCATGTTTCAGTAAAGTATAAAAAAAGACTGTATCTCTACAGTCTTTTCATCAGGTTGATTGTATACTTATACCAAGCCTTCAATGGTTACATTCTCGTTTACATCTGCAAGATAATCAACCTTATTTACTGCAAAGCCAAACAAGTTTAAGAAATCATTTTTATATCCTTTCAGATCGCTTATGTCCGAAACATTTTCAGAAGTTACCTGCTCCCATAAAGCGGCAACGTTAGCCTGTACATCTTCACGCATTTCCCAGTCATCAATACGGATTCTGCCTTGTTCATCTGTTGGTATCGCTTTACCTGTATACAAACGATCGGCATATAAACGTTGAATCTGTTCGATACAGCCCTCATGTATACCTTCGGCTTTCATCACTTTGTATAATAAAGATATGTAAAGCGGAATAACCGGAATAGCTGAACTCGCCTGTGTTACCAATGCTTTGTTAACAGAAACATATGCCTTACCTTTTACAGATTTTAATTTATCTGTGATAGTAGCCGCCGAAGCTTCCAGGTGATCTTTTGCTCTGCCAATGGTACCTTTACGATATACAGCTTCTGTCAATGCAGGCCCGATATACGAATAGGCCACTGTTGTTGCACCTTCTGCCAGTACACCGGCTTCAAGCATGGCATCCATCCACATGCCCCAGTCTTCACCGCCCATTACCGCAACGGTATTGGTAACGTCTTCTTCGTTTGCCGGTTCAATTGTAACCGTAGAAACATTTCCGGTATGAAAATCGACTGTTTTATTGCTGAATGCCCCCCCGATTGGCTTTAATACCGAACGGTGTGTAACACCTGTAACCGGATTAGTGCGGACAGGTGATGCCAAACTGTATATTACCAGATCAACCTGGCCAAGGTCAGCTTTGATCAGATCAATTGTTTTTTGTTTTACTTCTGTAGAAAAAGCGTCTCCGTTAATACTTTTTGCATAGATTCCGGCTTTTTTTGCCTCATTCTGAAAAGCAACCGTATTATACCAGCCCGGCGAACCCGGTTTACCTTCCTGTGCAGGCTTTTCAAAAAATACCCCTATGGTAGCTGCATTTGAACCAAATGCACTTGTAATTCTGGAAGCTAATCCAAAACCTGTAGAAGCACCGATCACCAATACTTTTTTAGGTCCGTTTATTACGCCTTTAGATTTTACATAATTGATCTGGTTTATCACATTCTGTTCGCAACCTGTCGGGTGTGAAGTCAAACAGATAAAGCCACGCATTTTAGGTTCAATAATCATATTCGTGTATAAAGTTAATCTTGTGTTAAACGCTGATACGGTGTCTTTTATTCTATGGTTCTTTTTTTAACCCTAAAAAGCAAACCCTCTCAACTCCAAATTTAATACAAATAAGTCAATTTTGATTTATATATATTGGCTTAATGCGAGTTTTTATTGACAGGATACCTTATTTAAACTCTTTATAAGCATATATAAACATACTGGCACATCTGTATTAAATAAACGTTTCCCTACCTGTCAGGTGTCATGAAGGCTTTTGAAGGATCCTGTCCAGCAACGTTCTGGATGCCTGCTCTTCCAGGATAGTCATGTTAAATGTATATGCGTTATCTTTTTTAAGTTTTTCAATATCAAGGGCACGGAATTTACCCTCTTCAAAAACAGCTATACGGTCATCCGGTAATATAGCCAGGAGCATGTTATGATCTTCAGGCACAAAGCAAAATTTATTCAGCGTAGATACGTAATATTTCACAACTACGTTTCTGTCTTTTCCCGTTATTAAAAATAATGTAACATGATTAAATTCAGTTACACTATTCCCCAGATCTATGGTTGCGTGAACTGACAACGCATTACTGTCTTTATAAAAACGGTCCCAGTTATAGATCCCGAAATTATTGATTTCAAAACTCCGTAACAGCTTTGCTTCCTGGTCAGCACGTTTAACTTCATTCTTTATCTCTTTATTTATACGCTGCTTAAGTGCATGCTGGTACTTATTAATCTGTTCAAGCTGTTCAGCACTCAGGTATACATATGTCTGAAAATCTGCTGAGTTATTTCTAAAATTTATATGATATACGCCTTCCGGTAATTTCACAGAAGTATTTTTCCAGATGTTCACTGATTTTGTATCTGACCAGTCAAACGACAGGGCAACATGTTTAGGTATAACAACGTGTTTATCGGTTCTATAGTCAAACATTTGTGCATTAAAGACCAGCTTATCGTCATAGGCATATAGTTTTTTACCCATTGCTATATCCCATAGGGCAGTCGCCTGCAGTCTGCCAATGCTGTAACATGTTCCCGGACTATCCGGAAAAAACGAAGTCATTTTTGTATGTGCAACTACTGAATGTACAGGTTCGATATTTTTATTCCACAATACAACTGTTCCGTCTTCTGTGGTAGATAACATCTCTCCATTCGTATAAAAATGAACCGTTTTAATTTTAGGATCATATGTTTTGAAATCATAAAGCAGCTTTCCTGATTTATCAATCAAATATAATTCACTGGTATCTCCAGAAATCAATATACGTTCTTCACGTTCATCAAAACGAAAGGAATAGGAACGGGATTTATCAAGCATACGTATTAGGGTGCCTGAATTATTGAACAGATATGTACTTTGTTTTGTATTGTTATCTATCGCTGCGCCTGTATAGATTATGATAGTATTATACGAATAGATGAAATTACCCTTAAAAGAATAATATAGTCCAACATTATTCACATTAGCTATTTCTTTATACGTATCGTTTTCCCAATTCCAGAACACATTCTTATGATCTTTATGAATAATTATAACCGGTTCCTTCGGACTCATTGAAGTAGAATAGCTGGCGGCATCAAATTTAACTTTCAGTGATTTATTTTTCTTCCAGTCCCACACCCATAATTGACTGTCATACGTATGCACCGCGATCGCCTGGTGATAACTCAACAAATCCAGATAATAGATTTTATCTATATGTGTAGAGGAAATAGTTTTCCCATCTGTATCAATTACGCTTATTTTATCATTATTGATCAGTGCAAATTTGGATTGATCATCGAAGAGTTGCCAATAATCGTTGATTATAGAGTAAGGTGCAACAGTAACAGGAAATGTATGCAGAACCTCACCTGTGATTGAAAAGATCACGACAGATAGATTTCCGCTGGCAGCTGTACCAGTCTGTCCAATGATTTTGTTGCCTGTATGATCGAAGGAAGGATCAGATAAAACACCGAAATCTTTTATCAGTTTTCCGTTCACTGAAAACAGCTTACAATGATTATTTTCATCGAAAAGCAACAGGTGCGACTGTTGTTTATTTATGAAAGAAAAATTCTCATAACCATATGCCCCTTCTGCGTAGTAATCATATTTTACACCTTCAACCCCATTAAAACGCGTTTTTAAATTTCCGTTCCATTCATACCAGCAAAGATACCCGGGAGCTTCATTCACCAAAATGCCTAACGAATCGGGTAACATAACTAAAGAATTTGTATGCCTGCCATTGTTGTTTTTATTTCTCTTCACCTCTTTGATTTTTTCGGTATAATATACCGGCTGAGAAATAGAAACTTCTGCCCATTTTTCTTCCTTAAAAAATGTATTGGCCGGGTCTGCAGGATCATCCATTTTAGTAATGCCTGCATATTCCCATTTCATCGTATCCAGTACAGCTGTTTCCGGATATTTTTTAATATCAAAGTGTGTTTGAAAATATTTGTGCACGGATGCTTTCGAACGTTCCGGTGCAGCATCTTTTCCTTCTTCTTTGGCAGCATATATTTTCTTCCAGCGATATTGCTTCTCTGAAAGCGGCGCTGGTTGCGTCTGTAAAAATAAAGACGCGTTTGCTGTTTTTTTATTTCCATCTTCTTCCAGATAATAAAAATCAAAATCGCCTTCCACATCAGAAGCCATATGAACATTGATTTTTTTATCTTTTGCAATATCAATCTCCTGCCCATTAGCTGTAGCAGAAATTTCAAACATACCACCACTCTCAAAGGATTTTGTAATACCATCCTCATCGTTGCACAGCATCGGAATTCCGCTGGCCAAAATATCTGCAGACGTGTGGAACTCCCGGTATTTCAATTCCACCTTACCCGTAACGGGTTTGCCGCTCTTATCTACAAATGCATTCGCCGGAATCTCAATACTTGAACCGCCAGGTAATCGAAGCATTTTTGGTTCCGAAGCATTAAGCTCAAACGTATCATAATGTGGCGGAATGGATTTGAATGGCGGTTCAATACGGTATGCAGGTCCGTCAGAATGATTGCATGCGATAAAAAAGGAACATATTCCGAATGCAAAAAACAATTGAAGTATTTTATTCATAAAATGATCGTGTAATCAGAATGAAATATAAGGCAAAGAACTGATAATTAATACAGGCCGGCAGAATTGAATGCTAAACAGAGTCAGATTTCAGCATGCAGAAATAAAATGGATAATTTAAAAACATAAATAATAAAAACATGTGATTCGTTTTATTGAACAGCAGGAATTCCTGGTAATAAAGCGTATTATTTCATGATTGTAGATACATTCATTGTCGGTTGTTTGTGATTATAACAGCTTTTTTTTAATCACAGCGCTGTATCTTTTCGTAACTTCCTTAAATAATTATCAAAAGCTGTTGGTAAAACTCTTGTTGTATTTTCTTTTTTGGAAAAAAAATTACCGGGTAACAACCCGTATGTATCTACTTAATTCAATATATGTATGAATAACACTATAAAGCAAAAGAGTACATTTTTTCTTATCCTGGTAACATACCTTGCCTTTATCAGTTTGGGTCTGCCCGATGGTTTGCTCGGTATTGCATGGCCATTTATGAGTGAAAGGCTTCATATACCGTTGGAATCGCTGGGTGTATTATTGCTGAGTTTCACGATGGGATACCTGGCAACCAGCAGTACCAGCGGTAAGATTATAAAAGTTATATCCTTAGGCGTATTGCTTGCAATCAGCTGCCTGCTAACAGGACTTAGCCTGCTTACCTATGCATTTTCTCAATACTGGCACCTGATGATCCTTGCTTCTTTTTTCCTTGGTTCCGGCGGCGGTGCCATTGATTCTTCCATCAATACATTTGCAGCAGCACGTTTCAGTGCCAGCACCATAAACTGGCTGCATGCCTTTTATGGCGTGGGAGCTACCACCGGCCCCTTACTGGTTACGCTTATGCTTACCTGTAAATTATACTGGTATAACGCGTATATCATTGTTGCAGGTATTCAGATTGCTCTTTCTCTCCTGTTTCTGTTTACCTATAAGAACTGGACAGTTGCTACGGAAGAAACAGCAGAAGAAATTCATTCCGGTTATCTGCAAACCCTAAAGCTGCCGGCTGTCTGGGTAAACATTTTAATTTTCTTTCTCTATACAGGCATTGAACAGGGATTCGGGCAGTGGATCTTTTCAATCCTTACGAAATCGCGCTTTATTTCTGAAGCTCAGGCAGGCCTGTGGGCAAGCGCTTACTGGGCAAGTCTTACGATCGGGCGCATCATCTTTGGAATCCTCCTTACAAAAATTCCTGTAAACAAGGTTTTACAGGGAGTATTAATAGGTATTGTGGCAGGCACATCCTTAATAGCAATAAATATGACAGATGCTGTCAGCCTGTTCGGTATTATTGTCTTAGGAATTTCAAATGCGCCTGTTTTTCCAAGCCTTATTGCTGTTACGCCCGCACGCATTGGTAAAGAACATGCTGCCACAGCTATTGGTGTACAGATCTCAATGGCAATGGCAGGTGCCTCTCTGCTGCCCGGAGCAGCTGGTTTGTTATCTGAAAATTATGGACTTGAGGTTATCCCTAAATTCTTTACAGCGGCGGCAGTTGTATTGCTGTTATTATATTTTCTTTTACCGGCAAAGCAACCAGAGACTTCCGAATCAGATTAGAAAATCCGTACAATACATAAAGTATTGTGCGCAGGAATACCTGTATTTTTTATTCTTTCGGGCACATCAACCAGCAAATGCAGCATGCAGAAATTATACATACACCGCTCACTGTTTTAACGGAAGGTATACATGAAAGCTGGTGCCTTTGCCAACTTCGCTTTCCACATCAATGTAGCCCCGGTGATTTTCAACGACTTTTTTACATACTGCCAGACCAATACCAGTACCGGTAAATTTAGGATCTGAGGTGCCGCGGGTAAAGATTATAAATATTTTTTCAAATAAATCCGTTGAAACCCCTATGCCGTTATCTTTAAAAATAAGGTGTATATACCTGATGTCCGGATCAATCAACTCACCGCCAATGATGTCTCTTCCATATACTTCCGAACAGGTGATCGAAACAACAGGTGGTATTTCACTAAACTTCAACGCATTGCTCAGCAGATTTAAAAACAGCTGATACAGCTGTGAGGAAACCCCATATATTACCGGCAGCGAACAGGTCTGAATAACTGCATTCTTTTCTTTGATTACCAGCTCGCAGTCGGTAAGCACATGCGTAAGTACGGCAGACAGATCAACGGTTTCAAAGGTATGCTGAAGTGACGAGAGACGCGAGTAATTGAGCAGCTCTTTTACTAAAGAAGACATACGCTCCGAGGCAACATTGATTTTAGAAATATACTTTTCAACCAGCTCTCCATCGCTGCTGTTTTCAATAATCAAATCGCTGAAGATCCGGATCTTTCGCAATGGTTCCTGCAAATCATGGCTGGCAATGTACGCGAACTGCTCCAGGTAACGATTGGAACGGCTCAGGTTGTAGTTCGCATTGCGGAGCTCAACCGTGCGTTCATCCACCCGCTCTTCCAATTCATTAGTAAGTTGCCGGTATTTTCTTTCGGATTCCAGCAACGATTGCTGCGCAGCAAGTTCCTGTCTCATATCCCGCATTACAGCACCAAAAGCTAATATTTCTCCTGTCGCCGGATCATCGATACGTACTGTATTATTATAAACGGGAATAACCTCTCCAGACTTTAAATTCCGGACATTCATTTGTCCGGACCATCTTCCCTTATCTTGCAAGGATGTGATAACATTGGCACTTACTTTTTCAAAATCCTCTTTCAGATGGAGTTCAGATATAGGTGTACGGAGAACCTGCTCCATGGTATCAAAGCCCAGCAACTCCATGCCTGCCTTATTGATGTAGGAGTTGATATTATTTGTTCCCAGCAAAGACATCAGTTCAACACTATTGTCTACCAGACGTAATAATTTTTCCTGCTCGTCTTTGAGACGGTGTTCCTCTGTAACATCCTGTGCGGTGCCTACAAAACGATAGGGAATAGTACCGTTGAAATATCCCTTTCCTTTGTTCCTGATCCAGCGGATTTTCCCTTCTTCACTTCCTACTCTGTATTCCAATGTATAATCTGCCCGCTGCAGCGGATCTAACGAAGCGCTTACAGCTGCTGTGACGTTAGCATGATCCTTTTCGTTAATGTATTTCCAGAAATCCAGCGGGCTGATGTGCTCCTGAGGCGGCATGTTAAATAATTCGCGACAGCGGTCGTCCAGTTCAACCGTATTATCAAGCAGATTAAAATCCCAGGTACCGATAAGTCCGGCATCCAGTGCAAGGCTTTTTTTCTTTTCAGCCGCTTCCAGTTTTTTACGGACCTGTACAGACTCAGTGATATCATTCATCAGACACATGATTCCGTTGATGTCACCATTTTCATCCCGTACTGCGTCGAACGTGAGGTTAAAATAAAAATCACATGCTGCGTTCTCAACAGGTAACACAGCAAATGCCTCGTTGACAACAGCACGATTTCCGGTATGATAAACATCATCAATTATTTTTTGTAATTCGTGAGCATCTGGCTTCGTTTCGCCGCGGCGAATTAAAACATCAAAGGCTGGCTTTTCAAGTACATCCACCTGATTTAAATTCCAATAACGAAGTATGGCTTCATTAGCGAGTTCCACTATATATTCCGGACCATGGAAAATCGCCATTCCGGTAGACATCTGTGAAAGAATGTTTGATAGATTAAATCGAGAAGGGATTCGTGCATTATCGGTAAAACTCATACTTCTTTATTCAGACAAAATTATATTGAAAAGTTTAACGAGCTTCAATCAGGGAATCGTTGCTAATTTAACGCAATGGAATAAATACCATTCAAGATATAAAATAGCATTCGTATTACAAAAAATCAGTATGAAGCGGAAGGCAGAAGGGGAAAAACGCTCATCCATGGTCTCATCTCATCCATGGTCTGTGGCACACCCTCTCCATGGTCTGCGCACTGGTTGGTGTTTAGCCCGATACGATATTCCGCTCACACCTGAAGCCTCCCGGACGTCACCAACCAGTTGTGTAGCAGCAGAGCACATGGCCTGTGACAGTATGGGGCACAAGCGAATTTATGCCAGCTGTAAATAAAAAATATAAAGAATCCTTTATTAAAAAAAGACAATTGACTAACTTATAGAACAGGCCATTTACCTGTGGTTACTAGTCTGACTACAACCATATTGCTATAAACCATCATTTCCTATGAGAACATGTACATCAACCCTTTTTATGCTGTTGCTTGGGCTGGCTTTTTTCCAGAGCTGTCAGCTGCCCGCTGATGCACCATCCAACCCTTCAACGAAAGACAGTACAGGTTTGAAACAATCCCCTCACGCGCGCGCTCCGGAATACCGTTCTGCCACCGCATCTCCTGACACAGGAAACGCACCGGGCATGAAGGTTAAATTACTCAGCACTGCGGGTGATGTAAAAACATACGCGGTTATTTTTTCAACCGGCGATGAGGTCGTATCCGGACTAACGGAATTTGCACACACCTACAAAGTAAAAAGCGGACACTACCAGGGCATTGGCGATGCGCTCCATGTAGAAGCGGGCTGGTTTGATTATCACCGTAAAGAGTTTTTAGTGATTCCGCTGGATACGGTTGAAATAACCTCTTTCACCGGAGACATTGCCTGGTATAATGGCAAACCCGTTGCCCATACGCATGTCAGCGCATCGTTGAAAGATGGCTCCGTGAAAGGCGGACATTTACTGAAACTGATCGTTGGGCCAACGCTTGAAGTAATGGTTACCGTTGAACCCACTCCCCTATACAAGCGTTTAAACGAATCTTTCAACGCAGCAGTTATTGACCCGGAGATAACAAAAGATAGTGGTAAGTAATGAAGCCTGATGTGGAAGGCTGAAGACTCTACCCTGGCTGGTGCTTAGCTGATTGCTTTTGCCCCGTTTACAGCTGAGGTTTCTCGGGAGTCATTGACCAGTAGTGTCTGCGCCAGCCAGCAAGCTGTTCTATCGTGTCAACCGGCTTGTCTGATTACAACACATTTTATATCTTTAATGTATGGTTCGTTTCTTTACTCTTTTATTTTCCCTGTTTGTACTGGCGCTTTCCATCGTTCCATGTTCGGATACGGATCATTGCTGTAAAGAGCCTGTTGAAATGTCTTCTGAGCAGGAAAAGCATATTATCTGCACACCTTTTTGTACAGGCTGCGCAAGTGTGAGTACGGTATCAGCAGGTATACACATACCTGCTGAATTTCACGACATCAGAACACCATGGCCAGTTTCTTTATATCAATCGGTTTTTATTTCTGCTTATTTTTATTCCTTCTGGCAACCGCCCAAATTACATTCTTAGCTATTCAGGAGCAGCATTCCATTTGAGAATTGCCATGCATGCATCTGTTTAATTAACCAATAGCTATGTGCTATCATCGCATAGTCACTTTATTCCCATGTATTGCCTGCTCCAGTAATTCTTTTTCTAAAAATACAGGCAGCCAACGTGCAGACAATTTTATGCGTTACGCAATGCATGATCCATGGCAAAAATATTAACCTTATTATAATATACCTATGAATAAAGATCCTTATACGAATCATGCGGATGTTTCAACGAATAAAAAAACAGCCGGGCAAGCTGCCGATCAACATGCACATGATGAAGATGACGGGCACGACCATGATGCGGTAAACGCTGAAGATTCGGAGCATCAAAGCTGGATGAATTATCTTCCAGCTATCGCATCTTTTCTATTATTAATTGCAGGAATTATCGCCGATTATCAGGTAACTAACTTTCACAGATTGGATTTCTTCCAGGAATATTTCAGATTCGCTTATTACCTTATCCCCTATCTGCTTATCGGTGGGCCGGTGCTGAAAAAAGCCTATCGTTCTGTTTTTCGACGGGACTTCTTCAATGAGTTTATGCTGATGAGCATCGCTACGCTTGGTGCATTCTACATAAAAGAATATCCGGAGGGTGTAGCCGTCATGCTGTTTTACCAGATCGGTGAATTGTTCCAGGATGCTGCGGTACAAAGAGCCAAGCGCTCCATCAAAGCGTTGCTTGATATACGGCCGGACGAAGTAAGCGTGCTGCGTAATGGCAAGCCAGAAAAAGTAAACCCTTCTGAAGTAAGTCTTGGTGAAACCATTCAGATAAAACCGGGCGAAAAAATAGCCTTGGACGGAGATTTGCTCTCCGAAAAAGCTTCTTTTAATACGGCAGCACTTACAGGCGAGAGCAAGCCCGACAATAAGTACAAGGGCGAACCTGTATTAGCAGGAATGATCAATTTAAACACTTTGACAGAAGTAAAAGTAACTGCTCTTTTCAAAGACAGTAAGTTATCGAAGATCCTGGAACTTGTACAGGATGCCACTGCAAAGAAAGCAAAGACACAATTGTTCATTTCAAGATTCGCGCGCAGGTATACACCTGTAATGGTATTCCTGGCTATTGCCATTACGGCAGTACCCTACTTCTTTGTGGAGCAGTATGTTTTTAATGACTGGCTGTACCGCGCCCTGGTATTCCTTGTTATATCCTGCCCGTGCGCATTAGTGGTATCTATTCCATTGGGTTATTTCGGTGGCATTGGCCTGGCTTCCAGAAACGGGATCTTATTTAAAGGCTCTAACTATCTGGACGTAATGACCGGAATTGATACCGTTGTTATGGATAAGACAGGTACGCTGACAAAAGGTGTTTTCAAGGTTCAATACGTAGAGCCGAGTAACATTGAAAAAGATACTCTTTTACGGTTGACCGCTGCACTGGAAACACATTCCACCCACCCCATTGCCAAAGCTGTAGTGGATTATGCTGCTATGAAGGAATTACCCCATGCTGAAAACGTAGAGGAAATTGCCGGCCATGGATTGAAAGGTACAGTTGAAGGAAAACAAGTCTTAGCAGGAAATCTTAAATTGCTGAGTAAGTTTACTATTGCATTCGATGAAAAGATCAGGAACATCACGGATACCATCGTTGTAACGGCTGTAGATGGGAAGTATGCCGGTTATATAACCATTGCGGATGAAATTAAAGCAGATGCGTTAGATGCTATTAACGCGTTGCATGGACTAGGTATTAAAACAGTAATGCTTTCAGGTGATAAACAGGCAGTAGTTGATGCTGTGGCAAAGACATTAGGCATTGATGCTGCGTATGGCGATCTGCTGCCCGAAGGAAAAGTAGAAAAAGTACAGGCGCTAAGAAACGAAGGCAGGAAAATAGCATTTGTGGGTGATGGGGTAAACGATGCGCCGGTTGTAGCCCTGGCTGATGCAGGCATAGCCATGGGCGGTTTAGGATCGGACGCCACCATTGAAACAGCGGATATTGTGATTCAAAACGACCAGCCTTACAAAATATTCTCGGCCATCAGAATCGGAAAGCTTACAAAGAAAATTGTCTGGCAAAATATAACGCTTGCTTTCGCAGTTAAAGTAGTTGTTCTGATACTTGGTGCGGGCGGTTTGGCTACGCTTTGGGAAGCTGTCTTTGCGGATGTTGGCGTGGCACTGCTGGCCATTTTAAACGCGGTGCGCATTCAAAAAATAAAACTCTAAACAGATTCCGGTTGTCCTGATTTTTATAAACAAAAAGCCCTTCCGGTTTGGAAGGGCTTTTTAATACAGTAGACTGGAGGAACCTGGTTTTGAACTTATTTATCCAAACATACTGATTTTCCAAACCTTTAAAAATTTAAGTAGGTTAACAGGATGAATATCTCAAGGTATCAAAATCGCTACGCGATAAATAAGCTATTTATTTAAACTTATTTTCATCATTGTGTCTTGTCTGCTCTTCTTCAATTTGAAAATATGTTTATCAAACTCCACAAAGCCGTTCTTCTTTTAAGCAAAAATAATATATATATATTTCCAGATAGCATTCAACAGGTTGCATTCATGAGCCCGCACAGTAATGTATCAGTCAACGAAATCCTTTACTGATTCTTTTTTACTGGCATTCTTATATGGTACATAGTAGTTTTCATAAAACTGTTTTTTAGAATCATGGTAGGATGATACTGCCCCTATCTTATACAATACATAAATGTAGTACCAGGCAAAGTCTATCTGATACGGTAAAAAACCTGAGCGGGCACTTCCCGGATACATATGATGATTGTTATGCCACTCACCAGCAAGTAAGCCCGGGCGATATTGGTTTACAGACAAGTCTTTACGATTAAAATCCAATCCATCCCTATGACTTTCCGTACCTTTGCCGTGGCCATTATAGTTAAATGTACGAACGCCTATTACCCATATCAGTGCGCCGCTAAAAAGTGCACAGGCAAGTGCATGCCCTCCAATGAGATAAAATATACCATACCAGCAAACCCAGTTTGCGATCCAGAGCGCTGCCGTGCGGCCCGGATCGGCAATTGAACCCCATTTCTGATATTGTTCATACGAATTGATTTTTATGCCTGTATGTTTTACAAGTACCGCTGCACGTGCATAGTTTTTTTCATCCAGATCTTTTGCAATGGGCTGATGGTTTGTATCGGCTAAAAAACAATATAAAAACCCGGCGGAAGCATTGTACGGATCTCCGGGCTGATCCGACTTAGAATGATGTACATGATGCGATACAATGTAAATCTCTTCCGGAATTAATTTAACTACCAGGTTTTGGGTAATGAAACGCCAGAATGCGTTGCGAAAAATAAAAGCACGGTGTGTACCGTACCGATGGTACCAGATAGTGCCGTGGGTACCCATTACTACCATGCTGTAGAAGATACAAATGAACAACAGCTTCCAATTAAAATAGGTAAACAAAAACAAAAACAGAAAAGGCAATAAACATAGTACCCAAAACCATCCTGCCAATGCTATCCAGTTCTTACGTGATTTAAAAATATTAATCCTTGAACAGAACTCTGCAAACAATTGCTTGCCCGCAGGCTTTACAAGATTTCCGTTTTCATCCATCCATCCGTAGGAAGGGCGCTGCAATACTACATCAATAAACGCCATACATTATTAATTACTTGAATCCAGGTATGTACTTCTCTTTACTGTTATTTATGCAACAGCCAACAGATTTGTGCGTGACCAAAGGATGTTTTAGTCATCTGCAGATTTGTTTCAATGCGGTGTTGCTGTAAATTTTGCGCAATGATATTAAAAATAATGCCTCAAAAAAATATCCGGCGCTTCGCTGCACTGTTCGTGATTTCATACGTTTCACTTCAAAAATGCCTGTCTTTATTTTGCACAATCCTTCATTCAGCGCGATCTGACGGGATTACAGACCGCCATGTATATTTAACGGGTTTAAAAATTTTCATCCTGCTTTCAAAGATTGTGTAACTAATAATATTTAATGTGTAACTTTTTTAGTTGCATTGTCTTCATCTTTGTCTCAGATAAACAGTATATCTACAAATGAAGTTGTACATAAAATACATGGTGAGCAATTGCTGCAAACTCATGGTAAAGAATGAATTCAATAAACTCGGCATTAAAATATCGCGCATAGAATTAGGAGAACTGGAAGTAAAGCAAAAAATATCGCTGCGTCAGTTCGATAAGATCAGAAGTGTCCTTAAAAAAAACGGGCACGAATTGATGGAAGATAAAAAATCCATTCAGATAGAAAAGGTTAAAGCGGCAATAATTAATACCATCCATTACTCAGATGAATTGCCCGAAGTAAAATTCTCCGAATACCTCAGTACTAAACTGGAATGTGATTATACGTACCTATCTAATTTATTTTCTGAAGTCACAGGCACTACTCTGCAACAATTTATTATTGTTCATAAAATTGAGCGGGCCAAAGAGCTGATCATTTATAATGAAATGAGCTTAAAAGAAATTGCGTTTAAACTACACTACAGCAGCCTTCCTCATTTCTCCAATCAGTTTAAAAAAATAACGGGGCTCTCGCCCGTCTTTTTCAAGTCTCTGAAAAAGAAAAAACGGATCGCATTAGAACAGTTAATTGAGAATCAAAAATTAAAATAACGTATACATACGTTAAACAGTTATCTATACTATATGTATCCGCTGATTTACTGACCGGTTTGCTATTAATCGTCAACGTTATTCAAATAACTCTGCGCGTATATATATTTAACCCATTCAACTCGTGTCAATTTATTATACTGTAAAATTGAACACACCATGTTACCTATCATACAACGTTATATTTTAGAGGCAATAAAAGGTTTTGACACGATTCCGGAAGAACGGAAGCGTGCCTTGCATCAGATAATTTCTTATGTAAAGAAAAAATCAGATGCAAACCACACTCCTGAACTGCTGTATATCTGTATGCGTAATTTCAGAATGAGTCATTTTGGACAGATCTGGGGCAGTGTAGCAGCAACGTATTATGGATTTCCTCACGTAAAAACATATTCGGGAGGCATACAAGCTACTGTCTTTGATTTAGGTTCTATCCGGATCATTGAAACGATCGGGTTTATCGTAAAACAGACAGACAATACTCCTAACCCTTTATATACAATACAGTTTGGCGATTCCGATATACATATTACCTGTTTTTCAAAGAAGTATGATGCCAACGAAAATCCGGCACAGGGCTTTTGTGTTATTATGATGTGCAGAGAGGCAGAGGCTGCCCTTACACATATCGATGGAGCTGAGGTGTGGGTTTCTACCCTTTATAATGAGTTTAAACCTTCTGATTCAACAGATGATCTGGATGATAGGTATTTAGAAAGCATCAAGGAGATTGCTACTGAATGTTTATATGTATTTTCCAGATTGAGTCAGTAACAGTTAAACAACAAGCCTTTTCTCACCGTGATCTGAGGCACACAGAACATTCACTACTCTATATAGTTAATCATTTTTATTGTTCTCCACACCTTGTTCTGTGACACACAGAACATTTACTACTCTATTTAGTTTAATCATTTTTATTGTTCTGCTCTTTTAGCAGATTGTACTTGTCCAGAAATAAACTTCTCCTATACGCATGCGTGAGCTTCGATTTCTCACCGTGGTCTGTGTGCCACAAACTGCGGAGTGTTAGAAACAGAGCAAAAAATATCTGTTCGATCGTTTAATAAAATTAAAGCAGCACTAAAAAAATGGACGTGAATTCATGGAGAATAAAATATATTATCTTCATAAACTTTTCCGGATTTTCGATTGAGTGATCAAGTCATACCTGTAAAGTAAGAGTATACTCAAGCCTATGTAAGCTTTTCCAATAACTTCTCGAAGTCTTCAGAAGAATGTAGAATTTTAATGTTTTTAGGTTCTCCGGCTAAGTCTTTTGTCATATAAGGACTGCTTACAAGAAACTTCGGTTTTTTATATGTCTTCGCCAGATGCCTGATCGCATCTGGAGCTGTCTGCTCATTCTGACGCGATAAAAAAAGTGTTAGGACGAAGTCAGGTGAAGTGGTCTCTATTACTTTTGTCATATTTTGCAAAGGCACATTCTGCCCAAGATAAATACTTTTAAAGCCTTTAAGGCGTACCAGATAGTCTGCCAGCAGCAGACTGATTTCATGCCATTCGCCGGGCGGCAAAAACAATATAAAAGTCTTCTTTTTTTTAGGGCGCGGCAACGTATCACTGGCAACAATCAACTTCCGACGAATGATGTTGCTGGCAAAATGTTCCTGTGCCGGACTTACCTCGTCGGATAGCCACATCCATCCGATCTTGTAAAAAAATGGATAAAAAAGTTCCCTCACAGTCCGGAGCATTCCAAGCTGCTTTACCGCCAGGTCAACCGTTTTTTCAAAAAGCAACTCATCAAATGTAAGTGTGGCTGAAAGCAATTGATGCAGGCTGGCTGTATGTTTGCCGGAATTGCTTTCAGGAGAATGTTGTTGAATGTTTTGTACATGTTTCCGGATAGTTGCAGAAGACATCGCTGCAATCTGCGATATTTTGAAACCTTCGGAAAGTAACAGCGTGATATTTAGAAGTTGGATTACTTGTGCATCATTGTAAAAGCGGATATTACCGGCACTGCGTTCAGGTGAAATCAGCTGATACCGTTCCTCCCATTTTCTAAGAGTATGAGCCTTCACTCCTACCAATCGCTCCAATTGGGCTATATCATAATGCGCAGCTGGCTTCATTGATCTATATGCTGTAGTTCCGGATATTTTTGTCCATATTTTCCCGAATAGAATTGAAGAAGCAAATGAAATTTACACATAGGTTGTATTTAAATTCAAATAATTCAAAAACTCATTCTTAACGGCATCATCGCTAAACCTGCCACCGTAATACGCGGTGATGGTAGCAGAGTTATCATCTTTAATTCCACGGGATGAAACACACAAATGCTTTGCATCAATAAGCACTGCGATATCCTTTGTGTTGAGTACGCTCTCCATTTCACCCGCAATCTGCATCGTCAGACGTTCCTGCACTTGAGGCCGCTTCGCAAAATAGTTCACGATCCGATTCAGCTTGGAAAGACCGATTACTTTACCGGATGAAATATATGCAACATGTACTTTGCCAAAAATAGGAACAAAGTGATGCTCGCAGTTGCTGTAAAAGGTTATATTTTTTTCCACAAGCATCTGTCCGTATCTGTATTTGTTCTCAAATAAAGCAATCTTAGGCTTATTCCGCTCATCCAGTCCGCTAAAGATTTCCTGCACATACATTTTAGCTACGCGCTGAGGAGTACCTGCAAGACTATCGTCACTGAGATCGAGGCCCAATGTTTCCATAATGGCTTTAAAATGTCCTGCGATAGATGCTATTTTTTCCTCATCTGTTTTTAAAAATGCCTGTGGCAGCATTGGGGTGGCGATCCCCTTAAAAAGATGGTCATCACCGATTTCATCAACAGATAAGGTATTAAAACTTTCAGGGGTATTGCGTAACGGGTCCGATTCAACAATTCTTTTTTCCATAAATACATTTAAAACTTTTGGATTGTCTAAGAGTAACATTGTAAAGTTAGACAAATTTTGTCTAACTTTACAATGTTACTCTTAGACAAAATTAAGCGTATGTAAAAAAATCAGGTATGAATTACATTAGTGAATCCATGGAAAGCAGCATTTTAAGACATTATTCCCCGAACAATGATCCAAACGTTAATGTTTCTTCCCGTACAACCAGGGAAATATCGTTGGCTCTTACCCCGGAAGCAATTGACCGGATCATCGAGATGGCCTGGGAAGACAGGACTACCTTTGATGCCATACAATTTCAGTTTGGATTGAATGAGGCTGCTGTGAAGACACTGATGAAAAAACAATTAAAATTAAGTAGCTACCGGCTCTGGAGAAAGCGGGTAAATAATTGTAACATGAAGCATGCCGCTAAACGGATAAATGGAATCGACAGGTTTAAATCTACATTACAAAGAAACATCACGCACAATAAAATATCTAAACGATGATACGCAGAACGTTTTTATTTGCGGGCGCTTCCAGTGCCATTGCCAGACAAACAGCAATGCTGCTGAAAGAAAAAGGTCATAGCGTAATTGGATTAAGCAGGAAAGAACCGGATGACACGTACGACGAATATTACCAGGTATCAGGCTATGATTTCTCAACCTTTCCGGAAATTGGCAAGCCAATAGATGGCTTGGTATATTTCCCTGGCACGATACATTTAAAACCCGTTACGCGCTTTACACCTGCTGAGTTTACAAGTGATCTGCAAATAAATACATTAGGAGCTGCGGCTTTTGTTCAGGCCTATTTATCGGATTTAAAAAAATCGCCCAACGCCTCCATTGTATTTTTAAGCTCTGTTGCAGCATCTGTAGGTCTGCCCTTCCATACTTCCATTGCTATGGCAAAAGGCGCGCTTGAGGGTTTTGCAAAGGCTTTAGCAGCAGAATTAGCACCAGCTATCCGGGTAAATGTTGTAGCTCCCTCTTTGCTGGATACTCCGCTTGGCAATACATTCATACATACACCCGATAAGCTTGAAAACATGCAAAAGCGCAACCCGCTGCGCCAGATCGGTAAACCTACGGATGTTGCCAATGCCATCGCATTCTTATTGTCTGAAGAATCGGCATGGGTTACCGGACAGGTATTTGCAATTGACGGAGGAATGAGCACAATAAAAAACTAATACTACTATGGAAACACATCTGTCGTTGAATGATTTAATGGACATGGAGATACGAAAGCGGGCCAATCTGGTTAATTCAACAGGTGGCTTTAAAAGTATTTGTTTAATTGGCTCCGTTGATCCGGAAGGCCGGACCAATGTAGCGCCCTTCAGTTCTATTGTTCATATCGGTGCTTCTCCGCCGCTCATTGCCTTTATTGTGAGGCCGGACTCTGCTGAGCGGCATACCTTGTCAAATATTCTCGAAACAGGCGTTTACACCATCAATCACCTCAATGAACAGATCTATCGGCAAGCCCATCAAACATCAGCCAGGTATCCGAAAGAACAGTCTGAATTTGATGCGGCAGGATTAACAGCCGTTTATAAAAATGACTTTGCAGCGCCCTATGTCAGCGAAAGTGCTGTGCAGCTTGGTGTGCAATTTAAAGAACGCATAGACCTTGCCATCAACGGCACCATTTTAATCATCGGGCAAATACTGCACCTCTATTTTCCAACGGACTGTCTGCTCGAAGATGCATTCCTTGATCTGGAAAAAGCGAATACGATTACCTGTTCGGGTTTGGACAGTTATCACAAAACACAACGGCTGGAACGATTAAGCTATGCAAAACCCGGTCAGGAACTAACGCCTGTTAATTTCATGCCTCTTGAATAAGGTTTCTGTAAATATTGTCTGGTTCAAACGTGATTTGCGATTTACAGATCACGAACCGCTTTATAATGACCGGCAACAAAACGTACCGGTACTTTTAGTTTATTTTTTTGAACCATCGATGATGACTTACAATAACAGTGATACCAGGCATTCGCGGTTTGTACACGAATCATTTTCTGTTCCCTGGAAAATGACAGGCGATGCACAACGGCTTTATTCCTGCGAACTTGGAAAGCATTATCCCGATCTGGAAACAATACGCAGGCATGCAGCAGAAAAGATGCGGGGATTTAAACGACAATGAATGAACGTATCATTTAAAACGTGTGATGAAAGGCATTAAAAAACAAAACCTGCCCGCTAAAATCTGTACGGTCTGTGAGCGCCCGTTTACATGGCGTAAGAAGTGGGAAAAAAATTGGGAGGATGTGAAATATTGCAGTGATGCCTGCAGAAATAAAAAAAATGAAAATGAAAAATAATATTCCGGCACTGGTAGATTCAAAAAAAACACTGCGCTTAATTTTAGGCGATCAGCTGAATATTAACCATTCCTGGTTTAAGGAAGTAAATACAGATGTGGTGTATGTATTGATGGAGGTACGTTCGGAAACCGATTATGTCTGGCACCATATACAGAAAGTAGCCGCTTTTTTTAGTACTATGCGCACATTTGCAAATGAATTAAAAGAAAACAAGCATACCGTTATCTATCTTAAATTAACTGATGCGTGTAACCTGCAGTGCTTTGATAAAAACTGCGACTGGCTCATCGCTGAACATGCTATTACACACTTTGAATACCAGTTGCCCGATGAATACAGGGTAGATCAACTGCTTGCCGCTTATTCAAAATCGCTCTCTATTTCTCATGCTACCTACGACACCGAGCATTTTTTAACGTCGAGAAACGAGTTAGGCGC
This sequence comes from Cytophaga hutchinsonii ATCC 33406, assembly GCF_000014145.1. Classification (NCBI taxonomy): domain Bacteria; kingdom Pseudomonadati; phylum Bacteroidota; class Cytophagia; order Cytophagales; family Cytophagaceae; genus Cytophaga; species Cytophaga hutchinsonii. The sequence goes on along the minus strand of NC_008255.1, from coordinate 1,221,119 downwards.
TTTTTTTAAAGGCAAAAAAGTATACCTCATGGAAAGCTTTTACCGGTACATGCGTAAAAAGCATGGTCTGCTGATGCAAGGCACAGAACCTCTTAACGGCCAATGGAACTATGATGCAGAGAACCGTAAAAAATTACCTGCAAATCACAAAGCTGTAGCGCCAATGATTTTTACAAATGATGTTACCGGTATTATTTCTGAATTAGCTAAAACCAACATCATAACAATTGGTACGATCGATGCCAGAAATTTTGTCTGGCCGGTCAGTCGCCGGCAATCCCTTGCACTGTTAGACTTTTTTGTAAAAGAATGCCTGCCGTTGTTTGGCACATATCAGGACGCTATGGTTCCTGAGGAATGGTCGTTGTACCATTCGCGCCTGTCTTTTTCAATGAATTGCAAGCTGCTTTCCCCACTCGAGGTAGTTAACAGAGCCATTGAAGAATGGAGCATGCGTAAAAATAAAATTGCGTATAACCAGTTGGAAGGATTTGTAAGGCAGATTATTGGCTGGCGGGAATACATGCGGGGTATGTACTGGCTAAAGATGCCGGACTTCGCCACGCTGAACTATCTTGAAAATAAAAATAAATTACCCGATTGGTACTGGACAGGGAAAACAAAAATGAACTGCCTGCGCAATGCCATAAACCAATCGCTGCACTATGCCTACGCGCACCACATCCAGCGCCTGATGATCACCGGTAATTTTGCCTTGCTGGCAGGTGTTGATCCCGCTGAAGTGGATCAATGGTACCTGGGTATTTATATAGATGCGCTGGAATGGGTCGAAATAACCAATACGCGCGGCATGAGCCAGTTCGCAGATGGCGGCCTGATAGGAACCAAGCCTTATGTGAGCTCGGCGGCCTACATTGATAAAATGAGCCACTATTGCAAAGGCTGTTATTACGATAAAGCAAAAAAGACTGGAGCCAAAGCCTGTCCCTTTAATAGCTTGTATTGGAATTTCTACAGCAACCACGAGGCGAAGCTTTCTAAAAATCCAAGGATTGGGATGATGTACAATGTCTGGAATAAAATGAAGCCTGATGTAAAAGCTGAGCTCCTGCAGCAGGCAGACTATTACTTAACACATATAAACGAACTCTGATGAAACGCTCTATTGTTTGGTTCAAAACAGACCTCCGGCTGCACGATAACGAAACCCTTGTTCGCGCGATAGAACAAAGCGACGAGATTATTCCGGTTTACTGCCTTGATGAGGATCACTTTAAAATAACGCCGTTCGGTTTTCAGAAAACAGGAAATTTCAGAGCGCAGTTTTTATTAGAGTCATTGAATGACCTGGATACGAACCTGCGTAAACTTGGCTCAGGACTGATTGTTGTGAGAGGCAAACCGGAAACGGAGCTTTATAAAATCGTAAAACAATATGAAGCCTTCAAGGTTTTTGCCAAGCGCGAAGTAGCTTACGAAGAACAACAAACGGAAGCACGTGTAGAAAAAGAAATATGGAAGCTTGGCTGCACATTTGAAAGCTTTAGTACAAGTACGTTGTACCATGCGCAGGATCTGCCGTTTTCTATAAAAGATATTCCGGAAGTATTCACCAATTTCAGGAAGAAAGTAGAAAAAGAATCTTCTATCCGCTCGGTTTTCCAAAAACCTGCTCACATAAAATCTCCGGCAATGCCGCAGCTGCGCCTGCCCACGGTAAAGGGCTTAGGACTACAGCCAGTTATACAGGACCCGAGAGCCGTAATGAAATTTACGGGAGGCGAAAGCGAAGGCTGCAAACGATTGACAAGCTACCTTTTTGAAACGCAGCTAATCTCACATTATAAGAACACAAGAGATGGAATGATTGGCAGCGACTATTCTACTAAATTTTCTCCCTGGCTGGCTTTGGGATGTTTGTCACCGAGAGAAATTTATACTGAATTAAAAAAATACGAATCCCGGTTCTCCGCTAATGAATCTACATACTGGTTGATATTCGAATTACTCTGGCGCGATTACTTTCGCTTTATGATGAAAAAGCACAAACATCAGTTCTTTTTATATTCAGGTATTAAAGATTCAGCTAACGCATCCGGCCTGCAGGATACAGCAATACTCTCTCAGTGGATCAATGGCAAAACGGGCAATGATTTTATAGACGCCAACATGCTGGAGCTAACACATACAGGCTTTATGAGTAACAGAGGCAGACAAAATGCAGCGAGCTATTTATGCAATGATCTTGGCATAGATTGGCGCTACGGTGCTGCATATTTTGAACAGCAGCTTATAGATTACGATGTGTGCAGCAATTGGGGTAACTGGGCTTATCTGGCAGGTGTAGGAAACGATCCAAGAGGAAAGCGGAATTTCAATATTGAAAAACAGGCGGAGGAATATGATCCTAAAAAATTATTCCGGAATCTGTGGCTGAAGACCACCCTGCCTTTATAAATTAAACTAAAAAAAAAGCTGTACAATCTGAGGAGCGAAATGGCAAGCTCCCGCCCTGGTTGGCGCTTAGACCGCCGGGGGCTCTCGCTCACAATTAAAGTTTCCCGGGTGTCACCAACCAGTTCCTATTATCACAGAAACAATGATTGGTAAATAGCCCCGCCCTGGTTGGTGTTTAGCCCGCCGGGAGCTCTCGCTCACAACTGAAGTCTCCCGGGCGTCACCAACCAGTTGCTATTATCACAGAAACAATGATACCTCTGGTTGAAAAAGACCATTACCGTTAGATCATTCTTGAATAAGAGTTTACTCTTATTCAGCGCGAATCAAAAAAGCTTTCGTTTCATTACGAAAGCTTTTTTGATTCGACTTATTGTATAACCATTTTTTGACTGTATTTACTGGTATCATCTGAATACTCTACCACATAAACTCCGCTATTGAGTTGGCTGACATCCAGATTTATTTCATTCATACCCTCTACCAATACTGTCATCAATAGATGTCCAATAACGTTGTAAATTCTGATTGTCCCTGATGATTTGACAATGTTGGTTAATTGTACGTTAGCGCTTTCGGAAGCTGGATTGGGAAATATTCTCATAGCTACAAATTCTCTTTTAATCGGAAACAGCAACGCGGTTATCACTGCGTCCTGGTTATCGTCAATCTGAAGTAAATATGCTACAAGTTTATCCAATTCTGTTTCTGTTAAATTCGAAAGATCTCCATGCTTCTTCTCTGCATTTCTTGTAACAAGCACATCTTTAAGTGTAAGTGCCGAACCATCGTGCAGATATGGAGCTGTTTCCCAAATGCCCTTTAATGTTGGGGTGCCAAAACCAGTCAATGCTAACGTTCGTCTTTCACCGGAGGATGGTTGCTCAGTACCAACATCATGCAGAACTCCGGTTTTTCTGTCTGTAAAGTCCTGACCTGCATGACAAGACCCACAACCCAATTCCTGAAAAAGAATTTCCCCTTCAATCCCGTCTGCCGTTAGGCTTCCATCGTTATTGCGGTAAGGACTTGCATGAACTTTATTCAAAGACGTAACATATGCTGCCAATGCATCCAGCTCCCTACTCAATCCTGCCTTCGGATTACCCAGTGGATCTGAAACCAAGGCGAACACAGCATCAGGCAAAAATCCTTTTCCTTTAAAACCATTTCGCATATCATTTTCGAAATCCTGAATCTCATCAAAGTTAGAAGTCCAGTGTACATTACCCATATCCATACCACCCCTTCCCAAAAGACTATGTGTATTTCTAAATCCTTCTCCTCTATCCGTAAAATCCCACACCCGTTCATCGCTGGCACCATCCAGATGACAGGACGCACAGCTTATATATCCGGCGAATGTCATTCGTTCGTCAGCCGCATTATAAAATATCTGTTTCCCCTCCAATACCTGAGGAGCAAGCTTCTCAGTAATGATCGTTGATATGGTTGCTGCTACTACAGGAGTAAAATTATTTGATAGCACAATATCCTCCGTATTAAAAACTTTTACGGTTCTGGTAAGAAAATTATGTACAAATAGTCGTGAACCATCGGCATTAATAACTAAACCCTGAGGAGCAAGGCCGGTTGAATCAAGCAAACCCAATCTGGAATTGGAAGCAACATCTATCATCGTGATCTTGTTAACCCCTTGCAAAGCAACAAAAGCTATATTACCATACGGGCTGAACTCTACTGCACAAGCCATATCTGCATCATTGATATCTGTCCTCATTTGAGAATTTTCCGTCATGGTAGATAGATCAATCCTTGAAACAATCGTGCGAACGGTATTATCAAACTCAAGTGCTAAGCCATCTCTAAACATACCCCTGGCTGTATTGTCTTTTTTCGAAGGCACCCATGCTTCCGTTCCATCCGGTGTTATTGTAATAGAAGACAAAAAATTGGGAACACCTCGTCCCCTGTCTTCAAAATCCGGAGTAACATCAAATGCCAACACAATTTCTTGCTGCACATGCATTGTCTTAGTATCAATTAAACGTACCAGTCCATTTTCTTCTGGAGAAATAAATTGCGTAACTAACATTTGGCTACCATCAGATGTGACAGCAATACCCCGGGGACTTCTTCCAACATGAACCGATTCTACAATTTCTCTCCCAATCGCTTCAATCTTTACAAGTTCTCCGGTACCCTGTAATGTTACATAACAAAAATCTTTTTGAGGATCAAAACAAATCCCGTATGGCCGTGATGCATATGGCAGTATGATCGTTTGAAGTACCTGACCTGTAGCAGCAGCTATTACTGAAATGCTTGCATCCTCTTCGTTGGCAACCCAGGCATTACCATCTTTATCTAACGCTACCGTCCTTGGCTGCTTACCGACTGGGATTTCGGAAAGAAGTGTATTATTCAAAGCGTCTATATAGGCAACGGAATTATTATCTGTATTAACAGCCCATACTTTTTGATGAACGGTATCGATAACAATTGTTGACGAATGTGCAGGAGCAGGCTTTTGAGTTGGCTTGTAAACCGTTTGAATAACTGTAAGCGGAAAATCCTCTCCCTGTATCCTCGCATATACCTGATACACTCCTGGTTCAGTAAAGGTGTAAGAAACACTCAAACTTTTCCTATATCTACCCAGACCACTGCCATCACCAAAATCCCATGCAACATATGGAATTTCAGAACCATCCGGAATATTTATGGTAAAGGTGACAAATGTACCAACCTCTACCGGCTTGTTCTGGGTAATGAAATTCTCTTCCAGCTCAGTTACCCTCCCGATCCAGCCGATACATAAAAACACAATTATAGAAACGAGTATCCTCATGATGTATGCATTAGGTGTAAATCGACGAACCGGAATGATCATTTCACAATTGATATTTTACTCTTTATAACGTTATTTTCATGTCTTACAATAAGCAGATACGTTCCTTCTGTAAGGCTGCTTACATCAATGTTTGCTCCATTTACATTCACCGTTGACGGGAGTTGTATTTCTTGTCCAAGAACATTGATCACGGTAATTTTTGCATTGGTCAGATCCATCTCTGTCTCAAGTGTAATTTCTTTATAAGATGGATTTGGATAAACCGTGATTTGAATTTCTGTAGAAGAATGTATTCCCGTAATCGTACCGGATATCATAGTTACAGGTGATGAAGTCGTTATTCCTCCATTGCTATCTGTTACCCTTACTGTAATCTCATGATTACCCGATATTGGAGTTTGCCAGATAAAGTTGTATGGAGATGATGTGCTTGTACCAAGTAAGGTAGTGCCGGCGAGGTATTCTACTTTCGCAATTGCTCCATCAGGATCGGAGACCGTTGCCTCTATTCTGATTGGACCACTTACTGTAGAATTAGCAACTGGGCTGTTGATCGTAATGACAGAGGGCTGATTCTGATTTGCTGTGACACTGATAGATGATGATGTAGCTTTGCAGTTGGATGCATTGGTTACTTCTACGGTATAGCTTCCTGTAGCACTTGCCACATATGTTGAACCTGTAGCTATCTGAGAGGTTCCATTAAACCACTTATAACTTAAGCCTGCTCCCGTGTTTGCTTGTAACGTTACACTGCCTCCTTGCACAAATGTTGTCGGTCCGGATGAAGAAATGGTTGCCACTGGCAAGGCATTAACTGTTACGGCAACCGCTGTTGATGTTACAGTCTGACTGTTGGCGCTTATTGTGACTGTATAGCTCCCTGATTGAGTCGCTGTATACGCTGAAGTGGTTGCGTTTGCTATATTGTTCCCATCTCTTTTCCACTGATACGTATAGCCTGTTCCAGTACCCGCGTTCAGAACGACACTTCCTCCGGCACAAAATGCAGTGGCGCCGGTAGCTGTAATGGTGGCTACAGGAGGTGGTACCAAGGTAAACGTAACGTAGTTCAGATTAACAAAGTCGGTAGCTCCTACTGTCATTCGCATAATCTTCTGACCGACTGTAAGAGATATATTGTTTAATCGTATTGTCTGCCAGGTCTGCCAGCCCGTTGTATTCGGTATCGCGACATTGCTGGCTATGTTTGTACCATCCATACTTACGGATATTGTACGGCCATCGCCCAGGCAGGCTACGCGAAGATCCATCGCATAGATACCCGTTGCCTGCACGTTGACGGTGTACTCCAGCCATTCACCGGCGGTTGTAAAGCCAATATTGTATCCTCCTCCAGCATCCGTACAAGTTTCAATATCTACATCTTCATTTGTCCTGAAATTTACAACAGGCGTTACCAAGCTGCCCGGACTGTTATCCAGATACGCAACACCGTTTCCGCCTACATCGTACGATTCAAATTCAATGGTACCAGGAATGATGTGTGCTGTTCCATTGTAGGGTCCCTGAGGTACATTGACTTTTATGGTAACAGGTGCTGATGTTTTTTTATTTCCGGAATTATCCGTCGCAATGGCCGTAATCGTATAGGTACCAACAGCAACATTTGTCCATGAATAGGAATAAGGCGTAGTTGCATCCTCTCCTAATTTTGTTGTTCCATTATAAAACTCCACGTTAGAAATCGTTCCATCCGTATCGGTTGCTGTAGCTGTAAGAGTAATCGTTTCAAGCGTTGTGAATGTACTGTTAGTCGCAGGACCTGATATAACAACAGATGGCGCCTGGTTTACGACAGGTATAAGCCTTGCACCTCCCCAGGATGCATGATCCCCTCCGTTATCTGCATCCTGCGTAACGGTTAATGTGAGTTCTCTTCCTCCAGCAACAGATACATTTATGGCTTTGGTAGCAGTAGTTCCATTCATCAAGCCACTTGTATAGATCTGTACGCCATCTAGGCTGACCGTAAAAACGACGGATCCTATGTTACCTACTTCATCATCTACCCCTACATCAGACAAAAACCGATCGTATTTGCCCTCTAAATTATATTTGATTGTACTTTGGGCGTGAACGCCTAAACCTCTGGAATACTCTACGCCATTTAGTGTAATGACATTACCATCATTGGCAGCAGCTTCACCATTACTTTGATCTATTTCTGCCGGCCCCCAACCATTTGTTTGTGACGTATAATTTAAGGATGTAATGTAGAATGCTGGCTTCGCTCTTACTGCAACCGACGCTACACCTTGTCCGAAGCTGTTTTCCCCCACTATTTGGTAATAGTAAGTTGTTTCGTTGGTAAGATTTCTGTCTATGTAAGAAAGCTGGGTCGTTGTACCAATGGTCTGAAAAGGACCTGTTGGCGAAGTACTTCTTTTGATCACAGACCCTGTTGAATTAGAAATTCTGTCCCAGTTTAAGGTCACTTGTTTATCGTCTTCAAATACCCAGGGCGTACCAGCGGTACCTGGAGGAAAATTACCCGTTGGACCTGTCGAAAAATACGAGGTGAATGTTTGTGTTGATGTATTTCCAGCGTAGTCTTTGATCCCTCCTGCAGGAATAATAACTTCATAGGTAGTGTTTGGTAACAGTGGCTGATCCGGGCTGAAGTTTACAATTGCAAACTGATGGCTGTATTTCCCGGATATGGCAGCCCCTCCAACAGGTCTGACGATAAACGTATTCTTATTTACGGACTCAATCTGAATGTGATCTGTAAGTGTTATTCCAATACGGGAAGTAAGCGCTCTGCTAACCTCGTTGCTACGTGGTGAAATCATATTTACGTCAGGCCCTTTTTTATCGGGCTGCACCTGATGCACCCAAAATCCGCTTCCCGAGCCATGATCGTTTCCTACAAAAATTAAATTTCCAAATGGCGAAACCTGTCCATGGTCTGAGTCGCCATTAATTCCTAAAGATCCTCTGCCTTCTATGGTAAGTTGATTGGGATTGGATGCATTAATTTTAACAACCTCACTCTGGCAGCCCTGGAAAATAAACTGATCCTGCATGGAGTTATAAAGTTGTTCTCCACTATTACCAATATTCAACGTACCCAGCTTCCGTATGTTTAAAGGGTCGCTGATGTCGTAGGTCCCAAAGACCATATTATTGGTATTTCCTCTTGCTGAAATGACGAGCTTATTCCCATTCACCATGGAAGCGTACATATTCTCCGTGTTACTGAAACTGTTTAATAATCTGGGGTCACGCGGATTGCTGATATCATAAATGGTAATTCCTTTACCAAAGTCATGAGCAGAAGTAACCAGAAGGTTTCCTATAGCATAGATGGACCCTATCTGTCTTGGAGTAGTTATATGTTTTACAAATTGAGGATTGTTAATGTCCGTTGCATCCACGACATCAAATCCTCTGCTGCCATTCGCAATAAAAATGTAGGGTGCCTGCCAGAACATTTGCCAGGTTGAACCATAATCATCATGTGCATAACCAGTCATGCAATGTCTCTTGGTCTGCTTTGGATTTCTCGGATCGCTAAAATCCCAAATTTGAAAACCGCAACCATCCTGCATTAAAATATATTTATCGTGCTGCGGAAGGGCATGCTGTTCACGGAACGTTGACGTTCTTGAATCGTATATCCGTGCCACCTGAATAGGCCGTCTTGGATTCGAAACATCCCACACTAAAATACCTCCCGGAGGTTTACCGCTATCGGGCGTAAAGGTTGTAACAAGATATCCGTTATGCATCGTAGCTATATTGGAACCATAATGGTTTACTTCTGTATATTTCCAGATAGCTTTATAAAGATCGGACTGTGGATACGTAAGATTTCCTAAACCCGGACCAACTTGTGCAAGTAAAAATCCCGGGGCAAATACGACACACATAAGCATCGTTAAAAATCTTTTTTTCATACTGATTTTCTTTAGTTTGAATCGCTGGCCTTATCAAAAAAGGTAACAGGCTACGTAATTCCACCCAAAAAGGTCATCAGTAAAGTGATTTTTTTTATTTTTAAAGTGCAATAAACGATGCCAGCCAATTAACTTGGTAAAGGGTGATTGTCCCAGCAATGATGCTATGTATAGATATACAAGATGAAATTCTCCGACATGGTTGGTCTTTTCGACCACCCACCCACTGCTCTATGGTGTTAATACAGAAAGGTTAATTTTGAATTTTCGTACGTATACTACTTCCTTACCGCTTATCATCAAAATCCAACCTTTAAATAAAAATATCTTCGTATAAGACTCTATCATAATTTTTAATTATAATTTTCCTTTACTTATCTAATATGACTATAGTTATGATAAAAAGCATTTGTATGATATTGTCATTCTTAGGACTTTGTATCAATATATTTGCACAAAATATAAGCGATAGTCTTCGTTCTTCAAGTGAAAAGATTAATCAAATTTATATAGAAACAGACCCTACTACATATTTCTTTAATGGTTTTTCGTTGGCTGTAAGGAGAAGTGCAACATTTCATAAAAAATTAAATATCGGGCTTGGGATTTATAAAACTACGATCCCTGATTTTTATATAGAAGCTGAAGAGAGCAATAAAAACAAGGGCTGGAAGGCTAAAAATCTTGGTATCGATGGTTTCTTTGATTATTATTTTTTCAATCCAAACAAAGGCTTAAGTGTGGGTTTGACTCTTTCTTTATATAACTTTACTATAGAAAGAGTTGGAATTAAAACTAATTATTATTCTTTCATCCAAACATTACGCGCAGGCTATTTGTGGCGTCCATTTAATAAATTTGATTCTGTATATATTTTCCCATGGATAGGTATTTCAACCAATCAAAAAATCTCAGGAAACAATGTAATAGAAGGCGAAACCTTTACCACTCCCAAAGTGAGCATAGTTCCTTCACTGCAAATTGGGTTTAGCTTTTAATTTTAAAAATTAGTAAAAAAAAGGTCTTATTTAAACATAAGACCTTTTTAACACGTAGACTTGAGGAGCCGAGTTTCGAACATTTTAATAGAAAACGCATTAATATTCAAAAATTCGAACATTTAAACATGGTATTAAAATTCGGGTGTGTCAATTAGCTATATGATTAAAGAGTTACAACGAAAGTTGTGACTCTAGCGGTGCGTTTTTAAGGAAACAGATAAGCTCTTACATTCTCCATCACCGTCTGTACCTACTGCCCTATATAGTTAATCATTTTTATTATTCTGGTCTTTTAGCAGATTGTACTTGTCCAGAAATAAACTTCTCCTATACGCATGCGTGCGCTTCGGTTTGGTTTTACATATGGATTTGTTTGTTGCATTCTCCACCGTGGTCTGTGGCACACAGAACACCAGTTGCTCTAACAATTCTCCACCGTGGTCTGTGGCACACAGAACACCAGTTGCTCTAACAATTTACAATTCCCTTTCTTAACTCAATTTATCTTTGTGTTCTGTGTGCCACAGACCATGGTGGAGAGACCACCGTGACGATGACTACTGCTTACTGTCTACTGATTCCCTGTAAAACAAAAAGCCCTTCCAAAATTGGAAGGGCTTTTTAACACGTAGAGAGAGAGGGATTCGAACCCCCGGAACCTCGCAGTTCAACGGTTTTCAAGACCGCCGCATTCGACCGCTCTGCCATCTCTCTATGCAATCATAGATAACAGTGTTGTCTAATGAGGATGCAAAACTATGCTTTTTTAAATAAACTGCAAACTTCTGTCCGTAATTTCTTTAAAAAAAGTTTCCACACTGAAATCACCTGCACTCAACTGTAAGAGAATGTTTGAGTTGTACCGGCAAATCAAATCACATGCAGCAGCGAAAATGAATCAAAATCAAACCCGTTTGAATACAACCCATGATATACAGCCCATAGCTTCAGCTAGTAGAACCGTAATCAAAAGCATATATATTCCGGGTATATTCCGCCTATCTTCCGTGTATGTTCCGGGTTAGTTTGTTTGATTGTTTTTGGACAGCGCTGAAAAATAACAAATCAGCTGTTTTCTGTATGAAGCAGGTTATCTTTGAATACCCTGATAATTAATTCGGTCACTGATACAAATTTCTTAAATAAACACTGCATTTCATACCTTACAGGAAAGTTATTTTTACTGCACATCCCTGATTCATGTAACCGATACTTCGTATCTTTAATCATGAAGAAAAATCACGATAATTTCTTTTCATCTGTTTACCAGGTCGTAGAACTTATCCCCCGCGGACGGGTAACATCCTATGGTGCGATAGGGAAATATCTGGGTATGAAATCTTCCGCACGCATGGTCGGCTGGGCCATGAACGCCGCTCACGCACATCCGCATCTGCCTGCTCACCGGGTTGTGAACGCCGCCGGATTGCTAACCGGCAAACACCATTTTGCTACGCCGACAGAAATGGAAGAACGCCTGACAACGGAGGGCATTAACATAAAAGACGGTATCAAAATCATCGATTTCAATAGCGTCTTCTGGGATCCCGAAAAAGAATTGTTATAACCGTAGGGACAGCCTTTGCGGCTGCCCCTGCCCTACACAAAGGCTGCCCCATTATGAAAATGCATCGCGTTGTTTAGGCGCATGTGAAATACACAACAAGCCTATAATCGTTATGGCGCCATTGATGAGCAAGTCCTCAAAGGCTGTCTGATACCCGAGTACCTCTTTGATAAACAGCACAACGAGGAATGTCAGCAGCGGCGATACTATACATACAACAGGAACCCATCTATCGGTAACTGTTCTGTGCTTGCTGAAGATACCAAAGGCAAACATGCCCAGCAACGGACCATAAGTATAAGCGGCCGCTTTTAATACTGTTTTTATAACCGTTGTACCTTCATTGAATTCTTTGAACAAAACAATAATCACAAAAAAGAGCATAGAAAAACCTATGTGCACATAAGTACGTGTGCGGTTTTTATTTACAACATTGCCTTTATTAAAATTGAGGAAGTCAATACAGAATGCGGTTGTCAGCGCTGTCAGTGCTGAGTCAGAACTGGCATACGAAGAAGCCGTTATTCCCAGCAAAAAGAATACGCCGGCAATTACACCCAGATATTTTAAGGCAAGAATCGGATAAAAGAAATCGGATTGTGCAGGAACTGCTATCCCCTTTTGATCTGCATAGATATAGAGCAAGGCACCTAAGGTTAAGAATAAAAAATTTACTGCTACCAGTATCACAGAGAACCAGTACATATTCTTTTGTGCTTCACCCAGATTTTTACAGGTAAGATTTTTTTGCATCAGATCCTGATCCAGACCGGTCAGCACGATCGTCATAAAAATGCCCGATATAAACTGTTTCCAGAAATACTGCGGGGATTTTATGTCTTCAAAGTGAAAGATGGTAGAATATTTACTTGCATCTACTTCTTTGATCATTTCAACCGTACCCCAGCCTAACTGGTTTGAAATAACAACAACACTGATGATAACAGCACCTACCAGAAAGAACGTTTGAAAGGTGTCTGTCCAGATAATGGTTTTAACGCCGCCCTTAAATGTATACACCCAGATCAGCAGAATGGTAACACCAACCGTAACAATAAATGAAACACCCAGCTCACGGAACAGAAACGTATGTAATACTTCTGCTGCCAGATACAGGCGAAGCGAAGACCCGATTGTACGGGATAATAAGAAAAATGCAGAACCGGTTTTGTAGGACCAGAATCCAAACCGTTCTTCTAAAAAGGTATAAATGGAAACCATGTTCGATTTATAGTAAATAGGCATCAAAACGGCTGCTACTACAAAATATCCAAACATATTGCCCAATATGAGCTGAAAATACGAAAAACCCTGTGCGGCAACCTGTCCCGGTACGGAAATGAATGTTACTCCTGAAACCGAAGTGCCGATCATACCAAAAGCTACCAGATACCAGGCAGATTGATTATTTCCTGTAAAAAAAGCATCTGAATCTGCATTTCTGGACGTAAACCAGGCAATCAGCAGTAAAGCAGCGAAATACACTCCTAATATTGTAATAATTAATTGAGCCGTCATATTATTTATCTCTTAAAATCAGTCAAATTTGTCTTTTTTTTATTAAATTTGCTATACACCTTACTGAAAGAATTATGATTCGTATACAATCTCATTCATTCCCTTTCCAACAAGAAGAAGACGTCGCTTTAATGGAAGAAGTGCAAACTTCTGACATGAATGACCTTGTTGTATACAATGATGATGTTAATACCTTCGAACATGTGATTCAGGTATTAATGTCTGTTTGCGGGCATTCTCCCGAACAAGCCGAACAATGTACCCTGTTAATTCATTATAAGGGTAAATGTACTGTAAAAATGGGTTCTTTAAATGAATTAAAACCAATGCGCCAGGGAATTTGCGATAAAGGTATCTCTGCTGAGATTCTTTAATAATTGATTGTTTTAATATCTGTACAACTTATTTTACGCTATGAACTTTCCTTCTAAATTATTAGAAGATGCTGTATTGGAAATCTCAAAGCTCCCGGGTATTGGAAAAAAAACAGCCTTGAGATTAGTACTTCATTTATTAAAGAAAGAAAGTAAAGAATCTGAAAGTCTGGCGAATGCACTTTTAAATGCGCGCGAAAACATCAGGTACTGTAAAAAGTGTCATACCATTTCAGATCATGAACTGTGTGCTATTTGCACCAGCAATAAAAGAGATAAACGTGTCGTTTGTATCGTAGAAGATATACGCGATGTGTTGGCAATTGAAAATACAAACCAATATTTTGGTGTCTATCACGTGATCGGCGGAGTCATTTCCCCCATGGAACGTATAGGGCCGGATCAGTTAAATATAAACTCGTTAATCGAACGTGTTATAACCGACACCGAAATTAAAGAGATAATACTTGGACTTAGTCCAACGATGGAGGGTGATACAACTGCATTCTTTATTACAAAGAAACTGAAATCCTACCCCATTAAAATCAGCACAATTGCCAGAGGAATACCATTTGGAGGCGAACTGGAATATATGGATGAAGTTACACTTGGAAGAAGTATTGCAACCAGAACTTTATTTGAAACAAAAGAAGATTGAAACAATTAAGTATCATAATTGTAAATTATAATGTCTGTCATTTTTTAGAACAGGCGCTTATATCCGTATCTAAAGCGATTAAATCTTTAGATGTTGAAGTTTTTGTTGTTGACAACAATTCTGCAGATGGCTCTGTTGAAATGGTTCAAACCAAATTCCCGAACGTACAATTAATCGTAAACGATATAAATGTCGGTTTCTCAAAAGCCAATAATCAGGCTATTGAACAGGCTACAGGTAAATATATACTGTTACTGAATCCCGACACCGTTATTGAAGTTGACACCTTAGAGAAATGTATTCACTTTTTGGATACCCACCCGGATGGCGGTGGTTTAGGTGTTAAAATGATTGATGGCAAAGGTGATTTTTTAGCCGAATCAAAAAGAGGTTTCCCTACGCCATGGGTAGCATTCTACAAAATATTCGGGTTAGCAAAACTGTTTCCTCATTCTAAAAAATTTGGTCATTATCATTTAGGTTATTTAGATAAAGATCAGAACCACGAAGTGGAAGTATTATCCGGCGCCTTTATGGTGCTTCGGAAATCCATGCTGGACAAAGTGGGCAACTTAGACGAAGATTACTTCATGTATGGAGAAGATATCGATCTTTCTTACCGCATTATTAAAGCTGGCTATAAAAATTATTATCTTTCAGATACCCGCATTATTCATTACAAAGGAGAAAGCACTAAAAAGACAAGTGTCAATTACGTGTTCATCTTTTACAAAGCAATGATCATTTTTGCACAGAAACATTTTACATCTAAAAGTTCCGGTGCATTTTCATTACTGATTCATTTAGCGATTTATCTCCGGGCACTCTTAGCCATCAGCAACAGAGTTATTGAAAAGCTTTTTCCTATAGCATTTGATGCAGCCTTAATTCTTGCTTCCTTATTCAGCCTGTTCTATTTTAAAAATTCAGAAAACGCAATCGGCGACCAGGGGAATTCAATCATCTATAAGCAGATCATTCCCTTATTTTCAAGTGTCTGGTTATTATCCCTGTTATTTAATGGCGCATACAAAAGCAATGTAACACTTGCCCGTTTAGCCAGAAGCTTCTTTTTCGGCACATTGATCATAGCCTCCATATCTTATTTCATAGACGAATACCGCTATTCTAAAAACTTTCTTCTTGAAGGTTCTTTGCTTTCGTTGTTTATGGTATTCCTGTTCAGAGGGATTGCCCACTGGATCAGAAACGGCCATTTTGAATTAGGAGAAAGTAAAAATAAAAAAATTGTTATTGTTGGTTCGTATAAAGAATGTGAACGCATCGATAAACTGCTGCAGGAAACCAACTACAAACTAAATGTTCTGGGTTTCATTACTACAGGAAACAAAGCCGATGTAAAAGGCAAATATCTGGGCTACACAAAACAATTATTGAATATTGTACGCTTATATAAAGTAGACGAGATCATATTCTGCTCAAAAGATCTGCCGGCAAATTCTATTATAGAATGGATGACTCAGATCAACAATACACTCGTTGACTTTAAAATTGTTCCCGAAGAAAGTAATATTATTATCGGAAGTAATTCTAAAAACAGACGGGGTGATTTTTATTCCCTGAATATTAACCTGAACATTATTGAGGAAAACAACGTTAAAGATAAACGTATACTTGATGTAAGTACAAGTATACTGTTCTTATTTATGTATCCGGTAATCTTTTGGTTGATTCAGAACCCTAAAAACTTCTTTAATAATATCTTAAAAGTATTATCAGGGAAAAAATCATGGGTTGGTTTTACAAACACCGAACAGTTGAACTTACCTAAGATTAAAAAAGGTATTGTCAATCCGAGCTATTACCTTGAAAAATCGAACCATCAGCTTCCGCTGAATATTCAGGAACTGAATTTGATTTATGCCCGCGATTACAATCTGTACATGGACATTATGCTAATAGTTAAATCGTTTAAATATCTGGGTAAAAGCTAACAGTACTATTCGGTTTCGCGCATATAAACAGTAATGAAATTCTTTTCATACATATTGGTCTTCCTCTTTTGCCTGGGTGTTTTAGGCAAAACAAATCTATTAACCTTCATAAAAAAAATAAAATCCCCCATTGAATTGACGTCCGAGGCTGATGATGATAACAAAGAAGCTGATCCGGAAAAAAATAAAGATAAAGAACGCGATGTAAAAGAAGAGCGCGAAGAAGACAAAAACACATTTTTTTTTAGCAATTATATACCCTTTTCAGTCATATCAAATGTCAGCTGCAACAAGCATCTGTTAAGCCTGATCAACATCCGTTTCAAATCCTTTTCAAAGGAAATTGATACACCGCCTCCCCAAAAAGCGTAATACTATCCGCATGTGTTATTAATCAAACCCGTAACGTTTCGGTTATGGTGTGATTAACAATTTTCAACATTCAACATTTAAATTATGTTATCAACCAAAGAGTCTTTAAAAGACATCCAAGCGGGTGTCGTAGTATTCCTTGTTGCCATACCTCTATGCCTTGGAATCGCTTTAGCACAAAATGCCCCACCCTTTTCAGGGATCATCAGCGGCATAATCGGAGGCAGTATTGTAACACTGATCAGTGGTGCAAAATACAGTATCAGCGGACCAACAGCTGGTATGACTGCCATCATGATCAGTTCAATAAAAGAATTAGGCACGTTTGAATTAGTACTTACTGCCATAGCCATCGCCGGAATTATTCAAATACTTTTCGGTGTCCTCAGAGTAGGAATTATTGGCCACTACTTCCCCTCTTCTGTGATTAAAGGTATGTTATCGGCCATCGGTATCATTTTAATCATTAAACAGATTCCCCATTTAATCGGTTACGATGTTGATCCGGAAGGTGACATGACATTCTTTCAGGATGATGGAAGAAACACCTTTACGGAATTAATAAATATGCTGAATTATTTCACTCCTGGTCCTGCAATCATAAGTGCAATATCCATCATCATCTTACTATTCTGGAACAGTGATTACATACGGCCGGGCTCTAAGCTTTCATTTGTGCCGAGTGCCTTAATCATTGTTGCCGCAGGCCTGTTACTAAACCTGCTTTTTGAATTTGTATTCCCGTCTCTGCTGGTACACCAAAACCACCTGGTTGCCATTCCTACAATTAAAAACACCGGAGATTTATTAAACAGTTTGATATTCCCCGACCTTAATGGATTAAATAACTACAGAACGTATGCTATTGGCTTTACCATTGCCGTTGTTGTAAGTTTAGAATCGCTCTTAAGTATTGATGCGACAGACAAACTGAAGAAAGAAAACAATCCGTCTCCAACAAACAGAGAACTGATTGCGCAAGGGGTAGGCAACCTCTCTTGCGGATTGATTGGCGGCGTACCAATGACTTCTGCAATTATTCGCAGTTCTGCCAATATCAATGCCGGCGCAACAAGCAAACTATCCAGTTACGTACACGGCTTCCTGTTGCTGACAAGTGTATTGCTGTTTCCGGATTTATTAACAAGTATACCGAATGCATCACTGGCAGTAATTTTATTATTTACAGGTTATAAATTAACGAAAGTGAGTTTATTCAAATCCATGTATGCATTGGGTCCGAAACAGTTTATTCCGTTTATAACCACTATATCGGTTATGTTGTTAACCGATATGTTAAAAGGTATTATATGTGGTTTATCGATTGCATTATTTTATATCCTCAGGGATATGATGCGTATTCCGATTAAAAAATCTTCTGCAATTATAGAAGGTAAAGAACATGCATTAATTACGTTCCCGGAAAATGTTTCCTTCATTAATAAAGGCTTTCTGTTCAAAATGCTTGAAGCCTTACCCAAGCAATCTTCCGTGATCCTGGATGGTACTAACATCAAGTCCATTGATTATGATGTTTTAGAGATCATCGCTTTATTTAAAAAATCTGCCATTGATAAAAACATCGACGTGCAGTTAATTAATATTCATGAAATAGACTTACATCTTGTAAAAAAATAAACATTCGTTATGAAAGAGAGTTATCAGAAATTATTAAATAATAATAAAATATGGGCGTTGGGAAAAATTCAGGATGATGCGGATTATTTCAAACGCATGAAGCTTGCACAAACTCCGGAATACTTATGGATCGGCTGCTCAGATAGCCGGGTTCCTGAAACAGAAGTAACAGGAACGCTGCAGGGACAATTATTTGTACATAGGAATATTGCCAATATGGTTGTGCATACCGACCTGAATTTATTAAGTGTGGTTGAATACGCTGTAGAAGTATTAAAAGTAAAACACATTATTGTTTGTGGCCATTATGGTTGCGGCGGTGTGGCAGCGGCTACAAAAAATAATTCGTTCGGCTATGTAGATAACTGGCTGCGAAACATTAAAGAAATATATAATAAAAATACGGTTGAACTGCTTGCGATAGAAAACGAGGAAGAGCGTATAAACAGACTGGTAGAGCTGAATGTTGTTGAACAGGTACGCAATCTGGCTAAAACAAAACCGGTACAACGCGCCTGGAAAAACAGAGCGCTTGAAATACACGGCTGGGTATACGGTCTGGATACGGGTATTATTAAAGACCTGCATTCCCTGTATGACGAAGCAGAAGATCTTGAACCGATTTTCCGGTATACGTTTGAAGACTAGGTACGGAGTACAGAGTACAGAGTATAGAGTATAGAGTGATAAATCACTTATGACAGCCGCTCTGATATTTATACAAAAATGACAAAAGGTTTCCTGCTATGCATGAAACCTTTTGTCATTTTTGTACTTTATACTTTGTACTCTATACTCCGTACTCTGTACTCCTTCTGTACTATCTGTTCGGCTCCAGTACAATATATGGAATCAATACTTCTTCCAGTGATACACCGCCATGCTGGAAGGTATCTTTAAACATCTGCACAAATTTTTGATAATTATTGGGGTATACAAAAAACAATTCATCGCCGGCAAACACATACGCATCTGAGATGTTTGTTTTAGGCAGGAAAATACTTTCAGGTTTTTTTATTTCCATTAAATAATTAGAAGCATCAAAACCCAGATTTTTACCAACCTTATAGCGCATATTGCTATTGGTTGTTTTATCACCGATGATCTTATGCGGCTTATTTACACGAATTGTTCCGTGGTCGGTTGTAATAATAAGCTTAATCTTTTTATGGCTCAGCAATTGAATCAATTCCTGTAACGGTGAATGCTTAAACCAGCTTGCCGTTATTGATCTGTAGGCAGACTCATCCGGTGCAAGCTCCTTTAACACTTCCATATCCGAACGTGCATGCGAAAGCATATCGACAAAATTATATACAACAACATTCAATTGGTTGTCCAGAATATTTTTAATTCCGTCACACAATGCCTTACCCTGATTCAGATTCGTTACTTTCTGATACGAGAATTTAATATCCAGTCCGTTCTTTTTTAACTGATCCCGAAGCAATTCTTCTTCCATGTTATTTTTGCCCAGATCTTCTTCATCGCCATTATAAAACCCAGGATGTTTCTTTTCAATTTCAGAAGGCATCATGCCTGCAAAGAATGCGTTGCGCGCATACATGGTTGTTGTCGGAAGAATTGAATAATACAATTCCTCACTCACCGTTTTGTATGATTCCGCAATCAATGGCTGCAGCACTTTCCACTGATCAAACCGCAAATTATCAATCAGCAATACAAATGTTTTTTCCTGCTTGATGGATGGAATTATTTTTTTTCTGAAAACTGTATGAGAAAATACCGGCTTATCTTCTGATGAATCGTTGATCCATTTTTCATAGTTCGTTTTTACGGTTTTAAAAAACTGCTGATTACCTTCTGATTTCTGAGACAACAGAATCTCCTTCAAACTTCCGTCTCCTACTGCATCGATCTCAATTTCCCAATGCACCAGTTTTTTATAAATATCAATCCATTCTTTATAATCCAGTTTATCACTCAATGTCATGCTGATTTCTGCAAACTGCTGTCTGTAGGAAGAAGTGGTCTTATCATTCACCAGTACTTTATTCTGAAGCAGCTTTTTGATAGACATCAGAATCTGATTCGGATTGATGGGCTTGATCAGATAGTCAGCAATCTTCGAGCCGATTGCTTCCTCCATGATATGTTCTTCTTCATTCTTAGTAATCATCACCACCGGTACAAATGGTTTCACCTCTTTGATCTTAACCAGTGTTTCCAGTCCGCTTAAACCGGGCATGTTTTCATCCAGAAAAATAATATCGAATGTTGTTTTATTTGAAAGTTCCAGCGCATCAATACCATTTGTAACGGTAGTTACTTCGTAACCTTTATTATTTAAAAAAATAATGTGCGGTTTAAGTAAATCAATTTCATCGTCAGCCCAAAGAATGTGGTATTTTTGCATGTGTATATAGTTAGTAGAAAGCAATTAAAATATTCGTCTGAATAAATATACAAACGTTTACTATTAAACATCTGGTATGTTAGGATAAAGTAATTACTTATTTCATTAAAACGGTTTTCGTTTTTATAATTTAAACTATCTTATTTTATTCATGTTCTTTTGCCTTTCCGCCGCGGCGGAGCAAAAGAACCAAAAATCAAGGTTCTTCGCCGCGGCGAAACGCTAACGCTGCAAAATCGTCCTGAAAAAAGGACTAGTTACAGCGTTCAAAAAGCTCCATGAACGAGATTTTTTTAACGCAATTTGTTCGGCCGCGGCGAATGAAGCCGGTTGAAGTAATTATCCGCTTTGATTCATCAGAATAAAACAGGTATTTTGAAATACTAAATAATTTTATGATTAATAAGAAGAAAGTTATCAATGATCCGGTTTGGGGGTTTATAAATATCCCAACAGATCTTATATTTGAAATCATACAACATCCCTACTTTCAGCGACTGCGCAGGATCAGGCAGTTAGGGCTAACGGAAATGGTTTATCCCGGTGCCATACACACACGTTTTCACCATGCATTAGGCGCCATGCACTTAATGACCGAAGCGTTGAAGTCATTACAAAGCAAAGGCCATACTATTTCTTCCGAAGAATTCGAGGGGGCCCAATTGGCCATTCTGCTGCATGATATCGGCCACGGGCCGCTCTCCCACGCGCTGGAATATTCCTTATTAGAAAATATCAAACACGAAGAGCTTTCCAGATTTATTATGGAAAGCCTGAACGTTACATACAAAGGCAAGCTGGATCTTGCAATCGCAATCTTTACCAATACCTACCACCGTCCGTTTCTGCACCAACTGGTTTCAAGCCAGCTGGATATGGACCGGATGGATTATTTAAGCCGCGACAGTTTTTTCACGGGCGTATCCGAAGGAACAATTGGAGCAGACCGTTTGATCAAAATGCTTGATCTGCATAATGACGAACTGGTTGTTGAAGAAAAAGGAATTTACAGTATTGAAAATTTTTTAACGGCACGCCGCTTAATGTACTGGCAGGTATATTTACATAAGACAACGGTTAGCGCAGAGAACATGGTGATATCCATTATAAAACGCGCTAAGTTTTTAATGAAAAACAATACGCTGAGTTATAAGCCGCCATTCTTAGAAGTTTTTCTTCAGACAGAAATTACTTTTGAACAGCTGCTTCAGCAATCTGATCTCTTAAGCGCATTCTTAAAACTTGATGATGTAGATTTATGGTTCGCTATAAAACAATGGTCAAAAGAAGAAGATGTTGTTTTATCAACCATCAGTAAAATGATTCTGGACCGCAAGCTCTTTTCCGTACATATTCAACCGGAACAAATCGGAGCCAACCAAATCGAAACGAACCAAAAACGCTTGCTTTTGACCTTTCCGATAACAACGGCAGAGTTGGATTATTTTCTGATTCAGGGAACTATTAGTAATGCGGCGTACCTTGCTGAAAATACTCAAATCAAGGTAAAAATGAAGAATAAAGAAATTTTGGATGTGGCCATAGCTTCTGATTTACCCAATATTCAGGCGCTGAGCAAAATTGTAACCAAACATTATATTTGCTGTCCAAAAGATGTATATTTGCAATAATTTAATATACTTTCACGACAATATAAATGGAATTTACTTTAGAGGAAATAGCGCACCTATTAGGTGGAGAAGTAAAAGGAGATGGGAAAGCTAAAGTCAGTTCAATTGCAAAAATTGAAGAAGCTTCCTCCGGAAGTATTTCCTTTTTATCTAATCCCAAATACGAAAGTTTCATTTATTCCACCAATGCCAGTGCGGTTATTGTAAAAAAGGATTTCCAGCCACGGGAATCGTTAAAGACCTCTTTAATACTTGTAGACGATCCATACACAAGTTTTACCACGATTTTAGAAGCTTATCAACAAGCATTAAACGCTTCAAAAATGGGTAAAGAAGAACCCAGCTTCATCGGAAAAAATGCTGTAATTGGTTCTAATCACTATATCGGAGCCTTTGCATACATTGGTTCAAATTGCAAAATCGGCAATAATGTTAAGATTTATCCACAAGCATACATTGGAGACAATGTTACTATTGGTGACAATACAACTATTTATGCCGGTGTTAAAATATATGCTAACTGCGAGCTTGGCAATCAGGTTACCATTCATTCCGGCTGTGTGATCGGAAGCGACGGTTTTGGTTTTGCTCCTCAGGCAGACGGAACGTATAAAACCATTCCGCAGATCGGAAATGTTGTAATCGGCAACCACGTTGACATTGGCGCAAACACAGTTATCGACTGCGCTACAATGGGTTCTACCATTATTTATGACGGAGTAAAAATAGATAACCTGATCCAGATTGCACACAACGTTAAGATTGGAAAAAATACCGTTATCGCTGCTCAGGCAGGCATTTCAGGCTCTACAACCATTGGTGAAAACTGCATCATTGCCGGCCAGGTAGGTATTATCGGCCACATTAAAATTGCAAATAAAACAACCATTGCAGCGCAAGCGGGCATTGGCAGAACTATATCAGAAGAAGGACTCACACTATTAGGCTCCCCGGCCATAGAAAAGTTAGATTTTTTAAAATCATTTGCCATATATAGAAAACTTCCCACATTACAGAAGCGTATAGAGGAATTGGAAGAAAAAACACTAAATTTGTCTGGAATAAAGGAATCCTAATTTTAATTAATGTATACTAAACAACACACTATAAAAGCGCCTGTAAAGGTTTCAGGCGTTGGACTGCATACTGGTGCTCAAGTAAATCTTACATTTGTTCCTGCTCCGATCAATCATGGTATTTTATTTAAACGCGTTGATCTACCCGATCAACCGGTTGTAGAATGTGATGTTGATAATGTGGTTGACGTTTCAAGAGGAACTTCGATTGAAAAAAACGGAGCCCGTATCAACACCGTAGAACACGCATTAGCCGCTCTTGTTGGTTTACAGATTGACAACATTCTTATTGAACTGGATGGCCCTGAAATTCCGATCATGGATGGAAGTTCCCTTCCGTTTATTGAAGCGATTAATGCAATTGGTTTAGAAGAACAAAATGCATTGCGTAACTTTTTTGAAGTACCACACGGTATCTTCTTCCAGGATGCTGAAAAAAACATTGAACTTGCCGCTCTCCCATTAGATGATTACCGGGTAACCGTAATGGTTGATTACAATTCTCCTGTACTTGGAAGCCAGCATGCAACCTTAAATAATATCAACCAGTTTGAAAAGGAAATTGCTTCCTGCCGTACCTTCTGCTTCTTACATGAACTGGAAATGCTGCATAAGCAGAACCTGATTAAAGGTGGGGATCTGAACAATGCAATTGTTATTGTTGACCGCATTGTAAAAGATGATGAACTGGACAGCCTGGCAAAACTTTTCGGTAAAGATAAAGTTGAAGTTAAGAAAGAAGGTATTCTGAATAATATCGAACTTCGTTATAAAAATGAACCTGCCAGACATAAATTATTGGATGTTGTTGGTGATTTAGCTTTGGTTGGCCGTCCGTTAAAAGCACAGATTATGGCAGCCCGCCCGGGCCATGCCTCTAACGTAGCTTTCGCTAAGAAATTAAAACGTGTAATGATGGATTCCAGACAAAAAGCCCCGCATTACGATATTACACAGCCGTCTGTGTTGGATGTAAATCAGATTTATAAATTACTTCCACACAGATACCCATTCAAACTGGTTGATAAGATTGTACACCTTGACGAGAATATGATTATCGGCGTTAAGAATGTTACCATCAATGAACCGTTTTTTGAAGGGCATTTCCCAGGAAACCCTGTTATGCCGGGCGTACTTCAGATTGAAGCGATGGCTCAAACAGGTGGTATCTTTGTGATGCAGTCTGTACCGGATCCGGAAAATTACTGGACCTATTTCCTGAGTATTGAAAGTGCAAAATTCCGTCGCATGGTTGTACCGGGCGATACATTGGTTTTCAAATGTGAGTTAACGGCACCAATCAAACGCGGCATTGCAAAAATGCAGGGTCAGGCTTATGTAGGAGGAAATTTAGTTTGTGAAGCAAGTTTAACAGCAAGTATTGTTAAAAAGAAATAAGCATGAATCAGCCATTAGCATATATACATCCGGAAGCTAAGATTGCACAGAATGTAGTAATCGAACCATTTACAACGATTCATAAAAACGTTGAAATAGGTGAAGGTACCTGGATAGGCCCCAATGTTACGATTATGGAAGGTGCGCGTATCGGAAAAAACTGCAAGATTTTCCCGGGTGCATCTATTTCAACGCTTCCTCAGGATCTGAAATTTGAAGGAGAAGAAACATTAACAATCATTGGTGACAATACCGTTATCAGAGAATGTGTTACCATAAGCAGAGGTACAAAAGATAAATTCAAGACTGTTGTAGGCAGCAATTGCTTATTAATGGCATATGTACACATTGCACACGATTGTATCGTAGGTGATCACTGTATCCTTGCAAATGCGGTACAGGTTGCTGGCCACGCTATTATTGATGATTATGCAATCATCAGTGGTGCGAGCGCTATTCACCAGTTCTGCAAGATCGGTGCACACGTGATGGTATCCGGAGGTTCATTGGTACGTAAAGATGTTCCGCCATATACAAAGGCCGGACGTGAGCCGTTGAGCTATTGCGGGATTAACTCCGTAGGATTAAGACGTCGTGGTTTTTCAAATGAAAAAATCAACGAGATACAGGATATTTACCGTGTTATTTATTTAAGAGGATTCAATAACTCTCAGGCATTAAATCACCTGGAAGTAAACTTCGCGCCTTCAAAAGAATTAGATGAGATCGTAAACTTCATGCGCAACTCGGACAGAGGTATCATGAAAGGAATAGGCGACTAGTGAAGATAACAGCAAGTAATATTGGCAAACGATATAACAGAGATTGGATCTTTAAAAACGTTTCTGTTTCTGTTGAAAATTGCTCAACCCTTGCGATTACTGGTGCGAACGGATCAGGAAAATCTACCTTACTACAAGTATTAAGTTCATTAACCGTACCGACTGTCGGTACGGTTTCTTTTTTTTCAGGAACAGATAAAATTGAGGATTCCGATCTATATAAACGTATCTCCTACGTTTCTCCATATCAGGAAATCATTGAAGAAATGACCTTAGCGGAAATGCTGCAGTTCCACCAATCCTTCAAGCAACTATCCATTAAAGACAGCGCTGCGTTTGCTGCGTATTGCGGCATTAGCAAAGGACAGAATAAAGAGATCCGTAATTTTTCTTCCGGTATGAAACAACGTGTTAAATTAGGTTTGGCATTATTATCTGATACCCCCCTGCTCTTTTTAGATGAACCTACCAGCAACCTGGATGAACAAGGCAGTAAATGGTATGTGAATGAAGTAACAAAACTGCTTGGCAAAAAAACCATTATTATCGCATCCAATATTCCGGAAGAATATGCGTTTGCGCAGAAGGTGCTGAAGATTTCGGATTACATTTTATAATTATGAATTATGAATTATGATCCGCCGCGGCGGAATGAATTGTCATTAACCTTCTTTGATGTAATAATAATGCTGCGAAGAATTTTCAACAAATCAACATTGTCATTGTACATACTTTCAAATTCAAATTCAGATATATACGTTGTTTCCTTTAGAAGTTCTAGCCAGTAAAGCGTTTCATCACATTCTTTTTGAGAAATGGACAATTTGTGAATGAAATCTGGCTTACGTTGAGCATTTACAGCTTCTCGAACATTGGCGCCAATAGAAGTGCCTGCCCGTAGCATTTGTTTACAACCCTCGCGCCAGTCTTCAGACTGGTGTGCACCATTTCGCTGTTATTGACTACATGTTAACAAACCAGTCAAAAACTGAAAAATCAACGGCACCAGTCCCGCTGCGCTAAGACTGGCGCCAGGTTCAAAAGGTACATAATTCATAATTACATTAAAACTCAATCACAACCTTCCCGATTGTTTTGCCGCTTTCAAGTAACACGTGTGCCTGTTTCAGGTTTTCAACGGTGAAACCTTTCAATACCTGCTTTAGTGTGGTGCGTATTTCTTTTTTATCAATAAGCGCAGCTACCTTTGTTAAGATCTCGTGCTGCTCGATCATATCATCGGTATTGAACATGGCACGTGTAAACATCAGCTCCCAGGAGAAACTTACACTTTTATTTTTCAATTTATTCAATGCAACCGGCGTTGCAGAGCCTGTTATAGATGCGATGTGCCCTTGTGGTTTGATAAGTTCAGCCATTACATCCCAATACGCATTAGCATCTACAAAATCCAGAATAAAATCTACCTGCTTAAAACCAATGGACTGCATTTCGGTTAACAGATCCGCGTGATTCACCACATGATCCGCACCCAGGTCTTTACACCATTGTTTAGTTTCAGGTCTTGAAGCGGTCGCAATGACGGTTAATCCTGCAACCTTTTTAGCCAGTTGAATCGCGATAGAACCAACACCGCCGGCACCGCCGATGATCAGAATACTTTTGCCTTTATCCTTATCAGGCTGAATACGGATTCGATCAAATAATATTTCCCAGGCAGTCAATGCTGTTAAGGGCAGCGCTGCAGCTTCAGCAAGAGAAAGGCTTTCAGGAGCCAGACCAACAATGCGTTCATCGACCAATTGGTATTCCGCATTTGTACCCGGCTTTGTCAGTTCGCCGGCATAAAAAACAGTATCTCCTTTTTTAAACAGGCTTACTTCATTGCCAATTTCTTCCACAATACCTACCGCATCCCAGCCGATGATCTTAGGTGTTTCCAGCTCCGCTTCTTTCGCGCTGTTCTGCCGCACTTTAAAATCTACCGGGTTCACCGATATGGCCTGTATTTTAACCAATAGGTTCCTTCCCGATGCAACAGGTTTGTCTGTTTCAAAAAGTATAAAACTATTTGTATCTGTTATCGGTAACGATCTTTTAAATCCAATTGCTTTCATAAATGATATCGTTTTATAGTTTCATAAAATACTTGCGCAAGCTATAGCAGCAATAAAAAATCTATGGAACAGGCAAATACCTGCTCCATAGATTTCAAAATACTAAAAGTATGTGTAAACGAAAATGATTTACCGTAAAATCTACCGCTGCAGAATTATATCCACCCATTCTTTATACATTTTTGCAGAAGGGTGTAATCCGTCTCCGGCAACCAGATCCGGCTCACTGAGCCCTCTTCTGGAGATTGGAGTAATGTTACAATACGTCAACCCTAACGAGTCAGAAAGCTGCTTATTTGCAGCATTAAACAAATCGATTTGTTGGGAAATACTCGCTTGATTACTTTTCCCAAAAGGTGTGTATCCGTAATCGGGAATGGATACGACAAAAACGTTTTCTTTCTTACCACCTGCAAATTGTATGGCACGTTGGGCCAGCTCTACAAATTCCGTCCGGTACTGGCTAATGCTTTTCCCCTGGTACTGATTGTTTACACCAATAAGTAGCGAAACCAGGTTAAAGGTGTCTTTTAAACCGGCTGCTTCAATAGCCATTTTTAAATTTGTTGTTGTCCAGCCGGTGCGGGCAATAATTTTATACGATGAAACCGATGAACCCGATTGTTTCATAGCAGACACAAGCTGTGCCGGAAAATTCTCATCCGCAGGCACACTTTCGCCAATGGTATACGAATCCCCTAAAGCCAGATACCGGATCGGTTCTGCTGGTTTGATCTCAGCTGCTTCATCTTTCATTTTGCAAGATAATAATCCAAAGAGAAGTATTGAAATCCGAAGTGTTTTTATAGTCATAATTCTGGTGTATTTTTAGGTTCAGTTATTTCACTTTTAAGAGGATGCTAAAACGAATCATACTTTTATTTATCTGCACTGGTTCATGTTTATTTTTCAAGAATGATGTTCAAGCACAATTAACGCTTTTTAAAGATAATAAAACGTGCCTCTATGGATATACGAATGATTCAGGAAAATGGATTGTACAGCCGCAATACCTACATGCAGAAGAATTTTATGGAGGATATGCTATTGTAGGAATCAACGAGCGCAAGGGATTACTTGATACGATTGGCAACGTGATCGTACCCTTACAATATGATTATATCATTCGTGAAAACGGGTGGTATGTACTGAAGCATGACACCGTTTATGATGTATTTGATCCCGTTTCTAAAAAAATAATGATCAAAGATTTTCCGCATATGATTATAGCATATGAAAAAGAATATGTGCTCTTTAAAAATCAGGATAGCTATGGCTTGGCTGCGGGCAATACCATCCTGCTGGAAAATTCAATCCGTATCGATATTAATCCCCGTGATCAGTCAGCAATTGTACATTACGGACCTGCGTACAGCGATTCCATACGCATCTATTTCATACAACAACGTACATTTGCTCCGGATACCTATAGTTATCTGCACTGGACGGATTCGAATCATTACCTGGCAAAAAAGGGTAACGCTTACGGATTGATCGATCATACAGGAAAAACGATTGTGTCATTTGACTATACAGATATTTATCTGAGCGACGCAGAAAACGCGCCACTAGTGCTTCAAAAAAAACACAACAAAGGATACGATGTATTTACTATTGCCGGACGAAAGTTGAATAAAAAAGCGTATCAGCAAATAGACACAGCAAGTCTCTTGCAATACAACATATATATTGTCACGCAAAAATCAAAACAAGGCGTATTGAATACAGATGGTAAATTAAAGATTCCGTGTGTATACGACAGTATTTCCTATGTCCTAGCCGGCGACTATCCGGCTTATCTGCTGCATTCATCCAAAGGTATTCAGGTTGCAAATACAGCGGGCAACATATTGCACAACGGTCATTATGAGAATATAGCGCTTTTAAAACCACTCTATGCCCCTGAGCCTGAATATTCCTATGAGGAACCGCTTCCCCCTTACATTATTTCTATCCTGCCCGATACATCTGTTATTGTATTGAATGTCCGTGATTCAACAGAATATCGTTCTGCTGCAGGTGAATATGCTGATGCAAGCTACCTGCTGTATTCTAAAGGTAAGTATGGTATGATCTCCGGCGGCTTGCAGCAGGTAGTACCACCGGTATATGATTTTATTTTCCCGTTTCAAAGCGAACATTCTTATACAACAATACTTCAACAGGGGCGGTTTGGCATTCTGGATCTTTATGGAGATGTGATCATACCGCCGGAATATCTTTTCATCAGTGAAAATCCGTTATCGGATGAATCCTTTATTTTTATGACAGAAGATTATTTATTCGGCATAAAAAATACTGCGGGAGAAATATTGGTTGAACCGGTTTATACAGCGCTGAGCGGTTATGATCCTGAAAAAGATTATTGCTGGGCAAAACATGCCGACAGCTCCGAACTCAGGCTGATTGACAGGAATGGCTCGTTAAAGAGTCCGCTTGATTTTGCATATCCCATTAATCTGGCTTCATCCGGCGGGGTGGTCATACAAGCCACAACCGAAGACCTTTACAACGAAACATATAAAACAGGTGTACTGGACTGCAATACATTCCAGCCGGTTGTACCTTTTAGCTATGCGCTTATTGTTCCGGTTAACGACAGCATCTATCTGTGCACAACAGAGGAAAGTTATACGGATTCAACGTATACAGATTTATACATCCAGCAGATGCACCTTGATTCTGTTACCGGCTGCGCTCTATTGCCTGACCAGATCATTGCGATAGAGCGCTGTTACAGCTGGGGATATTTAAAAAACGGCAAATGGCTTGTAAAGCCTGGCACAAAGCCTGATGTATATGGTGCTGAGATACGTGAACTATTACAAATGCAATCACAAACAATAAATAGCTATATGTCTGATCTGTATGGCGGTGAGTATGAAATCACACTGGCGTTTGACTCGACACACATACATACGGCATTAAGCAAACTTCTCAACTATGAACTGATACGATCATTCAGCAACGATCAGAAGCGTACATTTAATAATCTCTACATCGAAGAAGACATGGAAAATCGGCTTGTTTTGTACGACAGGGATTATGTTGACATATTGATTCAATCTGCTTATGAACCGGATGAAGAAATGTATTACGGCTATCGTAACGGCTACGCATCCGGCGGCAGCGAAACAATTACGGCAGTAGTACATACATCATCATTCGGAGAAATCAGGTCGTACAGCGAATCATGGGAAAGAGCCTCTTATTACGTGCATCATGAAAATATTCTGTATACCATTACCAGCAATAATCAGCTGAAACAACTATCGCTGGCAGATGTCACCAATCACCTGCAGCATACAGCTATATTGAGCAGTTTGATTAACCTGCAGCTGGATTCAATGGAAGATATTCAGCTTTCGTGCACAGACCGCGAACAGATTGTCGAACTCGCTACGGGATATCAGTTTGAAAAAGAAGGCTTGCTTTTTTATTTCGAAGATGAACGTTCGCAAAACAGCTATGAATACGAAGAAATAGAAGTACTTCTTCCCTACTCGCAGCTAATCCTTTATTTTAAAAAATCTGCTTACCTTACGGAATTGTATAAAAATTCTCTTAAATAATAATGAATCAAAAATCCGTTACCAAATTCTTTGTCTTTGTATTAACCCTGTTCATTGCAGAGATTGTATCAACCATTGCGAAAAATTATTTAAACATTCACACCGGTTACAGAGATCCATATAAGCTAACGGCAATACAGATGGGTATTATTATTGTAATTTATTATCCTGTTTTCACCCTGATCAGCAGCGTGGCAGAAATCATATCCACGCATTTTGTAAAGAAAACCAAAAGTGCCACCATTGGCGGCATGCCCGGATTAATCATCGCATTCATAATCGGGCTTCTGATCTGTTATGCCATTTTCTTAAATCAGTGGCACCACATTAATGTGTTGAAAGTGCTGTGGCGGAAGGTTTAGCAGAGGGTGAAGGGCTTAAAGCGGAAGGTTAGCGCAAGCATTCGCTTGTGCCTGATATACGTTAATAGCATTATGCTTTAAGTTTTAATTCTTGTACTTATCAGCATTTAGCTTTAAGCCTTTGGCCTACTGCGGCAGCTTATCCTTCACCACCCCATACACAAACGTGCCTGCAATTGCAGAGAGTATTGCAACCAGCATTACTTCTATTCCATTACCAAGCAATGCAAACATCGGCCCCGGACACGCGCCTGTTAAAGCCCAGCCCAGCCCAAAGATGATTCCGCCCGGCAATAAGCCTTTGTGATACTCTTTGCTGATGAGACGGATCTCTTCACCGCCGAAACTTTTCAGGTTGAATTTCTTAATAAGAAACACAGAGATGGCTCCAACAACAACAGCAGAACCGATAATACCATACATGTGTATACTTTGGAAATGAAACATTTCCTGAATACGGAACCAGGAGATCACTTCCGCTTTGGTCAGCACAATACCAAAGTAGATGCCGATGAGAAAGAATTTAATGTATTTCATAGTTCGTTTCGAGTTACTGGTTTCTAGTTACCAGATGTGAATAGTTACGTTTTGTTCAATAAGTAATTGAGTGTAGAGTGTATCGTTTCTTAATTGTAGTGCATTTCGTCATTTTAGATGTTCTTACTATGTAACGTACTTTCATGTTAGAGAAACAATTACACTATACACTCTACACTTCTATTCCATCCGTTTGGAATTTGTTTTTTGTCAGTTGGAATTTTACAATCAAAGAGCCAACACATAGGGTAAGATCAGGTACGTCATTACCAGACCTCCTATAAAGAAGCCAACAACGGCTATCAATGAATTAACACTTAACAGAGACAAGCCCATAATGGCATGACCCGATGTACAGCCGTTTGCATAACGTGTACCGAAACCAACCAGAAAGCCGCCGATCACAATCATAATAAATCCTCTGAGTGATAACAGGCCTTCCCAGGAGAATATATCTGCCGGGGCAAATCCGTCAAACTGATGCACGCCCTGCTGGTTTAAGAGTGCATAGGTATCATCGCTTACATTTACTGTAGGATTTAGATATGCATGCGCAACCCATGCTCCTGCTACTGTACCGAGGATCAGTACCAGATTCCAGCTTTCCTTTTTCCAATCGTAATTAAAGAATGGAATAGACTTAGGCGCAAACATGGCACAGATATGCCGGAAGTTCGACGACACGCCAAATTGTTTGTTGCTAATGAATAATAAAAGCGGCACCATGAGTCCGAGCAGCGGACCTGAAACGTACCACGGCCAGGGTTGAGAAATAAAGTCGAGCATATATGCAGTATATTTTATGTTTTTAGAACGTGTTTCCGAAAGCTATGTTAAAGCGTTTAAGAGAATATTAGTATAACACCTGGTATACCCGATTAATTCCATACAAAAGGCCCGACTCTTCCAAAGAATCGGGCCTTCTATATTACTATTTTTTTTCAATGAACTTAATGTACCACCACAAACTTCTGGGTTTTAATACCACTGGATTGATTACTTAAGCGAAGCGTATAGAAACCGCTTGCATAGTGTTGTGTATTTACTACAAAACCATCTGTCTGATCTGCTGCAATACCCTGATCAACAACTTTGCCCAGACCATCAATCACACACCAGGAATAATCACCGGATAATGTTCCGCTGAGGATAACATGTACCAGATCATTAGCGGGATTTGGATACATCATGACTGTTGATGTTGACTCATTCGGATCAAAAACACTTGTAATTACATCTGCACCTAATCCTTTGTACGCTGCCTGATAAATTTCTTTTGTAACATTATTTTGTACAAAAGCAATCACAGCAAGTTTATCCGGATTATATATATTTGATGGCGTAAATGACCAGATAAAGGGAACGGTTTCTGTTCTATCTTTTGACCAATTCCCGGAGAAACTTTTACCTGCAGCATCCGGCAGGAACTTTGCATGCACCCACTCATAGTTTTTTTCACCATTTATTCCGGTTATATTATTCACGTAGCGTTCAAGCACAGATATATATACCGTTACATTATTATTTACCGGCATTGTATTTTTTACAGTTACACTTCCGGAAATAGTATTTGCCGTTAAAATTGGTTCTAATTTTATTTCAAACGCCGGGTCGTATAATGAACGCGTATCAATAAGTTCTTGTGTGATACGTGCCGTATTACCTTTGTAATAAGATCCATCTACTGTTGAGTACGGCACCTGTGTAACACCATAATAAAGCGACCTTGCACCGGCATCCGGTATGTTACGGCTATACATTGGATCTGATCCGGGAAAGGCTGTATGGTATTGCAAAGCAATAATATCTTTAGGTATACCATCCTTTTGATTTGCATTCAATAATTTATTCAGTTCAACATTGTCCTGCACGGTATTCGAACTGGAGTTATTGGTAAAGTGTTCGGCAAGCATCAACCGTTTACGGTCTCCGATCCAGACATTATCAAATGCAAAGCCATTTGTTGTATCCGTAGTTCCGGCAAAGGATATTCTGAAACGAATATTTTTATTCGTGCCTAATTCTTTATCAAAAATATGACGTGCATTTTTCCATCCTGCAGAATCTGTACCCGTCCAGCCGTATTGATTTAAAGAAAGTGGTCCCGATGGACGGGCAGCAATATTAGATGTGTTGTTGTACCAGTTAACACCGGATTTATTAGGTTCTCCTAATGTAAACCAATTCGTACCATCAACAGCGTATTGCAAATTTGCACCGGAAATATTTTGAATGGTTGCAGACCAAATATCCATATGAATCATTGGCTTTGTAATATCCGTTAATGTAAAACAAGGACTATATACGTAAGAGATTTCATTGGGATTATGTGATTTAGTAAGACTTGTTACCCAAGCTGCACTATCAGATTTTATTATGGATTTATTTGGCTGACCTAATACCCATGACGATAAGGTATCTGTTTCTGAACTTGAAACCCAATCACCTACAAGATTGTTAAAGTTATTCGAATAAGGTACATCTGATGATATATCTATAGAAGGGAGAATAAATACTTTTTGGGTATCACTTGCAATACAATTATAATTTGTCTTAGCTTTCAATGTAACCTTATATGTAGCAGGCGTAGTGTAAGTATGAGTCGTATTGCCATTAACATTATTATTTAATGCTATATTCTCTTCAGAGCCACCTTCAGTAAATTTCCAGTATACATTCGTAATAGCACCAATATCGATAGTAGAATTATTAAAAAACTTTGTTGCTTCTTTATTACAAATTTTATCCCATGTAAATTTTGTTTTTGGATACGAACCAATGGTAACATTTTTAGTAATTGTATCACTGCAACCTTTATCTGTAATAGTAATATATGAAAACTTATGGCTTCCTGCCAATAATGCAGTATCCAGGTCTTTCCTTATAACTGTTTTGTCATCAATAACCCATTTCCAATTGTTGTATGCACTTGGGGCACTAGTTGGGGAAACAAGTACAGATGAAGAGTCTCTAAATAAGATAATATCACTTTCACAAAATGAAGACATGGTAAAGCTTGCTTTAGGTTTTTCATACACAACAGTTTTTATTGTCGAATCACCTTTACATCCATTATTATCCGTATACGTGTATGTAATATAATGTGTATTAACACCTGCTAAAGAAGGAGAAAATATAGTACCAGCAACAGCGCTTACTACCGGACTGCTTGTAAAGCTGGAAGCACCAGCCACATATGCCGGAAACGCTGTTAAATTAGATAATTCTTCTTTATCACAGTATTTTGATTTTAATCCCGAAAAATAAACTTGCGGAATTGAATGCACAATTACAGTTACACTATCCGTATTTGTACAATTGGAAGTATTTTCGGTATAGTTATATAACACCCTGTATGTTCCGGCATTGGTTGAATTTCCAGGATAAAATATATTACCATTCAACGTATTATCATCTAGTTCTGTATTCAAAAGAGGCTTGATCGAGTATACCCCTGCTCCTGGTGTACTATTTGATACTACACCTGTTAATGTCACAGGATTATCACCCAAACAATATTCTCTTTTGGGATTGAATCCCAAAAGAGTCACCTGTGGTGATAGAATTATTGTTGTTGTGTGTTCTACAATTGTCTGACATTTCTCTTCATTTACATAAATGAAGCTTATTACATAATCCTGACTTTTATTATTGTTATTATATTGAGCCGCAATACCTGGATTAAAAGTATTTCCATTAGTACCTACCCCACTAAAAAAACCACCGCTAAATAAGGTTTCCCCATTTAGCGGTTTAAGTTCGGCTATGCTTGCTTTATCACAATACTTAGAATTCAATCCGCTAAAATCTAATCCTGTAGTGACGGCATTAACGATTACAGTTTTTGAATCTGTATTTGTACAATTATTTAAATCTGTATAGGTATATAATACAGTATTTGTATTTATACTTCCAATCGTTGCATTAGCGGGATTAAAATTATTTCCGCTTATAGCCGGAGAACCTGAAAATTCACCTGTTCCTCCGGATGGATAAGTAGAAACACTCATAGGCACTGTTGCATCCTGATTACAGAACTTCTTTCTGAAATTAGGTGCAACCGTATCCTGTATAATTGTAACTTGTGGTCTTTTGTGAATGGTAGTTGTCTGCGGAAAATTAATAAGGCCTGCATAATTGAGGTTTATAGTAACCGTTACCTGTTGCTGATTTCCGAAATCAACAAGTGCCGGATTAAATGTAGCTGTACCTGTTGAAGCATCAAATTCTGTAATACCTTCGCCGCTGAAGGTACCTGTGCCTAAATTTGTTGATAAAAGTACAGGGGCATTATATTCACAATATTTTTCAGCTAAACCATTTATAATAATATTATTCGTATTAGATACTGTCATTTCTCTGGTTTCTGTAGCAGAACATCCATTAGGCGCTTTTATTGTTCTTGAAATTATATGTGTACCAACACCTGCAGCAGAGGGAGTAAAAAGAGCCGTTGAATTACTAACGCCATTTCCACTCAATATAATTGTTCCGCCTGAAGATGGGTTATTTTGTGTACCTGAAATTTTAACAGGGACATCATTTATCGCATAGGTACTTTTAGCAGGATCTAACGTTATCGAAACAGTTGGTGCCTCTAAAATAGTTGTCTGTTGTGTAGTTTCACCCGAACAGCCATTTGCATCTGTATACGAATAAGTAATATTTTTTACACCAACAGATGGTACAGATGGTTTGAATAATGTACCGCTGATTGCCATACTCCCAGAAAAAGTCCCTCCGGAAGGAAAGCCTGTCAGCTGGTCATCCAGGCCATTTGAACAATAGGTATTATCCAATCCAAAAAAAGTTACTGATGGTTTGGGATTTACGGTGATAGTTGCCGTCGCTGTTCCCGAACAGCCATTTTGTGAAGCCGTATAAGTAATCGTATAACTGCCTGTCCCTGCTGCTACCGGACTGAATGTTGACCCCGAAACACCTGTTCCCAGATACGTACCTCCCCCCGGAGTGCCTCCGGAAAGTGTTTTATCACCGCTATTGATACATAGATTATTTAATGAACCTAAATTCAAATTTACATTAGCTTGATTAGCGCTCACAGATGCGTGTGTATTTGTATAAGCAGCATTACCCGCCTGTGTTGCGGTACCGCCTGTGCGCACGATATTTTGTGAACCGGAAGAATTCGTTGCTTTTATCTGAATGTTTGTTAATTCAAACTTATCTACCGTAGCCGTTGCAGTTGCCAGATAATACAGCGTTATTTTTGTTGCTGTTACAGTTAAGGCAGAGAATGTAATATCATTCCCTGAAGCTGTTACAGAGCCATTGCCAGGATTAAATTCAAAATTAGAAGGCGCATTTATTTCATACGTCTGCACAGTTGCATTCGACGAAAAGTCTGCCATGACACCTTCGGCAATCGTAATTTTCCCTATCGTTGAGAATCCATTACCAACGCATAGATTCAGGTTGCCGGCAGATGTAACACTTACATTGGCAAACACATGTACCGAAGAAATAAACAATCCGACCAGGAAGATAAATTTATTTTTAAGAACCATATCAATAATTATTTTTACTTTTTTATTTTATTTCAATTCGCCGTTTGAATCAATATGAATGAGCGCCATAACAGCATTGGCTCCTGTTGCATTACCGCCGAACGCAATAGTACCTGAAACAGCGAAACTTCCATCCGGCAATTGAATAATAGAAGAGCCGGTATCTTCCCCTGTGCCGCCAAATGTTTTTGTCCAGATTGGAGACAGGTTTGAATCCGTACGAATTACTAATATATCCGTACTGCCATTCTTTATTGTTGATCCGGCAATAACAAAACCGCCGTCAGCTGTTTTTAAAAAACCGGAAACAATATCAAGATCCGGCGTCTCAAAAGATTTGTATGCAATAAAATCTTCATTAACTGCTGTGTGTAAAATATACACATCTCCCGTTGTGGTTGTGCCTAGAATGTATTTATCTCCTGCAGCAGCAAGAATAATATCCTGCGCGTCTTTAATATCTATATTTTGAGACTGATATGTACCTTTTCCAATGTTAGAAGCACTGCCATAACCTGTCTCTTCAAATCTTCCTGTTGTCACCAACATATCAAAGCTGGATGTGCTACCTCCGGCATCTCTCGTGTAAGCACTGGTCAGATAATTCATATCATCAATCTGCTGTATGGCAGTTCCATAATTAAACAAATCATTGCTTGTACCGTTACCATATTTTGCACTCCAGATTGTATCGCCTGTTGCTGTCATTTTTAACAGGTACACAGCACTTTTTGCGGCCGGGAAATTTGTGGTTGTACCAACAGTGATATACCCTCCATCCGTAGGCGTATTTATGATACGCGCAGCAGATTCATTCTCTCCTGTTACACCAAACTCTTTTGTCCAGATTTCTGTTCCATCGCTGCTCAGTTTAATGATCCAGGCATTGGTATTTGTACCGGCACTTTCCGCTTTTGACCCTGCAATCACATAACCGCCATCCGCTGCTACCTGAATATTGTATGCTTCATCATCCCCTGCACCGCCGAATATTTTATTCCATTGTTCATTCCCATATGCATCGGTCTTTACAACCAGTATCTGTTTACCGTTTCCGTAAGCATCCGTAGTACCAACTAATATATAACCGCCATCATTGGTTGCTACTACATTACCTGCTTTTTGATTTCCGCTCTTACCGTAATATTTAATAAAGCTGTCTGCCTGTTCCGGTGCAATTTTTTCTTTCCGGCAATTGCTAAACAATGCTGTGCTCAGAATTAAAATAAAAATAATATATGCCTGTTTATTATTTTTCATAGGTAGGTAATTTTTTAGGCTTGTAGAATGATTTATAATAACCTATTGAAAACATCAAGGAATTCAACGTGAAATCATTATCTATATACCCGTATTTATAGATCAATTCATCGTTGCTGTACTTATTGTCCATATCTGAAATATTATTCAGGCCATACATATATTTTACATCCAGCACCAGGTATCCGTAACCGGCTTTGTAGCGGATACCGCCGCCGCCGACCAGGGAATAATTGAACATGTTACGCAGGTCACGTGTATTAATATCCGGCCCGATCGCCTGATTGGATTGCGTTGCAGCGTCCTTACGGACAATATTACTGTTCGAACTCAGGATCATTGAAACGGCACCGCCCGCCTGTAAATAATAGCGTAGTTTTTTCTGTCCCATCGTATACTTCAACACAATCGGGAGTTCCAGCCACAACTGATTTTCTTTCATGGTCAGTTCCGAATAACCCAACAAGGTATTTTTATACTGATACGTTTTGAAAGACAATAAGAGGTCTGCACCTACGCTCCATTTTTTAGTTAAATATACATCCAGATTAGCGCCAAACTGTAAATTGAAATAAGACGTGTATTCACCTGATGATTCTGCTGTATTTGAAACCCCATATGGCACAAAAGAACTTGGCTTGGTAAGGTTCATACCTACCTTTGCTCCAATCGCAAAGACCGGATTCGTACGGTATGAATTGTATAATTGAATAAATTCTGACGGATCTGTTACCGGGTTCACCTGATATTCAGGATCCAGTTTAATCAGCTTCAGAAAATATTCATTTGCCGCTTCATCTTGATTGTCGAACAGCTTAGATAAAATAATCAGCCTGTATCCTTGTAATTTTTCAAATTTGCTGAGCCCTTCGCTTTCTATACAAGGCAATATCATATCTTCAATTTCATTGATACGACCGGCTTCATACGTTTTCTCCGCATCACGCAACAACTGTACACAGCGGTTCTCAATGATAGAATCTTTGCTGCTGCTGCTCTGTGCCTGTAGACTTAT
This sequence comes from Cytophaga hutchinsonii ATCC 33406, assembly GCF_000014145.1. Taxonomy (NCBI): domain Bacteria; kingdom Pseudomonadati; phylum Bacteroidota; class Cytophagia; order Cytophagales; family Cytophagaceae; genus Cytophaga; species Cytophaga hutchinsonii. The sequence continues at coordinate 1,181,264 of NC_008255.1, read as the reverse complement.
AGTCACGAAGCATGCAACAAACAAACTGATTGCTGAAATAAATGGAGTGCATCTTTTTTTCATCTGCATATCTCCTTAGTAAATTGTATTCATATTGGTTTCCTGGCTTGGTAAAGCCGGACAGGTTAATTCATACGGTACACCATCTTTTGCTACATAGCGTTTCCATTCCGCACCGGTCATGTTTCGTTTGATCAGGTCGCACATCTGATCGGCCATGATCTTGCTGCTTGTCGGCCAGATCCGGATCAGGTTATCACCGCAGCCGGCAATCAGCTTATCGCCTTCTGCATTAAAGGTCATAGACCATACCCAGTTCGTGTGATCTTTTAAGATCAACGGCTGCTCACTCAATTCAGAAAGATCCCATACGCGGATGGTACCATCAAAGCTTGCAGAAGCAAGTTTGGAATCATCTTTACTGAATTTCATTTCGTTCACGCGTGCCTTATGTCCGGGTAATGCAACAACCAGTCTTCTGCCTTCTACATCCATGATCTTGATCAGGCCTGAATTATTGGCAATCGCAAGAAACTCCCCATCGTGGCTGTATTGCAGGCTGTAGTCTGCTGTCGTTCCTCTATCAATCAGATAGGGTGTAAATTCATTATACAGGGAGATAATCATGGTTTCGCCTTTATCATTGGCGACCGCAATTACTCTTCCTTTCGGGTGCAGCGATACTGCTTTGATATTATGTCTGTCTCTGTAAACGGTTATCGGTACACCGGAAGAAAGATTCCAGATCATTACCGTACTGTCTGCACTGGCAGATACCAGCGTTTGATTGTCCGGTGAAAATGCTGTGTACAATACCGTTTTTTTATGGCCTTTCAATAGTAAAGGTGCGTCACCTTCTTTCGTAAGATTAACCATACGAATATTCGGTGATGCTCCGCCGCTGGCAAGCATGGTACCGTTCGAACTTAAAGACAATGCTCCGAGTGCATAATTGGTATTGTATACAGTCTTTGGTTTCGGATTTGCAGCAGTCATATCCCAGCTGAAGATCTTACCATCACTTCCGGCTGTGTACATGCCTTTGCCATCTGCTGTATATGCAATTGACCGCACGGCATCTTTATGTGCATGCAGGGCATTGTAATCTTTTACTTTCAGATTTTTCAGCGCATAATACAAACCGTCATAGATTTCATGCTGGTTTACATTTCCGCCATTTTCTTTATAGAATTCATACGCCTGAAAAGCCAGTAATGCTTTGCGCATCGTATCCTCTTCCATCTGCACAGATTTCACTGCCATAGACTGGGCAATAGACAGCAAACGAAGTTTATCGGCACGTTGCTTTTCCTGTTTCGCCTGCTTCTCATTTTTCACTGCAAGCTCGCGCTGCATCTCGGCGATCTTCTGCTGTTTGGTTGCTTCTGTAGCATAGGTTACAGCGATGTTCCGCTGCTTCTGTGCTTCGTTAAAGTTTTTCTCCGCTATACCTTGCTGATGTTTTGCTTCTTCAGCAGCAAGTACCGCAAAATCTTTCTGCCTCTGCGCTTCCAGTGTTTGCTGCTCAGCAATACCGGTCTGCTTTTTAGCTTCAGCTTCCTGCGTCAACGCGATCCCTTTTTGCTTTTCTGCCTCGATCCGCTGATTGTTCGCTTCAACGGTTTTCAGAATAGAGAATACCAGTGAACCAAGCGCCATGATGGTAAAGATACCAAGAACCAACGCTATGATACGGGCACGTTTTAAAGCTTGCTTTTGTGCAAGTTCTTTTAAACGCTGCTCTTCTTCATGTGCCTCATTACTTGTATCCAAAAATACCATTGCACGCTCAAAGGCAGAGTCGTAGCGCTGCGCCCAAACCAATGTAGGTTTGTTTTTCTGTTTCCAGTTTAATGCAAGCTGCAAATCGGGTGGCCTCCATAAACCTGCCTTTCCGATCTGATAACTGGATGCCGCATCAGACAAACGAATATACATCTGAGCAGATTCACCTTCTTCTTCTACCCATTTTTTCAACCGGGTCCAGATACGCATGAGACTTTCATGTGAAATATCAATGATGCTATCTGAAGCCAATGCAACATGCACCGGAGGCATTAATAACGAACGGCCTTCTATACGGAAGTGATCAATGATATGCGCCATATCGTCTTCACTGCAGCCGGCAACATTCGCAATAGTGGAAAGTTTTGTGGGCCTGCGTATACCAGCCGAATCAGAACCTTTCTCTGTTAATGTTTTAAATAAAATCTCGCAGTAAAATTTCTGCTGTTCGGTAAGTTCATCGTATGCTTCATCCGCGTGTTGAGATAAAGCACCCGACATGGAACCGATTGCTTCGTAATGTCTCAGGTCCAGAATTTCTTCGGGCTCGTGATTCTCTGCCCAGAATGTCCAGGTACGCATTAACGCGTGCTGAATGATCGGCAGCTGGTCGGGATTATCGCCCAGATCATTTAACAGCTGCTGTACAAGGCGGGAAGAGATCTCCGCACCACCTACCGCTACCGGTCCTTCAATGGCCAGACGCTTCTGCTCTCGAACCATCTGAGGAATCAGGTAATGACTCTCGTTGATGTATTTTGTCAATTCAGGAAACTGTGCACAGTCGCCAATAAAATCCGAACGCATGGTGATTACCACGTAAATATTCGATTTCAGATCTTTAACCGCTTCCATCAGCAAATTAATGTATGCCAAGGATTCATTGGTGGTATTGGTATCTTCTGTGCGTTTAAAACGGAACAGTTCTTCAAACTGATCGGCAACAATCAAAACGTTATTCCCATTATCCAGATGCAGTTGTCTTACCGCTTCAATTAAACCCAGCGACGAACTTTTTAATAACGTAGAAGTAATCGTTTTTTTCAATCGCTTATCTTCTGCATCTGCTACCAGGTATTCTGCATCTTTCTGCAGCAAGGCTTCAGAAAGATTGTCAATGGGACATCCGCCCGGACGTGTGGTGATGACGTGCCAGTTAGGGCCCACATGAGAAAGAAAACCTCCGTATAAGATCGGAATCACTCCGCAGAACATAAATGAAGATTTACCGCTGCCGGATGCACCGATAATACCTACAAATTTATTTTTTGAAAGTTTATCCAATACTTCATCACTTTGTCCTTCCCTGCCGAAGAATAAATGACTTTCATCAACGTTGAATGCACGCAGTCCGGGAAATGGATTTTGCATTGCACGCGTCAGTCCAATATGTTCCTGATCGATAAGATGTATATAATCGCTCATACTCTTATACCGTTATTTGTTTCAGAAATGGTTGAATAATTTCTTTCTCAAAATTACCCGCATTGCTTCGAATGATTGAGAAATTATATTTTTTATAGTATTCAGAATCGATTAATTTATCTGTAGATAAATAAATGGCTTTACCGATCATGTTTTTCTTTCTGCCAAAACCAGGTGCCTTCAAAATATCCAGCACTTTACTTTTCACCCACTGTTCCGAAACCTGATCACTGAAGATCAGACAGGAATCACAGGCATTTAAATTGTTGCGGTGACTGGCACGTACTTCCATAATATCTCCTTCAAACATCGGCAGCAATACATCAAAACCATTTTGTTTCAAATGATTTACAACCGGCTGGCATTTGCTGATATCAATTGCGTCAACAATTACATAGATATTTTTTCCTGAATCTGATGATAACGCTGCCTCGGGAATAAAGTAGCCATATCCCTTGTCATCTTTGATTGTGGCAAGCTCTCTTTTTATTAAAGACTTAAATTCTTCAATAGGTATTTTCAATACTTCAGCGCCATTCATTGATTCTGTATTGCTGATAAACGACTCCATAAGAAGCTGCTGCTTATCATCAGCAAAACTAAGCTCTTGTGGAATCCAGATCAAACGTCTGAATGGAATACTGTTTTTCTTTGTGTTGCTGTATTCCACTGCAATCTGATTCTGCAGTTTCATCAATTCCACTTCCTCTCTGTTTTCAAATTCTTCACTGATAAATGATTCACCTATTAAATGAATAGACAATTTACATTTATCCAGATCCGATTTAATCGTAACATTTGTATCCACAGCATGCGGAGACAATACTTTATCCGGCAATACGTGGTATCCGTGCCGCTCAAGTTCGCGGCGGATAATATTTTTCTGAATCAGTAAATCATTTCCTGTTTCAGCCAGATAGATACATTCATCGGGCATACTTTCCGTAGCCTTCTGTTTAAAATCTGCATTGATCGCCTGTGATTGATTGTAGTAAATAACTTTATAAATATCATAAGCTAAATCTACCAGACGCATCCAGTAAGTCTTCTCCGCATCCTGCCCGAAAAAAGCATTAAACTCTTTCATCAAACCTGTAAACGGGTCGTACATGAACAGATCATAACTCACCAGTTCTCTTAATAAAGGATGGTATTTTTCCGGCTCAACAAACGACTTCGCAGCTTTAAACATCCGGAGTTTACCATCAATACGCATGTTATTGGAATTACTCATCAACAACTGTAAGTATTCCGCTTCTTTAATAAATTCTCCGGAAACAATGTATTCCGGAGAAACCAGATAAATAACAACACACGCTTTTTCAAACGGATTGAATCCTGGTTCTGTGATTTCCTGACTCGTGATGATTTTGGGATGATGCTGCAGCAGCTGTGATATCAATGTATCCAGAAACTTTTTAAAATTATCTACCCATCCGGCATCGTAGCCCGGAAGCTTTTCATTATCCGTTGAGGTATAACTTAAAAATATATCGTATTCAAAAGCCATTTGTTTTGCCTTTTATTTAACTACAAGTTCGTTTTTAATATATGCTTCTTCCAGTTCATTATTCAGCGCAGGAATTACTGCTCTTGATAATACATAATGACTGGAAACAATATCAAAGAATCGGTCCTTATCAATTTTGAAAATGATCGTATCTTCTGTTGCTGTTACGGTATAGTTCATCACATCTGTATCCAGGATCAGTTCATCTCCCAGTACATATTTAGAACCGTAAGTACCTTCTATTAATCCGTCTGCGTGCGAAAGGGAGATCATACCGGAATAAACAATTGATACAGGGTTTGCGCCATTCAGACTATCCTTGTACAACACTTCTCCTGCTTTGTGATGCATTTCTTCAATGTGATCCGCCAGCAACGCGAGTAATGCCCCGGAAATATTCAGGAACACAGGAATGGATTTCAGAAACGTAACTTTTTCAAACATATCCGTTTTCCAGCTTACCATCTTACTAGAAACGATTAACGCATCCAGTTCTTTTTTATGCCTTTCAGGAATACGTTGACATAACACGTGATAGGCATCCGGATCATTTGTATGAATCAGCTTTGCGGTAACTTCGCGGATTAATTTATCCGGATTAAAAAGATTGGCGATAAGTGTATCGTTTACTTTTACTTTTTTCATTAAAAGTAATTTATGAATCGCGCAGGCTTTTGTCCAACGGTTTATCTCATTATAGTCCTTGTTAATGAGATGGTATAAAATAGTAATCTCATCGTATGACTCTCTCGGGAAAGATTCCTGAAGCTTCAGAATCTTTTCAGACAAGGAAATCTGATCCAGAAGCGGAACCAGCATGGGTTTCAATTCATCATCCACAAACACATCCAGCAATTCAATAGCATAGAGTACACCTTCTACCGTTCGGCTTTTGATATTTTCTTCTACCAGTTTAACAGACCCCTGATGATAAATCAGAGACAACAACATATAAATATTTTCATCATTTTCTTCAATCTCTTCCAGTAATGCCTGATACAACGGTGTCGGATTTATCTGTTCTTTTATTTCATCCAGTGCAGCAATCTTCCAGGAGCACAAAGCAATTTCCTGAATCAGTAACTGCTTGATCTTACTGGCACGATCGCCTTTAGCAATGTAAGCGAGGTTGCGAAGCGCAAGCAATGCTTCGGATACGACTTTACGATCCGGATAATTGATCTTATTCCACAATACTTCAATGGCATGTTCTCCGCCGATTTTTGAATATACCTGAATGATCCGGATTTTGGTCTGAAGGTTTTGACCTGTTTTATAAAACGCCAGATCAAGTGTAGGTATAACTTTTTCGCCAATGTATTCCAATCCTGCTGAAGCAAAATTTGCAAAACTCGGAAGCGATAAATTTTCAATCAGCAGCATCCAGTATTGCGTAAGCTTGATGGTACCTGCCGTAAGCAAAGCAGACTTTCGTACACGCGGATTAGATTCTCTGAGTAAATCGAAGAGCTGGCGCGCCATTTCTTCGTTAAAATTATTCCGGATCAGTTTTACCGCCAGCTCTTTATCAACAGGATCTTTAGAGCGGGAGAGTTTTAAAATCTGTCCGGGCGAGGTAAGCATTTTTTCAACATCATTCAGATTTAACAAGGCATGCTCTGCCAATGCTTTTGTTTCGATCGGAATTTCTTTTTTACGGATTATTTCCTTCAGTTCATGTGATGCCGACAATAATTTAGACTCTTCGATTTTATTGAATACATATCTCCGCACGCGTTCTGATGCATGGTTTGTATACAGATGAACCGACTTTTCAAGCAATGCCGGATCAAGGCGCTCGGTCATTTTAAGCGTCGTGATAATACGTGTTCCGCTATCCGTTTTCAATTCCTGCAACAAAATAGCCTGCACCGATTTATCATTGCTGTCATCTCGAAAATCCTGTCTGCCGCGTTGTGCCGTAAGTGTATCCTGCAATGTTGAACGGTATTCGGTATATAGCTTTACAATCACATATGTGTAGATACACACCGCAATAATAAGTGCTACACTAAAGTAAATCAGTTTGAAAGAAAGTACCCCAAACAGAATAAGGAAACCTGCTGCGACAACAACTGCAAACTGACGGAAAACACCTTCTACTTTCGTTTGTACATCGTGTCTGATCCTGGAATTGATCGGCAGGAAAAAGTTTTTATAAATCGGTTCTTCAAACGATTCAATACACGTCTGTAAAAAGATCTTACTTAAACAAACAAATATAAAAAACAGGATAAACGTTTCATTAATGCCGAGCAAGGCATCATATTTTGTATCTCCGAAGAAACCTCCTACCAACGCCGTGAGTATGGAGAAAATACCCAGCAAAACCGGAAGAATAAACAGTGAAAGTTTTACGCCTATGGTATTGATAATACGATCTGCACCTACCAGCTGAAAGATCATATTAAACAAGGTAAGTACCGTACCATACCCGGCAAGGAATTTTGCCAGATCAATATCATTCACATATACACGGCCATCTGCACTTACTTCCTTATAGGCTTCAAGCCCTGCGGAGAAAAACGAGAATTCCATGAATTGCAAAATAATAACCGATACCAGCGATAGCTGAGCCAGCAGCCGAATGTATTTGTTGCTGAACAACTGTCTGAAACCAGGTGACGCCTCCAGTTCTTCTGCTTTATTAATCGTAAGAAGTTTTTCGGTAGAATGGCGGCGGATAAACAGGATGTATAATGAAAAAGATACAATCATTGCTCCCACACTGAAATAGAAATAATCCACCACAGGTACCGATTCCGGAATAAGGAATACAACGAAAAAGGCAATTACGGTAGCGAACAATTGTCCCTGATCTACGGTACCGGTTAACCGCTTTTCATTTCTAAGATTAAATGCACGGCCTATAATACCGTAAAAACACAATAATGTTAAGGCATTAATACTACCCAGACTGGCAAAAACCAGATAACGTAATTTATGAATATCGGGAAAGCGCTGTAATAAAAAAGTAAAAACAATGATCGTTACTAAAACTAATATTAGTGTGATGCGTGCTAAGATTGAAAATGGAATACGTTTTTGAAAATACGCGAAAATCAATGTTGATACAACGCCTAATAAACCTGACACTAAGAAGGCTTCTGAGATTCTGTTCTGATCATAAAATTCCAGGAACATTGTACTGGAACCAATGTCGTACGTTACAACACTTATCCCTAAAAAAAATGAAAAGAACAGCAACAATAGAACCGGCTTTAATTCTCCCTGCTCTATGTCCAGAAGTTTATTGAGATACTTTTTAAAAAACTTTTTCATTCTTATTTAAGCACAATTTTTCGCCAACATAATAATACAATTTAATGTGCTTTTATGTAAGTTATTCACGGAATTAAATCCAAAATTCTTAGAATAAGCCTATTTTATCGACTAAAATGAAAATTATGCCGGCATGTGCACTAAAATCCTGCCGATCATCTGGATATGGCGTGAAATATTAAATTAATACAAAAAAATGTATGACGGAGATTTATATGAAACAAAGCTTGGGGCATTGTCCCAAGCTTTGTTATGTAAGGTACATCTCTCGCGCCAGTCTTCAGACTGGTGTGTATCATTTGACAGTCTTTGACTGCACGTTGAGTAAAACAGTGAAAGACTGTGAAATGCCCGGCACCAGTCACGCTTCGCTAAAGACTTGAGCCAGTATAGGCCAGTAAGGCTTTCGCCTTGGTGGTACAATATATGGGCGCGGGCATGCGTGTGCCTTTTGCCGCTTGATTCTTTAATTTGCCAGCTCCGCTTCTGCAAATTCCTCTGTAGGTATACAGCTGCAAAACAGGTTACGGTCACCGTATGCACTGTCTATACGGCTTACAGAAGGCCAGAACTTCGTTGTTTTTAAATAAGGCAACGGATACGCAGCTTTCTGTCTAGAATATGAACGTGTCCAGGCATCAGCAGTAATAACACTTGCTGTATGCGGTGCATGTTTCAATACATTATCCAGTTTATCCGCTGTACCATTTTCAATTTCTGCAATTTCTGCACGGATGGCAATCATCGCATCACAGAAACGATCCAGTTCATGTTTAGATTCGCTTTCCGTTGGTTCAATCATTAATGTTCCGGCTACCGGGAATGAAACGGTCGGCGCGTGGAAACCATAATCCATCAAACGTTTTGCAATATCTTCAACTTCAATACCGATAGTTGTTTTAAAGGCTCTGCAATCCAGAATAAATTCATGTGCGCAATGTCCGTGTGTACCGGTATATAAAATCGGATAGAATTTCTCTAAACGGGATTTAATATAGTTTGCGTTTAAGATCGCATTTTTAGTTGCATTCGTTAGTCCTTCACTACCCATCATAGCAATATATGCATAGGAGATCGGAAGGATGCTTGCACTGCCCCATGGCGCTGCAGAAACAGCCGAGATCGCTTTTTCACCACCTGCTTTTACAACAGCATGGCCCGGTAAGAACGGTGTCAAATGCGCTGCCACACCAATCGGACCAACACCCGGACCACCTCCGCCGTGCGGGATGCAGAAGGTTTTATGTAAGTTCAGGTGACAAACGTCCGCTCCGATGCTGCCCGGAGAGGTTAACCCAACCTGTGCATTCATGTTTGCACCATCCATATAAACCTGTCCGCCGTGACGGTGAATTACTTCACAGATTTCTATGATACTTTCTTCGAATACACCGTGTGTAGAAGGATACGTAACCATCAGACACGATAGGTTTTTGCTGTGCTGTTCAGCTTTTAGTTTCAGATCGGCAACATCAATATTGCCTGCGTCATCGCATTTAACAAGCACTACCTGCATAGCTGCCATTACAGCACTTGCGGGATTGGTACCGTGCGCCGATGTCGGTATCAATGCAATATTACGGTGTGTATCGCCTCTGCTTTCATGGTATGCGCGGATCACTAACAAACCGGCATATTCACCCTGAGCACCTGAGTTGGGCTGTACAGAAACGCCTGCAAAACCTGTGATCTCAGACAACCACAATTCAATATTGTTGAATAACTGATGATACCCTTTTACCTGAGAAGCGGGTACAAACGGATGGATCTGCCCTACTTCCGGCCAGGTTACCGGAATCATTTCAGTTGTTGCATTCAGCTTCATGGTACAAGAACCCAATGAAATCATGGAATGCGTTAACGAAAGATCTTTGTTTTCTAAATGCTTCAGATAACGAAGCATTTCATGCTCTGTATGGTACGTATTGAATACCGGGTGTGTCATGTACGCAGACGTACGCAGCAACGCGCCTGAAAGTGCACCTTCAACACGCAGGTACTTATTTGAAATATCAATAGCTACTACTTTTTTATCTGCAGCTTCTGCAAACACTTCAATCAGCTGATCCAGATCTGCTACAGTAACCGACTCATCCAGCGCTACAAAAACTGAATCACCTTCATAACGCAGGTTGATCTTACGTTTCTCTGCCGCAGATTTTATAGCTAATCCTTTGCCCGGAGCTTTTATTGAAATCGTATCAAAAAATGCTGCATTGGTTTGTTCAAAACCAAATTCTGTAACAATTGCGCTTAACGCTGCAGCAAAGCCATGTACACGGTTAGCGATCTGCTTCAGGCCTTCCGGTCCGTGGTATACAGCATACGAAGCTGCAATTACAGATAATAATACCTGGGCAGTACAAATGTTTGAGGTTGCTTTTTCTCTACGGATATGCTGCTCGCGGGTCTGTAGAGACATACGATATGCTTTCTTGCCTTCTGCATCAATGGACACACCGATGATACGGCCCGGCAGCTGGCGTTTGTATTCTTCCTTGGTAGCAAAAAAACCTGCATGCGGACCACCAAAACCCATTGGCACGCCAAAACGCTGTGAAGAACCGAACACAACATCTGCGCCCATTTCACCCGGCGATTTAATAAGTGTCAGGCTCAACAGATCCGAACCGAATGCAACTAAGGTATCGTTCGCATGAGCGGCTGAAATAAGTGCTGTATAATCCGCAACATTTCCGTTACAATCCGGAGACTGTACCAATGCGCCAAATATGTCTGTACGTGTAAAGTCTGCGGTTGCAGGATCTACCATCTCTAATTTAATGCCCAGCGGTTCTGAACGCGTTAACAATACGTCTATGGTTTGAGGAAAGGTATATTTTGAAACAACAAAAACCGTTGCATTCTTTTTCGTTCCTTTACGCAAACTGTAGATAAGCGTCATTGCTTCAGCCGCTGCAGTAGCTTCATCCAGCAACGAAGCATTTGCAATCTCCATACCTGTTAATTCACAAACCATTGTCTGGTAATTGATCAGGGCTTCCAGACGGCCTTGAGCAATCTCTGCCTGATACGGTGTATAAGCGGTATACCAACCCGGATTTTCTAATATATTACGAAGAATAACCGTTGGCGTAAGGGTATTGTAATACCCCAAACCGATATATGTTTTAAAAATTTCATTTTGAGAAACAACTTTTTTGAATTCAACCAGAAATTCTTCTTCACTCAATGCCTTCGGCAATTGCAGAGGGTTTGCCAGGCGAATGTTTGCCGGAACAGTTTCATCAATCAACTGATCAAGCGAACCGACACCGATAGCTTTCAGCATCGTTTCTTTTTCTGAAAGTGACGTACCGATGTGTCTTTCCTGGAAGGAACCTCTTTGGGTTAAATCTATTTTCATAATCCTGTGGAATAGTAGTCTATCTGACCTAACAAATAAACGGGGAGAAATGTTACAGATTCAAATTTACGGAAAGCTTTGGAAAGAAGGATTTGTTTCGGTTCTTGTGGATAAAAAAAGCTCTTTTTTAACTAGATTTACCCTATGACGACATTCTTCAGGAAGTATTTACTACTTCAGACATTTGTATTCTCCGGCATTTCTGCCCTGTATGCCCAACCGATACCGGATATGGCGAAAGCCCAGACAGCGGCTCTTAACTCAATCACGGCTGCCGACCTGTCTGCCTATCTGCACATTGTTGCATCAGACAGTATGGAAGGACGCGCTACCGGAGAAGCCGGACAAAAACGTACCGCACTCTATCTTGCCGATAAATTCAAGGAATTTGGACTTAGCCCTGCCGTACCAACAGCTGTAGATAAAAGCTATTTTCAGAAATTCAGCCTGGTAGAAAAAACATGGAAAGAGGTATGGCTGAAAGTCGGCAATAAACAAAAAGAATTTTTAAAAGATTTTTATGCTTATGGTGATGTACAATTGCCTGAAGCAACAGCTATGAAAATTGTTTGTGCAGGCTATGGCATTGAAGCCAGAAACTACAGCGACTATACAAACCTGGATGTTAAAGACAAAGGCGTGATCATCTTTACCGGAGAACCATTCAAAGATTCGGTATCCCTGGTAACAAAAACAAAACAAAGTTCTACCTGGGCAAACGACTGGCGGGCAAAAGCTGACTTAGCCTATAAGAAAGGTGCGAAAGCTGTATTCATCATTGTTGGTAATACAGATACGGATTTTGAAACAAGACTGGCAGCGTTGAAAGATCATTTAAATGCACCGTCCATGGCCTTTACACACAAGAAAAAAGCAAGTGCATTTTTTGTGCCCGCAAGTCTGGCCGCGGAAATGCTGAAAAGCACGCCGGATGCGTTGGCATCGTATAAAAAAAACCGTACAGGTACTAATACTCCATATCCGTTCAAATCAGCTAAAGTTATTGCTAAAGCTGGTGTAACCGAACGTACGGTTGAAACAGAAAATGTATTGGCCGTTATTGAAGGTTCCAGATATCCGGAGGAGATTGTTGTACTTACCGCTCATTATGATCACCTGGGTATTGAGAACGGACAGATCTGCTACGGAGCAGATGATGATGGTTCCGGTACGGTTGCTCTTCTGGAAATTGCCCAGGCATTTTCTATCGCTAAAAGCCTTGGCCATGGCCCGGCACGTACCATTCTGTTCATGCCGGTAACAGGTGAAGAACGCGGACTTATGGGTTCTGAATATTACACAGATAAACCTGTATTCCCGCTTAAAAACACTGTTGCAGACCTGAATATTGATATGATCGGCCGTGTGGATGCCGCACACCCCAATGTGATCGATGAAAACTATGTATATATCATCGGAGATAACAGGCTTTCTTCTGAACTGCATACGCTCAGCGAAAACGCCAATACCGGCTGGCAGGGGCCTAAAATTGTACTGGATTATACCTATAATTCATTCGATGACCCCAACCGCTTTTATTATCGCTCAGATCATTATAACTTTGCAAAGAACAACATTCCTGTAATCTTCTATTTCTCGGGAATTCATGCCGATTACCATAAACCTACCGATACGGTGGATAAAATCCGTTTTGACAAAATGGCAAAGATCACACAGCTTGTATTTCTCACTGCGTGGCAACTTGCCAACATGGACCACCGTTTAGTAGTAGATCGCACCGAATAACACTATGAAAAGCGCTGAAACTTTCTTACAAGACGCAGACTCCAAAACCTTTGATCCGGAACACCGTCGTAAAATCAATTTCAATATTGGCCGTTACAACGATGCTGTTGCGAAAGGGTTTTCTCAATTCGATAATCATGAATTGGGAAGACAGCGTGCTTCGTATTTAAAAACACAGGTGATCGAAAACCTGGACAAATATTTAATTGAATTTGAAACAAACTTTACCCGCAACGGCGGTAAAGTAATCTGGGCACAGGATGCAGCCGAAGCATTAAAAGAGATACATAAAATTCTTAAAGAGAAAAAGACACGTAGCGTGGTTAAATCTAAAACCATGACAACGGAAGAAATTCACTTTAATGCATATCTGGAAAAGAACGGCATTGAATCCATTGAAACAGATCTGGGTGAATATATTGTACAACTGGCCGGCCAACGCCCCTATCACATTGTTACACCTGCCATGCACATGTCGCGCCACGATATTTCTAAATTGTTTGAAGAAAAATTAGGCATACCCTATACCGAAGATGCCCAGGAATTAACGCTTACAGCGCGCCGTATCTTACGCGAAAAGTATCTGGATGCGGAAGTAGGTGTATCGGGCGCTAACTTTTTAATTGCGGATGTAGGCGGCATTGCAATTACTGAAAATGAAGGAAACGCACGCTTATCCACTACATTCCCGAAAACACATATTGCTATTGTTGGTATCGAAAAACTGATTCCTTCTCTTACAGACTTAGGTTTATTCTGGCCCATGCTGGCACAAAGCGGAACCGGGCAACAGGTTACCGTTTACAATACCGTTCTTATAGGCCCCGCCAGACAAGGCGAAAGTGACGGTCCGGAAGAAATGTATGTAGTATTGCTTGACAATGGCAGAACCAACTTAATGGTTGATCCCGAAAAACGCCAGGCATTAAACTGTATACGCTGCGGAGCCTGTTTAAATATCTGCCCGGTATATAGAAACATCGGCGGACATACCTATGCAAGTACCTACAGCGGGCCGATAGGCTCTGTTATTACACCGCATCTGGAAGGCATGGAAAAATTCAAACACCTGAGTTATGCCAGTTCTTTGTGTGGGGCATGTACCAGTGTATGTCCGGTAAAGATTGATATTCACAACTTACTGTTATTGAACAGAAATCAAAGCGTTAAGGAAGGCCTTTCAGCCAAGTCTGAACGCTTTGGATTTAAGCTTTGGGTACGTGCCATGAAGAACAGGAAATTATTGAATTTCCCTGGCGCCGGACTTAAAAATTTCATGGTAAGCTTTATCTTTAAAAACTCCTGGAGCAAACGCAGAGAAGATCTGCACGTAGCACCGAAATCCTTCCAGCAGTTGTGGAAAGAACGGAGATAATTAAAAATTATTAATTATTAATGACGAATTAAAATTCACCGCGGTGAAGACTTACCATTGAACAGTCTTTAGCTACACTTTAATAAACCAGTAAAGACTGAAAACATGCATCAAGATAAAAAATTCATAATTCATAATTCATAATTCATAATTCATAATTCATAATTCATAATTCATAATTCATAATTCATAATTCATAATTCATAATTCATAATTCATAATTCATAATTCATAATTCATAATTCATAATTCATAATTCATAATTCATAATTCATAATTCATAATTCATAATTCATAATTCATAATTCATAATTCATAATTCATAATTCATAAACTAATACGTGGCTACATACAACGAACGGTTATTTGACGGAAAATCTTTCAGAAGCAAATTACATTATGCACGTTATCTATGGGTAAATAGCTGGATCAAACGCTGGGAGCTGCCTTCGTATTCGATGCTGGAACTTGGCTGCTATGATGGCAAGACGATTGATTTTTTAAGCAATAAACCTGCTACGTATGCCGGTTATGATGCCAACTGGGAAGGCGGCCTGGACATTGCCAAAACAAAGTGGAGCATGCATCCGGATTATTCTTTTCACACCTGTGAAAAACCCGCTGATTTCAGCGCAGATGACAGCATGTATGAAGTGAGTGTATGCCTTGAAACACTTGAACACATTCCGGCAGCAGACCTGGAAGCTTACATTGTTCAGCTAAGCAAAAAAACAAAACAGTATTGCCTGGTCAGTGTGCCGAATGAAAAAGGTCCGGTATTATTTTTCAAGCATATTATAAAAAGCATTACACAGGAAAAAGCACAAACCGAAGCGTATACATTAAAAGAATTCTTATATGGTTCTATTGGCAGACTCGACAAAGTTGCGCGCAGAGACTGCGGCCACAAGGGTTTTGATTACGATGCCTTAGCGGTTCTTCTGAAAAAGTATTTTACCATTCTGAAAACAGAAGCGATCCCCTACCCGGCTATTCCCCATGCGTTGGGTTTTAATGTCGGGTTTATACTAAAAAAGAACTAACAGATAATGTGTTTTTTTTCTATCTTTATATAAACAATACATGCATATGGAGACATCAAAAAAATCAGCCAAACGTCCGTTAAATATCTATGAACAACGCTTTGAAAAATTGATGATGTTAATCCGCATTGACAATATGTTAAAGAAAGCGGTTATTACACATAAAAAACAATAATACATTATGGATATTTTGGATGAAGGCATTCTTAATTTATGGAAGAACCTTCATGACTATAATGTGAAGTATATTATGGTGGGAGGCTTTGCAACGAACTTGCATGGATTTTCCAGAACTACGGATGATTGTGATATCTGGATTGAAGATACGCCAGCAAATCGAAATAATCTGCGTACAGCACTTGAAAAAAATGAAGGGCTTGATTTTAGTGCCGTTGAAAGAATGGAATTTGTACCAGGCTGGTCTTCTATTCAATTACAATCAGGCTTATCTCTTGATATAATGACATATCTGAAAGGCTTTCCGCAAGAAGCTTTTGAAAATTGTTATAACCAGGCATCTGAAGCATTGTTATATGATTTAACCATACGTTTTTTACAATTAAATCATTTGATCGAAGCAAAAAAACAAACCGGTCGACCAAAAGATTTAATTGATGTTATAGAACTGGAAAAAATTCAAAAAGGGAATGTTTAACGCTCCCTGATAAACGTCCTCTCATTTTTTCATCTGCATAAAATTCTGTTTAATCCGTTAATCTTCCATTAGAATTTTTCACTTCTTCCCTTGTATTAAATCCGGAATATTCCGGATCTGCCAATATTTATTACGTAATCAATTTGACAATACACCTTTTTTAACTAAAATTACTTAAGTACTATTAAGATTTTAAATTAATGATACGTAAGTTAATAAGGTAACATTGAACAGGTATTCCCCCCTTTCGTTTCTTATCATTGTCAGTATTTTTGTTCTGGCATTAAAAGACTCTGCCTCTTTTGTGCACACGTTGCTGCATTACATTCCGAATCCCTGGCACCGGCACGAAGCGATCAGTAAGCACGCGCATCGTATCGATCCGCTGAAGATTCATGCCTATCTCCAGCATACACATACACATGTTCACGACCATGATCATAATGCCGGTACGCAAGCGCATGTACATGATGTGATGGACCACATACATTCAGATACAGCTGACAGCGAAAGCAGCACGCCTTCCGGAGAAATACAAACCGATATCAAAATTGATTTCTATTTTCAGTCAGATAACGAAATGCTTTTTTATCATACCTGTATACATAAGAGAATCGTCTATTTTTCAATGTATCTGAATTCCTTTACCAGCAGAGCGCTGTGTCCACCGTTGCAGCCGCCTCAGGTGTAGTTTGCCATTTCAGTTTTTACGGATACCTTTTCCTTTTCAGGATGAGCAGATATACTATGTATTCTGAGTGATCCGATTGTTAACGCTTAATCCATCACGATATGAAATTTATTCTTATTGTGCTGCTGCAATTTCTATATCTATTTGCACATGCCCAAAGCGGTGTAATTAAAGGCAAGGTAGAGCAGGTACACAATCACATACCCATACTCAATAGCTATGTACAGCTTACGAATAGAAGCAATCAGATAGCTTATACAGATGTTGAAGGGAGGTTTGAATTCACGGCATTGCCGGCAGGTACGTATTATATCCGCATCTATTCACTGGGATATGAATCACTGACAGATACCATATACCTCAATCCTTCGGAAACACTTTATACAAGCTATGCGCTCAACGAAACGACAGTTGAAATTCCCGAGATACCAATCGCTGCACGCAGGGAAGTGGCCTTTACAACCATCAGTTCCATCGATTTTAAACTGCGGCCTGTAAATACCACGCAGGATCTGTTGCGGCTGGTACCGGGTTTATTTATTGCGCAGCATGCCGGAGGCGGTAAAGCCGAACAGCTTTTTTTAAGAGGCTTTGATGTAGACCATGGCACCGACGTTGCCGTATCTGTAGACAACATGCCGGTGAATATGGTTTCGCATGCACACGGACAAGGCTATGCGGATCTGCATTTTGTAATCCCTGAAACGGTTGATAACATTCAGTTCAACAAAGGCTGTTACCAGACAGGCACCGGCGACTTTAACACTGCCGGAGCTGTTCGGCTGCAAACAAAAAATTTCATCCCTGAAAATAAAATCAAACTCGAAGCCGGACGCTTCAATACCAGCAGAGGAATGATCTTATTAAATCTGCTGCCTGCAAAAGATACCATTGAACGAAAACACAGTGCTTACATGGCTTCAGAAGCGTTCTATTCCAAAGGCTTTTTTGAAAGTCCGCAGCATTTCAACCGATTCAATGTGTTCGGAAAATATCACGGCATCTTATCACGCAATACCTTCTTAACGGCAAGTATCTCTACCTTTACAAGCAGATGGGATGCTTCGGGGCAAATCCCGCAGCGGGCCATAGATAACGGCAGCATTGGCTGGTTTGGTGCCATTGATGATTCAGAGGGAGGTAAAACAACGCGTTCAAATGCCAATGTACAGCTTACAACAGATGCAGGAAACCTGGGTACATGGACCAACCAGGTATTCTGGAGCAAGTATACCTTCACGCTGTTTTCAAATTTCACCTTTTATAAAGATGATACTACGCATGGCGATGAAATTCATCAATATGAAAACAGAAATATGTTTGGCTATAATACGTCGTTGAAACGAAACTATACACTTGCCGGGAAAACAATACAAACGAATATTGGAGCTGGTTACCGCGGAGACTACATTACAAACATCGGTCTTGCTCATGTTGAAAAAAGGCGTTTTCTCTATGACACAAAGAAAGGATCTGTTCGTGAAAATAACATGAACGGTTTTATAGATGCAAGCCTCTTGCTTTCAACCCGTTTCACATTCAATGTGGGTATTCGGTATGACTACTTCCTGTTTTCATATAAAAGCAGCATCGATGATACGAGCTCTGCAAGCCGTGGGCAGGGAATTTTAAGCCCGAAGGCAACCATATACTACAAACTTACAAACGCTGTACAGCTCTACCTTAGCGGCGGTTACGGATTTCATTCAAACGATGCACGTGTTTCTGTATACAAAACAAACCAATCAAGTTTACCAAGAGCCAAATCTGCAGACCTGGGCACCAATCTGAAAATAGGTGCTAAATTATTTGTGAACACGGCCCTTTGGTATATGTATCTGGAATCGGAATATGTATATGTAGGTGATGATGGTTTGCTGGAACCCAGCGGAAGCACCAGACGCATGGGCATTGATGTGAGTATGAGATATCAGGTTTTGAAATGGCTGTATGCGGATATAGATCTGAATCTTGCCAAACCAAGGTACATTGAGCTGCCGGAAGGCGAAAACTATGTACCGCTGGCACCGCCTGTAACCTCTACCGGTGGTTTGTCTGTAAAGCAGCGTAACTGGAGCGCAGGCTTAAGATACCGGTATCTTGGAAAACGTGCCGCGGTTGAAGACAATACAATTATTGCTTCCGGTTATTTTATTACGGATGCGGTAGTAAATTATCAATGGAAGCAGATGCAGTTTGGTATCAGTGCTGAAAATATTTTCGATCAAAAATGGCGGGAAGCACAATTTGCAACCGAATCTCAATTGAAAAATGAAACAACACCGGTAACTGAAATTCATTTCACACCCGGCACACCTTTTTATTTAAAAGGAAATGTCAGTGTTTTATTTTAAAAAATGAAGTGAATAAAAAACCCTCCCGGCACATTTACCGGGAGGCTTTCTTTTTTAAATATTGCTATCTAAAACACTTGAAGACGATGGTGCTTCCGCATTTTTAGGATCCGGACCATATTCATTCGGACCAGCCTGTCCGTTTGTGCAAGCTAAAATTAAATTGTAGATAGGTATCAGTATAAACCAACCGCTTTTACCTACATCATGCATACGACGTACACCTACAGCAATACTTGGCACTAATACTGCCAGTGAATAGATGCTGCTTAACACACCATTGCCTGAACTGCTTAATCCTAGAACGCTATCCAGAATTGTCAGTACAACTGAAATGATCATGCTGAATAAAAAGAAATACCAATATTCACTTCTTCTTGCTCTGCCGTTAAATGCTGCATACTTTTTTAATACTGCTAAATACCAATTCATAATTTTTGTTGTTTAAGTTTAAGAAAAATTTAGTGTAAAAACATTTTATATATTTCCGTCTAATACGGAAGAAAAAGCATCTGAGTTGCTTCCCTGAGGATCAGCACCATACTTATTAGGCCCTGCAACTCCCCTGCTGGCCAATACAACAATAATCTTTATCCAGCCGATTATTGGAATGAGGGCAATCAACATAAACCACCCGGAGCGTGTTGTGTCGTGCAACCTGCGTACGGTTACAGATAATCCGGGAATAAATAAAACCAATGAGTATATACTATTAATCAATCCGTACGTGCCGTAATTTTCTCCATACGTTAAGCCGATAAATCCATCCAGTAAAGAAGCGGCTGAAGAAAAAACAAAATTAAACAATACAAACATCCAGTATTCCTGCCTGGTTGCTCTTCCTGAAAATTCAGCATATTTTTTCAATGCTTCTAAATACCAATTCATATAGTAAAAGTCTATACTAAAATAATTACCCTGCAATGCCGGAATTAAAAGCTGCAGATACAGAGCCATTTCAAATCTAAATATACAATAAGTTTAAAACAGAACAAGCGTATTCCGCAGGATGCTTTTACACATTGTGCTGAAAGATGCTTTTCTTCGATATTTGTTTAAAAAGGCGCTTTATATGTATATTTAATCGCATAAAAAGTCCTGTAATGTGTGTTAAAAACCGCTATTTTATCATTAATAAACCATTCAATATGGTTTCGCAATTTATCAGCTCGGACGCTGTTAATCTACTCGGGAATCTGGATTTTACGTTTCCGGAAGGCACACACGCCGTTGGCAGGCTGGATAATGAATCGGAAGGTTTATTAATTTTAACCACCAATAAAAAAGTTACACGGCTGCTTTTTCAGGGAACAAAAAAACATACCCGAACGTATCTGGTTCTTGTTAAAAATAAGGTTTCAGAAGAAACTCTTAAGCAGTTGCAAACAGGTATTTCAATACGTGTTAAAGGAGGCGGAAATTACATATCCTCTCCATGTGAAGCATCCATTGTAACAGATGCAAAAGCTATTTACTCCTATGCGGCCGACACACGGGAAAACTATCCGCATACCTGGCTCCTTTTAACGCTGACAGAAGGAAAATTTCACCAGGTACGTAAAATGGTACTGGCTGTGAACCACCGTTGCCTGCGTCTGATACGGGTTTCCATTGAAAATATGTTACTGCACGACCTGCAGCCCGGCGCAGTAAAGGAATTTGAAGAAGAAACGTTTTTCAGCCTTCTGAATATTGATTACAACATTTAAATTACAGCTTCTGTAAGCATGCGGGCATGCTTACAGAAGCTCTTGCTGCTTTTTATTTCTGGCCGGCAAACGGCTGTTTTGTGAGTACAATTTTAGTATGTATTTCTTCATGGTCTACAAAAAAGTACAGATATACCGCTCTTGACAACCGGAAAATATAGGGAGAAACCAGCAATGCAATGCACACAAATGAAATGTAAAACACTTCATAAGACAGATCCATCAATATGGTAGCAATAAATGCAGGAATAAACAGTGCTGCATACAAGGCATAACTCATATACATCGCTCCATAATAAAATCCGGGTTCAGGTGTAAAAGGCTGTCCGCAGCATTTACAGGTAACGGGCATCACATCCGATTTTCTCCAGCTATACATATTGTTATAGGTAAACATCTTTTCCTGGTAACATTTCGGGCATCTTAACCGGACAAGTGCCCAAAGGCGTTGTATCATAGCATTCATAAGTGATACGGGTTTACGTTTGAAACAAATTCTGTCTTTTTAGAAACGTTCAATTGCTTCCTCATGACAATACAATAATACAGAACCTCAGATGATTCTAATGGTGGGCAACATGGATTCAATGGTACTTTTTACTTTTTAAAGCTCAACCCTAAAAACGGAAGTATTTATAATCTATTTAGCTTTGTGTTGAAATGTTTATATAAGTAAAAATTCATCAAGCTATAGCGTTTTGTTTTTAGCTTATAAAATAGAAAAGGTCTTCTGATTTCTCAAAAGACCTTTAGGGTAAATGATGGGGGTTCGAACCCTCGTCACCTTGTTTCAACCCTTAAAACCGCATTCGAACCCTCGTCACCTTGTTTCAACCCTTAAAACCGCATGTATTTAAACAAAATGAACCATTTTAGCTGAAATATATGTTAAATATATAAACAAAAATGTTTATATTTAATTATGAAAATTTCATTTGAAAAATATAAAGGTATTCATCCGGGAGCAATATTGGAGCGTGAGTTAAAAAAACGCAATCTAAAAAAAGGTCCGTTTGCACTTTCCCTGAACGAATATCCCCAAACGCTTAATGATATCACAAAAGGTAAACGTGGAATGACGGCTGCATTGTCTTTAAAAATTGACAAGGCATTCGGGTTAGAGGAAGGGACCATGCACATTCTTCAGGCGTATTATGAAATAGAAACAGAGAAGAAAAAAAATAACCGGCAACATCATCCCGACTTCAACATTATCCGGAAAATACTTTTTTGGGATACCGATATTGCTAAAATTGATTGGCAAAATCAGTATCAAGCAGTTATTAAACGAGTATTTGAACGGGGAAATGATGAAGAAAAAGGTGAACTTTTAAAATTTTATGGAAAAAATAAAATAAAAGCAGTAACCGGCAGCACAGAAATCACTGGCAACAGTTTACCATTAATGACTGATCATAAATAATGCTTTATTGGAATACAGTAACTAGCCTGTTACAGGATTGCCTCTTTAAACTCATGCAGGCTGATGAGTTTAAAGATTTCCGCCTTGTTGGTGGAACAGCTTTAAGCCTGCACATAGGGCATAGAATGTCAATAGATATTGACCTTTTTACAGATGCTGAATATAGTTCTGTAGATTTTGAACGTATTGAAAAATTTCTGATAAATACATTCCGTTTCGTACATGGTGACTTTGGCAATAAAAAAGGAATGGGAAAGTCTTATCTGATTGGAACAGATCTGGAACATGCTGTTAAGCTGGATGTATACTATTCGATGGATCCTTTTTTTCAGAATACAGTTGAAGCAGATGGCCTGCGAATGGCCAGTATAGAAGAGATTATTGCCATGAAGATTGATGTTATACAGAGGGGCGGCAGAAAAAAAGACTTCTGGGATCTGCATGCACTACTGAATCAGCATACGATTAAAGGCATGATCCATTTACACGAACAACGTTATTTATATACACACGACAAATCACTGATTCAACAAAACATTGTAAATTTTACAAAAGCTGATCTTGATTTTGACCCTGTGTGTTTAAAAGGGAACTATTGGGAATTTATTAAAGAGGATATTGAAGAAGCAGCTAAACTACAATAGCTACATTCCAAATCACAAAAAAACAAATTCCAGACAGAGAGAATTTAATTTGACAGCCATTAATAATTATTGAAATAGTACGAAATACATAAATGTACAATTCTGTATGTAACATCCGTTTTGGAATTTGTTTTTTGTGATTTGGAATTTCTTTATAAAGAAAAAACATTGGCTTATAAAAAAGAAAAGGTCTTCTGATTTCTCAAAAGACCTTTGGGGTAAATGATGGGGTTCGAACCCACGACCCTCGGTACCACAAACCGATGCTCTAACCAGCTGAGCTACATCTACCGTGTTCCTGAAACAGTGTTTGTTTTTAGGTCTGCAAAACTAATACTTTGTAAATAGAATTACAAGCCTTGTGAATAATTTATCTTTGAAACGTCAGCCTGGAACCTTTCACCTCTTCGTTGAATGTACCTTCATGAAACACCCAATTTCCTGAAACAAAGGTGTCTGTTACGGTGGATTTGAAAATATAGCCCTCAAATGGTGACCAGCCACATTTCGAAATAATATTCTTTTTTTCAACCATCCACGGTTTATTTAAATCTACCAAAGCAAAATCGGCATAATATCCTTCGCGGATAAAGCCTCTTTTTTCAATCTGAAATAGTTTCGCAACGTTGTGCGACATCTTTTCAGCGATACGTTCAAGCGAAATTTTTCCCTGATGATATTTTTCCAGCATCGCAACCAGGCTGTGCTGCACCAGCGGCCCGCCGGATGGAGCGTCTATATACGGCAATTCTTTTTCTTCTATCGTATGCGGCGCATGATCCGTTGCAATCACGTCAATACGGTTATCCAGCACCGCCTGCCAGATCGCTTCCCGGTCAGCAACAGTTTTCACCGCCGGGTTCCATTTGATATAATTCCCCTTCGTTGCATAATCTTCATTTGAAAACCATAAATGATGAATACATGCTTCCGCTGTAATTTTCTTTTCTTCCAACGGAATGGTATTGGTAAACAGATCCAGTTCTTTGGCCGTTGATATATGCAGAATATGTAACCGTGTACCATGTTTTTTCGCCAGCGCCACAGCCTTGGAAGAGGATGCGTAACAGGCCTCTTCGCTGCGGATCAGGTGATGATGTGTTGCATTCAGTTTATCGCCATACAGTGCTTTGTACTTTTCTGTATTTGCTTTAACAATCGGGTCTTCTTCTGCGTGTATCGCAATCAGCATCTTTACCTGAGAAAAAATTTCATCCAGCATAGCCGAATTATCAACCAGCATATCACCCGTTGATGAACCCATAAAAATCTTAATTCCGCATACAGTTGCCGGATTTGTTTTCAACAGCTCATTAATATTGCTGTTGGTGGTACCCATAAAAAATGAGTAATTCGCCAGACTCGTTTTCGCAGCTATTTCATATTTCTGCTCCAGTAATTCCTGCGTAACGGCAGCAGGTTTTGTGTTGGGCATTTCCATATAGCTTGTAACACCTCCGGCAACCGCTGCTTTGGCTTCTGTATAAATCGTTGCCTTATGTGTAAGTCCTGGTTCTCTGAAATGTACCTGGTCATCTATTACACCGGGAAATAAATATTTGCCTGACGCATCTATCGTTTGGTCTGCAATAGCGGTGATTTTGCCGATCTGCTTAATCAATCCCTCCTCAATCCATATATCTGCCTGAAAGATCTGACCTTCATTTACTATATTTGCATTACTTATTTTAATACTGCCCATATCTTATAATCTAAATTTGGGTCCAATTTACTAAATCTACTGTACACTTCGGTGATGTTATTGTGGTTTCAACATAAACCATTAACCCAATCCTCGCATGCTGATCTGATTAAGGAAAATCGACATTACACTAAATAATTTATTCCGCCGCGGCGGATCTTAATTCATAATTTATAATTCATAATTGACACACCCCTTGAATTTCGAAGAACTTAAATTAAACAGACAACTTCTCAATGCTATTGAAGAAGCTGGTTATACTGAACCTACTGAAATTCAGTCTAAAGCAATACCGCAGATTCTGGCGGGCCACGACATCATCGGTGTGGCACAAACCGGTACCGGTAAAACGGCTGCCTATGCCCTGCCCATTCTGATGAAAATCAAATATGCACAGGGACATAATCCAAGAGCGGTAATTTTCGGACCAACCCGCGAGCTGGTGATGCAGATTGAAATTGCCATGAAACAGCTGGCAAAATATACAGACTTACGCATTGTTGCACTCTATGGCGGCATAGGTCCTAAACTTCAAAAAGAACACTTACAAAAAGGCGTTGATATTATTGTTGCTACCCCAGGCCGTTTTCTGGATCTGTATCTGGAAGAAGAAATTGTGTTGAAGGAAGTAAAAACAATGGTGCTGGATGAAGCCGATAAAATGATGGACATGGGATTTATGCCGCAGCTGCGCAAGATGCTCGAAGTTATTCCGCGGAAAAGACAGAACCTGCTTTTCTCGGCAACCATGTCTGAGCGTGTGGAACGTTTAACCGAAGAGTTTCTGGAATATCCAATGAAGATCGAGGTTACACCGCAGGCGACACCAGCTACACTCATCAGTCAGAAGTTGTACAAAGTACCCAACTTTAAAACTAAAATTCATTTATTAGAATATTTAATTCGAAAAGATGAATCCGTAACCCGTGCCATTATTTTTGTACGAACGAAAAAATCAGCAGACGATATATATAAATTCATTATCCGTAAAACAACCAATACCTGCCGCATCATTCATGCAAACAAAGATCAGAACAGCCGCATCAATGCAATGGATGATTTTAAAGACGGCACCATCAAAATACTCGTTGCTACCGATGTGGCAGCCAGAGGTATTGATGTGCATGAAGTAAGCCATGTGATCAATTTTGATGTACCGATCATTTACGACGATTACATACACCGCATCGGGCGTACAGGCAGAGCTAATCATACAGGCGTTGCGATCACATTTGCTACGGAAGCAGAAATGTATCACATTGAAAAGATCGAAAAGATTATCCGTATGCAGATTCCGGTAGAAGAGCTACCTGCCGCGGTAGAAATTACGGAAACAGGTTTCGAGGAAAGCCAGGAGTTCGCACGTGAGTTGGACTTTTATAAGAAAAAAGAGGATCCCACATACAAAGGTGCGTTCCATGAAAAGAAACGTGATTTGAAAGGCGATGCGAAACAAACTGCCTACAAGCCGGGTAAATCAGTTAAAGCCAAGCCTTCCAAAGAAATACGTTTAGGAAAAAATAAACCAAAGGCTAAACCAAGCAAACCGATTGCTCCTAAAAAACCAAAAAAATAAATTATTAAAATAATTCGAAACGTGCATTGGAATTAACAATTGTATACATTATCTTTGTAATGCTTAAGGATAAAATCGTTCTTATATTTACATAGCAGATTTATACGATCCCTCTGAAAATATAAAAAACATTTAAGATTCCATAGCTGGTTGAAAGATCCCGGAGTTTAGTTGGCCCCCCGCCACTT
Source organism: Cytophaga hutchinsonii ATCC 33406 (assembly GCF_000014145.1). NCBI lineage: Bacteria > Pseudomonadati > Bacteroidota > Cytophagia > Cytophagales > Cytophagaceae > Cytophaga > Cytophaga hutchinsonii. The sequence continues at coordinate 1,154,789 of NC_008255.1, read as the reverse complement.
GCTCCGGGTTTATTTTTTATAAGGCCTAAGGCTAAAAGCTTAATGCCTAACGCAAAATATTCTATTTTAGAAATTTTCTTAATCTTTTATTATTCATGGCATTCATTAGCTTTCTGCTTTAGGCATTCTGCTTTAAGCTTTCCGCTTTTTTTATTATACTTGAAATAGCAACAACTAAAAACCGTACACGTACGAATACAACACATACTGCTTACTATTTACTGACCACTGATTACTAGTACAAATGATTCAGGTACCCGCTTCTTTTGACATACAGGGCCACAGGGGCTGCCGTGGCTTGTTACCGGAAAATACGATCGCTGCTTTCACCAAAGCCTTATTACTGGGCGTAACAACGCTGGAGTTTGATTTGGTTATATCAAAAGATAACCGAGTGGTTGTATCGCATGATACTTTTTTTCATCATGAAATAACCATGATGGTAGACGGCGAAGATGTTACTGAAGCGAATGAGAAAAATTTCAATTTATATGCGATGAATTATGCAGATATAAAAGAAATTGATGTCGGTATGAAAACACATCCGCGTTTTAAAAGTCAGAAAAAAGTACCGGCGGTTAAGCCGCTATTCAGAGAATTAATAGAAACAGCTGAAAAACTCAGCGCTAAAATTCAGTATAACGGTGAAATAAAATCTACCGTTGAAGGCGACAACATTGACCATCCGAACATTGCCTTATTCTGTGATCTTGTTGTTGCTGAAATAAAAAAAGCACATATCACAGACCGCTTCACTCTTCAGTCATTTGATGTACGTGCCTTAGAGTATATGCACAGTCAGTATCCGGATATAAAATTATCCTATCTGGTAGAAACGAAAGGAACATTAAAAAAACAACTCGAAAAATTATCCTTCACTCCTGCTGTATATAGCCCGGACGTTACTCTTGTATCCAAAAAAGATATAGACGCTGCGCACAAACTGGGTATGCGCGTTATTCCCTGGACGGTAAATACAAAAGAAGAAATTGAAACCCTTATTAGCTTAGGTGTTGACGGAATTATTACCGATTATCCAGATTTATTTTTTGAGAAATAACAGCCATTCTTCGTTGTACAGCGCATACTCCTGGTCTGTCCAGCCAAGCAGCAGCTGCATTGCTTTAATAAGTTCCGAGGCATACTGCTCGGCTTCAGCACGTCTGAAATAAAAGTCTGCCGTACGGCGGACAATAAAATCTGCAGGTTTACAAACAAACTCATGTTTGATCGTGTACTGTAATTGTGCTTTCTGCCAATCCGGAAGATTGATGGAAGCCAGCCTTTCATCTATGTGTTTTAATTCGGCTTCATACAAATGAATATTACTTCCATACAAGCGGATCATACGTGCTGCCGTATTGGTATCCAAACCAAATGCTTTCAATACAGGCAGCATCTCAGCAATAAATGTGTCTAGCCCGCCGTGCTTAGCAATATCGCCGCCGCTTAATAAATGAAACTCTGTCTGGCACGTATCAATATCATAAGCAAGTTTTAAGCGTTCGGCAACAATATCGACAATACGTTCCGCCATTTTACGATAGCCGGTAAGTTTCCCCCCGGCAATACTTAACAGACCGGTTGCGCTTTGAAAGACTTCATCTTTTCTTGAAATAGCCGAAGGCGATTTACTGTCGCGCTGACGGATCAGCGGACGTAAGCCCGACCAATAACTTTCTATATCAGCAACCGTCAAGGTTACACCCGGAAACGCTGTCCGGATACATCCGATCAAATAGGTTTTATCTGCCTCTTCAATCCCCGGCTCTTTATAATCTCCGGTGTATTTAGTATCTGTTGTACCGATGTACGTTTTCTTTTCTCTTGGAATAGCAAACACCATACGCCCGTCTCCCACATCAAAATAAACGGCCTGCTGAATCGGAAACTTTTTAAAATCCACTACAATGTGTACGCCCTTTGTAAGTACCAGTTTATTTTTACGGATATCCGCATCCTGCTCATCAATGCTGTCGACCCAGGGGCCGGCAGCATTGATCACTTCTTCCGATTTTAAAATATATTCTTTATCTGTAAAACGGTCAATTACTTTTACACCAATGATCTCTCCTGCCTGGTACATCAGTTTCACTACTTTTGTATAGGTCAATACCGTTGTACCCTGCGCTTTTGCGGTACATGCAAGCGCCATAGTCAAACGGGCATCATCGGTCCGGTATTCATAGTAGCGTATACCGCCGGTAACATTTAAACCCGATAATAAGGGCTCTGCAGCAAGTGTATCTGCTTTATTGAGTACTTTCCTGCGCTCGCTTTTCTTAACACCAGCTAAAAAATCGTAGATTAATGTACCCATTGAAGCCATCCATTTAGGCATAGAACCGCCTTTGATAATTGGCAATAACATAGGTTCAGGAATAGTGATATGCGGTGCCAGGTGATGTACAACAGCGCGCTCTCTACCCGTCTCTTTTACCAATCCGAATTCCAGCTGCTTCAGGTAGCGAAGTCCGCCATGGATCAGTTTGGTAGAACGTGAAGATGTACCCGAAGCAATATCATGCATCTCAATCAATAAGGTTGGAATGCCTCTGGACTGTGCATCCAATGCGATACCACAGCCTGTTACCCCGCCTCCGATAACGATAAGACCGTATTCAACCTGAGTGGCATGCTCTAAAAGTGCTGCGCGTTGTTGGTAGTAATTCAAAACTCTGCTGATTTAATTGAAATAAATAACTTTTGTTTAAAACGTTCCTTTAACAAATATCAACAGAACGAATAAAACAGACATAATAATTCTTGTTGTAATTATGTTGCTTTTAGTTATACTACTCTCCTCTTACGTTAAATTAAAAAATGGGTTTAATTATACCGTAAATTCCAGGCACCTGCAATGGGTATTATTGTCCGCCAGCAGGAGCAGGCACATCTTCTGTAACAACAGCCCTTACCTTAACGGTAACAATGGAATTGGCTGCATCGTTGGTAAACACACTTACAATCTTATTTTCTGCGCCGGTACGGTCTTGTGTATCAAATACAACTTTAATTACTGTTGATGCCCCCGGCTTTAATATAGTTTTATCTGCAAATGCTTCTACACAGGAACAAGACGTGCGTATAGAATTTAACAGCAGGTCACTTTTACCAATGTTCACCACAGTGATATCGCGTGTGTGTTTATCGTCCGTTTTTATCGTTCCGAAATCAATTTCTCCTTTATCCAGTTGTATTCTGGGACCAACAACCGAAGCCTGTTCTGCAGGAGTAAATACTTCTTTAATTGTTGCCGTTACTACTACCGGAACTTTTGTAACTGTTGAACCGGAAAGAAATACTACTTCCACCTGCCCGGCAAAATAGCCCAGCATGCCGGCTTCTTTCGGATTAAAGAATATTTTCAGTACACCACGCTGGTTCGATTCAATTTTAACCGGCAGCAAATTCACTTTTGCATACGAAGGAAGTTTCAGTTTATCCAGTTGTATATTTACAGATTGTGTACCCGAGTTATATACCGGTATCTCCATACTTACAATGCTTTTATTTGAAACCACACCAAAATTCGCGTAGTTCTTTTGCAGGTAAATGGTATTATATTTAAAGGAAGACGTACGTTCCCAATCCGCTAACGGCTGGGGCGAAGGCGTTACATAACCACTTACATATAAATTAATCGGCTCTTTGGAAGCATTTCCTTTTATGACAACTTTTTGTTTAAAAACGCCCGGGTGATTCACCAGATCTACATAGATGACAACTTCACCTTTTTCTCCTGCATGAATGGTATCCGTCGGATAATCCGGTGTAATGCAGCCGCAGGATGGATTAACATCTTCGATCACAAAATATTCCGGACCAAGATTTACAAATGAAAACTTATGCGACAATACACCTTGTGATTCGTTTACAGGACCAAAATTATAGAGCGTATCCGAAAATTCTAAATGCCCTATTTCTTTGTGATTTTGTGCATGCGTACAAATTGAAACCAGCAGACTGAAAAGAAGTACGGTTATGGTATTGATAAATTTCATGAAGTAAACGTTAATAGTCAAATATAACATTCCAGGCCGGGCTTTCCAAGGGAAGTGTTTGGGTACTGAGTACTTAGTACAGAGTACAAAGTATTAAGTGTGTGCATGAAACGATGTCTATTATTACCGTGTTAAAAATAATAGTATATGCATTCGTATTATTTTAGTACTTAGTACTCTGTACTTTGTACTTCATACTCAAAAAGCATACCTTTGTTAACTAATTTAATCATACCATGGCCAGAATATTAACAGGCATACAAAGCAGCGGCAGACCTCATTTAGGAAATGTATTAGGTGCAATCTTACCTGCTATTGAACTTTCCAATACACCAGGCAACGAATCATTATTTTTCATTGCTGACCTGCACACATTAACGAGTTTAAAAGATGGTGCATTGCGCAAGCAAAACACATACGCGGTTGCTGCTGCCTGGCTGGCATTTGGTTTTGATACAGATAAACACATCTTCTACAAACAATCCGATATTCCGCAGGTGTGTGAGCTTACCTGGATATTAAACTGCTTCACGCCCTATCCGATGCTGGCCAACGCACACTCCTTCAAAGATAAATCAAACAGATTATCCGATGTAAATGCAGGCCTGTTTGTGTATCCGGTATTGATGGCCGCTGACATATTGATGTACAATGCAGATATTGTTCCTGTTGGTAAAGATCAGATCCAACACCTTGAAATTACACGTGATATTGCCACCGCATTTAATAACCAGTACGGTGAAACATTTATACTGCCAAAAGTGAAAGTGGATGAAAACATCATGACCATACCGGGTATCGACGGACAGAAAATGAGTAAGTCATACAACAACTACATTGATATTTTTCTTCCTGAAAAAGAATTGCTGAAAGTTGTAAAAACAATTGTAACAGACAGCAAGGGCCTGGATGAACCAAAAGATCCGGATACCTGTAACGTATATAAAATCTATGCGCTGGTAGCCAATGAAGATCAGATCGCAGACATACGTGCTAAATATGAGGCAGGTGGTTTTGGCTACGGCCACGCCAAACAGGCGCTGTTTGATGTATTGTGGAATAAATATGCCAGGCAGCGTGAGTTGTTTAACTACTATATGAACAACACCCACGAAATAGATGCGAAATTAAAAGCAGGTGCCGAAAAAGCCTGGGCTATAGGAAGTAAGGTATATGCAGACGTAAAAGAGAAGGTCGGTTACTGACATTGAATTCAGAGCTTTAAAAGGACACCTATCTAATTTTAAAAAATCAATAATAATAAAAAGAGGTACATGATGTACCTCTTTTTATTATTCACTCTCGTACGTCGCTATTACCCCCATACCTTCCCTGCCAAAATTTCTGTTTAAAAGTTTAAGGAAAGCATTATACGCCTTTTTTGATGCAAGCATCAATACATCATCATGAATATAATCGCACCTGACAAACCACTTTGTTCCATTTGTTTTTGTTTGAATGCCTCCGTATTCAGTTATTTCATTAACGGAACGGTATAGAAAATAAATATCCTCAATACCATTTGTTGGGTCAATCATTGATGTCCAGGCTTCAAAGCATGTAATCACATTCGTTTGTTTTTTTTCATCATTTATAATCTGTTATTTTTTACTATTTGTGTCCGACCTGTTGACTGTGCACCGCCACCTGACCAAACACATATATTATACACCGTAAATGAATTTTGTTGTATCCGGAATTAAAAAAAATAACTTTTTTTCCGATTAAAAGCGTTTTATTACCAGGGCAACCCTTAAAACGATTATTTAAGATATTTTTTTGAAGATATGGTTTGATAATGTCAGCCTGAAAAATTATATTTTTTTATACCTGATCAGAAAAGTATTCTGAAGCAGCAAAACAAAAAAGTTAAATATGAAAAAAATAGAAATTGATTGGATTGCAAAAAGTCGTTCAACTGGCTTAACGGAAGCTTTTATAGAAGAGCACGAAAATAAAGTATACTGGCCTTCAATAAGTTCTTATCAAATACTTTCAGAAACATTTATAGAAAAACACGCAGATAAAGTAATCTGGCAGCTAATAAGTTCGTGCCAAATACTTTCAGAAGCATTTATAGAGAAATTTGAAGGGGAGATATGTTGGGAAAAATTATTCTCAGAACGACAGGGACAACAACTACAACTGTCTACGGAATTCAGAAAAAAGCACGCCGAAAGATTTCAATGGGGTATGTCAAACGAAGAACCAATCTCATGACCCGGCAAAAAGTAAGCCCTGCGGAATTTTTTCGCAGGGCTTTTAAACATGTTACAGCAGGTGGGTTACTGACCTTCTCCCCATACTACAACTTTTTTATCTTTACCTGTTGTTAAAATCAACCGTACCGGATTCGGCAAAAAGATCAATCGGGTATCTGTATTTTTAAATTTTCCGCTTTCAACCAATACGCCCTGGTCGGCTGCAATTTCAAACAGCTGACTTCCATCGGCATTTTTTGATACCGGTTTGTAATATGCCCCTACATAAGCGATCGGAAGCAATACATCATTATCAGCATCAATTTTTACATGCACCTGATCAAGAACTTCTTCCAGTTCATCGCCATATGCATCCAGAAAATCGTCTTCCATATCGTGCAATTCTTCCTCCACATCATCATAATCTTTATGATCGTAAGTAAGTGCATTCAATTCGTTCTTTTTAAGAACAATAGCTTCTAAATCTTTATTTAATTGTTTTAAATCCATTGGTATCGCGTGTAGAATTTGTCCCAAGGTAAGGGAATCCCTGCTTTTTTTGAAACCTTGTGGATTTTTTTTTTCAAAAGTCCGCTAAAAACGTTATTTTAATAATACCGTATAATAATTCGATTTATATTGTAGAAGTTTTAGTACCATTTATTATTTATTTTATTGTTATGAGCGAAATCAGTACACAATTGCCAAAAGCAGACGTTGCAACCAAGAAAAAAATCCAGACATGGCTGAGCGGCAGTTATGATGCAGATACAAAAAAAGAAATTCAATCTTTAGTAGATGCGGGCAAAGAAGACGAATTGATTGAATGTTTCTATAAAGATCTTGAATTTGGTACAGGTGGTTTGCGAGGCCTTATGGGTGTTGGTTCAAACAGAATGAACAAATATACGATAGGGGCTGCAACACAAGGTTTGTGTAATTACTTAAAAAAGAATTTTCCCGGCCAACCGTTAAAAGCAGCCATCGCACACGACAGCAGAAACAATTCAGACTTTTTTGCCCGTACTACGGCAGAAGTTTTTGCAGCAAACGGCATTCAGGTATATTTCTTTAAAGCACTGCGTTCTACACCGGAACTTTCGTTCGCTATCCGTCATTTCGGTTGCCAGACAGGTGTAGTGCTTACCGCTTCACACAACCCGAAAGAATATAATGGTTACAAAGCCTATTGGAACGATGGGGCACAGGTAATTGCTCCGCACGATAAAAACATTATAACAGAAGTTCAGAAGATCTCCAGCATCGACGATGTAAACTTTAATGCGGACCAATCATTGATTACAGAGATCGGTGAAGAAGTTGATAATGCTTATCTGAATGAAATTGTAAAGCTTACTGTTTCACCTGACGCCATCAAACGTCAGAAGGACATGAAAATCGTTTATACACCCATCCACGGTACAGGCATTGTGCTGGTTCCTGAGATTTTAAAACGTTTTGGTTTTGAAAATGTACGCGTAGTGCAGGAACAGGCTGTTCCGGATGGCAACTTCCCTACCGTAGTATATCCAAACCCGGAAGAAAAAGATGCTTTAAGCTTAGCTGTGAAACAGGCAACCGAATGGAACGCAGACCTTGTAATGGCAACCGATCCGGATGCGGATCGCGTAGGCATTGCCATTAAAAATGATAAGAATGAATTCCAGTTGTTAAACGGTAACCAGACAGGTAGTTTACTGATCCTGTATATGCTGCAGGCCTGGAAGAATGCGAATAAAATCACCGGAAAAGAATTCATTGTTAAGACCATTGTAACAACGGATCTGATCGAAAAGATCGCGAACAAATTTGGCGTGAAGTATTACAATACCTTAACCGGTTTCAAATACATTGCCGCTAAAATAAAAGAGCTTGAAGGCAAGGAACAATTCATTGCCGGTGGCGAAGAGAGCTACGGGTACCTGATTGGCGACAGCGTACGCGATAAAGATGCGATCGCATCATGTGCGTTCATTGCTGAAATGGTTGCGTATGCGAAAGATCAGGGCAAATCCTTATACGACATGCTGCTGGATATGTACGTGGAATATGGCTTCTACAAAGAACACCTCATCTCCCTGACAAAAAAAGGCAAATCCGGCGCGGAAGAAATCCAGACCATGATGAAAGAGCTTCGTGCTACGCCTCCTAAAACATTAAGCGGTTCTCCGGTTGAATGGATGTTCGATTACGATAGTCAGCTTGCAACAAACATTATCAACGGTACTACAAAGAAAATTGAATTGCCGCAGGAAAATGTATTACAGTTCAAAACGGCAGACGGCACATTAGTATCTGCGCGCCCATCCGGTACAGAACCGAAGATCAAATTCTATTTCAGTGTTAACGAACCGTTGGCATCAAGAGCAGAATTCGCAGCGGTAGATAAAAAATTAGATACGAAGATTCAGACGCTTATTAGTGATTTGAAATTGGCGTAATCATAATTATAAATCATGATTCGCCGCGGCGAAATAAATGAAAAGCTCCGGAGTTTACCCCCGGAGCTTTTTTATTTATAACCGTTGGCTAAAGCCAAACAGCAATGAAGCGTAACCTTTCTTTAAATGGGGCGCGTTTCATTGCCGTCACATTTATGAGCCCTATCTGTCGCCAGTCTTAGCGCAGCGTGGACTGGTGTCAATCATTCCGCAGTCTTTGACTGCATTCATAATTACAAACCAAACGCCTTTTTAATAAACGCCACACTCATGCCCCACGCTTCTTCGGTATACGCTTTGTTAAATTGCGGATTGCTTGGATTGGCGAATGCGTGATCCGCGTCAAAACTTTTTATTGTATGTTTTTTCCCGGCAGCAGTCAGGTCTTTATCAAATGCAGCAACCATCTCCGGGTTGATCCACTTATCTTTTGAACCAAAGATCCCAAGCACATCACCTTTCAGTCCGGCCAGTTTCACCGGATCTTTTTCCGTCATGCCGTAATACATGATGGTGCCTTTGCTCTTATTGCCCGCAAGAATAGAGGACTGCAGCGCCCAGCCGCCGCCAAAGCACCAGCCCATGGATATAATTTCTGCTTTATCACCTGCAAACATAAATGCACCATTTAAAATAGACCCGATGCGTGTAGCACTTGCAGCACCCATGTAGGCCGCGGCGGAGTCGCGGTTGGCTGTTACTTTACCATCGTATAGATCGAGCGCCATGATGTTTACGTTACCGCCCAGGTCCGCATATAATTTATCTGCATCTTTTTTAATGTAATCGTTCAGGCCCCACCATTCGTGGATCAGGAACACATATTTGGTACTGGGCGATGAAGCTTTTACCATATAGGCATTGGCCTTCTTTCCATCAGGAGCATCAAACTGGATCATACTTCCTTTGGCATCCGTATAGGTAAATGCTTTTGGTGATTTATGCGATCTGCGGAAAGCAGCGTCTGAACTGAATACAGACATGCCCGTATGACTTGTTTTTGAAACAGCACAGCAACTCGCTTGCTGTTGGGCCTGTACAAGTGGTTGTATAGCCATAATCGAAAACAGCAGTGTAATTATTTTTTTCATGATTGAGTGATTTAAGTATTGAATCGTTAATTAATATACAGAAAAATGAATCTATTAAAAACATACTCTTACCTCGTTCACGAATTCGATTCATCCGATTAAAATCTACAAATCTATTTTAGTGCTTTACCCACACAACCATACATCAATTCACACATATATAAACCAGTTTTCAACCTTTTATCCCACACATTATCCACAATACCATTCATTTTAAAGACAGCTTTTAAAGCGAAAAACATTCATCTTTCAGTTATTCACATGCTTGTTCACCTAAAACCAACAGTTTATCCATAACATCTAACGTTTATACACACAAATTAGCGCTGAAGTTATCCACTATAAACACCTTTCCAATCCTTTTAAGTATTAATCCATTAGTTGCAGACAGGTTATTAGTTGGCTATTTCGATGTAAAAGGCCTTTTTAAAAGCTATTTAAGCAATACCTTTATTAAAACATGCCACGAAGTGTTTCCCTCAAAAACTTCGTTTTTAGATAAAAAATGCGGAAATTTGCACCTCCTTATCTAAAGCGTTGAATGACATTGGAGAGAAGGGCTATAGTGATTACAAGAACAATTTAAGCATACACAATTGCATGGAAACAATCGAGAAGGTTCCGTATTTCGTCATTGACTTTGACAGTACATTTACTCAAGTTGAAGCGTTAGATGAATTGGCTACAATTTCATTAGCAGGTAATCCAAATCAACAGCAGATTATTCAGCAAATAATCGACCTTACAAATCTTGGTATGGAAGGCAAAGGGTCCTTCAGTGAAAATCTTGTTAAGAGATTACAACTGGTTAAAGCCAACAGATCGCACCTTGCTCCGTTGATTGATTTATTACGTTCTAAAGTTTCTAAATCTGTAAAACGTAACAAGCATTTCTTCCGCGATTACGCTGACCAGATCTATATTGTTTCTTCCGGTTTTAAAGAATTCATTCTGCCGATCGTAACAGAATTCGGTATTAAGGAAGAGCATGTAATGGCAAATACGTTCACGTTCGACAATGATGGCAACATCATTGGTTGTGACGCGAACAACCCGCTCAGCCAGGATAAAGGCAAGATCAAATTAATGGAGAAGCTTGGCTTAACCGGTGATGTACACGTGATCGGCGATGGTTATACGGACTACGAAATCAGAGGTGCGGGTCTTGCTTCTAAATTCTATGCATTCACCGAAAACGTAAGCCGCGCTGCTGTTACTGCAAAAGCAGACAGCATTGCGCCTAGCTTCGACGAAATATTATTTCAGGAAAAACTTCCGATGACGATCTCTTATCCGAAGAACCGCATCAAAGTTTTGTTGCTGGAAAACATTCACACAGATGCTTTCAAATTATTCAGCGAAGAAGGATATACCGTTGAAGTAATTGCAAGTGCATTAGAGGAAGATGAATTGATCGAAAAAATCAAAGACGTTTCCATCATTGGTATCCGTTCTAAAACAACGATCACAGCAAAAGTTTTGGAGCACGCTCCAAAACTTATCGCAATCGGTGCGTTCTGTATCGGCACAAACCAGATTGATTTAAAAGCAGCACAAATGAAAGGTGTTGCAGTATTCAACGCACCATTCAGCAACACACGCAGCGTGGTTGAATTGGCTATTGGCGAGATCATCATGCTTTACCGACGTACACTTGAGAAAAGTATGCAGATGCACGCTGGTAAGTGGGACAAATCCGCTAAGAACTCTTTTGAGATCAGAGGTAAAAAATTAGGTCTTGTTGGTTATGGCAATATTGGTTCCCAGCTTTCTGTCATCGCGGAATCACTTGGTATGGTTGTGTATTATTATGATATCGTTGAAAGACTCTCTCTTGGTAATGCAAAGAAATGCAGCTCTCTGAAAGAATTATTAAATACCGTAGATGTTGTTTCATTACACGTTGACGGTAGAGCAAGCAATAAAGGCATGTTTGGCGCGAAAGAATTTAATGAAATGAGACAGGGTTCTATTTTCTTAAACTTGGCGCGCGGACCTGTAACGGATCTTAAAGCCTTATCAGAAAATCTTAAGAGTGGCAAAATCTTAGGTGCAGGTCTGGATGTATACGAATACGAACCGAAAAATAACGATGAAGAATTCATCAATGACGTACGAGGCTTACCAAACGTAATCCTTACACCGCACATTGGTGGTTCTACGGAAGAAGCGCAATCAAACATCGGGAATTTCGTACCAAACAGAATTACGGATTACATCAACAACGGTACTACATTACACAGTGTAAACTTCCCGAACATTCAGTTACCTGAATTACAGGAAGGCCATCGTTTCATGCACCTGCACGAAAACCAACCAGGTATTTTGGCAAAGATCAATAACCTGTTTGCAAAACACAACATCAATATTTTAGCACAGTATTTAAAAACCAACGAACAGGTTGGATATGTAATTACAGATATCGCTAAGATCTACGACAAAGAAGTACTGGACGAATTAAAAGAAATTCCAGGAACAATCCGTTTCAGAACGCTTTATTAATAGTTACTAGATACTAGTTTCCAGTTTCTAGACAATAAACTAATAGTTCTAAATACACTTTTAAAATAAAATAATAAGCCAGTTACTAGTTAAGAAAGAATCTAGCAACTAGTAACTGGCAACTAGTAACTGACAAAAATGAACAATAAAATATATTTCACCCCCGGTCCATCTGAATTATACCCAACCGTTCGTCAGCATATGATCACGGCATTGGATGAAAAGATTGGTGTAATTTCTCATCGCAGCAAGAAGTTTGAAGAAGTCTACAAAACGGCTTCAGATAATCTTAAAACATTACTGGAACTTCCTTCCAACTATGAAGTTCTTTTTCTTGCTTCCGCAACGGAAATTTGGGAACGTATCATTCAGAACTGTGTAGAGAAAAAAAGCTTCCATTGCGTTAACGGTTCTTTTTCTAAACGTTTTTACGAGTTTGCCGGCGAACTTGGCCGTGAAGCATACAAGGAAGAAGCTGCGTTCGGCAAAGGCTTCTACCCTGCTGATATTACTGTCCCTGCAGATGCTGAAATCATCTGTTTAACACACAATGAAACAAGTTCCGGTGTATCGATGCCTGTAGAAGACATCAATACATTTAGAGATAAAAATAAAGACGCTTTGATTTTTGTTGATGCGGTATCTTCTCTTCCATATCCAAAATTCGACTGGACAAAAATTGATTCTGTATTTTTCTCTGTACAGAAATGCTTTGGCTTGCCGGCAGGCTTAGGTGTATGGATATTAAATGACCGCGTAATTGAAAAATCAAAAGCGTTGTTGGCGAAACGTAAATCTATCGGCACGTACCATACCATCCCTTCTATGTTAGAGAAAGCACGCGTCAATCAAACGCCTGAAACACCGAACGCCATGAATATTTTCCTGTTAGGAAAAGTTACCGGCGACATGCTGCAGATCAGCGCAGATGGTATTCGTAAGCAGACAGAAGAAAAAGCAGCATTAATCAACACATACATTGAATCAAGCAAGGTATTCAGCTTCGGTGTTGAAGATGCGAAATTACGCTCTATGACAACGATCGTTGCAAACACAACAATGCTGCCGGGCGAGATCAACAAAATTTTAGAACCGTTTGATATGGCTGTTGGCGCCGGGTATGGCTCTAAAAAAGAAACGCAGATCCGCATTGCTAACTTCCCTGCTCATTCATTGGAACAGGTGCATAAACTCGTTCAGACATTAAAAGAAAAAATTGGTTAATATGTTAAAAGCCGGAGATTCATATTCAGAAGTATTCTCTTATACACAAGAGCAGGTAAGTATATTTGCAGAGCTTTCAGGTGATAAAAATCCTTTGCATTTAGATGCTGAATATGCCGCCACTACCATGTTTAAAAAGCCGATTATTCATGGAATTTTAGGAGCAAGTATCCTGTCTAAAATTTTAGGCATGCACTTTCCGGGTGAAGGCACTGTTTATTTAAAGCAGGAAATTGATTTTAAACGTCCCATGTATGTGGATGTTCAATACGAAGCACAGCTTAAGGTTGTTGAAACCAATACAGATAAACATACGGCTATTATTGAAACAAAAATAGTAGACAAAGAATCGGGCAAGGTTAATGTACTGGGCAATGCTCATATCATGCACAAAGAAAAAATATGAAATTAGACAAAGAGTCTTTAAAACTTGCCCTTGTTTTTAAAGGTGCCATTGTAAAAAGATTATTGCCGGGAATGGCTGTATTAACAACCATTACACTTTTTTTAATCTATTTACACAACCACAACGAAGAGTATCAGAAATTAAATATGACAATAAGTGGTGCGCTGCCCGGTTACATGGGTGCGGCACTTGGTCTCTTACTGGTATTCAGGAACTCCACGGCTTACGATAAATGGTGGGAAGCGCGTAAAGAAATCGGTGCGCTTGTTAATACCTCCAGAAATTTAGCAATCACGCTAAACGGTCTTCTACCCTTTAACACACCTGAAAGAAAAGAGGTAACAAATCTTCTTATCTCTTTTGTATTTCACCTGAAATCACATTTAAGAAACGAAACAGAAAAAATAACCCTTGATGTACTCTTACCCGAAGACAGACTTCTGATTGAAAATGCCAAACACAAACCCGTTGTACTGGCAAACATCATGACAAATAAAATTGAAAATGTCTGGAAACGGAATTTAATATCAGACATTCAGCAAAGCTTATTAATTGAAAAAATACACGCACTGATTGACATTCTGGGCAAATGTGAACGCATCAAAAATACACCCATACCCATGGCTTATATGTATTTATTGAAATTTTTAATTAATTTATATGTGATCATTCTTCCGTTCAGCTTAGTAAATGACATCGGCTGGTTATGTATTCCGCTTGTAATTCTTTTGTATTATATTTTAATGAGTATTGTAATCACCGCAGAAGAAATCGAAGAACCTTTTGGCTATGATCTCAATGACCTGGAAATGGATAAGATTGCACTGAATATCAAAAATAATATTGATGAAATCGTAACACATGACTAAACCCGCTTCATATAGAGCTGCATTTTTTAAGTCAACATTCGTTCTCTTTTCTGTTTTTTTTATTTACCTGTCTACAATCTGCAGCTTCGCTGATACAACCTCTGCATGGGAGTTTGCAATAACTCCCATGCCCATAAACAATAAACAATCGGGCGGTAAATTTACCTATATCTATACAGCCTCTGCTGCAATAACGCCCGATAGCGCCTTAAAACTGGCCAAGCAGGCTTTTTTCAAAAAAAACCACACCCTAATATATTCCAGTGTCAGTACAGTTGAAAAGCCTGTATGGGTATATTTTAAAACCGACACCTTTCTATCTTCTGAAACACATTTACTGATTCTTGAAAACTGTAACTTCCATTCCATTACACTCTATAAATATGCGCATGACTCATTAAAACGTATTGCGCAAAAAGGTATGAGTGTACCTTACCCATCCGATAATTTATTTCCGGAACAAACATCTTTCGTTGTTGAACCTAACACGATTTATTTCCTTGAATCCATTGATATATATAACACGGTACTTCCTGTTTATATCCGGACAAATACGATAAACATCCACACTTCTGTTTTTAAAAATTATTTCAATGGTTTCTATTGGGGTGTTATTGCTGTAATGGGCATGGTAGCCTTATTTTTCTTCATCCGGTCTAAAGAAAGAGCGTTCATTTATTACTCCCTTTTTTTATTCGGAACTATTGCCTTGAACCTGTGTCTGGAGGGATACTTCTTTGCGTATTTCTGGCCCGGGCATCCTCAGATAAACATGTATAAAATTGCTATCTATGCCTTAAGTGCGGTAACAACACCATTATTTGTCTACCATTTTTTAGACATCAAATCGTATTACCCCGGCATTAAATTTGTCTTTCTGATACTTACCTCCATATTCATATTGATCGCCGTGATGAGTTTTGCCGGCTGGCATGCACAGGCTTTATATACATTACAAATGACTGCTTTTTTACAGATCATCATTTATATTTTATATGGTCTTGGTATCCGGCGAAAAGGTAATGCAAATGCGTCATACTTCATATGGGCGTGGTCACTGTATCTATGTTCCATTATGTTTGCTGTCCTGTCATCTTTAAACATTATTCCGAGCACTGCTTTTGTGAATAATTATGTACAGGTCGGTACGCTGATTCAGGGTGGAATCTTTTCACTGATCATGGCCGGTAAATACCAGCAGTATAAACTGAAACATATTCAATCGCAGCAAAAAATGATTGAAGTATTAAAAGAACGTGAGCTCCTGTTAACGAATCAGAATGACACCCTTGAAACTACTGTATATAACCGTACGGAGGAGTTAAAGCGATCAAATAGTGAACTTAATAATCTGAATGAAAAGCTGAATGAACTGGTTTCTCAAAAAACGTGGGAGCTGCAAAAATCAATCGAAGAGATAAACAATACCAACAATCAGCTGCAGCAGTTCAATTATATTACTTCCCATAATTTACGCGGGCCAATCTCAACACTAAAAGGATTATTTGAATTATATAATCAGGAAACGAACCTTTCAGACAAGCATATCTATGTTGACAAAAGCCTTATTGTTATCAATAGAATGGATGAAATTTTACGGGATTTAAATAAAATTCTATCAAATAAAAACACGGAAAAAATAAAAGAGCTGATTGACTTTGATACGATTATTGCAAACAATTTAAAGCAGCTTGATATTAAGAGAAAGAGTGTAAATATTTATATTAATCCCGCCCTTGAAATAACAGGTATTAAGTCTTTTTATGAAAGTATTTTTTACAATCTGTTTTCCAATGCACAAAAATACAAGCACCCGGAAAGATTGTTGCGAATAGACATTCAAATAACGTCGGCAGCTGCAAACTCTTTTACCATCCATATCTCCGACAACGGAATCGGAATGGATGTATCAAAAGTGGGTGATAAATTATTCGGTTTTTATAAACGCTTCCATGTACATGTGGAAGGAAAAGGTTTAGGCCTGTATATTACAAAAAGTCAGGTGGAAATGCTTGGAGGCACAATCCGTGCGGAAAGCGAACTGCATGTAGGCACAACATTTATTATTGAAATACCTTGTTAGATATATACTGCATTTTATATAAAAAATAGCCCATGACTTAAGTCATGGGCTATTTTTTATATAAAATGCATACCGTTTCTTTATCGGTACAGTTTTAGCTTTTCAAATACAATCTAATAGCGTCCCGAATACTTGTAAATGTCTGTTCAAGTAATTCTTCATTCTCTTCCAGCAATGTTACTCTAAAGCCTTTCAGATCCGAACAGAACGAAGAGATCGGAACCACACAAATACCTTTAGCTGCAAGCAGGTAATATACAAAACGTTTATCCAGATCTACATTCGGCTCACTAATCCACTTCTCTACCAACGCCTTGTTTGCAGCGTTCTCAATAGGCAACGTCTGTTTATCATTCAACACACCATCTTTAAATACAATCGTATTATAAAACGCGCCGTATGTTTCATTAAACATCAGCTCAGGAATCTGCCCAAGTATACCCGCTATAATCTTGCTGCGTTTACCGATCTTGCTGTTCAGCTCTTCCCGATAAGGCAGGTAACGCGGATCAGACATGATCACCGGAATAGCCAGCTGCGGAAGCGTTGTAGAACATACTTCAATCATCTTGGCATTATCCAGTGCAGAACAGAATTTATCAAAATCCTGATCTTTTCCACGGTTATAATATTCCATCCACCCGCAACGTGAGCCCGGCCATGGAAATTCTTTTGAAATACCTTTCATTGCAATACCCGGCACATCTTCAATAACTTCGGCTAAAGAATAGGCACGGGCACCGTTATAGGTAATGTTCAGATAAATTTCATCGCTCAGCAAAAACAGATTAAACTCCCGTGCTATTTCAACGATACGTTTCAATGTTTCCAGCGGATAAACCATCCCCGTAGGGTTATCGGGATTAATAATCAGAATACCGATAATGTTCGGATTGTATTTTACTTTATTATACAGATCATCCAGATCCGGATACCAATGATTATTCGGATCTAATTTATACGTGATCGGATCCTGACTTGCGTGCGCTGCTTCAGCAGAAGAGTGCGTAGAATATGCCGGAGATGGCCCGATTACACGGGAACTGCGGCTGATGAACTGATACACTTTTGCAATCGCATCACCCAGACCATTGAAAAATAAAATATCATCGGCCGTTATTTGAGCACCTGCTTTTTTATTATTTAACTCCGCTAAAAATTGACGCGTTTTTAGAATTCCTTTGGAAGGAGAATAACTATAGCTTTTATTATCTAAGGTCAAATTAGAAATAGTTTCTCTGATCCATTGCGGAACGACATTGTTTTTTTGAATAGGATCTCCAATATTTTCAAACACGATTGACTGACCATTCTTATTGATCAGATCAGCCTTTTTTACAATCTCCCTGATTTCGTAGCTGAGCTCCTTTGCTCCATCACTTAATATCTTATTCCTCATTCTAATTTGATTAAAATCCTGCTAATTTAAGAACACTTTATGGGATTGCGTATAGTTTAGCCTTGAAAGTGTAAAGAAAGTTTATTCTGCACGTTGATCATTCTGCAGGCATTCATTTCACCTCTGTAATCACTTTCCAAATATTGCAATTGCAACTAAACAAAAACAGAATATTATTCTGAATAAATTAATAATTTAAATTATTTCAGAATAATATTTGCAATTTATAATATTTAAACTACATTTGTATCACCTACCCAATTGAGGGTCGTGTATTATACAGAACGAAGGGAGAGATTAGGCTCTATGAACTTCTGGCAACCTGCCCACCAAAGCAAGGTGCTAATTCCTACCCATGTGGAACTATAAAAAGTACGACTATGAAAACAAGAAACTGCTGTTAATTCAATCTGCTTTCTTTGAAAGTAACACCGACTGAAATCATAGATTTAATGTCGCCTCTAAATCATTTCATCAACACTCAATTGCTTACTACCATGACAACTACGATTCAATATAAAACATTGACATTTGCTCAAAATACATTCCGTAATACTGAAACGTTTTCAAAAGCGGAATCTGTTTATACACCAAATGCATTTGACGAAGACCTTTCAAATCTGATTAAACCTGCAACAACACTGGCAGACATCCAGCAGACAATCTATGAAGAAAAAATTATCTGGTCTTTAAAAAAATCGAATCCATTATATAGTTCTGTTTTATTTCTGAACTAATTCAAGTGTAATGCAAAACGTGTACTGCATGCACATCACATACAGTACACGTTTCAAATCCGTTATAAATTCATCCAACACCCGCACCTGATTCGTCAACATGTCTTTACCGATCTATATTGTTAATGCCTTTTCGTTTGGACCATTTACCGGAAACCCTGCTGCTGTCTGCCCGCTTGAATCGTGGCCGGCAGACGGTTTACTGCAATCCGTTGCAGCGCAGAATAACCTTTCAGAAACGGCATTCTTTGTAAAAGATCAGGATACATATACGATCCGCTGGTTTACGCCGCAGGTAGAAGTACCGCTTTGCGGGCATGCAACATTAGCAGCTGCACATATATTATTTAATGAATTAAACTATCCGAAAAATGAGATCCGCTTTCGTTCAAAGAGCGGCGAACTAAAGGTTATTAAAGAAAAAGACATTCTCGTATTAAATTTCCCTTCAGATACATTTAAAGAATTGCCGGCTTCAAAAACATATGGTTCAGACCTCGGACTTAACCCTGTTGCCGTTGCTACGGGCAAAAGTTTCATTTTAATTGAGGTAGCAACAGAACAGGAAGTTATAGAAGCTAACCCCGACCTCCAGGTATTAAAAAAATTAGATGCTGCTATAGGTGTAATCATTACAGCAAAAGGAAATACAGCCGATTTCGTGTCACGGTTTTTCGCACCGCAATCCGGCATAGATGAAGACCCTGTTACAGGATCAGCACATTGTTTGCTGATCCCGTACTGGGCGCAAAAACTAAATAAAGACAATCTGTTTGCCAAACAACTCTCTAAACGAGGCGGTATCCTGCATTGTACCTACGGCGGAACCCGGGTATTTATCGGCGGCAAAGCAGAACTTTATTCCAAAGGGGTAATTAATTATGAGTTATAAATTATGAATTATGAATGAAAAAAAAATAACTTACTTCAATAGACGTAAATTTCAGAATTTATTCCTGCGAGAAATTCATAATTTATAACTCATAATTGATAATTAAAAAAGTGTCTGCTTCTCTCGACGACATGCCTGCTTACGAACATTTTCAGGATGAACTGGATCTTGAATTACTTCGTTATGCAAAAATTCATAAACGCAGCAATACAGTTATTGAAAATGAATTTATTCAATTCATCTGCTTTTCCTTATTTTTATCAAAGCCTGCTGAAATCACACCTGAAATTCTACAGCATTTTTCAAATGAACATGGTGCGTGCAAAGATACCATTACAGCCTATCTACAGTTTATGAATGACGATAAAAATTCGTTCTTAAAAAATTCATTTACTGGATTGCTTGCTGCTATCTAAGACAAAAAAATAAGTCCCGCTTCATTAACGGGACTTATTACTATTAAATATTGTTTACTTTTTCAGTTATACCTCTATCGCTACTTCACCATAAGACTTTGTACGCACATTTGCACCCAATTGATTCAGTAAATTATACAAACCGAAATAAGTACGATTAATATAAATACCATGCCGCGAACCACGTGCCTGGCGGGCATCTTTAATTTCTTTTACGTTGCTGATGTGCTCTCCAAAATCATAAATTCTTTTGAAATAGGAATCATCACTGAAGTCGAATGTTTCGCTGTAGAACGGCAAGCCAAGCAAATGCGTCATCTCACAGAATAAATCAAAAAATATTTCACGCTGCAAAGCAGTATCTTCCGCATCAAAGAAATTCAATCGTTCAAAGGTTTTCAGTAATTCCGTTTTATCTTCTATTACTTCTTTATTCAGCAGTTTAAAATATTCGGTATAAAATTCTTCGGGAATTTCTTTTACACATCCAAAGTCAATAACGCCAAGTGAACCATTGCTGCGCATCAGAAAATTCCCCGGATGCGGGTCTGCGTGTACCGTACGTAACTGATGCATTTGGAAATCATAGAAATCCCACAACAGCTGCCCTATTTGATTCCGGATTTCCTGCGAAGGATTTGTTGCCAGAAACTCTTTCATATGTAACCCTTCCAGCCAATCCATAGTAAGGATACGTTTGCTTGAATATTCGGGGTAATATGCAGGAAAGACTAAACCTGTAATGTGTGCGCATTGCGTTGAAATTTCGTTCGACCGTCTCAACTCAAGTTCGTAATCCGTCTCCTCAATCAGTTTAGATTCTACTTCATCCATATACATGTCCAGATCCTTCTCCTTCATGTTCATTAATCGAAGAGCGAATGGCTTTACCAACTTCAGATCAGATGAAACGCTTTCGGCTACACCGGGATATTGAATTTTAACGGCGAAAACTTTACCATCTTTGGTTGCTTTATGAACCTGTCCGATGGATGCTGCATTAGAAGCATTACGTTCAAAGGTATCAAACATCGACTCAGGCGACTTGCCAAAATATTTCTGAAAGGTTTTAACTACTAATGGATATGACAAAGGCGGTGCACTGTACTGTGCCATTGTGAATTTATCAACATATGCCTGAGGAAGCATATTCTTATCCTGACTCAGCATCTGTGCTACTTTCAGCGCACTGCCTTTAAGCTGACTAAGCGTTTCATATACATCTTTCGAATTATCTTCATGCAGCTGTTCCTTTGTCAACTCCGGATTGAAAGCCTTCTTCGCATAATGCTTGATATAATTCCCTCCTATCTTTGCTCCTGTCTGTACAAATTTGGTTGCACGTTCAACTTTACTGGTAGGAATATTATTTTGCTCTTTCATAATTGGGATTAGGATTTATTGGATTAATCAGTAATTGGGATTATCCTGAGCTGTCTATTTTTTGCTTCAGATGAAATTCATTTGATCAGGAATAAATTAATTATTCTGCTGACATATAATATGTCAATTGTAATTCACTTAATTTTTTAATCCTAAAATTCATGAAGTCAATAAAACTCAATTATACTTCTGAAACAGGAACTTTCCAAAGTCAACAACAGAGTCCAATACCGAATTACCCATCAGATCAAAGGAAAGATTTACTGCTTTTTCAATGGCTGCGTCTGTACGTTCAAAGCCACGGCTCTCATCGTCCATCCAGAATTTCAACACAAACATCAGCTGCATCCATACAAGTTTATCGTAGTTATCTGACAAATACGGACGTTTCACCACTTCATTCTTATCAATGCCTTCATTGATAAGACTCTTTGCATACGCAAGAAACGGCTCTCTGAACGCCTTGATTGGCGAGTTCATCCAGTTATCCGGACGTAAGCTCAATTTAGACGTATGCACAATATAGCTGCGGTAATTTTTCAATACTTCGATCCAGGTGTAATAGAAGGAAAGCAGTTTTTCCCTTGCAGAATACGACTCGTATACTTCTTCACTTTTGAGCTTGGAAAGAGTTTCTTCAAAGATACCCATCCAGACATCTTTCTCTAAGGCCTGAAAAGAATTGTAGTGCTCATAAAATTCTGATTCCCTTCTGTTCAATGTTTTCATGAATTGAAAAACAGATTGCGGAAGTTTACCATTCATCAAAACATATTCGATAAATGTATCACGAAGCTCTTTGGCAGAAATAGCTTCGGAAGTGTGTTGCTGAGATTCTTCGATGTAATGTTCCATAATGTTCAAACAATTGATGTGCGGGGAAGGTTCTGATTAACTCGTATAATTTCAGCATTTATCCACTGAAAGTCAATTAATTCGAAAAAGAAGTTACTATCCTGCCCCAAAATCGTATATATGGCTTTAAAAGCATCAAAATGATCCGTTATAAAGACATACACATCCCCAAACCTTGCTCTGTGAACTATGATGCGCTGCCCGGCGATGAAATGAAACGCCTTTGCAGTAATTGTAAAGAGCATGTATATGATTTCAGAGGGAAGAATGAAGCGTATTTAAATAAGGTATTCAACACTCACGGAAAAGTGTGTGGCGTGTATTATGAAGATCAAATACAAAAACCAAGCATACGTATAGAACGTCCATTTTATTATACACTCGTAACAAAAGCTGTAAGTATAGCTCTTTTCGTCAAAACTTTTTTAACTAGTCATCATACAGATGCTTCAACTACATATTACCCACCTGTACATTACGAACAGCAGGATAGTATAGCTGCAATCAAAGCACAGTTTAAAAACAAGCCAAAAAAATACAACTCGTATACCATCAGTATTTATATTAACACTGTCTTATACAAAAAGAACATATCTGTATATGATGGTTATTTGTTTATGCCCGATGCAACATCTCCGGATGACAGCATTAAAATTATAGTACACAAAAAGAAAGCCCTGCGATATCACAATGTATCGCACTCTATAAAACACAAAGAGTATTTATTTACATTTAAAGAAGCAGATAAAATTGTTGTTGAAATAGATTATAAATTTCATTTTACATTGATCAAAAAAAGACAGATCAGAGGCAAACGCAGAAGTGTTGTGGGAGATTATAGAGATTATTAAAAATTGCTGCATAAACTAAATTACATATACAATTTTATGATCCGTTTCAAAGACATACAAATCCCAAAACCTTGCTCTGTGGAGTATGATATGCTGCCCGGAGATAATACTAAACGCTTTTGCGGCAGCTGTGAAAAATATGTATATGATTTCAGAGGAAAAAACCAGAGTTATCTGAACGATATATTTACTGCAAACGGAAACGTATGCGGCATCTATTATGAAGATCAGATTCAGAAACCATTACTAAAAATTCAACACCCTTTTTATTATTCACTAAGCAGTAAATTTTTAAGCCTGCTACTTCTGATCAAAACATTGTTCTCCGGTCAGGATACACAAGCCGCCTCTCCTTTTGTACACGTAACGGAGCAAATAAGCAGTGACAGCGGAAGTATTCGTGTAGTCTTTAAAAATCGTACTTCTGTTTCTCACAAATATGAACTCACCGTATTCATTAACAATATTCTTTATAAACATAATATAGACGCACATGAACGGTTTATATTCCTGCCGGATAATATTCAGCCTGATGATCATATTTTAGTTATTGTCTTTAAAACGAAAAATACGCACTTCTCCAGTGGACGCAAATATAAAACACATAGAAAAAAATATCGTTTTGTATATAAAGATACTCCTGAAATTATCATTAACATAAATAATCGAAAACAGGTCAGAATATTCAGAAGACGAAGAACAGCTGGTGTTCCTGGAAATTTCTGGTAAGATTTTTTGGCTAACATACGTTACACCCATATGATCCGTTTCAAAGACATACACATTCCCAAACCTTGCTCCGTTGAGTATGATACGCTGCCCGGCGATGATATTAAACGTTTTTGCGGCAGCTGTGAAAAATATGTCTATGATTTCCGGGGAAAAGATCAGGCTTATCTGAATGCTGTTTTTTCAGCAACGGGTAAGGCATGCGGCATCTATTATGCAGACCAGATACAAGCATCACCTGCACTAAAAACAAACCGCCCGTTTTATTCTTCTTTTGTATCAAAACTAATCGCCACTTCCTTATTTTTAAGAATATTCTTAACGAGTAATAATACTAAAGCTCATCGTACAGAACCGCAAACAATTGTGCAACAAACAACAGACAGCACGGAATTAAAAACCATACATACAGGCAATGACAAAGCCATGTATCGGGTTACCGTAGATATCTATAAAAACGACACGTTAGAGGAATCGTTTTTATTAGAAAATCAGAATAGTATTTATTTGCCGGATTCCATAAAACCTTTGGATAAAATTAAAGTAGTAGTATCAACAGTGCGATACAACATTCCAACTTCAAAAAACAGAACACGTTCAGGAAAATACATGTCGAATAAGACTTATTACACAACCGAACAAAAAAAGACGTATCATTTCAATTTTGCAGGTTGCAATAAGATTATAATAAAAATAAGACATACTAAATTTATTCATATCTTTCTAAAAAAACGAACGGCAATAATGGGTTTGGTTTGCCCTTCTGATTTTTGGTAATAACTATGATACGTTTCAAAGATATCCATATCCCGATCTATGTACTGTTGAATACAATATCTTACAAGGTGATGCTGTTAAGCGCTTTTGCGGCAGCTGTGAAAAATTATGTATATGATTTCAGAGGAAAAGATCAGCCTTATCTGAACACTGTATTTGCTGCAAACGGAAACGTATGCGGTATCTATTATGCAGATCAGATACAAGCATGCTGAACTTTATATAACCAGAAAAATTGCAGGCCGCATACGCACACATTTCAACTCATATTACATATCTATGAAAAAAATCTTACTTGCAGCAGGTGCAGCAATTCTTTTGCTGAATGGCTGTAAAAAAACAACTGATACACCCGCTGTTTCTAAAGCCGCAGACACACTGAATTATGACATGAACGAAACTGCAGTTATTAATGCCGGATGGAACAAAGTACTGGAAGAGTCTTTCAGTACAGATCTCAGCAATTGGAATATCTGGCAAAGCGGTGCGTATAACAACGAATATCAATACTATTCCAACCATCCAAAAAACATTCATCTTGAAAATGGCATATTAACAATTACCGCAATCAAAGAAACGGTAACCGGCAACAAAGAACCATATAGCGATTCACAAAAAACATTTGATTTCACGTCAGCGCGGATAGAATCGAAAACATCGATTTCCGCAAACACTTCAACACCTAAGATACGTCTTTCCGCACGCATCAAGCTGGCGCCGGGGTATGGCATGTGGCCTGCATTCTGGAGTTATGGTGATGCCTGGCCAACCAACGGGGAGATCGATGTAATGGAAGCAAAAGGACACTTGCCTTTTCAATATGGAACAAATTATTTTTACGGGGCAACAGCCGGTAAAAGCGACGTACCCTGGACAAGCGGCGTAGATTATACGGGAACAAAAGATCTCACCTTATATTGGCATGTATATGAAGTGATCTGGGAAGAAACAAAACTTACGTTTATGCTGGATGGAAAAATAATCCGCACCTTAACAAATGCGGCCTCTCCGGGTAACTACATTGATGAGATGTTTGGCAAAGATCAAAACATTGCTTTAAACCTTGCCGTCGGCGGAGATTATTTTAATAACCCTTCCCCTTCAACGATTGAAACAGGGAGCATGTATGTAGATTGGGTACGGGTGTTCACTGGTAATTAAATAATTTGTATAAATAACTATTGTTTTTTTGTAAACTTGTTGTCAATTACACAACCCCATATGAAATACATCTATTTACTTTTGTTTCTTTTCTGCAGTCCATTATTCGTTTTTTCTCAGAATTATTCTGACACTGACACGTCAAAGACTGTAAAGCTCTCATCAGATGCTATCTCGAGATATTATAGCTCAGGCAGAAATTTAAGAACTTCAGCTGCAAACGACATCGTACCATTGAAAATACATGTTGTTATTCCGGAAAGTTCCGCTTCATATATTGACTCCATTTCTATTATGAGAGAAATAGGAAAAGCCAATCTTGTATTCGCCTCAATAGGAATTGAATTTCAACTTTGTGGAGCTATTGATTTTATTCCAAATAACAGGTGGTTAAATCTGGATAGTTATGACGAGCAGTGGGAATTACTAGATGCCTATAACGATCCACGCACGGTGGATTTATTTATTGTTGCACAAATCAATCAGATCTCTGCCTGTGGATATGCGAGTTTGGGTTGGGATGGCGATGGATTTATTGTGATTCAAAACCCCTGTTATAATGAGGATGTGCTGCTTCATGAACTGGGGCATTATTTCAATCTGTACCATACGCATGACGATCTGTATGGAAAGGAACTTGTTAATGGTTCCAATTGCAGTACTGCGGGCGATTTTATTTGTGATACACCGGCAGATCCTAACTTATACAACATGGTATCTTCTCAGACCTGCCAATACACTTCTTCCCAAACAGATGCAAACGGTACAGTTTATCATCCCAATCCGGCGAACTTCATGTCCTATGCACCACAAAATTGCAGAAACACATTTACGCCACAGCAACTCCAGCGCATGCGTTTCTTTTACGATAACATTACAAAAAAATATTTATCCTGTTCCAGATTGCCTGACTTTATGGTAGACATCCTTCAGGATAAAGCCACACTTGACAAGGCAACTCCAACCAACGTAACGTTTGTATTATCTAATTATTCAGGGAATATCTATACAGGTCCCGTTACCTACTCCATTTCTGTGAAGAGCCTTTATGGTGATATAGTGAA
The DNA here is from genome assembly GCF_000014145.1 of Cytophaga hutchinsonii ATCC 33406. Taxonomy (NCBI): domain Bacteria; kingdom Pseudomonadati; phylum Bacteroidota; class Cytophagia; order Cytophagales; family Cytophagaceae; genus Cytophaga; species Cytophaga hutchinsonii. The sequence continues at coordinate 1,127,704 of NC_008255.1, read as the reverse complement.
TTTAAAAACCGGAACAATATCAAAACGCTTTCCAATATTAAGCAGAGATACCATTTCAGTGTCTGTGGTTGTGCCTGCAAATCTGACGGATGGAAATTATACGCTTATCGTATCCGCAGATCCTGGCAAAATCCTTGCAGAAATTTTTGAAAACAACAATGAGGATGAAATGGAAGTTGGTATATACAGTCACGACTTGCAGCTGCCGGATCTAAAAATAAGTTACAAAGCTCCTGCAGATCATTTTGCCGGAACTGGTTATACAATTCTTTCAACCGTAACCAATTATGGAAATGTGACTACGTCATCGTTCTACAACATTATTTTAATATCCAGCGATACGATACCTGACATATCAGATGTGAGCAGAATATATCCTGTATCAGAACTAGCGCCTGGAACTGCCTATTCTGCACAGTTTACACTTCCGTTACCCAAAAATTTAAATGAGCCTGCGTATGTTATCATTATTGCTGATTACATGGGTGATGTAACAGAAATCAGTGAAAAGAACAATACTGCAATTATAAAAGTTAACAACCTTATACCGCCGGATAATTATGTAAAACCAGATCTTACGATTACTAATGCAAAGTTTACATTTCAAAACAACGGTACATTATCTGTTTTAGACAGACCGAGAATTCAATATAACACAACGAATATTGGGCCGGGGCTTGAAGTTGGTTCTCTTACAGGAATATACATTTCACAAGATCAGAATCTTTCAGGTGACGACATATTGATTTATACCACATTGCTTGATTATGCTCAATGTACCATTCCGCTTCAAATTCCAACAGGAAATTATTACATCCTGATTAAAGCAGATTGTAAAGATTTTATTTACGAAACAAATGAACTTAACAATGTAGCTTCCATTCCTATTCATATTAATAATACACCATTGCCGGATTTAACATACTCAAAAACCAGTCTTTCTTCATATCACTGGGATTACAATACGAACTTTGAATTTAATGCCGAAGTAAAAAATGTAGGAACAGGTAATTGTACCTGGTGGTTCTATACGCTTTATATTCAAAAAGAAAAATACAGCTACATAAACCCGTTATTTAGATATGCAGTGCCTGAGTTTTACAACTCAGCGATGCGTTCTGATTTGATTTCTGCAGGAGGAACGTACTCCATTTCGTACACAGGAAAAGTATATGAAAATACTTTTGAAGAAGGATACTATTATATAGCATCGTGTGTCACTGTTGGTGCCGGATTGGATTGGGAGGATAACAACTGTACGGTATTTGACAAACCGGTATTAATAAGTAAACAAATTGCTACATCCAACTTAGATATAAATAATAAGGACGAGCATATTTCTATTTTTCCCAATCCGGCAAACACAGAAATTTTTATTGCTACAGATCAATTATTTGATGAAATAGTAATAAGTACTATTGAAGGAGAAACGTTAAAAATAAGTGCAATGAAAAATCAACTTGATGTTTCAGATTTAAAACCCGGTATTTATCTGATCAAATTTACCTCTGATTCAAAAGTGCTGATCAAAAAGATTATTATATCTAATTAAAAGGAACATAAAAAACAATGATAGAATCAAAAATTCTATAACCGACACACGCATTGACAACAAAAAAGGCCTTGTATCTTTCGATACAAGGCCTTTTTACTTAATAGCTGTAGGAGGGGGATTCGAACCAACCCACGGAGCAATTAGCCATAATGCATAACAATAAGTGGTCAACCCTAGCTTTGGTGCTTTACACTACGTTTATTTTGAACTCTCCACCCCCGAGACAGGAGGGCATGTCTGCCAATTTCAACACCCTACAGTATAATTGTCCGACTGACAACAATACAAAAGTAATAGATTGCTTCTTTTATTGCAAATATTATCAGTAAATATTTTAATATTTGCCATTTTATCAATAAATTAGATATAAAATTACTATTTTAATAATTTACATCTGAAAATATGGCCCTTCATTCCGAAATTGATAGTGTTGATTTAAAAATTCTGACTGAATTGATTGAAGACGCTTCCCTTCCCTACACAGAAATCGCAAAAAAGATTGGTGTATCCGGAGGAACCATACACGTCCGGATGAAAAAGATGGAAGATCTGGGTATTGTTAAAGGCTCTCATCTGGAAATCAATTATACACGGCTGGGGTATGACATCACGGCATTTCTTGGCATTTACCTGGATAAGAGTGAATTCTATGATAAAGCAGTAGATGACCTGCGTAAAATACCCGAAGTAGTAAATGTGCATTACACAACCGGGAACTATAGCATGTTCGTGAAAATAATCTGTCGAGATACACAGCATTTGCGGGAAGTCTTACACGATAAAATCCAAAAAGTGTATGGGATTCAGCGTACTGAAACCAGCATCTCACTGGAAGAGTCGATTAATAGAACACTTGTATTAGAGCATTAACGGCAATCATCAGGTTTGACAGGTTAAATATCCTGTTAAATATTTGTCGTCTTGGCACTTAGTACTAAGTACTTAGTACTTTTTTCGATAAGTTAAACAGTCTGAAAAACCAGCAAACGAGGTTAAAGATGTACCTAATCCCTCTAAATTTCAATAAATATTGTACCTAAAAGAACTCATTGTTACCAAATTTGTTCTACTTTTGTAATATGTTGGAATTAGTCTAAACTAATAAAGAAACACATGAGCGATAGTAATAAAATACTGGAAGAAATAACTTCATCGGAATACAAATGGGGATTTGTTACAGACATTGATAACGATTCTTTACCAAAAGGTTTAAATGAAGATACAGTACGTTACATATCCGCGAAGAAAAATGAACCTGAGTGGTTACTTGAGTGGCGGTTGGATGCTTTTCGTAAATGGTTAAAAATGGAAGAGCCCACATGGCCGAATGTAAAATATCCTAAAATAGATTTTCAGGACATCATTTATTATTCTGCACCAAAGCCTAAAGTTACATTGAACAGTCTGGATGAAATTGATCCGGAACTACGTGCAACGTTCGAGAAGCTTGGTATTTCGTTGGATGAACAAAAACGTATGACAGGCGTTGCGGTTGATGCTGTTATTGACAGTGTATCGATCACAACTACTTTCAAAGGAAAATTGTCGGAGCTTGGAATTATTTTCTGCTCTATGAGTGAAGCGGTTCAGGAACACCCTGAATTGGTTCGTAAATATTTAGGCAGCGTTGTTCCGGTAACGGACAACTACTATGCTGCGTTAAACTCTGCTGTATTCAGTGATGGTTCGTTCTGCTACATTCCGAAAGGTGTTCGCAGTCCGATGGAACTATCTACCTACTTCCGTATCAACGCTGCCAATACAGGTCAGTTTGAGCGCACGTTGCTTATTGCAGACGAAGGTGCTTATGTGAGTTACCTGGAAGGGTGTACAGCACCCGTGCGTGATGAAAATCAATTGCACGCTGCCGTTGTAGAACTTGTTGCCATGGAAAAAGCAGAGATCAAATACTCTACTGTTCAGAACTGGTATCCGGGTGATAAAAACGGCAAAGGGGGTATTTATAACTTTGTAACAAAACGTGGTATCTGCGCAGGCGACTACGCTAAGATTTCATGGACACAGGTAGAAACAGGTTCTGCTGTTACCTGGAAATATCCAAGCTGTATTCTTAAAGGTGATCATTCTATCGGTGAATTCTATTCTGTTGCAGTTACAAATAATTACCAGCAGGCAGATACAGGAACAAAAATGATTCACATTGGCAAAAACACCAAGAGCCGAATTGTATCGAAAGGTATTTCTGCCGGCCATAGCCATAATAGTTACCGGGGATTAGTAAAAGTTATGAAACGTGCAGAAGGCGCGCGTAACTACTCGCAGTGTGATTCCCTGTTGATGGGCGATCAGTGCGGTGCGCACACCTTCCCTTATATTGAAGTTGAAAACAATACGTCTACCGTTGAACATGAAGCAACTACTTCGAAGATCGGGGAAGACCAGATATTCTATTGCAACCAACGCGGTATTGATACAGAAAAAGCAGTAGCCTTGATTGTTAATGGATATTGCAAAGAAGTATTAAACCAGTTACCAATGGAGTTTGCGGTTGAAGCACAAAAGCTTCTTGCGATCTCATTGGAAGGAAGTGTAGGATAAACGCCGAAGGCGAAACGCTTAAAGCCTAAAGCTTTTTCGTTTCGCAATCAAACATTAGCTATTAATTTACATCCATTATTTAATAGCAGAACTTAAGAATTCAATCATACAATAAAATAATGAACAGCCTTAGGCTTTAAGCCTTTTGCCTTCAGCAAAAAAAATATGTTATCAATTAAAAATCTACACGCCCGCATTGAAGAAAAAGAAATCCTTCGTGGTATCAACCTTGAAGTGAAAGCGGGTGAAGTGCATGCTATAATGGGACCAAACGGTTCCGGTAAAAGTACGCTTGCTTCTGTTTTAGCAGGCCGTTCAGATTATGAAGTTACAAGCGGAAGCGTTACACTAAACGGCAAAGATCTATTGGATTTATCTCCTGAAGATCGTGCACGTGAAGGTGTGTTTCTTGCTTTTCAATACCCGATTGAGATTCCAGGTGTAAGCACTATCAATTTCATGAAAACGGCGGTAAACGAAATTCGTGAGTACCGTGGTCAGGAAACAATGGATGCTGTTTCTTTCTTGAAACTGATGAAAGAAAAAATGAAACTGGTTGAAATCGATGAATCGTTATTAAAACGTGCCTTGAACGAAGGGTTCTCAGGCGGTGAAAAGAAACGTAACGAGATCTTCCAGATGGCTATGCTTGAACCATCTTTAGCGATACTGGATGAAACCGATTCGGGTTTGGATATTGATGCCTTACGTATTGTTGCAAATGGCGTTAACAAATTAAAAACTCCAAACAATGCAACAATCGTTGTAACGCACTATCAGCGTTTACTTGACTACATCGTGCCTGATTTTGTTCACGTATTATACAAAGGACGTATTGTTAAATCCGGCACGAAGGAATTAGCATTGGAATTAGAAGAAAAAGGCTACGACTGGATCAAAGCTGAAGCAGATGCACAAACGGTTTAATACCGCATTTACACAATGACTACAGAATTAAAAGAATCGCTGATACAGCATTTTAATACGCTTGAAAAAACGCCGTCATCATCTCTATTAGTTGATACGCGTAAAGAAGCAATCAGTGCTTTCCAGGAATTGGGCTTCCCGACTACAAAGCACGAGGAATGGAAATACACGAATTTAAAAAACACCATTGCCAAAACGTATGCAATTGAATCTGCAGCAACATTTTCTGCAGACGACATCAAAGCGCTAACAGCATTACCGATTGACTGCTACAAAGTAATTTTCGTAAATGGCATCTTCTCTCCTGCTCTATCTTCGATAGATGCTTCAGGTGTAACAATTGAGCCTTTCCAAACAAGCAATCAGGAAGTAGTAAAAAACTATTTCGGAAAAAACCTTCCATACAATGACAGTATGGTTGCATTGAATGTTGCCTTTGCTACTGACGGAACATTGATTCACGTAAAAGCAAAACAACACATTACAAAACCAATTGTCTGCTTTTATTTATCAGACGTTCGTTCAGCAAATGTATTTGCGCAGCCAAGTGTTTTAATTGTTGTAGAAGAAGCGGCATCCGCAACGGTTGTTGAACTGAACCGCAGCTTAGGTAAAAATACTGCTTTCACGAATGCGTTTACGCATGCAATCCTGAAAAAAGAAGCATACCTGGAACAATACAAAATTCAAAACGATATTGATAACAGCAACTTCATTCACAATTCACAAATTGTACATGAAGGAAAAAGTAATTCGTATACAACCACCATTACATTAAATGGAGGTTTGGTTCGAAATAACTTAAATATCACATTGGGTGCTGAATACTGCGAAGCGTATTTAAATGGCTTATACCTTGAAAAAGGTGCACAGCATGTAGACAACCACACGCTTGTAGACCATGCGATGCCGCATTGCTACAGCAATGAGCTGTACAAAGGCATTCTGGACGGAAAATCTACGGGTGTATTCAATGGTAAGATCTGGGTGCGTAAAGACGCTCAGAAAACAAATGCATTCCAATCGAATAAAAACATATTACTTTCTAAAGAAGCTTCTGTACATACAAAGCCGCAATTAGAAATCTTTGCAGACGATGTTAAATGTTCGCACGGTGCAACAACCGGCCAATTAGATCCGGAAGCCATGTTCTACCTACGTGCACGTGGCGTAGGTGAAGATAAAGCAAAAAAAATGCTTGTACATGCCATTGCATTTGATGTATTAGATAAAGTAAAACACGACGAACTTCGTGGGTACTTAGAGCAAGAAATTGAAGAAAGATTAAAATAGTACTGAGTACATAGTACAAAATGTTCTTATAAAGATTCTGTTTCAAACGGGATCTTTATTTTATTTATAAATGTTAAGGTAAGCAACTGTGCTTATTATTTACTTAGTACTAAGTTCCGCCGCGGCGGACCGACTCTGTACTACATACGCCGTACTCCAATGATTGACACCATCAATACCGACCTTATAACCGCCGATGGAACATTAAACATCGACCGTATCCGGGAAGACTTCCCGATCTTACATCAAGAGGTGAATGGTAAGCCTTTGGTGTATTTTGACAATGCTGCTACTACACAAAAACCCATACAAGTTGTCGAAGCACTTACGGCGTATTATTTAAACGACAACGCGAATATTCACCGTGGTATTCATACCCTTGCCGAACGTGCTACTGCTGCTTTTGAAGCGTCTCGTGATGCAGTAAAAACATCCATCAATGCCAAGGAACGTGAAGAAGTAATTTTCACGCGCGGCACAACCGAAGGAATCAACCTGGTTGCTTCAACCTGGGGATTGGCTAATCTTAAAGCCGGTGACGAGATTGTTGTTTCAGCAATGGAACACCATTCAAACATGGTACCCTGGCACATGCTTGCACAACGCACCAAAGCGGTTGTTAAAATATTACCGATGAATGATGCAGGTGAATTGCTTGTCGAAGCATTCGATACAATCATTACATCCAAAACCAAAATGCTTGCCTGTACACATGTTTCCAATACGCTTGGAAGCATCAATCCTATAAAAGAACTGATTGCTAAAGCACATGCTGTTGGCGCGATTACCTTGATTGACGGTGCTCAGGCGGTTTCTCACTTAGATATTGACGTACAGGATCTGGATGCAGATTTCTATGCATTCTCTGCGCATAAATTATACGGACCTACCGGTGTAGGTATCTTATATGGTAAACGTGCGATCCTTGAAGCTATGCCTCCATATCAGGGCGGCGGCGAAATGATCAGCGAAGTAACGTATGAGAGCTGCACCTACAATGAGCTTCCCTATAAGTTTGAAGCAGGTACGCCAAACATCGCGGATGTGATAGCTTTGAAAGCTGCTATTGATTACATAAATTCTATTGGCAAGGCTGCTATTCGTTCATACGAACATGAACTGCTTGATTATGCAGTCTCAAAATTGAAGGATATCGAAGGTATCCGTTTGATCGGAACAGCAAAAGATAAAGTGAGTGTGCAGTCGTTTGTATTTTCAGACATACACCACCAGGATTTAGGAATTATATTAGATCAAGAAGGTGTTGCGATCCGTACCGGTCACCATTGTACACAACCGTTAATGGGAAGATTGGGCGTTACGGGAACTTCTCGCGCCTCTTTTGCATTTTATAATACAAAGGAAGAAATCGACCAATTCATTGCTGCCATTTACAAGGCAATAAAATTATTCAGATAATACATGGCAACAATTAACGAAATTCAGGATCAGATCATTGAAGACTTTGGTTTGTTTGATGAGTGGGATGAAAAATACGCATACATCATTGACCTTGGGAAAAAACTCCCGGGCATTGATCCGAAATATAAAGTTGAGGAAAATATCATTAAAGGTTGCCAGTCGTTGGTTTGGATGACGAGCAATTATAAAGATGGCAAAGTTAACTACGAAGGCGAAAGTGATGCTATCATTGTAAAAGGTTTGGTTGCACTCCTATTAAAAGTATTAAGCGGACAACCTGCTGAAGATATTGCTAAAAGTGATATGTATTTTATACATAAAATCGGCATGGAGCAGCACTTGTCTATGACACGCTCAAACGGATTAGCCTCAATGGTAAAACAAATGAAAATGCATGCAATCGCTTACCAAAGCAAAACGGTATAATAACTATGAGTGAAGTAGAAATAGATCAGGCAGAATTAAAGAATAAAGCGTTAGAAGCAATTCAAACAGTTTATGATCCGGAGATCCCTGTAAATATATTTGAACTGGGTTTAATATACGAAGTAAGCGTATTCCCTGTCAACAATATATTTGTACAGATGACCTTGACTTCACCGAACTGCCCGGCAGCACAATCGATGCCGGCTGAAGTTGAAAACAAGATCAAAGCAATTGAAGGTGTCAACGAAGTTACTGTAGAAATCACGTTTGATCCGACCTGGAGCCAGGAAATGATGAGCGATGCAGCGAAGCTGGAGTTAGGATTTATGTAGAAAGGCGGAACGCCTAAAGCTAAAAGCTGAAGGCTTATCGTTTCTTAATTCATATCTCATCTCTACTCATTAATAAAACTTAATTAAAGTAAGATAAATAAATAATCGAAAGGAAAAGCATTAGGCCTTAAGCCTTCTGCATTAATCGTTAAACATATGTATCCGGAACAATTAGTAGCCCCAATGAAAGCAGAACTTGCCAATGCAGGTTTCACTGAATTAACAACTCCCGAAGCTGTTGAAGCTTTTATGAAAAAGCCAGGCACATCTATGATTGTAATTAACTCTGTATGTGGTTGCGCTGCAGGTACTGCAAGACCAGGTGTTCGCAAATCACTTGAACATTCTAAATTACCCGCACATCTGGGAACTGTATTTGCTGGCGTAGATAAAGAAGCTGTAAACAAAGCACGTGAATATACGTTGCCTTACCCTCCATCTTCTCCTGCTATTGCCGTATTTAAAGATGGCAATCTGGTACATTTTGTAGAACGCCACCACATTGAAGGTCGCTCTGCAGATATGATCGCAACACACCTTAAAATGGTTTACGACGAATTATAGTATTCAGCCCGTATTTAATTATACTTTTAGAAGCCACACAATGTGGCTTCTGCTGTTTTATATGATTTTCAATGGATAATGTTTATTTTAGATAAACGCTAAACACTTATGCCATGAATAAAACACTTACCTGCCTTTTAGCTGTTTGCTTTTTTTGTGCAAGCGCCTTCACAACTAAAATACCGGTCGCGCCATCACCAGGTGAAATTGCACGGACTGTGTTTAAATCGCTGACAACATCCAGTTCAGCAGCATTTGCATCAACGTATGATATTGATGTGCCGGATCTGGAATGGTATAAGAAAAAAATACAGGCCGACTCGCTGATCGCTCCGGAGACAAAAGAAGAATTTGTGGAAGAATTTACATCATTCATGCATAAAGCCAATACAGCGCTTCCTGACGATTTCAATTCCAAATGGCTTTCCTTCTTAACTGCAAATGGTATAAAAAAAGAAGATGTAACCTATATCGACAGCTATTACACACTTACAAACAAAAAATTAGCCATACCCGCTTTAGGCATCGAAATCAAGTTTAAATACAAGGATTCTTACTATTATGTCGAGCTAAGCTTGCTTGAGATCAATGGCAAATGGAAAGGTGTATACATTACAAAAACAGATTTGTGTGACAAATACTTCGATGGATATTAAAATAAAAACACATGATACCAATCACATGTCGCTATGCACCACTTAATATACTGCATAGCGACATATCAGAAATAATAACATACCTTTAGTTATCTGAGCACCCAACCGATTGTTATTCTCCCCAAGGTTACTAAACAGATTTGGGCAATACACGCATATACCATATGATTTATCAGGCATATGTGTTTAACCCTTATCTTTAAAACCGGATGGAATCGTCGTTTGAAACGTTAATCAATAGCTATATTGAAACAAGAGTTGGTATTGCCGAAGATTTTTTAAGCAATACATTATCCCTGCATCTTAGAAATCATTTATTAAAGATACACGCAGATAATCTGATGCATGCAGCCGGAACAGGAAATTCCGGCAATATTGTACCGGATAAAAAAGTGCGCGGAGATTCCATCTACTGGCTTGACCGCAGTTATAACAACATCCATGAAAATGATTTTTTAGATCAGATGGAAGCCTTTATATCTTATCTCAATAAGAATTGTTATACAGGAATTAAAGCGTACGAATTCCATTATACCATATACGAACAAGGAGCCTTTTACAAAAGACACATTGATCAGTTTCAAAATGATTCCAACAGAGCATTTTCAATTGTTAGTTACCTGAATACGGATTGGATTGAAACAGACGGCGGAGAATTATGTATTCATCATACCGCTGCGGAACAACGTATCTCTCCTACTAACGGGAAAACGGTATTTTTCAAAAGCAATGAAATTGAACATGAAGTTTTACCCACACAGGCAAACAGATTAAGCATTACAGGCTGGTTAAAAATATAATATTCCGGTTGCTTTTAAATACGCTATTCCAATAAATTTCCCTCATTTTAAAACCCGAAAAAATATAGTATTTTACATGCGTTAATATGACAGATGTAACATTAAATCTATATGCATACAAATAAAGAATCGATTGAAAACTTACTCCCCCACCGAAGTCCGTTTTTATTTGTCGATGAAATACTTTCGGTAACTGAAGATGAGATTATTGGATACAAAACGTTCGGAGAAGAATGTTCGTGGTTATCTGGAATTTTCCCGGAACACAATATTATTCCCGGAACAATATTAATAGAATCACTGGCACAATGCGGAGGTGCAGGTATGAGACTCTTAAAAGATACAAATGGACTTTTTGGTTTAGCCAGTATTGAATCAGCTACGTTTCTTAAAGCAGCAACATTTCATACCCCGATTAAATATGTAATTAAAAACATCCGGCTTAGTGATAAGCTTGTAAAACAATCAGGCATTGCATTTATAAATGATGAAGCATTGCTGGAAGCAACGTGGGTATGTGTCCGGATTAGCTAATAGTACTGTTTCACTTTATGCTGAAATCAACTGTGATTAAACTTTTCTTTGGAATTGTAAGCCTTTCATTCATTAGTTGCGGACTATTTTTATCTGTTGCAATTTTAATGTATGCAACTAAAGAACAAGACTATAATGCACGTTATGTTTTATTCTTTACCGTTAGCCTTATTATTTGGGGTATATATATCCTGATTAAAACTTTTAAAAAGCAATGATTAAAATAAAAGCCCCATTCGATGTTAAAACAATCCTGAATCTTTTAAAAAGCCATTCTCACCCTCAGGATGATTCATGGAATACAGAAGAGTTCGACATAAAACATGCTACAGAGAAAACCTATATCTGCGAGATAAAAGGAAATACATTTAAATTACGTGCCAGAAAAACAAATCAACGGAGGCAATCCAGGCCTATTGGATACGGGAAATTTGTAAAAGTCAATAAAGACATCACGATACAAATTACCGTCATTCCTCATATCGGCAGTATTATAATCTGGTTATTTTTCATCCTCTTACCGCTGGCATTTCTTATATCAGCAATCGCTTCCGGAGATATACTTGCAACGATCGCTGCATTATTGATCGTATCACTACTCTGTGCTTTTTTCATTCTAACATTAAAATATGACACACACGATATGGAATTGTTTGTAAAAAAAGCATTATCTAAAAATGCAAATAACCAATTACCAGTAAAAAATTAATATTTTCTTCCACTTCCATCTATGAAAAAAGCGCTCTTTGTTCTTACATTATTTATTTCTTATTCGTGTTTTGCACAACTTCAAAACATTCCGCTTGTAACAGTTGAAGCAGAATCTGTTGTAAAAGTAAAACCTGACCATGTTATAATAGGCGTTAAACTGAATAAAAAAATTCAGATCACAAATGCGACATTTGAAATATTCAGGGAAATTGATTCGCAATTTAAAATATTCGGACTGGATGATAAATTTATCTATCAAAGTTATATTCAGGCAGATTCGTCGGTTTATATAAAAGAAATCTTTTTAACCCTTATGGATATTAATTCATTAGACAAAACGCTTCTTGAACTATATAAGCTTGGATACAAACAATATATTTATCTGGATTACAGAGTTCAAAATTTAATTTCCTATAAAAATCAAGCCCGGAAAGAAGCTATGACAGTAGCAAAAAACAAAGCTGTTTTATTAGCAGGCGAATTAAACCAAACAATCGGCAAAGCACATAAAATTGAAGAAATCAATCAGGAAAGTTATAATTGGTATAATATTCATGACATGGACAATCTGGAAAACATCCCTTACAAATCAGGTTCCGATTTTTATACTATTGAACCGGGTTATATAACGATTATATCCCGAGTACGGGTAAGTTTTGATCTGATAAAATAATGATCGCATTTTTAATTTGTAAAATAGCATGTTATGCTTTCATAAAAATGAATCCTGTATATGCCATTGTTGACATAAATAAACAATATATTCATCTAAACTATCCAGCAGAGCTATGAAAAAAATGCATAAACTTTTAAAAGAAATTAATGAAATCACATTAAAGATGGAAGAGCAGTATCCCGAACTGTATGAACATCTGGATGAAAACCCACTGACAATTCCCATCAATCCGCACCCGCATCTGGACACAAACGTGTTTTCAGATTACCTGGAATCATTAAAGACATTGCTGCAAAATCACATCGATAAACATTTGAAATAATTCATCACGTTATTTAACAGATACGTTTCAAATCGATATTCACTTAAAACTGTGTATTTAAAAATCTTATTTCTGCTTGTTCTTAGTTCCGTTACTACACTTGTATCGGTTGCGCAGAAAGATTCTTCAAAATCACCATTAACGATCAGTGGATATATTGACGTTTATTATTCGTATGATTTCAGCAAACCTGCAGATCATAACCGGCCTCCATTTATTTACTCTTATAACCGGAGCAACGAAGTTAATCTGAATATAGGTTTTATAAAAGCGTCTTACAATACTTCTATCATACGGGCAAACCTTGCGGTTATGACTGGTACTTATGCCAATGCAAACCTGGCTTCTGAACCGGGATTATTAAAAATAATTTATGAAGCTAATGCAGGTATTAAACTTCACCGGTCAAAAAATATCTGGCTGGATGCAGGTGTGTTTGAATCGCATCTTGGTGCTGAAAGTGCAATTGGTCAGAAATGCCTGAACCTAACGCGCAGTTTTGCTGCCGACAATTCTCCCTACTTTGAAACAGGTGTAAAAGTAACATACACATCCGATAATACGAAATGGCTTTTAAGCGGTTTATTTTTAAACGGATGGCAGCGTATACAGCGTATGGATGGAAATAATTCCATCGCGGTGGGCCATCAGCTGACGTTCAGCCCTTCTTCATCGCTAACTATAAACAGCAGTTCGTTTATTGGAAACGACAAACCGGATACCGTAATACAGATGCGGTATTTCCATGATCTGTACAGCAAATTTTATTTGCAGAATAAACTTTGTGTACTTGCCGGTTTTGATATCGGAATGGAACAAAATGCACCTAAAAGCAATCGGTATCATATCTGGTATACACCTTATCTGATGCTGCAGTATCCCCTATCTGACAAGCTGCGCATGGGGCTGCGCGGAGAATATTACAGCGATAAAAATCAGGTAATTATTCATACCAATACAGCAAATGGCTTTCAAACCTTTGGCTATTCCATCAATGCTGATTACGCTATTTACAAAAATGTTTTATGCCGTATTGAAGCACGCACATTTAACAGCAGAGATGCTATTTTTATGTTAAATAACAAACCGGATACCGATAATTATTGTATTACAACTTCCATTGCTGTAGCCTTTTAAAGAATTACAAATAATACACTACCTTTACCTGCACGCATCTATAATCCAACATACACATGTCATCCAACACTGATCCGCTCGGTACTGCTATTATTGACTATCTGAATCAAACCAATGATCCAATCATTACTGTTGAATCAAACTTAACAGAACCGGATGAAATTCCTGTGCGGTATTTATTCCGTAATAAAAGTGAGATGCCGGAAAAAGAACTATTCGCTTTATCTAAAGCGGAAGGACGTATACTGGATGTTGGAGCTGGCGCAGGTGCACATGCACGCATTTTACAAGACGAAAACAAACTTGTTGTTGCGCTCGACAATTCGGCCAAATGCTGCGAAGCCATGAAAAAACAAGGAATAAAGCACGTTGTGTGCGAAGACTTTTTCACTTATTCAGACAATGAAAAATTCGACACCATTTTCTTATTTATGAATGGCTTTGGAATCGCGGGTACCATTGACAATCTTGAACCTTTTCTTATTAAATGTAAATCGTTATTAAAACCCAATGGCAAAATTATTGGAGAGTCTGCCGATATCATTTATTTGTTTGAAGAAGAAGATGGCTCTGTAAATATCAATATCAATGGAAAATATCACGGTGAAATACTATATCAGATGAGCTACCGAAATGAGCTGAGCGGGTGGTTTCCATGGCTCTATGTTTCAGTAGACATATTGACGGATATTGCTGAAAAGGCAGGTCTTAAGCAAGTTGATTTATATGAAGGCATGGATTCTGACTATGTTATATGTCTGCAAAATCAGGGCTGATTAGATGCATCTACTTTACCAAAGCAGTTAACATATGTTATCTAAGACATATAAAAACCGCCATAAATCCAAAATTATACTGCACATGTACCTAAGCAACAAGGAATACATTTAATTTCTACCTATTTTTATTGTACATTGCATTACAAATCATATAATTCAGAAGTGGCGGCATAAAATTCTCCAGTTCGCTTATATCCTCACACCATACACACAGACCTTTAGAATTAATCGCGTACGCACACTATGAGTAAATCACAAGAAACCTGGAACAAAAAAGAAGCAGAAAAAAAGAGAGCAAAAAAGAAGCAGGATAAAGAGCAGAAAAAAGAAGACCGTAAGGCAAACGCAAAAGAAGGAAGCAGCTTTGAAGATATGCTGGCTTACGTAGATGAGTACGGAAATATCACTTCTACGCCTCCTGATCCATTAAAAAAGATTGTGATCAAAGAAGAAGACATTCAGATTGCTATCCCTAAACATGCTGATCTTGCGCCGGTTGACACTGTTCGTAAGGGAATTGTTACATTTTTCAATGATTCCAAAGGATATGGTTTTATCAAAGATATGGATACACAGGAAAGCATCTTTGTACATATTAATGGTTTAGTAGATTCGATTAAAGAAAATAATAAAGTAACGTTTGAGGTTGAAATGGGCCCTAAAGGACCAAATGCTGTAGCGGTAAAACTTTCTAAATAATATTTTACATACCATCATATCAAGGTAAAAAAAGGGGTTTCGTATTATCGAAGCCCTTTTTTTTATGCTCTTTAAACAAATTTTTAAATTAACCACACTAAATAATCCAACTTTTTTGTGTTATATTTATACTTTCATAACACAACTATTAAATGAAAAATACGTTTAATGCCCTCCTTTTGGTTCTCATAACTATAAGCACTGCATTTTCTCAAACCGGCATGCTTGAAAACTTCAACGACAATGCACTAGATCCAGGTTGGAAAAGTGTACCTGCCGGAAAGTTTTCTTTTGCTGAAAGTGGCGGACAATTAGTTGTAACGCCTTCTGCCGTTGGGCCAGGCTGGGAAAACATTGAATTTAGTTTTTCTCCAATTGACCTGACAGCTAACCAGACTGTAAGTATTAAAATAAAAAACAGCAGTGCACTTACGCTGCGTGTGGATCTGATCGACAATACAGGAAAATCAACAAACGGTTCTCCCGTATCAAAAAGCATAGCTATAAACAGTACATTAACAACTGTTACATTCGACTTTACAAATAAATTCAGTACATCTGGCGGTGCAGCGGTTGATAAAACAAAAATTTCCAAAGTAGTTTTCTTTATAAATGCAGGCGGCACCAGCTACAGTACGCCTGTTACACTTGACGATGTTACAGTTGGTGATCCGATTGCCAATGTGCCGGCAACCCCGGGCAACATTGTATTGAATCAGGTTGGCTACGAATTGACCGGAGCTAAAAAAGCGATTTACACCCATACTTCAAATACTCTTTCAGCAACAACCTTTGATATATTGACCGCTTCAAATGCAGTTGTTTATACAGGTACAATTGTTTCAAAAGGCGCTGTAACAGGATGGACCAATAAATATTTCTGGGAATTAAATTTCAGTGATTTTCAAACACCAGGTACATATAAAATCCGCGTTGGAACAAAAGTATCGTATGCCTTTGATATTGCTCAAAACGTTTTATTTAACAAAACAGCATTTTCAGTTGTAGACTTTTTTAAAGGTATGCGTTCAACAAACAATGCAGACAAAACACTTTCTTTTAATGGTCCCCGTAACGATCAGGTAAATGTATATGGCGGATGGATTGATGCAACAGGAGATCCGGGAAAACACATGTCGCATTTATCCTATGCAAATTATTTCAATCCGCAACAAATTCCTTTTGTCGTATGGTCTTTATTGAAATCCTATGAAATTTCTCAGGCTTCCTTTACAGCAAAATCAACAGATCTGTTGAATGAGTCGAAATGGGGTGCAGATTACCTCCTTCGTAATATTGATAAACAGCAAAACTATTTGTATCTGGCAATCTTTGATAACTGGGGGAACAGCCCGGGTTCAAGAGAAATATGCGAATGGGGTCAGGCAGGTGCCGGCAACGATGGCGCACGTACGCCTAATTTTCAAGCAGGTATGAGAGAAGGCGCAGGAATGGCAATTGCTGCTTTAGCACGTGCCTATCGTATGAACCTGAATGGCGATAGTACGAAGGCGCAGTATTTAAATGGTGCGATCCGTTTATATACAAATTTAAAGGCACCTGGTACAGGTTATGCAACAAAGAACCTTGAATATTGTAACGACCACACAGAAAACATCATTGATTTTTATTGCGGTTTATTAGCAACCATTGAATTATATAAAGCAACTAATAATGCTGCTTACTTAGCAGATGCATCCGTATATGCAGATAAACTTATTGGCATGCTTGATCCTCAGGGCTGGTTCCGTTCGGATGTAGCAGGTACTCGTCCGTTTTATCACGCTGCAGATGAAGGTTTGCCGTTGGTTAGTTTAATGGAATACATGGATGTGGATGTTTCAAAAAATGCGGCGATTACACAAGTGCTCAGCAAAAATATTGCGTGGTACATGAGTATTTCAAAAGAAGTGAATAATCCGTTCAATTACATGAGAGAATATTACAAGCCTTATGTAAACGGGTCCTTAGGCACAGCAAAGAAAGCATTCTTTGTGCCGCATGATAATGAAACGGGTTATTGGTGGCAGGGTGAAAATGCACGTTTAGCCTCAATGTCTACCGCATTATTATTAGCAGCACGAAAATTAAATGCACAATTTACAATAGGTACAGATTCAATCAGTACGTTTGGTTTAGCTCAATTGGATTGGATACTGGGGAAAAACCCCTTTGATGTTTGTATGATGACCGGGGCTGGTACAACAACCTACCAGAACTACCCTGTTGCTTCAGCGATACCAAATGTGAAAGGAGGTATATGCAATGGTATTACAGGTAAAGATACAGAAGAAACAAATATCGATTGGAAACCCTATGCTTCTGATGACTGGCAGAACTGGAGATGGATTGAACAATGGCTTCCGCACGATGCCTGGTTTTTATTAGCCGTTTCTTCACTGGATGTAGCCAACACACCACCTCCCGCTGCCCCCGTTGCTTCCTTTACCATAAGCAAACAAAGCGTATGCACAGGAATAACAACCGTATTAACAAATACATCAACAGGCAGTACCACTTCGTATGTTTGGGATTTTGGAACAGGCGCTTCAATTTCAGGTAGTACAGCTGCAGGTCCACACACCGTTTCATGGACTACTTCCGGAACAAAAACCATTACATTAACCGTAACCGGTCCGAATGGCACGGCAACTACCACCTCAACGGTAACTGTAACAGCTGTACCAACAGCTGCAGGTGAAATAACCGGAGTTGCTTCTGTGTGTGCTTCCACAACAGGTGCTACCTATTCCATTCCTGCTATTGCAACGGCAACAAGCTATGCATGGACATTACCAACGGGCGCTGCCATTACAGCCGGTGCCAATACAAATGCCATTACCGTTTCATTTGCAACAGCAGGCGGAACCATTCAGGTTACACCGGGCAATACCTGCGGAACAGCTGCGCCGGCCTCCAAAACAATTACATTAACGGACAAACCAACCGCAGCTGGTGAAATCAACGGACTTGCTTCTGTGTGTGCTTCAACAACAGGTGTTACCTACTCCATTCCTGCCATTGCAACGGCAACAAGCTATGCATGGACATTACCAACGGGTGCTGCCATTACAGCCGGTGCCAATACAAATGCTATTACCATTTCATTTGCAGCAGCAAGCGGAACCATTCAGGTTACGCCGGGCAATACCTGCGGAACAGCTGCGCCTGCCTCCAAAACAATTACATTAACAGCAAAACCAACAGCTGCAGGTGAAATAACCGGAGTTGCTTCTGTGTGTGCTTCAACAACAGGTATTACCTACAGCATTCCTGCTATTGCAACGGCAACAAGCTATGCATGGACACTACCAACCGGCGCTGCCATTACAGCCGGTGCCAATTCAAATGCTATTACCGTTTCATTTGCAACAGCAAGCGGAACCATTCAGGTTACACCGGGCAATACATGCGGAACAGCTGCGCCGGCCTCCAAAACAATTACATTAACGGACAAACCAACTGCAGCTGGTGAAATAACCGGACTTGCTTCTGTGTGTGCTTCAACAGCAGGGGTTACCTACAGCATTCCTGCCATTGCAACAGCAACAAGCTATGCATGGACATTACCAACGGGCGCATCAATCACTTCGGGAGACAACACCAACACTATTACTGTTTCATTTGCAACAACAGGTGGTACCATTCAGGTTACACCGGGCAATACCTGCGGAACAGCTGCGCCTGCCTCCAAAACAATTACATTAACAGCAAAACCAACAGCTGCAGGTGAAATAACCGGACTTGCTTCTGTGTGTGCTTCAACAGCAGGTGTTACCTACTCCATTCCTGCTATTGCAACGGCAACAAGCTATGCATGGACATTACCAACGGGCGCTGCCATTACAGCCGGTGCCAATACAAATGCTATTACCGTTTCATTTGCAACAGCAAGCGGAACCATTCAGATTACGCCATCCAATACCTGCGGAACAGCTGCACCGGCTTCTAAATCGGTTCAGATCATCCCGATCGGTTCAGCACCGTGTACTGCTCCTGTTACTTCTGCAATAGAAGGGCCTTCCAACATCGCTCCGAATGTTCAAAACGTTACGTTCTCTGTAACTCAACATGCCGGTTCCGCTTATACCTGGGCAGTGCCAAACGGTGCAACGATCGTGAGCGGATCAGGAAGCAGTTCAATCGTTGTAAATTTTGGCAACAGCGGAGGTATCGTTTCAGTGCAGGAATCGAATAGTTATGGAACGGGTACTGCTGTTACAAAAAACGTTACCATGATCTCAACAGCTATTGACGCTTCCTCTGTAACAGATATACAAATCAATATCCATCCGAATCCAAGTGAACAATATTGTTTACTTACCACAACAACTCCTGCAGAAGAACTTATTGATGTAACAATCATTGACATGAAAGGTGTTGTTATCATGCACCAGCAATGGAATACCAGCCAGCCGTTAGTACTTAACTCAGATCTGAATGCAGGTATCTACATTGTTCAATTAAAAATACAGGAACAGTTCATTACGAAACGATTAATACGATTATAGTTTCGTAGTATATAGATTACAATACATTTATATCATAAAAAATCCCTTCCGCTGCAGAGCGGAAGGGATTTTTTATGATATAAATCGAAACATACAAAAAGTAAATCTACGCCAGCATTTCATCGTCTTTCAGATCATTCCGTTTTAAATACCTGGATAATCTGAAACCATATAATGATATGTATAAATAACAGGCTACAACTATGATAAGAGCGAAGTCATAATTAACAAAGGCGAAGTTCCGTACATTAAAAGGTATAACAGCCCCCCCTACAATAAACATAATCAATACTGCTGAACCGTCTAATGAAAATTTACCCAATCCATTTACGCCAAGTGTGAAAATGCTCGGAAAAATAATGGAGTTGAAAAGGCCAACGGTCATGATTAAATAAAAATTATATTCTACATATTCTTTCGGTAATAAAATTGCCACCAGAATCAATAAAGAAGAAATACCTGCTACTGTACCTAATGCTTTATTGGCAGGAATAAACAGTAAGCAAAAGGCTCCTACAAAACGGCCAAGCATGGCCAGCTGCCAATATCTGCTGGCTAAATCCGGGGAAAAATCTTCCAGGTAATTTGCTAATGCTACTTCTGCTCCTACATAGGCAAAAATAGCAAATGCACCTAAACGCAACTGAGAAAAGTGCATTACGTGACGTTTTCTTTTTGATGTTACTTTATTTAACGGCTCTAATAAATGCGTATCCATTTCAGGAAGATATATCAGCATCAGGAAAATGGCAAAAAGAACCATTGCAACACCAAAAATAAGATATAAATAATTAATGTATGCCGACTCGATCGTTACTTTATCGATCAATGGAAGCATTTCTAAATATTCAAACGGAATGTTTATGAACTTACTTAAAATCTCCATCGATACAATGGGGCCGATTACGGTACCAAAAGAGTTAAATGCCTGAACAAACACGAGTCTGCTCGCTGCACGTTCAACACCACCTAATAATACTACATATAGATTTGCACCAACCTGCAGAATGGTTATACCTGCTGCCATACAGAATAAGGCAACCAAAAAAAGATAATATAATTTTGATGTAACCGACAATAAAAACAAAAAACAACCTGTACAGGCCAGCAACCAACCGATCAGAATACCACGCTTGTAGCCCACACGCCGGATCATGCTACCGGCCTGCAGCGAAACAATAAGGTAGGTACAAAAGAATGTTAAATTAATTAGTGTTGATACAGAATAATTTAATCCAAATACAACCTTGAAATGGTGGTATAAAAAAAGATTCAAATTGGTTAATAAGCCCCACATAAAAAAGAGGACAGCCATTACAAAAATCAGTACTAGTCTTTGATTTTTACTAATCTGAAGTGTTAATTCTTTCATCTATTAAAATTGATATGCACAAATTTACGTATACTAATTTAGTTTACAGACTCCTGGTGATTCAATAATTCAAGAACCTTAAAACCGTATGGATGCATAGTGATGTTATGTAAAATATCGTTTACAACTGTTTTATCATCGTTATCGGCATCGCCATTGCTATATAAATATACAACTAATTTATTAGTACGTGTTAACGGGGAAGATAGTTTAATTGAAACTACCTCATTATGAGGACCTAAATTATACACAATCAACTTACTTGAAGCTAACCCATTAACCTGCAAAGCTATGCACCGGTGTGATTTTGCTGCCATTATCTCGCAGCTCTGAAAATCTCCTGTATACAGATTCAGCTTTTTCCTCAGGTGGATGCCTTCCTTTATAACCCGTGCATACGGACTGTCAAGATTCAATATATCCTCTTTACCGTCTGGATTGAACAGGCATTCGCGTATAGACCCATCAAGTATTCCCTTCCCTTTCAATCCTTGTTCTGTTCCATAATAGATACAAGGTATACCGGGCATGCATAAAAATGCACGCAGTAAATTACACAACGCTTTTTCTTTCATGCGGTATGCGATCCGATGTTTGGGCATCTGTCCGACCTGGTCGTGATTATCTAAAAACCGGATCGGCACTTTATCCACAGGTCGAGGTTGGCTTTGAATAGCAGACTTCCGTTTCTTTTCTCCATACATGTTAGGGACAAATGAAAAATGAAAATCAAAATCCAGATAGCCATCAATCGTATGGTATTTACTGATATAGGATTGATTAGAAATGATTTCAGCGAAAATAAAAAAACTCGTTTTATGAACAGAAGCTGTCAATGCCTTCATTGCATCAACAAATGTATTCAGCCATTTGGGTGGAATGTGCTTGGCAGCATCGATCCTGAAACCATCGCAGTCTGTGACCGCAAACCAATAGCTGTAAACAGCAATTAGTATTTCCAGCGTTGCATGTCCGATTTCCGAATCATCCTGAATCAAATCCTTCAATTCAAAAATATCACCGTCCCAGGTTTCCGGTGTTTCTTCCCATTTTACAATTCCCCCTTTTCTACCGTAAAGATTTAAATTCCTGAGCTCTGCCGGAATGGGCCTGTCGGGATATCTCCAGGCTTTTACCGCATATTGTTTACCTTTATTATATCTGGGATTTTCTTTTACATACGACCAGTTATTTCCGGTATGATTGAGAACAATATCAAAAAATACTTTGATGTGTAATTTATGTGCCTGCGCAACCAATTCAACAATATCTTCTTTTGTTCCCCATTGCGCATCAACCTCTAAAAAATTTTCAATGGAATAGCCGTGATACGTTTCAGGGTTGTTCTGCAAAAAAGGATTAATCCAGATAGATGTAAAGCCTAAAGCAGAAATATATTTCAGGTTTTTGATTACACCTTGAATGGTACCTCCACACCTGGCTTGCAACTGATCTGTATTTCCAAAACCAGTTGTGGAAGGAATTGATATGCGTTCCTTTCCATCGTGAAACCGATCGATCAGCAGAAAGTACATCACCTCTTCTTCTACCGGTCGTTCTACGTTCCAATATTTTTTACCTGCTGTTATTTCCGACAGATCAACATCTTTTATTGAATTCATAAAAAAAGCCCCGCAGGGCTTATTTATCTATGCTGGAACACTTGTTGTCTGAAAGGTGAAATGATCTCTGAAGGCTGCTAATTCTGCTGTGAAATCTGTTTGCTGCAACGGAATATACTTCAGCAATTTCGTTTCCGGATTGATCTTTTGTTCTCTTAATTCAAGATGCTGATTGATGAAAATAAATTCAAGTGTAGGATATAGATCCTTTACCTGATCAATCAGATCGTAAATCTCAAGGTTCCGTTCTGTTAAGTTATAGGTACCGGAAGGAATATCCGTTGACGTAATTTTTACTAATGAATCAACCGCTTTGTCAACATGAATAAACGAGCGGCTTTGGCGCCCATTGCCATGAATAGAAATTCGGTTTTTGTAGTGAGATTCAAACATGAACTTATTGATCACCGCATCAAAACGCATGGAAGATGAATAGCCGTATACATTACCTAAACGTATGATAACGGCATTCATTTTATTGCCCAAACGTGATACATGTTCTTCGCCGCGCATTTTTGAAACACCATAGATCGTTTTAGGATTTACAACGGAGTTTTCATCAATCAATTCTTTTCCTGAACCGTAAACCGAACAGCTGCTTACGTAAATCAATTTCTGCACCGTTTTAATTTCCTCAATGGCGTAAACCAGTTCAGCCGTGCCCCAGTGGTTTACCTGCTCATACAAATGGCTGTCTGCATTTGCAAACGGCGTAGAAACACGGGCAGCCAAATGATAGACAACATCAATATCAGCCAATATTTTCCGGATTTTTCTTGAATCCAATAAGTCACCGAATTCAAACTGAATTTTATCTTTTGCTATACGCTGTGCAGAATTGATAAATAAATTATAATTCTCTCTGGATAGATTATCGAATACAACAACTTTAGAAATACTCGGATCTTTAGCAAGTTTCAATACCAACTCTGTACCCACATATCCTGCACCACCCGTAACTAATACCTTCATATATAACGAAACGCTTAATTTATTTTTTACTAACCAATTCTGTATTTAACCCACATTCCGTTTTATTCAATCCAAACCAACGGCCTTGTCTGTTGTATGTTTCAAGATCAAACTTACGCGTACATGGTTCGCAGCCGATACTTAAATAACCTTTTTCTTCCAGCGGATGACGGGGAATTTTATGCTCTTTAATATACTTTTCGATCATACGCACATCCCAATCCAGCATGGGGTGGAAACGAATCGTATCATGTGGAGCAGGCTGCTCAACGGAGAAACTTTTTCGCACGGCACTCTGATCGGCACGTACACCATTAATCCAGATATCATAATCCGGTAGAACAGCATCCAGCGGCTGTACTTTATTTAAATAGCAGCAATAATCCGGATCAGATGTAAAAAGCAATCTGCCTTCAGCATCTTTCTGCATGTTTCTTGGAGTAGCAGAAGATACAACTTTAATATTTTTAAGATTGAACAGATCTGCAATCTGATCTCTGTAAAGAACCGTTTCGGGGAAATGGTAGCCTGTATTAATAAAATATACCGGAATAGACGGATCAAATTCACTCAGTATATGTAACAATACAATACTATGTGTTTGAAAAGATGAAGTTGTAAAAAGCTTCAAGCCTTTTTCCTGATATTCTGTAAGTTTCAGATGTATTTCTTCCTTATTCATTTCAAACAAAATTTAATTCTGCAAATTAATAAATAACTACTTTATAACAAAATATCATTGTAAATGAGTTCCTTTATTGAAATATTATTTTGAAAAGATTGTTTATACTTCACAATTCCACAAAAAATAGTTAAACAACAATGATAAATTCTGCAAAACAAAAGGAATCAAGCATACGAAATTGTAGTTTTGTTCATTAAGATACAACCAACAACCGTTAAAAATTGAAAACAGCAATATTCAGGAAAGAACATTTTAATGCAGCGCATCGCTTATTTAACGCATCCTGGAGCGATGAAAAAAATGATGCCGTATTTGGCAAGTGTAATAATCCGAATTTTCATGGACACAATTACGAATTGATTGTTAAATTAACTGGAGAAATTGACCCGATAACCGGCTATGTTTTTGACACAAAAGAATTAAGTAATTTAATTAAGCAGCATATATTGACACGCTACGATCACAAAAATCTGAACCTGGATTGTGAAGAGTTTAAAGATGTGAATCCGACGGCTGAAAATATTGCAAAACAAATCTATACTACCCTTCGCTCCCTGATCGACGCGTCATTGGACCTGAAAGTGATATTATATGAAACAGAACGAAACTTTGTTGAATACCCGGCATAAATCAGACAGCATGGATGAATTAGGTGAAGACCACGTTTCAACATCAGCAGAAACACCTCTTAGAGAAGATGCTTTTGAAAAAGACGATGCGTTAAAGATTGAATTGATACAAAAACATTTTAAAGAAATCATGCTCATTCTGGGCCTGGATCTTACAGATGACAGCCTGAAGGGTACACCCAACCGTGTTGCAAAAATGTATGTGCAGGAAATATTCAGCGGATTAAATCCTGCGAATAAACCCAGCATACGTTTATTTGAAAATAAATATAAATACAGTGAAATGCTGGTGGAGAAAGATATTACGCTCTACTCCTATTGCGAACATCACTTTGTGCCTATCATTGGAAAGGCACATGTAGCATACATTTCCAATGGAAAAGTTATTGGTTTATCAAAAATAAACCGGCTGGTTGAACATTTTTCTAAAAGACCACAGGTACAGGAACGTTTAACCGTACAGATCGCTGAAGCATTAAAAGAAGCGTTGCAAACAGAAGATGTAGCCATTGTTATTGATGCGGCACATTTATGTGTATCTTCCCGTGGTGTAAAGGATACCGCAAGTACTACGATTACTGCTCACTATTCTGGTAAGTTTACCGAAGATCAAACGAAAAATGAATTTCTGGCATTCATTCAGAAAAAATAATAGTTACAGGCATGAGATTAGAAGACGAAATAAAACAAGTAAAGGCTTTCAAAAACGATTACAACAAGGCTGTTGTTAATCTTATTTTCACCTACAACTGGTTAGAATCATCCTCTAAGGCTTTTTTTAAAGATTTTGACCTTACCTCCCAGCAATTTAATATTTTGCGGATTTTAAAGGGGCAGCACCCCAATCCGTCTACGATAAATTTACTTCGCGACAGAATGCTTGACAAAATGTGCGATGCTTCCAGATTAGTGGAACGATTACGTATAAAAGGTCTGGTTGAACGTTCTCAGGCTTCTTCTGATAAACGCGCTGTTGATATTTTCATTACAAAAAAGGGAGAAGAATTATTGGCGAAGATTGAAGTGGAATTTCCGGCATTTGAAGAAAAACTTCACACCCTTTCAGCGGAAGAAATTGTTGTTTTCAACAACTTATTAGACAAATTAAGGGGCTAATCCACGTAATTATCCACAAAAATACCATTCAGCTAAATAAATTAAAAACTACGGGTTACTAAAAGAGCGTCAAAAGTATATAAATCATGAATGACCAAGAGATTTTAGCGCGTCTAAAACAGGGTGATGAGAATACCTTGGACTTACTCTATAAAAAAAATTACCGGATGATGGTCAAACTGATCGTCAAAAACAACGGTAGTGAAGAGGAAGCCAAAGATGTTTATCAGGATTCATTGATTGTACTTTGGCAAAAGGCTCGCGACCCTGATTTTGTATTAACTTCAAAAATAAGCACTTACCTATACAGTATTTGTTTAAATTTGTGGCGAAAAGAATTAGAACGTAAGAAACGTTTTTCTTATGAGGTTAAAGATGAAGTTGACGTCGTTGACCTGGATAAAAATGAACGCATTAAAATAATAAATAAATGTATTCAGCAATTGGGTGAAACCTGCCGGGATATTCTTACTTATTATTATTTTGATCGCTTGTCGATGGTTGAGATAGCCGAAAAGATGGGTTTTGCCAATTCGGACACTTCGAAAACAAAAAAATACAAATGTAAAAAGGAGCTGGATCTCCTTGTTAAATCTTTATATAAAGAAAGTGACTTTCTTGACTAGTTATGGACATTTCAGAAGAAATTATTGATGGATTCTTACGCGGAGATTTAAACGCTGCAGACACAGCAGCATTTAACGCTGCAATCTCTGCAGACCCTAAACTTCAGCAGGAAGTATCAATACAGAAAGACATTGTTGAAGCTTTAAAATCACACAGGCATCAGCAATTAAAAAACAGATTAAACAGCGTTGATGTTAAACCTGCAGGTTTGTTTGGTTCTTCTTACTTGAAACTTGCTGCATCTATGGGCGTAGTAGCCCTATTTGTTGGCTCTTTTGCAGTATTTACAGGGAATCAGGAAGAAGACGCTCTTGTAACAGATGGCAGCAAATTATCTGAACAAAATCAACATCAAGCAATTCAAGCATCAGAAAACATTTCTGAAACTACTCCGGACAATATAACCGGTCTTGCTTCAAGTATTGAAAACAAAGCGGCTTCTGTAACCAGTAAAACAACTGCAGTTGATTCAAAGAATAAAATTTCCAAGACTTCGGCAACAGAAAATGCAGATAAAAAATCTGTTAAGACACCTTCGTATACAACAGATATTGCTCCTGAAGAAATGGATGGTGGGTTCACCATTCAGCCGCAAACAGATGGTGTTGACATG
This sequence comes from Cytophaga hutchinsonii ATCC 33406, assembly GCF_000014145.1. Lineage (NCBI taxonomy): Bacteria > Pseudomonadati > Bacteroidota > Cytophagia > Cytophagales > Cytophagaceae > Cytophaga > Cytophaga hutchinsonii. The sequence continues at coordinate 1,100,165 of NC_008255.1, read as the reverse complement.
TCAGCTATCAACCACGGCAGTGTAAACAATACAACGAGTCAGGTAAAAGTAAATATTGTTAAAGACAAAGATCTTGCATATCGTTTCTTTAACAACCAATTATACTTACACGGTAATTTCTCTAACAGTACGTATGAACTATACGAATTGAATAATTCACCATCAAAGCAGTTGTTCTTATACTTCGATGGTAAATATTATGAACTGATTCAGGGCAAAACAAAGGTTACGACCTTAACACCGATCACAGATAAAGCTACTTTGACACAATTAAGCCAATTAAAGGCACATTAATCTCATATCTTCCTGTATTCAAATTGGAATGGTCAAATTTCTTCGGTAAATTTGACCATTCCGTTTTTTATAGAATACGTGGCAGAGACAACAACTAAAAGAAGACAAAAGGTGCTGGGAAGTTTTCCGTATGCAACCGTAATTTTCAGTATTACCTTATCTTTAAGTGTTATTGGATTATTCGGGTTGATTTTAATCAATGCCCAATCCATTAAAACAATCATACATAATCAGGTTGGCGAAGTTCAGGTGTATGTACATAATCACATCAATGATTCAATGTCCACCGCATTTAAAGATGGCCTGTTTCAAAAAAAGTATCTGATCAGAGATGCTGCCGGTAAACCTGACATTACCTACATTTCTCAGGAACAGGCTAAAGAAGAATACATTAAACAAACGGGGCAGGATTTCACAAAAATCATTGAAGAAAATCCATTACGCGCTTCTTATACGATACATGTTTCTGAAAAATTCACCGATTCTCTTTCCATGAATTACATCATTGAAGAGTTGAATACCGAACCTGCAGTATATGAAGTAATTTATGAGGAGGCATTGTTAAAAAAAGTTACGCGCAACATTCGTAATGCAGGCATTGTGCTTGCTGCCTTTGCACTGCTACTTACTATTGTTACCTTTTTCCTGATCAACAATACAATAAAATTAGCGTTGTATTCACAACGTTTTCTTATACGCAGCATGCAGCTGGTTGGTGCACGTCCGTTCTTTATTCAAAAGCCATTTGTTTACCGTGCCATGGTACAAGGCGCCATTGGGGGCATTATTGCATCTGGTCTGTTATTTGCGCTTCAGCAATATGCCTTTGTTTCTATTGAAGATCTGAAAAAACTGTATGTACCGGAACATACCTACATACTTTACGCAATATTAATTTTTACAGGCGGAATCATCGGACTTATCAGTTCCTTTCTGTCTGTACGAAAATACATGTACTTATCACTTGACGATTTATACTAAATACAATTATGAGCAAAGAAAAATTAGTATTCAGCAGCATCAATTATATCATAATGATTGCCGGCGTATTATTAATGGTTATCGGTTATTTCATTATGGCTTCGGATACGGAAGAATATGGCTTCGGTACTAAAGGTTTAACAGTTGGCCCGCTGATTGTTTTATTGGGTCTTATTGTGGAAGTTGCTGCAATCTTTTATTCACCTAAGAAAGAAGCGTAATAATGACCTGGCTTGAATCCATTATACTTGCCATTGTTGAGGGCGTAACTGAATTTTTACCCGTTTCTTCTACGGGACATATGATCATCACTTCTGCCTTAATGGGTATTAAAAGTGATCCATTTACCAAAGTATTTGAAGTAGCTATACAGTTTGGTGCTATCTTGTCTGTAGTGGTTTTATACTTCAAACGTTTCTTTAAAAGTTGTGATTTCTATTTCAAACTTTTTGTAGCCTTTATTCCTACTGCTATTGTAGGCTTACTATTAAAAAAACACATTGACACCTGGCTTGAAAATGTATGGGTAGTAGCATCTACCTTATTGGTCGGCGGTATTGTTTTATTGTTTGTTGATAAATGGTTTCAGAAAAATGAAACCGAAGGAGAAGAAGAAGTTTCTTATCAAACAGGATTTTTGATTGGCTGTTTTCAATGCTTAGCCATGATTCCGGGTGTATCCCGTTCTGCTGCAACAATCATTGGCGGCTTAACGCAGAAATTAACGCGTAAGGCTGCAGCGGAATTTTCTTTTTTCTTAGCTGTACCAACGATGTTTGCTGCAACTGCAAAAAGTTTATATGATGAAAAAGAATTGATCCTTGAATCAACAGATAAAATTCCGCTTTTATTATTAGGGAATGTGGTAGCATTTATTGTAGCAATGCTTGCCATTAAATTCTTCATCAACATCCTTACAAAATATGGTTTTAAGGCTTTTGGTTACTACCGTATTGCATTAGGCGCATTATTATTGATCCTTCTTGCGATGCACGTAGATCTTCAAGTCGTATAACCGTTCCCTTTATTACATGCCTACGAATGAATCCCCCCAGCACGATTTAGTATTGTGCTTAGATAAGCCTTATCACTGGACCTCCTTTGATGTGGTAAAAAAAGTACGTAGAGTTTTAAAAATGAAAAAGGTTGGTCATGCGGGCACGCTTGATCCACTGGCTACCGGCTTGCTGATTGTTTGTACCGGAAAAAAAACAAAAACAATTGAATCGCTGATGGCCGATGAAAAAGAATATTCAGGTGCTATTGGTTTAGGTGCAACTACTGCATCATACGATCTGGAATTGCCTTTAGAAAACCATACCGATATTTCAGGGTTGACCGAGACACAGATCCGGAAAACGGTGAAACAATTTTTAGGTACCATTACACAGATCCCGCCTATTCATTCTGCGGTTAAAGTAGATGGAAAAAGAGCGTACGACGAAGCACGCAAAGGCAATGAAGTGATCATTAAATCGAGGCAGGTTTTCATTAAAGAATTCAAAATTACAAAAGTAGAATTACCCTTAGTGTATTTCAATATTGTTTGCAGCAAAGGCACATACATACGTACCATTGCAAACGATTTTGGAAAAGCATTAGGCTGCGGCGGCCACCTGAATGCCTTACGCAGAGAGCGCATCGGAACCCTTTCTGTAAAACAGGCATTAACTCCGGAACAACTTGAAGAAAAATTTTTGTCGATATGAAAATCTATAGAGACATAAAAGAATTTCAACCGGTAAACAAAGCCGTTGTTACTATTGGTGCCTTTGATGGTGTTCACATCGGCCATAAAAAAATACTGAACCGGCTTACCGAACTAAGTAGTCTTGTAAACGGGGAAAGTGTATTGATTACTTTTTGGCCACATCCGCGCTTTGTATTAAAAAAAGATGCAGAACCTATTGGCTTATTGAATACCCTTGAAGAAAAAATTCATTTACTGGATACATATAACATTGACCATTTATTAATTCTGAATTTCAATGAAGAATTTTCAAAGCTAACAGCAGACGCTTTCATTGAAAACATCTTAATCAAAAGCATTGGTACACGTTACCTGGTATTAGGTTATGATCACCGCTTCGGTAATAACCGCGAGGGAAGTATTGATTATCTGAATGCGAATAAAGAGCGTTTTGAAATTGAATCCATTGAAATACCCAAGCAGGAAATTGAATCGTTAGCGATCTCTTCAACGCTTATCCGCAAAGCATTGTTAAATGGTGATAGTACCGTTGCCAATCAGAATTTAGGCTATCCATACCTGCTCCGCGGTTTTGTTATTGAAGGAAATAAATTAGGCAGAACAATAGGCTTCCCTACGGCAAATATTTTTATCGAAGATCAGGACAAGCTGATTCCTAAAAATGGTGTGTATGCTGTGTATGCGTACATTGAAGGTGAACGGTATAAAGGCATGCTGAATATTGGTGTCAGGCCAACCATCAACAATGACAAACGCCGAACAATCGAAGTACATATTTTTGATTTCAATCAGGACATCTATGGTAAAACGGTTCGACTGGAATTAATCACGTATATCCGTGATGAAGTAAAATTCAGCGGTATCGACACCTTGATTCTGCAATTGAAACAGGATGAAATTGAAACACGAGCTATTTTAAAATAACGAATTTATTTTTTCAATTCAATGTATACCGGAAAGTGGTCGCTGTAACCGCCGTAATATGTATTACCTAAATAACTTCTGAAGGGGCCTGATTTCAAATCATTTTTATAATACAGCCATTCCGGATGATAAATCTCTGCATCCGTAAATTGAAATCCTTTTTTATTTGAAATGGAATTACTGATTAAAATCTGATCAAATAAAAACCAGTCGTGTTTGTATTTACATGTCCCCTCGCCTGCTTCCTGCAAGGCTTTAAAGGGGTTAATCAATTCACCGTCCTTACCTTTTTTTGTTGTTTTCAGATTCAGCATAACCGACATACTTTTATCGGATGGCTGATCATTGAAATCGCCCATCAGCAGGATATTATTTGATGGATTAACCTGAATGATTGAATCTATAATCTCCTGCGTAAGCATAGCAGCTGCGATACGTTTTGTTTCAGATTTTTCTTCACCTTCTCTGCGCGATGGCCAGTGATTAACCAGTACGTGTACCGTATCATTCCATAAAACACCTTTAACCACCAGCACTTCACGTAAGAACAGCTCAGGATCATTACTTTTGTCGAAGCTGGACAAATATGATGTAAGCGGAGTAAAATAAGCAGGGTTATACAACAGGCAAACATCTATTCCTCTGCGGTCAGACGAGTTGTAATGTATGATCTGAAAGGTTGTATCGTTTTTCAACAAGTCTTCCAGAACCTCTTTGTTTTCCACTTCAGACATACCGATCAAAGCCAGTGTTGACAGGTCATTCAAACCATCAATAACTTCTTTTATGTGTTTCAGCTTTACATCATACCGGTCTGCTGTCCATTTTAGTTTGCCCAAAGGTAAAAAATCATTGTCATTGCTGTGTTTGTCGTCATATATGTCAAAAAGATTCTCCGTATTGTAAAATCCGATTCTGCAGGTTGTAGCAGCCGTCTTCGCAGATTTATTAACTGTTTCGGTACGGTATGAACAGGAGAAAGATAATAGAGAAACAAAAAATAAAAGTATTGCACTGATATTCATACACTTCATTGAAAAGGCCTGATAAATATGGTTTTGGGAAGATAAATTACGATTTCTAAATTTGGTTTAGAGTTATTTCCTCTGGAAATTAGCAGAAATATTACTGAAACATGAAAAATTCTGAAATAAAATTCAGCGTAACGCTTGATGATAAAAATATCCCGGAGTCTATTCTTTGGGAAGCTACCGATGGACCTTCTGACAAACCTTTGCCTACAGACGCAATTGCTTTGTCGTTGTGGGATCATTCGCAAATGAATACCATGCAGATTAATATCTGGACAAAGGAAATGCCTGTTGAAGAAATGAAGCGTTTTGCAATCGAAGGAATTGGCGGAATGGCCGATTCAATTGAAAATGCTACCGGTGATATCAAAATGGCTGAAATGATCCGTGACTTATGTAAGAAGCTCGTGATTCATGTGAAAGAAAACGCCAAACAATAATCATTCAATCCCCTTTTAAACTCTGAAAGGGGATTTTTTTTTTGCTTCGTATAATGTATGCCTAACGTTTATATACATGATTACTTTTTACTATTTATTTAAATTTATACCCATCTCTCCTGCGTATTATTAAAATATTTAAATGAAATATTTTAATAATACTATCATTCATTCAGCTTTTAAACTTTTCGACTATTTTACAACAAAAGTCGAAAAGTTTAGTAATTTTGTTTCAGAAGCCAGGCAGTATTGTATATAAAATACCCTTCCTTCGAATAAAAATAAATACCACCTCACATGAAAAAAATAAGCATTGCTATGCTGTTGAGTACACTTTCATTGTGCTTATACGCCCAGCAACAATCACCAGAACCAAGTAGTTTCAGCCTGCAGCAGGCAATTGATTACGGTCTTACGGAAAATTTCAATGTAAAAAATTCAAACCTTCAAAGTGAATTAAGGACGGCACAAAAAGGAGAAGTACGCGCGGGATTACTTCCGCAGATTTCAGCACAGGCAGATTTAGTACATAGCTTTAAGGTGCAGCAAAACATAACAGAAAGTGGTATCGGGTTTCAGGCAAACTCCCCGCTTCCAACAGGAACGCCCATTGCGTTTCAACTTGGTTTGAAAAATGTATTCACGCCTAATATAACAGGCTCGCAGGTATTGTTTGATCAGTCATTCTTTTCAGCACAAGGTACGGCTGTTGCCAATCAGGAAATAGCAGACAAGACAATTACTAAAACCAGAATTGATGTTTCTGTGAATATTACAAAAGCTTACTATGGTGTTTTGGTAAATGAAAAGCAGCTGAAGGCCATCGAATCAAATCTTGCCAGTCTGGATTCGATGTATAGAGAAAGCAACGCCCGTTATGAATCAGGCCTTGCGCGTAGTATTGATGTAAGCAGAACGCTGGTAAGCTTAAACAATGTAAAAGAACAGCGTCAGGAAATTGTCCGCACGGTTGCGTTGAGCCGCTCCATGCTGAGATACCAGATGAATTTATCTGAAGAGAATCCCTTGATTTTAACAGACAGCCTGTATCCGGAAATGGTTGATGATATTCAAAAAATATTAGCGCAGGAAAAAAAGCTACGTATTCAAACCGCATTGAATATTCTATCATTGAGAGCCAACAGAAATATAATCACTACTTAGTTAAATATGCGCAGGCAGGCCACTATCCCAGACTTCTGGCAATCGGGTCTTTTGGTTATAACCCGGGTGCTACGCACTTCTCTGACTTAACACAATCTTCCCGCTGGTATGATTATTCAACGATCGGTCTTCGCTTGCAGGTACCTATATTCTCTGGTTTTGCAACAAACTACAAAGTACAGCAAAGTAAAATTCAACAGCGTATTACCGACAACAACAAACGTTCGCTTGAAAAAGAAATTAATCTGGAAGTTGAACAGGCATTGATCAATTTATACAACAGTGTTCAGTCCTTTAATATTCAAAAACAAAATTTAAAACTGGCACAGGATAACTTAGCTGTACTTAGAGCTGAATACGATGCAGGGATTGCTTTAAATGTAGAAGTAACAACAGCTGAATCCGATTTGATTGAGGCGCAAACAAATTACTACAGAGCTGTATACACAGCCTTAATTTCAAAAGCAGACTACGACAGAGCCGTAGGCAACATTGTTAGATAATAAGACATAAACGAATAACAGATACTTTTATGAACAATAAAATACAATCCGGGATTTATACATTGATAATCCTATTGGTACTAACAGCATGCGGCGGCGGGCCGCAAAACGCTATGCCGCCGGCAGCAACTGTAAAAACAGACACAGTAGAGCTTAAAGATCCTATCTACTATGATATCTATCCGGGAAATGTGGTAGCATTAAATACCGTTGTTTTAAACAGCGAAGTAAGCGGTTTCATTACAGGTATTTATTTCCAGGAAGGCCAACAGGTTCGTAAAGGACAGAAGCTTTATGAAATTGAGCAAAGTAAATACCAGGCGGCTTATTCAAGTGCGGATGCTTCTTTAAAAATCGCGCAGGCAAATTTTGAAAAGACACGCAAAGATGCTGAACGTTACAAACAGCTGGGCGAAAAAGGAATGACAACACAACAACGCCTGGAATATTCTGAAGCTGATCTGCAAACAGCCGAAAGCCAGGTAACCGCCGCTAAAGCCAATTTACAACGCGCGCAAATTGATTTGCAACATTCAATCATCATTGCACCATTCGACGGTACAATAGGTATTTCATTGGTTAAGATGGGTGCATTTGTTACAGCGGGCCAAACGAAATTGAATACCGTATCTTCTAACGACCCGATCTCAATCGACTTTGTTGTTAATGAAAAAGAAATCTCACATTTTGTAACGTTAGAGCAACGGAAATTAACGAAATACGATTCGTTGTTTACACTTGCTCTTCCGGATAACAGCATCTATCCATACCCGGGTAAAATTTTGTTTCTGGACAGGGCTGTTGATATGCAGACAGGCACATTGAAAATCCGTCTTGAGTTTCCTAACCCTAAAAAAGCGCTTAAGGATGGCATGAGCTGTAATGTACGTGTAGAAAATAAACATGCTGACAAAGTAGTTGTAATACCAAACAAAGCTGTTACTGAACAAATGGGTGAATACTTTGTGTATGTGGTTGAACAGGATACGGCAAGACAACATAAAGTAAAAATTGGTAAAGTAGTTGGCAAAAACATTGTCATTCAGGAAGGCTTAAAACCTGGCGAACAGATTATTGTTGAAGGCATTCAGAAATTACGCGATGGTGTAGCGGTACAAACCGGAGACCCACAAGCTCAAGCACCTAAAAAATAATAAAGCAGAACCTATATGATTGCAGATGTATTTATAAAACGACCTGTAACTGCTATTGTAGTATCGGTTGTAATAACATTGGTAGGAACATTAACCTTAATGAACCTTCCGATCAGTCAATACCCGGATATCACCCCACCTATTGTGCAGGTAACAGGTAACTTTGCCGGTGCGGATGCACAAACCGTTGAACGTACCATTGCTACTCCTATTGAAGCGCAGGTAAATGGCAGCCCGGGCATGTCCTTCCTACAAACAAATAGTACAAGTGATGGTACTATGACAATGAATGTAACATTTGATGTAGGAACAAATATTGATATTGCGACACTTGATGTACAGAACAGAGTTAGTGTGGCAACACCTCAACTTCCGGATGATGTAAAAAAAACCGGCTTAACTGTACGTAAACGAAATCCTACGATCTTAATGCTCGTAGCCATGTATTCACCGAATGGCACACACGATGTTAAGTTTATGGATAACTACACGAACATCTACATTAAAGATGCCTTGCTGCGTGTTAAAGGTGTAGGTGATATCTTCACCCGTGCAGATAACTTCAGTATGCGTATCTGGATGAACCCGGATAAACTGGCACAATATGGTATGACAGCAAACGAAGTTGTTGCAAAACTTCAACAGCAAAACGTTCAGGTTGCAGCAGGTTCAATCGGTTCCTCTCCTCAGACGCCCGATCAGGCATTTGAATATTCCATTCAGGTAAACGGTATGCTTGAAAAAGCTACAGACTTTGAAAACATTGTTGTACGTACAAAACCCGATGAAGGCTCAATCGTTTATTTAAAAGATGTTGCCCGCGTTGAGTTAGGAAAATTCAATTACTCCAGTAATAACTTTGTTGACGGAAAAAGATCTTCGTATTTATTGGTATATCAATCTCCGGGAAGCAATGCACTTGAAACGGCAGAAGGTGTATACAAAGCAATGGAAGAATTGAAAAAATCTTTCCCGAATGATGTTGAATATGTAGTACCGTTTGAATCTGTTTCTGTAGTTGATGTATCCATTGATGAAGTTGTACATACACTTGTGGAAGCATTATTACTTGTAATTGTTGTGGTGTTCTTATTCCTGCAAAGCTGGAGGGCAACATTGATCCCGATCCTTGCAATCCCGGTTTCAATTATCGGTACATTCATCTTCTTCATTCCGCTTGGTTTCACGGTAAATACATTAACACTGTTCGGATTTGTATTAGCAATCGGTATTGTTGTGGATGATGCAATTGTTGTGGTAGAAGCCACACAACATTACATTGACCATGAAAAACTTTCTCCGAAAGAAGCGACAATTAAAGCCATGAAGGATATTTCGGGACCGGTTATCGCGATCGCATTGATCCTTGCTGCTGTATTCGTTCCCGTTGGATTTATTCCTGGTATTGTAGGCCGCTTGTATCAGCAATTTGCAATCACCATTGCGGTATCTGTATTATTATCTGCATTTGTTGCCTTGTCGTTAACACCGGCACTTTGTGCGATGTTATTGAGACCTATGCACCTGGATGAAAATTCACGTGGCTTAAATAAATTCTTCTTTAAATTTAACAATTGGTTTGCACGCGTTACTGCCTCCTATTCAAATGGCGTAAAATACTGTATCCGCAAAGCTCCTATCGCAATCATATTATTGATCTGTATTTTCGTTGCTACCTTTGGTTTATTCAAAGCAAAACCCACCGGATTTATTCCTACAGAAGATGAAGGTCGTTTGATTATTACCTTTGAACTTCCGGATGGAGCTTCTACAACACGTACGCTTGAAGTAATGAAAAAAATCATGGCGGTTGTAAAAGAAAACCCTTCTGTAAATCACTTTGCTGCCTTAGGTGGTTTGAATGCGATTACCTTTTCTTCAAAATCAAATAGCGGAACCTTATTCTGCCAGCTAAAACCATGGGCACAACGCAAAGATGCTTCCATGCAGGTAGAAGCAATCATCGGACAATTCCAGAAAGAATTTGCCGCCATTAAAGAAGCTAATATCATTGTTATTCCCCCACCTCCTATTCCGGGTATGGGTACAGCTTCCGGTTTCAGTTTTATGATTGAACAGAAACAAAGCAACGATGACATCAAAGGATTTGAACGTGTGGTAAAACAATTTATGATGGAAGCAAACAAGCGTCCTGAAATTGCCCGTGCCTTTACATTCTTTACAGCACGTGCTCCGGGTTATAAAATCAATGTTGACAGGGTGAAGTGTGAACGTATGGGTGTATCAACAGGCGATGTGTTCTCCACTATTCAGACATTAATGGGTAGCCGCTACATCAATGATTTCTCTATCTATGGAAGAAACTTCCGTGTTGTTACACAAGCGGATACTACATTCCGTAAAGACATTACCAATCTTGATAAATATTATGTTCGTAATGTAAGCGGCAGCATGATTCCGTTAAGCTCACTGGCAACGTACGAAGCAGTTGAAAACGCTCCGTTGATATCACATTATAACCTTTTCCGTTCTGCTGAATTCAATGGTACACCTAAACCGGGTTACAGCAGCGGTGATGCTATTAAAGCACTGGAAGAAGTTGCAGCGCAGGTATTGCCGGCAGGTTATGGATATGAGTTCTCGGGTTTAAGCAGAGAGGAAATCAAATCCGGATCAAGTGCCGTTTATATCTTTGCACTCTCTATTGTGTTTGTATTCTTATTCCTTGCAGCCTTGTATGAAAGCTGGTCTGTACCGTTCTCTGTTATGCTTGCGGTACCATTGGGTGCATTTGGTGCAATCCTTACACTTTATTTCTTACCTAAGTTAAGCAATAACGTATATGCCCAGATTGGCTTAATTACGTTGATTGGTCTGGCTGCAAAAAATGCAATTCTTATTGTTGAATTCGCAAAAGAACGTGTGGACAAAGGAATGGAAATTGTTGCAGCAACCATCGAAGCGGTGCAATTACGTTTACGACCTATTCTTATGACATCGCTTGCCTTTATTCTTGGTGTATTACCTTTAGTTGTTGCATCCGGAGCAGGAGCTGTTTCCAGACAAACGATCGGCTGGACGGTATTTGGCGGTATGCTTGCAGCAACAGGTCTGGCAATATTTATTGTTCCTGTATTATATGTATTGATCGCAAAGGTCGCCTATCGCAATCATAAGCCTGAAAACAATACAACTGAATCAGACAAACCTGCTTCTATCCATTAATAATCAGCGTATCGTTATACGGGCAAATCCGTATAACGATACATATAAGAAAGCATGACTGACAATAAAATAAAAAACGAAGACGGCAAGCTCGAACTTATTATTAATGCGGCTCAAAAACGCTTTGCTCATTATGGTTTATGCAAAACAACCATGAATGAAATTGCGTCTGATGTTGGCATGGGTAAAGCCTCTTTATATTATTATTTCCCTGATAAAGAAACGTTATTCGAAGCTGTCATTAAGAAGGAACAGAATGTTTTTTTTGATGAAATGGATAAAATTCTTAATTCAGGGATCGATGCAACTGCATTATTAAAAAAGTATGTTAAACTACGAAGTTTACACTTCCGTCATTTATTAAACTTATCAAAATTGCGATCTGACTTTTTTCACAATACCAAGCCGGTTTTCGCCAAAGCTTTTGAAAGCTTTAAGCAAAAAGAAGTGGAGATCGTTGCAGGCATCATACAATATGGTATTACTACAAAAGAATTTAAACGTGGGAATAAACATGAAAATGCAGAGTTCCTTGTACACCTGTTATTAGGTGTCAGAATGGTTAAATTGAAGTATAAAGAAATCAATGATTTTGACGAATCCGATTACGAAGACCTTGACAAAAATATGTGTAAAGTAGCCGGTATGTTTTTAAAAGAAATACAAACAGAAGTAGCATCCAGATAAATATCTCCCTCCTTAAGTAACTGTTTGCCGCCCGGGCAGACCTGTAAAATAAAAGCAGCCCACGATTGAATTGCGGGCTGCTTTTATTTTATAAGAATATTTTTCTTTAATTATTTATCAATAGCTATTTTCAGCAATGCCTGCTGGCCTTCACCTTTTACAATAAGTAAATACATACCTGAAGGTAATTCCTGCGCATGAATTTCTTCACTTAAATTTGATGTTCCTGAAATAGCTTTTGTTGCTACCACCACACCCTGCATAGAAACGATTTCTATATTCTCAACCGTAAATGGTGTTGACTCATTTGTCAACACAAATAAACCGGATGACGGATTTGGCATTACATAAAACCCTTGTGCCTGTGCATTCTGTATAGATGTTGCCGTAGACACAACTACAGATACCGGATTGGTAGTTTTTTGCGTAGCACACGGACTTGAAATAACACATACATAATCATTGAAATTATCTGATGGCTGCGCATTGGTAATTGTAAGAATTGCACTCTGAGAACCGCTGATTTTTGCACCGTCGCTCAAATTGGTTCCATTACGCTTCCACTGATACGTAAGCGTAGGCCCTGTAGCTGCTACAGAAAGCGTGATAACACCGCCGGTTACTACGGTCTGATTCTCAGGTTGGGTTGTAATGGTAATGGCTGTAGTTGTTTGAGAAAGCGTGGTATTTGCTGATGTAACATTTCCGCACGTGCCCGTAACTACAACATTGTAATTTGTTGCAAGCTCTGAAGCAGTAATATTGGATATTGTTAAATCTTTTGTAGAAACACCTGAATAGACAGAACCATTTGCAAGGTCTGCAGAACCTTTTCTCCATTTATAAGTCAGATTGGTGCCGGATGCAGAAACACTGAATGTAACTGTATTGCCTAATGCACAAACGGATTGGCTTGCCGGCTGCACATCAATAACTGTTACGTCATTTACGTTTATTGTCAGATCATTCGATACTACAGTAGCAGGTACTGCACATGCAGCATTACTTGTAAGCTCTACAGCATATACGTCTCCATTAGAAGCTGCCGTTGTTGTATAAGAACTACCGGTTGCACCTGCAATTATGTTATTATTCAATTTCCATTTATAAACAGGAGTAGCTCCAGGATTTACAGCGTTTGTAGCGAATGTGATTGAAGCACCTGCACAGATCGTTGTACTTCCTGTACTGATAGAAACGGAAGGCGTTTTAGAAGCATTAACCGTTACAGAAATAATATTAGAAGATACAGCAGTTGTGGTTGCACAGGCTGCATTGCTGGTGATTTCTACTTTTATAGCATTGCCTGCGGTTAATGAAGATGTAGTGTATGTTGAACTGTTCTGTCCATTAATAATAACGCCATTATTTTTCCATACATAAATTGGTGCTGTACCTCCTCCACTCGGAGTAGCAGTAAATACTACCGCTTCATTTGCACAGATTGTTATTCTGTCAACTGCTAAACTAACGTTTACTGTTGGAATAGAAGCAACCGTCATAGCAATTGGCGTAGATTCTGCCGTAGAAGGGCTTGCACATCCTGAGTTACTGACCATCCTAACCTTTACCTGGCTTCCATTTGTAAGAGTTGTAGATGTAAATGTATTTTTTGTTGTACTTGGTGCTCCCTGAGAGATTGTTCCAATAAACCATTCATAGGTCGGAGCAGTTCCTCCATTAGCCGGTGTAGCTGTAAATGTTGTACTCGTACCTGCACAAATACTATTACCGGGAGCAGCATCAACAGTAACAGCTGCTGCCGCTGAAGCAGTAACCGTTAATACAATGTTATTGGATTGTACGGTAGCAGTTGTTTTACAAAGCTCATTACTTGTCAGTGCTACCGAATAGCTGCTGCTATTTGTTGCTGTAGTCGTTGTATAAGATGCATTAGTTTCACCTGAAATATTCACCCCATCTTTTTTCCATTGATATGTTGGAGCAGTGCCTTCATTTGCAGGTGCCGTATTAAACGTAACAGCAGTTCCTGTACAGATTGTTGTTGCAGGCGTAGAAATAGATACGGAAGGTGTAACAATCGGATTGACGGTTATTTTTATTGTATTAGATATTGCAGCAGAACAAACGCCTTTAATATCTGTTCTTCTGTAATAGGTTGTTGCCGTTAATGCGCCTGGCGTATAATCTTTTGAGGTTGCACTGGCAATGATTATCCAGCCAGATGTTCCGGTGGATGAAGTCTCCCAAATATAGGCAGCTGTTGCAGTAGCAGAGCCTCCCCCTGCAACAGCACCTGTGAGCTGTGCCGGTGCTGAACCGCTGCAGATTGTCTGATCTGCGCTGATAACTGGTATTGTTACCGCAGGATCAACGGTAATCTTAACAACATTAGATACTGCGGGCGAACAAATTCCTTTGGTATCGGATCTTCTGTAATAGGTTGTTGCTCCTAATGCTGAAGGTGTATAATCTTTTAAGGTTGCTCCTGAAATAGTTGTCCACCCGGTAGTACCGTTAGCAGAACTCTCCCATTTGTATATTGCTGTTGCAGTAGCTGAACCACCTGTTGCTGCAGAACCGCCGATTTGAGCAGGTGTTGAACCGAAACAGATTGTCTGATCAGCAGAAATTGCCGGTGCTGTTACAGCTGGATCAACAGTAATTTTTACTGTATTTGATACGGCTGCATCACAAGCTCCTTTTGTATCTGATCTTCTGTAATAAGTAGTAGCTGTCAATGATACAGGGGTATAATCTTTTGATGTTGCGCCTGAAATTGTCGTCCAGCCAGTGATACCGGTAGAAGAACTTTCCCACGCATACATGGCTGTTGCTGATGAACCGCCCGCAGCAGCTGAACCACCTATTTGGTTTGCTGTTGATCCGGAACAGATGGTCTGATCTGCACTGATGGAAGGCGTTGTCACTACAGGATCAACTGTAATTTTTACAACATTTGATACGGCTGCATTACAAGTTCCTTTTGTATCTGATCTTCTGTAATAAGTAGTAGCTGTTAATGCAGCAGGTGTATAATCTTTTCCTGTTGCGCCTGATATTATCGTCCAGCCAGTGATACCGGTAGAAGAACTTTCCCACGTATACATAGCTGTTGCTGATGAACCGCCCGCTGCAGCTGCACCGCCGATTTGATTGGGTGTTGCTCCGGAACAGGTTGTCTGATCAGCGCTGATAGAAGGTGTTGTCACTACTGGATCAACCGTAATTTTTACAACATTCGACACTACAGCAGAACAAGCTCCTTTTGTATCTGATCTTCTGTAATAAGTAGTAGCTGTTAATGCAGCAGGTGTATAATCTTTTCCTGTTGCGCCTGATATTGTTGTCCAGCCGGTTGTACCATTCGCTGAACTTTCCCACTTATATACAGCCGTCCCTGCTGTTGAACCGCCACCTGCAGCTGCGCCAGTGATTTGAGCTGGTATAGTTCCTGAGCAGATTGCCTGATCAGCGCTGATAGAAGGTGTTGTCACTACAGGATCAACCGTAATTGCTATACTATTTGACATCCTGGGTGCACAAGCCCCTTTTTTATCATTTCTACGATAATAGGTAGTAGTACTTAACGTTAGTGGAGCATAATCTTTTGCCGTTATACCTGAAATAGTTGTCCAGCCGATTGTACCATTAGGTGAACTTTCCCATGTATAGGAAGCTGTTGCTGTTGCTGAACCGCCTATAGCAGGAGCTCCGCCAATCGGCACAGGAATACTTCCCATACAAATAGTCTGTGGAGAAGATATTACAGGTACTGCAACTTGAGCATCAACTACTATTGCCACAACATTCGATACAACACCTGCACATGCTCCCTTTTTATCCGTTCTTCTGTAATAGGTATCTGCTGTAAGCGTTCCTGGTGTATAATCTTTCAACGTTGCCCCTGAAATGGCTGTCCACCCACCTGTTCCGTTTACGGAACTTTCCCATACATAGCTTGCTGTAGCACTTGCTGAACCGCCAGCTGCAACAGCACCTGTAAGCTGAGCCGGAACTGAGCCGCTGCAGATTGTCTGATCGGAAGAAATTGTTGCTGCTGTTACAGCCGGGTCAACCGTGATTGTAACTACATTTGTTGGTGCAGGCAAGCAGGAAGCTCCCTTGAAATCTAATCTTCTATAGTACGTAGTTGACATTAAAACTCCCGGACCATACGTTTTTGCTGTTGCACCTGAAATTGCTGTCCAGTTAGATACTCCATCAGGAGAAGACAGCCACATATAGGTAGGTATTGCTGTTGATGATCCACCTGTAACGGGTGAAACTTCTATGAGAAAAGCTGGTACTGTACCACTACATATAGATTGATTATTTCCTATAGTTCCTCCGGTAATTAACGGATCAACGGTTAATGAAACGGTATTTGAAGTAATGGTTTGGCAGGTATTAATAACATCAACTGTATAGGTTGTTGCATCTGCAGCAACTGGTGAAGATATTGTATAAGAAGCTGTTGTTGCACCGCTTACTGCACTTCCATTTTTATACCATTGATAAGAAGTTGCTCCGGTTGCTGTAACAGAAAATGATGTACTTATGCCTTGGCAGGTAACCATATTTGTTGGCTGTGCATTTATTACAGGTGCTGTACAGGCAGGCCCGTATCGGACAACAAATCCATCCTGAGCGCCTTTTAATGTAATTGATCCTGCAGGAGATGCTGTTGGATCGTAATCGCCGCTTGCTGACAAATTTCCGGTAAGTAAAATATTTCCGGCAGCTGTTACAGCTATTCCATTACCTTGTTCATTACCAGAACCACCTTCGTTGTAAGCAGACAATGCGGTCCCGGAAGTTGAAACGGTTGCAAAATATACATCTGACCCACCTAGCGCTGAAATTGTCTGTCCATTGCCAAAATTAACATTCCCGCCTGCAAATCCTGTTATAAGAATGTTTCCGCTTGCATCAAAAGCCATCGTAGCTAAATCATCCTGCTGGGTACTTCCTGTACCAAGGTGCCAGCTATAAATACCCGCTGTTGTATAACTCGCAACAAAAATATCGTTTAAACCATGACCTGCGTATATATTTGTTTCCGGGTTTGCCGTATTAAAATCTGCCGGTAAAATATCATCTTTCACAATACCTCCAACATAAACAGTACCTGCATTTGAAACCAGAATATCCGTTCCCTGATCTGCAGATGCGGTACCTATATTGATTGCCCACTGACAGGCAGTAGTTGGACTATATTTTGCAACAAATACATCTCCTACAGCACCTGCTAATTCTTCAGCTTCACCAATTTCATATACACTGGTTGTACCCATTGGATTCAGATTAATGCCCTGGCCTCTGAAATAACCCGTAACATAAATATTACCTGAACCATCTACATCGATCCCCTTACCGGCATCTCCGTCTATTCCACCAACATTAAACGCAAACTGGCAAATCAATGAAGCATTATATTTAGCAACAAAAATATCTGTAAAACCATTTGGCGTCAATTGCTTTGATGTTCCTAGCGGATTAAATTCTACAGCACTGTTATTTAATGCTCCGGTAACATAGATATCTGTGCCGCTAACTTTTATATCATTAAAAGAATCTCCTGTTCCGCCAGCGGCCTTCTTAACTAATATGCTGCTTTGTAAAGCAAGCTGATCGTTGTATTTAACCAATGCCATTGCACCACTCCCACCACTTGTACCAAAATCAGAGGGATCAAATTTTACTATACCGGCAGCTACTGTTGCAAGCATGTAAACACCCGTAGCATCTACATACACTTTGCCTGCTCTTTCTGCACCACTATTTCCAAAGGTGTTTACCGCAGCAAGTTCACCTGCAGCATTATATTTTGCTATAAAACCATCTGTACCGCCTAATGAGCTTTTAGTAACCGCTGTTCCCAGCGGATTAAAATCAACGCTGCTTCCTGTAAAACTTCCGCATACATATATATTATTACTTGCATCCGAAGCAATAGAAGTAATTTCAATAGTTGAGCCGGTTTTACCCAGACTATATACCAAATTTGATGTCTGCGACTTTACAGCATAACTACAGAATGTAGTTAGTATGGTTAGAAGTAGGATCGTTTTTTTCATCATAATTAAAAGTGTGTTTTGTAATACAAACTACTGAATTGTCTGCATGAAAACAATACGGTTTAGTGAATTACTTCAACTTTATCCGTATAGAATTCATCCCCTATTTGTATTTGTACAAAATACATTCCTTGAGGTAATTCAGCTGTATTAAGATTGATTTTTGTGTTTACGGTTTCGATTGACTGCTGAATTATTTTTATTAAAGAACCTTGTGCATCAAATATTGCAATTGATACATCTGTTCCCTCATTGTCTTTTATTTCAATAGTAGCATATACATCTGCTGGTTTCGGATAAATTACAACGTTGTTGTCATTTAATTCAGATCCTATAACGGATGTACAAACAGATACCGTCAGGATACCTTCCTGAGAAGTAGCAGGCGGTAAGCAAACACCTTTAACCTGACATACATATTCTCCATTATCAGCGGGTGTTGTAGATGTAATCATTATGGTTGCAGACTTAGCCCCGGAAATTCTTCCCGCATTTGCCAGCGCAATACCATCCTTATACCATTGGTAGGTTAAATTGCTGCCCGTAGCACCTACTGTAAATTTAGCAAGCTGTCCGATACAGATTGATTGCGGGAATGGATGCTGAACAATTGTTGGAGAATCAATGATCAAAGCTGCCGGTGCTGAATATTGAACAGCGCCGCACACTTCTGTCACCATGCATCTGTATGATCCAACTTCTGAAGCAGTTGAATTTATAATTGACAAACTTGCTGTATTGACTCCGCTATATTTCCCACCGTTTGTCAGATCTGAATAAGACGTAGCAGCATTTGCTTTAAATTGCCACTGATATACAATACCGGCACCGGCTATGGTTATTTTGAATAATACAGATTGATTATTACAAATATTCGCAGTAATAGGCTGTTGTGTAATAGATGAAGAAATTGTAGTAGTTACTACTGCAGGATCACTTGATGTGGGCGCTGAACAGCTCGTTGCTACCATACAAACGTACGTCCCTTCATCCGCAACTGAAACATTTGTAATTGTTAAGGTAGCACTGGTTGCACCGGAAATTGCACCGCTGTTTATAAGATTTATACCATCTTTCTGCCATTGATACGTAACCGAAGACCCGCTTGTAACGCCGATTGTTAATGTTAATGTCTGTCCGGCACAAACTAATTTGTTGGTTGGCTGTGCAGAAATAACAGGCGCAGTTGCCAATGATAATGCAGCACTGGAAGATGTGACATCTGTACCGCAAACAGCTGTTAATACTACCGTATAATTATCTTCATCGGAAGCGCTTATTGAAGAGATTGAAAGTATATTGGTCGTTGCACCGGAAATATTTCCGCCGTCTGCCAGATCAACACCATTTTTCTGCCACTTATATGCAGTGATATTTCCTGTTGCAATAACGCTAAACGTTATACTTTCTGCCGGACATGCACTTACAGAAACAGGTTGAGTGGTAATGACTATTGGAGTATTCACGGTTAATGTTGCCGCATTACTTGACAAAACACCGCAACTACTTGTAATATCTGCTACATATGAACCTGCATCGGCTGCTGTAACAGCAGGAATACTATATGTTGCAGCGGTAGCACCTGTAATCAGTGAACCTGCTTTTTTCCATTGATACGTTAATCCTGTTCCCGTTGCTGCAACTGTAAATGACGCTCCACCACTTTCACATATGGTTACATTTGTTGGTTGAGAACTAATGGTTGTTGATGCATTAACCGTTAACGAAGCGGTATTTGAAGTTAATGGTGCTGAACAGGCACTTGAAATTACGCATACGTAATCTCCTGCATCAGCTGCAGTAACAGATGAAATTGTCAGCGTAAAGGTTTGTGCGCCGGAAATATTTCCGCCATCCACTAGGCTAACACCATCTTTTTTCCATTGATAGGTTAACGAACCACCTGTTGCATCACAAACAAATACGGTAGAACTTCCCGAACATGCCGCTTTGGATACGGGCTGAGAAATAATACTGCTACCTGAAGTAATTGTAAGTGTGGCATTTGTTGAAGTAACGGCAGGTGGGCATGTACCGTTTACTACACAGATGTATATTCCCGCATCAGCACTTGTTACTGAAGACAAAGAAAGTGTTGCTGTAGTTGCGCCTGCAATATTCCCACCATCCGTTAATGCCGCGCCGTCCTTTTTCCATTGATACGTCAGCCCTGCTCCTGTAGCTGTGATACTGAAAGATGTTGATGCACCGGCACAGATGGATTTACTTACGGGTTGTACCGTTATGGCCGGCAATGCATTTATTGTTATCGTTGCAGGGTTTGATGTAATAAATCCGCTGCATGTATTACCGGTAACAACCGTATAGGAGTCTGCAAATGTGGCATCAATCGTTGAAAGCGTTAGCGTAGCCGTTGTAGCACCGCTTACTTTCGGTCCATTCGTTAAATCTACTCCATTCTTTTTCCATTGATAACTAATACCTCCTCCGGTTACAGTAACGGCAAGCGATGTACTTGAACCTTCACATACAACTTTATCTGTTGGCTGAGTAACAATGGTTGCAACCGTGCCTACGGCTAAATTCGCAGGAGAAGATGTTGCACTTGGCGCACATGTTCCGGATACAACACAGGTGTATACACCCGCATCGCCCGCAACTGCCGGCGTGATAGTCAGTGTAGCTGAATTGCTTCCGGATATAGTTCCGCCATCCGTTAAATTAACTCCGCCTTTTTTCCATTGATAGGTCAACGCAGTACCAGTGGCAGCAACTGAAAAAGATACGTTTGAAGAACCGCAGATAGTAACATCGGTTGGTTGGCTGGTTATTACGGGAAGCGTATTAACAGTAAGTACAGCAGCAGTTGAATTTAATGTTCCCGAACAGGAATTATTAATTGTAACACTATAACTTCCGGCATCGGTTGTTGTTACTCCCGTTATAGTTAAAGAACCTGTTAGTGCTCCGCTGATATTGCCTCCGTCCACAAGATTCACGCTTCCTTTTTTCCATTGGTAAGTAATACCTGAGCCTGTTGTTCCTAATGTAAATACTTTTGTTTGTCCTTCACAAATAGTAGCTGAAGCAGGGCTTGAAGATATACTTGCAGTTGAGTTTACGGTTAACGCCGCCGGACTTGAAGTAATTGCCGGCGAACAGGTTCCTGAAACTGTACAGGTATAATTCCCTGCGTCAGAAACCGTAACTCCAGTAATGGTTACTGAATTTGTTGTTGCACCAAATACAGATCCGCCGTCTGCCAGATCTACGCCATTCCGCTTCCATTGATATGTAATACCTGTACCTGTTGCCGTTATTGAAAAAGTTGCATTTGCTCCCGCACATCTCGTTAACGGAGTTGGTTGTGTTCCAATTGCAGGTAACAGATTAATTGTTAAATTCGAATTATTTGATAGCGCTGTTGGAGCACATGCACCTGTAACCAAAACAGTATAAGTACCTGCATCGGCAGATGTTACTGAAGTTAAAAGTAAACTCGATGTTAAAGCTCCGCTCACATTACCTCCATTGGTTAAATCTGTTCCGTTTTTTCTCCATTGATACGAAACGCCTCCAACCGCAACAACAGAAATCGTAGCGGATTGACCAGCACAAATACTTTGCGAGGCGAGAGGTTGTGTAGATATGGTGGGAGAAGACGTTACAGATAAATTTACAGCAGAAGTAGTGATGCTTCCGCATGATCCTGTAATAACGGCTTTATAATTCGTTGCATCACCAGCAACAACACCTGTTATTGTTAACGAATTTGTAGTTGCACCACTTATGGATGAACCATCAACAAGGTTTACCCCATTTTTTTGCCATTGATACGTAAGTGAAGAACCCGAAGCAGCTGTGGTAAATGTAGCTGCACCTCCTAAGCAAGCAGCAGTAGCTGCGGGTTGTGTAGTAATGCTTATTCCTGCACCTACAGTAAGTGTTGCAATACTTGAAGTCACTACCGGTGTACACGATCCTGTTATTACGCAGGTATAATCTCCTGCCTGAGCAGCTGTAGCACCCACCAGATTTAACGTAGCTGCCTGTGCACCTGCATATACAGCATTATTAGTAATTGCAACATTATTTAACTTCCATTGATACGTTAATGAAGTACCTGTTGCAGCAACCGTAAAGGAAGTATTATCTCCTGAACAGATTGATTTAGATACAGGCTGCGTAGTAATTGCGGGTGGAATGTTAACAACCACAAGAGCTGCAGAAGATGTCAGACTGGTACCACATGAAGTTACTACAACGGTGTATGAACCGGCATCAGATGCAACCGATGGCGAAATAGACAAGGACGAGGATGTAGCTCCACTGATTGCTCCTCCATTCACAACGTTTGCTGATCCTTTTTTCCATTGATACGTAACACCAGAACCCGTTGCAGCAATGGTCATGTTTATTGCGGCACCTGCACATACGGTTTTACCTACCGGTTGTGTTGTGATGACAGGTGTTCCACTGCATTCCTGATATTTAGCCCAGAATGCATCCTCCTGGCCTAAATTTGTAAGTGTTGAAGTACCTGCTCCGGGGTCAAAATCGCCAATGGTACCTGTATAATAACCGCCGGCATACACAAAACCTGCAGCGTTAAAATCGATCGCAGTACCTCTGTCTTCTGTTGCACTACCAACACCCATGGCCCACTGGTTAACACCGCTTGAATTATATTTTGCAATAAATACATCTTTATTACCAACGCTGGATAAATTAAGTGCTGCACCTGCCGGATTGAAATTTACCGCTGAACCGGCGAAAAAACCTGTAACATATATCTCGCCCGAAGCAGTTGCTTTAATACTAACCGCTTCGTCATCTACATCGGCTCCTCCCATCTGCTGAATAAAAACAGGAGCAAACGTATTGAGATCATATGCTGCAATTAATGCATCACTACCTATATCACCATTAGCAGTCAGATTTTGAACACCACTGCTGATATCGGCATCAATATAATCTACAAAAGAACCTGCTACATTTAATACACCCGAGTTACCAACGTGCATTCGGTTAACCTTTTCTACACTCCCCCCTGAAATTTGCCCCACGTTTAAAAAACTTCCGGTTGTTGAATATTTTGCAATAAATATATCTCCGCTACCTTGCGGCATACTTTCCTGAATAGTAGTAACACCTGTTCCCGGATCAACATCAAATGAATTATATAACTCACCGGCAACATATACATTTTTATTTTGATCTACTGTAATTGATGTACCTCTCTCTGCTCCGGTTGTACTTCCCAAACTGAATCCCCATTGATACGAACCATCGTTTTTAAATTTAGCAACAACTACATCCAGCAACCCCGGAGATCCTCCCTGAGATACTATGTCTGAACCATACGGCCCTTGTGCCAGAGCACTATCTCTTCCGTAAACTTTTGCATCCGTACTGATATATCCCACAACATATACATCACCGTCTTTATCGATGGTCATATCAAATATTTCATCATTTCGTGCAGCTGAACCAATAGCTCTTGCCCAAATAAAAAAACCGTTCTTGTCATATTTAGCAATAAAACCATCCGGCACTGTTCCTGAAGGACCATTTAACGAATATTTCGCGTTAAAGCCGTCGAAAAAAACAGACGAACCGTATAGAGAACCGGCAATGAACACATTCCCGGATGCATCAACAGCAACGCGATATCCTTTCACACTACTGCCTGTAATACTTTTAAGCCAGCTTACAGCACCAGTTGGATCATATTTAATTAAGAATGTTTTATCCAGTGTACTTGTCCCTCCAAAGCTTTGAGGGACGGTTATTGTGCTGGCAAATGCCCCTATTGCATAAAAATTGTCTGAGGCATCTGTCGTAGCATCGTATAATTTATTATAGCCGGCACCGGCAATTTTATTCGCTTGCTGAAAGTTTTGCGCAGAAACCGACAAAACTGATAACATCAATAAACAAACAAGTACTTGATTGTATAAGTGCTTCATTAGTATGAATTTAAATTCATGGAAAATCCCCAAGCCTTTCAACGAAAAAATAGCGCTGAAGGTTGTTATTCAATATAAATAATTGAATTTAGGCGTTCCCGGAGAGTTCTTTTGCCCTTTTTTCGGCATTTTTCAGTGCTTCGATGATATGCGCACCAACTTCTCTCTGTTTTAACGTATTTAAAGCAGCCTCTGTCGTACCACCTTTTGAAGCAACCATGGCAATCAATTCATCAATGGATGATTTTGAATGGTTCAAAATCTGAAAAGCGCCCATCATGGTTTCTTTCACGAGCATGCCAGCCACATTTTCGTCCACGCCCATTTGTTTACCGGCTTCGATCATGTTCTGAACGATATAATAAAAATACGCAGGGCCGCTTCCGCTTAATGCTGTTACTGCATCCAGCATGGTTTCGTCTTTCATAAAAATTGCTTTCCCGGTAGTTTCCAAAAGCATATCTACAACACTTATATTTTCAAACGAAGCATCTTTAGCAACTGTAAATGCTGTAATACCAAAGCCCAACTGCGCAGGTGTATTCGGCATGGCACGTACTACGTTTTTATGTTCAAGTAAGGTTTGAATCTGAGCAATCTGAATACCCGCCATAATGGAAAGTATCATTTGATTTTCTGTCAGATATTTTTTCAGCGTTTCAGATAAAACTCTAAAATCCTGTGGTTTTACTGCAACAATTAAAATATCGTAATTCTTAATCGAATCATCGATATCAGCAGACAAAGAAGCTACTCCTTCCTGTTTTAATTGTTCTCTTTTTTCATCATGTTTTTCAATAATCAATAATTCATCTTTCGAAACAATTTTTCTGCTGACAAATGCTTTTGCATAAGTCATACCCATATTGCCTCCACCTAAAATTGCTATTTTCATATTGAATCCGAATTTATTGCTTACTTATTAATTAACTATGATTTATTAGTTGTGAATTTCTTTCATGCTTTCCGCATGTGCCTGAATAATCTGATCTGCTAATTGTTTTGTGATTGCAGATGAAATAAACAGACTTTCAAATTGAGATGGAGCCAGATAGATACCTCTTGATAACATAGCCTGAAAATAAGCTGCGAATTTTGACAGGTCAGATTTTTTAGCCGTTTCGAAATCATACACACCAATATTGGTAAAGAACATGGTAAACATAGATCCTACGTGATTGAATGTATAATCAAGGCCTAACAGATTATTCGCCTTCCGCATACCGTGTATGAGATAATCTGTCTGATCATTTAATTGAGTATATAACGCAGGACTGGCTTGTAAGTATTGTAGAATAGCTAAACCAGCAGACATTGCTATAGGGTTACCGGACAAGGTTCCTGCCTGGTAGATCGGGCCGGATGGAGAAACATTTTGCATGATCTCTTTTTTTCCGCCGTAAGCGCCCACAGGCATTCCGCCGCCAATAATTTTACCCATGGTTGTCATATCCGGCTGCACGCCGTAAACTCCCTGCGCTCCGGATACAGACAACCTAAAACCGCTCATTACTTCATCAAATATCAAAACGATATTTTCCTGATCACAAATTTCCCGGAGCGCTTCTAAAAAGCCTGCTTTAGGCAGCACGCATCCCATATTTCCTGCAACAGGTTCAATGATTATAGCTGCAATTTTATTTTTGTTTTTTTCTACTAATATCCTAACCGCTTCAATATCATTATAGGGCGCGGTTAACGTATCGTTGGCTACACCTTGCGGTACACCCGGGCTATCGGGCACACCCATGGTAACAGCGCCGCTGCCTGCTGCAATTAAAAACGAATCACCGTGACCGTGATAGCAGCCTTCAAATTTTATAATTTTTTCTTTACCTGTATACCCTCTCGCAACGCGTATAGCCGACATCGTAGCTTCTGTACCTGAATTAACCATGCGCACCATCTCAACCGACGGAACCATACTAACAATTAATTCAGCCATTTCAACTTCTTTTCTCGACGGTGCGCCAAATGACAAGGAGTTTGACAAGGCATCCCGAACTGCTTTTTCAATCAGCTCATTGCCATGCCCAAGAATCATCGGCCCCCAGGAATTGATCAGTTCGATGTATTGGTTGTCATCTTCATCAACTAAATACGCTCCATGGGCTCTTTTTATAAAAAGCGGATTCCCTCCTACTGCTCTGAATGCACGTACCGGAGAATTTACGCCTCCCGGAATAACTTCTTTGGCACGTGAAAAAAGGCCGGCACTTGTTTTATTTTTCATCAAATGGATTCGCTAATGTTAATTTCAGATCACTGAAATAATAAATCGGAACATAGTTATTGCATGGTTTTTTACTGAAATCATACCCTGCTGTAAAATGCCCTTTTGAAACCGGGCTTGTGCGCATTAAATTGAAGTAACCCGTTCCGGCTGTACGCATTTTATCGCCTACCAATGACATTAATTCATATCCGATAATGGTATACTTGGAGGGGTACACATTATATTTTTTAATATATGCGGCTTTAAATGACCTGTATGCATCTGTATAAAAAGCGAAATAATCCGGATAGATGATGTATATATTTCTTCTTTCGAATTGTTCGTAGGTTTGATTATTGATGTCAAGCCAATCACTCTTTGTAATTACAGGAACATTTTGTCTGCTTATCTCTAATGCACTCACAATATTTGATGCAAGTACAGGCTCACCTGATGCTACAAAAACATGACTTGTTGTTAAAAGCGAAATCGAATCAGAAAATATCTTACCTACAGTACCGATATTTTCTTTTGTTACTTTTACAAACTTTGAAACTTTAAACCCTTTCACCTGCAACGAATCTCTATAATACACGGCAAGCAATGAATCCTTAAGTTCTGTTGAATAAAAAATTAACACATTGTTTTTAGGCTTCAGATCATTATCCTTCGACGAGTTTTTTCTGTAAACAAATTTTTCCTTTGCAAATGAAGAAACCTGCCCGGCTATAGACTCCAGTGTTGGCTGAAACAATAATGTCTGTGTTTTATTTTCAATGATATTTGAATTAAAAGAAATCGGATTGATTACAGGAATGTTATTTAACTCTCCAAAGTTCGTTACATATGGTATTAATGAAGGAAACAACGGCCCTATAATTAAATCCATTCCTTTCATTTCAGGATAATTTAAGATCGCCTGTATTTTCATCACATCGCGATCTGCATCGTACGTATGAATTTTTATTGTAACACCATCTTCTTTTAACGAATCTACTGCTGTTAAAATGCCCTGATACATTTCATATGCATAACCGGATTTATAATTTTCAGAATTTGACTCACTTAAATTAAAAGGCAAAATAACCGCAACATGATATTCTGTTTTGGTTACATACGTTACGGTGCGGTTCAGCTTTGTGAATTTAAATTCCTGCGCCAGATATTCATACAGCATATTATTTTTAGAATTGACAGGATATGCTGCAAGCTGATTAAATAAAGCTTTCGCAAGCTCTTTATCTGAAGAGTATACGCGCTGCAGTTTAATCAACGTATCTAAAGGTGCTATTTTTGCATAATAGGATTGTCTGAATGTAGTAACAGAACTTTCCATTCCCTGAACAAACGTCAGTGAAGTCATTCCAAAGCGATACTGTTTCAGTTCAAAATATACGCCTGCAAGCAAATAATGCGCTTCACTGATCTGTTTCCAGTTCGGATCTCTGTTGATTAATTGCAGCAGCATCTGACGTGCTTCATTATACTTACCCGCTTTGTAAGCCGATAAAGAGTAATAATACTGCGCATACGATGCATATGGATTTGCAGCATCCGGCGAGGTAACAGGTAAAAAGTATTCCATTGCAATTTCGTATTTCTGCAATTGATAAACCTGCTTGGCACGTGTATAATCCCCTTTCCAATCTTGTTGAGCCATTGAAACAACGGATTGAATCAGTGCAACAAAAAGTAAGAGTGTTTTTAGTTTCATATTATTCCCATTCAATGGTTGCAGGCGGTTTAGAGCTGATGTCATACACAACCCGGTTCACACCTTTTACACGGTTTATGATTTCATTTGAAATATCTGCCAGAAAATCGTATGGTAAATGAATCCAGTCTGCTGTCATACCATCCATGCTGCTTACAGCACGCAATGCTACAACATTTTCATAGGTTCTTTCATCTCCCATTACGCCGACAGATTTTACAGGAAGCAATATAGCGCCTGCCTGCCAAACCTGATCATATAAACCTTTTTCTTTCAGACGTGAAATGAAAATATAATCCACTTCCTGCAGTACAGCTACTTTTTCTGCTGTAATGTCGCCAAGGATACGTATGGCCAAACCAGGTCCAGGGAATGGATGTCTTTTTAAAATGATATCATCGATGCCTAATGTCTTACCTACTCTTCTCACTTCGTCTTTAAACAACGTGTTCAGCGGTTCAACAATTTTCAATTTCATCTTTTCAGGCAAACCACCTACATTGTGGTGAGACTTGATGGTAGCTGAAGGGCCTTTAACAGAAACAGATTCGATAATGTCCGGATAAATTGTTCCCTGTCCCAGCCATTTTACGTCTGCAATTTTGTGAGACTCCTGGTCGAACACTTCAATAAATTCTTTACCGATCGCTTTCCGTTTTGCTTCCGGATCACTCAAGCCTTCAAGCGATTTGTAAAATTGTTTTTTTGCATCAACACCGATCACATTTAAACCCATATGTTTATATGAATTCAATACTTCCTCGTATTCGTTTTTACGAAGCAAACCATTATCAACAAAAATACATGTTAAGTTTGGCCCGATCGCTTTATGTATCAATACTGCTGCAACAGATGAATCTACGCCGCCTGACAAACCAAGTACAACTTTGTCTGTACCGATTTTAGCTTTCAGTTCACTGATAGTTGTTTCAACAAATGCATCCGGTGTCCAATCTTGTGAACAACCGCAAATATGTACAACAAAGTTTCTTAATAATTCTTTGCCTTGTAAGGAGTGTGTAACCTCCGGGTGAAACTGAATGCCGAATGTATCTTCTCCTTTTACTTTGTAGGCTGCTACACGAACAGTTTCGGTGCTGCTTAATATTTCAAAATTGGAAGGAATTTCTACGATTGTATCACCATGTGACATCCAAACCTGAGAATCCGGTACAATTTCTTTAAATAAATCATCTGAAGTGTGTACGTTATTCAACCGTGCTCTTCCGTATTCACGGATAGAAGATGGCTGAACCGTTCCGCCTGATTTATGGGCAATCAATTGTGCTCCATAACAAACACCTAAAAGGGGTAATTTTTCTCTGTATAAAGATAGGTCAATATCCGGTGCGTTTTCTTCTCTAACTGAACAAGGACTGCCGGAAAGAATTACTCCTTTAACCGTGCCATCTATTTGTGGTGCTTTATTGTATGGGTGAATTTCACAATAAACATTTAATTCTCTTACTCTTCTGGCAATCAGCTGAGTGTATTGAGATCCAAAATCCAGGATTAATATTTTTTCAGTCATGGTACAAAGTTAAAAATACCAGCCTTTTTTCCCACCAATTTATCGGTTCATTATGCAATAAAAAGCACGTTTAGGGCTGAATGTGAGTAAAAAAAAGAGAAGCGCATAAAAAAGGGCCGAAAGTAAACTTCCGACCCTTAATTAATTAAACTCAAACTAAAAATTATATGAAAAGATATTCAGCAGCTTTATGTTTAAGCGCTTTTCTTGATTTTCCAAGTGATTGTCCTTCAACGATTGATTGAATTAAGATCCAGGCAACCGCTTTACGGATACCCATTTTTTCAGCAATCCCAATTGTATAGGCAACTTCTTTCGGGCTTACTTCCCCGTCGATACGCATCATCTCAACTAAATCATATAGCTGATCAAAACGCTGCTCATCCGTTTCCGGTTTTTTATAGAAGAAATCGTCTGAAGCATCTACCATTTCAAAAACTTCTTCCGCAGAAACGCCATTGCGCTCGCCTATTTTTATTAAAAGACCTGATTCCGATTTAGATATTTTACCATCCGCTTTAGCTAATTGAACTAAGTTCATTATATGGCTTTTGTGTGTCTGTGTTTTTTTAGTAGCAAAAAGAGTTAGCATAGTTGTATTTGTTTTTGTACGATACAAAGGTAGGTATAATTCAATTAAAGTCAATTTTTTAACAATAAATTTAACCTATAAAAATAACTAAAATACCAGTTAAATAAAAATAAACATATACATTAATACTTAATAATCAATATTATAAAAACAAAAACACCTATTTAAAATATTTTTAATATTAAATTAATCCTATTAATAGATTACTGACAAAAATTAAAATAATACAATTTAAATCAATATACAGTGTGTATAACTGATAGCCTGCTGTTTTCTTAACTGCCTTGTTCGTGTTTCGGAAACCGCATACATACAAAAAGGCCCGGCAGTATAAACTACCGGGCCTTTTTGGGCTATTGCAATATAACACGTTCGTTATTCGTGAATGAATTTCCAGTCTCTGTTTAATTGGCCCAATAACTGATGCGCTGTCAGATCATAACTGCAAGGTACTACTGAAACATATCCGTTGGCCAGTGCCCATTCGTCTGTATCTTCACCGGCATCTTTATTTTCAAAACTTCCTGCCATCCAGAAATACCTTCTGCCGTAGGGATCAAAACGTTCGTCAAACTTTTCTTCCCAGCGGGCATGTGCCTGTCTGCAGATTTTAATTCCTTTTAACGGAGCATTTATAACGGCAGGAAAATTAACATTCAATGTAATGCCTTTAGCAATACCGTTGGTTAATACTTCTGATGCAATTTGTTTTACGAATGCTTTTACGTGTGAAAAATCAGCATGCGCGTTATAATCACACAACGAAAAACCGATAGCGGGCAACCCTTCCAATGCGGCCTCAATTGCGGCCGACATGGTACCGGAATATAATACACTTATAGATGAATTGCTTCCGTGGTTTATTCCGCTTACAACCAGGTCCGGTTTGCGGCCTTTCAATACATGGTGCTTGGCCAGCTTTACACAATCAGCAGGTGTTCCCGAACATTCATATGCTACAATACCCGGAAACAGATCGCTCGCTTCAAGCCGGAGTGTATTACCAATCGTAATCGCATGTCCCATGCCAGACTGAGGCGAATCCGGCGCTACCACCACAACTTCACCCAGTTCAGACATTACTTCAATTAAGGTGCGGATACCTACAGAAAAAATGCCGTCATCATTACAAACAAGTATTAATGGTTTGGACATATGTATTGAATGTTTATGAATTATAGAATGTAAACAATTAATCCTTTTTCAGAATTGTATGTCCCATTTTATCCCGTTTCGTTTTTAAGTATTCCAGGTTGTGCGGATTAGAAGGAATTTCAATAGGCACTGCTTCGGTGATCTCTAAACCGTATCCTGCAAGAGCTGCACGTTTAACCGGATTATTTGTTATCAAACGCAACTTGGAAATGTTGAGATCTCTTAATATCTGTGCGCCTGTACCGTAATCGCGCTGATCCATTTTAAACCCTAACTCTAAATTTGCTTCAACCGTATCTCTTCCCTGTTCCTGAAGTTTATATGCTTTTAATTTATTCAGCAAACCAATACCACGACCTTCCTGATTCATGTACAGAATAACGCCTTTGCCTTCTTGCTGAATCATCTCCATGGCCTTATGCAACTGCGGACCACAGTCGCAGCGGCACGAGCCGAAGATGTCGCCTGTAACACACGAGGAATGTACACGTACCATTACAGGTTCGTCTTTTTCCCAGGTGCCTTTAATTAACGCTAAATGTACTTCACCTGTACTGATCTGGCGGAAAGCAATCAGATCAAAGTCGCCCAGATTGGTTGGCATGTCAACGCCAATCTCTCTTTTTACAAGGCTTTCATGCGTAAGTCTGTATTCAATAAGATCCTTAATTGAAATTAATTTCAGATTGAATTTTGTTGCTATCTGTTTCAGCTCCGGCAAACGTGCCATGCTGCCATCTTCACTCATAATTTCGATCAACACACCGGCAGGTTTAAACCCGGCTAAACGCGCCAGATCTACGGCTGCTTCTGTATGTCCCACTCTGCGCAGCACGCCTTCATCTTTTGCTTTCAACGGAAATATATGTCCCGGGCGACCCAGGTCTTCCGGTTTTGTATCCGGATCAACCAGCGCACGGATTGTTTTTGAACGGTCAGAAGCCGAGATACCCGTAGTACATCCGTTTCCTAATAAATCTACCGAAACAGTAAACGGTGTTTCATGTGTAGCTGTATTGCTGCCTACCATCAGGTCCAGCTTCAGTTCTGTACAACGTGCTTCCGATATGGGTGCACAAATTAATCCTCTTCCTTCCTTAGACATGAAGTTGATAATCTCGGGCGTAACACATTCTGCCGCACAAATAAAATCACCTTCGTTTTCCCTGTCTTCATCGTCAACAACAATAATCACCTCACCTTTACGAATGGCTTCAATGGCGTCCGCTATTGAATCTAATTTTATCTGTTCCATGTTCTATTCAAACTATTCAATCTTATACTTATTGATTTATTGCTGCAGGCTTTTTTCAACCACTTCTTCAAATGCCTGCTCCAGCAAAGCCGTTGTCTGAGACCAGTCAAAATGCTCCTTTATAAATTCTTTCCCTTCATTACCAATTTTCTCAGCAACAAGTTCATTTTCCAATACATATTCTATCCGATCTGCAAATGCCTGAGCCGTGTCAGCTATATAAATCTGTGATTCATGCTTTGCCCCAAGTGCCTTATTGGCTAAACTTGTTGTAATGGACGGCAATCCACAGGCCATTGCTTCCAATAATTTATTCTGTAATCCGGAACCGCTTAATAACGGAGCCACAAATATTCTGGAACCTAACAGGTAAGGTTTAATGTCATCCACAAAACCTGTAACCAGTACATTTTCGCTTTGTAATTTAAGTACATCCGCAGAAGGGCTTGTACCTGCCAGGCAAACGGAAAGCTTTAATCCTTTCAATGCCAGTAAAGGTAATACCTGCTGCACAATAAACTGCGCAGCTACAATATTGGGGTGGTATCCCATGTTACCGGTAAAAATCAAATCGTATTTTTTCTCAATACGCGCAGCATCTTGCAGGTAATAATCGTTTACGCCATTAGGGATAATTGCCATGTTTTTCTGTACCGATTTAGGCAGAAACTCCGCATCCTGATTGGTGATGATTGAATACCCCTGAAATAATTTACTTGCATTTATTTCATATTGTTTCAATCGTTTTGCTTCTATACGAACCAAAGGCTTTTGATAAAAAGTAGAGAAATGAACCCGTTTGTACATCCCTTCAGACAATGCATCCATATAATCTAAAAAGAATGGAATATCTTCTTCGAACGGAATATTTTCAACCAGACGCACAAGCTGAACATATGCAACGTCAATATTGAATTTATAAATCCATTGACTCATGATCATTTTCATTTCACTGTTTTTAAAATAATTCACCTGAAAAGGAGACTTATTAAAAAGAGATGAAAATAAATTCCAATAAATATGTTTTTTTTCTAAACGAATGATCTTAATCTCTTCGCAATATTCTTTTACTTTCATCTGATGTTTATCAGCAACAACTTCATCTGAAAGGCATAATAAAAAGACCGTATGTTTTTTTGAAAGCTCTTTAATTTGATAAAAAGCCCTTAACTTATCTCCCTTATCTGTAGGATAGGGAAACCGGGATAAAGCAACTAAAATATTCATTCCAACTCGTTGTACATTTTCTCAAACCTGGCAATCAGCATTTTCCAGGAATATTCAGCCACTGCTCTTTCTCTGGCGTGTGTAGCTATCTGTGTTGCAAATGCTTTATCACGCAAAAGTAAAACAATTCCGTTTTTCAATTCAGTTGGTGTATCGCAAATAAGTATATCGTGATCCGGAACATACTGTATTCCTTCAGCTCCTATTGCAGTAGAAACAATTGGCATAGCCATTCCCATCGCTTCTACCACTTTTAAACGCATTCCGCCACCAGAAAGCAAAGGTACGACAAATACGTTGTGATTTTGTATAAAATCAGAAGCATTCGGAACGAATCCTTCTAAAAAAACTCCCGGGCCTTTCCATTTGTCAAAAGATGCATCCATTCCCTTTCCTGCTATATACAATTCAGCCTGAGGCATTTCATGCAGTACAAGCGGCCATACTTCTTTTAAAAACCAATCCATTCCTTCTATATTGGGCATCCACTGCATACTTCCGATAAAGCACACCGAATGCGGTTTCTTTACCGGATCTGCTATGAGACTGTCTTCAAAACCGGCTTGAATAGCAGTAAGCTTACCTGTATATGAACGGGTTTTATAATAAGCGGCATCATCCTCTGTGATAGCAATGATGGCATCAAATAAATGAAGGGTGGTATCTTCAAACGCTTTTATTTTTTTAGCTAAGTGCTGAATAAATACCTTTTTAAGTATGTTGGACGTATTTACTGCAACGCGCTCCCAGATCCTGTGTTCAATATTGTGCGAGCGAAGTACAATGTTAGCGGTTGTCAATTTTTTAAGTAAAGGAACATAGAGCGCCATATACGCGCCTTCAATCTGAATAATATCATATTGCTGCTCCTGTAACGCATTGGTTAATACAGTCTCAAATTCTTTGGATTTAAACCGTTCAATGTTGTAAGCTGTTTCAGAAAAAAAACTTTTTATCAATCCTTTTATCTTGAGGTCTGTATTGATGTTGGTATAAAAGAGGTTTCTGTAACCGGATGCTATGGATTGTGGATTTTCAAAATGTTTGTTGGTATTTAAAAAAGCAAGATCCACGATATGACCACATTGCTGCAAGTAATGGGCTACATACCAGGTGGCAATATTACCGCCATCATTTAATGGAAATGGTATTCGGTTGGTGATTTGTAAAATTCGGAGCGGAGAACTCATAACAGATTTAGCGCATCATTTTTTCAAAACTTGCCCAAAGCAATGCGGCTGTTTTGTCCCATGAAAATTTTTGACGCTGAATAACTCCTTGTGCAAGTAATTTTTCTCTTATATGCGGTGCTTTATAGATCTGAATCATAGCATTTGCTATAGCTTCTGAAGATTCAGGATTAACTAATAAGGCTGCTTTCCCGGCAACTTCCGGTAACGAAGTTGTATTGGATGTGATAACAGGGACGCCGCAGTTCAACGCTTCCAGTATAGGTATACCAAATCCTTCAAAATACGGAACGAATGTAAGCGCGTGCGCCGAAGCCATAATCCTGGCCAGTTCAGCTGTTTTTATGTGACCTAAAAAATGTATGTCGTGTCTGTAAATAAGCGTATGATACAACGATTGAATATCTTTATTGCTCCACATGGCTTTACCAACCAGAAGCAATTTCATGTCGCAGTTTGTCATTTTCTTAAACACCTCAAACGCTTTCATTAAGTTTAAGATGTTTTTGCGCGGATGCATGGATCCTATATACAGGAAAAACGGTCTGCCAGCTGAATGTTTATAACGAACCTTTACTTGTTCTGCTTCCGGAATTGGCTTGAATGCTGCATTGCAGCCATTGTATACCACATCAATTTTATCTGCCGGAATGTTGTATGTTTTTACCAGATCTTGTTTGGAAAACTCAGAAACGGTTGCAAGCCTTGTTGCCTTCTGAGCGAACAGGGGCATGTTCTTTTTGTAATAGTTTGCTACGCGTTTGGGTAAATCCTGAGGCCGGTGTTCAAAATTTATATCGTGAATTACGTTTAATACTTTTACTTTCGAAGACTTCGGCATATACCCATCTGTTGAAATAAACGCATCCGCTTTTACTTTCCGAAGCATAAACGGAATACTCCATTCAAAGAAAATATACCAAAGAAAGGGATGTCTTGCCTGCGGAAACAATACGTGCGGAACAACATTTTTCCCGAAAACAAATTTATCGTTATAGGGTCTGTCAAAGAAAAAGTGGAACGTATGCTGTGGATTCTGTTCCGTTATACGTTTCAATGTTTCATACGTAAACCAGCCGATTCCTTCCAGGCGATCCTCCAATAACAAACGTGTATTTACAGCAATATTCAATTTTCTGTCTGTTTTAATTTTTTAAATTACGATTACCCGACTACAATACCAAGCGTCTTATCAATATCTTTGGAAATCGTCTTTAATTCCATTGCGACCTGAAGTAAATGCATCAATTCTTCATTACTTCCATCCTTCTGAATCCGTTCAATTTCTTTGATATTGTCACGCATCATACATTTAAGGATAACACGTTTAAGCCTTAATACGGTTTTAGGCACTACAGAGTTTAACACATCTATTTCCTTGGGTACATCAATCTGAAATTTCTCCCAGTTATCACTGAGCTGAAACTTGGTAGAGAGCAGGTCTATGGCTGCATCCCGAACATATTGGGGCTGATCCTGCTGCAGAAAATCCGTATGCAGCACGGTATTGCCATTCAACCGGGTATCGATGATTTTTTTAATGATGTAATCGTATGCCGGGTTTTTGAATTCCACGTCCTGCAATTCATGTATCAGATAGTCAGACAGCGGCATTTCCTGCTCCATCGGTGAAGAAGCATAATTGATCAGGTAGCGCATCATATCCCGTTCATGAAGCTTCAGCGATTCTTCTTCAATACTTAACCGGACAATATCATCGGGCAATTCAATATCCGGAATTGCCTGAAGTTCAGCCAGCGCATGGCGGTCTTCTTCCCACTTTTTAGCTTCCTGATTCCCTTTCTGAATGGCTTTTTTATTGTATTCAGAAATGAGGATCTGCTCATCTATCTCCAGTAATTTACTGCATTCCCTAAAAAAAACAGAGCGTTTGATCGCATCCGGGACTTTAGAAATACTTTCTACAATATCTTTTATCACCTCTGCCCGCTTGATCGGATCATTCCCTATTTCCTTTAAACTGATTTCTGTTTTAAAAGAAATAAAATCTTTTTTATTCGACTTTATATAGTCTTTAAAAGCCGTGGGACCAATCTTCTGCACATAACTATCGGGATCTTCGCCTTGCGGGAATACAACAATAGACACATTCATATCCTGCTGCAGGATCAGGTCAACGCCTCGCAGCGATGCTTTTAAACCGGCTGCATCGCCATCATATAAGATCGTGATATTAGGTGTGTACCGCTTTACCAGTTTGATCTGGTCTTCTGTAAGCGAGGTGCCACTTGACGCCACAACATTTTCAACCCCCGATTGATGCAGCGAAATAACATCGGTATAACCTTCAACCAGCAAACATTCTTCTTCCTTGCGGATCGCTTGTTTGGCCTGGAATAAACCATAGAGAATTTTACTCTTATGATATATAACCGACTCAATGGAGTTAAGGTATTTTGCCTGTGTTTTATCTGCTTTGAGTATCCGGGCACCAAACGCGGTAACTCTCCCGGCCACGTTGTGGATCGGAAACATAACCCGGCCGCGAAAACGATCAAAAAATTTCTTTTCACTGTTTTCATTGGCATTGTCACGCTCAATGCTAAGACCTGTCTTGGTTAAAAACTCTGTTTTATATCCTTTTTCAATGGCATTTTTTGTAAAACCATCCCATTGGTCATGACTGTAACCAAGTTCAAATTTTTTAATGGTTTCTTCTCTGAATCCACGCTCTTTAAAATAACTCAGTCCAATGGACTTGCCGTCTTCCGAGTTCCAGAGCTGATCTGTGTAATACTGACTTGCATAATTGGTAACAACCAACATTGAATCTTTTTCGCTCTGCTCAAAATTCTGTTCTTCAGACAGCTCTTCTTCCTTGATTTCGATGTTGTATTTTTTAGCCATATAGGCCATTGCTTCCACATACGAAGCACCTTCATGTTCCATGATGAACTGAATGGCGTCACCGCCTTTTCCGCATCCGAAGCACTTGTAAATTCCTTTGGCCGGTGTTACCGTGAAGGAAGGTGTTTTCTCGTTGTGAAACGGACAGCACCCACTATAATAATGCCCTTTGCGTTTCAATGAAACGAAATCACTAATCACCTCGACAACGTCGATGGATTGCTGAATCTGGTCTATTGTATCTTTGGTTAAACGCACGGGTTCGTTTTAAATCTTTATTACTGTCTCTGAATGCTTTCTACTCTAAGAAACATCCTCTTTATCATCAAATAACTAACACATATTATACGTGAATAGTTTGATTACGGGCAGTTTACAAAGGTCAGCTATAAAAGGCATATTACCAACCTGCATCCTTTTTCACAGTGTGTGTTCGTATCTTCACATATGAAGTTATTCACATTTCTATTAAATCTGGATTCGGTTCCAAAGCTGGGATTTGACTGTATCCCTTTTAATGGAAGGAACTTGTATGCACAACAGTGTGTTAAGAGTGATTGCATTTATGCAAAAAGCTGTTCTGGTTTTAACGTGATTTCCGCATACATAAAACTAGTTTCTGGTATCTAAATTCATTAAATTGCACAAAATACCCTGTTAATAAAATGTCTATAACCCAAGAACAAGTTTTAGAAGCCCTGAAAACTGTACCTGAACCTGATCTGAAAAAAGATTTGGTTACGTTGAATATGATTCGTGACATCGCAATTGATGGTCAAAACATTTCTTTCACAGTAGTTTTGACAACACCTGCATGCCCGCTTAAAGAACTTATTCGCAACTCCTGTACAGAAGCGATTCATAAACTTGTTTCCGGTACAGCTGTTGTGGTGATTAATATGACAGCAGATGTTACAACGGGTCGTTTCAATAGCGGACCTGTACTTCCGCATGTTAAAAATATCATTGCTGTTTCGTCCGGTAAAGGTGGTGTTGGTAAATCAACGATCACCGCAAACTTAGCGGTTGCACTTTCTAAGTCAGGTGCCAAAGTTGGTATCATTGATGCCGATATTTCGGGTCCATCCATACCAACCATGTTTGATGTGGAAGATGTACGTCCGAATGTAATTGAAAATGAAAACGGCAAGCCAACGATCATTCCGATTGAGCAGTATGGTGTTAAACTTATATCCATTGGTTTTCTTTCACCGGCGGAAAGTGCGGTTGTATGGAGAGGACCAATGGCCAGTTCGGCTCTGCGTCAATTCATCAGCGATTGTGACTGGGGAGAACTGGATTACTTATTATTTGATATGCCACCGGGCACGAGTGACATACATCTTACACTCGTGCAGACAGTACCGGTAACAGGCGCAATCGTAGTAACGACACCTCAGAAAGTTGCTATTGCCGATGCGCAGCGTGGCCTACAGATGTTCCGTCAGCCACAGGTGAATGTACCGGTCTTAGGAGTAATTGAAAATATGGCGTGGTTCACACCTGCTGAACTTCCTGAAAATAAATATTATATTTTCGGGAAAGACGGCGGAAAAGAACTGGCAGAAAAATTTGATGTGCCGTTGCTTGGGCAGATTCCGTTGGTGCAGGGTATCCGTGAAAGCGGTGATATGGGAAAACCGGCCGTAATCAATCTGGATAAAATAACAGCGCAGGCATTTAAAGAGTTAGCCGAAACAGTAGCCCAGCAGGTGGCCATCCGTAATGCATCCCTGGCAGAAACAAGAAAAGTAGAAATTAAAGTATAAACCGTGAGTACAACAACTGAAAACACAGAACTGCTGGACAGAGTAGAACAAGCTCTTGAAAGTATCCGCCCGTATTTGATTACAGATGGTGGCAATGTACGTTTGGTAGAAATTACCGAAGATATGATTGTAAAGCTGGAATTGCTTGGTGCATGCGGTACTTGCCCGATGTCTGCTATGACATTAAAAGCAGGTGTTGAAGAATCCATCCGCAAGGCTGTCCCTGAGATAAAAGGTGTCTTTGCAATCAATGCTGAACAATAATAATTTTTAATTCACAGAAGTACATATTTCCATGAGAATAGGAATCATCTTTGGTGGACAGTCTAGAGAACGAGAAATTTCATTTGCTGGAGGAAGAACTGTTTACGATAATTTAAATAAAGATATTTTCACTACCGTTCCCATCTTTGTTGATAGCCTTGGCCAGTTCATTTTATTAGACTGGCAATATATCTACAAGGGAACCATTCGTGATTTCTACCCTCCTTTTGAATTTCTTCCTAAAAGCATTCATGGCTTTCAGGTCTATGTTGAATCACTTGGTGACCTTCCAAAAGAAGAACGGGATGCCATGATTCAAAAAGTAGGCAGAAAAATTGAGCCTTCTGACCTGAAAGAATTAATTGACTTTGCCTTCCTTGCTTTACATGGTCCTTATGGAGAAGATGGTGCCATACAAGGTATGCTGGACTGGAATAATATTCCCTATTCAGGTTCAGGCATTCTGCCTTCAGCTATTGGTATCAATAAATACATTCAGAAGAAATTAGTAGCACAAGCCAGTTTCAACGGACCTAACTATGTTACCTACAAAAAATCTACCTGGCTAAAAGGTGCTGATACAAAAGCACTGCTTGCACATTTTGAATCAAGCGTAGGTTTTCCTTTTGTTGTAAAAGCACCGTCACAAGGCTCTTCCATTGGTATTACGGTTATCAGTGAGCGAAATGAAGAAAAATTAAAGCAAGCGCTAAACCGTAGCTTTTTTCTTCAGGAAATTACAGCTGCAGACTGGAACACAAAAACAGAACATGCGAAAATAAAATGGGTGGCAACCCTTACCGATATCCGCGATGGTATTGGCATGCCCGTAAATGATGTATTACAAGGCAAAACCATTTATCATCCGGAAGAATTATTAGCACATTTAAATCAATCGCTTTCTTCTAAAGAACGTGTTTTATTGGAAAGTTTAGATAATGAGGAAGAAATCATCATTGAATCCTTTATTAAAGGCCAGGAATTCTCCTGCATTGTTATACAGGATGAAGATGGTAATCCAATAGCGCTGCCTCCTACGGGTATTGTTAAAGGAAATGATTTCTTTGATTACCGTTCAAAATATCTGCCGGGCATGTCAAGAAAGATCACACCTATTGATATTCCTGGCGAACAAGTTGAATTGATCCGCAGCGAATGCTGCCGCTTATATTCAA
This sequence comes from Cytophaga hutchinsonii ATCC 33406, assembly GCF_000014145.1. Classification (NCBI taxonomy): domain Bacteria; kingdom Pseudomonadati; phylum Bacteroidota; class Cytophagia; order Cytophagales; family Cytophagaceae; genus Cytophaga; species Cytophaga hutchinsonii. The sequence goes on along the minus strand of NC_008255.1, from coordinate 1,059,164 downwards.
CCTTACAGTTCAATGTATATGCACGTATTGATGGTTTTATTTCTCCTGAAGGAGAGGTCTTCTTAAACGACCCGAATACGACTTCTGGTATGATGCCATCGTCCTTCTTTTTTCATCAGGCAGCAGAGATCGGCTTAAATCCGTCTCAATTCCTTACCTACATTATCCGTACGTCTATTCAGGAGCGTATTAAAGACGGCAAAAGAAGTTTGCGCTACAAACAATTGCTGGCAACACTGGATCAGGCAATTTCATCTGAAAAGAATTCTTCCAAAGAAAAAATTAAAATTGCTGTGGTAATGGGTGGCTATTCTTCTGAACGCCACATCTCCGTTGAAAGCGGAAGAAATATCTTTGAAAAACTTTCCTCCAGTACAAAATACCAGCCGCTTCCTGTGTTCTTAACAGGCAGTGACGAGCAGCACCGTTTATTCATCTTACCGATCAATATTTTATTGAAAGACAATGCAGATGATATACGTGAAAAAGTAATCAACTTTAAAGGGCACCACCCGATCATTGAACATATTGCAAAAGAAACGGAATCGATCAGCAGCCGGTATGTGAGCAATGCAATTAAAGATCCGAAAGAGATTTCCTACAAAGAACTTTCTGAGCTGGTAGATGGCGTCTTCATTGCCCTGCACGGCCGGCCGGGAGAAGATGGCAGCATGCAGAAAGAGCTTGAGAAATATCAGTTGCCGTATAACGGTTCAGGTATACAAAGTTCTCAGATCACGATCAATAAATTTGAGACAAACCGCATTCTTCGGGAGCATGGTATTTCTGTTGCAAACCACAGAATGGTTTACAAGCAGGAATGGTTAGACGCAGGCGAAAAATTGTTATCCGAAATTGAATCCGGTTTTATATATCCCATCATTGCTAAACCATCTGACGATGGATGCAGCTCTGCGGTTAAAAAGATAAAAAACAGAGACGAGCTTCGTGCCTATACCCGATTAATGTTTGGTGAAGAAGCCATTCAGGGATCTGTCAGTTCTTCCGTATTGGGATTGAAATATAACGAAGAATTTCCGCAGAAAGATTATTTCTTAATTGAAGATCTGGTTTCTAAAGGCAATGCAAAACATTTCCTGGAAGTTACGGGCGGATTAATGACCCGTTTCAACGATAAAGGCAACGTTGAATATGAAATATTTGAACCTTCTGAATCGTTGGCTACCGGTGATGTTTTATCCCTGGAAGAAAAATTCCTTGCCGGTGAAGGACAGAACATAACCCCGGCGCGTTATACAACCAACAAAGCAGATTATGAGCAAGTGGCTTCAGAAGTACGTGCAACATTAAAACGCGTAGCTGAAGTATTGAATATTCAGGGGTATGCACGGATCGATGCGTTTGTACGTGTCTTTGAAAACAATAGATCTGAAACCATTATCATTGAAGTAAACTCGCTGCCGGGCATGACGCCTGCAACCTGTATATTTCACCAGACGGCTATTAATGGATATAAGCCATACGACTTCATTGATAACATTTTAACATTTGGCATAGAAAGAGAAAAGAAAAAATTAGCTAAAATATAATATGAAATTATTTAAAGCAGATTCATTAAAAAGTGTATTCATTCATGCAGGAATTATAGTAAGTATTTTTGTAGGTTTAATACTCATCTTCTTTTACTGGTATTTACCGTCTGTAACCAAGCACGGAGAATACATCAGTGTACCTAAATTAGAAGGCCTGTCGATCAGCCAGGTTGAACAGAAATTAAATGACCTGGGTTTGCGTTATGAAATCAGTGATTCAACATTTAAGCCGGGTATTACACCATTAACTGTTTTAACACAACATCCGCTGCCGGGCAATGAAGTAAAAGAAAACAGAAGGATCTATTTGAGTATTGCAGCTCAGCACCCGCCCAATATTAAAATGCCTAAACTGATTGATGAATCTCCCAGAGGAGCTGAAATGATTCTTAAAAGCCTAGGTTTACAGATGGGCGAAATTAAAACAGCTCCACATCCATACCCTACTGTTTTAGGGCAGTTTATAAATGGTGCTCCCGTAAAAGAAGGTACTTCTATTCCCAAAGGCTCTAAAATTGACCTGTTGGTAGGTACCGGCAGAGGTGAAACGGATGTTGAAATTCCCAATTTGGTAAATATGTCTTTAGATGAGGCGAAATCCACCATCAGCAGTATGGGCCTGGTGGTTGGGCTTGTTAATTATGATACAAATTCAAAATTAGCAGAAGGAACAGTATGCAATCAAAAACCTGCATACCAATCGGGGCAAAAACTTCGTTCTGGAGATATAATCGATCTTGTTGTAGCGGGAAGCGATCCGGTAATTCCTCAATAATTCATTTATCCAGCGTATGAAAAAACTTTTTTTTCCGTGTCTGCTTTTTGTGTTGATTGGTTCTATGCCTGTATTGGCACAGGTATCCATTGTACCATTGACCCAATATAATGTTGGTGAAACAGCTGAATATTCAGCCTCCGATGCACGTACTGCAGCACTCACTCAAACAGATACGTTAAAACTTCCCTATATTGAAGATTTTTCAGGGCCACAATTACCTATTGATACCATTAAAATAGTTGCCTTTACTTCAACAGAAAATATATACGAGATCAAACAATTAAAGCTTCATCCGCTGCTTAGCGGAGATAGTATCCGTATTTTAAATGCATTCGGAAGCGGGGAAAAATTTGATACTACAGCTTATAATATTTTAGGTAAACGATTTGTAAAAGTTCTTGATAAATATACCTTTCAGCTATTTAATGACAGGCTTTTAACGGTTCCAACCACTGTTAATGCTGACCCGTTAGCTCAGATGCAATATTGCAACTGGTATAAACTGGGTATTAATGGCTACAGTACAAAACCCGATGTGTTAGGTTTTCTTGACGATAGCGGTGGTGTGTATATTAATGACAACATGTCTTTAAATCCTGTAAGCATCGGGGTTGCCTCTTTTGATGCGATAAAGTATACGGGATTTCCGTATTCAAATGCTAATGTTAACGGGTATGCTGATAAATTAACCTCATTGCCCTTTAATTTATCTTCCTATAAAGCAAAAGACTCTGTTTATTTCAGCTTTTACTGGCAATCAAAAAGCTTCGGAGATACACCGGAAAGTTCTGCCTATTTAATTCTGGAATTTAAAAACCGCAATAACGTATGGCAGGAAGTATGGCGTAAATATGGCGACCCGACACAAACAATTGATACCTTCCGTGTTGTTAATATACCTTTAAAAGACACTCTTTACCGGCACAAAGGGTTTCAATACCGGTTCAGAAATTATGGTTTGTTAAGCGGACGGTTTAATGTGTGGAACATCGATTACATTTATATCAATTCAAAACGCACGGTAAATGCAGCTCAAACAGGAGATCTGTGTATTGTAAATACAAGCAGAAGTATTCTTACGGAGTACACATCTATACCTTATAAACATTTCATTTCATTGTCCTCATCTGATCAAGCAGATCTCATCAATCAGGATCTTTTTTTCACATTAAGAGATTTAAGATTTGGCGGCCCTGCCCTATCTTCTAAAAACAATCTTCTTGTCCGGGATAATTTAGGCAATACTATTTCGAATGATAATCATGCTGATATAACTACGGGTGTTATATCAAGATGGTCTTTCCCTTCTCCGGTATTAGATCCTCTAAAAATGGATACTCCATATGTCGTAAAACAAGAGTATTCCTACAACATTGTAGATTATAAAGCTCCGATTGATTTATCTTTCAATAACTTTAAGGCCATAGAAACATATTTCTACGATTACTATGCCTATGATGACGGCATACCGGAAGATGCATTTGAAGCATATCAGCGAAACGGTGAAGGAATCTTATGCGCCAATAAATTCGACATTTTAAAAGAGGATTCGCTTACGCACATAGACTTCTGCTTTATCAAAAACTTCGGCCCCAGTGTGGAAAACTCAATCATTACAATGGCTGTTTGGAAAGATGGAACAGCCATTGAAGAACAACTAAGTCAGCAAATAACCGTAAAATACAGCACGATTGTTAATGGATTTGTACGTTATGCAGTAACACCTTCAGATAAAGCGAAGTTAGCTGCGGGCACCTATTATTTTGGTTTTAAACATTTTATTGCCGGAAGCTTATTTGTAGGTTATGATAGAAATAATGATAACCTGGATAAAATAGTTACCAGCAGCAGTACGAATACTACCTGGACTGCTTTCAATACAAATGCGAATGCGTTAACAGGTACGTTGATGATAAGACCGGTATTTAAAGGAAAACCATTGCTTGTTACTGATATTGAAGATCAAGCAGCATCCGAAACATCCAATACATTTATTCTTTATCCCAATCCGTCTGCCGGAGAGTTACATTTTACCGGTGCACCTGAATATATATCGATTTATGACTTAACGGGTAAATTAATTCAAACAACTCATGTGAAAGAAACAGATTTGCTTGATATTTCCGCGCTGAACAATGGTTTATATGTAGTAGTTCTGCAAAAGGCCGATTATTCAGAAACTAAACGTCTTGCCGTTCAAAAATAAAATTATTCTCAATTCAAAAGATGTAATTACTTTTCGTAATTTCGTCTACATGTAAATTACCAATACAAAATTATGAATTCCAGATACAGTAAGTTCTTATGGTTAATACAATTTATAGGAGATGTATCATTATTAAATATCGCATTTTTTATTTCCTATTTATTTTCTGATCAAACACCACCTTTTTCCCACATTACGGACCACTATATTACCCTGCATATTATTTTTAATATGTCGTGGATTATTCTTGCGGTTAGCTTTAACATCTATATATATTCAACTGTCCGGCGGCGGAAATTAGAATTAGTTGTATGGAATCTGATAAAAATTGTTGCCTTGCATGTACTTATTATATTTACTTTTATCGGCGCCTTAAAAGAGTCGTATTATTCCAGACAAATGCTCTTAATGACGTATCTGATTTTAGGCATCAGTCTTTTTGCATGGCGTCTGCTTTTTATTCTGTTCCTTAATTGGTACCGTAAAACTGGTTCTAATTTTAGAAATGTATTGATTATTGGTGCAGGACCGGTTGGTTTACAGGTAATGCGCTATATCATTTCGAAAGACAATTCGGGATATAGATTTTTAGGATTTCTGGATGATGCCACGCAACATGTAAAACACAAAGAATTGGTTTTAGGTAATGTTGATGCGTTAAAAGAAATTTGTGAAAGCAGGTTTAAAATTGATGAGATCTTCTGTACACTTCCATTTACATCGTCTAAAAAAATCCGTTCCATTATTGAATATGGCGATAACCATTTGATCCGTGTGCACCTGGTTCCTGACTTCAGAGGCTTTTTAAATAAAAAAGTAGATCTTGAATTTTATGATCATGTACCGGTATTAAACATTCGGAAAGAACCGTTAGAAAGTATCTTTAGCCGAATGTTAAAACGGATATTTGATTATTGTATTTTCACTTTTAGTATTGATATTGCTGTGTTCATGGTTATTCCCATTACTTGCTATTATAATAAAATTAAGTTCACCGGGGCCGGTATTCTTTATACAGAAAAGAAGCGGCCGAAATAATGAAGAATTTGATTGTTATAAATTCAGAAGCATGAGTGTGAATAAAGATTCTGATAAAGTTCAGGCAACGGTAAATGATTCACGGGTAACTGCTATTGGTAAATTTCTCCGAAAATCAAATCTGGATGAACTGCCACAGTTTATAAATGTATTGATCGGGAATATGTCTGTTGTCGGGCCGCGTCCGCACATGCTGAAACATACGGCTGATTATTCTGCTATTATTGATAAATTTATGGTTAGGCATTTAATTAAACCCGGCATAACAGGCTGGGCACAGGTAAATGGCTTTAGAGGTGCTACCATCCAACCGAGATATATGATGAAGCGTGTTCGTTACGATTTATGGTATATTGAAAACTGGACCTTTTTGCTGGACCTGCAAATTATAGTAATGACTGCTTATACAATGATACGAGGCGACAAAAATGCATTTTAGACTAACGGGTATACTTTTTTTCCTTGCCATTTTTTCAACGGCAGCGCAAAGCAGGTTCAGTCCGCTTGAGCGACAATATCTGTTAAGTGAAGAGGCGCAGATTCATTCTAAAGAAAACAATCTGCACACATCTATCCAGCCATATTTTATTAATGAAACAAAATCATTATTCAATATGGATAGTCTGTGCGAGGGTGTTCATTATACTATAAAAAGAAAAAATTTTATAAATAAAGTCGCAGATAATTTCAGCAATAATTATCTGGTTCCTGTAGATTCGGGCATTGTTTCTATCCGTGCTACTCCCCTGTTTGATTTAGAATTATCATATGACCCCAGCAAAAAACAGCAATATTATAGAAATACCCGTGGTGTTTTAATCTATGGGGATTTTGGACAAAAGTTTTCATTCTATACAGGCTTTTATGAAAACCAGGCCTCGTTCCCCGGATACATAAATACATTCATTGATAGCAATCTGGTAGTTCCCGGACAGGGATTAACAAAAAGCTTTAAAGGAGATAAAGGACAGGATTTTGGTTTGCCTTTTGGTTATGTTTGCTATAATCCCAACAGATACCTGACGGTACAATTCGGGCAGGACAAAAACTTTATTGGTAATGGATACCGTTCCTTATTACGGTCTGACAACACGATGAATAATCCTTTTTTTAAACTTCAAACATCTTTCTGGCATATTAAATACATGGTTTTGTATGAACAATTTATGGATGTGCATGCCGAACAGATTACTGTTTTAGGGAAAGGCTATCCGAAAAAATATTCCACGACTCATTATTTAAGCTGGAAAGTATCAAAATCATTTGAATTTGGGCTTTTTGAATCTATTGTCTGGCAAGCCGCTGATTCAAATGGTGTACGCGGATTTGACTGGGCATACTTAAATCCTGTAATTTTTTTACGGCCTACTGAGTTTTATAATGGCTCCGCTGATAATGCATTAATGGGCATCAATCTGAAATATCAGATATTGCATAATATGTATGCGTATGGACAAATTATCCTGGATGATTTGAAGTTTGATGAGTTAAAAAAGAAAAACTCTAAATACCCTCAAAAATATGGCTTCCAATTAGGTGCAAGATATTTTGACATTGCAAAGATCAAAGGTCTGGCTGTTCAGGGAGAATTCAATTACGTTATGCCGTATACCTATTCGCACCGTCTTTCATTACAAAACTATTCTCATTATAATCAATCGCTGGCGCATCCGCAAAATGCGAATTTTATTGAATGGATAGGCATCATTGATTACAACAGAAAAAGATGGTCTTTTTCGAATAGACTGGTTTATTGTAATTATGGGGCAGACAAAACAGCTGCCACGAATTACGGCCACAATATATTTGCAGATATAAGCCAATATCCAAATTATTACCAGGGGAACCAGATTGTTCAGGGATACAAAAACACGCTTATATATAATACGCTAACAGCAGCATATATCATTAATCCCAAAGTTAATATGCGTTTAGAAGCCTCCTTTACCTACCGTTCGCAGAAAAATACAGATGAAAATATCGTTGACAAACTTATCGGATTCAGTTTCAAAACAGCGCTATTTAATAAATACTACGATTTTTAGTCATACTGAATTTACTATATAAGTCAAAGAGCTTCATTGAAATATCAATGAAGCTCTTTGACTTTATAACTCGGGAAAACTGCTCTTGCATCCTACAAGAAACCAAATCCACTCTTAATATACACGTCTGGGTGTGTTAAGGACATAAAAAAAGAGTATCCGTTTTAGATACTCTTTTAATGTTTTAAGCAGATTACGTTATTTACGTAATAACTGATCATTACCTTTAAACTTAGGTTTGTGATTCTTTGTAAAGTGGTATACCACCCCGGCAGAAAAAATAAAATAACCGTCCTTATTTTTAGGATTTCCTCTGTAATCCTGAGGTGTTTGTGCATCACTTCCATTATAAGGAAAGTTGGTTGATTTATTAGACATCTGACCAGCTATTGAATTATTGAATGAACTTGCATCCGGATAATCCTGAATACTGACGTCATCGATATGATCTGTTGTTGTATACCGATACCCACCTTCTACCATGAAACTCCATTTATAGCTGTATCGGAATTTCAAACCGAAACCGGCTGTATATAAAAATGCAACATTTCCATATTTTGTATGTTCTGTTTCTAACTGACGCAGCTGATGCCATTTACCATCAGGGAATTGTCCCCATGGATCAAATGTCATTAAACCAATCCCTGCGTAAATATATGGATTGATACGTGGTCTTCTGCGCATCATTTTTTCATACGGGTAAAAATCAAACTGGCCGGAAAGAATAAATTCCCAGTTTGTTGATCTGAAATTTAAATTGCGGTATTTATAATAATCATCTGAATACAATTTAAAAAAGCGAACATCACCTCTTATATTCAAGCGTTTGCCCAGGTAATTTGTTCTTAACAGTGCACCGGCTCCTATTTGGGGTCTGAATTTAAAACAATCAATTCCATCACACAAATCACCATAATAGGTAGCATATCCAACCGTTCCGAAAATACTTAGCAGTTCATTTTTGGATATTTTTTTCAATGATATACTAGGCTGCGATTTACCTTTATGATATTGCCCTTTGTAGATGCGTCTTGATTGACCATTTGTAACAAATGACAAAAAAACACAGAAAAGTACTAGAAGAGGTATTGAAAACTTCCGAAATCTCATGATCTTAATTTATATAACACTTGAAAGTAATAATTCAAGTGAATGATTGCAAATTTCACCATACTTTTTTGTACATATTTTATACTAACCGGCAAAATAATAGATATAACAATTATAAAATATAACTATGTTAATTTTTGCGCAATAAGTTTTTGTCCAGTAATCCACCTTTTCTATTTTTCGTAGCATGATGTCTTGTAAAGGTATATGTTAAGCCTACTGAAACGATTGCATATCCGTCTTTATATTTGGGGTTTCCTCTGCCTGTTTGTGCAGATTTATTAAATGACTTGTTAGACATAATCCTTGATATAGAATTTTGCAGAGACGCCGGATCAGGATACTCTTCACTGCTTACATCATCAATATAATCCGTTGTGGTAAAACGGTATCCTGCCTCCAACATAAAGTTCCACCGGTAACTGTAGTTATACTTGAAACCTAATCCTACTGTATAAACAAAAGCTACGTTACCATATTTCACATTTTCTGTTTCTAAGGGTCTTAATTGATGCCATCTGCCATTTGGAAGCTGTCCCCATGGATCATATGTCATTAAACCAATCCCGCCATATACGTATGGATTTATTTTTGTCCTTCTGCGCATGAGTTTTTCATATGGGAAAATATCAAACTGTCCCAAGGCTAAAAATTCCCAATTTGTTGATCTGAAATTTAAATTACGCCCCTCATGCACATCATTGGAATATAATCTGAAACAACGTACATCTGCTCTCAGATTTAAACGTTTGCCTAAATAAGCGGTACGCAATATTACCCCTCCGCCTGCCTGAGGCCTGTATGAGTTAGATCCTACCTGCCAGAGATAGCCCGATAAATCACCGTTGTATGAAGCTAAACCTAGCGTACCGTAAATTGTCAGCAGTTCATTTTTAGAAATATTTTTTAATGATATATCCGGAGTTGCTTTACCTCTGTGATATTGTCCTTTATATATTTTTCTTTGTGTTTGTGCAGCAGCATCAACAGCAACAATACATAAAAATAAAAAAACCAACCTAACAAATAATGATTTAAACATAGTTATAATATATAATAAACATACTGTTCGTGGGGTAGCCGTACAGTTTAATTATTCAATTATGAAAGGTACTAAATTTAAGCATTTATTTACCTAAGAATTTTAAAAAAAATAATGCAAAACCTGCAACTGATGCAAATTTTGCATTATTAACATTATTAATATTAATATTCTTTATCTACATCGATATTATAAGCCTTCATTCCGTGTTCAGCAATATCCAATCCTTCGATTTCTTCCTTAGCGGCAACCCTCAAACCTACTGTCTTTGAAATGATTGTAAAAATTACATAGGAAGCGGGGAAAACTAATGAAGCTGCAGCTCCTACACCAATTAATTGTTTGATTAATTGAGACATTCCGGCTCCTTCAGCTGAACCGCCAAAACCTTTATCCCCGAATATTCCAACAAACAGGGTTCCGAGTATACCGCATACCAAGTGAACGGAAGTAGCACCTACCGGATCATCTACTTTAATTTTATCAAAGAAGATAACAGCAAATACAACTGCAGCACCGGAAATTAATCCGATCAGTATTGCATCGTTCGGGCTCATTAAATCAGCGCCTGCAGTAATTCCTACCAATCCTCCCAGAATACCGTTTAAAACCATAGACAGATCGAGTGTCTTCAAATATATAACAGAAGCAAGCAATGCTCCTATTGCACCGGCAGCAGCCGCTAATGAAGTTGTAACCAGTACGAGCGAGGTTAATGCGGGATCTGCCGACAAAACGGAGCCTCCGTTAAAACCAAACCAGCCTAACCACAACAGGAATACCCCAATGGTTGCCAAAGGCAAACTATGCCCGGGAATCGGGTTGATTTTGCCATCTACGTATTTGCCGATCCGCGGACCAAGAACAATAACGCCTGCCAATGCAGCCCAGCCACCAAGGCTATGAACCATTGTAGAACCCGCAAAATCATAAAAACCTAAGGATTTCAGCCAGCCTCCACCCCAGTTCCACATGCCTACAACCGGATAAATGACACCGATAATGATACAGGTAAAGATAATGTAACTTGTCAGTTTGATACGCTCAGCAACTGCACCGGATACAATTGTTGCTGCTGTTGCAGCAAACATTGCCTGGAAAAGAAAATCTGTCCAGTATGTATAACCACCCGCATATGTTAAATCCAATCCTCCGCTTTCAGCTGCCGGCGCTGTCAGTCCAAAACCACCGAATCCAAAGAACCCACCTTCATAAGCACCACCCGGGTACATCAGATTAAATCCCCATAAACAGAATATTATGATTCCGATTGCAGGTGTAATGGTATTTTTGAATAGAATATTGGTCGTATTTTTAGAACGGGCCAACCCCGATTCTACCGTAGCAAACCCTAAATTCATAATAAATACCAGAGCGGTACAAAGCATCATCCAGATATTGTTTGCTGTAAGTCCAAGCTGAGAAACAGCGGCATCTGTGGCCGCTAACGAGGATTTCGAAGCCAACGTATCTACTGTAATGGCAGCAACCGCTTTGATCGAATCAATCGCCGGTACTGCCGCTTCTATTGTATCTAATACTGCTGTTTCCATAGTATCTTAAGTTCGTTTAGTTTAGTTGATAAAAGGGTTATGGGTATTATTGCAGCGCGGGAACGCCTCTTTCGCCTGTACGGATACGCACACATTCCTCTATATTGGAAACAAAGATTTTCCCATCTCCAAGTTCCCCGGTTTTACAGGTATCAACAATGCATTTAATTACTTCTTCAACTTTTTCGCTTACAATAATATCAAGCTTTGTTCTTGCTATATAACCAAGGTCATATTGAACACCTCTGTAAACTGCTTTTTCAGTCGCTTGATGTCCAACACCTTTAACATCTGCATACGTGAAGAACTGAATCCCCATTTTATTAAGGGCTTCTTTTAACTCCAGAAATTTAGACGTTCGAATAACGGCTTCAATTTTTTTCATAAATCAATTAGGTTTAGTTATTAATTCAAGATAAAAAAGGGGATTGATTATCTATACTGCTAACATATGTATTTATACATAAATTGTACTAATCTTATAAAAAAAACAAGATCTGATTATCAATATTCTATATAAAAAACAATATAATGTACTAAAAATTCTATTTAGGTCAGATCTAATTCATTATTACGTACAATAGCATTTATCTCTATTTAATATAATTAATTAATACTAACATTAATTTTTAAACCATTAATTATGTATTTATGTAGTATTTAACTTAAATCGCCTTCAAAATTAAGTTAATAATAACACTTTTATTAATTACGAATTTATGTAAAACTGGTAAAAAATAAGACAGTTGCGGTCTGAAAGTATTTATTATTAATATAATTTTTTCTATGTACTGAACGATAGCGCAAACTCTTCCCGGATTGGATTGGGATTTACGCCCCGGACTGGTAACTTGCCTGGATACAGTTATAAATTTTGATTATGTATCAATCCATCAATCCCTTTTCAAAGGAAAACATACAAAACCTCGCGTTTGAATCGATTGAATCCTTGAATGAAAAACTGATCAGATCTGATTCGGCTTACAAAAACTGGAGGAAATATTCCATCAACGACCGTAAACCTTATTTTAAAAATCTCATTTCAGTTCTTACAAAAGAAAAAGAACTATTGGCGCGTGAGATTACGTTAGAGATGGGAAAACCCCTGCTGGAAAGCATTGCAGAAATAGATAAATGTATCGGTACAACAGAATGGTATCTCAATAATGTTGATGCGATTATACAACAACATCTGCCAACTGTTTCCATTGAACATATCAAAAGTCAAATAGCATTTGAACCTATTGGTGCCGTACTTGGCATTATGCCCTGGAACTTTCCATACTGGCAGGTTTTCCGGTATGCTATTCCAACGCTGCTTATCGGAAATACGGTTCTGCTGAAACATGCGCCCAATGTACCCGGTTGTGCGCAATCGCTGGAAAAAATATTTAAACTGGCCGGATTTCCAGATGACCTGTTTCTTTCTCTGTACCCGGCTGTTGAAGATATTGAATATATCATTGCCTCACCTGCCGTGCAGGCTGTAACTGTTACAGGCAGTGAACGTGCGGGCCGTTCTGTGGCTAGCCTTGCAGGAAAACACTTAAAAAAATGCGTGCTTGAACTTGGCGGCAGTGATCCGTTTATTGTTCTCGCTGATGCACCGATTAAACAAACTGTTGCGGAAGCAATTAAAGGCCGATTGCAAAACAACGGACAAAGCTGTATTGCTGCAAAACGGTTTATTATTCACGAACAGTGTTATGACGCTTTTTTAAAAGAACTTAAAGAGCAGCTAAACGCTCGCATTATCGGTGACCCGATGCTTAAAGAAACGCACCTTGGCCCCATGGCGCGTGCTGATCTGAAAGAACAATTATCAAAACAGGTGCAGAGCTCTGTAGCAGCAGGTGCTGACTGTACCTACAAACATCCGTTTGACGATTCAAATTCAAATTTCTTTTCTCCGCTGATACTTGAAAACATTCCGGCAAACAGCCCTGCCCGTGCCGAAGAACTGTTCGGACCTGTATTTAGCTGCATACGTGTAACAGATACGAATGAAGCGATTGCGGTTGCAAATGAAACACGCTTTGGACTGGGCGCCAGTATATGGAGCAATACTATTACAGAAGCTGAAAAGCTGTCTCAACATATTGAAGCAGGTTCTGTATTCATCAATGGGATAACGCGCTCTGATGCCCGCCTTCCTTTTGGAGGTATCAAACAATCAGGTTTTGGCAGAGAACTATCTGTATTTGGCTTGCAGGAATTTGTAAATGTAAAAACGTATTGGGTTAATGAACAGTAGGCAGTGACTGTGGTCAATGTTTGAAGAGAAGTAAGTGATCTGACAGCTGAGATGGATATTGTTCAGCAGGTAAATAAATTAAGGAATAATAAAGAGAGCAGTCTGAACACTCTTCACTATCTACTAATTTTAAAAACTAATTCATATCTTTGAAATAATGAAGATTTTAATTTACGGCATTAACTATACGCCAGAACTTACGGGAATAGGAAAGTACACGGGTGAAATGGGTGCCTGGCTGGCTAAAAATAATAACAAGGTGGATGTTATAACTGCCATGCCCTATTACCCTAACTGGAAAAAAGCAGATAACTACAAAGGGAAACTATGGTTCAAAGAACACGTTGCAAAAGCAACCGTTAAACGTTGTCCGTTATATGTTCCGGAAAACGTTACCGGCTCTTCCCGCATGATTCATGAATTCAGTTTTTTACTTTCTTCTTTTTTCTACTGGTTTCCTACTTTTTTTAACTCATACGATGTTATCATCACTCCCTATCCACCATTGATCATCGGCATATGGCCATGGGTATATAAATTGTTTCACCCTAAAACAATCTGGGTGTTTCACATTCAGGATCTTCAGGTAGATGCTGCACGTGAATTAGGTTTAATCAAAAATAAAAAACTGCTCGCTGCTTTAACAAAAATAGAATTGTTCTGGCTAAAAAAAGCAACGTACGTATCCTCTATCAGTACGGGCATGAAAGAGCGCATCTTATCAAAAGGTGTTCCGGAAAAAAGGTATATCATGCTGCCCAACTGGGCGGAAACAGATTATGTTAAACCCTTATCCAGGGCTGAATCACTGCGTGCTGAACTGGGTATCGACCCGGATAAAAAAGTTGTATTGTATTCGGGCAACCTCGGCGAAAAGCAAGGGGTTGATATGATCATTGACGCCGCTCTTGAATTAAAGGACCAGACAGATATTTTATTTATTATTGCCGGCGAAGGTGCATCCAAAGTCCGTTTGATGGAATATGCTGCTGCCAAAAATCTGAACAACATCCGCTTTTTAGCTTTACAGCCATATAATAAGTTAGCATCCTTTCTGGCCATTGCGGATGTACATCTTGTTTTACAAAAAAAATCCGCTGCTGACCTGGTATTACCTTCCAAGTTTATGAGCATATTGTCGGCTGGCGGCGTGGCTGTTGTAACAGCAGAACCAAACACAAGCCTGTACGAATTGGTTGATACACATCAGGTGGGTTTTATTTGTGAACCGGAAAACCTGGCTGCATTTGTAACAACAGTAAGGCATGTACTACAAACCGATTGTAACGATGTGTCTGCTAAAGCGCGTTTATATGCAGAAAAACATTTGAGCATTGACAGCATACTGAATCGTTTTTCGCAGGAACTATCCAACTAATCATTCGTACCTAAGAGCGATTAGTTTCTATTGTTTTTACTACTCAGGAATATTACGGTATGAACGGCGTAAGTGTGATCATTTGTTGTTACAACAGTTCAGATAAATTACCTGAAACATTATATCATATAAGCCAGCAGCAACTAACAGCTGAACTGCCGGTAGAAGTAATCCTTGTTGATAATGGATCTACGGATACTACATGTGCAGTAGCATCCGCATACTGGGAACAAGTGAAAGCGCCTTATCCATTACGTATTATTTCCGAAACAATACCGGGTAAAAACTATGCCATTGAAACCGGCATTTCTGCCGCTGCATATGATTTGATTTTATTCTGCGATGACGACAATTTATTATCTGCCGATTATATTCAACGAGGTTATACGTATTTCTTACAACATCCCGCACTGGGTTTATTAGGCGGGTTCGGCATTCCTCGTCTCACAATCGCACCGCCACCCTGGTTTGAACGGTATGCGTATCAATATGCACTAGGCCCTCAGCACACACGCGCTAGGAGGGATATTACGCTTGAACGTGGATATGTATATGGAGCAGGAAGCATTCTGAAAAAAGAAGCGTATTTAACCCTGAAAAAAAAAGGATTTCAGTATACCCTTACTGGCAGGAGAAATGGCATAATTATTCCCGGGGAAGACAATGAACTTGGTTACGCCGTATCATTAATCGGTTATCAAATTCATTCAAATCCGGAACTCACATTTATACATGTACTTTCAGAAAGCCGGCTAACGTGGGCGTATATAAAACGGTTAAAAAAATCAGTGGCTTACAGTGCTGCTTTATTAATTCCATATAAGGAGCGAAGAAACGAGCGGCTGCTCAATAAAAAAAGTACATTTAGCTGGACAAAAAAAATGCTGTCGGAATGTTTCTATTTCTTAAACGGATATGTGCGATACCCGTTTGCAGCAACAGATTTTAAAACCGACATAGTATTAGACAGGCAGGCACGTTTAGGAAGTATACAAAGCCTGTTTGCCAACAGGAAACTTTTTATCAATAAACATTCCTGGTTGCCGTGGCTTCAGTCCAATTAACTGTTTGCTCCATATGTATTCGTTGCACGAAGGTTAATATTATTCAACCAGGCAATCTTCTATCTTTTCCGGAAGTTTCTTGGGATGCAGCTGCGCTTTTATCTCAGACAGGTGTACCGGCAAACAACTGCGCTCAGCGTAACTCAGCAAGGCATCAAACCTTTTTTTAATGTCTGCACTTTCAACCCATGCTGCCTGTTTGAACGTATCTTTTGACCCTTGTGGATAGTTCCCTTCTGCATATTCTGTAAGCAAAAAAAAGAATTTCTGGCTATTGCTTAAATATGTATCTTCCCAACCCCTATCCCTGTATGAGCCCTGATATGTCTCCAGGCTACTGCTGGAGAGCGCACCAAGAGCATCATTCCATGCGTCTCTCGCATCCGGATAAAGTGCCTTCAGATCTTCGGGAATTGCGTTCCGGCGTTCATTCACCTGTTGAAGCTGGCGGGTGATTTTATATATACTTACTTCGCTAAATGTATTTATAAAATGCTGACATTCGGACGAATAGTTTCTGACATGGGTTTGAGGGGAAGAACCGGAAGTACTATCCGGCCGCTGACAGGAACACACTGCAATCAGAAGTACTGAAAACAAACAGTATACGTTTTTCATATTGTCTTTAAAACTATAAAATATTTTCCATTGGCAATTTCAATAATAATTATCTATTATAGCCATTATTTTTATTTAATAATACTATAATATCATTAAAATACATTTTAGTTTAATAAAACAGTAAATTTTATTTATACTTTTAACCCCACACGTATGAAATCACTTTTAACAATTGTATTTGGATTAGGCTTTCTGGCCGCATTTGCGCAAGATGACACATTAATAATTGATTATGATTTTGGAAATAATACTATAGGATCCAACAAATCAAAAAAAACTTATTGGGTAAAAGAGAAGTATGGTATAGAATTCAGGATCAGAAACATAAATCTCTTTAATTACAATATAACTATTAATAATTCGAAAGAAGATTACCTCAATAATACCAACACTGCTTCACCTGAAAATCAATACAATAATCTTTTTACTATAGAAAGTATTAATACAGATTTTGTAACCGAAGTCAGTCAGGTAAATATATTGCAGGGAAGGCTGGATCTTATTATAGAAAAGTTTTATTTACAGGATAACATAAGAACATCTTTTAGTAAAAAAATTTTCCAAAAACAAGAACCTATTTACGTAGAATGGTTGCATCAAGCTGTATTATACTATAAAAATCTTTCAGTTTTACTGCAGACAGAGGAAGATATGCATGCTCTGATCAGCAAACGTGATTCAATTACAACTGTTTTTTATAGAAATGCTTTAGAAAATAATAATAACGCATTCAGGTCTGTAATAGCTTATAATCAGGTTACATCTATTCGCCAGAGGGTAATAGAAGCTATTTCTAATAAAATCAGCTATACACAGCAACTGATCAATGAAATAAATTTTGTTGAATCTTCTTTGCTGGAAAGTACAGACAAAGCTAAAGCAAAAGTGTTTGCTTTAAATAAAAATCAGTTCGATCTTCTTAAAACAATTGTCATTGATCTGCAAAACGAGTATAGAAAAATTCTTCAGACACTCTCTTCAGATAAAATAGACATCTTCGCCAGCAACATTCAGAAAGCCTACATGAGTTTCGAAAAGAGTAATTATGAAGTTCATATTAAAGAATATGACCTGAGAAATATAGATGTCGTAAAGCTGGATGTAACCATTGAACCCAAAAATAATGCGCTGGGGTATAAGTCACGAAAAGAAAAGTTCTCCAGTATAATCCGCACCTATGGCGGTTTGCGGTTTGATGTAAGTGCCGGACTGATGTTCAATATGAATCTGAACGACCGCTCTTATTATTACGATTCTTCAGGTTTTGCATCCGATACATCCATCATTGTTCGGGCCAAAAACCGCAATAGCTACATACCTTTTGTGGGCACGCAGCTGAATGTGTATGCAAATAAACCCTGGCGCGCCCCATTCAGTCCGGGTGTATGTATTGGCGTAAGCACGGATCTGAAAGATCTGCGGTACTACCTGGGCGGCTGCATGGTAATCGGCAATCAGGACAGGATTGTCTTTTCAGGAGGGCTTGCCGGCGGACAGGTTAATATATTGTCCGGCAATTATGATACAAACAAAGCGTATTTAACATCCAGCCTGCCGGACGCTCCTGTAACCGAAGAAGCATTCCGCCTGGGTTATTTCTTCAGCATTACGTATAACCTCACCAGCAATAATACCAAGGCCTTCGGGGAGCAGTTTTCAAAAACAAAATAAGGGATTGTCCAACATAACACATTTGCTGATCCGGTCTTTCGCAGTGCATAGCATGCTTAGCATATTATGCTGCTGTGCAGGACCGGATGGTTTTACCCGCCCCTTCCGTACAGACTCCGTAGTGTTTCAGCTGCAGCTTGCTAAACAACCCCCTTTCAGCACGCTCAGCACACACTGATTAAGCAGCAACTTAACTAAATGACATTTATATACTTATACATAACCGTATGTATGAATCAAACGATCTTTTGCCCAGTACTTGTTTAATTGAGCACATTTCAGTAACATTGCACTCCGAAACGGAAGATTATTCCTTTCAGGGCCCTTAGCTCAGACGGTTAGAGCATCTGACTCATAATCAGGGGGTCGTTGGTTCGATCCCAACAGGGCCCACAGAAACCTCGCTTTTGCGGGGTTTTTTTGTTTCTGTATAGCCCTTGATATGTCGTTTACATCTATATAGTTTCACTCAGGTTGTATTACCGCTTAAGAACTACACACGAATACTTTTCTTTATTCCTTTAATCCATTGTACCTTTACAATTATTTCGAATACAATAGATGAACGATTTCACACGCATTAAAAATATTATTTTCGATCTGGGTGCAGTTATTATTCCGATTGATTTTGAAAAAACATTTGACGCCTTTGCCCTCCTTAGCAAGCTTCCGAAGGAGTCTGTAAAAAAGAAGTATGCGGACAGTTCTTTTTTTGTTGATTTTGAAAAAGGACTGATCGGAAATTTCAGCTTCTTACAACAACTCAGAGCATTATTAGGAGTTGATAAAACCGTAACCGATCAGCAGTTGATTGATGCCTGGAATACCCTGCTGCTTCCAATTCCTAAGGAGCGTATTGCACGTATACAGTCATTGGCTTCAAAATACCGTTTATTTTTATTGAGCAATACCAATCCGATTCACATACATGAAGTACAACGTATCTTATATACTTCTGCGCAGGTGGATTGTCTGGAACGCTTGTTCGAACACACCTGGTATTCCTATGATCTGGGCCTGATTAAACCAAACACTTCTATTTATGAAGAGGTATTAAAGCGTAAATCATTGCTGCCACATGAAACGCTTTTTCTGGACGATAACAAAGATAACATTGAAGGTGCAGCCCGGGTTGGCATTCAAACAGTACACGTAACAGAACACTCTACTTTCCTGGAACTCTTGAAACATGCGTAATAATACTACATACAAACAATACATTCTTCATACGGCATTATTTCTGCTTACGCTTGTAACGACAACGCTTGCTGGTGCTGAGTGGACGGGCAAACATTATTTAAACGGCTGGGATTTCGTCTGGAGCGGATTAGATTACTCCATTACTTTTCTGGGCATTTTAACTATTCATGAAATGGGGCATTATTACTTTGCCAGAAAAAATAATGTTGATGCAACGCTCCCCTACTACATCCCTTTCTATTTTCCCGGCATACCCTCAATAGGTACGTTTGGTGCATTTATCCGGATGAAAGGTATCATTCATTCCAGAAGAACAATGTTTGATATCGGCATTGCCGGACCATTGGCGGGCTTTGTTGCTGCCATTTTATTATTAGTATATGGTTTTGCAACCCTTCCGGAAAAGTCTTATTTATTTCGTATCCATCCTGAATACGCTGCAATACAAGGCGATTACCGACATGAAGCATACACCTATGATTTTATAAAGAAACGAAGTGATTTACATACAGAGTTAACTTTTATTCAGGACTCTATTTATTACCTGCAACACCATGACTCCATTCCGGAGCTGAAAAAACCTGTTAAAGCATATGAAACAGAATTTGAAGTTATTGTTGTCGGTAAGAATTTATTATTCCTGCTGTTTGAAAAACTATTCTCCTATCAGGGTGATCGTTTACCCGATCCGCATGAGCTGTATCATTACCCATTTATATTTGCGGGTTATTTAGCGCTTTTTTTCACCGCATTGAATCTTATACCTGTCGGTCAGCTTGATGGCGGCCACGTTACGTATGGACTATTTGGATATGAACGAAGTAAAAAAATATCTGCGGTGTTTTTCATTCTGTTTGTATCTATTGCAGGCGTTGGTATGTTCAAAGAAAATATCCTGCAGATTAATTTCTTTACCGCTAATGCAGCAGATCAATTAGAATTTGCTTTTTTCTATTTGATATTTCTGTATCTGATTTTTGCAAAAATGTTTGAAACGTTTTTGAATGCACTGCTCACAGCAGTTGCAGTATTCACGTTTCAATTCCTGGTTGAATTTCTTTTTCCGGAAATTACCGGTTATGGATTTTGGTTGTTATATGCGTTTTTAATCGGTCGTTATCTGGGTGTATATCATCCACCGGCATTGAGCGAACAACCGCTTGATACGAAACGGAAAGTATTAGGCTGGATTGCCTTAGGCATCTTCGTGCTGTGTTTTACACCTGAGGTTGTTTCATTTGAATTGATCCGCCCGTAGGGGCTTATTGCATAAGCCCCTACGGCGCAGCCGTGCATCCGTCGTTGTATGCGTTTGCATACAGCGACGGATGCAATACATATACATGGGATGCATAAATACGATGGGGCATGCAATGTACACAGGGTGCGTATGCAATGTCACACAGGGTGCGTATGCAATACGCATAAGGGCGTATTCAATACGCCCCTACCGATCCCCAACACGGGTTGCGGGGTTTCCTGTATAAATACCGGGTGTGGCTTCAATATTTTTGTATACACTGCTGCGCGCACCAATTACTATTCCCTTACTAATTTTAACACCGGGACCAACAAACACATCTGTCGCCAGCCAGCATTCATCGTCAATAATTATTGGTTTTGAAAAAATATCAAATGCTTCTTTTTTGAAATCATGGCTGCCCGTACAAATGTATGAACGTTGGGATACTACAGCATTCTTACCGATTGTTATATTACCCAGCGTATATAACACAACTTCATCCCCTATCCATGCATAATCTCCAATAGCTAATTTCCATGGATAGGTGATTTGTGCAGAAGGACGTATGATTACACCTTTACCGATCTGCGCTCCAAAAGCCCGCAGTAATAACCGGCGCCAGCCATACATAATTTGAGGCGAAGGATGAAATAAGAGCGCCTGAACAACCCACCACAACTGTACATACCAACCGGGTTTACCTCTGAAATCAGCAGGCATTGAAAAACGAGAAAGATCCTGATACACGTTCTTTTATCTTTTAATTATAAAACCAATATAAGAAAAAAAGCCGCGAGGTACCAGTTTAGTGATTTTGAAAAAATAAAAATGCTGATGATTATATAAATCACCAGCATTTAATATAGTATTAAATTGAATAGTATTGATTCAATACGATCTTCTTTATTATTTGTTTGTTACGTTAATTGTAAAAACTACGCTACCATTCTTGCCTCATCAACCTGTTTGGATGTAATGAGACCCAACGATTTTACAAGTATGGAATTACGTGTCAATACAAGAGGACATGCAAGCAATCCTCCTGCAAGCCCCACAAATAAGTCTTCCATTGTATTATCTAAACTAGCCTGATATAATGAACCTGTTATTCTTCCCAATACCCATTCAAAACCTTCCCAGCCAACAGCTGCCATACACACTACACCTACAATGAAAATTCCAATAAGGTACCAGGGTAATTTCAGTAAAGATTTTTGAAAAAAGTAATACGTAAATAATGCAACAAAAAAACCACCGAATAAATGGAAGAAAATCCCGATGTTGGGCAGATATTCAAACAGTTCAACTTCGATGAACAGAAACTCAAGAAACACAATAGCGGCAAGAGCTGCAACAGATAGTTTTATAGCGATTTTCTTTTCCATAGTACAAATGTTTACTGATTAGCTCTAAGAAATATTATACCATAAATGCAAATATTTAATAATCAATAATATACATCCTTTCGAAATAATATATATGTAGAACTACTCCACACTCTTGTGCAACAACTACACACCTTACGGCACCTATTTGTGACCGTATTGTACAAGCAAAACTAACAGCACTTATCTCTGTCTCAATTTATTTCAATAGGTTGAATTGAATATTAAATTGTTATACACAGGTTGCGCTGAACGCATTAAAAAGCAATAGATTTTAATTCAACGATTAAAATCTATGTTGAATTAAAATCTACCTATTAAATCTATCTGAAATGACAGAATAAAACTAACGCTGTACGATGTGCGTACTGTGATCGTTTTAAGCGAATATATTATGTGCTTCTTTATTCGGCTGAGCCATTGTCATAAAATATTTTACGAGTGTAAAATTACGCAGCAACAAAACCGGGCATGATATTAAACCACCTGCAAGTCCGACAAATAAATCTTCCATTGTATTATCAAGATCTGCCTGATACAAAGAGCCTGTTATTCTTCCCAGTATCCATTCAAAGCCTTCCCAGCCCATAGCAGCCATGCATACAACTCCCAGAAGAAAGGTTGCAATCAGGTACCACTCTAATTTCACCAATGAAGAAATAAATGTGTAATACACAATTACAGAAACAAAAAATCCTCCAAAGAAATGAAAGGCAATACCTATATTAGGAAAATCGTGAAATAATTGTTTTTCAATAAAATAAAACTCAAGAAATACAATGCTTGCCAATGCCAAACAAGATATCAGAATCATTATTATTTTTTCTATTATTGTTTTTCTCTGTATCATATTCTTATTCTTACATGTTTACATGTAAAAATAATAAAGACTTATTTACAGGCAGTTACGTCATTTTACAAAAATGTATCAGAATACCCATGAATTTCAGTGTTTGCTCCTTTTAATAAAAGGTACTTCAACGATAAAATGGCATAACCATGCAATAAGTAAACAAATAAAAATACCACTATATACATAAGCCAGATGCATTGGCAATGCCCCTGAAAATCGGTGCTGCAGCCACCCGGACAGCAATACCAGAACAGGCATATGAGTAACATATAAGGTATAGGAGAAATCACTCAGCGGCTGTAACATCCGAAAGCCTTCAAGATACCTGTAAGATTGTATAGACACATATATAAGCACAATAAAAAAAGCAGCGGTATAATAGTCTGTCATATGCGCGAAGCCAACCAGATAACTTGCCGTAATAAAAACCAGTAACAGGTATATCACTAATGCTGTTTTAGTTTTTTGATTTCCGATTCTTCCCATATACCAATCTGCTGCAATCACTCCCAGATACCAGATGAAAAAATAATTAGCAACAGTAGCCCATCGGTAATGTTCGACTGACAAAAATAACGATGCAATGAAAAGTATGCCTATTAAATAAGCCGTAACCAGCGGATTTCGTTTATTTATAAAAAAAACCGGAATATACAGTAGATAAAACCACCATTCATACATGAGCGACCACAAAGGCCCGTTGCTGCCCCATACCGGAGTAACAAGTGTCTGCAGCATGCCGATGTTCCCAAACAACGTTTGTGTTGACAGATCAGAAAAAATACTCTTATTCAGTATCACAAAATTTGTTGTTCCGGAGTAGATCGTATAGCCTGATTGTTTTCCAATAGTATCTAGTACAAAGGTTAGCAGCAACGCAAAAAGAAATGGCGGATAAATACGTCTGATTCTTTTTATTAAATAAACACGAATAGAAAATGTACCCGATTTTACCGCTTGATTGTATGAACTGTACTGAATAACAAAACCCGACAATACAAAAAAAAGCATTACTGCCTGGTGGCCAAATGCAAACAGGTTCAAAACGTATACCTGTATGGTATCAAATAATCCATATTCTGCCGGATGGAGTTTATAACCTTCCGTGTAGCCTTCCCAAAGGAGCCAGCGTGCATGACCGATCAGCACATAAAGTGCTGCCAATCCTCTTAAGATATCCAGAAAAAAAGTTTTTCTCAATATAAGGCCTGACGTATCGTTTAGCATGACAAATATGAACTCAATAACGATGGCCTGTTATCTTGTACAAAACAGTACGTAACCTGCGCATCTAAAGATGTTCTCTGTGTATTAAAGCATTAAAAATACAAAATTAAACGCATTATCACTGCTGTTACTTGTATAGCTTCATCCTTCTCTCAAAAAATCAGTCGTACTATATTAAAAGTTCACATATGAAATACTTAGACAAGGTACTTTGATGTACAGCAACTCTTATAAAAATAGCTGATCAAAAATTAGCTATTTACGGATCAATCTATGTTGCCTGTGCCGCAGGCTGTGACCACCATCCATCACTTTCCGTTACAAGTGCTCTGCGATGTTCTTCACGAAGCGTATTCAAAATAGCGGGTCTTTTTAAACCAGGCAGAAACTGCACATCATATATTTCCTCCACACTGTTTTCATATTTTATAAAACCTACCTGATTACCTGTAGGCAGATGTATGACTGATATACCACAAAACATGGAAGTGCGTGCTATCGGCAGATCCCGGAACGTACTTGAATTTTTTCTTAATTTTGAAAGCCCTACGAATATAAAGTCTCCCTGACGGCACATTCCCCTTACAAAACCCTGCAA
Organism: Cytophaga hutchinsonii ATCC 33406; assembly: GCF_000014145.1. NCBI lineage: Bacteria > Pseudomonadati > Bacteroidota > Cytophagia > Cytophagales > Cytophagaceae > Cytophaga > Cytophaga hutchinsonii. The sequence goes on along the minus strand of NC_008255.1, from coordinate 1,034,345 downwards.
TTTTGTTATTACTTCGTATTTGCCTGTATCCGGATCAGCAGAGATAACTTCACCGGTTGCGGAACACAGTACGTATAATTTCCCATCAAAAAGTCGCGGCGAATGCGGCATCGCCAAACCTTCTACACAAATTTCTTTAGACGGTACATCTATCAGCACACCACCCTGCTGTATATTCGTCCGCCATCCTTTTTCTATGTTAGAAGTACCAAGTGCCGTAACATATTTCGGGCTGCCGTCCTGCATTGCCATTCCATTTAGATGGCACCGGTCATCGGGTGTATGATCGGTAATAAAAGGCGGTGTCCATTTTTTGCGGAAACTAAAATCATCGTCGATAATGCTCAGGCATGAAAAGCGGGTATTTACTGCCCACAATCCTTCTTTTCCCCATCCCATGTCATGCAGATCTATTTCGCCGCTATAGTAGGTAGCGCGCGGAAGATATAAGCCATCATACATTCCTGGCGCTGTGCCGTATTGCCGGGCCAGCAAAGGAGCATTTGCAAGCACCTGTACTTCACTTCTTGTAGCAACGGCTAACTTGTCACCCTGCACCGCTACGCCCATTGCCTTATCGAACTGGCGCGGCAGCTGTACAATCCCTTCTCTATCCGGAGCACTCATAAATATTATTTTACCTGCCTGGTACGTACTTAATACAAGTGTTCCGCCTAATTCCCAAAGTAATTCCGGCATATTGGGAGACATCGTACATGTAAACGGAGGTGCTGTTTGACTGTTCATTGTTTTTAATGTTGGATTAAATAAACATTATAAGAACCACCAGCCGGTAAAAGCCGGCTGATGGTTGTGACAGAGTGTTATTCTACGATAAGTTTTTTTATTTCTTCCTTTCCGTCGCTGTTGATGGTTACTACATACATTCCGGCTGTGAGATCAGCAATATCTATTCTATTTCCGTTAAGGTATTGTTCTTTGACTGCATGTCCGGACAGATCAGTAATTTTTACATAAGCTCCGGCCCCGGCAGAAAGATATACTTCTCCTTTAGCCGGATTAGGGTACATATTGAACAGTACAGCATCTGTCTTTTTTTGCGCAGCAGTTGTTATATTCTCTGCTGTATACCGCTGCCCATAAATTCCATATCCGGATCCATCCTGACCTTCACTCTCCCAGATCACAACGATGTCTCCGCTGTTATCCATTACTACATGCGGGTTCTGCTGATACCCGTCCGTAAATGTATTTACTTTTATTTCGCTGCCAACAGCTGCGCCTGCTGCCGTATAGCGTTTGGCATATATATCCAGATCATAGTCCAGGTAGGTTTGCCATGCGAGTACAAAATCTCCATCGCTATCCATCGCTATTGAAGCACGGTTACCTCCGTACAATTGATCTGCGGTAGCATTAAATTCTGTTCCCTGTGGCACACCTGCTGCATTATACCGCTGCACATATACATCGTAGGAATCGGTAACGGTTTCCCAGACAATAGCAAAGTCTCCATCACTATCCATACCTATAGCAGGATACTGCTGTTGATTTTCAGTAACTGTATTTACCCTGAACTCTGTTCCCTGGGCTGCACCTGCCGCATTGTAACGCTGTGCATAAACGCCATAGGAGTCGCCATCCTGTTTATCACTTTGCCAGGTAATAACAAAATTACCTGCATCGTCCATAGCCACGGCGGTGTTTTTTTGTTGTCCGGCAGTGTACGTGTTCACCTGGAATTCGCCTCCCTGTGCAACTCCGGAGGCGTTATACCTGCGGGCATAGATCCCGAATCCATCCCCATCCTGATATGCATCCCAGCTGATCACAAAATCCCCGTCGCTATCAATAGCAATTACGGGGTTTTTCTGAATCACTTCTGTATTGCTGCTCACCATAATCTCTGACCCTATCAAAGCACCTGCAGCATCGTATCTGCGTACATAGATATTCCGGTTGTCTACCTGGTAGCGTTCATACGTAATGATGAATCCACCATTGGGATTAATTGCAACGGATGGATGGCTCTGGTCTTCTGAAGATGGCGCATTGATCATAAAAGCACTTCCCTGTACCGCTCCGGCGGCAGTATACCGCTGACCATAAATATCGTAATAGAAACCATATTCATCTGAGTCGCTTTGCCAGGTAATAATAAAGTCTCCATTGTCGTCCATCGCAATTGAAGCTTTTTTCTGGTCCCATGTGGTTACGTTGTTTACTTTGAATTCTGCTCCTGCCGGAAGAAACTGGGCTTGTCCCGGAAATGCATAACACGCGATACTCAAGGCAAGTGCAGAACCTGTCCATTTAACATCCTGCGCAAATACCTGCAGCTGCAGTTTAATTTTGTGCAGACGATTCAGCAAACGCGTACGTTGCTTCTGTGTGAATTGGGTAAATTTGCCCTGATCAATGTTTCTGTTCAGACGCGTGTGCAATTTTTGAAAAAGCATAAATAAACGCGTGTACCGGATCTCTGGTATTGATTTTTTCATACGCTGGCTGTTTGGTAAAAGATAGTTAAAATAGATAGCTAACAGACTAAAAAGTGTAAGCCTGTATATTTAAAAATAAATACAATACGATATAAAACAAATATTTATGTATTTGTATTGGTCATGCCGGATGATTATTTAACAATTGCTAATATTTATCTAACAATTGTTAAAAGAATTAAATACTAAAGCATTTTACCCAGTGTACTTGCTCACATGTTAATGAATGTATACCTGATTTTTCTGCCTGTGCTACACGAAGATATACGTGTATAATTACATCTCAAACAGCAATAGACAACTCTTAAAATAGTCCAAATCATACCAACTATATCATCATTCAAAATAAATATTAAATACTTACCACTGTTTTAAAATTAACTTTTAAAATGCATTTTAAATTCTCTCATCAACGACTCAATCAATAAATTCATTAAATAATACTATTTAAAACATCATTAATATTAGCGTTTATTATTTTTTTTGTCCTAATTTAGTAATATAAAAAAAATTAATTTTACCTTTTAAACAGCTTACATGAAAATAGTAATAGTAGGAACGGGATACGTTGGTTTAGTAACGGGAACGTGTTTTGCAGAAGTAGGTATCGAAGTTGTATGTGTAGATATCGATCAGAAAAAAATAGACAATCTTAAAAACGGGATTTTACCGATATACGAGCCAGGCCTGGAAGAAATGGTAGAACGCAACGTTAAAAAGGGGCGTTTGAAGTTTTCTACAGATTTATCTCAAAGCATTGTTGATGCAGAAGTAGCCTTTATTGCTGTTGGTACCCCTCCCGGAGAGGATGGAAGCGCGGATCTGAAATATGTATTGGCTGTTGCAACTGCAATCGGACAATCTATGAAAAATGATATTGTTGTTGTTACAAAAAGTACGGTTCCGGTAGGTACTTCCTTAAAAGTTAAAAAAGCACTTCAGGAAGAACTGGGAAAACGTAATGCTTCCTTAACGGCATATGTATCTTCCAACCCCGAATTCTTAAAAGAAGGTGCCGCTATTGATGACTTCATGAAACCTGACCGTATTGTGGTTGGTATAGATGCTCCTCAGGCAGAAGAAACCATGCGCAAATTATACAAGCCGTTCCTGTTAAACGGTCACCCGATTTTCTTCATGGATATTCCTTCAGCTGAAATGACTAAGTATGCGGCAAACTCTATGCTTGCAACTAAGATCAGCTTTATGAACGACATTGCAAACTTATGTGAGATCGTAGGTGCAGATGTTAATCTGGTTCGCAAAGGAATCGGTTCGGATGCACGTATCGGAAATAAATTCATTTATCCGGGTGTAGGTTATGGCGGTTCCTGTTTTCCAAAAGATGTGAAAGCACTGATCAAGACAGCGAAACAAAACGGGTACGACATGCGCGTGTTAAGCGCTGTTGAAGATGTAAATGACGATCAGAAATACGTACTTGTTAAAAAAGTAAACAAGTATTTCAACAACGATCTGAAAGGAAAGAAATTCGGCGTTTGGGGTTTATCTTTCAAACCAAAGACAGATGATATGCGTGAGGCGCCATCATTGGTAATCATTCCGGAGTTATTAAAAGCAGGCGCAAGCGTTATTGCATATGACCCGGTTGCCATGCATGAAGCATCTCATACATTAAAAGACACCATCACCTATGCACAGGATCCGCTGGAAGTATTGGAGGGTATTGATGGATTACTGATCGTTACCGAATGGTCTGAATTCCGTTCTCCGGATTTTGACGTGGTAAAAAGCAAAATGAAGGGTAAGGCAATTTTCGACGGAAGAAATATTTATGATCCCAAAGAAATGAAAACACTGGGATTTGATTACTACTGCATCGGACTAAAAGCAGAATAAAACAATTAACATTTCAGAATAAATTCCAAAATACAAATAACAAATTTCAAACGGAAAAAATGTCTAATTCATTAGGTAAGCTACAACGAATAGTTGTTTCTGTTTTGGAATTTGTTATTTGGAATATACTTTAAGTAGGTTTGGAATTTGTTTTTTGTTATTTGGAATTTCATAATTAGTACTTTATCATTCAAAATACACAAATACTAATGGCTAAAAAAAGAGTACTTATCACCGGAGCGGCCGGTTTTTTAGGATCACACTTATGTGACCGTTTTATTAAAGAAGGCTATCATGTAATCGGGATGGATAACCTTATTACAGGAAATCTTAAAAATATTGAACATTTATTTCCGCTGGAAAATTTCGAATTTTATAATCACGACGTTTCCAAGTTTGTGCATGTTGCAGGTGATTTAGATTATATCCTTCATTTTGCATCACCGGCAAGTCCGATTGACTATTTAAAGATTCCGATCCAGACCTTGAAAGTTGGTTCTTTGGGAACACATAATTTACTGGGATTGGCGCGTGCTAAAAAAGCACGTATGCTGATTGCTTCTACTTCTGAAGTATATGGTGATCCGCTGATTCACCCACAGACAGAAGACTACTGGGGTAATGTAAACCCGATTGGTCCGCGTGGTGTATACGATGAAGCAAAACGTTTTCAGGAAGCTATTACGATGGCTTACCACACGTATCATCAGGTAGAGACACGTATTGTACGTATCTTCAATACCTATGGCCCGAGAATGCGTCTCAATGACGGACGTGTATTGCCTGCATTCATTGGCCAGGCGTTAAGAGGAGAAGATCTTACTTCTTTTGGTGATGGTACACAGACGCGTTCATTCTGTTATGTGAGTGATCTGGTTGAAGGTATTTACCGCTTATTGATGAGTGATTATGCGTATCCGGTAAACATCGGGAATCCGGTAGAGATCACCATCAACGATTTTGCACAGGAAATCATTAAGCTTACCGGTTCAAATGTAAAAATTACTTTTAAACCATTGCCTACAGATGATCCCAAACAGCGCAAGCCGGATATCACAAAAGCAAAAGAACTATTAGGCTGGGAACCTAAGGTTTCCAGAGAAGAAGGTTTGAAAATTACCTACGACTATTTCAAATCACTTCCTAAGGAAGACTGGGATGTCTTGCCAAAAGAATTTAAAAAGAACTGATCATAATTCCGAAATCATTATCAGGCATTGATATGTGCTGAAAGTAATGCGCTATGATAAAATTATCATAGCGCATCTGTTACGAACTAAAAAGATTTTTAGAATATATTAAGGTGTTTGTTTTAATATTTTATTCTAACAGATTTTTTTAATACATTAAGAAATATGAAAAAAATATTACTTGTTCAACCTGCAGAATTGAAAGATTTTGAACGCAATGAACTTCCGAGGATTTCGGGATTAATTAATAAAGTTCCTTCATTTAACAACTTTGAACTAACTACAAATATTAATGACGCTGAATTGGTTATAATTTTAGAATCAGCTTCTTTTAAAACATGGAAGGACATTCCCAGTTATCAGAATCTTGTTAATTTTTATCTCAAAAAAAACATTCCACTTTATAGCATAAACTATGAAGATTGTCCTCCGGGCTTTCTGCCCGGATTTTATACATCACTTGAAAAACATAAGTTTAATCCGGAAATACATCGTTCCTGGCCGCATTTATCTTTGCCAAATGATAAGATAGAAGCAGTTAATCATTCCACGATTCAGAATAAAAAATTACTTTTTACATTTTCCGGTTCTTGCTCACATCCGTTCAGAATAAAATTATTTAATGCGTACAGAAATGAATCGAGTGAATATAAAGTAGCTGAAATTAAACGTTGGTACAATCATTCTGATTTTGAAAAAGAAACGTACTTAGAAGATATATTGTCCAGTTATTTTGTACTGTGTCCGAGAGGCATTGCCTCCTACTCTCACAGAATAATAGAAACGATGGCTCTTGGCAGCGTTCCTGTTATTATTGCTGATGAGTGGGTTCCTTTCAGTATCGAAGAAGATAATTACTATGTACGAATAGCAGAATCAGACGTAGAAAACATTTATGCAATATTAAAAGCAAAACAAACAGACTATGAAAATCTGAGAAACAATGTTTCTGATGTGTATAAAAAATATTTTGAATCACATATCAGATATTCTGTTTTATTAAATCATATGGTTGATTTTGCAGACCAAAGGCCCTATCCTGCTAACATTGAATCTTTCACAAAACGCTGGTATAGTAAGGCGTTCCGAAAACAAAATAACTGGCTCTTGTCTCAACGGATTTTCAGTAAAATAAAAGGACTGCTAGGTGCAAAATAGATAATTCTTAATGCATCATTTGTATCCGATACAAATGATGCATTAAGAATTAATTTTTTTCTTTAATTGTAATATTGGTTTTTCAACACATGTATACGATATGTATGCAGCACCTGCTGCCAGGATAATATTCAACGGGAACATATAAATAATTCCCGTAGCTGAATGGTTTAAAAATAGCTGTTGCCATATGTATAAACTATAAGAAAGCACCCCTATGTAGCTTATAATTTTACCATTCAGAAATCCTGCAAAAGACGGTTTTTCATGAATTATAAATAGCAACAATATTCCGATTGAAATACTTTCCAGGGTGAAGCCTATAGAGAGATTGTATGCACCTTTAAAAAGCATTGCCATAACAGGCGATAGTATAAATATAAATAGCAGAAGGCCGATTGGGATATATATATTTTCTTTCAGTACGGTTAATACTTTTTTAACGCTCTCCTTATTATATCTTTCCAGTAAAGCCATGTAGCATCCCCAGAATATTGCGTCACTCATTGTATGCAGCATCATTCCAATCTGTCCACGCTGATCCTCAAACAGGGCATAAGAAACAACCCGTACAATCGGAAACATAAACAAAACTATGGGAAGGATACGACGCAGCCATTTTAAACTACAGAAAAACAATAATGATGGCCATACAAGGTAAAACTGTTCTTCCAATGAAAGAGTCCAGAAATGCCCTATATACCAATAATCAGGCGAGAAAGATTCTCCGCCAATCAGATTTTTATAATTAGTAAGATATACTGAGGCAAATACAAGATCAATTATATCTATTTCCAGATACCTGAAAACAAATACCAATACTGCTATAATCGATAAATAAAGATAAAACACAGGAAAAATTCTGATCGCTCTTCTAAGGTAAAATTTACCAAGATGAATCGTCCCTGTTTTTTCCTGTTCATTCAGTAACAAATTGGTAATAAGATAACCACTTAAAGAAAAAAAAATCATTACTCCCAAATGTGCGTTACCAAAAATAATCCGGATCAATTCATTTGATATTCCTATAGAATAAAATCCATGACCTATTAATACAAGAATAATTGCAACGCCGCGGATTCCGTCTAGATATGGTATACGATTCATATTACAATTTAAAACAAGAAAGTTTACAACTATTAACAAATATTATTAACATGATTCCAAATCAGAATCTTGTACTGAATATTATGTATTATTCAGCTAAGACAGGTAACATATAAAATTGAATGCCTCTGCCACCGTCAAGATAAAGGAATTCAAATAAATATTTTACTCATTCAATATAATTCATACAGATGTTTTTATATCTTCTTAAACCACCGAACAATATTCTTCTGAAAAACCTCTTCTGCAATTATTGCTAATAAAAGCATGGCAACTAAAGAAGCAGCCATTCCCCAGATGCTGAATATCCATCCTGTTTTTTCGAACATCAACAAGACCGGGTAATGGAAAACATATATCGCATAGGTATATGGAGCAAGACGGACCAGCAGGTTTGCAGAACCGATATTAAACGTATTCTTTGATATGTTCCACAATACCGTAACAAAGATCATAGAAGCTACAAAATGTCTTATAAATAATACAGGAAATAATCCAAATAAAATTGTGTGGTCTGTTTTCCAGTATAGCAGATATACAAGCAATAAAACCAGTAAGGCAGCTGTGATAAAAAGTGTTTTTTTAAGTGTGTTGAGGTTTACAGAATCAGGCTGCATATGCTTCCTTGATACTTCTGCTCCAAGCCACCATAATATGAAGTAACTAAGCCAAAGACAAATCTGATTGGGAAAAATCAGATAAACGACCAATGCCGCGGAGGAAATTATCCCAACATATAAATACCTCCGATTTTCAGGAATATAAAAATAGATGGGAATAAAAAGCATATAGAACCACCATTCATAACTCAATGACCATAAAGGTGTATTACCCATAAATGGCTGTATCCATACGCCAGGCTTACCGGTTGAAAAATCCTGAAGCATACATATGTTCTCAAGAAATGAAATCCATTGAAAATCCAGCCACTCATCTGATATAAAAGATTTAGCAACGTAGGTTAACAAACATGCAAGAATAAATACAGGGTAAATACGTAGAAAACGCGCTTTGAAATATTGAGGAATTGTAAGTGTTTTTTTATTTTCTGCAGAATAATAAATTACAAAGCCTGATAACACAAAAAAAATCATAACCGCCTCCTGTCCAAATGCAAAAAGCATTGAGCCGATCTTGCCAAAATCAACAATCTGATGGATATGAACACCAACAACATATAATGCAGCTAATGTGCGCATAAGTTCTAAGAAATAAAACTTATTGTCTGCTGCTGGTTGTTTCAAATCATTATTCATTATACTGTACAATCTATTTTGTCTTAGCGTATTCTTTTGCTTGCTTATTAATTTTTTCTGCTTCAATTAAACGCAGCGTAAACATAATTTCTACCATGGTACGTTGTAATGTATAATACCACCCGTGCCAACCATCAAGAATTAACCCTTTTATAAATAGAGAATAAAAGAACACCATAAACGGTGCAATCCATTTCAATTTTCGGATCTTATCAATAGGGCGTAGTTCCTCGTATGGTTTTTGAATAAGCTTCTGACACTCCTTTAGAGCGTAACTATCCTGGTTTTTAAACCAGCGACTCAGATCTTTACGATCATCATGTAAAATTTTATTTTTAAAATTACTTTCCTTGCCCTGAACGGCAAGTCTGTGTGCGTGACCATCATTATAATAATTACCTTTCAATGTACGAAATAGTATTGGCCTGGGTGTTGTGTTATCTGAACGTAGCGGATATCCATATACACAAAAGCGAAAACATACGTTCCAGGCATCCACTGTTGTGTCAGTAACAGCATGCTTTATTTCTGCAATTAATGGCTCCGTTAATACATAATCTGCATCAAGAGACAACACCCATTCTGTTTTTATCAGACTTAACCCAAAATTGCATTGTTCAGCAAAAGAATCAAATTTTCTGTAAACAACCTCTACGTTTGAAAATGTACCGGCTATAGACAATGTTTCATCTGTACTTCCGCTATCGAGCAACACTATTTTTTCAGCCCAACGCAGCTTTTCCAGCACCCGATGAATATTCGGGTCTTCATTATACGTAATGATTAATACAGTAAGATTATTCATTTTCGTTATTCTTTAAATCTTCAAATACTTTTTGAAACCTTTTACCAATACTCTCCCAGCTATATGCTGCAATATACGAACGTGCAGCGGATGCAACCAATGTTTTATCTATATTCAAATAGTCGAGCAATGCCTGCTTTATCTCATCAACATTTAATCCAACAGCTTTTCCGCAGCCATTCTGTTCCAGATCCAGCCAGGGGGTATATATTGATGTCACAACAGGCAAACCTGAAGCAAGGGCTTCTGCATATACATTTCCAAAATTCTCATTATGTGAAGTGAGTGCAAATAAATCTGCATGTATTAAAAAAGTTTTTTTATCTGCGTCATTTAATGCTCCGGTAAAAATAATTTTATCCTGTAATCTGTATTTATCAATGCGTTGCTGCAATTGTGCTAATTCACCTTCATCCTGACCGGCAATCAGCAACACTGTATCGGGTAGGGTTTTAAGTACCTGATCAAAGGCATCTATCAATAAATCCAATCCTTTCTTTTTATGGATTCTTCCCATGGATACAATTACCTTTGTATCACCATTGAATTCTTTTCCTGTAAACTGTTTTAAAAAATCTATACGGCTTAACCAAGGTGTAGCTGCAAAATATTCTGTATCTATACCATTCGGAATAATAGCAATTTTGGCATTGGGAAATCTCGAACGGATTTCCTGCGCTTCCTGATCAGCTGTAGCATGCCATGTTACACGGTTTGCAAACGGTTTGATCAGAAATTTCAACCACGTTTTTTTGAAACTATTTCCCTGATTCATTATCCAATCCCCCATTACACCTCTTGGAGATAGTAATACCGGCTTACCCAGCATTCTGGCATAAAAAAGAGATGCAGGAACAGGTGTATTGTATATTGCCTGAACATGTATCACGTCTGCATTTCTTATATCCTTCCATACAGACGTTATCAGGCGCAGTGATAATTTATCTACGATTGTTTCATTATAATATTTAACATGTATTCCCTGAAGCTCTGTCCATTTATTGCGAGGAACTTCGAGGCGTTTGTACATATTTGTATTTGTTGTACTTACAAATACTTCTTGACCTAGCTTCACAAGTTCCTTACACGTATTCAGGGAAGAAAATATAGTACCTCCATAAACAACTGCCGGATAAAAAGATGGTATGACAACAGCTATCTTCATAGTTAACTAATTAAAATATCGTTTATGCGATTGGTGAATGCTTTCATACCAAATGTGTTGATTGTTTTATCGTGAAGTTCATTGACATTATAAAAGCGACTATCCGCTTTCATGCTCAATGTATCTACCAGTGCAGTAGTAATTGCATACTGGTCCTCCGGATCAATAAGCAACCCTAGTTCACCATTCAATAAAGCATCCACACTGCCGTCTTTATTTCCCGCTATCACAGGTTTTCCTTTTACCAATGCCTCAAGAAATACAATTCCAAAACCTTCTTTAGAAGAAGGCATAATAAAAACATCACATAAGCTATATATATCCGGAAGCTCTTCTGTTTTAATATATCCGGAAAATATCACCTGTTGCTGTAAGGCATGTTCTTCTATGAGATTATCCAGACGTTGTTTTTCTATCAGATCGTATTTGCCGGCTAACAAATATTTCACGCCCGGTATTTGTTTTTTTATTTCTTTCAGGCTTTGAATTACTTTGTCGTAGCCTTTGTTTTTTTCTCCGGCTACCAATCTGCAAACTGTCAGAATTACCTTATCTGACGGAGCAATTCCAAAACGTTGCATGAGATATTCAGGCTTTTCATTTTTTACAGACGCATCAAATTCCGGATCCAGCGTATTCCAAAGGATTTTTATCTTATGTGCAGGAACATTATGTATTTCTATTATTTTATTTTTAGTGAAATTACTTACTGTTATAACCGTATCAATCAGAGACAGGCATTTTTTTGTAAAAAAACCCAATGGTCGCCAAATCTCTATCCCATGTGTAATCAATACGATTTTTTTTCTTAATAAAATTTTCAAAATCAATATCAGAGGAAAAAATAAATTTATATGTCCGAAAACGACAACATCCGATTTTAATGAAAGTTTCACTGCTTTCATTAAAAATTTCATACGGCTTCCATCCGCAGTGTTAAAATGTGTGTGTGCGGCATGTGGAAGATCTTCTGTTTTATCAGATAAAGAGAGGCTCGTTATAGTATTGTCAGCTGCATTCAGTTGCTTTAAGGCATGTAAAAAATTCTGATTGAATTTTTGTATGCCGCCTACAGAAGAATATGCATTGATATATAAAAACAATATATTCATAGGCGTGTTACGATTTTTTTTCTGATTTAGCATCTACCCATACTGATTTCAAATTCATGGCAGGTTTTTCAATAAGCCTGTACAGTATATAACTTCCTGCAATACATACAAAGAACCCTGAAACCATAATCAATATACGCTCTGCAGAAGCAACGCGAGGCAGATGAAGTAATCGGAGCCATGCTGTATCCCACACTGAATAAATAAGAAAATGATTTAAATAAAGTGAATATGAAATATTGCCAAGGAACACAAACAGAGCCACATCCTTTTTCAAATCTGTTAACGATACAATAAGTAAAGAAAATGCAATTGAATACACCAGATCGGATCCGAATACATGCCACACAAAATAATGGTTCAATACTGTTGTAAAAACTAACAGTAGCAAAATCCACACATATTTATATTTGATTTTTTTTATAAGCGGCAAGTATTCAAAAAACAATGCGCCTAGTAACCATTCCGGAAAACGAAGTATTGTGTTATACAACATTAGCCATCGCATTCCTGCATTACTTATTGTTACATTATCAATGCTCAGATAAAGCACTAATTTATATATTACTGAAACAGTTAAGCAGAATGCAAAAAACCATAAAAGTTTATGTTCAATTGTATATCTGTCGGCTATAAAACGATACATGCAATACAGAATATAAAATTGTACTTCTACAGCAATAGACCAGTAAACTGCCTGAATGCTGAAAGCATATCCATAATCAAAATTATGAATGCAAAGCACATGCATAAGCACATTCCATATGTCTATTTTCAAATAACTGATCACCAAGCCGCCTGCCAGAGCTATAGCTACAGAGGCATAATAAGGGGGCAGAATCCGGAATAAGCGTTTTGATAGAAATACTTTTGAAGCCTGCCAGTCAAAATATTTATTGGCATATAATAAATGAATAAGGAATCCGCTCAGTACAAAAAAAAGATTTACACCGGCGCTCAATTCATTCAATATGTTGTAATTGGGGTTGAATGTTTCCGGAAAAACCAGAACACCTTCTGCATTATAATTAGGTATGCCTCTGAAATAGGATTGATAAATATGATAGATCACAATCATCACGGCTGCAATACCTCTTAATTCATCAAGCCCGCGGATCTTTTGTTTTGTTATTACGCCACCCATTTCTTTCGCAGTTTTTCAAATGGTATATCAACCAGATAATAAATAATCAGTGAGCCTATAAAAGTAGCAATCAAGTATACTACAAAGGAGGGTAAACGTTCGGCAAAAGACACGTTACCATAGTAGTATCCCCATGGATACATGGTTACACGATGAAACAAATAGGTTATATAAGATAAATTAGCAAGATCCCTATCCCATCTTCCTCCTCTATTTCTAATGTTTCTTGAAATAAAAGGGATAATGATAAGTGCCAGTAGATAGTCGAATATAATTCGGAATAAGATGCCTCCTACTTTAAGTTTGTTTGACTGCACAACATTTTCAAACAGATGCGGAATAATATAGGTTAGAGCAACTAAAAAAACAGCGATGCAAATACTTAAAGCAGCAACTTTTTTACTTGCATGGTAATCTGTCTGGTACAACAAAACACCAACAAGAAAAAAGCAAAGGTAATTTGCAATTGAAGGAGGAAAATGTAAATTCTGATGAAGAAAATAAAGAATGCTAAATAAAATAAAGAAAACAGACAGAAAAACTATTTTCCTGTTTTGTAATTTTGCAAGCACAAATAAAAGTGCAGGGACAATTATATAAAACTGCATTTCAATATCCAACGACCAGGATGGCGGAATAATCATACCTGTAGTACATAAGCCCAAAATAAAAATATGCGATAACACAAACGGTACATCCGGATTTAATACACGGATATATTCATGTAAGCTTTGTTGTTTGACAAAACAAATCACGGCAATCATGAGTATTACATTGATATAAAAAACGGGCAGCAGCCTTAATAAACGGCTGGATAAAAACGAAGAAACAGGATATTTAAACAGTATGTATTTTTCCTTATACATCTTTACTACCCAGTACCCACTCAGAATAAAAAAGACGTGAACAGCCCATTCTCCCAGTGCGATGTAGTTTGTGGAATGAAATAAAACCACAACGATACATAAGAAATATCTAAAATAACCCGGCCCTATTCTATCCAACATTAGTTTCTTCTGTTTGGTTGTTATATATTTTATTTATTGCAAGAGAAATGCCTAGAAATAGCCATCCATAGGATAGATTGGTACCTACAGAAACCATCTGTCCGAAAAACAAATTTTGAATTTCATAGCCAACAAATAATAACGGAATGGGTACCGCAGAATTCAAGGTAGCTACTAAACCTCCGAAAAGCATATATAAGCAAAGTATTATCCGGTATATGATAAATAAAAAACCGAAAAACACTCCGCATTCTACCACATTTCTTCCCCAATCTGATTCAGCGATTGAGAATACTGCTTTACCTGTAGTTAGATAAGCTGTGCCCGCAGAACCTTTCCCAATCCCTTCTCCCCAAAAGTTTAAATCAGGATCAATTTCGTTGAATGCAACAAAACCGGAAGTAACTCTGTGACCTACTGATTCGCCTTTTGCATTTTCAACACGTTGACTGATAATCTCAATCTGCCTTGCAAAAACAACTTTATAAATAAGTAATCCCAGGCATGCTGAAATAATAATAATTAAAAGAGATTTCAGTATTTTTTTATGCCGTATCAACAAAAGTAAACTACAAAGCAGTGAAGCAAATAATACGAAAACATTTCCATATGTTCCTCTTGAACCGCTTACTGCCAGATTTGATGCAAAAGCACCTAAACAAATAATAAACCAAAACATGGATAAAAATTTTTCTTCTTTAGGAAGAAAATAATTGAGCATCAAAAAACAAAATAGACTTGGTGTAAAAAAAACCATCCCTGAAACAAAAGAGAACGGCCCATAGGGACGAACAATATCTCCAAATACAGCAAAGCCAACTCCCCCATCTTCTCCGGCATTTCTATTGATGAATGCATCTGGCGGACTTAAAAATTGAAAATATGTTAATACTGCAATTGGGATACCTATATAACACGTAAAACGTGCAAACCGAATAAGGTCTGGCTTTCTCATATAGTGTTCCATAATAAATGCCAGCGGCATATAAAAAAAATAATTGCGCCATCCATACAACCCAGCAATAAAAGGGGAAGTATACATTACTAATTGAATAAATGTTAGAATTAAAAAAATAACAGCCAGCATCATGGAAACCTGAAACAAAACAGACTTAGGAAATTTGTCCTGACTCCAGCACATTATATACATATAAACCAATACAGGATCCTTGATAAAAAAAATCGGAGAACTCAATTGAGGCAAGATCCATTTTCGTAAAATACCTTCCAGAAATAATAAAACATAGAAAACCATGATTGCTTTGTTAATATTATTAACAAAACGATCATCTTTATTCAAATCGACTATGTCTGCAGATATACTCACGGACGTTTGGAGGAATCGTATTGTTCAATGCTCTGAAGGAGGAAATTCTGATACCGTTCCCAGGTAAAATATTCCGCCGTTTTGCGTGCAGCCAACCTCATCTGCTGTTTTTCATGCGGGTGTTCATATAGATATAAAATTTTTTCTTTTAAGGCTTCTATGTTGCGTACAGGAATTAAAAAACCATTTTCACCCTCTTTAATAATATTTTCAGCTCCGGCATTTGGTGTAGTAATAACAGGCAAACCACAAGCCATAGCCTCAAGCTGAACCAACGCCAACCCTTCAGCAAGCGACGGAAAAACGAAACAATCTGCAGAGGCGTAATACTGCGGCAACTGATGATGCGGTACTGAAGCTACAAAACGAATATTCGCATCTTTTATCTGCTCTTTCAGCCAGCCTTGCGGAAACAGGTCAATTCCTACCAAAAGTAATTCTGCACCCGGAAGATTCAACTCTTTCCACGCCTGTATCAGATAATGCACGCCTTTTCGGGGCCCTATCCCGCCAACAAAAATTGGACGAAAGATGTTATCTGTTTTCTCAAGCGGAGTGAATTTTTCTATCGGTGCTCCAAATACATTAACTTTAACCTTTTCAGATGGAATACCTAAGCGTGTTACAGAATTCTTTACAAAATCAGAAGGTACAAAAATAAGATCTGCCATTGCCAACTCTTCTTCTTTCTTTTTGATTTTCCAGTCCGGTTCATTCACTGTAGCCAGGCAGGATTTGAATTCAGGAAACAGTTCCACTTCCCTTCCTAATATTTCTTTTGCCGTTTCATGATGTACAATAGGCAAATCATACAGACATACAACGCCAAGCTTCTTCGCTTTTCTAAAGGAACGTAATGAACAATCCTCATATGCATAAACAGCATCAATGGTATCCCATTTCATTGCAGATACTGTTTTATCAAAATCGTCATACATACGGCTGTTTAACGTATGTGAACTAAGTTTCAGTCTTTTGCTTAGACCTGATTTTAATAAAAAAATCCGTTTGTATTCAATCCACGGTTTACTAACAATATAACTGGCATCCACCTGCCAGTCTCTGCGTTTCAATTCATTATGAATATTTGTATATATCCCGGGGCTTATTTTTTTTAAAAGCTTCAATACCACTGATTCCTTGTAAAAATATGTCGTATAAAGTCTATTCAGAATCCCGGCTTTTTTAAATGCATTGGCAGCCTGCAAGGCAAACGCATTTTTTACAGGGTGTATCAGATTTATTTTTCGGATGGGCATGCAGAAACTTACTTTTTTACAATTTATATCTTTTTAAATCATCTTAAAAATAATATTTTTGATATTATTCAACAAGACGGATAAAAAAAGTATAATTTCCGGCTCAATTAAATATTTATGAAAATCAAAGTAGCTTTATTAAGTGCCGGATTAGGAAATGTCTCAAGAGGGTTTGAAACATCGGCTGCAACATGGTTTGAATATTTACACGGAGCAAACCTGATCGATTGCAGACTTTTTGCAGGAGGGCAATATAAAAACGCAGTACGAATACCTAATATTTCCAGAAATAGCACACTAGCCAACATACTGAAACGATTACAATTAATTAAAGATGGCTGCCGG
The DNA here is from genome assembly GCF_000014145.1 of Cytophaga hutchinsonii ATCC 33406. NCBI lineage: Bacteria > Pseudomonadati > Bacteroidota > Cytophagia > Cytophagales > Cytophagaceae > Cytophaga > Cytophaga hutchinsonii. Next base: position 1,017,148 of record NC_008255.1, on the reverse strand, counting down.
CTTGAACAACTAACATTCAGCCTTAGCTTTTTAATTTATATGATTGGATTTAAACCGGATATACTTTGGGTTCAGGAGGCAACGCTTGCGCAAATGGCATTGAAGTTTAAAAAAATATTCAGATTTTCATATAAAATAGTTTTTTGTGATGGCGCTCCTGTTGGACATCAATTTGCCAAACAATTTGACCACATTGTTTTTCTTGAAAAATTTGCTGCGCAAAAGGCTCTTAATGATGGAGTACCGACTGAAAAAATTTCTGTTATTCCCTACATTTGCCTGACACCTAAAACCTTTATTGAAAAAAAAGATGCAAGAGCATTATTCGGCCTTCCTGAAAACGACTTTGTAATCATCTGCGTTGCCGCCTGGAATACACATCACAAAAGAATTGATTATCTACTCAATGAAATTGCCTTACTTGGTCAAGATGATGTAACCCTTTTATTATGCGGACAGCCCGAAGCAGAAACTGTGATGCTTAAAGATTTGGCAAAACAACTTGGCATTAAAACAAAATGGGTTACATTACCTCCATCAGAACTTACAAAAGCATATTTTGCAGCAGATATCTTCGTGCTACCCAGTTTAAAAGAAGGACTTGGAGCCGTGCTTATTGAAGCAGGATTTCATAAATTACCTGTACTGTGTCATCCCTATGATTCTGCATTATATATATTTGGTGAAGAGTATGATGGATTAACAGACCTTTCAATAAAAGGTAACCTTGCAAAAAAAATTGAGGCTTTCAGAAAAACCGATTTAACCATCAAAGGAAATGAAGTAGCTGTTCATATTAATAATACATTTAATCCTGACATGCTTACTCAAAAATTTATCTCAATGGCTGAACAGGTCTATAATTCATAGGTTATGCATACTACCTATCCATCTGTAACCGTTTGTATCCCAACTTTCAATCAGGCACCATTCCTTATCCAGGCTATCGAAAGTGCACTTGCGCAAACGCATTCGAATATATCTATACTTGTCTCAGATGACGCGAGTACGGATGACACCCCTGTGTTGATGAAGCAATATGAAAATCATCCGCAGATCCGTTATTACCGTCAGCCACAAAACCTGGGCATTTCTGCTAACAATAACTGGCTGCTCAGTCAGCCTCAAACCGAATATATCATCCGCCTGGATTCTGATGACCTGTTGCTGCCCGCATATACAGAGACATTGCTGAATCTGTTTTCGCGTTATCCTGAAGCAGGCTATGCGCATGCTGCCGTAAATGAAATCGATTCGAAAAATAATCAACGCAGGATCAGACGCCTGTTTGGCAGAAAAGAATATCAGGATGCTGTAACGGCTCTGAAAGCGGGGCTTACCGGCTATAGAGTTGCTGCAAATATCTGCATGTTCAAACGTCATGTATTGCATGAAATGAATTTTTATAAGCCAGATATGAATTTCTGTGAGGACTGGGAACTATCTGTCCGTATAGCCGATGCAGGTTATGGAAATATTTATTGTTCTGAACCGCTTGCCTGTTATCGTGTCTGGACAGACCAGGGAAATGTGCGTGCCAGCCGAAAAGTAACGGAAATTAACGGGGCCTATGATTTATACCAAAACACCTATTTGCCTGTATATAAAAAAAGAAACTGGAGCATCAACCCTGTTAAACGGCAATTAACTTCTTATGCGCTGCATCACAGTATCTGCCTTACCCAGACAAATTTCACCGAAGACGACAAGCATATAATAAAGTCTTTATTATCTAAATTTACTTCAAGTAAGTTATTGCAAGTTAAAATATGGCTGATTGAGTCCCGTTTGTTCTGGCTGGTGGAAGGATTACGCTCTGTAAAAGTAGCGTTTAAAGACCGATTGAAATCTGCAATCTATTTATTGAAAAAGTAAATAGATCCATACAACATTTGTAAAATTGTTCTGATTATGAGCCGTTCAATATCTGCTGATTTAATTAAAACAGGATCAATAATCGGAGTAGTTTTTATTCACGGCTCATCTCTGTTGGGAACAAGCTCAGATTTTCAGACATATGCATCTGCATGGTTTCGTTTTTGTGTACCCTGTTTCATTATACTCTGGGCCTATTTTTTTGAAAAATCATTTGCTGCGAAAAACAATACGGAACGTATTCAATATATCAAAAAACGATTTATTCATCTGCTGATACTTTTTTTTGCATGGAGCTTATTATACTTTTTACTTCTGGTTGACTGGACCACATTGTCTGTCAGTAAAATGATAACCATTCATTTTTCCGGCTATGGCTGGTCTGGCCAATACTTTTTTATAATATTATTTCAGCTTTTGCTGTTGTATCCGCTATTGAGAAGATGCTACATACACCATATACTACGTTACAGTATATTACTCTTTTGTATTATCGCTTATGTGTATTGGGGCTACTATTATGATATTATTCCTGAATTATTAAAAAAACTTGGAGACAGGCCTTTTATTTTTTGGCTTCCTTATGTGTTTTGCGGAATAGCACTTGCAAACAATACTTTTATCAGGTTACCGCTTATATATATCTGTTTCGTTTTTCTTATACCGCTAGAGTTTTATGTTCTGGAACAGTTCGCCTTGTCTCATTCTGCCTATATAACACCGGGAATTTTAGTTGGCTCTATATTATTCTGCGGCACAATATTACAGAATAGCATTTCTATAACATCAGAAAAAGCAAGAGCAGTTATTACCTACATGGGCAACAACACTATGATCATTTTTCTGGCCAATCCTGTTGTCATATTCCTTTTGCAAACATTTTTATTTAAGAACATCACATCAACAACAGACATTTCAAAAATCATTTTGCCGTTTATATCAACCTTGCTGATCATTTGTATTTGTTTGCTGATTGACTTTTTTATTATCCATACGATTGACAAACTGACAGGCATTAAACTTAGTTAATATCCGACATACACCTTTATACATTCGAAAGTCCTTCTCCCGTTTACAAAATGGAGAGATCAAAACTTATAAAAATCCCGAACAATTCTTATAACCTGAATTACTACAACTAATATTATTTTAAACTCGATACAGTATTCAACCAACTATTGATTTATTTTCAATAAATACTTGCGGTATTTTTCTTCCAGAATTTTTTTAAACACAAATCTTTTTTGTTCGGTATAATACCCCAAAAAACAGCAGAATACTACAATCCCCAATACTAATATTAGGACTTCCAATACACTCTCTTTATTATAAAATCCTAAAACCCCGAATAAAATCATTACTGGAAAATGGAACAGGTATACAGAAAAAGTTACAGATGAAAACCATTTTATTTTTACGATCAAAAAATTATTTTCATCTATTAGACTTCTGTTGAACGAATTCACTGCAAATATATTCAGGCATACAATCGCCCCTAACAAAATATCATTTAAAAAATCATATGAATAAAAGAAATATGGATCTCCAATCCTGCTTACTACAGGAAATACAGGATGTATGTTTTCAGTAACCAAACCAATGATTAATATACTGGTTGCAACAAATAATAAAACAGAAAAAATAGTTGAAACAGTATGCTTTGAAAGTTTAAAAAGAGCAACTCCCATTAACCAGATTGGGAATAATAATACTATTTTGTATCCAATACATAAAAATATTAAGGCAAGTAAAATATACCGTTTCCACTTAACGGCATAGATCCATACAGCAAAAATAATATAGTACCAGACTTCATATGCTAATGACCAGAAAGGTGCATTTGTAGGAGGCTTGGCAGATGAAAACCAAATCTCATTCAGATTAAAAAAAGTTATAAAGTATTTAGCGTAATATGATGCAGTATGTATATACGGACCATAGTAACCTGGATCAAACTGGTATCCGATCTGATCAATAATAAATGTTAAAAGCAATGCAGGAATTATTACAGGATATAAGCGGGATATACGGTCAATAATGTATCCATGTAAATCTTTATTTTTCACTTCTGTAGTATAGGCAATAAGAAAACCTGACAATACGAAAAAGACCACTACCATTTTATGTCCAAACTCGCCATTACAAAGATTTAAGCCTATTGAAAAAAAAGACATGTTTGCATGACATATTACTACACCTAAAGCAGAGATTACTCTGAGAAAATCAAGATAGATAGAAGTGTTCCTGTTCATTACTTAAATTCGGTTTTAGCTTAATCAATCAGGCATCGAATACACTTCCCAATACCTTTCATAAATTTTCTCCCATGAGAATTCTGACGCAAACGTTTTCCGAGCCTCCGCAGCGATAGTCTGTAACCACGCCTGATTATTGATAATTTCAGAAATACGTTTAGCTGTTTGGTCAACAGAGTAATCATTCATTAAAAATATATTCTCATTATCCCTGAATACGGCATCTGTAGTATCGCCGCGTGTACCCAGAACAGGAATACCTGCTGCAAAAGCTGCCGCCAGCGAACCGCTTTTTGTAGCAATCCCACCTTCGCCTTTTTCACTTACATACTCAGCCATTACAAATAAAGAAGAAAGCTTTAAATGTGTATAGAGTGCTTCATCAGACAGATATCCTGTAATATGAATACTTGCATCAATACCCAGCTCCTGAGATTTAGATGTAAAATGCTGTTTTGTAGCTTTCGGTATATTTCCTAATATGATTAATACAGTATCGGGATGTTGCTTTTTAACTTCCGCAAAAGCCATTAGAATCGTATCTGAAATTCGTGTCCCGAAGGTTGAAAGAATAAAGGATTCCGGATGTGCAATTGTATTTCTCAATTGGCTGATCGTGCTTGAGTCAACCGTATAGGGGAGAATATTTGCACCAACAGGTATTTTAAATACAGCGTCGGTATATCTTTTCAGGTAATTGACATACAGATCAATGCTGGTAATGTTTTTGAAGGAATACCGGGACAAGATACGTGCAATAAAAAACTGAGCAGCTGCAATTATTTTCCGCTTGAAACTTTTTGCCGTATATCTGATACCTACTTCATGAAATGTTGTAACAATTTTAAACCCTTTTATTTTCAATACCATATAAAGCAGGATTAGCCAAAAAGGCATCCCTTTAGCATTAAAACTATACGGTACGTATTGCATGGATATATAATCCGGCTTTACTGTTTTGCAGATAGCGGCTATTTTAAAAACAGCTTTTATGTTCCAAGAGGAAATTACAGGCAGAATATTCATACCCTGTACAGCTATAGTATTATCCGTTTTCTGCGTAAGTACAGTAACGGCATGACCATTTTTTATAAATTCTTTTGCCAGCTGGAATGTATAATCCCCTACACCACATACTGCAGGCGGAAAGTTCTTTGATATAAATAGTATGTGCACGTTCTGTTGTTATGGATTATATTAAGAAGCTTTGTCCGGGCGCGATTTTAACAGCGTTTTAAAACAGAAATACAATTGCAGGAAATTACAATACAATAACGTACCAAAGCCGGAAAAACGGTATTTCCAGGCATGTGTAACCAAGTACAGATTATTTTTTACAAAATATCGAAAATGGCGCATTGCATTCAGTCTCTTGGCTTCTTCAGGATGTTTTTGTATATAATATTCTTGTGAAGCGTGTCTTTTCAATGTTGTCTTTATAAGATTGCGATTCAATCTCCATGGATGCACAACGGAAGCGTTAAATAAAAATGCATGCTTGTCCGTTATCTGTCTCAACCGTCTGAACAAATCAACATCTTCCATAGCAGCAAAAGGAAACTGCTCATCAAAGCCTTTTAACTGGTAAAATAAATCCTTTTGAATACAGATATTGCATGACCAGAAAAAACCTCCGGTTTCATTTATGGGTGATTCATGCAGAAACGATTTTTTAGGACCGTCTACATAAATTCGCCCTTCAAATGCACGCATTTCAGGATTCGCCGATATTGCATTGTAGTATTCAGTTAAAATTTCTGTATCAGGCAAACAATCATCATCTATAAACAGATACCAGTCACCATCAGCATTTTTAACTCCGTTATTTCTGTTAGCAGCAGGTCCTTTTCGCGGTCCTTTAACCCATTTCACCCAAGTGTACTGCTGTTGTATAAGCGTTTTTGTTTCTTCATCAGAGCTATCGTCCGTTACAATAACTTCACATTCAAACCGGTTGTTTATAGACAAAACATTAACATATAATGCAGACAAACAATGGATCAACAGATTAGAACGGTTGCAAGTGGGTATAATAACTGAAAGCTTCATATAATATTGATTTTAAAGATCAAGTTTTTTTATAAACCGGGCTGGATTACCTGCCCAAACTTCATTAGCAGGTACATTTTTAGTAACCACGCTACCTGAACCTACAATTGAATTATCTCCAATACAAACACCAGGCAAAATACATGCATTCATTCCTACCCAAACATTATTTCCAATAATCACCGGCTTCGAAAAATTAACATCCTCAGCAACGTCGGCCTGCCTGTTTAATGAATGTTGCTTATGCCCATAGGAGGAAATTCCGCAATTACTGGAAATCATAGAATTGTTACCGATCTCAACACCGAAGGTTGCATATATAGTAGTATAACACGATATCATACTATTGTGGCCGATGGTCATTTTACCAGGCACCATTATGGTACTGGTCGGGTCAATGGACACATTATCCCCACAAAATTTCAGTCTTTTTTTGAGTGCAAGTCTGCGTTGTGCATTCATTGTAGCTTCAAATTTCAAATATAATTTTGTAAGAATACCCATGATGTCTAATTTAAAATTTTAACTTTTTAATATTTATGTTAATCTTTTTAATGATGGCATTTAGAAGATTTTTAGAAAATGCCATCCGTAGGGATGTAGGTTTGTTTTTAAAATTACCCAGACCATTCAGGTAATACGATTGTAATTTAACTAATGAGGGATTTATGTAGAAGTAATACCTTGCTTTAAAATAAATAAAATGAACCATAATATACTCCACGCCATCGTATTTCACACTCCTGTTATTGATTTCCACAGGAGTTCTGCCACGCGGTTCAAGTATCGTGTTTTCAAACAATGTCCGTAAACCGAATGCCTGTTCTTTAAAAACAACTTCAGTAAAACTTTCAGCGGGCATATTTAATTCAAAGATACTCTTACCCGCTTTCAACTCTACATAAACACTTCCGCAGCATTCATCAAAACCTACATGAAGCGGATTTTGAAAAATTATTTTCCAGTCTTTACTTTTCTTAAAAAGGTTATTACAGTAATCATTGTTGCGCATAATAAACAATGCGCCTGAAACATATTCTTTCACGGCACTGTACATATCAATATCCTGCAATCTTTCCGTTGTGACAAATGCGCCAAAATTCCCTACAACTGTATCAACATCCAAAGATCCCCAAAACTGATATTCTGAAAGGTAATCTTCAAAACACAAGCCATAGCTGGGTTTGTAATCACATAATTTATACGGGCTATGCAGATTTATATCTATGTTTATTTTTTTGGCAATCATATTCTGTAATTCAGAAAATGAAAACGAAATCCATTTAATATTATCTGTAAGATTTTGCGGCTTTTTTATATCGGAAAAAAATAATACATCAAAGGGTTGATCTTTAATCGAATTAAGAAATAAAGGAAAATATTGAGGTAGTTTTCCAAAATACGGGATGATAAAAGCTATTTTATTTTTCATCTTATATTATGATCATAATGTAATAATAGGATTATGTTTCAGTTTTCTAAATCCAAAATAACATATTAATAGCTGAACCATCAATGCGAAAACTGTTCCGATCAAATTCATTTTAATAACTCCCGTAGTACTTGATAAGTCAAAGATAAAAACAGAAAGTACCTGGCTTGCCAGCGTAACGGCGATAAATAATGGAGATGCCCAAACAAATATCCATCTGGCCGAACTATGAATTGTCCATAGAACTCCGGTAAGATATCCAATGCATGTTGTTATAATTGTTAACTGCATTTCCTTTTCAAGATTATAATATTTTTCTCCGATTATAAATAGGAGAATTTTAGGGAAGAACAAACTAACTCCTATCATAAAACATGCAATAATAATTGCCCCTGTAGTTATTTGTATATAGCGTTTAATAAAAAGGGATTTATTATCGATACGTGCAATGTAAGGTGTAATGATTACGCCGTTAAAGGTAGTTAAAAAAATAAAAATCTGACTCAACCGCCCTAATGCAGAAACATCTGCAACAGAATCAATATTACCAAACAGACTTATGATAAATAATGAAATCTGCGATTGTACAGAAAAAAAGATTACGCTTGGCAACATCGGTTTGATGTATTTCATCAGGCTTCTTTTAACTTCTGCATCAACAACTTCCGGTTCTTCTATGTTGTCCTTTGTATGTCTTTTAAATTGAAACCCGTTCCATATCTGTGTTGCTAAATTTACAAGTATTACACATGCTGCATTAATGTATTGTAAAAAATAAAGCGCTGCTAAAATTATCAACCTGCCGAAAGCCGCAACTATCTGTGGGCGGTAAGATTCATTCATTCTTTTATGCATCTGCAGCACAGAATTGTAATACACAAAATTAGCCTGAGACCAAATGGTTACAACTAAGCTTAAAAAGAAAAAAAATTGTATGTGATAGCCCCAGTTATATTTAACCGTGATATAAAAAAAAGCAATACCTATAGCAGGAACAACAAAAAGAGATAAAAATGAACGATACTGTCTTGCTGCTTTTATATAACTGCCTACAACCAGTTTATCGTTCACTCTGTTTGCCACCAATGCGATAATAGCTCCGCTGATACCAAGATCTACCAATGTTGTAATCATTGATTGAAAACCGAATACGATACTGAACTGAGCGAAATTTTCTTTAGTTAACCATCTGAGAAGCAAAAATCCGACAAGCAGATTTAAAAATTGCAATATACCTTGTCCGATTCCGAAATGAATAACTGTCTGTACTTTATTATTAGAATAAATTTTCAATAAATAACTTCTCATTTTCCAACAGCATTCAATGCCAGATATATGTTTTACATAAATCTGCTGTATCCATTAAATATTATACAACTGATTATGCTTTACACGTTTTTTTATTTTTTTCTGAAGGGCAATTTCGAGATAAATTTCTTTAAAAAAGAAGTGTTACGTTTATCCTCTTCGTAATAGCCATAACCGTAACCATAGCCGTAACCATAACCGTAACCATAACCGAATGTGCCGGATTTCTCTTTCAGGTCGTTGACAACAATAGCAAGATTCTTTATTTTTTTCTCCTCGTATAAATCGTTTAAACGATCCAGCAATTTAATTTCAGTTACACTATGACGGATAATATACAAATTCACATGAGAATACTTCATCAGCATATGACTATCCGAAACAAGACCGATCGGAGATGTATCCACAATAATATAATCGAAGTCTTTTTGAACGGCTGCTGCTAATTCGTCTAATTTTGCTGCAGACAACAGTTCAGCTGGATTAGGAGGGATTGGACCCGCAGGCAGAATAAATAAATTTTCCTGTTGTGTTTTAAAAATAACATCATCCAGTTTTACGGCATTTATGAGCCATGAACTTAAACCTACAGTATTGTCGAGTCCAAAATCAGTAAAGAGTTTAGGCTTACGTAAATCGGCACCTATTAACAATGTTTTTTTGCCGGACAAAGCCATTATGGAAGCTAAGTTTGTAGAGAAAAAGCTTTTCCCTTCTCCGCTTACAGAAGATGTTACCAGAATTATTTTATGTTCTTTATCCGGCGCTAAGTACTGTAAGTTAATCCGGATAGAACGGAATGCTTCAGAAATAGCTGATTTGGGTCTGTTCAAAACAACCAGATTATTTTCTTTTGTATTTGTATTACCGATTACACCTAAAATAGGAATATTGGTATTGCGGATAACGTCATCTTTAGTCATGACCTTATTATTCAAAACCTCGCGTACAATAATAAAACCTATAGGAACCAAAAATCCGATCAACAGCGCAAGGGAACGGATAAGATTTCCATTGGGGCCAACCATACCTACATTAAATATTTTTGCGGCATCTACTACTTTACATTGCGCAATGTTTGACGCTTTGGCAATACCGGATTCTGCACGTTTTTGTAATAAATAATTGTAAATATTGTCATTTAAATTAAATCGTCTCTGAATATCAACTAACGTACGTTCGTTTTGCGGCAGAAAAGATAACTGTGTTTCATATTTGGCTAAGCGCTGGTTAAGATCATTAAGCGTAATCTGAGCCGTACTGATCACATTCCGTATGCTTTCCAGCAAACTTTCTTTTGTATGTGCAATCTTGCCGTCCAGTTCTTTTAAATAAGGATTTTTGGTAGTGGAAGAACGCATGATTACATTCCGTTCATTATTCAATGCGATCAACTCGCTGATTAACTCCGTCAATAAATTATCGTCGATGCCCATTACATGCGGGGCAATAACTTCACTTAAGTTTTTATCCTGTCTCAGATACGCATAGAGGTATTCGTAATATTTGGCTTTGAGCAGCTCCATGGATTTTTGTTTTTCCAGATCATCCAGGTTTGCTTTGATGCCTTCAGCCGATGAACTGATGTCCATCACTTTATGTTTTTTTCGGAAAGACTCTAAATCCGTTTCAGCAGAGTTCAATGATTTTGAAACCTCTCCTAATTGTTCATCAATAAACCGTATCGTATTTATAGCTGTAATGTTTTTTTCATCAATACCGCTTTTGATATACGTTTGTGTATGCGTATTTAAAAAGGCTACCAATTTTTCGGGCACGGTACCCATTATAGAAAGTTCCACAATACCGGGTGCTTCTTTACCTGCACGTGCAATGCCCATGTAGTTGGTATATTGCTGTACCAGCTGTTCATGTTTATGAATGATAAAATATACATTATAATTTACCGGGCGGTGCTGGTTCAATGAGTCACATACGATAGTAAAATTTAACCCATTAGAATGTATCGGCGTATTAACGGCATAGATTTCGTTGATTACGTTTTTTTCCCCTATTCGCAATTGAAACGTTGTAGGCGATTTGAAATCGATGTAGATAGGACCGTGATGGTGTGCACCAGAATCCAGTAATACCGTAAACGGATTTTTGTGATACAGCTCTACGTCTTTAATATCACCTTTATGATAATAAGAAACATCAAAATCCAACTGATTGATCGTCTTTTCAACAAGATCATAGGATTTTATAAGCGCCAATTCATTCCCTACCTTTTTGTTCTCATTAAATAACGATGATTCTTCAAGCCCTAATGATTTTGTATCATCTTTGATCAAAATTGTGGTAGCTGCCCTGTATGTAGCAGTAGTATAATGTAAATAAACCCGTGCCGCTATATAACAGATACTTACAGAAACCAGAAAAAACATCCAGTAGGATAGTAGCTTTTGTATAATCCCTTTAAAATCTATGGTATTATTTTCTTTCTTTGCCATTCTTACTTATAATATACTATCTGCCTACAATGTTAATTAATACAACCGCAAGACTTGTAAGACTTACTAATAAAGTTACCTGTGAAAGGTTTGACCGCACAATCTTTGCCTTCAGCGGTTCTACGTATATTACGTCGTTGGGCATAATATAATAGTAGGGCGAATTTATCAATGTAATATCGGTAAAATCCAACTGTACGCTCACAGAGTTCGAGCCTTCTGTCCGTATCAGTTTTACGATTCTTCTGTTTCCATAATCTGCAAAATCCCCCCCCATAGCAATTGCTTCTATAAGAGTGGTTTTATCTTTTAATACTGTTTTCATGCCAGGCGATTTCACATCACCCAGCACAGTAAAATTAAAATTAGCCAGATCAACCAATACATATGCATCTGAAATATAATCCTTCAATTTCAGCGCAATCTTCTGCTGCACTTCATGCACACTTAATCCTTTTACTGATACACTATCCAGAATCGGGATTGTAATATATCCTTCTTCGGAAACTTTATAACCAACTCCTACCGGATCATCCGTTTCTGCTGATGTTTTCACGTTAAAAAAATCTGTGGCTTTTTGATTGTAGCTGGTAATGCTTACAAATAATACATCTCTTGGCTGTATTTTATAGGCAAAACGCATTTGATACAGCGTATCCCCCACCTCAACCGTTTTATTTTGAAATAAAGTCACTTTTTTATGTGATACGCAGGAAAAAGACGCAAATACGGCTATTAAAAATAGATACCTGATGGTTAAATTATTCATTATTTTGAAATATATGCATAATAAGACATACTGTAAATATATAAAAAAAATCCAAATGGAGACCTGCCAATGAAAAATTACTTCTATTTAGCACAACACGATTTTATATTTTTTAAGTACCAGTATATTATAAATTTAAACGTGCCGGCAAGCACTTTTTTGGGGAATATTAAATAAACATTATTTTATATTTGATTTATGCAATACAATTGTTAAAAAAATAAATTTCACTAAAACTAATCAGGTTTTTAAATAAGTAATATGTATTTTTATTCATATAAACATCATTACACATTACAACTTTTGTTTAATTAAATTATAATAATAATTCTCCTATAAAACACTATAGTTCAACGTGCATTAATTGCATAATTCTTTCAAACTTTAAATAAAACGCTATGAAATATTTTTACTCAGCTAAAAAAATAGTGCTATTATTCGTTCTTGCCTGTGTGAGCACATGGAGTTTTGGACAAACAATAGGTACGTACAATTTCAATTCCGGCACCTGTTCTACACAAACAGGTACGGCTTCGGTCTCAAATGTTACACTAAACACGGCCTCTGTAGCAAGTGGATTATCTTGTGCAATCGGCACTGGCGCTATTACGCTAACATCATCCAGCTGGCCTGGAACTCTATCATATCCAGACAATTCAAATACTTATTTACAGCTTTCTGTCACTCCAGCTGCCGGCTATGAAGTAAACATCAGCCAGATCATTGTTAAAGCTGCAAGAGGTAATGGCGGACCACGTACGCTTACTGTAGCTTATGACAAAGGATCCGGATATTCAAGCATAACCAGTGCCTCAACTGCTGCAACTGCTGTAACCTTGACATCAACAGCTTTTCCTCTTGATATTCCGGATGTCTCGTCTACCTCCACTATTAATTTTCGTCTGTATGGCTACAATGGAGGTGTTACAGCTACAAAAACCTTAATTACAGATTATATTGAAATTGACGGTTATGTTGCCATTGCCAGTCCAACGGTGCAATCTTCTATTTCTGTTATATCCAAAACCCTTAATTCCATCTCGTTAAATTTTACCGGTGGCAATGGTTCACAACGCATAGTACTCGCTCAGGAAGCAAGCCCGATCAGCGCTACACCTGTAGATCTCACCTCCTATAATGCTTCCAGTACATATGGAGCATCTACAACACCTATTGGTACTGCTTTCCCTGTTTACATCGGTTCTGGAAACGCGGTAACAGTTACCGGATTAAATCCTTCAACAACCTATCATTTCTCGGTGTTTGAATTCAACAAACTGGCTGGTACAAATACTGAAAACTATTTACTGCCTGGCGGTTCAACATCCGGCAAGACAAATAAAGGCACTTACACCTGGACAGCAGGAAGTTCGGGATCCTGGGCAAATCCTGCAAGCTGGACACCTAACAGAAATTCACCGGCCTTTGACGGTTCGGATTCGTTGATCTTTAACAGCGGCGGTACTATTACGGTGACAAATGTAACAGACCAGGATGTATTGAGCGGATTAAGTGTTTTAAATAATACGCATGTTATTTTAAAAGCCAGCGCACCGACAATTCTTTATGTAGTTGATTTCAACTCTACAGAAATATCTGTACAAACCGGTTCCGAATTGGAAGTCAACAGCACAAACGATTTCTTTCTTTATCTGGATACAGGTGTGGAGTTGCTGAACAACGGCACATTAACTCTTGCGCAAACAAACAATACCATCATCGGTACAGGAGATATAACAATCAATGGAACAATTTCGCTCGTACATCCTGATGGACTTTACGGTACATCAGGATCCAATGCCATTGATGCAGGAGCAACGTCCCTTACGCTGGGCGCTGCAAGTACTGTAAACTATGCCGGTGCAGCACAGACAATCACTACTGCCAATCCTACCCCATATGCAAACCTTACATTAAGCGGTTCTGGCACTAAAACACCTGATGGCAACCTGGATGTACACAACCTTACCCTGAGCGGTACTTCGGTATTAGCACTTGCTGCTTATGAGTTAAGTGTAGCCGGTAACTGGACCAGCTACTCTGCTGCAGCATTTACGGAAACAGGCAAAACCGTAACATTCAACGGTACCGCAGCACAGACTCTTTCAACTACAGGAGGTGAAATATTTGAAGGGCTAAATCTCAACAACTCCTCTCTTACATTATCTTCTCCGCTGCGCGTAAACGGACTGGTAACACTTACCGCCGGTACACTTGCTTCCGGCGGAAATCTTACCCTGAACCTGGCAACAGCTAAAATCGACGCTGCTGGTTCTGGTTCAATCAGCGGAAACATGAAAGTGATCCGTAACTTTGTACCGGCCAAAACGCATTATATTGCCTCTCCCTTAGCTGGTGTTACCGCTGCTGACATCGCCGATGAATATCCTGTAGTATCAGGAAGCCAATCCCGTTTACTTGATCTGGACTGCTCTACAAACAAATTCTTTGGTATTTATGACATGAGTACTCCGCTGGCACAGGGGGATGCGCTTTCTATGTTCTTCCCTGCTTCAGGAACGCCTGCAAACGGAGTGAACACCGTTACATTCACGGGTACTTATAATCATGCTGCTGCAAGCTATTCTTCTTCTTGCCCGGTAAATACTTCTGTAAAAGACTTCTTTGCAGGTAACCCTTATCCGTCTAACTTATTCTTAGGTGGAATTACCGGATCAGGTACTTCAGGTAATTACTATGTGTTTAACAACAATACATTCAATGTATATTCTTCTGTAACAGGAATCGGTACTGGTGTAATTGTGAATGGATATGTGGCACCCATGCAGGGCTTCCAGGTGGAAACTGACGGAACGGGCGGAACCGCTTCGGTAACAATCCCTTCAAGTGCCAGAGATGTTGCACAGACTACTTCCTATGCCCGTACCGCTGTGGCTGATAACATCATCCGCTTACAGGCGTCAAACGGTACATTTACCGATGAAACCGTTATCCTGTTTACTGATGCTGCTACAAATGGTTTTGATCTGGGATATGATGCCGGTAAAATGCGCAATACTGGAACGAACACTCCTAACCTGTATACATTAGCCGATACAACAAAACTGATCATTAACAGCCTGGCGCCCCTTACAAATACCGTTGATATTCCCTTGAACATCACTACTACCACTACTTCTAACTATACCCTGTCTTTCACAAACAAAGACGCTTTTGATACTTTCAAATCGGTATACCTGATCTTCCCGGATGGAGCACTGCACAACTTAACACAGAACCCTGCCGTAACCGTGGCAACAAACCCGGCAACACCATACATACTACGTGTAGGCACTGAAAACATTACTACTTCAGCTTCTAAAGCAAAAACAAATAATGCTTTAAAAGCTTACATGAACGAAGATATGCTGGTTGTTACAATGAACAGCAACATTCAGCAGGTGGAAGTGTATGACCTAACAGGAAACAGAATCGCGGAAGGAACAACGGATGCGGGTTCCTTCACTACTAAATTATCTGCTAAAGCGGGTATTTATGTGGTAAAGGTGCTTTCTGAAAATAACCTGTACACAACTAAAATAGCAGTTAAATAATTATTTGTATATTTATTACGGAACGGTATTAACCGTTCCGTTTTTCATTGACAAGCTATAAAAACTATGAAAAAGTTATCTAAAACAATTCTTTTTATATGCCTTTGCGGGATGAGCATTGCCTCTTTTGCACAGGCCGGCGGTGCTGAGCAGCCTTGCGACGGGGATGATCCGTTTGACTGTCCTGAAATTCCCATTGACGGGGGGGCCTCTTTCCTTTTACTGGCAGGTGCTGGAGCGGTTGTAACACGTATGATAAAAAAACGCAGCAGCAACGCCTAATCTGTTCTGGAAAAATTAAACGCATTTCTTATCAAAAACAAACCTGTTTGGCTATTCCTGCTTAAACTGGTTTGTTTTTATGTTATCCTTACAACACTTTTCTGGGCGTATATCGGCGTGGCAGACCCGCGCGGAACCTATTACTTCCCTTTCCTGAAGTACATCAATGTACTTAAATGGGTGCTCAGCTTTTTACTCTACCCAACCGAATGGATGATGGAACTTTCAGGATACGATGCATATATCGTTTTCTTCCCGGACTTATTTAAAGACGGAGGTGCTATCGGAATTATTCCCGGATGGCAGTTAAGGGTTGCTTTTCCATGTATGGGTTTTAAGATCATGATCAGCTTTCTGGCGCTGATGTTTGCTTACAGAGGAACTAAAAAATGGATCTATATTCCACTCGGATTACTTTTTATTCAGGTCATAAACCTGCTCCGCGTATGGGGGATTGTGGCTGCACTTATCAATAACAAATGGGGAATGACTACCAGAGAAATGGTAAATATCAGTCACGACTTTTTTAATTACTCCTCTTACATCTGTATTTTTCTATTCTTCCTGTTCTGGATAAGAAAAAAATAAATAGGACTGAAAAAGAACATAAGATAATCTATTATATACATTAATTTGAATTAATGTATTTTTATGATTTTTTAACTACGAGAAACACATTCCCATATTTACCATTTATATGGCTCTAAACACTTCAATCCAACCTCATTTATATTATTTATTTGATTTGTTATATATAATCTTTCAGGATATTTAAAAAGTAATATTTTTATCACATTTAACTTAAGATAACAAAATCTATTTGTATTTTTAACATAAGTTAATTAATTGATTCAAATGTGTTAACGTATGATAAACATTTGAATTACAATTATTGAGAAAATCTTATTTTAAAAGTATTGCTATGAAATATTTGTACTCAGCAAAAAAACTATTGTTATTATTTTTACTTACCTCCATCTGCTCATTAGGTTATGGACAGACAATAGGTACGTACAATTTTAATTCAGGAACATGTTCTACACAAACAGGCACCGCGTCAGTTTCAAATGTAACATTGAATGCTACTACTACAGGTGCAGGTCTTACCTGCACAATTGGATCAGGAGCAATTACATTAACGTCCACCTCTAACTGGCCAGCGTCGTTAACCTATCCTGCAAACAGTAATGCTTACTTAGAATTTTCAGTAACACCTGCCGTTGGATATGAAGTAAATATCAGTCAGGTCATTGTAAAAGCAGCCAGGGGAAATGGTGGCGCAAAAAATCTTACTGTAGCATATGACAACGGATCCGGATATTCTACTGCGACAAGTGCGTCTATAGCTCCTGCAACAGTAACTACTTCATCACTTGCTTTTACGCTTGATATTCCGGATGTCTCGTCTACCTCCACTGTTACATTCCGTTTGTATGGATATACAGGTGCAGTAACTTCTCCGAAATCCTTAATCACAGATTACATTCAAATCGACGGAAATGTTGCCATTGCCAGTCCAACGATGCAATCTTCTATAGCTGTTACTTCAGCTACAATCAATTCTGCAACACTTAGCTTTACGGGCGGAAATGGTTCTCAACGTTTAGTACTTGCTCAGGAAGCAAGCCCGATCAGCGCTGCACCGACTGATCTTACCTCCTACAATGCCTCAAGTGTTTTCGGAGCATCCTCAACTCCTATTGGAGGTGCAGCTTTCCCTGTTTACATCGGTTCTGGAAATGCGGTAACAGTTACCGGCTTAAATCCATCTACAACGTATTATTTCTCCGTGTTTGAATTCAACAAACTGGCTGGTACAAATACTGAAAACTATTTACTGCCTGGCGGTTCAACATCCGTCAAAACCAATAAAGGTATTTATACCTGGTCAGCAGGAAGTTCCGGATCATGGGCAAATCCTGCAAGCTGGACACCTAACAGAAATTCACCGGCCTTTGACGGTTCGGATTCGTTGATCTTTAACAGCGGCGGTACTATTACGGTGACAAATGTTACTGATCAGGATGTATTTAGCGGACTTTCTATTTTTAATAATACACATTTAATATTAAGTGCATCTGCACCAACAACTTTATATGCTATAGATTTTTCCGGATATGAAATCGCTATTGAATCCGGCTCTACTCTTGAGATCAACAGCACAAACGATTTCTTCCTATATCTGGATTATAATTCCAGCCTTACTTCAGAAGGCACATTAATTCTTGCTAAAACAAACAATACCATCATCGGTACAGGAGATATAACAATCAATGGAACAATTTCGCTCGTACATCCTGATGGACTTTACGGTACATCAGGATCCAATGCCATTGATGCAGGAGCAACATCCCTTACGCTGGGCGCTGCAAGTACTGTAAACTATGCCGGTGCAGCACAGACAATCACTACTGCCAATCCTACCCCATATGCAAACCTTACATTAAGCGGTTCTGGCACTAAAACACCTGATGGCAACCTGGATGTACACAACCTTACCCTGAGCGGTACTTCGGTATTAGCACTTGCTGCTTATGAGTTAAGTGTAGCCGGTAACTGGACCAGCTACTCTGCTGCAGCATTTACGGAAACAGGCAAAACCGTAACATTCAACGGTACCGCAGCACAGACTCTTTCAACTACAGGAGGTGAAATATTTGAAGGGCTAAATCTCAACAACTCCTCTCTTACATTATCTTCTCCGCTGCGCGTAAACGGACTGGTAACACTTACCGCCGGTACACTTACCGCCGGCGGAAATCTTACCCTGAACCTGGCAACAGCTAAAATCGACGCTGCTGGTTCTGGTTCGATCAGCGGAAACATGAAAGTGATCCGTAACTTTGTACCGGCCAAAACGCATTATATTGCCTCTCCCTTAGCTGGTGTTACCGCTGCTGACATCGCCGATGAATATCCTGTAGTATCAGGAAGCCAATCCCGTTTACTTGATCTGGACTGCTCTACAAACAAATTCTTTGGTATTTATGACATGAGTACTCCGCTGGCACAGGGGGATGCGCTTTCTATGTTCTTCCCTGCTTCAGGAACGCCTGCAAACGGAGTGAACACCGTTACATTCACGGGTACTTATAATCATGCTGCTGCAAGCTATTCTTCTTCTTGCCCGGTAAATACTTCTGTAAAAGACTTCTTTGCAGGTAACCCTTATCCGTCTAACTTATTCTTAGGTGGAATTACCGGATCAGGTACTTCAGGTAATTACTATGTGTTTAACAACAATACATTCAATGTATATTCTTCTGTAACAGGAATCGGTACTGGTGTAATTGTGAATGGATATGTGGCACCCATGCAGGGCTTCCAGGTGGAAACTGACGGAACGGGCGGAACCGCTTCGGTAACAATCCCTTCAAGTGCCAGAGATGTTGCACAGACTACTTCCTATGCCCGTACCGCTGTGGCTGATAACATCATCCGCTTACAGGCGTCAAACGGTACATTTACCGATGAAACCGTTATCCTGTTTACTGATGCTGCTACAAATGGTTTTGATCTGGGATATGATGCCGGTAAAATGCGCAATACTGGAACGAACACTCCTAACCTGTATACATTAGCCGATACAACAAAACTGATCATTAACAGCCTGGCGCCCCTTACAAATACCGTTGATATTCCCTTGAACATCACTACTACCACTACTTCTAACTATACCCTGTCTTTCACAAACAAAGACGCTTTTGATACTTTCAAATCGGTATACCTGATCTTCCCGGATGGAGCACTGCACAACTTAACACAGAACCCTGCCGTAACCGTGGCAACAAACCCGGCAACACCATACATACTACGTGTAGGCACTGAAAACATTACTACTTCAGCTTCTAAAGCAAAAACAAATAATGCTTTAAAAGCTTACATGAATGAAGATATGCTGGTTGTTACAATGAACAGCAACATTCAGCAGGTGGAAGTGTATGACCTAACAGGAAACAGAATCGCGGAAGGAACAACGGATGCGGGTTCCTTCACTACTAAATTATCTGCTAAAGCGGGTATTTATGTGGTAAAGGTACTTTCTGAAAATAACCTGTACACAACTAAAATAGCAGTTAAATAATTATTTGTATATTTATTACGGAACGGTATCAACCGTTCCGTTTTTCATCGACAAGCTATAAAAACTATGAAAAAATTATCTAAAACAATTCTTTTTATATGCCTTTGCGGGATGAGCATTGCCTCTTTTGCACAGGCCGGCGGTGCTGAACAGCCTTGCGACGGGGATGATCCGTTTGACTGTCCTGAAATTCCCATTGACGGGGGGGCCTCTTTCCTTTTACTGGCAGGTGCTGGAGCGGTTGTAACACGTATGATAAAAAAACGCAGCAGCAACGCCTAATCTGTTCTGGAAAAATTAAACGCATTTCTTATCAAAAACAAACCTGTTTGGCTATTCCTGCTTAAACTGGTTTGTTTTTATGTTATCCTTACAACACTTTTCTGGGCGTACATAGGCGTGGCAGACCCGCGCGGAACCTATTACTTCCCTTTCCTGAAGTACATCAATGTACTTAAATGGGTGCTCAGCTTTTTACTCTACCCAACCGAATGGATGATGGAACTTTCAGGATACGATGCATATATCGTTTTCTTCCCGGACTTATTTAGAGACGGAGGTGCTATCGGAATTATTCCCGGATGGCAGTTAAGGGTTGCTTTTCCATGTATGGGTTTTAAGATCATGATCAGCTTTCTGGCGCTGATGTTTGCTTACAGAGGAACTAAAAAATGGATCTATATTCCACTCGGATTACTTTTTATTCAGGTCATAAACCTGCTCCGCGTATGGGGGATTGTGGCTGCACTCATCAATAACAAATGGGGAATGACTACCAGAGAAATGGTAAATATCAGTCACGACTTTTTTAATTACTCCTCTTACATCTGTATTTTTCTATTCTTCCTGTACTGGATAAGAAAAAAATAAATAGCTAACAGTAGCGTTTATCTATACTCTGTAGATCTGACATCCGTACAGGTGACATCATTTTTTCAACAGTACTTCTTTAATTTCTTCTACAAACCTGTTAGAATTAAATCGTATTTGAGTTGTCTTTTTAGTCTGTTCAATAGCCTGCTTTAGCTGCGGCAGTTGCTGCACAGAGTTAAACAGTACTTCTGCTAATAGCGCCGGGTTCTGCGCTTCTGTTTTGAAAAATGTATCGTATCCACTGATTTCCTCAATACCTCCCTGATGTGTTGATACAACAACATTTCCGGTAACATATGCTTCAATAATACTTATTGGCTGCCCTTCCATAATATACCAGGTTGGCAAAACGAAAATATCAGACCAATACAGCAGTTCCTTTTTCTTGGGCAAATCTGCTAATCCTAAAAAGTATACCTTATCTTCTTTTAAGCGGTCAATCCTTTTCTGTATTTCTGCTTGCATACCTCTTTCAATATTGCCTGCAAGCGCAACCTTAAAATGAAGTTTGTGAGCATCCTGTAAAATAATGAGTGCATCCAGAAATTCTAAAATGCCTTTGCCTAACATTAAATTACTCAGAAATAAAAAATGAGGAACACTATGTACTGTGCGCTCTAAGGCAGGATGAATCAATTCCTGATCGTAAAAATTTTCGACAACAGCTATATTTACTTTCGTAAAAATATTTTGTATGTCTTTTGCCAACGATTCAGACAAAGCTATTACACAACTGCTTTTTGAGAATAAGACTTTTATGATACGTTGTTTTCTGCGGCTCATATTCAAGTACGATTTACTTAAATATCCCCCATGAATGTGAAAAACGTACGGAATACCTGCAAGCCAGCAATAACAGATAAAAGGTGAATATTTTACAACACCCCAGAATGTCTGACCAATGGTCATATACACAACATCCTTTCCGGAAACCTTGAATATATTTTTATAAATAGATAAAAAAGTAAGGATCTTATGGAGGCTTATTTTATCTCCCTGCATGGAGGCAATTTTACCGGTTTCTGTATTAATACGGTTTACCTGATCACCTTGACTTGTTAAAGAATGATATAAAAAATCATTACTTACAGTAACTCCATTTACAACCGGAGGAAAAGGCCCTATCATCAACACTTTCATACAAGAACAATCATCTTTAGACGTCGAAAACGCAAAAACCTTACGCTTTATTCCTCAGATTAAATTAATATGCTAAAAGTGCGAAAAAATAGTTGAATTACGCATGTCTTTGATCAAGATTTTTAATCGGCAAACAAGGAACCTGATTTTTTTGTAGAGATTGTCTGCACACGATGTAAACTATTTCTACAAAACAAATCTTTTTTTCTTCCCGCTATCTGCCAGCCTGTGCCAGCCGTGCTATGGACCCTGCCCATGTATCGGGTGTGTAGTTACGAATCAATTGCATAGAATTTTTTCCTGTTATCTCTATCCCCTTTTCACTCAAGGCCGCAAAAGCATTAAGCCGTTCAATCAGTTCCTGTTGCGTATTGCTATTAAAAGACCAGCCATTTACACCTTCTGCTACCAACTCCGGCATACACCCACAGGCATCTGATACCAGGATGGGTAAACCGGCCGACATCGCTTCATTCACTACCAGCCCCCAGGGTTCAAAAGAACTTGGCAAAACAAAAACAACGGCTTCGGCATATGCTTTTGGCAATGCAGCATAAGGCACCCAGCCTGCCAGCTGAACCCGGTCTGAAAGGCCGAGTATATCAATTTGGGACTGTAATGCAGGGCGAAGCGGCCCTTCACCTATCAGCATTAAGTTGTAGGTATTGCTGATCACTGATTTTGCATAACTATCAATCAGAAAAGAAAGATTTTTTTCTTCACTGTAACGGGCAATGGTTAAGACATATTTTTTTTCTGTAAATAGCCTTCGCTGAAAATGATTATTATCGACTACACTATAACCCGTTTCAATTTTCTCCGGATTGATTTTATAGTTTTTTGTAAAATGATCAAACGCTCTTTTCCCGGAAACAAAGAAGTAATTACCGAGTGATTTTAACAGTAGGGATTTTAAGAAATCTTTTAGTTTTCCCCTGGAATACCAGGATTCAGAAAAAATAATTGTACGGATACCTTTTAATCGTGCATACAATAAAAATATATGATATTCCGTACGCCCGTATGGCATTGCAACCACAGCAATGGAATGTGTTTTAATAATCCTGCGGAATGTGCGGAAACGGTTCCAGATATCTGATTGCTCTGCAGGTTTTGATGAAAGCACCGTATGTGTTGTTTTTGCAATGCTATCCCATTTATATAGGTTATCTGTACCTGCCAGATCAGCTGTAAATACAGGTGCTCCAAGCAATTTTTCACATGCTTTTACACGTGAAAGATGATAGTCGCCTATCCGGTCCCAGATCAATAATATAGTATCTTGACTCATAGTATGCTTGCTATATCGGCTGTAAATTTTTCTGTATTGAATGCGCTAACGGTATTCAGACAGTTACCTGCACACATACGCAGCAGATCCGGATCAGACAGTATATTTTTTAATACCGCGGCCAATTCTTTACTAGTTACCGGTTCTATTATCCAGCCATTTTTTCCGTGCTGCACTACGTCACCGCAATGCGTTGTTGCTATAACAGGCAGCTGCCAGGCCATGGATTCTAATTGCGTTAATCCAAACCCATCGGAGAACGTTGGAAATAAAAATACATCTGCCTGCCTGTAATACATATCTGTTTCTTCCCGTGTTACCAGGCCATGATGAACAATGTTGGCTTGCGTTGAAAAGTCATCTGATATTTCAGAACGGCCTACACATATAAACTCTATCGGTAAGCCGTATAATTCTTTCGCTGCCTGTATTACAAGATGAATACCTTTCCGTACGGTCAGCGTTCCTAAAAACAAACAGCGCAACGGCCGTTCAGCTGAAAATGCGGCAGGGTAAACACGCGAAAATGCTGCATGCTTTTTTTCTACGATGAAGGGCAAGGAAATTACACTGATTTTATGTGCAGGAATTCCGTGCTTTATCAATCCGGTTTTGCTCCATTCCGAGTTAACCATAATCCGATCAGCCAGGCTGCACTCCTGTTTCCATCTTTCCCAATATACCTCCGGAGCTGGCTCCCAGCTTGTAACAGAAGCATATGTGTTTAATAAATCTGAAACGATCAGCTCTTCCTCTATGCCCGGATCTACCTGGAACAATATTGTTTTCATTCCTTTTTGCCTGGCAATTTTAAAACACTCCAAAGCCGTGTAACTGATTCCGAATACACAGTTGGCCTGCACTGATTCATGCATTTTATTAACAGCCCGAAGCTGAAACTGCCGGTCTCTTTTCATTATCAGTGCCCAGCCATAGGTATGTTTAAACCGCAGGTAAAATTCAAGCAATAAAAAAAAGAAACCAAAAGACCGGACTTTTTGAGAAGAAATATCTTTTGAGTAACGGCCGGCAAGAGAACGTAAAGCTCTTACAGGCAACAGCGTGAGCAGATAGCGCGTACATCCTGAACCGATCCATGTATCTGTAATCAGCATATCCAGCTGCCCAGAAGCTTCTATTGCTTTGGGAAGCAGGTAATGCGCACGCGCACCTATGTGGACACATATAACCTTAGACTTTTTCAAGCAGCAATTGTTTTTTTACAAACTGTTTGTATTTATATACAAAATATATAATCGGCCAATAGCTCATCAATACTACTGCAACATCTCCGGGCAAATCTCCACTTCTGAAAAGCGGGATCAATGCGGTTAATAAAACACCTGTTAATACCCACGAAAGATCTGATCTGAATTGGTTGATATACCGATATAGCCACACTAAAAAAAATGCCCATAGTATTGAAAAGATAACGACTCCTTCAGCGCCCATCTCACCATAAAATACGCCATAAATTGTTGGAGAAAAACCAACCGTTGTTTTTTCCAAACCATATTTTTTCTGATAATTCTGAAACCAGCCTGCTAAGGGTTTGTCTGGCCAGAAATTGCGGGGGATAGGCCTGAGCAGAATATTCAAGTGATCAAATCCATAGGTATAATCCAGGTATTTTGGATAGACCTGATACATCATCATGAAACCATCAATAAAATTTACATCGTCTGATTCTTCCATCCGGTCTACACTTTCTTCATACAGCTCATCAATAGACAGCGATCTCGATTCAGCGTTGGAGTAACGTAACACCCGTGCTGCGGAAAAAATCACAAGAATGGCAAATAACCCTGCTGCCATAAACCATAATTTATTTATGGGTTTAATGTTTCGTGTAACGAAATAGCCAACAGGAATCATCCAGCCTAAAAACTGAAAGCGTAATTCCGGACTGTACGAGATAAAAGCAATGCATAAAAATGAAACGAGATAAATAATCTTTATTTGTGTGTTAGAAACTTTTGTAACAATAAAGATCATAAAGAACAGTAATATAAATGAGCTGTTAGCCAGCTTGGTTAAATAGCTATAACTATTCTCAACATTGTGAAGAACGATTTGAAAGAATGTAAAAATTCCCAAACCAATGAAAATAATAGTCTTGCGTTGCAGTAAAAAATTCTTCAGGTATTCGTTTGAATCCGGAACAAGTTTCTGAGGTTTTTTATAAAAGTACATAACCATGTACTGCATCGTTGAACTGCCCACTAAGATAAGGGTTGCCACCTCATAGGCCATTTCTAATGTAAAAACAAAATTGATCTGATAGTTAAAATTTACAAAATTACTGAGCCCCAATTCGAGCGACAATATTCTGTATTGGACCATAATATTAAAAAGTGATATAAAGATGGGTATCTCACAACGCTTTTGAAGGTAAAACACTATAGCCAGTACGAGGTTTATTGCCAGTACTATATATATCAAATCCTTATCCATTCACCTATTTCATCCAAACAATAATTACCTGAATCTACTTAAAAAAACAGAAAAAACGGTACAATATTCATCCAAAGCCTTCTTACAGATTTATTTCTTTTCAGGTACAGATCTAAAACCTTCTTTTAAGGTAGAATCTCCACGCAATTCAATAGAAGGATTTTGCCATGATAAAATACTTGGCAACGGTAAATCCCAGGCTGTTTCACTTTTATAATATGAAACAGTATTGATTTTCCTGATCTCAATTTCACCTTCAGTAAATTGTGCCTGCTGAAGGAATATGTTTTTATAATTACCGGAAACATCTTTAAGGGTTCGGATCAAATGTATACCTGTCATGGCAATTAAAAAAATCAACGTTAACCGCTGAAATTTATTTCTAAAAAAGCCTGCATCTGTTGCCATGAAATACATTCCTGTAAACACATATACTAAAATGTATCCCCATGCAAATCTGAAATCAGGAAATTGTGTGAGCCAGATAGTAATATTGATTAACACGCATATCTGAATAGCCAGAAATAACCGGTCATTCAGCTGCTGCAGCCTTTTTTTAAACGTTAGTATATGATACACCGAAACAAAAATAATTGCGAGAAAGAAAGCTTTCTGTTCAAACAGGCTCTTTTTAAACCATTGCGGAAACCATTCAGAAAATGACATCTTAAAAACTTCTTCTGCAGGCAACCGATCTGAAATCGGGAAACATTTGACTGCGTTTCGTTCTTCAATCACATGCTGCAAAGGCAGTTTCCAATCCGGATTAAAAAGATCAATACCTGCTACCGGGAAAACCAGGTAGCCCGTTGTAATGTAAAACCGTATGCACCAGGGAATGATTACAATCGTTGCGATACAGATGAGCCATACGATTTTATTGAATTGCATCTGCCGCAGTGCAATAAAAATGGTTGGTACATAAATAAGCAATAAATAAATGGAAGAAGGTTTTATCGTTACCAGATAAAAGGAAATAAAAAAGGAAACGACAAAGGTATAATCAATTTCTCCTAAGGTTTTATTTTCATATTTACCAACCATCCATAAAAGTATCAGTGAACTTAAATAAATATTGGGGAGATCTGCGGCTGAAGAAGTTAAAAAATTCCTGAAAATAAATGCGGAAACAAATAAGCCAAATACATACTGCACAGGGGCATCGGTTCTGGAAACACCTAGCAGATAATATCCAAGAATGAGTAAAATGATAAAACCATTCAGATCATAAAACAAGAGACCTGACCAGCGCAAACTTACCAGTGCGCTCAGAATATGCCAGGAAGAATTAAATCCAAAGCGCCCTTGCAGATTGGCAAGCCCGGGCGTTATTCCATACGTTTCCACCCATTTTATAAAAGGCAGATAATATCCTTTTTCATCCAGTATCTCTGAAGCAGAAGCACTTTTAGACACCACAATAATAAGTATAGCTAAAAATAATATACCCGTTACAGTAGTCCAGGAAATCTGATTGAGCATCTGCACAACCAGATTTTTTTTCCGGTATATGGCCATGACTGCCAGAAAATAGAGAACAAGTAAGAGATACGGATTCTGACCAAGTGGTATAAACAATGAACAAACATTGGACAGCAGACCGACCATACACACTCCTGTTAATGTAAGTATGAAGAAATTTTCAGCATTATTTTGCTGTTTGAAATAACGTGTAATAAAACCATGTACCCATATCCCCCATCCTAAAAAAAGCGGTAACAATAAAACCCAATAGATAATTAATAAGATCATGTTCGTGTATGGTTACTAAAAAATCATAAGATGATTTCGCGTTATTAAACGATTTTGCTTTTTATTTTCTGAAAATAATACATACCGGTATATTTTATATACTGAATCCAAAACAGAACCGACTTTACCGGAATATACTTCAGCATCATACTTTTGGCTTTTGCACCCTGAAAATGGAGCGTATAAAACAAAACCGGTTTCTGTTCTGCTTTCAAGAATCCATAAGGTTTAGAATCATTAAACAGGATTTTCTTTTGACCGTTCTCCATTTCAAAATATTCTTCCCCTACTTCCAGCGAGGGATCAAAGGTAGGAAGGCCATTACTGAAATATATATTTTCAACTTTTTGCGGATTTTTCTCGGCATACATTGTAAGCAAGGTCATATCTGACACACCGCCGGCACCATGCTTAGCGACAAACGCGTGATAATGTTTTTCCAGCGCGCTTAATGCATCTGCCCCTGCATAACGATCAAAAATAAACGCGCAAAAATCAATCAGTACATTCCTATCAACAAAATTTGTATGTCCGGAAATACCGCACAACGTCATGCCCACATGTGCATGTGCATCAGATAACCGTTGTACATCCTCATATACCAATACATCTGAATCCAGGTAGAGGCAACGCCGGATATCTTTTTTAATCATAAATGCTTTAAGTACAAGCCAGCGTTGAATACACATCAATTCAAATGATTCTGAATTGGTGCTGTAATGCTTATAAACACCTGCAAACAAATCTGCTTCTTCAGATAATGACCCGATCAGTATCGTTTCAGCAAGTGGCTCATACACGCGCGACTCTTCCGTACCCAGCAGATACATCTTAACCAGCGGATTGGTCTGTCTAAGCTGATATAATGTATTATACAGATATGAACTATTACCTTTATGAATAAAGACTACGGGTATCATATTTTTGCAGAAAACGTTTTTTTCATTTTTTGTACCTGTTCAATAACAATGCGTGTATGATTATGCCAGCTTGCATAGTCAAGATATCGATCCCAGGCCAATTGCTGTTCCGCGGACATGTCTGTAAAAACAATTTGATTAACTGCCTGAACGAAAGATTTTTTATCTATTGGTACAACGGCTCCTAACTTATATTGCTCTACGATTTTTGTTAAGCCCGACTGTCCGTCACTAACGATCAATTTCTTTTTATGCGGAGCGATCAGATTCAGCAAGCCGCTTTGTGAAGTGAAGCTGTATTTATAATACAATAACATCAGATCACATGCCTGAATAATGCCTTGCATTTCTTCATCCGTCAGTTTTTTTTCAATCCATATAACCCGATCCTGTACATTCCTTTTTTCAATTTCTTCTTTATATGAAGCTATTGAAACAGATGAATTTGAAGGGCTGCCGGCAATCAATAAAATAACGTCAGGTAATTCAGGTAAACACTGAATCAAAAATGAATAATTTTTTTCATCCCGGATATTACCGATCACACCCATCATTTTCTTTTCTCCCTTTTGATGAATCAGGTGATTCAATAGGTGCTGATCAAAAAGCGAATGGGTATATAAACCGTGAGGAATATTGATCTTTGGAATTTCTTTTTTATAATAAACTTTATCCGGCAGCAATTCGTGATATAAAGCTACATCCATAATCGACATAACTTTTTTCATGGTGATTTCAGACAGCCACTTAACAGGCAGGTACGCGTCCCGGTCCGGATCGTGCAGGATGACAAGAAAAGTATGTTTCTTTTTTAGCTTTTTAATAAAGGGTACCCAAATCAATGCTGTTATCTGTTCGTAATCATTAAACACAACAGCCGAGGCAGGGGCATTTTTCAGATACCTGAATACGCGAAATGGATTAACCAGGCTTCGGTATAAAAAATATATTTTTTTAAATAACGTAACATTTATTGCAGGCAGATCTGAAATCAATATTTTTTTAAAAATTTCGGTTTCAGGCTGTGCTGCATTTTCCGGAATAACTACGGTACATTTCTTTACATCCGCATGTTCGGCATAAGCAGCCGCAAGGCAACGGGAATACTCATAATTGCCTCCAAAACTATTTGTATTCAGAATGATTATATTCATACCTGAAATTTCTTTTGAAGCATACGCGCTGCTTCTTTACGAAATGCCGGTGATTTCACGTATCCCTTGTAATATCCTTTCAAATAAAAAAAACGCGTTTTTTCCATCAGATAGAGACTATAAAGAAATACCTTGAAATTATATTTATCTGACCGGAGACGTTTCCATACACCAGCATGGCGCCAATACGGCCTGAAGCCTGCTAAAAACGGAAGTACTCCAAGTAATGCGTAAGCTGGGAGGATGCCTGAAAATACCAGCAAGGCAATAGCCGGGCCTGTTTTCAGAAACAATGCACGCAAAATCAATTCAATCGTTTTTGAGATTGTACTTTTGCCATTGATACGCGCCTCTCCGTCTCCCAAGCCATACCTAAAGGCTTCTTTTGCATAGGCAACCGCAGTTGTATGTCTGCCCCAGTATACATAGCGTTTATCTACCATATAAAACGTATAACCAATTTTCTTGGCAACACGTCCGAAGACGGTATCATCTGCAGCCAGGGTAAGCCATTCGGGATAACCTCCTACGGCATCGAAGACTTCTTTATAGTACGCTACAGAACGGGATGTTGGCGTAAACCACTCTTCATGTATATCATCTTTATACCCGTCAAACAATAAGTAAGCAGCTTTAGCAGGCAATGTCTGTATGTCTTCTTCGACAACGGCAAAGGCGCCGCCGACTGCTTTAACGGAAGGATCGGTAAATGGTGAAATAATACTTTCGAGCCATTGCGGATGAAAACGGCAACCGAAATCGGTACTTGCAATCAATGCATATGAGGCCGCGTGTATCGCCATGTTACGACCTTCAGCTACATTGCACCGATTCTTTTGAAGTACTTTTATCGGTACGGAAGAAGAAGCTTTCCAGGCTAACAGCATTTCATAAGTACCGTCTGTAGAGCCTGCATCGGTAATTATAATCTCAGATGGCTGAAGTGTTTGCAGTTTTAATTCTTCAATTGTTTGATCTAATCGAAGTGCTTCATTATATACGGTTGAAACAAGTGTAAAATTCAAGACATCCATAGTTATGCGCTAACAATTAGCAATTTAACCATTAAAGTTGTGTATGGCAAAGATACATGTGTAAATCTGCATTGCATGTTATTTAAGATGCACCAACACGTCGGTCGGCATTCAGATCACGAAAAACATTCTTAAGCCTAATGTACTGATCATAATTTCGCCGCCACTGATCTTATACATCACTCTTTTAAGTTTCTCCTGTAAGCACCAGCGAATGGGTAATAATCATCATCGCTGCTGCAAGGATGCGCATAAAATTGAAATTATTACTTTTGGGTAAAGAGGCAGATGAAGTTATGCCGGACATTTTTAAATAAAGCTGGATCAAATAAAATCAGATAACTTAAAACAATAAAAAAGTATTAACCTGGCTGCATCTGCCGTTTCAGCGCAAATGCTGCTTCCATAGCCTTATCCATATTATAATATTCCCATTCAGCAAAGCGGCCTAACAGATGTATGCCGTATGGAGCTAAATATTCTTTATATTCCTGAATAATTTTACGCGTCTCTTTGTCCTGAATCACATAGGAATTAGGCTCGTTGTTATAATCGATCGGCTGCAGATTACCGGGCAATAAGCTAAGTTCTTCTACCATTTCTTCATAGCTGCATATTCCTGAAAATTCTACGGTGCACGAAGAACGATTGGAGTCTGTTAATAGGTCAGAATTATTCGTAGCACTGAAATTGCCTGTGTAGATAATGCGATGCGCTTTGAAGTGTTCTTCGGGAATGTATAACCAAGACAAATCACTTTTGTCGCAGCTGCACAACACACTTGATGTACCGTTAGACCTAAGCTTTTTTATTTGTTCGTTATACCGGAATGGAGGATCTGTTTGTAACGCCAATATATCCGGCAGTTTTCTTACATCTGCCGTATAAATGATCTGATCAAATGCTTCGCCAAAAACAGTCAGCTTATTTTCTTTTATTGCAATAGTTTCTAATTTTTTATTACATGTAACAGATAACCCTGTTGCTAATCTGTCAGCAATAAACTGCGAACCGCCTGATTTGGGATAATAAAAATTTGCATGTACCATATCGGCTTCATCGCGGCGCACGATGTTACTTGTAATGATTTCAATCAATTTCGGCATGGGCAACTTACCTTCCAGCCACTGCATCGATACGGTACGCAGATCCGTTTTCCATATCTTGTTGTTATAAGGTTTAAAATACAATTCATATAACGTTGGCCCAAACGTATTCTGAAGAAAGGATTCAAAGTGCTCATAAGACATAGGTTCTTTTACTCCGGCCTGGCTTATGTCTATCAATTCTTTCATCACCTGCTCTACTACAGATGGATCAAGCTGATATAAAAAATTTTCTATCGGATAACCAATAAATCCTTCTTTATAAAAAATCTTTGCATTGCGTTTGGCTTGAACAAATTCCTGTTCTTTATCAAATTTATTCCAGAACCATTCTAATACTTCTTTGTTTTTGCTGTTAAATACATGCCCTCCAACGCGGTGATACAATACGTCTGCCGAACGGTCGCAATGTACAAGGCCTCCGATAGCTGCATTACGTTCAAATACATGCACGTCATGTGTATCGTTTAATACCGCAGCAGCAGACAAACCTGAAATACCTGAGCCAATAACAGCAATTTTATTTTTCATTGATATCCGTTAAAATATTTTCTTTAATTTTTTCTAACAAGTTGATTGATGAAGGTTCTTCCAGCTTCCGGGCAAAAAATGCTTCGGATCGGCTTATCGCATCATAATCATTTTCCGTTAAATTATTGGGGTGCCAGTTAACCGCGTTTGTCCAATCAATATATCTGTAATTATTATTATTCAAAACAAGCGATTTATTATTTGCCAGCACTGTTTGAAAAACAACTTCCGGCGGACAAACATTTAAATCGGGATATTTATTCACTGATCTTAAAAAATCCGTTACCTCCTCAATACGGGATTTATTATCCAATATATATTTCATTGATTTTCGGTTTATCATAAACCAATCAGAGCCATGGTAGGGAATAAACGAATGTGCAAAAATATTTGAGGAAGCCTTTCTTTTAATCCGGATGGGTTTCAAATAAAATGTTCCATTTTTTCTTATAAAAGGAATCCGAAACAACATGCGGGTTTCAAATGCTTTTCTGAAATATCTATAAAAATCAAAATGATCGGTATTCACATTATTACATTCTATGTAGCCATCAACCTTACTGTTGTTTAAAAAATCAATTAATTCAGTATGACTCTTAATTGGAAAACAGTTCGCACTCAAGGTAACAAACCACTCACATTTTTTATCATATAGTAATCGGAAGGTTTTTAATAAGGCTTCAATATTATTTACATGCGACCATTCTGTCACCACAGTATCTTTTACCACATCAACGTCAACACCGTTAAAAACTACCGTATCCAGCTTGGATTTAGATTCGTCGTGATGTATTGCTATTGAATGATCCGGATACTTCGCCAATTGATTGATGAGCTCAATATACACCCGATCAGGTTTTTTATGTGACAATATCGAAAATCCAATTTTCATATTCTTAACGTGTTTCGTTTTAAATATTAATCCAACGGACTAATAGAATTTCTACACAAATAGTTTTAAATATTTTTGAAATACTGTTTTATCTGCATTGACACCATGTATGGGCTGCCAATCCGTACCCGTTTTAACACGCCCGTATTTTGAATATACTTTGCTAATGATTCCTGAGAGATGATCCGACAGCGTTAACGGATAATGTACCTGATAGCGTTTACAATATTTTTTATAATTCGCAATCAGACCTTTCAGTACAAAGATACTTAATAAAGACAGCTGCTTTTTATCTCGTTTTAAAATCTCCGAAAAAACGGCAATACCATTTTGGGTACGTTCTAATTCTTTTGTATGCTTATCTGTTATCTGCTGCTCATGTTGCCGGTAAATTGTGAGGCTTTTATTTTCGTGCACGGGAAAGGGAACAAGCATTGCTATACGTGACCAATATTCTTTGTCCTCATGCGTCATAATATCTTCACGCCAGGCACCAACCTGATCAACCAATGACCTTGAAAACAAACACGCCTGTGTAATGGAACACCACCCTTGCGCTACAATGTTATTAAACGGCATATTGCGTATTGGAAAATATTGCATAATAACATCTGTCTGAACCCATTTGTGCTGCTCTTTTTTAGCCGCTACAAATGGACCGATCACACAACCGGTTTTTATATTTCCTCCGAGTAGTGCTGCTTGTACTTCTAATTTATTCGGTGACATAATATCATCCGAATCAAAAAACTGAATTGCGTCTCCTATAGCAATTTCAAGTCCTGTGTTCCGTGCCGCTCCGGGACCATGCCCTTTGCTGCTGACAAAAATTATTTTGTCAGCATATGGTTGAAGAATATCTCTTAAATTATCTGTTGAACCGTCGTCTACAATTATGACCTCTGCAGCCGGCAACGATTGCGCCCAAATACTTTCCAGCGTCTCTGCAATCAGATGCGCTCGGTTTTTAATGGGTATGATCACTGAGATATTCATCTATAGCTGATTATTTTTATCATATGCGTTCTTCGCGCCAATCAACATTGGTTTTAATAACTTTGGCAGGTACACCTACCGCCAATGCATGGGAAGGTATATCTTTTGTAACCAGAGACCGGATACCAACAATACTATTGTTGCCTATTGAAACGCCTTTTAATACCTGCACATAAGCGCCAAGCCAAACCTTATCATCAATAAAAATATTTTTTCCCGGATTGATCCGTTCGCCTGTATCTAGCTTTATAATGGAATGTGAATCGGTATTACGGATATCTACGTCTACGGAAAACATGCATCTCTTTCCAATAATAATCTTAGAGTAAGGTTCAACGGCTGAAATACCGCCGTTTTCCTGAATAGTTGTATAGTCGCCAATGCTAATCAGGCAATGATGGTCTTCAAATGCGATGTTTGACTTATAAATACTTGTGTGCGCCCCGATCTCCAGAACATGGTCATCACCACTCATAATTATCAGGCATCCTCTCAACGAAGCGCTTTCCCCTAAAATAACGGTATTGTTATTCCCGTTAAAAAGTATTGTACACGCTTTTGCAGATGCGCTGTTCGTTACTACTTTATTTCCCCTGCCACGGTTCTTAACCTTGTTGTTAAATAAAAAAAAACGGCATCTATAAAACAGGTTCATGACCTGCTTATTTTTTTTAATACTACCTTTCAGTTTCGTCAGCATCGTATTAGTTATGCAGCAATTGCTTTTTTATAAATTGAAATAAAAATTGAGCATCCTTCCATTTATCTTTTTTCCTTAACGTAATTTCATGCAACGCTTTTGTTAAAAAATAAACATACGTATAGAAAGCACCTTTATTTTTTTTCAGGAACTCAAATTTATGCGGCAATACTTTAGTCCTGTAGACCGCAACCGGGTCATTGTTTTTACTGCTTCCTGAAAGATGATGTATAATAACCGGTTCCGGTAAATAACAAACCGACAGATTAGTATGCTTTTTTACATGATAACACCACAATACATCTTCAAAATACATAAAAAAATCTTCATGCAGCTTTTGATCCGGGAATACTTCCAATAGTTTTTTATTAAACATGAAAAATGTTCCCCATACCCAATCTGTTTTTGTAGGGGTATTATAGTCCCACAAATCACCTTTTAAGCGGATCGCCTTTTTTTTCAAAGATTCAAATTTTGAGAAACGGAACAGTTCCATTAATTCGTTTTTAAGACTTGGAAAACTGCCGGCTACGCCTTGCGGGCGCCCGTCGGGGTAAATCAATTTACCGGTCAGCACACCAATATCCGAATTCTGTAACATTGCCGCAAGCGCTATCGATACAGCATCGTTAACCAGCTCCGTATCGCTATTCAGCAACAGCATGTATTCGCCTTTAGCCTGTTCAATCCCGGTATTATTGCCCCCTGCAAACCCCTTATTGGTTGTATTAACAATCAATGCTATTTCAGGGAAGTCTTTTTTGAAAATATACGGATCACACTCTGTACTTGCATTATCAACAAGAATCACCTCAAACAAACAGTTCTTTGTCTTCGCATAAACGGACTCTATACATTTTTTAGTTAAATGATAGGTATTATAGTTTACAATTATTATTGAAACCATCATACCAGCCCCGTTAGAATTTTCAATAATTCATGTCCATGCAATTTTGAATTAAAATGTGCCAAGGCATATTGTTTTGCCTGAACAGTCATTTCAGTAAAATCAGTTCCTAACCAAATCTGTTTTATTATTTCGGCAAGCTGTTTTTCCTTTTCAGGATCAAATAAAAAGCCGTTTTCATTGTGTGTAATTAATTCCGGTCCGGCGCCTGTATCAGAAACGATAGGTATACGCCCTGCTTTCATCGCTTCAACAGTAACCCTGCCGAAGGCTTCCATCGCACTGCCTACAACAACCGCCTGCGACCTCATCACAAAATCCCATGGCCGATCTGTCTGTCCGGCAAATGCAATTTGTTTTTCCAGTTCATGCGTTTTAATATACGCTTCAAGTAGTTTTAAATAATCCGGATCTGCCCCTCCTACAAAAACAAGCTGCGGAAATATCTGTTCTTGCTTCAAAAGCGCCAATGCTTTTAAAGCAACCAATTGATTCTTCCCTTTAGCAATACGGCCAACCATACATAGTAACAATTCTCCCGAAGGCTTTTCCGTCAAAGGTGTAAATTCAGGGTAGTTAACGGAATAATACAACCGGTTTATTTTAGCGGCAGGAAGTTTTTTTGAAAAATGCTTTTTTAGTGCATCAGAATTTACAATTATTTTCTTTGACAGCTTATTGATTAGATTCAGTGAAAAGCTTTTGCCATATTCAAATTTCAGCTGATGATCCAGATCACCATATTCATGCAGATACCAAACATGCGGCGTATTGGTTAACCTTGCGCCCAAAGCGCCTGATGGGATAACAATAGAATGTGTAATCACCACATCAATTCCATTGTTCTTAATATATTCTCTGATTGATGCTGCTGAAGAATAAAACCCTTTCAGCATGAATACTTTTAAATACGTCTTCCATGGTTTGGAAGACATCCACCAATTATGTTGTATAATTTTATACGAGACGGATAAATTTTCCAGCCGGTTTATAACCGCTCCTTCTGCCGGCAAAATGACATGATTCTCAACACCTGTCTTTTGCAGAGACTCAATACTTTCTATGGCGCACAATTCGCTTCCGCCTAAAAAGGCTGATGGGAAAATATGCAATACTTTCATAGGGCGCTATATAAAATATTGTTGTTCATAATTATCTCCTGTCAATTTTTCTTATCTGAAAAAACGTTTTTTAACGGGTGCATAAATACTCTTTGTTACTACAAACAGTGATTTAAGCGTCTTAAGAAGAATCATTTTCAATTTAACATAAGGAATTTTTTTCAAATCACCTGCATGTTTTTTCAATGCGTATTCATACAATTGTAAATCAAGAAAGTTTCTTTTACGAAGCAATTCCCAGGTTTCTTCATCAAAATCATAAGACTTTGATGAGGTGATATTTTTTGATGTATAGTAATATTGATTCCAGGAAAAAACAGCGTTTGCAATTAATAACGATTCATCAAATTTTTCAGTTATACCAACAAATGAAAACCGTTTCTCAATATTTTCAATTGCACGGTTTAACATCTCTATTGAATTATCGCCATAAGGTACGTTTTCACCGCCTGCAACAAAACGTGTCTGCCCATTATCTATATTTAAAATATCGCTGCAGGACAAATATTCTTTAAATGACATTGTAGATGCGTAGCTATGATTATGAGCCAGTGCAAAATCTTTACAATAATAATAATCTGAAATAAGGCGTTCTATGGGATTTCTTAAAAAAGTAATGTAGGTGGATTTTTGTGGCAAAAGTCTATCCAGACCAAATGGAAAATGCCCATGAATGATTTTTATTTTATTTATTATTTTTTCATCTGCCTGACTAAGCATTAAATAAGTATCATCCATACCTAACAAATCTGAATTTAAAATTTCATCCTTTTTAAATTGCCTGTCAATGATTGAATAAAATGTAACACCAGCTGATTTATAATTGTGAATTGAAATAATAATTGGTTCACTCATGTCTGTTAATAACGTATGTGATTTTACAGAAGAAAGACCGGAAGATTTTTATTCTGCAAAACCTCTACGCAGATATATTGCTAATGTGCTAATGTACTTATTTTTCGGTATTAATACCACATTAATACCGCATTATTACGATGCCTGCATGCGTAGATTAAAACCACAACAGATAAAAAAATAAGAAACTTATTTAATGTTTTCAAATGTCCGTAACGATTCTTCAAATATATGTGGAGCTATAAAAACATCATTAAAATTCGAAACTTCACTTACCCGTGTGGCTGTAATATATTCCCACTTTAATTCAAAAATATTTGCCAACCCCCAGAAGCAAAGTGGCTGCGACTCCCATTCAGTATTTCGTATTTCCATCACTTTAGCATCTTGCTTCATAAACATGCAGTTTGTATGCCCTGCTCCATGAATAGAAATTAACGCATTTGACTCAGCAAAAAGTTTTACCTGTTCTTTAAAAGAATATGTTTCAGGATAAATAATATCATATCCATATTTTTTCAGTACAGG
The DNA here is from genome assembly GCF_000014145.1 of Cytophaga hutchinsonii ATCC 33406. Classification (NCBI taxonomy): domain Bacteria; kingdom Pseudomonadati; phylum Bacteroidota; class Cytophagia; order Cytophagales; family Cytophagaceae; genus Cytophaga; species Cytophaga hutchinsonii. The sequence goes on along the minus strand of NC_008255.1, from coordinate 978,833 downwards.
CAATAATTCCTGTTCATTTATAATTTTCCTATACCTCGCATGTGCTCTCGAAATATATATTTTCCTGAAAGGTCTTTCTTGCGGGTCAATTTTCATTGCTGAAAAAACAGCGTCGCGCATCTGTTTTTGAAGCAACGGATTAATGTCAGGCTGAAGTGTTGCCGTATGTAATACACTTAACGATTCAAACCGATGAGACTTTTTCTGATCAATCCATTGATGTTCAATTTTAAGTAACTCCAATGATTCAACAATGAATGTGATCTTACTTAATTCAACAGGCAATACCGCAACCGAGTCTTCAATTTGTTTACTCAATAAAAATAATCGAGGCAACGTGTCATTAAACCAGTGGAAATAATTATTACTCCAGCTATCATGCGCCCATACTGCTGAAATTTTAACTGATTTATTTTCTGTAAAAAATCGTGATTTTAAGAATAAATATATTCTTTGAAAAAAAGAAAGCTTTCTTGAATCGAAACCGGAAATTAATCCGGTGCGAATGTATCTGCCATTTACGAATAAATGGTTTGTTGGTGTCAGAAGCGCCCTGCTAAATGTACGTATGGCCTGTTCAGGCAATGGAGAAGATTGAAGCAATGCAATTGCAGGTATTTGCAGATGCTTTGTATTGTAAGCACTAACAGGCCTTACAGAAGCATTATTTATTTGCTGCATGTTACTCATCCAGATTGTTCCAGTTGCTATTATTTTCTTTTTCAAAAAAATCTTTTCGTAACAGATCCGTTGAAGACACACCCAGCATCAATCGTTTTACACCTCCCCAATACCATCTGGTTACAATTGAACTCGGAAATTTAACTGTCAGATCAATGAATTGGCTCCATGCCGATTTCTTATTGCCGGTTACCAACGTTTCATAAAAAACTACGCGCATATAATTTCTAACATGAAAATTATAAGTACGAAGTATTGCATTAAAACGGTTTAACTTATTCTGAACGATAAATGTATGTAATACTTTTAAAAATTCTGCGTGTAATTTTATGCGGTCTGCACTTTTAGAATCCTTATGCAGTCTAAGTGCGGCCAGCGATGTATGCACAATGAAAGGTGAATACCCTTGCAATTCCATACGAAGCCAATAGTTCAAATCCATCAAATGGTACTTTTCAAATTTACCAATTGTATTGATCAGATCGCTACTCAAAAAAACTGCGGGATGTGATATCCAGCATCCATCTATAAATGTAAAGCCGTTAACAGCTTCTGGTTTTTCAGGTATAAAGTGCCCTGTTACAGCATCATTTTCATCTATATAATCTATACCACCTGCAAACCATTTTGATTCAGGATTACGTTGAATGTGCGCTGCAATTTTTTCCAGAGCTCCTTCTGCCAGAAGATCATCTGAATTAACCACACACCAAAAATCGCCCGTAACTTTTTCTAATGCTTTATTATTTGCTTCATATGTCCCCTTATCTCTTTCACTTATCCAGTAGTGAATCTTATCCTGGTATTTTTTTATAATCTCAACCGTATTATCCGTACTTCCTCCATCAACAATAATATATTCAAGGTTTGAGTAGTTTTGTTCCAGAACCGATTTGATTGTACGTTCTATAAACGCTCCCTGATTATAACTTGGTGTAATGATAGATATTTTAGGATATGTATGAGTATCTTGATTCATTTTTCCGGATGTAAATCTCTTTCTTAATTTAATTATTTATTTAACAACTATCCTAGTTCCAGTTTGCCCTGCTTTTATCAAAAGCAAATTCTTCCCGCAACGGATCATTCACGTCAATTCCAAAAACCATCCTTTTTACTGCACCCCAAAACCATTTTTCAAATACAACTCCCGGTTTATTTTTTAACACCTGCTTCATCCACGTAACGGATTGCTCTTTTTCATTATTGAAGAGATGGGTTAAAAACACCATCTTATAGTAATTACCTTTATGCGCTCTTAATGCCTGCTGAACGGCATAATTTGCTTTCAGCGTATTATTCTCTGCAAAATCAGAAAGTACCGTATTAATTTCTTTGTAAATTTTTATTCTGTCAAAACTTTTACAATCAACGTGGATGCGTAGCGCCGCCAGGTATTCAGGAAGTATCATTGGACTATACCCTTTTTTTTCCATCCGCAGCCAATAATTTAAATCCATTAAATGATATTTCTCAAAATGTCCTACTTCCTGTAATACATCTTTACTTAAAAAAACAGTCGGGTGTGAGATCCAGCAACCATTTATAAATGCGTATCCGGCTATACGTTCAGGCGAAGCAGGCATTTCTTCTCCTGTCTTACGGCCCGTTTCATCAATATAGTGAATCCCCCCGGCAAACCATTTCTGATCCGGATTATTTATAATTGCTTCCGCTACTTTTTTGAGCGCACCCGGCAAAAGTAAATCATCCGAATTGACAATACACCAGAAATCTCCCGTTACTTTTGCAAGTGCTTTATTATTGGCGTCAAATGTTCCCTGATCTTTTTCACTGATCCAATAAGAAATTTTATCCGCATATTTTTTTATCACATCAACGGACTGATCGGTACTTCCCCCATCGATAATGATATACTCCAGTTCAGGATATTCCTGTTCTGTGACGGAGCGTATGGTTTGTTCTATAAACTGTCCCTGGTTATAGCTGGGTGTAATGATCGTTATTTTAGGTAACAGCTGTGCCATATCAGTCAGACTAGTTTAATAAATTCCCCAGCGTTAAAAAATCCTGCGCGAATGCTCTGATATGAGCATCGTAATCTATTTTTTTTATTTCAGCAGGTTCTGTCTGTGCAGTTATAATTTCATCTGCTAATTGCTGCGCATCGTATGGCTGAAAGAATACTGCATTCTCTACACATTGCTCTCTATGAATGGGAAGATCTGAAACAATCATCCTTCCCCCTACTGCTTTGGTATCTTCAACAACGGTACTCCAGCCTTCAAACAAAGAGGGCTGAATAACTGCAGCAGCGTGTTTCATAAGCAGCAGCTGTTCTGCCCGGTCTATAAATCCTAAAAATTTTATTTGTTTGTTTAACCCAAGATCCGCTACTTTCTTTTTCAGATTTACAGCATATTCCGGAGCCTGATCATTAAACTCTTTTCCGGTAAAAAGCAGCGTTACGTTTATTCCTTTTTTAACAAGCAGGTCAACAGCATCAATTACAACGTTATGGTTTTTATGCGGCCAGAACTGGTTCGGCGAAATAAAATAAGAGCCGTCAATGTTATACGTTTCAGATACTTCTTCCCATGAAACACCTTGCATATCCGGAAGGATACTGGTGAAGCGAAGCACCTGTATATTATTTTCTGCCTGCGGGTAAAATTTCTTAAAATCATCTGCTGCATTAAAGCTACTGAAGACCAGCGGAACATTTTTTTCAATAAATTCTTTTTTTAACGCATCTCTGTTTTTCAATTCTTCTTTGCTGAAAAAATCCGGATAATATTTATCCTGAAAATCCGGAATCCAGTATATTTTATGAATTCTTCTTAAAACACTATAGGTACCATCCAATGAAAAATTCAGACAGGGATATATATAGTTAACGGTATTGGCCGGATAATTACCAAGCAGAACAGCGTCTTTATCAATCAGCCGTTTAAACTTATTTATAATACGCTGCACAACATTAACACGTACATATACGGGAAGATACGATACATATGGATAATTTATAGTTGTAATTTCATTTGAAATATCTGTCAGATTTCCGCTATAAAAAAAACAAACCTCTGGCTTTTCAGCGTCCGGCAGAAATTGTAATGAACGGATAAGGTTCAACGTATAATAAAAACCACCCGTCCATAATTTTTGATTATACAGAAGTATTCCTATTTTTTTTCTTGCTGCAGCCATTTCATTAATATTTCTACGCCCTTTTCAAATGTAACCTGTTGCTGATAGCCCAGTGTTTTTAATTTTGAAATATCTGCGACCCAATTAATAGGATCACCGGGCCGTGTCTCTTGAGTAAACGTATATTCAAACGATTTGCCGGATGCCTTTTTAAATTCTTTTATTGCATCGGCTATATAGATTTCCTGTCCATTAGCAATGTTATAAATACCTGCATTAAAATCGCCTCTTGCCACTACACACTCAATACACTGAATAAGATCATCGATATAAATAAAATCGCGTGATTCTTTTCCTGTGCCATAAATAGACATAGAAGCCGCATCGTTTATTTTCTGAAACCAATCCCAGAAGAGTTGCTTTCTTAATCCGATTCCGTAGGCAGAAAAAATACGTAAGGAACAGGTGTGCAGAGCAAAATTCTGATTGAATTGTTTACATAGTATTTCACTTTGTAACTTATGCCAGCCATAAGGCGATAAAGGATTTATGGGTGTATCTTCTTTAATAGGAAGAGACTCCGGATTGCCATATACGGCTGCACTTGAAAGATTAACAAATTTACAAGAAGGTATATTTTTACGTATCGAATCCAGCATGTTAAACACATTCAATACATTCAAGTGAAAATCCCTTCCCGGATTAATCATTGACAGCGGCACGCTTGCAGAACCAGAACAATTGATACAAACATCAAACGCTACCTGTTGAAATACTTCGTTGAAATCAGAATTGCTTGCATCGATCAGAAAATAATTCCTGCTTGAATAATCACTGATTACATCGCAGCCCCAAACGTCAATAGTATTTATCTTTTCATAATAGGCAACCAGGTTAGAGCCTATAAAACCTTTTGAGCCGATTACAAGTATTTTTTTCATTCCGGTTTTTGTAAATGTTTTACAACAGCAGCCGGGTTTCCGGCAACAACTGTCCACGCGGGAACGTCTTTTGTCACAACGCTGCAGGCTCCTATCACTGCGCCTTCACCTATAGTTACGCCTTTTAATATTGTTACATTAAAACCTATCCAGGCTTTAGATTCAATTACTATGGGCCTGGAAAGAACGTTTATCCAGTTTTTATTAACGATATTATTTCCATGATGCTGAACAAAATCTTCGTAACAGGTTTTATTATCATCCTTCCGTTCTTCCCAATGAATGCTATGTGAATTATGATCGTATAAGGTAATACCCCACGCCATTGTTACATCATCATGAATCGTAATGGCGGACCGGCATATAAAATGTGCATTTCCAATATGAACATTATTACCTATGGTTATTAATCCTGTAGTTGTTTCAAATGTGAAGATAGCTTTGATCAGGCAATACCCGCCAATAGAAACATACGTATCGGAAGAAGAAATTTCCTGTCTGAAATCCAATGACGTACCTTCCAGCAAGATTGAATTGGAGGCAATATGCAGATGCTTATTATCTAAAACAGATAAACGCTTTTTATTTACAGGAATAACCTGTACTCCAGCCAAACGTTTCAATATTTTATTTGCTATCCGCAAAAACATATTTTTATTTTCTTAAGAGTATTTGCTAAATCAACTATCCTATTCGATTTTTAATTTATCCGCCATTCAGCATGTATGATAACATTCCCGTAATCCAAGCCTTCATATGCAGTAAATTCAGTACCGTTATCAATAATCTTTATCGGGCAAACGGTTTCAATATTATCAAAGACTATTTTATTGGGAATAAATAATGCCGCATGGAATGAATATAAATTGGGTGCTATAAATTGAGCAGGCAATGTTATTTCAACTTCACACGCACTTTTATCTGCCTGAATAACTCTATGCAATGTAAATACGCGGTTCAGATTTTTATTTAATAAGGCCAATCCAAGTGTTGTGTCAATTTTACCTGTATTACTTTTTAATACTAGTTTAATTGTAATCCTGTCATCAAACAAAAATTCCGTATTGGCATGTCCATCCTGATTCAGCACATTGATAGAAGCAATATAATTCTGTTTTAATGCAGCTGTTAATTCATTGGCTTTGTATCCTTCAGCATTCTGATCGGAATCGATGCGGGAATAAAAAGCGATTGCTTCCGAATTACTTCCCATAAATTTGAGGTTGCCGTTTGAAAGTACAATACCTGAGCGGCACAGCTCTGCTACGGCACCCATATTGTGGCTTACAAATAATACGGTACGGCCGTCTTTGCTATTCACATCCTGCATTTTGCCCAGGCATTTTTTTTGAAACTCCGCATCACCAACGGCTAGTACTTCATCTACAATCAAAATTTCCGGTTCAAGATGTGCGGCAACAGCAAATGCTAAACGCACGTACATACCCGAACTATATCTTTTAACGGGTGTATCAATATATTTTTCTACACCAGAGAATTCAACAATTTCATCAAACTTGTTTCGCACCTCGGCGCGTGACATGCCCAGGATAGCGCCATTCATGTAAATGTTATCTCTACCGGTAAGGTCCGGATGAAATCCGGTACCTACTTCTAACAGAGATGCAATACGGCCTTTAATTTTTATACTCCCGGTTGTAGGAGCTGTTATTTGAGACAGAATTTTGAGTAACGTACTTTTGCCTGCACCATTCTTACCGATAATGCCTACGGCATCTCCTTGTTTAATATCAAAATTAATATCTTTTAACGACCACACGTATTCGCTTTCTGCTTTAGATGTACGGTCGTTTAAGCCGATCACTGCATACGGATCTTCTTTCCCACGTACTTTAGCAATAAATCTGTTTACATCAGAAACTAATGTACCTCCTCCCAATGCACCCAACCGATACATCTTTGATATATTCTCAACCTGAATGGCTATATCTGACATTATCTTCGCTTAAATGGTATCCATAAAATTTTTCTGAACTCTATTAAAAACAGACATACCCAACAACAGCACAACGAAGGATATAACCGATGAATAGATAAGCAATGAAACATTCAGTGTGCCTGAACCAAGCAATGCATATCGAAATGTTTCAATAATGGCTGTCATTGGATTTAGTTTTAATATCCATGCCAACCGCACATCTGTTACAGCAGACAATGGGTAAACAACAGGCGTAGCATACATCAATAGTTGTATACCAAAAGAAATCAGGTATTTTAAATCTCTGTATTTTGTTGTCATGGAAGAAATAATAATTCCAAAACCCAATGCCTGCACAGCGCTGAGGATCATTAATACAGGCAATAATAACATAGCCCAGTTCCATTCAAACGAAAGTCCATTCAAGATATAGGCTGCATAAATTATCAGTAACAATAAAAACTGAATCAGAAAAGAAATGAACGAACTGCACACACTTGCAATAGGCACGGTTAATCTTGGAAAATAAACCTTACCAAAAATTCCTGCATTAGCTGAAAATGTTTCAGAGGTTCGCAAAAAAGAAGTGGAAAAGTAATTCCAGAATAAAATACCGCTCATATAAAAAAGCAGTTTCGGCTGCCCATCTGTAGATAGGTTTGCGATGTTTCCGAAAACGATAACATAGGTAAGCGTTGTAATAAGCGGCTGAATAATAAACCACAACGGACCTAAAATAGTCTGTTTATATTGCGCGACAAAATCGCGTTTAATAAACATGTATATAAGATCTTTGTATCGCCATACTTCTTTCAGACGCAATTCAAACCAGGGAGATTCTGGCTGTATGTATATATCCCAATCCTTATTATCTTCCATTAAATTATTTTATTTCGATATTTATTTAGAAAAAAATTGCCACCATTTTTTCTTTAAAGCCGGCTCATACCCATATTCTACGGGATTGCCGTAATACGAATATTTACTTAACAGCCTTGCTGTAATACCATTGAAAATGATTGAATGTGATTGGGCCGGATATTTATTTTTAAGATCTTTAATTGCTTCCAACGTTTCCTTAGGTGTGTAATCGTACCGCACAATATACAGGTTCGCATCTATATGTTTTATAACAGACATATAATCGGAAACCAAACCTACAGGCGGAGAATCCATAATTACCACTTCGAATTTATCTTTCATTATCCGGATAAATTCTTCCATTTTTTGTGAAGCGACTAACTCAGAAGCATTGGGCGGTACTGGGCCGGGAATGATCTGGTATAAATTCTCAATTTCTCCTTTATGAATGATCTGATCTATGGTAGCCATGCCAATTAAATGCTGGCTTAAGCCCATTGAGCCCTGTGGAATTAAATTGGCTGGTGCGTTAAATGCTTTGCGCATATCACCGCGTATCAATAGCGTCTTTTTACCACTGATTGCGTATATACGGGCAAGGTTATGGGAACAGAATGATTTGCCATCTCCGCTTATACAGGAAGTAACACCAATCATGAAGGTCTTTTTACCTTGCAGAACAAATTGAAGATTTGTACGGATAGACCTGAAACTTTCTGTAAGCGATCCGTGTCCGGAGTGAACAAGCTTTTCAATACTGTCGCTTCCGGTGAGGCCAACAGTACCCAGCACAGCAACATCCGTACGTTTTATAATATCTTCTTTTGTATGAATTTTATTATCAATCTTACCATATATCACAGCTAAAAAAACAATCAGGCCAACAGCTCCTAATATATACGTTGTATAAATTTTATTAACCGTAGGTGCTATCTGCACATAGTCGTCGTCTAAGGGGCTTTCCACCGTAAAGGCATCCGGCAGGTTTGATGCACGGGCAATACTTGCCTCAGCTCTTTTTTGTAATAAATAATTATAAATTTCATCATTGATAGTATGTTTTCTTTCAATATTAATAAGCTTCCTTTGCTGAGAAGGAATGGAAGACATCTGCATTTCTACTTTTGAAATTCTCTTATCCAGATCGTTGATAGATGATCTGGAGGTATTTACTAAATTATTCGTTGTTTCTAAAAGTGCGTCTTTGGTTGTTTTGATACGAATTAATAATGTTTGATACGCAGGACTTTTTTCGCTGCTGCTATACTTTAGCGTATTTTTCTGCTGATACAATGTTACAAGCTGAGCAACTAATTGATTCAATACCGGATCTTCAACATTGATTGTTGAAGGCGCTACCAGGTCAGTTAATTCTTTATCTGTATTCAGATAACCTTTCAGATATTCATAATACCTAAGCTGCAATTCGGCTTCTAATTTTTTACCTTCCAATCCATTCAATTGAGTAATAATACCAATGGATTGTTCTTCAAAATTATAAATTTTATTTTTCTCTCTATACGATTCAATTTCATTCCCGGTGTTATTTAAAGAGTCCGAAATAACTTTGAGTTGCGAATCGATAAAGTTGATGGTGTTGTTCGCAATCTGATTTTTATCTTCTAATTCTTTTCGCACATATACTTCAGATAGCTTATTTAAGAAAGCTACTTCTTTCTGTATAATGGAACCGGAAGAAGAGATTGTTATAATTGACGATCTTTCATTTTCCGTAACTACAACTTTGTATTTATATTCTTTGGTGAGTGAATGTAAATCGCGTGCATTTATGGTAAACTGAATGTTATTATCATTTGCATGATAGTGCTGGGTTTTATTGATCTTGAAGTTAAATAAACCGCCTAAAGAAATATTCTGCCCAAACCTGTATTTAACATTTTCATCTCTTTTAATAGAAATAATTGTGTCTACATACGTATTTGATACAGGATCATACAATCTATACATTCCACCATTAGCGGTTAATGTAAAGTAATCTTCATTCTGTATGGTAATCAGTAATGGGTAATTGGTTACAATCAATCCTGAATCACAAACGATTTCAATTGGATTCGTTTTATATAATTCTATGTCACGGATCTTGCCTTTAACACGATACTCCCACATAAAATCCAGCTCCTTTACAACCAGTTGAATTCGATTGTAAGACCTGATCAGCTCCATTTCATTTTTTAAGTTTTTGAATGGCTGGAACATGGAGGATCCTTCTAAAAAGGATTTACTGCCGTATGAATAGGAAGATTTATCTTTGATATGCATAGTGGTTTTAACCATGTATATCGGTGTTGAATACCTTATTTTATAATAGGCAAATACCATAGAAAAAATCAATATCAGCCCTACTACATACCAATATTTCGATAAAATTCTAATGTATTGTTTAAAGTCAATAAGATCCTTCTCTTCTTCTAATTCAGTCATTATTTCTAAACAAATAAGTCTTTTAAATTCTTGTTAAAAGCAATAGTATAAATGATGCTGCAGACAATGCAATCGATATATAGGTTATGTTTTGCTTGTCAACTTTTGCTTTTTGTGCCTGCAGATACAGGATATCGTTTGGCTGCAGGTAATAATTATCGGAAGTAAAGGAAGAATAATCTGTCAGGTTTATATGATAAATTTTTTTACTTCCATCTTCTAACGTTCGTATAAGCTGCAGCTTTTGATTATTCGCAAAATCGGTAGCATCTCCGGCAATTGCTATTGCTTCATAAATGGTACATGTTTCATTGGATACAAAACAAAGGCCTGCTTTTGTAAATTCTCCAAGTGCCATGAATTTAAACGAAGCTAATTTAACTTCTACAGTAACATTGCTGTAATATTCAACAGCCTTTTTCGCTATTAATGAATCAGCCTGAAAAATGGTGTAACCAACAAGTTTTAGTTTGCCTATAACCGGCAGTTCAACATAGCCCGAATCATTGATATAATAATCTCTAAAATACGCATCCGCAACGTTAGATTGGATGTTGCCTTGTTCTCCGGATAATACTGCGGGATTTTCGGCATCCGGATTTGCGATTTTAATCTGAACAATGTCGTGTACCCGTAACGTATATGTTTGTGTTAGCTTTGGTGGCGGCAATGTTTCCGCTGCACCTTGAAAGTATAACGTCTTTTTATACCCTATACATGAACCCGCCAGCAATAAAAAAGAACCGATAAGAAATTTTATATATAATGAAGTACGATTATTCATTTGTTTAGAAACAAAAACGTTTAAAATAGTTATTCCAATGTAATTTAAGTTATAATTCTGAGAGATACTAGCCTCCATTCATCTGAAATGAGCAGCTGTTTTCTGATTCTATTTTCAGCAGGCCGAAAAAATCGTTAACCGGTTACTTCAATATCCGAATAGTTTTTTACCCAAACATAATACAGTACTAAAATTGCTGCATAACTGAGGTATGTAAAAATATCATGTGAAATATCGATAACGGAAGGATGCTTTTCAATTGTCAGTAAAATGGATAACATGCGCCCGATATTGAGCAAATGAATCAGAACGAGTCCGGCGATTAGAAAAAGCAGTTTTTTTGCAGCGGGAAAACCTAAAATCAATGAAACATAACCAATCATAATCTGTATACCTAAACAAGGTGTTAAAATTGTAACACCGCTTGCTCCTACCCAAACAGAGGGGCTATGAACCGAGATTGTATAACCCAGAATTTTCAAGATCCATACCAGGGGGTATATCAATAAATTCAGAATAAGTTTTATGATGCTGTATTGATCCAGAAAAGGCGAATAGTATTTCCCCTGTTGGTCTACAAGGCCTTCATAACAATAAAAAAAGACACTTAGTATCGTGTATATACCAAGTGTCTTAATAAATATAATGAGTATTTTTTTTGTGCCAGAGTCTAATAGATTCATTAAATACTGATGCACTATTTACGATGCAGTCTGTTTTCTTTTTTTATAAACACTTCTGGCTCCAATGCCAAGACCAGCTGCAAGCAATAAGCTTATTCCACCATCAAACGGAACAGTCACATTGTTACAACAGTTTGTACCTGGAATTTCCCAACCATCTCCTGTGCATGGAGGCAATGTTCCGCAATCCTGAGCAAATGTATTAAAGGATACATTTAACGTGAATAATAAAAACATTACAATTTTATACATTTTCATATCGAATAAATTTAAAACGTAACTAATTGAAAGCCTGACGCTAATTAAAAGCTATTATACAAATTTACTAATAATATTCATTTTAAATCATAATCCGGACTTTTTTAACTGCTATTACCCTTTAATCAATGATTATTATTGTTAAAATCCTATAACATATTGCTGTATAATTGTTCCGGTTACTATTTTTATGATTATTTAATTACAACTTTTCCTGTGTATGGCACATCACCTATGGTAAATTTCACCAAATAAACTCCTGATGCTAACCCTTCTAATGGAATCATTTTTACTCCAGGTGTTACAGATTGATTTGGAAGTAACTGAACCAGACTACCTGCCGCATTATACACTTCCATGTTTACCCCATCTGCTGTAATTGCTTTCACCAGCAACATAAGATTGTTATCGTATGTTGAAAGGTCAATTCCTTTATACGAATCTGATAAAATATCTGTTGATAGATTTGCTATGTATCTCAATACAAAACGATCTGCGTTATCTGTAGCCTTGGCTGTTATAACATAGGTCAATGAAGTATCTACAGGCATAAATGTATTCGCTGATTTGTCTTCAAGCAATAGTTTATAACCTGTCTGATTAACAAATTCACTGCAATGGATTTCATAAGTACCATCTACGCGAACTTTCAGATTCAATGGTATAGTCTGTTCGGCATTTACAGGAAGCGCGTTAATAGAGTAAAGTGTTGCGTCTGTATTTGTTCCTGAATATAAAGAAGGTGTAAGTCCCCCGTTTATAATTTTATATGCATCTTTATCAAATTCAAATTCTTCTGAAGCAGACTCATTGAGATTAATAATTGTTTCATCCTTAACTCCATCGGCAGTTTTCACATATAGTTTAAGCGTTGAAATATCTTCCTGCGCTGTTCTGAAATAAGACTGATTTGTTAAGATACGCGCATTATTATTAATTGAAACAATGGATGTAGGACCGCCGGTACCTGTTGTTGTAGCCATGAATGCCTGCATTGCCGGGATATATTTGGTTCCGCCGTTTGTACCGCTGGCAGGTGCAATCCAGCTTGCAACCTGGTTATTTGCTGCATTCCAGTAATAAACCGCACCTCCGGTATTTACTGCACTTGCGTAAATGGTTGTCCAGTCAAGCGTAGAAGGATATGGGTTACCTATAAGCATGTATTTACCCGCTGCTGCATTTGAATAGCTGATTCCCGGGAAAGAGAAATTATGGTTATATGTTCCGGTAAGTACGAGTGACGTACTATTTGGAATGGCTAATGAAAACCCTGTACCCAAAGGCATTGCTGTTGTGGCATCTGTTACAGCTGCCCAACCTTGGGTGTCAAATGTTTTCGTGTACATTTTCCAATAGTTGTTATAATACAATGGTGTTGTTGCACCAACCTGTGCCGATGTAGAACCGTTGAACGGGGCACTTATATAATGGGTACGTGCAATTGCATCTCTCCGTCCTGTTACAACCCCGCTGATACTTCCGTTATCTGATACCGCGTATGCAATATTACCGCCGGTATCAAAATTCATGGTAAGGTTTGAGTTAGTCGTCAACACACCATTCAATAATGAAAGTGTTCCTTTAACCAGCATGGGTGATGCTATCGAAACTCCTGCGGAATTATTTACCTGAACATTGTATACTACAGGCACTCCTGTTACTGTCTGTGCGGCAGTACCTTTAAATGCAAGTGTAGATCCGGCAAGCGCATTTACAGCTCCATTATCCGTTAAATTACCATATACATTCCATGTTCCGGCAGCAGCAATTGTTACTGTTGCGCCTGAATTAATTGTAACCGCTGCAGCAGTACTTGTTGCTGCAGATATTGTTGGCGCAAAAGGCGTACCGGTTGGTATTACAATATTATTGATATTTGTCGGCACATATCCCAAACTCCAGTTACTGGCTGTATTCCAATCTACACTTGTAACACCGGTCCAAGTATACGGACATGCATTATCAACTGTAACCGCAATACTGTTTGATGTTGTTCCGCATAAATTTGTTGCATCAACACTTAATGTACCCGATACCGTAGCATGCGCCGCGTATGAAACGGTAATAGAAGCGGTTCCTGATCCGGCTGTAATTGACGCCCCGGTTGGAAGTGTCCAGGTATAACCTGTAGCTCCGGATACAGCAGCAATACTATATGTTACTCCTGTCTGTCCTTTGCATACCGTTGCAGATCCTGTAATAGCGCCTACTGCACCAGGTACAGTACTCACTGTCATTGCTTTTGTAGCTGCCGTTCCGTTCCCGCACGCATTAACCGGTGTTACCGAAACAGTTCCTGATGTTGATCCAACTGTAACAGTAATGGAATTCGTACCGGCACCCGCTGTGATGGTTGAGCCTGCAGGCACTATCCAGTTGTAGCTTGTTGCTCTTGTTACTGCAGGAATGCTATATGTAACACCTGTAGCACCATCACATACCGCTGTATTTCCTGTAATTGTTCCGGCGGCGGCTGGAATTGAAGCAGAAACTGCGATAGGCAGTGAAGCACTTGCTCCATTACCACATGTATGCGTAGGAGTTACAGTAATTGTACCGGAATTTGCACCAATCGTGACTGTAATAGAATTAGAATTGGCCCCTGCGGTAATAATTGTACCAGATGGCAATGACCAGTTATAGCTTGTTGGTGCTGGTGTTACAGCAGCAATGCTGTAAATAATACCAGTTGCGCCTTTACATACTTCAGCCGGGCCGGAAATTGTACCGGCAGCACCTGCGGGAACGCTAACCGTTACAGCGACTGAATTAGATGTTCCATCGCCGCAGCCATTCGTAGGTGTTACGGTAACAGTTCCTGACACAGTACCCATTGTTGCTGTAATACTTCTGGTGCCTGCCCCTGTTGTGATAGTACTTCCGGAAGGCAGCGTCCAGGTATATCCCAATGCATTGGAAACTGCTGCAATACTATATGACTGGCTTGTACCGCCACATACGGATGTATTTCCTGTAATGGTTCCGGCAGTACCCGGATATGGATTTACAATTATTGGATATGCAGCACTTAATGTCCCGTTTCCACAGGCATTTGTAGGTGTTACCCTGAAATTGCCTGATGCTGATCCTAATGTAACTGTAATGGAGTTTGTGTTAAGCCCGGATGTGATTACGGTACCGGTTGGTACTGTCCAGCTATAGCCCGTTGCACCTGTAACAGCTCCAACACTGTATACCAGACCAATGGAGCCCGCACAGGCTGAAGCAGGTCCTGATATCGTGCCTGCAGCTAATGGCGGTACAGATGATACGGCAACAGCATATGTTGTAGATACTCCGTTCCCGCAAGCATTTATTGGTGTAACAACCATATTACCGCTTACACTCGAAGCTGTAAAGCTAGCAACAATAGAACGGGTAGTTCCACCTGTAAACGTAACGCCTGAAGGTGCTGTCCATGAATAACTTGTGGCACCTGTTACAGCAGCAATGCTGTATGAAAGACCTGATTGCGGTTTACACACATCTGACAAGCCTGTCATAACACCGGCTGCTGCAGGAACGGTATTAACAGTCACTGTAATGGTTCTTGAATTACCTGTACCACATGAATTTGTTGGTGTAACACTAACGCTGCCTGCTGCAGTACCAAAGGTAACTGTAATTGAATTTGTATTTGTTGCCGATGTTATCGTAGCATCTGAAGGAACGACCCATGCATATGATGTTGCTCCGGTTACCGCTGCGATTGTATATACCACACCGGCTTGCCCGGCACATACTGTTGCCGAAGAAGTTGTAAATGTGCCGGCATTAGCAGGCAATGGAGTAACTGCTACGGCCAGTGCAGGAGCGGCGGTTCCATTTCCACAGGAATTTGTAGGTGTAACACCAATATTACCGCTTGTCGTTCCGAAGTTTACTGTTATCGAATTTGTATTTGCACCCGATGCTATTGTTGCTCCTGCTGGCAAGGTCCAGTTATAGCCTGTCGCATTATTTACAGATGCAATGCTATATGAAACTCCTGCCTGATTCGGGCAGAATGTCGTTTGTCCCGTAATTGTACCGGCAGCATCAGGCAATGGATTTACTGTAACTGTTCTTACAGGTGTTGCATCACTTGCCCCGCAACCATCTGTTACAGCACGCCGGAAATGTGTTGTTTGTGTAAGAGCAGGTGAAGAATAAGAAGGGCTTGCAGCACCTACGATATCTGTCCATGGACCAGTAGCTGAAACTGTTGAACTTTGCCACTTATATGTTATAGAACACCCTGAAGTAGCACTTAATGTATTTAACAAAACACTTGGAGCAGTTCCCTGACAAATTGTTTGTGTCCCTGAAATTGTTCCTGGATTTAATGGTGTTGTACTGGTTATAACTGTAAATGTGACGATTGCACTTCCCGGCCCGCCATTATTTTTATAACGGAACTCTACCGTAGAAGAAGCATTCAATACGCCAGTCCATGCATTCAGCGTTGTACCGGCTCCTGTTCTGGAAGAAACCACTATACCATTTATATACAAGTAGCCGGGATCATCAGATGTGAAATCAATCTGATAGGTTCCTGCCGGGAAACCCTGGCGTTTAAAGATTACACCATTTAATGTTGTACCTACCTGACATCCCTGATAACCGGTTGCAAAAGAAGGTGCATCATTGGAATTATATAAACTATTGGTATTAAAACCCGGATTAACAATTGAAATACCCGGAGTCTGAAACATTCCTGAATTATTACTCCACCCTGTATTTGCAACAGTGAAGCCTCCATTACCAGTAGGGTTACCAGCGCTGAAATTATATACATACGCATTCCACGAATCAGCACCAAACGTTGGCGTAACCGGTGTGTATGTGCCTACATTAATTACAATAATATTTGAGTAATCTACTGCTCCGCAGGCATCTGTCGCCTTACGTCGATAGGAAGTATTAACTGTTATGCTGCTTGCTGTATAGGTTGATGCTGTTGCACCTGCAATGGCATTCCAGCCAGATCCTGTATTTCTTTCCCACTCATAATACACGTAACATCCGCTGGTTGCATCTGCTGTTGAAACAAAAGGAGGAAGCGTATTGCCGGAACAAACTGTAGTGGAATTATTATTGGCGATAATACCCGGATCCAGCGGTTGTGTAGGCGTTACCAGCGTAAAGGATAAGACACCATATCCTGAACTACCGTTATTCTTGTAATGGTAATCAATAGTTGATGATGCATCTAAATTTCCTGTCCATACGTTTGGTACTGTTGTACAGCATCCTGTTCTGCCAAACACCAATACACCGTTAACATACAGATATCCGGCATCATCTGAATTAAAATCAATCTGATAGGTACCTGCAGGAAAGCCTTGTCTTTTTAACTGCACACCGCTTTGAGTCTGCCCTACCTGACAGCCATAATAACCTGGTGCATATGAAGGAGCAATACTGTTACCATATATTGATCCGGTATTAAAGGAAAGACCGTTATATGTAAAATATCCTTTATAATCTGTCCAGTTATCATCTGCACCTGTATATCCTGTAACTGCAAAATTATATACGTATGCATTCCACACATTGCTTCCGAATGCTGGTGTTGGCAATGAAGGCGTACCTACTGTTAATGTAACTGTATTTGTATATGCTACGGTACCGCATATATCCGTAATTTTTCTTCTGTATGATGTTGTTGCTGTTACACTTGTTGCTGCATAGGTTGTATTGGTCGCTCCCGGAATATCTGCAAAACCACTGCCCGCATCTGCCTGCCACTGATAGCCGGCTCTTGTACAGCCTCCTGAGGATACTGCTGTTGATGTAAATGGCGGCGGAGTATCTCCGGAACAAATTACAGAAGAAGCTGAACTTGCAATACTTCCCGGGTCTATGGGTGCAGGTGTTACCGCAGTAATGATCAATCTGCCAAAACCATTTCCTCCGTTATTTTTATAATGATAGTCGATCTTTGAAGATGCATCCAGAATACCTGTCCAGACGTTTGAAACCACATTACAGCATGCTGTTCTTCCGTATATCAATACTCCGTTAATGTATAAATAACTGGCATCATCTCCATCAAAATCAATCTGATAGATGCCGGGAGTAAAGCCCTGGCGTTTAAATTGTACACCGCTCAATGGATACGTTACCTGACAACCAACATACCCGGGTGCTGAAGACGGTGGTGAAGCGGAAGAATAAATACCTGTGGAAGTATAAAAGCCCGGATCAGATGCTGATGTACCAGCATAAGAAAAGAATCCTTTATAATCTGTCCAGTTATCATCTGCTCCGGTATAACCCGTAACGTTAAAATCATATACATATCCATTCCATGTATTCAACGGAAACACAGCTGGATTACCCTGCTGTACAGAAGTAATGGTTACTGTAACGGTATTGGTATACTCTATTCTATTGCAATTTGCGTCAACAACAGCACGTCTGTAGCATGTAGTTTGTGTGATACCAGCCGGCACATCATACGTAGCATTTGTTGCAGAAGCAATGTCTGAAAACGTACCTGTACAGCCAACGCTCTGCTGCCATTGATATACCAACGGACCGCATGTTCCTGAACCAGGTGTTACATTTTTGAATACATATGGATCATTGCCCGGACACATGGTCTGATCTCCGGAAATTGCCCCGGCTATTAATGTTGGCGTAGGAATAGCGTTAAATGTTATGCCTCCATAAGATCCCCCTCCTCCGGTATCTGCCCACCGGAATTCTATTTGCGAACTCGCGTCCAGATTCCCCGTCCAGACATTATTTATAAAAGTAGCTGTATAGGTGTTCCGTGAATAAATCAGATTCCCATTCAGATATAAAAAACAACCATCATCATTTATTACGTCTAATGAATAGGTACCAGCTGTAAAACCTTGTCTTTTATATATCACAGAATGGTTGTCATTCGGTACACTACAGCCTTGATAGCCAGCAGCACCATTGGGTGAAATTACAGAAGGAGAATAGTTGGCTCCCCAACTGGATGTAGAATTAAAATCCTGTCCGGTTGCGGTATAATATCCGGTATAGTTTGTCCAGTTAGTAGAATTGAAACAATATGCATTCCATGACCCTACCGGAAAAATGGACGAGTTACCAGATGCAATGATTGTAAAGGTTTGTGCGGCACAACCTGTTGCCGGACCCGAACCGTTGTACGGAACAACTTTCCAGTAATAGGTAGTTCCGCAGGCCAATGCGCCTGTATAGGTATAAGTAGTAGCTGTTACACTTGTACCGTTTACCAGTTCATTTGATGCTGCAGTTGTACCTATGTATATTCTATACCCGGTAACCGTTCCTGTAGGAGCATTCCATGTAAAAGGTGTAGTAGGATTTACAATGGTACCTCCATTCAGCGGAACCATACCTGTAGCACAATTGGGTTGAGCAAATGCCTGATAATTTAAAAATAGGGTAAATAAAGCTATTGATAAAACCTTAAAAACACGCTGGTAATTTTTTTTCATAGTCGTTCTAAATAACTGCTGCAAATATAACGTCCCAACATATCCAAGGTTTTTACAGGCCTGTAATAGCAGTTTTTTTAGATGTTAGTTATTGGGGAATTTATATTCAAAATGTAGATTTTTTACCCAGTTGCATTTAGCAAAAATCTCATAAACTTAACAATTGTTAAGTCTATAAGCATTAAATGGCACTTTTAGGTGTAAACTAAGTATTTTCCGCATGTAAGTTTTTTGATAACAAATGTAAAATCTAAATTTCAAAAAAATGTACTACACATTGATAATCACATCAAACAGCATTTAAAATGCTATTTTAACTTAGTAAAATTCAATATTTAGAACAGATAAAATATTGTAAAAACATTAAAAAATTGCAGTTTTATCATACAGCTATTTCAAGTTAGGGAATCATATTGGTATGTAATAAAAAATGAGTCTCCGGTATGAAGACTCATTTTTTATTTGGCATTACACTAAGATGTTTTATTTTATCAGGCTGATCAGACCAGCAAACGTATTGCCCTCAACAGTTACCTTAACCAGATACGCACCATCTGCAAGTTCTACCGGCACGTATGTGGCAGCAGCACTAAGGTTGCTTGTAAATACGCTTATCGATTTTCCATTCATATCCATAATTTCAATACCTGCTGCATTACCGGCAAACTGATCTGTCTGGATGACAAACCCTTTTGTTGCTGAACCAATCTGAAGCCCTCTACCCTTCTGTGATAGCTGCGTCCCTGTAGTTACTGCTGTACGCAACTGAAGTTGGAAACGATCTGCAGCATCTGTACCTGCACCGCTAAACTTATAATCTGATCCGGATAAAAGATTTTCTGTACCCAATTTTTTATCTATCAATATGTAATCAGTGGTTGGATCACTGTTTGTTATCGTTAAGGTATAATTACCATCTGCAGGAATATATACCAGGACATCTACTGCTGGAAGTGAAGCAGCTTCTGCTACTGAGTTAATGGAATAAATATCCTCTCCAAGTGTTGTATATACCAACGGGCTTGGGCCACGGCTCAGAATTTTGTAAGCATCCCAATCGGTATCGAATGCTGTAGTTGCCATTTCATTGAAGCGAATTACAGCATCATCCCACTGCTCTGCATTTGCACCTGTTAATTTAATACGGATCGTTTCATCGGCACCTGTACGTAAGAAGGATGGATTCTGCGTACTCAAACGTGCGTTATTATTAATCGCAACACTTGAATTGCTTCCGCCTGTACCGGTTGTTGTTACCATGAACGCCTGCATAGCGGGTATATATTGTGTACCTCCATTAGTGCTTACACCTGCCACATAAGAAGATACTTTGTTCCCTGCAGCATCCCAGTAATAAACAGCGTTCGCAACATTTGTTTTTGTCCAGCCGGATGCTTTATTCCAATCCAGTGTAGATGGATACGGATTTCCTATCAGGATATATTTTCCTGCTGCCGCATTCGAGTACGTTGCTCCCGGTAATGTATAGCTATGGCTATAGGTACCCGTAAAAATCAACGAAGCTGCATTTGGTAATGCAAGAGAATATCCTGTACCAGGAGACATTGCCGTAGTGGCGTCTGTTACTGCTAACCAGCCTTGGTTGGCAAAATTCTTTGCATACATTTTCCAGTAATTGTTATAATACAATGGTGTGGTTGCCCCAACCTGCGCTGAAGTTACGCCATTGAAAGGTGCACCGATATAATGTGTACGTGCTATCGCATCTCTGCGGCCGGTTACACTGCCACTGATACTTCCTGCGTCTGTTGAATTGTACGCAATATTACCGCCAGTATCAAAATTGACCGTAAGGTTTGAATTTGTTGTAAGCACACCGCTTGTCAATGTCAATGTGCCTCTGACTGTAACAGCTGAAGATAAGGCTACACCGCCTGACGTATTTGCTACCTGTACATTGTACAATACCGGAACACCGCTTACTGTCTGTGCACTGTTCCCTTTAAACGCTACCGTTGAACCGCTTGCAGGACTTACATTGCTGTTGTTTGTAATATTGCCATATACATTCAATATTGCTCCGAAAGCTACAGTCAGTGTATTGTTATTTGTAAAGGACGCTACGTTAGCTGTAGCGGAAACCGTTGGAGAAAACGGTGTTGAAGCCGGAACCATCACATCATGTGCACTTGATGGAATCATACCAAGACTCCAGTTTGATGTTGTATTCCAATCTGTACTTGTAACTCCGATCCAGCTGTTTGCACAGGTATTATTGATTGTTATGGCTAAACTTTTTGATGTAGTTGCACAGGTATTTATAGCATCTACAGAAACTGACCCTGAAGTCACCGATGCTCCTGCATAGGAAACTGTAATAGATGTTGTACCGGTACCTGCGGTAATGGCAGCACCTGTTGGAACTGTCCAGTTGTAACTTGCAGCATTTGCAACGGAAGGAATACTATACGTAATTGTTTGCTCTTTACATACTGTAGCTGTACCTGTAAGCGTACCGATTGCAGCCGGAGACGATATAATCGTTATTGTTTTTGTTGACGTAACATTCGGACAAGCTCCCTGGCCTGTTGCGGTTAACGTTACCGTTCTGCTGCCTGCTGCAATATCCGCAGGACTTGGCGTATATTTTGCGTTTGTTAAAGAAGTAGGCGCGCTGATTGTGCCTGCCGTTCCGTTTGAAGTCCATGTAATTCCACTCGTATTTGCTGCGCTTGACCCTGCTATAATAGGCACAGCTGTTGATCCCGCACACATTGAGATGTCGCTTCCGGCTACTGCTGTTGCAGGACTATTTACCGTTATTGTTACCGCCTGGCAAGTAGTAAAATTACATACACTTTCATATCGAACCTGGTATATTGTTGTAACCAAAGGACTAAAGGTAGAGGAAAGTGTACCGTTGTTTCCACCGGCAGGCTTTGCTGTCAGTGAAATATAATCAATATCCATATTGGCAACTCCGGATGCAAAATCATATCTCCAGCCTGTTACGGTTGATGAAGTCCAGAGCGGATGCGTAGACATATCAATTGTAAGTACCTGCCAGTTCCCGTCACTGATTAAAGGACTAACTACTACTGCATTTTCGTTTGCTGTTGTGTAAGTAGCATTTGTAAAATACATCTGTACAGCTTGTGCATCTCCTGAATTCACGCGGTAACGGATATTAATGTATTTGTAAATATTCGGATTAAATGTTCCCAACCCATACATTTCAATCCAGGAATCAAATGCTGATGTTACATTCAAAATTCCGTTCGCACCATTTACAGTTGTTCTTATTGTTGCATAAGGCTGGCTTGTCCAGTTTTGTATAAAACTTCCGCAAGAAGCTGCATCATACCATACTGCCGATCCATCTGTACCCAAGTTACCGCCGCTCACAGTTAATGTTGTAGATTCTCCTGCACAAATAGAAGTATTGCCTGTAATTGCAGCAGGTGCCACAGCCGGCGTATTTATGGTTATCGGTATTATATTACTTGTCGATGCACAACCTGAAACTGTTATTCTAACCTTATAATATCTGGCAGCAGTTGCTGTAAAGGTATAAGTACTTGATGTTGCGCCTGTGATATTAGAATATGTACCGCCTAAAGTGGTACTTACTTGCCACTGATATGCTTTTGTCCCCGACCCGCTCAATACTCCTGTTAGTATTACGGATGAATTTAAACATACTCCGGTTGACGGTGTAGATGCGGTAATGGTTCGTCCGCATGAATTACGTCCATTACAATCAGGTCCGCTGCAGCTATACGGATTGACTCCGAAAATTGTGCTGCTGCCTCCAGCATTCATAGATCCTGTTGTTGTTATATCTCCTGTACCTGTAATCTTAGCAGAATTCCAGGATTGATAATTTCCATCAACAGCAACATTTCCATTCACTGCCATGCCGGCAGATGATGTACTCGTAATATCTCCATCTATATATAATTCAACCCCTGTATCAATGGTTGTTGTTGTTGAGTTATTCAATGAAACGGCCCCTCTGATCGTATCCTGATTTAATCCATACAAACCAAGTGTTGCTGAAGAACTGATACTCAAGCCTCCATCGCGTACGGCCAATGCACCATTACTGGTAAATTTAGATGAATTACTCAGATTCAAACCGCCTGCTATAATTATAAGTTTAGATCCTGTGGCTGTTGTTGCTTCTGTTGAACTGCTTGTACTAAATCCTCCTGAATTAATAATTACTGTAGCCCCGGCTTCTATAACAAACTTTGCTGAATTACTTAATGATACTCCGCCGGTGAAAATAACTGTTACCCCAGCTTTAACTGTTGTTGTGCCGGTATAAATACCTGCACCGGAATATGTTGTATTTGTTGTAATATTTAAATTCCCTGATGGACTAAGATACGTTTGAGCCTGAGAGACAGTTGAAAATAATGTCACAAGTACAAAACATCCGAGCATCTTATATAAAACAGTTCCCCGGATATTTATTTTTTGAGTCTTTTCTGTTAAGACATTTACCGGAATCAATACCGGTGCGCTTAATTTTCTTTTTCCTAAAAATTCAATATAAATTATTGAATAAAGAGATCTAAAAATTGTGTGTAATAGATGTTTCATTGTGTTACATTTAAACCATTTCTCAGACTAACGAAACGCTTAAACAAACGTTAGAAAGCCCTTTTTTACACATGTAATAAAATATGTTTGAACATATTAAATTTTACACTATTAACATATGTTAATTTTAATTGAATAATAAATCACTATAAATGAACTAATTAATAGGATTAAATGTTTTAATGCGTTTTTTTACACCATGTAATATTTTTGTGTGATTTATTTTTAATAAAGATTGCAATTGAACGAAGAATACAAGCTTCGCTTTTGAATTACACGTAAATATGTTGATTCAAAAAATACAATTAAGCAAACAGTATCAGCAAAATTCCATTCACATTACAAAACACGTAAAACAAAAAAGGAAAACTTTTCAGTCTTCCTTTTTTGTTTTACATATGCATTACCAGGTATTATTTTTAATCCGGCACTATTAAATGGCTTATTTTAGTAAACTGATCATTCCCGCAAACGTATTTCCATCAACCGTTACTTTAACCAGATAAGCACCTGCTGAAAGATCTGAAGAAATAAATGTTGCACCTGCTGCGAGTGTGTTTTCCATAGCAGCTACAGATTTTCCGCTCATATCCAGAACTTCAATCGTAGCTTTGCTGCCTCCAAAAACATCTGTCTGAACCACAAAGCCTTTATCTGTTGAATGAATCTGAAGCCCTTTGTTATTTTGTGCAGCTGTAGTACCTGTAGTAATGTTATTCTCTGAAATACGCAACTGAAGCTGGAAACGGTTTCCATCATCCGTACGCAGTCCGCTAAACATATAATCGGATCCGGATAAAAGATTTTCTGTTCCTAATTTTTTATCTATTAATACATAGTCTGTAGCAGGGTCACTGTTAGTAATCGTTAAGCTGTAGTTACCATCTGCCGGAATATATACAGCCAGATCAATGATTGGCAATGCTGAAGGATGCGCTACAGAGTTAACAGAATAAATATCTTCACCAAGTACCGTATAAACAGAAGGGCTCGGACCACGGCTTAATAACTTATACGCATCCCAGTCATCATCAAATGAATTTGTTGCCATCTCATTAAAGCGTACAACAGCATCATCCCACTGTTCTGCATTTGCTGCTGTTATTTTGATTCGGACAGTTTCATCCGAACCGTTACGTAAGAACGAAGGATTCTGTAAACTAACACGCGCTGCATTATTGATCGCAACACTTGAATTACCTCCGGTACCTGTTGTAGACACCATGAATGATTGCATTGCCGGTATATACTGTGTACCGCCATTTGTGCTTACACCTGCAACGTATGAAGAAACTTTACTGCTTGCTGCATCCCAGTAATAAATAGCGTTGGCCACATTTGTTTTTGTCCAGCCTGCCGCACTTGTCCAATCCAGCGCTGATGGATATGGATTTCCGATTAAGATATATTTACCTGCTGCTGCATTGGAGTAAGTTGTTGCCGGTAATGTATAGCTATGATTATACGTTCCGGTAAAGATCAATGGAGCGGCATTCGGTAAAGCAATAGAGAAACCAGTACCCAGAGGCATTGCTGTAGTCACATCTGTTACAGCTGTCCACCCTTGTGTAGCAAAATTCTTTGCATACATTTTCCAGTAGTTGTTATAGTACAATGGTGTGGTTGCTCCAACCTGTGCAGATGTGACACCGTTAAAAGGCGCACTGATATAATGTGTACGTGCTACCACATCACGGCGGCCGGTTACATTACCGCTGATACTTCCCGCATCTGTTGAATTGTAGGCTATGTTACCACCATTATCAAAATTCACTGTAAGATTAGCGTTGGTTGTTAATACACCGCTTGTTAACGTTAATGCTCCTTTTAATGTAACCGCTGAAGATAAGGCTACACCACCAGAAGTATTTGCAACCTGTACATTGTACAATACCGGAACACCGCTTATTGTCTGTGCACTGCTTCCTTTAAACGCTACCGTTGAACCGGCATTCGTTGTAACTGTACCATTATTAATAATATTCCCATATGCATTTAATACACCAGATGAAGTAATTGTTAATGAAGCTCCGGAATTAACCGTTGTTTTATAACTGGATACACTTGTTGAAATTTGAGGGTAATTAGGTGCACCTGCCGGAATTAAAATACTATCTGATGCTGTAGGAACAGAACCGGAACTCCAGTTTGACATGGTTGTCCAGGCACTGTTTGTTGCCCCCGTCCAGGTGATCACACAGGATGATACCGTTATTGTCTTATTGGAAGGTGTATAACATCCGTTGCCTGAATAGGTTATTACAGAAGTCCCGGCAGAAACACCTGTTACCACACCGGAAGAAGATACTGTTGCAATATTGGGAGAAGCACTTGTCCATCGGCCGCCGCTTAATGAATTTGTAAGTGTTATAGCAGAACCTGTACATACCGTGCTTGCACCTCCAATAGCCGGAGTTGTTGAAGCTGTTACCCAGAATGAGGATGTTATGGTCAATGTATTGCTGTTTATTGTAACACCATTTAATGTGTATTGTCTTTTGTAGTAGGTATATTGAGCAGCCGGTGAACCGGTAGTTGAATAATTCTGTCCGGTATTTGCACCCGGGGCATTTGTAAAGCCGCTTGAAGCACTGGTAACACTTACCAGCCACTTATAAGCAGCTCCGGCAATAGCTGGCCCGGTTATTATAACACTGCCTCCGTTACAGGTGGTCATATTACTTGAAGTAATGACGTTACTGCCCCCACAAGGACCTGTCGGACAGCTGTATCTTTCTCCAAAAACAGAACCCTGGTAACTATCGGAATTTAATGAACCCGTTGTTGTTAATGTACCCGTACCGGTAACATTTGCTGTATTGTTTCCTGACTGATAATTACCGTTAATAGACACATTCCCATTAATGGCAAACTCTGCATTCGAATCATTTTTAACATCACCGCTTATATATAAGTTAACATTTGAGCCAACCGTTAACTTTGTTGAATTTGAGAAATATGCCCCCGAAGTATTAGGTGTACCTATAATGGTATCGTTACCCGAACCTGAATACGTTAATTTTGAAGTACCATCCATTTTAAACCCGCCTCCTCTGATCTGAAGAGCACCGGCAACAGTTACATTCGATGCCGCCGTCTGATACATGCCTAAAATGTTGTTGCCTGATGCGGCTGCTTTTACAATCACGGAGCCACCTGTCTGAATATCCAGAGCCGTTGCTGCTGAACTATTGATATTGATTGCGGCTGTCCCGCTTGCTGAGCCCGGATTAACAATCAATTGACCGCCGTTTTCAATCACTACAGCACCATTGCTGGATGTACCAATAGATAAGGTACCGTTTACAATCACGATAGCTCCGCTTTTTACAATTAATGTACCTGCAGCACCGTTACCTACGGTTAAAGTACCATTAAACGTTGTTGTCCCCCCCGAAATAGTTAGCGTACTGCCGTTTGCGATTTTGCTGGCACCTGTATATGCTTGTGAGGTCGATATTGTCTGGCTGGAAGTTGAATTTAACTCTGCCACAGCCAAAAAACATGTATTTAAAAAGAAGATTGTAAAAACAACTCTTTTAAGGAATACATTTACTGGTTGAAGATGAAAGAAGGTATTCATAGCTTTGCTTGATTAGCGTTTGGGTTTTTATTTTTAAATAAAAATATCTTCAGGAAAAATTTCCGTCTGTTTTTTTATTCTCTAGAAAACTAACGAAACCACCCCACAATCGGTTTTAAGCGCTTTTTACAAGAATGTAATATGCACGCATAAAAATAACATTAACACAGATTAATCAATTTGTTAACATATGTTAAATATTAAAAACTACTAATATTCGCTGAAAATGCATATTACATGTTTAAACATTTTATTTTGTACATGTAATATTTACTATATTTTACAGGAGAGAAAATTTATGGATTCAAAAAATAAGTCCTGAATTCAAAAAGCGGTATTGCAAAAAGACTCTTTACTGTGTTCTTAAAAATCAGCGAAGCTTATTAAGCCATCAGACATAAATGAAACATCCCATTCCCATGATAATTCATGAAAATGGGACGCAATAATACTATAGTAAATACGCTGAAAAATTTACCTGATCAGTGAAATCATTCCTGAAAATTCTTCCTCTGCCACAGACACTTTAATAAGGTAGGCCCCATCTGCCAGATCCAGCGGAACAAACGTAGTACCACTGTTTAAATTATTTTGCGCCATTACCTGAATTATTTTTCCAGTCATATCCAAAATTTCTATACGTGCGTCATTCGCAGCATACATGTCTGTCTGAATAACAAAACCTTTCGGTGCAGCATTAATTTTCAAACCGCTGTGTGCCTGAGTCTGGTAAATACCTGTAGTAACTGCTGTTCGTAACTGAAGTTCAAAACGATCGGTATTATCCGAAGCCAGACCAACAAATGTATAGCCGGGTCCTGAAATCAGGTTTTCTATTCCAAATTTTTTATCGATCAGCACGTAATCAATTGCCGGATCGCTTTTTACTACACTTAATATATAATTACCATCGGAAGGTAATTTTACAGACACAGGAATACTGGACAACGCAAGCGGATCCGCTACAGAATTGATGGAGTAGAGGGTTGAGCCAAGGGTTGTATAAATAGAAGGCGCAATTCCATAATTAATAATTTTATAGGCATCGAAATCAGGGTCGAAATCGTTTGTTGCCATTTCATTAAAACGAATTACGGCATCATCCCACAAATCACTGTTTTCTGTCTGAATTTTAATCCGGACTGTTTCATCGGCACCTTCCCGCGCATATGCCACATTCTGGTTACTCACACGGGCATTATTATTAATGCCTAAACTAGCCATTCCGCCGGAACCTGTAGTTGTTACCATAAATGCCTGCATTGCCGGAATATATTTTGAAGCATTAGGTCCTGAAGTAACTCCCCCTACCCAGCTTGAGATCTGATTTGTAGAAGCACTCCATAGATAAATGGCATCTGCAATATTTGTTTTTGTCCATCCGCTTGTGCTGCTCCAATCTAATGTTGATGGATATGGGTTTCCAACTAACATATATTTTCCTGCTACGGTGTTTGAATACGATGTACCGGTAAGTTGAAAGTTGTGGTTATACGTTCCTGAAAACAGCAAAACAGAAAGAGAAGGAAGCGCTACCGAATATCCGGTACCTAATGGCATTGCCATTGTGGCATCTGTTATCGCATTCCAACCCTGGTTATCAAATGATTTAACATACATTTTCCAGTTACCGTTGTAGAATAACGGCGTGGTTGCGCCTACCTGTGCTGAACTTACTCCGTTAAAAGGGGCGGCTACATAATGCGTACGGATCAATGCATTTCTTCTGCCGGCAACATTTCCGGAAATACTTCCTGCGTCTGATGCAGCATATCCAACATTCCCTCCATTATCGAACTCCAGGGTAAGATTGGAATTTGTTGTTAGGGCACCGTTTAGCAAGGAGATTGTACCGTTCGCTGCAAGTGGTGAAAGTACGGATACACCAGCAGCGTTATTAATATTTAAATTATAAATGGAAGGCACACCTGTAATTGTTTGTGCTGTAGTACCTGTAAAACCAAGTGTAGAACCTGAAGAGGCTGTAAACGTACCGTTGTTCACAACATTGCCGGTTACATTTACTGTACCGGCAGAACTGATGGTAAGGCCTGCTCCGGAATTAATGGTAAGATTTTTTGTATTGCCTGTTGCTCCCGCACTAACAACAGGCTTTGACGCAACATTAGCAATAGTAACATCTTCTGTAGCGGCAGGAACAATAGACGGCGACCAGTTAGCAGCAGTACTCCAATCAGACCCTGCAGAACCGTTCCAGGTTTTTGCGCATGGAGACACGGTAACAGTTACTGTTGCTGTATTACCGGCGCAAGTAGTAAGCGGTGTAACAGAAATAACACCGGATGCGGTACCAAACAGCACACCTATTGATTGTGTTGAAGATCCGCTGCTGATTGTTGAACCGGATGGAAGTTTCCAGTCATATGACGTAACAGTATTCGTGATTGAATAAGTGCCTGTACCATTTTGACAAGAAGAACCGGAACCTGTAATAGCAGACGTTACAGGTGTCATATTTGTGCTTACAATGGTAATGGATTGTGTTGCTGTAGCATTGCTGCATCCTGTAGCAGCCGGGGCAGTATAGGTTATCGTATACGCTCTTGCTGTACTTGAGCTCCCTGTAATGATTCCTGTTAAGCTGTTCATAGATAAACCTGTTGGCGAGGAAGAAAATGTACCGCCGGTGGTTCCCGTGATTAGCGGAGCCTGAGTAGTTGTATTTTTACAATACGTTGTATACGGATATGCAATTGCTGCAGCCGGCTGAACGGAAAGCGCTACAGCTTTTGTAGCAACCGTTACACCTGTAGCATTGCCGCAGATATTTGCAGGAGTAACGCTTATCGCACCTGCCGTTGTCCCCATTGTAACCGTTATGGTATTTGTACCTGCACCGCTTGTAATACTCGCTCCCGGCGGTACAGACCAATTATACGTTGTTGCTGCATTAACACCTGAAACAGCATATACAAAACCACCTGTGCTCTGGCACGCTGTTGCCGCGCCGCTGATAGCTGCTGTGCCTGTTGGTACACCAGCCGTAACAGCAAGCGAAGCGGTTGTTCCTGCACAGGTCGTATTTGTTGGTCTAACAGAAATATTTCCTGACGTTGCCCCTGCTGTTACCGTGATTGTTCTGGTATTTGCACCTGATGTAATGACTGTTCCTGCCGGCAAGGTCCATACGTAGCTGCTTGCACCGCTTACCGGATTTGTTGTATATACCAGATTGGATGTGCCCGAACAGATCATTCCCGGGCCGGTTACAGGCAGCGCGGTCATGCCGGCAATGCACCCGCCGTTGCACGGCCCGGCATTGCAATCACCGGATGAACCAAAGATGGTACTTGAACCCAAAAATGTACTGTTGGTCATTACACCATTACTGGTAATACTTCCCGTACCTGTAACCGTTGCACTTGCTAAAGCTGTTGCATTCGATACATACTTTCCGCCTATGGCAATGATACCATTCACAACAACACTGCTGTTTGTATTTAAAAAGTTTCCGCCAACATTTAATATACCTCCTTCATCAACAATAATATTTGAAGCTGTAATATCTAAATTGCCTGTAATGTTTAGTGTGGCTCCTGCATACACATGTATTGTTCCAAAATACAAATCACCGCTCCCCATTGTTACAACTGCAGGCGCATTGATATTCAGATCACCTCCTCCTGTTAACAGATGATCCCCCATTTTCAAAACCATTGTACCGGTGGAGTTTGAATTAAAGGTATAAATGCCGCCGCTGTTTATTGTTAAATCCGCATTTAATGTCATTATGTTATTTACAGTAACCTGATCTGTACTGCCTGGAACTCCCGAAGATGTCCAGTTTGCAGCGACATTCCAGTTACCGGCAGCTGCAGAAGTTTTTACAGCTGCATGCCCTGAATAACTTAGTAAAAGAAAGAAAAGCATAGATAAAGCCACGGCTTTAATTTTACCTGTACAGAAAGTTAAGTTGAAATATTCCTGTTTCCGTTTTTTTACTTTGTCAAAAGTGTGATCAGCAATCAGATTCTCATTTTCAATTTTTATTCGTAAAAATTTTTCCATAATAACTCTTTAAAATTGACCGGCAATAAAAATTACCGGCATAAACATTGAATCTGTTTCAACGAGCGCTTAAAAAATTATGTTTGGAAAAAAAAGTTTAAAAACTTACACAAAAATCACACATGAATCTAACCTTCTTAGTTCCAATGTGAAAAATTTATAAACAATTGTATACGGAATACTTAACTGTTAACATATGTTAATTTTATTCATCATTTATGAATCATTTTAATACATTTGTTAACAATACTTACATCTATAAAACAGGAAGACCATAACACAATGTGTTATGGTCTTCCTGATAAAGTAATTCTGCCTTTATTTTATAACAGAAATCAAGCCTGCAAATTTTTTATCTGAAACAGTCACATTAACCAGATATGCACCTTCAGGAATTGCTGAAGGCACAAATGTTGTACCTGCTGCAAGATTTTCATTCGATATAACTTGAATCACTTTACCTGCCATATCAGAAATTTCTATTACCGCTGCTTCGCCTGCGAATTCCTGTGTCTGGATAACAAATCCTTTTGTTGAAGAATTAATACGTAAGCCGCCTGCTGCATTGCCTGACTGTATACTTGTAGCAACATTGGTTCTCAGTTTAAGTTCAAAACGACCTGGATCATCTGAAGTAAGCCCGCTAAACGCATAGGTTGGATCTGACAGCAGATTTTCTGTGCCATTTTTTTTATCTACTAACGTATATTCTATCGTTGGATCGTTTTGAGTAACAACCAATTCATAATTACCATCAGCCGGCAATTTTATGGATACAGGTATATTAGGCAAATCAGAAGGTGATGCTACAGAATTTATGGAATATGGCGTTTCATCCATGGTTGTATAAATGGATGGCGCAACTCCGTAATTTAAAATTTTATATGCATCAAGCTCAAAATCAAAATCATTTGTAGCGCCTTCATTAAAACGAATCACAGCATCATCCCATAAAAGATGATCTTCGGTTTGTATTTTAATCCGCACAATTCCATCTGAAGCGATACGTGCAAACGACGGATTTTGTGTGCTGATACGTGCGGTATTATTTATAGAAACACTTGATGTTCCACCAGAGCCTGTAACTCTGACAAGAAAGGACTGCATGGCCGGTATGTATTGTGTTCCGTTAGGACCTGTGCCTACACCTGCTACATAGCTTGAAGACTGATTGGTACTTGCACTCCACAAATAAATGGCATTGGCTACATTGGTTTTAGTAAAACCTGTTGCTGATGTCCAGTCGAGAGTAGATGGATATGGATTCGCAACCAGAATATATTTATTGGCAACTGCATTTGAATATCCCGTACCCGTTAATGTATAACTGTGATTATAGGTACCTGTCATAATAAGCGAAGCTGTATTCGGGAAAGCCAATGAATACCCGGTACCCAACGTCATGGCTGTTGTTGCATTGGTTACAGCAAGCCAGCCCTGCGAAGTAAAATCCCGCTCATACAATTTCCAGTAATTATTATAATATAACGGTGTGGTGGCTCCTACCTGCGCAGTTGTTACGCCACTGAAAGGCGCTGCAATATAGTGCGTGCGTATCAGACCGTCCCTCCGGCCGGTGACATTTCCGCTTATACTTCCTGCATCTGCAGCATTATACGCGATGTTACCTCCGTTATCAAAGTTGAGCGTAAGATTTGAATTGGTTGTAATAACACCGTTTGATAAGGTAAGGGTGCCATTAACAGTAAGCGCGGATAGTATTGAAAAGCCTGCGGCATTAGTTACCTGTACATTATATAATGATGGTACACCAGTAATGGTTTGTGCCGAACTCCCGGCCATAACAACCGTTGACCCGGCAACGGTTGTTATGGTGCCGCTGTTTGCAATGTTGCCATATGCATTTAAAACACCGCTGGCACTTACCGTTAGTGCAGCACCGGAATTGATTGTTAGATCAGCAGCCGTTGATGAAGCTGAAATTGTTGGCTGGAAAGCAGTACCTGAAGGAATGGTCACACTATTGATATTTGTAGGAACAAATGCAAGATTCCAGTTACCGGCTGTATTCCAGCTTGTACTTACTGTACCTGTCCATATTACTGCACACGGAGATACTGTTGCTGTGACAGCTGTTCTTGATGCTGTTGTGCAACCGGTAGCTGTAGCATCAACATAATAGGTTGTGGTACTGCTTACCGTTGGACTAAAACTGACACCTGTATTTACCAATGTACCGCCAACGGATGCATCGTACCAATTAATTGTTGCTGCACTTGCGGATGCTGAAAGTGCTACACTTCCGGGACCGCACCGACTTCCTCCGGTAACGGAAGCAATGGCAGGTATTGTATTAACGGTTGCTGTAACTGCTGTTCTGGCTGCTGTTGTACAGCCACCGCTTGCAGTTGTTGCAGATACATAATACGTGGTAGTTCCTGTAACTGCAGGTGAATAACTGTTTCCTGAAGCTATGCTGGCGCCCCCTGTCAATGCAGCATACCAATACACCGTTCCGGCACTTGCTGCTGCATTTAATGTTATACTGCCATTCCCGCATCTGCTGGCCGGAGTAGTGGAGGTGATAGCAGGAATTGGAATAACAGTAACGGATACGGCAGAACTTGTTGCCGTGCACCCCAGTTGTGTAATCCGTACTCTGTAATAAACAGATGAAGCAGGACCTGCATTATATGTGGCTGCTGTAGCGCCGGATATGTTTGAAAAAGGCCCGGTTGCAGATGAACCTGATTGCCATTGATAGGTTATTGTACCTATAGTAACAGGCGAAAATGTGCCCGTAAGCGTTGTAGAAGAGCCGGCACAGACAGAAGCTGAAGAAGGCGAAACCGATGCCGTACTTCCACAGGATGTATAGGTGCATGATGCAGCACAATCTATAATACTTCCATACACCGTTCCGGTAAGAATGGTTGCTACGCTACCCGTACTTTTCATGGTACCTGTACCATATATAGCAGATAACGCATCTCCCGTATAATTACCGTTAACAATAAGATCGCCGTTAATCAGAGGAGAATTGCCATACACCAGCATATTTCCATTTACAATCAATGTACCACCCTCATCTATTGTAACATCTGACAAGGCTGCAAAGGTAGCCGCCCCTACTGTCAGTACTGCACCGTTGCGTATAATCAGTCTTCCAAAATCATTTACAGTAAGTGCGCCTTCAAATGTCATATTTGATTTTACCTCAAGCGTTCCGAATCCCCCCAGAAGTGTTCCGCCTACCGTTAACGTATATGCTGTGCCCCCGGGTGCATCAATTGCAGGAGAATTAATCGTGTAATACCCTCCTGCAGAAATTGCAATATTGGTATTTATTGACATTGTATGATTCACATTCGCAATATCCCCGCTTGCCGGTGCACCTGTGGTTGTCCAGTTTGTACCCGTATTCCATGGGCCTGCCGTATTGGTTGATTTTGTTGCAGCCTGCACAGAATATTGCAGCATAAAAATTACTGCCCAAACAAGAAAGTTTTTTCTAAAGTTTTTTGTGAGCCTGTTTTTTTTTACATCGTCTTTACCGGAAAGTCTGTAAAAGCAACACAGATAACTGCGTTGAGTTAGTAGAAAATGTTCCATAATTGTAGCTGTTTGTGTTGATCGAATGCATTTTTTCTTTTATAAAATATATAAAAACCCCATTTAAAAACATAGTCTTTATTGAAAAAGTGCAATGTGCTATATGAGCATCTACGAAAGATCTAAACAAAAGATTTACAAAGGATGCTTGTTTATAGAATAAACCGAAAATAAAAAATAATGCCTCTCAATTTGGATTAAGGGGCATTATTAATTCTAAAAAATGGATTAATTATTTAACAAGGGATATCATCTGTGCAAACACGTTGTGATCAATGTTCACTTTTACGATATAAGCTCCCTCTGCAAGATCAAGCGGAATGAATGTAGTATTGTCGGATATATTTTTACCTGAAAGTACTTTCACAACTTTACCGGTTACATCCAGAATTTCAATGTTTGCTGTACTGCCATTGAATTGGCTGGTTTGTATTACGAATCCTTTTGAAGAAGAATGTATTTGAAGACCAGAAGCTGCATTTGCCGTATGTGTTCCTGTTGTAACACTTGTTCTTAATTGCAGTTCAAAACGATTCGCATCATCTGATACCAAACCACTGAATACATAAGACGGGCCTGAAAGTAAATTTTCTGTACCAAGTTTTTTATCTATCAATACATACTCTGCGGATGGATCACTTTTCGATACACTTAAGGTATAATTACCATCAGAGGGAAGTTTTACAGTTACCGGAATAGTTGGTAATGCAGCAGCATCCGATACGGAATGAATGGAATAGTTGTTTGTACCGGAAGTCGTATAAACAGATGGAACAAACCCTTGATTTATGATTTTATACGCATCAAATTCTGCATCAAACTCACTGGTTGCATTTTCATTGAATCGCACTACCGCGTCATCCCATAAATCAGGATTTTCAGTTGTTATCTTAATACGTACAATTTCATCTGATGCTACCCGCGCATAAGAAGGATTCTGCGTACTTAAACGTGCTGTATTGTTAATAGCAACACTTGAATTTCCTCCGGTACCTGTTGTTGCTACAAGAAACGCCTGCATTGGACCTATATATTGAGAACCATTAGGTCCTGTTCCTACATTGGCTACCCAGCTTGATGTCTGGCTGCTTGCTCCGCTCCATAAATAAATAGCACCGCCTACATTTGTTTTTGTAAATCCGGCTGAAGTCCAGTCTAACGTTGATGGATATGGATTACCAATCAGTATGTATTTACCTGCAGCAGCATTAGAATAATTGGTTGCCGGCAACGTAAAGGTATGACTATAACTTCCTGTCAGTATCAATGAACTTGTATTGGAAAAAGCAACTGAAAACCCTGTTCCCTGTGTAAGTGGAGTGGTTGTATTGGTAACAGCTACCCATCCCTGTGTTGTAAAATCTCTGGAATACATTTTCCAGTAATTGTTGTAATACAACGGGGTTGTTGCACCTACCTGTCCTGAAGTTGAACTGCTGAACGGAGAAGCGATATAATGTGTACGCACCAATCCGTCTCTGCGGCCGGTTATCTCCCCCGTTATACTGCCGGCATCTGCAGGGTTGTAGGCAATATTTCCTCCGTTATCAAAGTTTAGGGTAAGATTAGAATTTGTTGCAACTGCCCCATTTGTTAAAGTAAGCGTACCGTTTACTGTTAAAGCGGTAAGTATTGAAATACCTTGTGTATTATCTACGGATACTTTATGTAAGGAAGGTATGCCATAAATAGTTTGCAGGGTACTTCCTTTAAATGCGACAGCAGCTGTTGGTACGGAAGTAAACGTACCGTTATTTACAATATTTCCATAAGAATTTAAGGTACTGTTTGCCGCTAATGTAAGTGAACTTCCTAAATCAATGGTGATGCTCTTAACATTTACTGAACCGCTGATAACAGGCTTGTTCACTGGCAGTACGGGTATTGTAACATCATCCGTCGCAGCGGGCACACCGGCTGGACTCCAGTTTGTTGCCGTTGCCCAGTTTGTTTCCGTTCCGGAAGTTCCACCCAGCCATGTTTTACTACATGTGCTGATTGTTACCAGAGATACCGGAGTAACACTTGTACAGCCGCCAATGGTAATTTTAACCCTGTAATAAGTCGTAACACCCGGTGTTGCAGAATAGGTATTTGAATTACCGTTTACCAGAATATTTGAAAAACCAGCTTCTGTATTGGTTAAGCTTGATTGCCATTGATAGGTAGGAGACGATCCGGAACTGAATGAAGCCGTTAATACTACAGCTGCTCCGGATGTACAGTATGTAGCCGCTCTCGGTAATGATGAAACAGTTCTTCCGCATAGATTTCTACCGCTGCACGGGCCGCCGCAATCCGGATTGATAATACCGAAAATGGTACTTCCGTTCAACCCTTTCATGTGACCCGTTGTAGTAATATCTCCCGAACCGGTTACAGTAGCTGTTGCGTTCTGTCCGTCGTACGTACCGGAAATAGTAACCAACCCATCTACGTGAATATCTCCGCCGTTATTTATATAACTTCCTGTAACATTAAAATTCCCTCCTGCTTCAACATTAATTTTTGTACCTGCCTGGTTAATCTGATTGGTAACGGTTAAAGTAGCACCTTCATACACATTAATCGTTCCTCCGTTTAAGTTGATCCCGCCTGCAAATGAAACATTCGCATTGATGTTCAGCACTGCCGTTGAGCTTGACATACCCAATGACAATGGAATGGATGATCCGTTTGAACCGGGTGCAAATGTATACGTTGTGTTTGCACCAATGTTGATGTTCACATTCGTAAAGTCCATCACATGGTTAATAATCACAACATCGCCGTCTGCAGGTAATCCAGCCGACCATTTAGTTGCATCTGCCCACGCACCTGCTGCTGTTGTAGAGGTCGTTTTTGCCTCCGTATATGTCATTTGTAATGAATAACACATAAGTGTAACAAAAAATGTCATAAATACAGAAGTATATCTTCCCGTAGAAAAAATACTTGTATTCAAAGATTTATAGAATTGCATAGTCTGAAGGATTTACTTAGTTGACAACTATCGAGGTTATGAAACTATTAAACGCTCAATAGGCTTATTATTAATAGTATAAAAATATAAAATATTAACGATAGTTAAAGAAGTTGTTATTCAAATAAATTCAAAGTTCCTCTTTAAAGAATGTTAATTATAAAAATAATTATATACAGAAGGTTTTCTAGCTATAAATAAAAAACAAACAACTGAATTATATATATACTTTTTCTATGTAATATTTTCCGTAGTTCTATTTTTTATGGATGAAACAAAAAAAAGCAATCAACGTAGCACGTACGTTTTTATGTTTTATACAAAGCAGAAAAATTGTTTTCCTGCACGCTTTTAATACAAATTATTCACCTTGATTCTTTTTAAACCAGTCGAAGGTTTTAATTAATCCTTCTTCAATCTGTATTTCGGGTTTATATCCAATGTGCTTTTGCGCTAAACTGATATTGGCCAGACTGTCTTTTATATCTCCTTGTCTTGGATCCGTATAATGGGGCTTAATGTCTGAGCCGGCACAGCCTGCAAGTATAGCATATACACGGTTCAAGGAAGTTGTTGAGCCGCAGGCTACATTATAATATCTGTTAAACGCATCTGCATTATCTGTAGACAGTGCTTTTATATTCATTTGTAATACATTATCAATAAAGGTAAAATCGCGTGTCTGGGAGCCATCTCCGAAGATTGTAGCCTGCTGCCCATTTAATAATGCAGTTATGAATTGAGGTATTACGGCAGCATATGCTCCCTGCGCATTTTGCCTGGGACCAAACACATTGAAGTAACGCATAGCAATAAAACGAAATGGATAGACGTTGCTGAACGCCTTTGCATACAGTTCAATACTGCGCTTACTTGCAGCGTACGGAGACAACACATTACCCAAACGGTCTTCTTCCTTAGGTGAACCCGGATCATCTCCATAAACCGAAGAGGAAGATGCGTACACGACACGGTCTGCACCTGATTCTTTTGCAGCATGAAAAACATTCATGGAACCCAGCACGTTTGCATTATTACTGGTCATAGGATCTTTTAGCGAACGCGGTACAGAACCAAGTGCAGCCTGATGGCTGATCACTTCGATTCCCTCTACTGCTTTAACTACATCTTCATAGTTACGGATATCGCCCTCAACAAATTCATATTTGGGGTGGGTCAAAAATTCATGTATGTTGTGCTGGTATCCTGTTGAAAAATTATCCAGTACACGCACCAGCTCAACATCACTTCTGTTCAATAACGCTTCTGTCAGGTTTGAACCGATAAACCCTGCTCCGCCTGTAATCAATATTCTTTTCATAATAAACGCTAAAGCGTAAATATAAAAAAAGTATTACGTTTTATGTGTTAAGTTTTAGGTATTAAGTTCTGCCAAGCCTGCACGTATTTTAATCCTTAAAAATCAAGGTAAAAGTTTTAACTTGCAGCTTCTAACATCAATCAATAAAATGAATATCTCTGCTGATTTAGAAGCGTACAGAAAATTATTCTGGGATGCGTTTCACAGACCTCAATTAAAGGTGGCAAAATATGCTGAATTATGGCAGAGTCTTGATCTTATTAATGATGTGCTGGCCGGTCCTTTTTTCTCTATGTACGAGAACGGGCACATTCATTATGTGTTTGAAGATAAAGAGCGTTTTCCAAACATCAATTCATTAGAAGATTTTAAAACATGGGCAACGTATCTGATCAATGTATACCACGATGAAGTTGAATCTCTGGATAAGCCTGCAACCAAGGACGAAGAATATGACCTGCACGTACTGCGTTTTCAGACGGAAACTAAAAATAAGTTATTGACACTCGCGCTTAACATTCAGGGAGAAAAAGAAGCTTGATGCCTAATACTAAAGGCTGAAAGCGTTGCCCGCAATATAATTATAAAGGAGATGGCCTGTATAAGGAACGTATTCTTAATACAGGCCATCTCCTTTATAGCTTTAAGCATTCAGCTTGTTGCGTTCAGCTTATCAGTTTCGCAATGCCGGATGTTTGTAGAAGAAATGACAGATAATCGGGAATACAAGCAACGTTAATATGGTTGCACTTACCAGGCCGCCAATGACTACGATAGCAAGAGGCTTTTGTGTTTCTGAACCGATACCATGAGATAAGGCAGCGGGTAATAAACCTAAGGCAGCCATCAGCGCAGTCATAATTACGGGACGGATACGCGACTGCAGCCCTTCTTTAATTGCCGCATCCAGTTCTTCTCCGTCTATTAATTTTTGTTTGAATACGGATATAAGAATTACACCATTTTGAACACAAATACCAAACAAGGCAATAAAACCAACCCCGGCCGAAATACTGAAGTTTGTTTGCGTAATCCACAATGCCCAGATCCCTCCTATTAAAGCAAACGGCACATTCATTAAAACAAGTCCGGCATCTTTACCTGTGCCAAACATGATAAAGAGAATAATAAAGATTAATACCAGGCTGATCGGCACAACCTGCATCAGACGTTTGGTTGCACGTACCTGGTTTTCAAACTGACCGCGCCATTCCATACGCATGCCTTTATCCAGCGTTATTGTTTTATTCACTTTTGATTGCGCCTCTTCAATGGTACTGCCCATATCACGGCCCCGGATAGAAAATTTAACCGCTACAAAACGTTCGTTGTTTTCACGGTACAGGAATGCAGGGCCGGTAACTTTTGAAATGGTAGCAATTTCTTTCAACAGAATCTTTTGAT
Source organism: Cytophaga hutchinsonii ATCC 33406 (assembly GCF_000014145.1). Classification (NCBI taxonomy): domain Bacteria; kingdom Pseudomonadati; phylum Bacteroidota; class Cytophagia; order Cytophagales; family Cytophagaceae; genus Cytophaga; species Cytophaga hutchinsonii. Next base: position 938,250 of record NC_008255.1, on the reverse strand, counting down.
TACCAAGTGTAGGTACCAGCAAACTTCCAAGCTGCTCTCTGGACATCCTGTACTGTGGCATATATCGTATACGCACATCGAATTTGCGTTCGCCTTCATACAGTTTTGTAATAGCTTTTCCGCCAATAGCCATCTGAATGACCGATTGACAATCGGCTGTACTCACGCCATAGATAGCCATCTTCTGCTGATCCAGATCAATGTGGTATTCCGGCTGGCCCACCAATTGTATCACCCCAAGATCTTCAATGCCTTCAACCGTATTCAGCACCGTATATACGCTGTTTGCTTTTGCTTCCAGTTCATTCGGATCATGTCCGTAAATTTTTACCGCCAAAGAACCTTTAACACCCGAAACGGCTTCTTCCACGTTATCCATGATTGGCTGTGAGAAGTTCAATGAGATACCCTGATACTCCAGAAGCTTTTTCTTCATTTCCGCGATCAATTCTTCTTTGGAAATTTTTCGTTTCCAATCGCCTTCCTGTTTCAGATCCACATGAAATTCGATATTGAAAAATCCGGTTGGATCTGTTCCATCATTCGGACGTCCGCTTTGTGACATAACACCTTTCACTTCATCAAAGGTGAGCAGCGACTTACGCATTTTTTCAGAAATCTTAATCGACTGTTCCAGCGATGTACTCATCGGCATACTTGCACGGATGTATATAGCGCCTTCATTTAACTCCGGAAGGAATTCTGTTCCTAAAAATGTATAGGAAAACAAACCGAAAGCAACAATGCCTATACTAACCAGCATCGTCTTGAATTTATTGTGGAACGTAACGTTGAACGCACGCATCACAATCTTATCAAAAAAGTTAACAACAGGGTTATGCTTTTCGCGTACGTTTTTATTCAGCAGGTAAGACGCCAGAACAGGCACCAGTGTTAAGGTGCAGATCAAAGCGCCCAATAACGCAAAACCAAGCGTGTATGCTAACGGCGAAAACATTTTACCTTCCACTTTCTGGAAAGCGAAAATCGGCAGCAAGGCCGTAACAATAATTAATTTTGAAAAGAAGATTGCTTTGCCCAGCTTACCTGCTTCTTTGCGAATCAATCCAAATTTCAACAAGCCGTTGTACCTGGTCATACCCAGCTTATGCGCCTTCTGATCGAGCAATACAAATAAACCTTCCACCATTACAACAGCTCCATCGGTAATGATACCAAAGTCGATCGCCCCCATGGAAAGCAGGTTTGCACTCATGCCTTTCAGACGCATACAAATAAAGGCAAACAGTAATGCAATCGGAATAACAACAGCAACAATAACCGTTGTGCGCCAGTCGGCCATAAAGACAAATACAATCAGCGTAACCAGGAAAATTCCCTCCATCAGGTTTTTCATAACCGTATGGGTAGTAAAACCGATCAGCGTACTTCTGTCGTAGAATGGTACGATCTGTACATTACGCGGCAGAATGTGTTCGTTTAATTCATCAATCTTTGCTTTCAGATTTTCGAGTACAACACTTGGGTTCTCATTCTTCAGCATCACCACAATACCTTCTACCTGATTCTGCATGGTATCTCTTCCTACATAACCCAACTTCGGCAAAGCAGATTCATGCACGTGTGCCACATTGCTTACAAGTATCGGTGTACCATCAATATTATCAATAACAATATTCTGTATTTCGCGCAGATTATTTAGCACACCTATACCCCGTACAACATATGCCTGATCGTTCTTTTCAATAACATCACCACCAACATTGACGTTGCTTCTTGACACCGCCTGAAATACATCCAGAGCTGTAATGTTATAGTTCTGTAACAAGTTCGGATCTACACTGATCTCAAATGTTTTAACTTCACCTCCAAAGCTTACTACATCAGCAATACCAGGTACACCTTTTAAATTACGTTCAACAACCCAATCCTGTACAGTCTTTAAATCTCTGGAAGATAAATTATCGCCCTTTAATGTATACCGGAAGATTTCGCCCGTAGGACCATAACTTGGCTGCAGCTCGGGAGATGCACCATCCGGGGTTTCTACAGAGATTAACCGGTTGGCTACTAACTGGCGTGCTTTAAATTCATCCACATCATCATCAAACATGATGGTTACAACAGAAAGACCGAACAAGGAAATGGAACGCAGGCTGGTTTTACCCGGAATCGCATTCATTTCTACTTCCAGCGGAATGGTAACAAATTTCTCAACCTCTTCTGTACTTCTGCCCGGCCACTGTGTAATGATCTGAACACGTGTATTGGTAACGTCCGGAAAGGCTTCGATGGGTGTATTTAAATAACTGACTATACCCCACACAACAAGAATCGCTGTTGCAAAAAAGATAAAGAAGCGATTCTTTAATGAAAAGGATACAATAGATAATATAAAACGATTCATAAATTATCTATTAATTAAATGATTATAAATTAACAACTGGTGTTTTGTAATTACGCGTTCCCCTTCTTTCAAACCAGACTGAATACGTACGTTGTTATCAATCTTATCAATACGCTCAATCGCTCTGATATCAATGTGACAAGCGTCTTTGTATACCAGTACATAATCTTTATTGTTATCAAAAATGAGGCTGTTTTCAGGAGCAATCAGACTCTTTACACCGGACTGACTTAGGAGTGATATACTGGCAAACATTTCAGGCTTTAACTTATAGCCTTTGTTATCAAGTATGATACGCACTTTCATTACCCTTGAGCTTTTGTCAAGTACGTTGAAAATTTTATCTACCCGGCCCTTGTAGACTTGATCGGGGTAAGATAAGGTTGTCACTTCAACCTCACTGCCTTCTTTCACATGATCAATATCCGATTCAAATACATTTGCAATCACCCATACATTGTCCAGGTTAGCGATGGTGAAAAGCTGCTCCGTATTATCCATGCGGAACTGCATATTCTCGTTAATAAATTTTTCTGTAATAAAACCTGAAATAGGTGCTTTAACGGTATAGGCAGAAAATTCGCCAACACCATAAATGTTCATGACTTCTTTAATTCTTCTGAGCTCTCCTACTGCTTTCTGATATTCTTTTTTAGCTACAACCAGATCCTTTTCTGAAGACAATCCCCCTTCAAACATATCCTGCGTTACCTGCAGATTTTTTTCTGCAATATTTAAATTCGATTCTGCGATAACCAATTGATTTTGAAAATCTGCAACTTCGGTACTTTGAATAACCGCAAGCACATCTCCTTTATTTACATAATCGCCCAGCTCCACCCGTAAATCTTTTACATAACCGCCAACCAACGGATATACTTTTACCAGCTTATCCTCATTCTCTGTGATCTTGCCGCTCAGCAACAGCCTTGTTGTTACCTGTTTATATTGTATGGTATCAAACTCAATAAGTTTAAGCATGCTGTCTGACAAACAATTCGTATCTATAGGTTCAGCAATTGATTTTTTTTCATCCGAACAAGACGTTCCAAGTAAACCTGCAAAAACCAGCAGCAAAACAAAGCAGTTCATTTTATTATTTAAATTCATATACATCAACTCCTGTTGTAAAATTCAAGTATTCTATTGCCTGTAATCGATTCCCTCTTAATTCATATACACTGTTGATATAGTTTTTATACGTTTCATAAAAATCTATAAATTCAATGAGTGTAATATTTCGTTTCTGATAATTAACAATAAAACCCACAATCATTTTATCAAATTCTTCGATGAGATTATTGTCTTTATTTCTATATAACGTATTGTAATCGCTTACTTGTCTGTATGCCGTTAAAACTTCACTCATTACATTCTGCTCGGCATACTGAAGGTTCACCAGACTTTTTTCATAATTATTCTGTGCAATTTTAATATTACCCTGGTTCCGGTTGAAGACCGGAAGGTCAAACCCAACAACAACGCCTGTATAATTACGGATGTAGTTTGATTGTCTGTCCCAGATACCACCTACATGTAAACCCGGATAGGCATTGGCCTTTTCCAATACATGCATTTGCCTGGTCTGATTAACTTCCAATTGTTTGATACGGACATCTGATCTGTTTTCCATGGCCGTTTCGAACAACGAATCAACGGCATATGTTTCATTCGCAAACGATTCTGCATAACCTTCCGGCAGTACAATTTTATAATAGGGCCGTATAGTATCTGCTGTTAATATGTAAAGGTATTGCAGATGTTCATGCACCGAACGCATGATGGAATATTTTTCATTTTCAAGCGATATTAAAAATGCCTGTAAACGAATCACTTCTCTGGAAGGCACATTGCCTCTTTGATATTGTGCTTCGTATAAAGCAACCGTTTGTTTAAGAGAGGTAATCTGCGTTTCATACATTTTAAGCGACTGCTGTTTGTAATACAGGTCATAGGCGGTTGATCGCAATTCAAATTTTAATGTACGCAGCAAATCATACAGCTGTGCTTCTGCTAATTCACTGTTGATTTTCTGAAGGGTTACATTTTTATTACGGGCACCTGCAATATTTATCAGCTGGCTTACTTCTACACTAGATTGGCCTGTGCCTGAAGCATCAAATACTTTTTTAGTATTCGGATCATAAATTCCCTGCTGAAGTTCGACCGTAGGATTGGGCCAGAGCTTTGCCTGAATGATCTGAGCTTTAGATGATTCGATATCATAATTAGTAGCCAGCAGCAATAAATTGCGCTTGATAAAATTATTTTCAGCCTCTGTAACTGAAAGCTCAACGGTATCTGCCGGTGTTAGCGAACCTGCAAAAAGAGCAGTTGTGCATGCAATAAATACATGTACACATAAAATTATTTTCCTTTTCATTCTCTGTGAAATTCCTGCAATTTAATTCTGAATCCTGAATGAATCCTGAATTACATGTACAATCCGCACAACAATAAACAAGCCAGAAAATGAAATTGTTTAAAAATTACTAGGAATTATGTAATTCCATTACCGTTATTTCAGGAGACATTCCAACCCTTCCCGGAAATCCTATAAAGCCAAACCCTCTGTTAACATACAGATACTGACCGTCTTTTTCATACAAACCGGCCCACTGATCATACATCCACTGGACAGGGCTCCATTTTATGCCGCCTTTTTCAATACCGAACTGCATACCATGCGTATGACCGGCAAACATAACATCTATATCTTTATATTTCTGACGTACTTCTGCATCCCAATGGCTTGGATCGTGTGATAACAATAACTTAACCGGCACTGTTTCAGTACCTGCATAAGCCAGGTTCATTTTACCATACTTTGGAAAATGCCCTTTGGCTCCCCAGTTTTCAATACCAATAATGGCCAGTTCCTGACCGTCTTTTTTTAAAATCCGGTGTTCATTCATTAAAATATCCCAGCCCATTTTTTTATGCACACCAATCAGCTTCGTTAAGTTTTCATGCTTCTCTTCTATCGAGTTCCAGGCAACATAATCACCATAATCATGATTACCAAGTGTAGAATAAATCCCCAACGGAGCTTTCAAGGTTGAAAATAAGTCGATATAATCGTCCATTTCAGCGGCTATATTATTCACCAGATCGCCGGTAAAAAATATAATATCTGGCTTTTGCTGCATAACCATATCAATACCGCGCTGTACTGCGGTTTTATTATAAAAACTGCCTGCGTGTATATCCGATAACTGTACAATTTTCAATCCGTTCCATGCGGATGGCAATTTTTTTAATACCAGCCTTTTTTTACGCACCGTGTAATCATGCGCGCCAACAAGTATTCCATATGTCATGCCTGCAAAGGGGATTGCAGAAACAGCCAGGCCTGCTTTCAATAAAAAACCTGAACGTGAAATAGTTGTTTTTCCGGTTACAGTATCTACCTGCGTTTCTGGCTGAAACCAGGCGTATATAAGTTGTACAAGCCGTTGCCCGTCATCAAGCAGAAGAAACAGTACAAATACTAATTTGGTCAGAAACAATCCCATGATCAAACCGATTGAAATACTGCGCAGCCAGGTAGGCCAGGCAGCATATGCCCCGGAATACATAATGAGCAGATTAAAAATTGTCCACGCAGTAAAACCCCAATAAACATATTGGATTATTTTTCGGCTTGTTGGCTGAACAAAATCTGTAAGTGCTTTAATACCAGTAAAAACATACCAATCAATCAGAAAAAAAACACCAATTGAAATAAAGAGAACCATTATATTACCACGCATATTTTTTTGTATTTACTTCAGAGACGCAAAGGTCAGGTAAATATTTTAATTCCTTTAAATATTTCATTTTTTATTTAACGCACAAACAACAATAAGACCTTGTTCTGAGACAGGAAACTTATTCTACTTTTGTATATTTGTTTGTTCGGCTTTCAAAAAAAGCTTTAAAATTGATATTTACGCATATGAATAAAAATACTCCAGCTCAACAAGGTTATTCGTTTCCGGCAGAATGGGCAAAACATAAAGCAACCTGGTTAAGCTGGCCGCATAAGGAAGCTTCCTGGCCAGGTAAATTAGACAGTATTTTTCCTCAGTATGCGCAGTTTATCAAATTGATTGCTGAAGGTGAAGAAGTACGCATCAATGTTGCCAATGCTGCAATGGAAGCTTTTGCCAGAGGATATATTGAAAAAGCAGGTGCAGACATGCACAATGTGTTTTTTCATCATTTCCCTACTAACGATGCCTGGTGCAGAGATCACGGGCCTGCATTCCTTGTAAACCCGGCGGCAGAACAGAAAAAAGTAATTGTCGACTGGGGATATAATGCCTGGGGCGGCAAGTATCCTCCGTACGATCTGGATGACGTTATTCCTACAAAAATTGCACAGATGTATAACATTCCCGTGTTTCACCCGGGAATTGTTATGGAAGGCGGATCGGTAGAGTTTAACGGCAGAGGTACATTACTGACATCCACATCGTGCTTATTGAATCCGAATCGCAACCCTTCAAAAAGCAGGGAACAAATAGAGGAATACCTGGAAGATTATTACGGCGTGGAACATATCTTATGGCTTGGAGAAGGCATTGTGGGAGATGATACAGATGGCCATATTGATGACATTACACGTTTTGTAAATGAAGATACTGTAGTAACGGTTGTGGAAGAAAATAAAAGTGACGACAATTATTTTCTGTTAAAAGACAACCTGAAAGACTTACATAAGATGCGCCTGGAAAATGGCAAGCAGTTAAACGTAATTGAATTGCCGATGCCTTCGGCTGTGATCTATGATGACCAGCGCCTGCCGGCTTCTTATGCAAACTTTTACATCAGCAACAACCATGTTGTTGTGCCTACATTCAGAGATAAAAATGATGAAGTTGCGTTAGAGATATTGCAACAGCTTTTTACCGATAGAAAAGTAACCGGATTAGATTCAACAGATATTATCTGGGGCCTTGGAAGCTTCCATTGCCTGAGCCAGCAGGAACCTGCTTAATTGAGTGTAAAGTTTAGCGTGTAAAGTGTGATGCACTTTACACGCTAAACTTTACACTTTTATATCATTGCACTAAAATTTACTGCACTTTGAATAAACTACTTTCAAGAATCATTGAAACGTCTGTAATAAACAGAAGGCGTGAATCAAAAGAACAGTATTCTTCTTTTGAAAAGGCTAAAGAGTTTCGTCTTCTTAAAATAGATCTTGGCAGAGTGGTTAAAGATATTATACTTATTTCATTAGGTATTATGTCTGCGGCCATCGGGTTGAAAAGTTTTCTTCTTCCAGCTAAATTTATAGATGGAGGTGCAACCGGTATTGCACTGTTATTATCCGAACTTACAAAGATAGAACTGGCAAGCCTGCTGATTCTGGTAAACATTCCATTTGTTGTTTTAGGGTATCATGTGATCAGCAAAAAATTTGCAATTAAAACCGGCATTGCCATTGCTGTGCTGGCCATTGTTACGCATTTATTTTCTTTCCCTGAGATTACGCACGACAAATTACTGGTAAGTATTTTTGGTGGCTTTTTCTTAGGTGCCGGTATCGGTTTCTCTGTACGCGGAGGTGCTGTTATTGATGGAACAGAAGTACTGGCAATTTATGTAAGCCGCAAATTTGGCGTTACCATGGGCGATGTAATCATTGGTTTTAATGTATTGATTTTTTCAGTAGCAGCGTATACACTTACCATTGAAACAGCTTTATATTCTATGATCACGTATTTAGCAGCGTCCAAAACCATTGACTTTGTTGTTGAAGGTATTGATGAATACATTGGCATTACGGTTATTTCATCGCACAGCGAAGAAATACGGGAAATGATTACAACAAACATGCACAAAGGTGTTACGGTATACAAGGGCAAACGCGGATTTGGAAAACATGGCCATGTAGATGATCTGGATATTATTTATACCATCATAACCCGTTTGGAGATAAGTAAAATAAATACCGAAATTGAAAAAATTGATCCGAATGCATTTGTTGTCATGACAAGTGTAAAAGATACCCGCGGCGGCATGGTTAAGAAAAGACGCCTGAAACATTAACGGTATCGTAGGGGCAATCCTTGCGGTTGCCCTAAAGGCAGGGCAACCGCAAGGATTGCCCCTAACAGGTTGCCATTAAAACGAATAGCCTGCCGATAGTTCAAATGCGTTATCAAGTGTATTGGCCAGCTTCCGGGTGCTTAACATAAACGAACCCATAAAGCGGATATTTCCTGTACCGACATGGATTGATTTCAAACCAAATAAAATTGCAACACCTCTTTTGTAACGCAGATTAATACCTGCTTCAAACAGATCGTTGAATAAAAAAACAGGTGCCGCCTGTATATCAAACACAGAACCTGATTCATACCTGTAGAATACATGCGTTGTTAACAATACATGTGCACTGAGATAAGAAGCATAGACCGCATTTACATTTATGTACGGAGTAAGCAGAAATGTTTGATTCACGGGTGTCAATTCCGAACGGGTGAATTGTTGATACGATATACCGATTTTTAATTTAGGCCGTATGTACCACAAACCTGCATTGCCGTCAAAAGAAGTTGAAGAACCGCCGCCGCCAGCCTGTGAAGCAAGAAACGTATACTTCACCATACCTGCTGAAATACCTGCCGAGATGGAAGCACGTTCACTGATGGATGTTGACCAGGAATACCTGAGGTATGCACGCGTTCTGTTAATAAAAGCACCATCGTTATACGCAATCACCAGGGCACCGAGTCTGCTGTACTGCATAGCGGTACGGTGATTGATCCGTACATTGCCATCCACATACAAGCGGTTTACACCATCAAACAAACCGATCAGTGATCTGTTTCCGATGTTGACCTGTATCTTACCGGTACTGTCTGAACTTGCGGGATTGATGAGGTAATAATTCTGAAAAAACTGATCAAATACAACAGGCGTAATATCTCCCGTTTGTGCATGGGTTTGCATGGAAAAATCCATCAAAAAAAGCATACAGAAACCAAACGAGGTAATTCTTCTCACATTTTTGTTCAATAAAATCACACCAAGTTACTATTTTTTTATAATTGTGCCTTTTAAAAATAAAAACTGTTTACCTTTTACCCATCAAATCGTAAGAAATATAATTAGTCGTGAGCGAAAAGGAAAAAGTCATCATTGAAAGTATCCGCAGCGGTGCAAATAATATTGCATTAGAGTATCTCTATGACATCAGTTTGAAGAAAGTAAGACAGTACATTCTTAAAAACAATGGCAGCAAGGATGACGCAAACGATATTTTCCAGGACGCGGTAATTGTTTTATTCAATCAGATCCGGTTAAATAAATTCAATGAAGCCTATTCCATCGATGCCTTTATATACTCCGTAGCGCGGAATTTGTGGATCGATAAAGTCCGCCGGGATAAAAAATTTACCAAATACGATTCGCCGGATGATTACGCTGTTATTGCTTCAGACACCAATCACCTGGATGCATTGATACAAAAAGAGAAAAGCGCTGCAATGAAAACGGTATTCAATTTATTGGATGAAAAATGCCGGAATATATTAACTTACGTGATCTACGAAAAGCGTTCGATGAAGGAAATCAAAGAGTTAATGGGTTACAGCAGCGAAGATGTTGCAAAGACGAATCATTACAGATGCAAACAATATTTAACCAAACTGGTGAAAAGCAATCCTTCATTAGTTGATTTATTACGAAATTGAGACCTGAATTAGAGACATATCAGTTAATTGACAACTATCTCAACGGAACGTTGACGGGAGAAGAGCTCGCTGCTTTTGAGCAGCGACTTCAAACAGATTCTTCTTTAGCTGAAGAAGTGTCTTTTGTACAGCTCACAAATGAGGTTGTTGTCGGCGCTACTTTCGATGCGCTCAGAAACCAGATGAGTAATGATATAGCAGACATAGATGCTTCAAAAAACACGCGTACCTGGGGATTAACAGGCCTTATTTTGGGTATTGTAAGTATCGGTGTAGTAGGTATGTATACGCTTTCGACAGAGGAAGATACAACATCCGTAACTGCACCTGCCCTGCAAACACCTTCGGTAATAAAAAACAAGCCAGCGGAACAGTCTGCTGCCAGTGAAAAAATAACACAGCCGGCAACAACGGAAAAAACAAACCAGCTGCACACACAAACAGATGTACGAACGGCATCGCCTGATGAAAAAATTTCCCTTCAGACACCACTAGAAAAAAGCACAACGGACCATACCTTTACACAAATTCCCGTTATAAAACCTGCTGAAACAATCGCACATACACCGGTTTCAAAAACAACCGATGCGGTTAATCCGTGCGATCAGATAACCCTTAAAGCAGTTATCACTTCAAGTCCAAGCTGTGACGATGCAAGCAATGGAAGTATCACCATTCCGATCAATCAAATCAGCGGTGGTACCAAGCCTTATAAAATCTCCTTTAATAAATCAACAGATGCGGGCACTAAAGAGCATTATGCCTATTTACCGGCAGGCACTTATAACATTAACATTACAGACGCCAACGGCTGTACAAAAAACTTCTCTTCTGAAGTAACGGAAAAAAACTGCCGCAAAACTTCTTATGTGTTTGCGCCGGATAAAGGACAGGTCTGCACCATCACCGCTAAAGAGGATGAGAGCTATGTATTAACTATCTTAAATATGGCCGGCAAACAGGTATATAAAACAAATACCATGGAAGGAAGCTTTGAATGGCAGGGATTAAGCCAGCAAGGTGAATATTTAACAGCAGGTTTGTATATTTATATCCTTGAATATACTTCAGGAGAAAAAGAAAACGGACAAATAACTATTGTACGCTAAATTGAAAACAATTTCAAACATATTATCCTTACGGTCACGCCTGCTGGCAAGCATTCTGGTGATGCTTATATCCATAACGGTTGCTTCTGCGCAGGGAACCTATGTGATTCAGGATGTTAATTTCAAAAACAAATTACAATCCAGTTATCCATGGGTTATGACAGGCAACCAGTTAAATATTACTGCTGCCGGTATGTTTACCAATGATCTCATTCTGACAGGTGCAAACATTTCAAATTTAGATGGCATTCAATATTTCACTTCTGTATTCAAGATAGATGCGTCCTTTAACAATTTAACGGCACTTCCGAATATATCGTCCCTCACACAATTGAAATACCTGTATGTAAACTTTAACAGGCTTACTCAATTGCCCGACTTAAGCAATCAAACAAATCTGGTTGAGATACAGGCTACAACAAATGCTCTTACCAGTTTGCCTTCTCTTACCAATCTGGTAAACCTGAATAATCTTTTCCTTACAAATAATAAACTCACCAGCTTACCGAATATTTCAACACTTGTGAATTTAAAGTATCTGATCATCGGGAATAATCCATTTACAAGCTTACCGGACTTCTCTCCAAATGTACAGCTGCTTGAACTGCACGTACACCAGACAAATATTTCACAGATCACGGGCCTGGCCCAATTAACAAAACTTACTAAATTATATTGCTGGGAAAATTCAATAACTGATCTTTCAGCATTATCTGACAACACAACATTAACCGGCCTGTTTGCTTTTTCAAACAAACTCCGTTCGTTACCAACTTTAACAAACAAACCTAACCTCAACAGTGTTGAAGTTGAAAAAAATAATTTAACCTTTGAAGATCTGCTGCCTTTAAAAACGGTAACAACACTGACAGATTTCAGCTACAGTCCGCAGGACAGCCTCGGCACCTACACACAGAATACAATTCGTTCACAGCAACCGCTTTCTTTATCCATTACCGAAGATGCCGGCGTAAGCAGCAACACCTATACCTGGTATAAAAATGCAGCGCTTTCAGGCATAACAACACGGGCGTTCTCTATAAATAAAACGCAGGTTACCGACAAAGGGAAATATTATGTAAGTATTAAAAATCCGAACTTGCCTTTATTAACCTTAACGCATAGAATCTGGAACATAGAGGTAACGGACTGTATTGATCTGAATGCATTCTCATTTGATGTCTCCTCAAACGAGTGCAGTGGCGGGGCAACCGTGGAAACAGCTGTTGTATTGAATGGCGGTACGGCACCGTACACCTACGCATTAATTCCGTTTTACAATACCGATACCATACGCAGCTCTACAGGAGATTTTACACAGGTGCCTCCGGGCAAATATACCTTTACGGTGCGCGATGCCAACAACTGCGGTATAGATTCTGTACAGACCATTCCAAAACCAAAAGCGTGCGATCCGGTTATTACGCCAAACGGAGATGCGCATATGAATTCTTATTTTATTGAACAGAGCGGTCCGGCTAAAATTGTTGATATGGGAGGTAAAACAATCCTGCAATTGACGGCACCGGCTGTATGGTATGGCACCAAGGCTGACGGCACATTAGCAGATGCCGGCTATTATGTGATTATCGTAAACAATAAAAAAATAACGAACATTACAGTAGTTCGATAATTCGATCCGCATACTACAACATATAAAAAAGGGAAAGGCTTCACTTGAAGCCTTTCCCTTTTTTATATGTTGTGCCCATACCCTTGTACATCTTCAGGCCCTGTCCGCGGCGGCGAACGAGGGCCTGAAAGTATCTCCCGGTTAAAATAATTCTTTAATCACTTTACTGCCTCCGGCAATCCAAACAATATCACCTTCTTCAAAATATAAGGTGGAGGGAGGATTTAAAATACGTTCGCCGTTTCGTTCTACACCTACAACCAGCGCACGCTTCTCCCTGATTCCCGATTCTTTGATTGCTCTGTTCAGCAGCGGTGTATCTTTATCAACGATTACATTTTTCAAAACCAGATCGTTTTTAATTAATGTATAGGTTTCTATTTCGTCGGCTGTTAATTCACAGGCAATGATCTCCTTCAGTTTTAACAGCTGTTCATCACTGCCCACAACGGATATAATATCACCGGGATAGATCCGCTCTGTACGCGATGGCAGCGGCAAGGTAACATACTCCCGTTCGATCATGATGATGTTTACCCCATATGCTTCCCGGATGGCCATTTCTTCAAGCGTCTTTCCGATCACGGGCGACAACGGCGAAACTTTAAATTCAATGATGTGCGCATCCCAGGGGGTGATCTTTGCTTTATAATCGTTTGCTTCATCGCGTTCATTGAAGTTCACCAGAAAACGTTTTTCCATGCGGTCATATAAAAACTGCAGGCGCTTTGAAAACAAGAAAAAGAAGACAGCAAATACAATAAGCGATATGATCGTTGCCAGAGCCGTATCCAGGTAAAAGCTTAACAGAAAACCCACACTCAGCAGACCGACCAGCAAACGGACTACACCCAGCAGGATAAGCGGGCTTCTGCCCTTCTTTTCATTGTCCCACAAACGCTGGTATTCAGCAGGTGCAATTTGTTTCATTGTTAGCGCCCATAAAAACGGAACGGTTAATATAAAGCTAATGACAATACCGGTAACACTCCCATTAAATCCATTAATCACATGTTCCTGAATAAAGGGATAAATGTACAAGGCCGATAATAAACCGAAAGCGATCAGCAATACAATATTCAGCAGCATATTGATCGCATACGATTTCAGAAAAATATTCCAGTCGCTTAACACAACAATGGATTGTGTATCTGTACCATAGTTTTCAATCACACGTAAAAATTTCGGTGAAGCATTCCGTTCGATCAAACCATAGAACGAACCGGAATATTTAATTAAATACGGTGTCGTAAATGTTGTGATCGCTGACACGGCCACGATGATCGGATAGAGAAAGGGACTGATCACCTTTAATGATAACCCAAGTGTTGCTATGATAAAAGAAAATTCTCCGATCTGTGCCAGGCTCATCCCCGTCTGCACCGATTGTTTTAATGGCTGTCCGGAAATTAATGCACCTATGGTTGACGCAATCGCTTTACCAAAGATGGTTACAAGTGTAAGTATACCGATCGGATACGCATATTCAACCAGTACACCCGGATCAATCATCATACCTACCGAAACAAAAAACACCGCGCCGAATAAATCTTTGATCGGCTTAATGAGATGTTCCACATGTTCGGCTTCTGTTGTCTCCGCTAAAATAGAACCCATGATGAATGCACCCAAAGCCGGAGAAAAACCAGCCTGATCTGCCAGAATAACCATCGTTAAACACAGGCCCAATGCCACCAGCAGCATGGTTTCATCGGTCATCAGCTTTCTTGATTTTTTAAGAAACGTTGGAATAAAATAGATACCTCCGGCAAACCACAGGATCAGAAAAAAAATCAGTTTCAGAATGGAATACAACATCTCCATGCCGGCAAACTGCTGGCTTACGGCTACGGTTGTAAGCAGTACCATCAATACAATGGCTACCAGATCTTCCACGATTAAGGCACCAAAAACAACGCTGGCATATTTTTTATTTTTTACATCCAGCTCTTCAAAGGCACGGATGATAATGGTTGTAGAGGATATAGACAACATGGCGCCAAGAAAGAAACAGTTCATCTGTGACCACCCCATTAAATGGCCGGCAAAATAACCGACAAACAGCATCACTACAATCTGAAAGACGGCGGTTATGGAGGATGCCCCCCCTACTTTAATGAGTTTCTTAAAACTGAATTCCAGACCAAGAGAAAACAATAAGATAATGACGCCAAGCTCAGCCCAGGTAGAAATGTTTTTGTATTCGGATATCGTAGGGAATAATTTAATATTCGGTCCTACAAGCAGCCCGGCTATAATATAACCGAGCACAAGCGGCTGTTTGATCTTTTTAAAAATCAAGGTTGTTATGGCCGCAGTAACAAGAATTAAGGCCAGATCTGTAATTAATTCCGGTAAATGATGCATAGATTTATCAGGTTAAAATTAAATCAAATAACTCTTACAGCCTTTGGTTAAAGGCTGTAAACAAAATAGATGTTTGATGTATGTCAAATCCGGATCTGCCGGAACAAAATAATGCGGTCGGCTGCAGGCGCGCTGAAGTCAGCATGACTGCCGTATAAAAATACTGTATCTGCTGAACCTGTTATACATGGTGCTGTTTTCCAATATGCTCCTGCAGAGATAAGCTGATCGCTGTCTGTATTTCTGACAAGACGGCCGTGCTGATAGACATGGGAAAAATGAAACAAACACATGTGCTGCTCCTTATTCTGATCAACAGCTGTGTGCTGATTGTTATTGATGCATTTCGCTTTAAGGTTTATATGAGACACCAGCTGTTTGTGTGATACCACGTATACCAGCACAAGTATGCTCCAGCAGAGCGTAATGAGTATGGAATATATGGCGCGGATGTGGATCATGTATGAGTTAAAACGCATGTATTTTGTATGCAGTATCACCGGTTTATTCTTTTACCGGAATGATACCAGCTAAATAAGATAGTAATTTTTTGGGAAAATTCCTATAGTGAGGTTGGGTGGGCGTTGAGTGAGAGGGGGTTGAAAATGTGGGTATGGAACAGAGGCACTTTTACAAATAAATAAAATGGCTGTTATTGCAACTCATCTCAACTATGCCACTGCTATAACCAGCTGTAGTGCCATTGGCCAACAGCTGGTTAATTATCGATTAGGTTAGAGCGTTAAATCTCCAATAGTAGTAGTACAAGAAGTGATTAATTACAATTAATCGTGTTTACCTAAAATCGGATTTAAGTCCTTTGCTAACTTTATTTCCAGAACACTCATGTAATCGGCCATTTCATTTTCAAATTCAAGAACATGCATTTTTAATTTCATATTCGTGCCCTGTGTCCAGTAAAAAAGTTGAAGGCCTTGAGTTCTTGAAACCTTGTAATAACCTAAATGTTGAACCAATCTTCCCCATAATCCTTTTTTAACTTTACCTACATATAACACTTTGCTTTGGGGTATTTTCTTTTTAATAGCTGGCACAGATTTAGCTCCAGGTATTAATTTATAATTTTGTATTCTAGAAACAATATCATCGGCGGTATGATCTGATTCAATTTCAAAATAATATAAGCATGGCCCACATATATTTACCACCTTATCAAAAAGGTGAGCAAAGTCACCTTCTTTCAAAACATTTATGAAATTGTAATCCTTCATTTCGAAGCAATCAATTTCAAATTGATAAAATTCTTTTACTCCCGTTTCTGAAACTCGTAACAAAGGCAAAGTTGCAGACTTGCTGAATGCTTTAATTTTTTCGTTCATTATGTATTTTAATCTTGTTTGTAATTGTAATGTTTCACTTCACATCTGCTTTAACCTGCTGTGGTGCCAGAGGCCAACAGCCAGCTAAGCTTTGATATGTAAGCCTTCAGGCTTATGGTTTCTAAATTCATCTTAAATTGTAAGCATGAAATGTATAAACTTGCGGAACAAAGTTTTCTAATAGTTTCAATCTGATATGATATCCTTTCTTATGTATTCGCCTTTACCGGCCGAGTACCAGATTTCTTTTCCAGATTGTTCATTCTTATAGTTTAATCCAGTTGAGTAACTAATATTTGTCCAGCTGCTTTTTGAATCAGCGCGTTCCATTCTTGTAATAGCAATACAATTCTCCGCAATTCTAATTGATTGAATAATGAGTTCCCATCCAGTATCACTTATTGAATGGATTAGCTGAGATTCATTTCCAAAATATGTTGTCGTGATATTTTTATTGGATTTTATAGAATTTTGAATTTTCAATATGGAATACTCTAACAGTTCTTCTGTTACTGTAGAGTCAAAAGCTATAATATAATCCATCGTTTGATCATATTTAGGAATACAATCATCTTCATAATTTTCTCCTTCTTCAATTGTTTCATAGTATTGTTGGGAAGTCAATTCAAATGATGTAGTTAGGGTATTATTTTTACATTTATATGTTATTTCAATGTTCATTTAGTAATAGTTTTCAGATCTGTTTTCAATAAATAAATTATAAATCTCACTATCTGGTTTAGTAATTAAAATTCCGAAGAGGGGAAGTCTTGACTCTTAGCTCTAATTTTCAATCTGTTTTTTTATTTTCTTAAAAATTAAATATGTCGCTTGTCTGTTCTTCTCTAAGAGATCAATAAATTTTTGAAGTGAATTCAAGTAATCGGGTAAAAATTCTTTCATTTTACTCCAATACTGGTCTGCTAACTGCTCGTTGCTGTCTAAATGAGAGTTGTATAATGATGTCCAAAATTCAACATCATTACCCCGATAATTCATTTCTGCAAGGCAATCGCATAGTTTACCAAGGTCTTCCTCACTCCAGGATTTTTCATCTTCTAAATCGAAATACAAGTGAATCCCGTTAATGTCAAAATATTTGTCACCAGATAAGAGATCGAGTGTTTTACTATTTTTGTTTAGGGTTTCTGTTATAATTCTAATGTCTAATTTTGTTTCATCAATTTCATTCAGAGCCTTATGAATTGTCTCCATAGACTTTTTCATTTCAATTGCCTTGTTGAGATACGTCCAATAGTAAGCAACTGCACTTTCGGCCTTCTCTAATTTCCGCTGATAAGTTATTTTCTTTAAATCTCTATTAAAGTCAACCTTTCTATTTATTTGATTAAAAATCTCTCTTATAATCAATGTTACAACCGAACCTGTAAGAAATGCTGTGATTGTATTTGTGTCAAATGTCATTTATAATTATTTAATTTTCCCAGAAGACATGCTGAGATCAGAATTATTATAAGGGATTGTAAATCGTTTTTTATTTGGCTTTGGAATTGCAAATTCTGAGACTGAGTTAAGTTTCATTTTCGTAATATATTTTATAATATTTACGTCCTTTTTCGTCAATTCCTTGTTCTATTAGTTCTCTATTTCCATGAATGTATATGTGAAAGTTTTTGTCGAGCTTTAAAATATTTTTGAAAACTCTCGCTTGCTTTTTGACTGCTTGAGCAGATATTTCAAAATTGTCTGAAAGCTCTACTTCGTTTTCTTGTCTATATATTTGGTCAAATTTGCGAAATGATTTAATAACATTGCTGTCTGCAAAAACCTCTGATTCAAATTCTTGCTTATCAAAAGTGTCATGTTTTTTGAAATAATCGACTGAACGGTTTAAGAAGTCTATTTGGTCTGCTTTAGATACCTCAAAGTCTTCAGGAATTTGTTTTGTAATAAAGTTCTTAGTTATGGAAAGAAAATCTTTAGTAAAATGATAATTGTCACTAGCAGGTTTTATACTTAAAAATTCATCTTTCCAATATTGTGTGTCGTTTGATTTATTTGAATCCACTACACATACTTTATAGCCGTTTTTTTCTTCTAAATTGAAGATTAAACATCCTTTGTCTAATTTATCAATATTAACTCCACTTTCATGTGCGATTTTTGAAGAAGTGAGTTTTAAAAAAACGTCCTTTTTTTCAGACTTAAATAAGCCTATTGCATCAGTTTGTTGCCCCTCAAATAAACAATCTTTAAAATAACAAATACAAAACTCTCCTCCGTTTATTTTGGGGTGAGAAGATTTTTCATATAAATGCTTTGAAACATCTATTGATAATTCATAGAAATTTTCTGGATTTGCAAAAATCCTTTTAGCAAAAGCGTAGGTATCGTTAAGATTAAGGTCTGTCGGATAATGAAAATTATAAACTTCATTATTATTGAATGGAGAAAGAAAATACCTTAACAAGTATTTTTTTGTGTCTTCGTTTCCTAAACTTAGCTTTTTATCGGATACTTCGATTCCTTCATCCCTAAGCTTGTTTCCAACTTTATGGATGTATATAAACTCAAGCGTTATTTCAGTAAAATCGATCATTTTATTATATTAAATAATTTCAACTTTTCAAGTTTAAGATTCTCAATTTCCTTTCCTAATTCCTTTTCAAGATTTTCAATACTTGATAGAGATTTTACGGAATTTGTTTTTATCAAATATGGAGCGGATTTGAATACTCCGTCAAATTCAGGTTTGTTTTTAAGTGCATTTGAAAAATTGAAAGTAACCTTATACAAGCCATTTTTTATATTTAAAAAACGGAATTTATACAATACTTTCATTTCTTCTAAAAAAATAGAACCCTTTGCATTTTGCTCACTTAATTCAGTAAGAGTTTGTAACCCCTTTCCTTCAAAGTTTATAACCAAATCTTTATCAACTTTATCACGGTAGAGTTCAGGAATTTCAGTATTGTCATCAAACTTGAATTTTATTGATTGAATATCCGCCTCGTGAAACATTACAGAAGAAGATATATTACTAAAGCTAAGTAAGAAATTTACCCTTTCTGTATTTGAGCTAAAATTCTTGAACAGTACTTTTATTTTTTCCTCTTCAATAAAATCTATTCTTTTAAACTCTTCCTCAACAAGCTTTACTAAGCGGTTAACAATATATTTGTCCGCTTTATTGATTGTATTTTCGGTTACTACTACTAACTGATTGTCCTTTTTCTTAATTACAACTTCTGCTTTCCCTGGTTTAGTATTAATCAACAAGCTACTTGTCGGGTCTTTTGTTTCCGTTATCAATGTTAATTTGAATTCATCCTTTGAAGGACTGGCTTCAAATTTTAAACTATCAGAATTTATGATTTTGACATTTAGACCATCTGTCAAATTATCTGTGTTTATTTTCACTTTATTAAATACAGATTCTAATGTTTCATTTTGTTTAATGTTGAAAAATGCATCCGAGCTATTAACAGTTTTACCTTTAACATCAATGTATGATTTAAAGTCTTCAAGTTCTTTCGGGCTAAAAAGTAATGAAGTCATTAAGTCAATTAATTTATTGATGTCTGCTTTTTTTGTAAAAATCCCCTTTTTGGCAAGAAAGAATTTAATATCATTTGCTGTAATTGCATCTGTTTTAAGAAAAGGTTTTAAAATATCTCCATAAGGAAGTATATTGACAAAAGCTTCGTTTAGGTGCTGAGAATTAACTAAGGATGGCTGATTATCGTCCTCGTATGTTTCATTTTTACTGGTGATTACCTTTGTATTCGATAATGAATCTAATGCATCTGTATCAATGCTGTTGTATTTTAACACTCTAACCTTCTCGTCTAATAATTCTTCATTAAAGGAACGGATAACTTCCAGAGCATCATTTTTATTTTCTTCTTCATTATAATCAGGAAAGTAAAGGAGGTATTCATTTCCATAACCACTTGTAAGGCTAATTGTTAGCCAAATAAGTTTCTTTAATGCTTCTGCAGAAAATGGGTCAGAGCAAAAAAGAAGAAAACTTATTTTAGATTTACTTTCCTTAGTGATAGGAAGTACAGAGGAATTAATAAATTGAGGAGGAAGCTTTAACCCTCTTTCTCCAATGCGTTTAGGGCTTTGATTGGCTTCAGTTATGGGATATGCAAACTTAACAGGAACGTCTGATCTATAATTTTTTGCAGTTGTAATACTGCTAATTAAAAAATTGGCTTTATTGTTATCTATCAGAAAATAGTTGATATCTTCTTTCAGTAAATTCCGTTTATAGTTTTCTTTTGTATAGTGAATAAAATCTGTTAAAACCTCACTGTTATTAGTTGAAAGCCAAAATAAAAGGCTGTAAACATCAGTAGATTCAAATCGTTTTACTGGAATTTTCTTCTTTTCTTCCAAGTCTGAATATACAATGTCGGTATCGTTTAAGTATTTAGATATTTCTATTTTAGAAGATTCAGGATATTTAAGTGAATGAAGTGACGAAATCATTATTAAATCTCCTGAATCTTCTTTTAGTTTACTTTCAAAATCTCCGAGAAAATTGACAGAATGTATTTCATTTCCTTCTGTTTTTTCGTTGAAGCGCTCTATTGTATGATTTTCTCCAAACTGATGCCAACCGATAAGTTCTAATATTTTCTTAACTATCCTGTGATTAATAGGAACGTTTTGACTTTCCGTTGGTGGAGCTAAAGAAGCAAAAGGGTTGGTGTCAATTTGATTTTCAACTGCACTAATCCATTCTAAAAGTTTTGTGTCAAAATCCGCCCTAGATATTTCTTTTCCAATGATGAACTTGTGCCAAATTCCAAGGTTAATGCTTTTACAATAAGTTCTCTAACCTGCGATGAAATCCTCGGCTTGTTCTTATTTTCATAGTATTTGTCGATTTTTGTCGATGCTTGATCAATTAAAACTTGAACATTCAAAGGTTTAATTTCTCCAATTTTTACATTACCAATATCCTTAGCCGTTGAGAGTTTTTCGTCAACATTTCCAATTACAATTAATTCATATTCAGATGCATTTGGAGAATGAGTTTCAAGTTCTTCACACCATTTTTTTGCTGCAGAATGCCGAATTATGTTTTCGGAGGATTTTACTTGACACAGTTTTACAGCATCATCGACATATTTCCACCTGATGTCTACCTTTTCCGATTCGTCTAACGGCTCGAGCGTTACTGATCTCCATAGATTATCAGTTTCAAACGTATCTAATACACAAATAATCGTTTGTATTAAATAACCTCTGATTCCTGCATTTCCTCCCATACCTAAAATATTGTAAACGTTGTAAAAAAGCTTATACAAAATATATGTCCTTCACTTAACAACAACTCATTTATGAATTTAAATGATTATGCTTCTAAATGAGCTCTGTGATAAAAACAATACGGGTTTCATTAAAATAAATGTATTTCCCTTCAAATCAACTGACAGTGCCAATATCAAATCTTTTTATCAAAAAACCTACACCGGAATAATTATATTTAAACAAGCACACTAACTGAGGTAAAAAATCAATAATAATTCTTTTTAATGGAATAAATAGAATGACAACTATCATATTATTTATATAGTTGCAAATCACATCTCCGCCGTCAATTATTATATTTATTCAATTTCAACCACGATAATACGGCATAAAAATCCGTGCTTAAGGTATCGGGTAATTTATTGACAAGTTGATTTTTCTTCTCCATAATGGCGTCATAGAGTTTATGGGCTAAAAATTCCTGATGCACCCGGAAATAATGCATATCGATTTCAAGCAAGGTATAGATCGTATCTTCATACCAGTTCCACATATTGGTTTCATGCTGTTTGGATACATCCAGCTTATAAAAAATAAGATCTACCAGATTTGAATTATAATCATCTGTAACAAGTCCCGTAGATTCAAGGCCCATAAGTAGCCTTCGGCTTTTCATATCTGCCAAAAGAAGTGTTATTACTTCATCTTTTATTGATTTTGTATTGTTAGTTTCCATATCCATAGCATTCATTTGTTTGTCATACAATAATATGACAAACAAATGGCATTGTCAACTTTTAATATGACACTTTTGTGTGTTAAAGTTGGGACATTGTGGGGTGGAAAAACAAGAAGTACAAAAAAGAATTGGATTACGTGTCATTGAATTGCGTGAACACAAAGGCTGGTCTCAATCTGATCTGGCAAGGGCATGTAATAAAGACAGGCAGGCTATTGAAAAAATTGAAAGCGGCAAAGTTAACCCAACTATTTTTTCCCTTTATGAAATTGCTATTGCTTTAGGTGTTTCGTTAAGTAAGGTAACAGGTATTTAACTTAGTTTGGTTTTAGTGACCCGTATTGTTTGCTCATTAAAAATACCGGTGCGCACGGAAAATAATAACGGAGATACATTAGTTTTTTAAAATAGCTATAATTGTAATTTCATCTTATTTGCTCTTATAAATAATAATGGATCAATTACTGATAGAATGTTATAACTGGATATATAAACAACCGAATAAATCTTGTTCATATAAACAATTGGCTGATTACATATACACTTTTAATAATCCAGACTTAAATTTTAAAATTTTTGAAGATTTAAAGTTTAATGATCAGGTAAGATTAAAATATCAAGAGCTTACTAATTGTCATCAGTTACCTTATTATGATAGTAAGAATTTTACTGTTAGAAATTTACAGATAAGTATAGACTCGTACACACAGCTCACAAAAGAAAATCAATTAGCTGATGTAATACTTAATCATAATGAATTTAAATCAACTTCTGATACTGATATATACATATTGTCTTTAAACTTTTTTCATATAAATTGGATTGAAGGAGTTTCATTTTTTGAGTACAAACACTATATACTCAATGTTGTAAAAATATGGGTTATTGATGAACGTCTGAAAGCACTTTATAGAGAAATAACAAAAGAACCTAGCTTATCTAATGAGCATTATAGAAAGATAGCTTCTTTAGATTCTATGTTAGGATTACTTGAGTATAAAGAATTGCAGCATTCATTACAAGAGTCAAAAGAAGCAAAGAAGGAAGCTAAAAAAGCAAATTTCTTTGCAAGAACAGGTATATTTCTATCAGTTGCCGGTTTAATTATATCCATTGTTGTAGCTATTTACCAGATCAATCAAAGTGAAGATCAATTTAAAACTGAACAAAAACAATATAAAACAGAACAGCAAGAATCTAAAAAATCACACATTCAAACTATCCCAACAAATAAAGTCTTTATAAATAAGAAATAAGAAATAAAAACTATAATCGATCTGATATATAGTTACTCCCTCGGCGAGACATAATAACGGATTGAGGTGGCTTAATAAATTTAAAGATTCCTAAATTTTTAGCCTATTACCCACTTGTTGGTGACCCGCATTGTTTTCCTATTCATTAAATAATATCCGTGCGGGCAGGAACATCATCAACGGCGAAAGCATACCAAAGTTTATTGAAGTGTATACAAAAAGGTACATGCAAGCATATATATTCAGTGTATATTCCGGGTATATTCCGCCTGTATTCCGGGTATGTTCCGCGTGTTTCGCCCTGGCGAACGGGTTCTGTAAATGATGTGATCAGTAATCACATGAGGGTAATTCATTAAAAAATTCAATTGTGAAATAAAAAATCGTACGGATTTAAACGGTTTATCAGCTGCTAGGGTTCCGTAAAATATCATTTTAGTATCATGCAATCATGCTGTGGTGTGATGTCCTAAACAACAGCGAAGGATGCTCATAATAGCATCTGATACGGTACTATGCAAACATCAATTTGAAGCTTGCAATGGTTAGTACGATGGCCAATAGATATTTTAATGTGGGTACGTTGAACTTTTGACTGCCGCAGTACGAACCTAGCAGTCCGCCCAGGATTGTTGCTGCCACCGCATATTGTAAGTTGTGCGTGAGGTGAATGCCTCCTTTGTTGATTTGCCCGAATAGTCCGGATAATGAATTTACAGAAATGAAAAGCGCAGAAACGGCTGCCGTTTCTTTAAACGTTGCCCAACGCATCAGCAGCATGAGCGGACTTAAAATGATTCCGCCGCCAAGGCCAATGGCACCGGACAGAAGCCCAATCAACCCGCCTGTAACCAGGGCTGTGCCGATTGGTATTTCTTTCGTCTCCTGGTTTGCCTGCCTGAACTGATACAGCAACCGTACAATTGAAATCAATAAACAAACAGCTAAAATTTTCCTGTAAATACTGTCTGACAGGGTCATCATACCGCCCAGATAAGCCATAGGAATACTTGTGATGGCAAAGGGCCAAAACAATTTGAGCTTGAAATAACCGCCCCTGTAAAATCCAATAAAGGATGCTGCTGCCACTGCTAAATTCATAATCAACGCAGATGTTTTCATCATTACAGGTGCAACTCCAAACAAAGCCATAACCGCTAAATACCCAATGGCACCGCCGTACCCGATAGATGAATATAAAAAAGCCAGAACGCCCAGCACAAAAATTAAAAGAATTGAATGGTAGTCCATTATATAACCTGTTGAAGGCACTTATCAGGCGGAAATAATTGTGCGTTCAAAATAGTCAAAAAAGCTATGGCATGTATTCAGATCCAATGGTTATTCGGATAGTGTACCTAAAAAAAAGTGCGCGCAGGCAGTGGTACACGTTAACCACAATGGACTCAAGGGGTGTCGGCAATTGCATGTTGTTTGATTGCTTTGGCAACCTGAACTTCTATGTAAACAAGTACACAAATAATCAGTATCTCTGATATAAAATAGGTTATCCCGACACGTGTAAGCATTGGGTAGTATCGTATAACAAGTATCATTGTCAACACACAATAAAAAATGTTTGCTATGCTTATTACGCTTACAAATGGTATGAAATTTCCTTTTACCCATAAAAAACAGGCTGCGGAATAGATCGAGAAAACCGTTGCTATAATCGACAGGTATGTCAATATACGTTCAGGCATTCCAACAGATTCATTGTATGTTCTCAATACAACGAACAACAAGAATGCCGTAAGCAGCGCTCCTATACTGTCTGTGAGGAATAGGTGTTGTGGCTTTGCTGCTAATTTATGTATGACGTTTGTAAGCCGTGTAATCATGTTGGAGTGTGCTTTTTCTTTGGCATTCGTTAAAATAACTGTAATGTAACATCTCACAACAACGGGTTGTGCGCCGCATCGGAAGTGTATCTGTTAACGTGTATTGGATTTGCTGCACTACAGCGTACGGAGAAATAACCATCCAGACAGCCTAAATAAAAATCTGCCTTTCTTGTTTCAGGCATTTTTGTTTTGAAAAAACCAAAATCTTTTTTCATAGTTATTATTATGAATAGTTAAAATTCATCAGGTTATGTTCACTAAGCCCTTCAGGCATATCGTCCAAGCCATCTCTATTGTCTGTGTGCCACAGCAGATCTAACGTTGCATTCACATCAGGCTCCTTCATTCATATTTCAAAATGTTCCCATCATGCTTACTAATAAGAGCAGTTTCGTTCTGTGTGCCACAGACCGAGGTGAGAAGAGTGTAATGAACAGCGAATATATGGTCTGTATGCGGGGTCATCTATGGTTAAAAACAAACGTATCTGATCTCTGGTACGCCGTATATACCTTTTCCGGGAATAATTAGTGATTTTTACGGGGAATTCCTAGCGGGAATATTGAGGGCAGTGAGGGTGAGCGGGTTAAAAATAAGAGTGCTTATATTGTTGTATGTTGAATGTGCATACTATATAGATTGCAAATCCTTTTTTTATCTGGCTTCGGTACACCGCGGCGAATGCAAATTCCGAAGAGCTAAGAGAGCTAAGGACTCCCCCTCTACTTCCATAGCTGTAAATTTTTAGATAGCTGATTGTTGGTGACCCGCATTGTTTTCGGATCATTAAATGATAGCGGTGCGGACGGGGATACTAAAAACCAAAATAATCAAATAACTTCTATTCAGATTAAAAAAATTCTTGCAATGACCCGAAATATCAACAATAAGAATTGATTAAAGAATTATAAAGCCCTACATTTAAATTATAATTACATTTTAAAAATAAAATTTCATCTATGAAAAAGTTTTTACTTTGGATGCTCAGTCTTACTTTATTTTCATCCTTGCAAACTAACGCCCAATGTACCATTGATGCTGGAGCGAATACTACAGTTTGTGACTCGTGGTCATCATTCTTAATACAAGGAAATGGAACAGGGTATGATACTTATCAATGGACAACCAGCGGTACAGGTACATTTTCCGACCTGTCAAATAATGGCCTTACGGCCTACTATATACCTTCTACAGCAGATATTACTGCAGGCTCGGTAGATTTAAGTGTAACAGGTACCGGTAATTGCGCTTCTAAAACAGCTGTTTCGATTATAACCTTTCACACTGCTCCTCTATTAAATGTAGATGCAGGAGCAGACCAGACAGGCTGCGGCGCGCTTACATTAACTGCTACTGCAACCAATGCAGAGTCGTTCCATTGGGTTGCTCTGGGATCTGGTGCATTAGCTAATGAAAATGATCTTACGACTAAATATACTCCGACTAATGCGGATCAATTAAATGGATCTGTTCGGCTATGGGCAATAATACGTGCAAATGATCCTATTTGTGGTTATGCAAGCGACACAGATGAAGTTGTTATAAACTATATTCCGCCCAATGAAGTATATGGAGGACCTAACTTAGTATCCTGTCAAACTGCGTCTGTAAGTATAACCGGGTCTTCCTTGACAAATGCAACAGGTGTTATCTGGTCTACATCCGGAACAGGTACCTTTTCAAGCACAACGGATCTACATCCGACCTACCAGCCTTCTACTGCAGATATTTTAGCAGGCAATGTACATTTAATGGTACAAACTACTGGCAATGGTTCATGTCCCGAAGGAAGAGATACATTGCAAGTGGACATTTTCAGCATCGCTGCATCTGTGAACGCTGGTGCAGATCAGACTGTATGCAAAGATGTTGTAACCCTTACACCAGCATACACAGGTACAAGCGGCGTCACTTGGTCTACATCAGGTACCGGTACATTTAGTGCTCCATCAACAACAAACGCAACTTCTGTATATTACACATTATCCAATGAAGATGTAGCAAATTTTACAGGTGTGGTAACACTTACAGCAACTACAATCAGTAATGGACTCTGCCCAACTGCGACAGATCATTTAACAATACGTACTACCTCAAACGCCGGCTTAAATGTTGGATCCGATACAGTAGTATGTCCTGGCGCGATTATTTATCCGGTTGCACATCTTCAGGCAGGTACGCTAATATGGACTACTTCAGGTACCGGAACATTTTCAGATCCTACGTCTCTAACACCTGTTTACACACCATCAGCGGCAGATCAATTGCTGGAAGGTTACTGGCTAACTGCAACTACACCAAGAACAAATTGGTGCCTGTCACAATCTGGTACTAAAAGAGTTTTTCTGAAAGATATTGCAGCAACAGCAAACGCAGGTTCAGATCAAACAATATGCGGAAGTATGGCTGCATGCTATGGCACTGTTACAAATGCAACAGGTGGTATCTGGACATCCAGCGGTACCGGAACATTTAATCCCGGTTCTAACTATCTCAGCACTTCCTATATATTCTCTGATGCTGATATCGCCAATAGTTTTGTTACACTTACCCTCACAACTACCGGAATGTGCAATGCCTCAGCCACAGACGCAATGACAGTAACAACGCTTGGCGCTTCTGCGCCCGTTTTACATGCCGGTCCGGATCAGCTTATCACTGGCACATCTGTTACATTAAACGGAACAAGTTTTGCAACGCCTGGCGTGCAATGGTTTTCTTCAGGTACAGGTACATTCAGCAACGCCAACGCATTATCAACAATCTATACACCATCAACCCTTGATCTACAAAACGGAATTGTATATTTAACGCTTTCCGGATTAAATACAATTTGCTATGTTTCAGATGTACTATCTGTAAAATTCGGCACAACGTATACACTTACAGGAACAATAAAAGCTGGAGTAAATACACTAGACAATGGATTGGTTGCCTTATACAAAAAAGAAGGCTCAGAATTATATCTTGCTGAAGCAGATTCAATCAAACCTTCAGATGCTGGTACATATGCATTCGATAATGTAGTTACGGGTAAATATATCTTACTAGCTACTCCAACAGACAACTCAATCTACCAAAGCAATTTCTTACCTACTTATTTAGGTGATACTCAAGATTGGCAAAATGCACAGGTAATAACCGTTTCTGATAATAGCTCTTATCCAATTTCATTAACTCCTTACGTAAGCACAAATTCATTCTGGAATACAGGGCTGGATACCATCACTGGTATTGTCTATGTAGACCATACATCACTTGCTGCTGCACGTATACAAACTACTTCCGGTACACCGGCGGTACATGCAATCGTTTACCTTGCAGATGCAAACGGGAATAAAATTTCATATACCCAAACAGATACAAGCGGAAGATACAAATTTGTAAATGTCATAGCCGGTGCATATTCAGTTATTCCGGAGTATGGCGGAACAAGTTTAGCAGGAACAACAACTTCCATTCCGGTTACCATAGATGGAAACCCTGCAACGATAGAAGATGCCTCTGTAACAGTTCAAAAAATATCAACCAGTACAGGAGTGTTTAGTGCAACAAAATCTGCAATACTTCGTGCGTATCCTAACCCAGCAAAAAATATCGTTAGTGTTGATCTGGTAACTTCTGCAGGAACAGGTCTAGTTAAATTAACGAATGAAAATGGTACTGTGATGTTTCAGCAAGCAATGAATCTAAGCGGATCATCTATTACATTGAACATTGAAGCATTACCAGCAGGAATGTACATTCTTCAGCTTATTGCCGAAGACGAAGTATATACTTCAAAAGTGGTTAAATACTAAATCCAGTAATTCGGTTTTAAAGGCGTTCTTCTAAATAATAGAAGAACGCCTTTTTTAAATAGGAATAATTAGCCCTTAATTACAATCTTTGCAAACGCTTTGCCTGCGTCAAAACGGATCAGGTTCTTATCCGGGTTAATGACATCCATGTGTACCTTCTCCCCGTCTACCTCACAGCTTTTAGGTGTAAAGCTCAATCCATGCACCATGATCTCGTAGGATTTATATACCGGATCATACGTACCATCAATACGCTGCGTAATGGTATACGATTTCTTTTCGCTTGCTGTTACAAACGTTTTATATGACGATTCGCCTTGTGTATACTCGTAGCCATCCCCTTTGTCTTCATACAAATAACTTGTATGTTCTTCCGCACTTGCATATACATGCAGGAATAACTGTTCGGGATCAAACTCACCTACATACTGCATGATCGGCGCCATCGGAATTACTGCGCCTGCTTTTACAAACAACGGAATCCGATCCAGTGCCGCTTCGGCCCATACTTCCTGGTTGCCTTCATGCACTTTATCATCCCAGTAATAATACCACTTGCCTTCGGGCAGATACACCCAGCGGCCATCAACTTTTTCTGCCAGGATCGGGCAAACCAGCAGGTTGTCGCCCATGCAGAATTCATCCTGCCTGTTGTATGTTTCAGAATCTTCCTGTGCTACAAATGGCAAGGGACGCAGCGTTGGTACACCCGTTTTTACATGCTGATAAAATGTTGTATAAATATAGGGAAGCAGCTGATAACGCAGCTCAATAAATTTCTTTGTAAGCAACTCTACTTCCAGGCCAAACGACCATGGTTCCTGATCGCCGTGGTCACCGGATGAGTGCACGCGGCAGAACATATGGAAGATCCCAAGCTGAATCCAGCGCACAAATAATTCGCCGGATGGTGAACCGATAAAGCCGCCGATGTCGGAGCCGCAGTAAGAAACGCCCGATACGTTTAACCGCTGACACTGACTGTTTGCTATAGACAAGTGTTCCCATGAAGCAACGTTGTCGCCTGTCCACGCAGAAGAATATTTCTGCAGGCCGGAATAACCGGAACGTGTAATTACAAACGGACGTCTGTTATGTCCGAATTTCTTTACGCCTTCATAGGTTGCACGCGCCATCTGCATCCCGTAAACATTATGCGCTTTTCTATGGCTGCATGGATCACCATCGTAATCGTGGCGCACATCATCGGGGAATGTTTCTATTTCAAATACCGCCGGCTCGTTCATGTCGTTCCACACGCCGCGCACGCCGGTATCCATCAGTTCATCAAATAAACCAGCCCACCATTCACGCACTTCCGCGCGGGTGAAATCGGGAAAGTTACATTCTCCCGGCCACACGGCGCCCTTCATTAACGGGCCATCCATACGTTTGCAGAAATATCCTTTTTCCAGACCTTCTTTATAAATGCGGTAATTGGGATCTATTTTAATACCCGGATCAATGATCACAACGGTTTTGAAGCCTTGTTTTTCAAGATCGGAAATCATGCCTTTGGGATTAGAGAAATGTTCGGGATGCCACGTAAAGCATCTGAAGCCATCCATATAATCAATATCCAGATAAAAGGCATCACAGGGGATTCTGCGTGTGCGGAATTCACTTGTAATTTCACGCACCTGTTTTTCCGGATAGTAACTCCATTTACATTGATGAAAGCCCAACGCCCAAAGCGGCGGCAATTCAGGCTTACCGGTCATGTTGGTATACGTTTCCACTACATTGAGCAGCTCCGGACCATAAATGAAATAATAATTCATTTCACCCCCGTCTGCCCAGAATGACGTTGCATTCTTGCGTTCGAATCCAAAATCAAAATAAGTACGGAATGTATTATCAAAGAAAATACCGTAAGCTACTTTATGATGCAGGCCGATAAAGAACGGAATGTTTTTGTAGAGCGGATCTGTATCCTTGCCGTAGGCATACGTATCTTTCCCCCAGTTCTCAAAACGTTTTTCGCGGATATCGTTATCGGCAGATTTATCGCCTAAGCCATAGAAGTGTTCGCTGGCCTGGCCTTTACGGGTATTGAAAACAATCTCCCCTCCGTACTTTTTATGTTCTTCCCAGTGAAAGCCCTTTTCATCTTCAGAAATTACAAGCCCTTTTTTGTCCAGTATTTTAATGAGCATGCGCTCTTTCTGAATTTCGCAATCAATTTTAGCTGTTTTTATGGAAAAGTATTCTTCTTCTTCACTGATCTCCAGCTTTTCAATAGACTCCTGATACGTGTGTGCATGTGAATAGGAAAAATCTCTGCTGAAATTGCCCAATGCTGAAAAACGAAAACGTAAAACTGTATCAGAAACAACTTTAACCTCTAAAACCGTTTGCGGGCCGTAGAAATAAAAACGATTATCTATTTTTTCCCATCTTTCCACGACACCGGCATGCTGTTGAGAAACCTGCTTGTCGTGATTGATATTCATGTAACTTTCCATACAAACTCTTCTTTCTGGTATATATCAGTTTCTATCCACTAAAATAGGATAAAAAAAAGGCTATTGCGAACCTAATATTTGTATTTTTCTTACAATCGCAGGCTAATGTTTCAATAACTTGAAAGAATGATAGTCTTTTTTAAAGTTTCAGCTGTTTATGGTAGGTTTTTAGCTGTTCGCAATGTATTTTTAAGAATAGGAATTTTGTCCTTTGTATGAAATTCTATTCGCTGCTATGAAAAAAACAAAGGTTTTGATGTTGGGTTGGGAGTTTCCGCCAATTATTAATGGTGGATTGGGGGTAGCCTGCCTTGGTTTAAGTAAAGCCCTGTCCAAACAAGTAGACCTTACCTTAATTCTACCAAAAAGTGACCCTTCTGTCCTGCTGAACCAGGTGGATATTATTGGATTAAATCAACAGGAACGCATCCGGATCCGCGAGGATTTTCAAACCGATTTTTATGCAGAACTGGAAAATGTATACACGCTTCCGTCAACTATCTTACCCTATCAGACAGTTGCAGAACCTGAAATAACAACTAAAAAAGTACAGAAGGTTAAAAAACAGAAAGTTTCCCGATCTGAATTTTATAAACCCTTTCAGATCGAAAATCTGTATGGCAGTGATACCATTCAAAAAGTAATTGAATATGCTACCGTCAGTGCAGACATGTGTATGGAATGGGATTTTGATGTGATCCATTGCCACGACTGGATGACGATGCTTGCCGGCGTTGAAATTAAACAACGTACAGGCAAACCGCTGGTACTGCACATACACTCGCTTGAATACGACAGAAATCCCGGAACGGGAAACAACTGGGTATACCAGGTAGAAAAACATGCGATGGAAATGGCCGACGCTATTCTTCCGGTAAGCGATTATACCGGAACGATTGCGGTTAAAGAATACGGCATTAATCCACGTAAAATACATTCGGTACATAACGGCGTTGAAAAAATAACGCCATTCAAAATAGAAAAACCGTTCCCTGAAAAAATCGTTTTATTTATTGGCCGCGTTACGCACCAGAAAGGCCCGGAATATTTTATTGAAGTTGCGTCCAAAGTATTAAAGGAATACCCGTTGGCGCGCTTTGTTGTTGCGGGCACAGGCGATAAGCTAAAGGAATTGATTGAAACCGGTGCGCATAAACAGTTAGGCTTAAATGTTCACTTCACCGGTTTTTTAAGTAAAGAAAAAATTCACGATCTGCTTGCCATGGCAGATGTCTATTGTATGCCTTCAGTATCTGAACCGTTTGGTTTATCGGCACTGGAAGCCGCACAGTTTGGCGTACCGTGTATTGTATCCAAACAATCCGGTGTTTCAGAAGTGTTGATCGGCGCGCTTAAAGTAGATTTCTGGGACGTAGATAAAATGGCGCATTACATTCTGAT
The DNA here is from genome assembly GCF_000014145.1 of Cytophaga hutchinsonii ATCC 33406. Taxonomy (NCBI): domain Bacteria; kingdom Pseudomonadati; phylum Bacteroidota; class Cytophagia; order Cytophagales; family Cytophagaceae; genus Cytophaga; species Cytophaga hutchinsonii. The sequence goes on along the minus strand of NC_008255.1, from coordinate 905,014 downwards.
GCTCTTAAACGATCCGTCCTTTGCAAAAACGATTTCAACAAACGCTCATTTCGATTTAGAATATTGCACCTGGGAAAATGCAGCCCTTGAAATAAAAGACATCTACAACGAACTCTTAGCTTAATACAATTCTCTATGCGTTCGGTTACGCTTTGTTTTCAGGTACATCAACCTTTCAGGATCAATCCATACACTTTTTTTGATATCGGGAAAAATCATTCCTACGAAGACGCCGCACATAATAAATTAGTGGTTGACCGCGTGGCCGACCTCTGTTATCTGCCAACCAATAAGATCCTTCTTCAACAGATCAAAAAATACAAAGGCTTGTTTCGTGTCGCTTTTTCCATCAGCGGTACAACGATTGAACAATTCAAGCTATACCGGCCCGATGTTATTGATTCATTTATAGCATTGGCGAAGACCGACTGTGTAGAGTTTCTTGCCGAAACCTATTACCACAGCTTAAGCAGTATTTTTTCAAAGGAAGAATTTTTAATTCAGGTTGATACACACCGCAAATTAATACGTTCGACATTTGGTTATCAGACAGAAGTATTCCGCAATACCGAACTGATCCACAACAACGACATTGCCGCAACTATAAAAGAACTGGGCTTAAAAGGCATGATTACCGAAGGTGTACAGAAATTGCTGGGCACCATGAGTACTAATAAAGTGTATAGTCCGGCGCATACATCCTTCCCTGTTATTCTGCGCAACTGTAAATTATCCGATGATCTTGCCTTTCGTTTTTCTGATAAAAACTGGAAGGGGTATCCTTTGACAGTTGAAAAATATACCTCCTGGATCAAAAAGAGCCTCAAAAAACATGAAAATGCGACTATTTATGTCGACTATGAGACATTTGGTGAGCATCAGAAGAAGAATAGCGGTATCTTTACGTTTCTGCGCAAACTGCCCGGCATGCTGATTGATACACATGGTATTGATTTCATGACCCCTTCTGAGGTGATTGACAACCTGGAAATTCATGATGTGTATGATGCACATGAAACAATCTCCTGGGCGGATATTGAAAAAAATCTTTCTGCCTGGTATCAGAACAGCATGCAAAAAGAAGCGCTGGAAAAAATATACAGCCTGGAACCGCTGATCCGGAAAATGCAAATCAGAAGACATACCGATAAATGGTCGAAACTTCAGACATCGGATCACTTCTATTACATGAGCACCAAAGGCTACAGCGATGGCGAAGTACATCAATACTTCAGTCCGTTTGCAAGTCCGCATGACGCCTACATCCATTACATGAATGTGGTTGCAGACTTTGAACTGGAGATCAGGAAGAAGAAACTGTTTAAATAAAGCGGAGGGCTCAAAGCTTAAGGCAAAAGGCGACAGCGCGAATATAACAAACAATTAAAAAACCGTTGGCTACAGCCAAACAGCAATGAAGCACAGCTGCACTTTAAATGAGAACGGTCGCGCTTCATTGCCGGCACATTTATGTGCAGGATTGAAATGAATAACAAATCCTTTTACTGACGCTAGTCTTGGCAGGTCTTGGACCTTTCATAATTTATAATCCATAATTTATAATTCATAATTAATAAATGAACATCCTTTCCATTGACAATCTTTCTAAAGCTTTCAGCGACAAAAAACTTATTGACGGTATTACGCTGGGCTTAAGTAAAGGTGAAAAAGTTGCTATCGTTGGCAGAAACGGCGCCGGTAAATCAACCCTGCTTAAAATCGTGATGGGGCTTGAACAGGCAGACGCCGGTGTTATTGCTATTCACAAAAGTGCTACCGTAGGATATCTGGAACAGGACCCGATTTTACCTGCGGGTAAAAAAATCATAGAAGTAGCACTTGAAAGCCGCAAGGATATCTGCACAGCGATCATGCTGTACGAAGAATCTATGGTAACGCTTGACAGCGATGATATGGAAAAAGCCATCACGATGATGGATGCGTTGCAGGCCTGGGAGTTTGAAGACAAAGCGAAACGTATTCTTTCCAAACTCGGTTTGCAGGATGCAAATCTTGAAGTTCAGAATCTTTCGGGCGGCCAGCAGCGTCGCGTCGCGCTTGCACGTGTCTTGCTGCAGGAACCGGATGTATTGCTGATGGATGAACCGACCAACCACCTGGATCTGGACATGATCGAATGGCTGGAAGAATTATTAAAAGCTTCTCAACAGACATTATTGTTTATTACCCACGACAGGTATTTTCTGGATGAAGTTGCCAATGGTATTCTTGAACTGGAAGGCGGTAAAATTCAGATGTACCGCACCAAGTATCCGGAATATCTAGAACGCAAGGCTGAAGAAGAAGCAATCCGCAACGCTTCGCTTGAAAAAGTAACGAATACCTTACGCAAAGAAGCCGAATGGATGCGCCGTCAGCCAAAGGCACGCGGTACAAAAGCAAAATACCGGATCGAAGCATTTCATTCTATGGAAGGCAATAGAGATCAGTTGAAAGAAGCCGGACAAGGCGATGTGCAGCTCGATTTCAGCAGCCGACGGATGGGAAATAAAATTCTTGAACTGCATCATGTAAATAAAGCGTTTGGTGAGAAAAAAATTCTTACAGACTTCAATTATATTTTCAGAAAAAACGAAAAACTGGGTATCATCGGAAAGAATGGCAGCGGTAAAACTACCTTGTTACAGCTGATCAACCGTGCGATCCAGCCCGATTCCGGAGAAATCATCACCGGTGAAACCATTCACCTGGGTTATTATACACAAAAAGGCTTAACGTTTAAACCGAGACAAAAAGTTATTGAACTGGTAACCGAGATCGCGGAACAGTTTCAGACGGGTAACGGCGAAGATCTGAGTGCTTCTGCCCTGCTGAAACGTTTCCTGTTTGAACCATCGCGCCAGTATGAGTTTATTGAAAAACTAAGCGGCGGTGAGAAAAAGCGTTTGCATTTACTCACGATCCTTGTTCGTCAGCCTAACTTCCTGATTCTCGATGAGCCGACCAATGATATGGATCTTTCTACTTTGAGTGTACTGGAAGATTACCTGGAAAACTATAAAGGCTGTCTGATCATTGTTTCCCACGACAGGTATTTCATGGATAAGCTGGTTGATCACTTACTGGTTTTTGAAGGCGAAGGTGTAATGCGCGAGTATCCGGGTAACTATACCGACTACCGTTACGAACTGGAAGAAGCCATTGAAACATCGCGCAAACCCGAAGTAAAGGAAGCAGCGAAAGCAGCCGCGCAAAAGGAATCAAAGAATAACTCCAAACGTTCGTTCAAGGAACAGAAGGAATTTGAAGACCTGGAGAAAGAGATTGAAGCGAGTGAGCAAAAGAAAAATGTTCTGATCGAAAAACTTTCATCTCCGGATTCAGGTGCAAATATCACGCAATGGTCGAAAGAACTGGAAGCACTCGACAGAGACCTTGAGAATAAGACATTACGTTGGCTGGAATTGTCTGAGAAGGCAGGATAAATACAAAACGACAACCTAACAATAACATTTTATATTTTAACTTTTAATACGTATGCGTAACTATTTCATTTTACTATGTGTTATTTTTTCAAACCTGACGCTTTATGCTCAGCCTTGCTGGCTTCAAATAGAGGCTGGTTCTAGTTTTGTCATTGCAATGAAAGCTGATAGTACGCTTTGGAGCTGGGGAAGTAATAGCTCGGGCCAACTCGGTGATAATACAACTGACAACAAATCTATCCCGTCACAATTCAACACAGCAAAAGGCTGGCTGAAAATATCTTCAGGCAACTCACATTGCATCGGACTAAAAAAAGATGGCAGCATCTGGACGTGGGGCTGGAACAGCGAAGGGCAATTAGGTAATGGATCATTAACAAAAATGCTTGTTCCAACTCAAATTGGTGTTGATAATGACTGGATGGCTGTTTCAGCTGGGCAATACAATACATTTGCTATTAAAAATAACGGAACGTTATGGGGCTGTGGACGTAATTTTGAAGGACAGTTAGGTAAGGGAACTACGGGTTCGAATGTAAAAACGTTCATTCAAATTGGCACAGCAACAGACTGGGCTTACGTTTCCGTGGGAGCCTTTCACACAATGGCCATTAAAACAGATGGCAGTTTGTGGGCTTGGGGCAGCAACAATAACGGTCGATTAGGAATTGGAACAACAACTACCAAAAATGCTCCTACCAAAGTAGGAACTGCTACGAATTGGAAATCTGTTTATGCCGCCGGGTCAAATACATTTGCAATAAAAACAGATGGTTCTCTTTGGGCATGGGGATATAATTATGCCGGAGTATTAGGCGATGGAACAACAACGGATCGTTTAAGTCCGGTACAAATCGGAACAGACAATAATTGGAAAACTATTTCTTCAGATGGAAATACATCTTTTGCGCTAAAATCGGATGGCACTTTATGGGTTTGGGGAGATAACAATTCCGGTCAGTTTGGGAATGGTACCACTACCAATAGTACTTTACCCATTCAGATTGGAACAGACAATCAATGGCAACACATTTCAATAAACTATTCTTTTCTACTTGCAATTAAAACCGATGGCTCACTTTGGACATGGGGCTATAACTATTCTGGTCAATTAGGGAATGGTACTACTACAAATACCAATTTGCCTGTTTTGGTAGATTGCAATCTGTCGTTGAAAGTGCATGAAGCTATTTCTTCTGAAAATATAGTTGTATATCCAAATCCAACAGCGGGAGAGCTTACTATAAAAATTAAAAATCAGGCCGCTCAAAATATCCATATAACGATCATGAATAGCGTTGGACAGATACTACAGCAAAAATACATTACTGACGAATCACAGCTACTCGATCTGTCATCTCAACCTAATGGCATGTATCTATTAAAAATACAAACAACGGATAACCAGGTATCCTTGCAAAAAATTCAAAAATTTTAATCCTATAACTATACAATTTCAATCTGATTCCTGATTTGTACTTTACAAATCAGGAATCTTTATTTCTGACGGATTTAAGCGGCACTGCTTTTAGGGTTGACGTAACATCTATTTGAAAATAGCCCAAAGCCGGTATAATTTCACAGATTTTTAAATTTAAAATCAATGTTTTTCAAACTGAATGTATAGTATATTGATTATTAGACACATAATAAAAATACCTTATTTAGACTAACTATAAATAATTTTAGGTATTTAAGCATTTTCTCCGTATTTTTGGCACAGAATTTAACTCCAATGTGTGATGACGGAACAGTTCGATACCCAACTGACAGAATTGTACAAAACAAGTAAAGGCGCAACATTTCAGTGTGATGTTACAGATCGTATTTGCTTGCAGTTTGGGGATATCAGTGCTTCGTTTAAGGTTCGGGATTTTTTTATTTTCCGCCGTACTGTAAAAACAGTAAACATCCATGAAATGATTTTTAACCTTTCGGATGAATATGATTTCGAGTGGATCGAATCTCCGAAGAACGGCATCTCAAAACAGTTTACATTGTGCGAAATCATTCAGCTGCGTGAGTTATTAGACGGAACAAAATTTGCGCTGGAGCTGAACTCTGTGCTGCACGAAACACTCGGCGATCACGCTGTTCTTTAAAAAACTAATTTAGATTTATTACAAATTCCATCCGGTTATTACCAATATTGAACTAAACGTCAATATTGTTAGTATACTTGTATATCAATTATATTAATTGTTGAATTTAATCCGATACTAAGATGAAAGATTTAGTAAGACTTCGTACTTCGTTAAAAGAAGAGATAGAAATTATATTAAACGCGCAGTGTAAAATGGAGGCAGAAGCTTCTAACAAATATTTGGCAATGGCTTCATGGCTGGAAAGAAATGGATTTTTACAATCTGCTGAATATTTATATCATCAGGCTGAAGAAGAACGTTCTCATTTCTTAAAAATATTCAAGTACATCAATGATGTTGGCGGTACCGCCATCACTCCTTTTGTATCAGATGTGGCACAGGAATACAATTCCATTAAAGATGTATTTGAAATGGCACTTCAAGGTGAAATTGCTGTATCAAATTCAATCAATAAGATTGTTGCGAAATGCCGCGAATCAAATGATTATGCTACAGAAGAATTCATCATGTGGTTTGTAAAAGAACAACGTGAAGAAGAAGCGAATGCCAGAAGAGCATTAGAATTATTTGAATTGATTGATGTGAACAGCGATTCAGGCAAGTTTTTACTTGACAAAGAAATCGGTAAGATCAGTGGTAAAAAAATCATTGAATCATAACATACAGAAGTATTTCATAAAAAAGCCTTTCCTGCAGATTGCGGGAAAGGCTTTTTTATGTAAGCAGATCCGTAATTATTTTGTCTGCATCTCTAAGCGTTACTTCGGAATACCATTCATTAGCGGGCTGCACACAAAGCACCGGTGCATGTTTGCAGCGATCCGAACATTCCATCTTAAAGATCTCAACACGATCTTTAAGATGATGTTCTTTAATGGCTTCTTTTAAATGTTTCCGCACTTCTTTATGGCGCCCGCATTTACTGCCGTCGCAGATGAAGATTGATTTCTCAGGAAAAGATATAGACATAGCTGTGATTTCTACGAACAGATTGGATACACGAAATATTATTGATGCGCTGTTTTACCATGTGGCGTGGGCACTCCATTTTCATCCAGACTAACCATTGTTATTTTTTCTATGGTAAGAATAATGTCTTTGGTCATAATGTTTCTTGCCTGACAGGTCAACGTTATAGATGTTCTTCCATATTTCACAATATCAATACCGATTTCAATGATATCGCCTTGTTTGGCAGAACTCTTAAAATCTATTTCAGACAGAAACTTGGTAACAATTCTTGGGTTATTTAGTTCAATGATGGCAAACAATGCCAGTTCTTCATCAATCCACGCCAATAATTTCCCGCCAAACAAACTTCCGTTCGGATTGAGATCTTCGGGTTTAACCCATTGTCTTGTATTGAAAATCATGCACTTTTTTTAATGAAGATAGGAAATATAACGGGCAATCACAGGTTGAAGATGCGAATTATTACTTTTAAGAGACGTCTAATGAATTGCGCCTCTACATTATTCGATTTCTTTTATTTCGATTGCTTTGACCCACTTCACATGGCGCGGGCCCGATACGATGAACATATAATAATCTGCCCTTCTTTTTTTATCCTTCAAAAGCAATTTATTAGGTTCCAATGCTTTCACATCCGAAAAAATCCGTACAAAAAATGGGAAGTTATGAAACCGGTTTTAATGAAAACAATACAAACACGGTATATTGGGAGATTCCTAATGTAATCGGAATAAAGAGAAAACAATAAGTCACATAAACGACATCATTCTTTATCGCTCTGCAGCAGCAGATTCATACGTTGTATAATTTCATCCAGCTCTTCGCAGGAGAATAATATTTTTTCAGCTAAAAAAGTTTGTTCATCTGGGTCTTTCTCCTGTTTCAATAAAATACTCAAACCCATAATCCTGGCCAAGGGGCCGCGTACTTCATGCGAATTCATATAGGCATATGTATTGAGCTGAATCAGTTGAAGCCGAATCTTTTCCGTACGTTCAGCAACTTTTTTTTCAAGGTCTGTATTTGATTCAAACAGTATATCATTCAGTTTTGTTAATTCCTCATTAACCTGCTTAAGTTCGGCTGTACGCTGCCCGATGAGCGCTTCCAGATTTTTATTTGCATACGCCAATTGTTTTTCTGCATCAATTTTTACTACATATAAACTTGTAACTAAAACCGTACTGGTAAGTTCGTATTTTGTTGCTGCAATCAAATAAGACAGGTGTGTAAAAAAAGATTTCCCGTCATTCAATCCAAAACATTCAAAGGTTATAACAAAAGATGGGAAAAGGAAAACATAATAATACACAACCATAACGAGCGCCCATAAAAGCCCGCGCTGCAGATGTTTCATTTTTTTTGTTTTTATAAATTGATATGCCCCCCAAACAACTATTACCGGAACCACATGCATAACAGCAGTAGGCAAAAACGGCAATTGATTGGTAAGCTGTATAGCCGACAGCATACAGGATAATATGATGTATAATGGATTGCGGATATATATAACAGCAATAATCAACGGTATCTCTCTTAAATCTGTAAATGCAAACGGATAATCAGGAACGGAAAAATAGATATGTCCGAAAAGGGATGCAAGAATACCGAAAAACACAGCAAATGCCAGATCCCCTATTTCTCTGGAGTGAAGGATACTTCCGCTTTCTTTACTAATTTCCATGCAACATTCATTTGATCTTAACTAAAGATAAAGAAAAACAATCTAAAAACACCCTGGCATTTTTAATAATTCAACAAACATGCTGTTAACGGATTCAGGTAATTCAGGCTCCTATAAACATGCGGGATTGTTTGCCGAATACTTTTTTAGCAAGTGTGGCTATCGCAACAGGTATAACAATAACCAGTAAACTTAACAGCACCGATAGAATAAATACATTTATTCTATCAACTGATTCCTGTCTGGTCATTTCTATTACTACTGGGGCCAGCAGGATTAATGCAACACCATGCATAAAATAAACCGGCATGGCTTGCCTGGCAATGCTGCCTAGAACTGCAGGCTGTTTATTTCCAAGTTTCTTTAATAGCAGCAAAATGATTACACTGAAACATATTTTCTGAATGTAAAACAATGATTCGCGTATAAAAACAAAACCAACTCTATTGATCCCATTAACATAACAATATGCTAACAGTATTGAAGCAAGAATCCCTGCAATTAAAATATGTAATCTATATTTTTCCAGCCTGAGCATTTTCGTCTCTATATCTTTTCCCCAATACATTCCTAATGCGTACGCACCTGCAAAATAAATCACATTAACGGCTTTAAACGTATACGTTGCAGAGGTCTCCATACGTGATATAAGTAAGGGAGAAAAAATCAACATGCAAAAAACAAGCTGCGTAAATCTGTTTTTATGCAATAAAAAATCAAGCAAGGGTGTTATGATACACAAACATAAAAACAGCGGAATATACCATAAAACAAAATTACCTTCTCCATATACCAGATCTTTGATAAATTTTTCGGAAAAATATTCTGCAAAATCCATACTGATTGTAAAATGCCTGTACCATTTCATTTTTAAGAGAACGAAAACAAACGTATAAAAAACATAGGGCAGAAAAATATACAGGAATTTATTCCGGTAAAATGTGAGATAGCCTTTTTGTTTTAATACCGCTGAAAATAATATTCCTGAAATAAGCGTAAAATACAAGGTGCAGGCATCAAACAAAATTTCATTGATAATTAGTAACGGGTCGGCAGAATTATGTTTGTGAAAAAAAGTTATATATGCAATGGATACAGCATGACCAATGACAATACATAATACCGCAAACCCTCTGAAACTATTTATAAAATGTAGGTATGCTGCAGGTTTTTCACTTTTCATATTATTCCTATTTCAAATCGAATATACTTATTTCACTGATTCTTTCCTTTTTTATAGATTAAATGCTCCGAAAAAGCAGACCTCTCTTTTTTAAATCGTTTAAACATTTGTTCCCGCCTTTCATCTTCAGAAGCCGACCGATAAATAATTAGGAAAAATACTCATATCAGAATAACACACCTTTACGAATTAAAATTTTACATCATCTTTTAATTATTTCTTTTATGAAAAAAACAATCCGTAAAGGGTTTACTCTTTTGGCATTTTGTGCCATGGGTTTTACCAGCCAGGCACAACAGTTTGCCGCAACAATGCTCGATTTTACAAATCAGAATCCAATCGAACATGAATTTGGATTTTCGTCTGTTGAGTTCAATGGATATTCTATTTATGGTACAGAATTCAACCAGACCATAAATATCTACAAAGACAATGCCTTGCTGTTTCAGGCCGTTTCACCTTTTTACCTACAACCTGGCAGCAGAAGCTTTGGCCACGCTGTAGCAATGAATGAAGGATGGGTTGCTGTAGGTGCGTATCAGGATGATGTTACACCTTCTAATCCAAATTCAGATGTTGAGGGTAGGGTATACCTATCAAAGAATATCAATGGTGTTCCTCAGAATAATTTCACTACAAGTATTACTGCACAGACACCTGCACACAGGGATCAGTTCGGAGAAGTTATTGACATGTACGGTGAATGGATGGTAATAGGTGCGCCAAGCAATGGAGAAATCGACAAGGGGTATATTGAGATCTGGAAACAAACATCTACCGGCTGGGAAAGAAAGCAGAAAATACAGGCGGCAGGATTGCCATCCGGAGCGAAGTTTGGATTTTCTGTTGCTATAAATGGTGATTACATTGTTGTTGGAGCACCAAATGCGCAAAAAGTTTTTGTATATAAAAATACAAATGGTGTGTGGGCATTGCATTCTTCTTTCACTCCGGACATGCCGACCTGGGCAAGGATCTATGATTCGTCCACGCAGAAATATTATTCATTTTTTGGTCATGATGTAGATGTATTCGGCAATAAAATAATTGTAGGAGATCCGAATCAAAGCGTTCAAAAAGCAGCGATCCTAACAATCAATGCAAGTACTACTACATTATCACATGCATTAGTACCTCCGGGATATTCAACAAGCGCTTTCACACACTATGGTGGATATGGGCATTCAGTAGCTATTAATGACGACAGAGCTGTAGTAGGCGCACCTATAGAGTATGGGCCTGATTTAACAGATAAGCAGACTGAAGGGAAAGTTTTCTTCTATGAAAACAATTTTCAATATAAAGGTTATATGAATGTTGGTTCACCGGCAGGTAAAACTGTTGGCGGATTGGGAAGAAGTGTTGACTTGAATGGTGAATATGTATTGGTGGGTGCAGAGTTCACGCACAATACAATTACAAATCGCCTTATCGAAGGTGTTGCCTTTCGTATGCCGTTCTATTATATAACACAGTCAGGAAATACACCTCCTTCTGTATCTATTACTTCGCCTACAGTTAATTCAACCTATTATGCACCTGCAACAATAACTCTTGAAGCGTTTGCAAATGATGCAGACGGGTCTGTTACCAGGGTAGAATTTTATCAAAACAGTACATATCTGGGATCTGATAATACAGCACCCTATTCATTTACAGTACCAAACGTTTCAGCCGGAAGTAAATATTTCTATGTTAAAGCATTCGATAACCAGGGTGCAATAGCTCTTAACGATGTTATCTTCAATGTGAATACTCCGCTTCCTGCTGCAGATATCAACGGACCGGCATGCGGTTCAAAAAACCAAACGCTATTATTTGAACTGTCTGCAGCCAAAAGAATAAATGCTACGGGCTACAACTGGTATTATACAGGTTCTAACCAAAGCATAACGCCTGTTTCAGGTTCTGCTTATAAAGTGAATGTAGCTACAGGAAATAATTTCTCTGCGGGTCAATTATGTGTCGGTGTAAATTATAGTGCAGCGCCATGGCATGCGACCTATTGCATCAACGTTACGACCTGTTCCGCATTACGGGAAGGCGCTGCAGACGATGCTTCAATTGCATTTAATACAGGCAGCGTAACGTATCCTAATCCGTTCAATACAACCTCAACCATTGAGTTTGCAGACAAAAACACATCAGCAAAAATTCTGGTATTAGATGCTACAGGAGTTGTAGTTATGAAAACACAGGCTACAGGTTCATTCTCATTCGGTGCAGATTTTAAACCGGGTATGTATCTTGTTACATTGGAGTTTTCTGACAAAACAGAATCTGTTAAAGTAGTAAAAGAATAACGTACGTTTATGAAATAAAAAAAGCGCAGATGGGAGAACATCCTACACCTGCGCTTTTTTTATTTTCAGAACAAAAGTAAGCAGCATGTCTATACTGATATGCTGCTTTTATTCATTTCATTTTATCCGAAATTGTATGTTTCAATAGTTCATATTCAGCGTCTGTCATACAGCTTTTAGGAATCAGAAATGTTTCTTTTGCCTCTAAACGCATATGTGTCTCTGTTATTTCAGCATGCTTAAAATTTGACCAATGTTCAATCACTTCATTCGAATCCTGTATCAATGTAAAATAGTCATCTGAAAGAATGATCTTATTTTTTTCATATTTCTCTTCCCGATCCAGGTATGCAACAATACTTTTCTTCCATTTTATTATTGTATTCAATGCAGCTAAATAGGACCAGAGTAAGGTTGCAAAAATAATTACACCGACAATAAATAAGCCATATGTATCTTTATATCTTGCATAACAGTAGAACACAATAAGTGTTATGGTGCCTAACAACAAATTGCGGAAAGGAACTTTCGTTGAAGGGCTTTTAAAATAAGACGTACGAAAATCTTTATAATAAATTTCTTCAAAATATTTCCGGTCAAACGTGAGATCAATTTCTATCTTCATTGTATACGTTTATATATTTTCACTCCAGCAAAGTGCTGGTTTATTGTTTCATTTTTTCCACCCAGGCCTCAATTGCTTCACACAAATATTCCTGACCGTTTGGCCCAACATGCCTTGTAACAAGTAACCGGTCATTTTTAGTGATCACATATAATTGATATGTAGGTTTTGTTTTGGTGGTGTGTGCGGTACGGGCACTGGAAAAAACTTTTCCGTCATTTTTAGTTTTTTCTATCCCAATGATCTCATGTGCCTGCACGCGGATTTTCTCATACTGATGTAATCCTTCCAGCACATAAAAATACTTATCTGTAAATATAAATTTCGTCTTGTCTTTATAATTATAGACGCACCAGTATATTACTGCGGCTAACAAACCAAACACAATAAAAAATGTATTATTTAAATTTGCTGCTGTTATAACACTTGCTATAGCCAGTGGAAGAGCCAGTATTAAAATTTGAAAAGCTAAAAAATTACCATCATAGTTTTTCAATATAATGTGTACACTTTTATCTGCCTGTATAAAAAAACTAAATCCTTTGGGAATTTTCATCGTATTACGTTTAGATAAATTGAAAATCAGAGCCTCCGGCACAAAATCGGAGGCTCTGATTTTCAATTATACTATTTGTTTATTTTATTAACACAACGTCGTTTATACCGCTATAAACCGGTTTAATAACCCAATTACCACTCGCATCAATTATGCCCCATTTACCGCCTTGTTTGGCTGCTGCATAGCCGTTCTCAAATTTTCGTACTCCTTCAAACTGAGGCTTGATAACCCACTCACCTTTTGTATTATAAAAACCTTTTTTGCCGCCTTGTTCTCCCGCTGCCAGACCATCGCTGAAATCGCCCCAGCTTTCAGTTGTCGACACAACTAATGGCTTACCCGAAGCATCAATATATGACCAGCCGCTTTCCTGTTTTACTTTTGCAAATTTAGATACCGGATCAAAATTGGTAACATCCAGATACGTCGGTTGAATTACCCATTCTCCTTTTGGATTTATAAACCCAGCTTTACCTTCTGTATTTTTTGCCCAGGCAAGTCCGCCGGAAAAATACCCGACACTTTTAAACTGTACAGGAATAGCGATCTCTGCTTTTGTATTTGCAAAACCAAACAGTCCGTTGCTTGATCTAACCGGAGCCAATCCTTCTGAGAAATGTTTTATGTCATCAATATTATCTTTGCTAACCAACGATGTTTCTTTTCCTTTTGTATCCAGAACAATAAAGCGGCCTCCGTTACGAGCTGTTGCATAACCACCGTTAAATTCAGTTATATAATCGTAGTTCAATGGAATAGCCAGCTTTCCGGATGTATTTAAATAGCCCCATTTTTTACCTGAACGAATGCCTAGTAAACCATTTTCAAAACCCTTTGGACCAATACCAAAAATGCCTTGTATGATTTCATAGTCATGCACCTCAGTCGGAATTTCTTCGCCTTTCACGTTAATGATGGAATAGCCGCTTGTTAGCACGACCACTGCAAAACCATCGGATGAGAATGGATTGCAGTTTTTAAATTTCGCAGGAATAACTTCTTCTCCTTTAAGATTGGCATATCCCCACTTTCCACTTTCCGCTTTTATTTGAACAAGTCCGTTTTGCGCCAACGAAATCAGTGAATAAAATACTGCTAAGAATGTAAGTAATACATGTGTTTTTTTCATAATCGAATGTGGTTTAAAAATTTGGTTTAATTAAAAAAGGCTACATCTTTTCAGATGTAGCCTGATTATATTTTTTATGATAGTTAATAGCTTTTCGGCCCCATTATTTTTTTGAATTCCAACAAGGCAACGTCACCGTCCAGCAGCATTAATGTATTTTGTTCTTTAATAAAAAATTTATTTGTTTTTCTTAAGCGTTCAACAAATAGATTTTCTCCATTGCCTTCACACGCCATTTTAGTTAACGCCATGCCGGTACCGAATGAAATCACTCTGCCATCAATGCTATAAGCACCTGTATATGAATTACAGCTTGTATTGCCGGACACCTGTTTAGATCTTGCATCAAATGCAATGGTAGGTTTTTTATTTGGATATAAGTCTTTAAAAGGCGTTGGTCCTGAAATAATAGAAACTAATTCCCATGTACCTTCAAGATCTGCTTCTTCAGATGTAGTATTCGATGTTACAGGTATAGCAGCTTCATCAACTTTTTTATCAGAAATAGTAGTGGTTGATTTAGGTGCCTTGCAAGAAGCCGTTATAAAGGCTAAAAATGCGGCATATACGATTAACTTTTTCATAGAGGTAAACTATTTGGTTGTATTGTTTATTTACTTTTTTAAAAATACCTGAACGGTTTATTTATTTGTTATATCGGATCAGGAATATGTTATATTATTAAACGATTATAATTTGTACCGAACAATTGCACTTGTCTTTCCGGTTATTCCTTTACGCCCGACAATAACAAGTTTATCATTTTCTTCCCACAACGTATAATCACGCACAATCATTAGTTTGGATTCATTAGGCAAGGTTGTTTGTTTTACTATCTTTCCCGTTGAACGGTCAATGTATATTACATTGATGGTGGTGATTGTACCGTCAAATGATTCTGACGTTGCATACATAAAACGGATGTTTGAATGGTGTGAATTATCCACTACATATGAAATTGTATTTAATCCGTCTGTAGAAGGATAAACTTGATTTTTTGCTATATACTGAACCCAATTTCGTTTGGAATCTCTATCAAACGATACAATTAAGATCCCTTCAGCCTGCACATGTCCGTTTACCTCAACCTGATGTTTTTTATCGAACGTTGAAGGCGCTATATGCGGATATCCGTTTGCAAACAGTGAACGTTTTTCTAAAACCATCATAATTTCTCCAGCTTCAGAGATGAAAAAATGAGACAGATCGTAGTCCATCCAGTTATCTTCTCCTTTAATCGTTTTGTTTGATTTACGCCCATTTGAGACAAGATCAAAAACGCTTTGTTCAAATTTTTCAAAAACTGTTTTTTCCAATTGCATCGTCTTAAAATTTAAACGTGCATAGGTTACGCCAATAAGTTTTTCCTGAGACAATTCAACTGCACCGACATATAGTACATCATCGGAAATAAAGTGTACCAGCAACTCATCTTTTTTATAATTTGAACCCGGAATTTCAATTACATCAAAGGCGCGTGTTTCAAGATTCATGCGGATAACATTTACCTTGCCGGCCGCATTTGCATTTACAATAAATAATTCTCCTCTGTTATTAATGTACATGCCATAATTCACATATCCATTATCGATATTCACTTTACCTTTTGTCAATAGTTTTCCGGCGTTATCATATACAGAAACATTTGCAACCAACATACGATCGGAAAAATCAAATACATACGACACGAATTTACTTTCATCTGCAGAGAAACGAATGTTGTGCTTGTATTCAAATGGCGTTACAAAACTTGGTGTGGTGTGCTCACAGATCACATCTATAAAAGATTCTTTTACTGAACCTCTGCGGTCATTCTCAACAAAAGCAGCTACGGCATAAGATTCCAGTTCTTTCGTCCATAACAATGTTCCATCCTGTATGTTATAGCCATAGCTGATCAATTTTGTTACTTTGGCAGCTTCGTCGTGAATAACCGAAAGCAGCATAAGATCTTTACCATTAAAGTATAAGTCTTTAAACTCTTCGGTTGCCGGTATGCTGATTATTTTTGACCAAAGTACGTTAAATGTTTCACCGTGATTGCGTTCAATTGCAAAATCTGCCTTGCCTGATAAACCTCCTTTTAACTTAGCCAGTGTAATAAAATCACCGCCTTTTAAACGGACCACATCATTGGCACCATCCGGTTCGTGAAACGGGCTTGCCATTCTGAAATCACTGGATAATTCTATGGATTGTGCTACTACCTGAAAAGACAAAAAGCATAGAATACAACTAATATATAATACGTTTTTCATAAAAACATTCATAAAATGTACGGTCAATTTAGTGAAGAATGATTAAAATATAAAGTTATTCAATATAAAGAAGTATATATCCGGTGAATCTCAGTATTAACGGCCGATCCAGGCAGCACCTAATACACCGGCACTATCTCCTGTTTTGTTTTTTACAATAGGTGTTATTAAATCATCACTAAAAATATACTTTTTAACTCTTTCAATACCTTCTGAATAGAGCGGTAAATAGTTCGATAACCCTCCGCCCAACACAATCATATCCGGATCAATAATTGAAATTACGTTTGAAAGCGCACGCCCAAACTGATCCAGAAAAGATTCCTTTACTTCAACCGCTTCTTTTTGTTCTGATTCTAAAATATGTATGGCAGGCAAGCGTTTGCCTGTTAATTCAAAATACTGGTTTGAAATACCGGAGCCGGAAATATACGTTTCCACACATCCTTTTTTACCGCAATAACACAGCGGGCCATTGGGGTCGACCGTCATATGCCCCCATTCGCCGCCCAGCGACTGCAGGCCATTGAGCACATTGTTCTGAATAACAATTCCGCCGCCGCAACCCGTTCCCATAATTACACCAAACACAACTGCATGTCCTTTTCCCGCGCCAATCCTGGCTTCTGCCATGGCAAAACAATTCGCATCGTTTTCAATCGAAACCGGTCTGTTGATCAGCTTCTGCAAATCTTTCTGCAACGGTTTTCCATTTAAACATACGGTATTTGAATTTTTCATCAATCCCGTTTTAGAGGAGACCGAGCCCGGTGTACCGATACCAAAGGTATGTGCTTTATTATTGATTACCGTTAATGCATTCGAATATGCTTCAGCAACTGTATTGACAATGGCAGCATATCCACGCTCCTGAAGGGTCAGCACTCTGTTTCGATAGATCTCAGCACCTTCCGGATTCAGAATAACCGTTTCTATTTTTGTTCCACCTAAGTCAATACCAATTTTAAACATTGTTAGAAGCTTAAAGCTAAAGACCCATTGAGCGTAAAACGTAATGTGATCCTGATTAAAAATTACAGTACAAGATAATGGAATTTTGTTTGCTTTATACAAAACGAAATACAAATTTCAGTTCATTTATATGAACGATCTGATTTCCTCCGTCTAAAATACCGGCGTGTTTCAATGATGTTCCTAAGATCTGCCAGCCAGCCGATTTTCAGGTTACTTTCATTACTGTACCTGTAATTAGGTAAATTAGCTGCAGTCGTTTTAAAAAGGAGTTAAAACATTAAATTAAAATACTGTAAATCTACACATTAACAATATCCGATCCGCTTTTTTGATTGTAAAACTTTCCTTTCCCGATAGCGGTTAAACCAACAAAAATCCTTAATTTTACGACCGCTTAAAAAATTATTTAACAAATCACATGACAACAATTACGAATCCTCAAACGCTTTCAACGGTTGTAAATTCTTTATCGGAATCTGAAACCTTAGCGATGACAAAAAAAGCAAGAGAACTAGCGTCTCAGGGCAATAAGGTAATAAGCTTAAGTGTTGGAGAGCCAGACTTCAAGACACCGCAGCATGTTATGGATGCAGCTAAGAAGGCGATCGATGAAGGATATCACTCATATAGCCCGGTTGCAGGTTTTGCTGATTTGCGCGCTGCTATTGCTGAAAAATTAGTTAAAGAAAATAATATTAACGTTACAGCTGAAAACATTGTTGTATCTACAGGTGCAAAACAATCGTTGGCAAATGTTATTCAGGCTATTGTTGACAAAGGTCAGGAAGTAATCATCCTTGCTCCGTACTGGGTAAGTTATTCTGAAATGGTAAAATTAGCAGAAGGAAAATCTGTGATCTTAACCGGAACAATCGAAAACGATTTCAAAGTAACCGCTGCAGAAATTGCAAAAGCGATTACTCCTAAAACACGTGCGATCATGTATTCTTCTCCATGTAACCCTTCAGGTTCTGTGTATTCAGAAAAAGAATTACGTGAGATCGGTGAATTATTAAAACAAAATCCGCAGATCGTTGCTATTGCCGATGAGATCTACGAATACATCAACTTTGAAGGTAAAAACTTCAGCCTTGGTTCTATTGACGAAATCAAAGATCAGGTAGTTACTGTAAACGGTTTCTCTAAAGGTTTTGCTATGACTGGCTGGAGACTGGGTTACATTGCTGCGCCAAAATACATTGCTGCTGCAACGGAGAAATTACAGGGACAGGTTACTTCAGGTACATGCTCTATCACACAACGTGCGGGCTTAGCTGCGTTACAAGGTGATTTATCTGCACCATTGAAAATGAAAGAAGCATACTTAAGAAGACGTGACCTGATCATTGACCTGTTAAAAGAAATTCCAGGTTTGAAAATCAACAAACCTGCCGGTGCATTCTACATCTTCCCGGATGTTAGTGCATATTTAGGTAAATCAGTAAACGGACAGGTAATTAAAACGTCCAGCGATTTATCTATGTTTATCCTGAATGATGCATTCGTATCTACAGTAGGTGGCGATTCATTTGGTTCTCCAAATAACATTCGTATCTCATTTGCTGCATCTGACGAAAACATCATTGAAGCGATCAAACGTATTAAAGAATGCTTAGCAAAACTAAAGTAATTGAATACCATACAGCGGAAGACCTTTTTAAGGTCTTCCGTACTTTTAATGTATTGATCATCGGTGATGTGATGATCGATTCCTATTTATGGGGAAAAGTAGAACGTATTTCTCCGGAAGCACCGGTGCCCATCCTTCAGGTTGAAAAAAGAGAGATCAGACCCGGCGGTGCAGCAAATGTTGCGCTGAACATTAAATCATTGGGCGCTACTCCCCTTCTATGCGGCTTAGTGGGCGATGATAAAGATGGCGCTGATTTTTTAAAAATACTTGAAGACAATCAATTACCAACAGAAGGCATTGTTTCCAGCAAAGACCGTGTAACAACAATCAAGCACCGGATCATTTCAAATGCACACCACATGCTGCGTGTAGATCAGGAAGATGACCGCGTAACAAACACGGCTGAATTAGCTTTATTAAAAACACGTATCGATTCACTGATTGACAAAGCACAGGTGATCATTTTTGAAGATTATGATAAAGGTGTCTTAAGCGAAGAACTGATCGCATACGTAACAGATAAAGCAAATGCGCAAGGCATACCAACGGTGGTAGATCCGAAGAAGCGTAATTTTTTACAGTATAAAAACTGCAGCTTATTTAAGCCAAACAGAAAAGAATTAAAAGAAGGCATTAAAACCGATGCGAATTTAAACGACAGCAAACAGCTTGAACAAACCGTTGAAGAGTTAATTCGTTTGTTAACGTGCGACAGTGTTTTAATTACGCTATCTGAAAAAGGTGTTTACTGGACAGACAGCTCAGAGCATTTACACATACCGGCACACCATAGAGAAATTGCTGACGTATCAGGCGCTGGCGATACGGTTATCAGTGTAGCTGCGCTATGCGCGGCAGCACGCACGAAACCAGCCATCCTGGCGGCATTATCTAATCTCTCCGGAGGATTGGTATGCGAACAGGTTGGTGTAGTACCTATTGACAAAAAATTATTGCAACAGGAAGCAGAAAAGCTGAAAATCATTCAGTAATAAATAACTGCTTATTTATAAAGAAAAGACCCGCATTCAATTGAATGCGGGTCTTTTCTTTATAAATGGGATACTAAAATTTTTATAAGATTTCTATGTAAACGATATGCGCTCAAACACAGCAAAAATTCCGTTTAGAAATCCTATAGATTTCTCTCTGCACATCTTATAAACTCAATACAGTACACTGATGTAGATCCGGTCTTTGCCGCCATTTACCACAATGATGTAATACCCTGCCTGTACCAGTCCATTCGGGCCATAGCCATTCCATTCGTAGGGTAATTTTACTTTTTTTACTTCCCTCCCGTTCTTATCATAAATAATGGCATTGCCTGAACCGGGAATAAAATAGGTATCCATGTCGCCATCTCCATTCGGGGTCATGAACACTTCTTTACAATCTACATAAGGCATCTCAATCAATGGCAGGTAATCTACCACACAGCCTGGTATAAATTCAATCTGTAATTGATAGGCAGTATCAACCAGGCCAGTAATATTGCCCGACTGATAATATTCGTTGGAGCCAAATGATGTGCTTGTTAAGATATAGGTTGTTTCTGGCGGAACATACCCGTGTACGTCTATGTTCACAGCTCCTGCATTGCCGCAGTCTTTTTTAGAAGCAGTGTATGTGATGTCTGCTGACACCGGACACGGATTAAAGCGAACCAGGATTGAATCCGTTGTTAATGTGAGATTCGGAATGGATGGGTGTTTAATTTTAGCATACAGGTAACGTTTGGATACGCCCGTTCCGTTTGCGGAAGTTATAACCGCGGCATCACCTACTGCCACAGAGGCACTGCCTTCAAACCATTCATACGTTACATTACTTAACGTTTTATCAATGTTTGTATGAATATCTACTGACTGACTATAATATGCATCAATTGTATCTGCAATGGGTATCCGCAGCATCGGTGTGCAATCAAACGCAGTTGAAAAATTCGCCCGTGTTGTGTACGGATACAAATCTTCAAACGTAAAATAGTTATTGTATAACTTCACGGTTGTTAAGTTATAGTCCAGAATATTTGGTATATCCTTCAGGAAATTATTATCCAGGGCAACGATTGTAAGAGCTGTATTGGCCGACAAATCAGGTGTCTGGGTTAATTTATTTGTACCGGCATTTAACCGCTTCAGTTTTGTCAGATTTTTTAAGGATGGCAGTGCGGTAAGTTTATTGGACCAGCAGATTAACTCTTCTAGATTTACATTGAGGGAAAGATCCGGAAGTTGCGTCAATGCGTTTTCACCAACATCTAATTTTAACAGCGAAGGCACAACAGACAAGGGCGACAGACTGGTTAATTTATTTTTTGAAATAATGATTTCTTCAATGATGGGATTATTGCCAAACAAGGGCATTTGTGTTAATTCATTTTCATACAGCAATACCGTTTTTAATTTCTGCATGCCTGCAAAATCGGGCATTGTAGCTAATTTATTATTGTAAATATGCACCGTCTCAAGATTCGTCATGGGCAATAAGGACGGAATAGAAACAATGTTATTATTAATGGCACTGATCTTGGTAACTTTAGAAAAATATTGAATTCCCTCCAGATTTGTGATGCCTGAATTGCCGCAGGAAATATTTCCTGTAACCTGCGCTGCAATGCTGGTCACAAGCTGGTCTGATGTATTTATGGTTTGTGGAAAATTGTTTTTTAAAAATGCTAAAAAAGCAGCATCCGGTATTGATACTGTCTGCTGCCCATATCCTGTTATGGAAGTCAGAAAAAATACAATATGTATGATTACCTTTTTCATTATTGAACAATTGTAACAGAACCTCTTTTGACTGTTCCGTCCGAATATTTTAGTACAAAGATATAATAACCCGGCAGTATTTGATTACCCGAACCAGATCCATTCCATTCTGCTTCTGTTTGCGACTCTATTGTGGTCTGGTAATACAGCACCCCGCCTTTATTGAAAATTTCCAGATGCCCGTCTGAATGGTACTTATCAATCTGCCATTTCTCCCCTATAAACGGATTAAATGAATAATCAATGGCACATTCCTTTTCTTCAATGCGGATGTTTGAAAACTCCTGAACACAATTATTTGCGTCTGTTACAACGGCCTGATACGTCCCTTTCGCCAGTTCGCCATTCCGGATCCAGTCTGTTGACTTTGCTGAAAAAGTTACCGTATATGGTTTTGTTCCGCCTTGAATATTCTGAACCAGAATATTACCGTTGGCGGTATGTGCACAGGTAGGGGTCGTTTTTATCAGTGCCTGAATTTTTACGTTTGCACACGGATCAGCCTTTGTAGTATGCTGTATAATTTCTTTTTCTTTTGAATCAACAGGTTGCGCAATCTTTTTTTCAGGAACAGCTGAAGTTGCTGTATCCACAGTATGTACCGTACGTTCAAGCAGATTCCGCTGCTGCTCGATCTGCTGAATGGACTGTTTATGAAATCCATTATCCGATGAAACAGCTGTGTGCTGTTCGGTACGCTCTAAAGACGTTACAGGAGTTACAGCATTTTTTTCCTGTCCGTTTATCTGTGCCGGATTTGCTGTATCCCCGGCCTCACGTTGCTTTGTTTCAGATATATTACTGCTGCGTATAAAAACAGCAACACCAACACTTATAATAACTGCTGCCAGAGCCAGTAATAAATATTTTTTTATTGAACGGGAATCTTTTGTTTTTTCTTCCTGCAGAATATTTTTTACTGAAAGCAAACGTTGTTCCACAATCAAGGCATTAGCCATTGCGTGTTTTTCAACTTCAGCTTTTAAAGCAGCATTTGCGGATAGTTCCTGTTCAAAAGCAGTTACATCTGCCTGGTTCAGCTCTCCGTTTAAATAAGCTTCAATCTTGTAATATGTTTCAGCATCAAAGCTCATTTTCTTCTTAATTGATTGATCAAAGCAGGATTTTCATCTATTTGTTTCAGTAGTTTTTCTTTACAGCGTTTCAGCTGCATTTTAACAGCACTAACCGAATTAAAATCCATGCGTATCATAATATCTTCTAACAACAGGCTTGAGTATGTAGTGTAGGTCAACAATTCAATGCACTTTTCACCTATCGGATTAAATAACTTCCGGATGATGTTTTCGTCTGCATGTACAATCAACGTTTCTGTAAATTCATCGTAAACAGGCTCTTCAAACTTTTCAATTTCATCAACAAAAACAATTTTACTGTTCTTCTTTGCCTTATTCACCCATTTATAAATACAGATCTTATACAGGTAACCAAACACTTTGTATTTCTGATCATATGTTTTAAGCATGATCTGTTTATAAAACAATAAAAGAGCATCCTGAAAGACATCCTGCGCATCGTCCTTCTTGCCGGAATTACGTACAATATAGCGTTCAACCAAGGGGTATACCTTCTTATACAATAGCGGTACAACCTCCCGGTCCTTTCCCTTATTAATCAGGGAGACTATATCTTCTTCTTTAATACTCACTCCTTGAATTAATATACATTTGCAAAATAAATAAGTAACGAAATTTAAATAAATTAATATATTTTTGAAGAAACCGACCGTATTTTCATGACTTTGATTCGCCTTGTTTGTTTGGGTTTAAGCAGCATGTTATTCTATCTGCCTGTAACAGGGCAGAATACTGCTGTATATCCGGATCAATTCGGCGCTTATTTCAATAACATGCATCTGGTTACACCTTCTTATTTCCCCAAAGATGTAAAGGTTAATCTAAGTCTTTCGTACAAGAGCCGTACTGGAGCATTAAACAAGATATCGACCTTTAATGTTGCGTTTACACGCGTATTTAATCACACCAAACCTACCAATCATTTAATCCGAATCTATTTTTACAATGAAAAAGATGGCCCGTATATTCACCGTCCCAGAGCGTACATAAATTACGGATATAAAATTGCATTAAGTAAACAGGTGAATATTGCGGCCGGGGCCGCTTTTGGCTTTGCGCAGACAGCCTTTACAGCTCCGTCTTCAACGGCAAACGGCAACTCAATTTCACCGGATGCATCGATCGGATTAAGTTTGCAGGTAAAAAATTTTGAAGCCGGATTTTCTGTGTGCCAGCTGTTAAACTCCGAAGTAAATCCGGTGGTTGCGCCAATCATATACCGGCGTTATTACAACACGTATCTTTCTTACCATGCTGATCTGTCTCCTTTTATAAAGCTGAAATCAGGCATGCTGTGGCGGGCCTTGCCTACCTATGATGATGATCTGAATATTTACAGCATGCTGGAATATAAGGAAACAATTTCTTTTGGCGGCTGCTACCGCTATAATAAAAATTTCAGTTTCGTTGTATCTACAAACATTCATATTGGTAAAGAAAGCATCTTACTTTCTTTTGTATACAATACACCTTTTTTTACAAAACTTCCGGCCTGGACCGACTCTGTTGAACTTAACGGCGGCTATAATTTTTATTAGTTTTTTTTCTAATTAAATAGATTTCAATTCAACATTCGGAATTTTAAATGTTTTTCCTGTAGAAATTGTACCCATTTTTTAATTTTTTCCTTATATAAATAATTATTTAAATCCTATTTATATGAAAAAACGTAACTTAAGTTAATACGGTTTATGTGCAACCGTCCATTAAAAAAATCCTCTATGATTAAACTAAAAACACTTTCATTTACCGCATTGCTTTTTGTAGCAGGCTTATTTGCCCATGCTCAGTCGTTCAGTCCCTATATTGTTGTTGACCAGTTTGGTTATCTGCCCCTGGCAACAAAAGTAGCCGTTATCAGAGACCCGCATGTGGGCTTTGACGCTGCTGATGCCTTTACACCGGGCACTTCGTATGCGTTGATTGATGCTACAAACAATGCTGCTGTATTCACAGGTACACCTGCCGCCTGGAAAAATGGTTTTGTGGATACAACATCCGGAGATAAAGCCTGGTGGTTTGATTTTACTTCTTATACAACTCCCGGTAAATATTATGTGAAGGATGTAACAAACAATGCACGTTCAGCAGAGTTTGTAATCAGCACAACAGTTTATAAAGATGTATTGAAAGCCGCTATGCGTATGCTGTATTATCAGCGCTCCAGCTTTGCAAAAACAGAGCCTTATGCAGGAACAGGATGGACAGACGCAGCAAGTCACCTTAAACCTTTGCAGGATAAAAATGCGCAGTTATACAATAATAAAACAAGTGCCACGGAGAAAGATTTACACGGCGGCTGGTATGACGCAGGTGATCTGAATAAATATACATCATGGACTGCAAACTATGTCATTACATTGTTAACTGCCTACCAGGAAAACCCTGCTGCCTTTACTGATGATTATAATATACCTGAATCGGGGAATGGAATTCCGGATATCATTGACGAAGTGAAATGGGGCCTGGAGCATTTACTGCGCATGCAGCAAAGCAATGGATCCTGTTTATCTGTATTGAGTTCAGCAGGTGCCAGTCCGCCGTCTTCTGCTACGGGTCAAAGTTTATATGGCCCAGCTACAACAAATGCTACATTAAAATGTGCCCAAGCATTTGCACTGGCTGCTAACGTATACAAACAAGTTGATCCCGTATTATATGCGACATTTGCTACAACTTTGCAGACAAAAGCGATTGCAGCCTGGAACTGGGCAGGTGCAAATCCGAATGTGACATTCAATAATAACTCTGACAGCAACGGATCTAAAGGTTTAGCAGCAGGCAATCAGGAAACAAATGATTTAGGAAGAAAAACATCCAGGCTTGGTGCTGCTTTATATTTATATGACTTAACGGGAGAAGCTTCGTATCTGAATTATTTTAATTCAAATTATAAAGACATGCCTCTTGTAGCATGGTACAACGGTATCAGTCAATATTTTCTTGAATCACAAAGCCTTCAATTATATTATCTTTCACTACCCGGCATAAGCAGTACTGTTGCTCAGGACATACGTTCCAGAACAAAAATTGCTATTTATAATTCCCGTGATTTTGCTGATGCACTTACTTCAGAACTCGATCCGTACAGAGCATTCATCCGTGATTATAACTGGGGTTCCAACCAATACAAATCAAATTATGGAAATTTATTCTGGGAATTAAATGAATATACTATTGATAATGCAGGCAACAATGAATTGTATCTGAAAGCTGCGGAAGAATATCTGCATTACATTCATGGTGTCAATCCGCTTCAGTTGGTATACTTAACAAACATGAGCAGTTATGGTGCTGAGAAAAGTGTGAATGAAATGTATCATACATGGTTTGCGGATGGAAGTGCTAAGTGGGACCGTGTTGGCACATCAACATACGGCCCGCCTCCGGGCTTTTTAATGGGTGGTGCAAACAACAGTTATGATTGGGATGATTGCTGCTATTCATCTTGCGGATCGCCAGGGAATACAGCTATTTGCACCTCTACAACGCTGCCTAAAGAACAGCCGAAACAAAAATCATACAAAGACTTTAATACAAACTGGCCACTGAATTCATGGCAGTTAACTGAAACAAGTTTAGGCTACCAGACAGCTTACATCCGTTTGTTATCTAAGTTTGTTAATAATTCCAATATTACAACCGGTTTATTATCTTCTGCAAAAGCTCCGGGTATTCAGCTGAGGCCAAACCCAACGCAGGATCTGGTAACAATTGAATTCCCCTCATCTTTGGCTACATCTGATATGATCCATGTTGAGCTATATGATCTGACAGGTAAAAAAGTATTTACGAAAGACATTGAAAACAACAGTTCTATTTCTACTGTTGCACTTGAAAACGGTGTATATGTACTGAAAGTAAATCAGGATGGATTAATGTATACAGAACGTATTGTAAAAATCAAGTAACTGAAAATAAGATTATTCAACACCACTAAAAATAATCAGACCAATTCACAATAAACAGAAAAGCCCTGTATGAGATACATACAGGGCTTTTCTGTTTATTGTGTACCTGGGTTTATTCTGCAAACAACAGATCCGCAGGTTTAGGATAAACAACCAGTCTGGAAAAATCAGATTTCCAGAAATCCAGATCCAGCAATTGGTTGTGCTGATCTTTAGTAAGAGAAATCACAACCGGAATTTTATCTGCATCTGTGTATTCGGCCTGAATCAGATCGCTGTCGTATAAATCTGTATTCGGATTATTTAAGTTTATGCTACCCATTCCAAAAGCGCCGTATTCTTCAACTTCTTCGGGAATGATGTATGTGGGGCTTGCCGGAATTTTTGTCAGCAGGAATTCGATCAATATTTTTTCTTCTGTACGTATCTGTCTTCTATTATTCATATTTAAAATAACACGTTGGATTTACCGGCAAGTTAAAAAAAAATCAATAAATCAAAAGTCTGTGCCAAATTGATCTGCGCAGATTTTCATCCTTTCGTATACAACGTTAATCCAGCAGAACACAAGGCAATTCCTATTAGCTCCTGTACGGATAAGCGTTCGTTTAAGAATACAAATGCCAATACTGCTGTTACAGCAGGCACATAGGATAAGAATACCGACATGGTACCGGAGCCCAGCTTACTAACGGAATACGTGATCAGCAGCAAGGCTGCAATACTTACTAAAACACCTTGATACGTCATTTGAAGGACTACATCCTGCCAGGGAGTATTCAGGATCTGTGATGGGAATAAAAGCCAGATAGGCAAAAACAAAACGGCGTTAATAAGGGGTACAAATGCAATGACATCTTTCATGCCGTAGCCCCAGCGTTTTGTAGCAGCCATGTATGTTGAAAACACAATAGCCGCCGAAAGTAACGAAGCAATACCCAACATCGCTTCTGAAGAAAAGCCATTGCTCTGATTCATCATGATCAGGTTTGCAATGAGTAAAATAAAGATCGCTGCGTATTTAATTTTAGATACATGTTCTTTAAACCAGAATAGCGTAAAGAATAACCCGATCACCGGCAGCATGCCATTTACCAATACGCCGGCGTTGGCTGCTTTAATCGTTTTCAATCCTATAAATGAAAGCATGGTATAAGGGAATCCGCAGCCCAACGCAACGATCAATACCTGTCCCCATTTAACATGTTTCCAATTGTATGCTAAACTGAATGGCAGCGTTAACAATGCAGCCGTACCAAAACGCAATAGTGTAATATCATAAGGTGTGAGTGCCGTCTGCACACCCATTCTCGACAAGGTGATCCAGCCCGACCAGATGCAGACTACTAAAACAGCGGCAATAATTGCTTTAAACATCTTCTTCGCTTAAAATTAAAATCCTTTATAGCTGCTGAGCAAAACTTGCTGCTTCCATCATAAACGCGATACCCATATGTATGAATATGCCGCCGTATAAGGACTGTGTACGTAACGATAAAATTCCTAAAACAGTTCCTCCCACAAATGAACTTATTGTTTCAAGCATGGGCTTTCCAAAATGGAACGTACAATATACTGTTGCTACCGCGAGAACACATTCAACGCCCATGTATGTATATAATACATGAATCATACATCCGCGGAACATCAATTCAATGTTCACAAAATCCAGCAGATATTGTGACTCAAAAACTGCTACCTGCTGCCAGTAAGCTCCGGGCAATTGATCCTTCATATTACTCATGGAATAGATCGGATAAGATGCCTGAAAATCTTTTGTAAACGAAACCGCAATGATCAGCGGCATCATGATCACAAACATCATAAAGAGGTACGGCTTTATATCAACCTTCGAAAAAGCCAGTCCATAAAAATTTTTATTCTCCCGTTCAAGAAAAATATAGTAAAGTGCAATAGGTAAAAAATAGGTCAGAAACCGGACAGTATGATTCAGTGTACGTTTGGCATAGTATCTGAGATATTCATTTTCAATACCGCTCACCCACTGCTTTTGCAGGTTAAATGCCTGTTCAAAAGCCATGATACATGGGAACAGAAAAAGCACAAACAAAAACTTTTTATCCTGAAGTAACTGCCGTTTATCGAATAGCACTATGTATACTGTAACGGCGTAATAGAGCGGAACAGCATAATACACAAAGCACAGAAAAAAATAAACGGGTTGGCCTTTGAACGAATCTACTATCGAACTTTCAAAATCGAAATAATAATTCAATGCTATGGCCGGAAATAAAAAAAGCAACACATACATCATATATGTTGCTTTTAACTCAAAGCACACGTAATGCGCTAAGAGCTGGTATATTTTCTTCATGGAAGATTATTTTTTAACACCGAATTCCTTTACGGCATCCACAAAACATTTCACTTTTGTTTTATCTGTGTCCGGATACAAGCCATGACCCAGGTTTGCAATGTGGCTTTGCGTGCCAAATGCATCCAGCATTTCTTTTGCCTTCACACGGATCTGTTCTTCGGATAAATACAATGCACAAGGATCCATATTGCCTTGTAATGTTTTATGCGGACCAATAATTTTTTTTGATTCCCCAATATCCATATTCCAGTCCAGGCCAACCGTTTCGCAGGGGAAGTTGTTGAAATCTTCACGCACAAAAAAAGCACCTTTCGAAAATACTGTTCGGGGCACCTGAGGTACAGCTTCACATATCTGTTTGATGTAGCGCAAAGAGAATTCGCGGTATTGATCCGGAGGTAAAACGCCTGCCCAGGAATCAAAGATCTGATACATGGCAGCTCCAGCCTGAACTTGACGTTTTAAATACGCAATTGTAGCCAGTGTAATTTTTTCTAATAAGCGGTGTGCAAGCACAGGTTCTGTATATAAGAAACGGCGGGCCTTAGAGAATGTCTTAGAACCCTGCCCTTCGATCATGTACGCAAGAATGGTAAACGGAGCTCCGGCAAAACCAATTAACGGCACACGTCCGTTCAATTCTTTTACAGCAAGCTCAATCGCATCATAGACATACGTTAAATGATCGGCTGCATCTGTTGCCAGCAAGGCATCAATATCAGCAGCCGAAGTAATTACCTTTGGGAAAAACGGTCCTTTGCTTTCCTGCATTTCATAAGGTAAACCCATTGCTTCGGGAATGACAAGAATATCAGAGAAGATAATGGCGGCGTCTACGCCTAATATGTCCACGGGCTGAATAGTAACCTCCGCCGCTAAGGCAGGTGTGGTGCATAATTCAATAAATCCGCTTAATTTTTCACGAACGGCACGGTATTCCGGAAGTATTCTTCCTGCCTGGCGCATCAGCCAAACGGGAGTACGTTCAACAGCTTCTCCGCGGGCAGCTCTTAATATTAAATCATTTTGGTATTGCATGGTGCAAGTTAAGGCTAAGGAGTACTATTTGCAATGCCTAAAAAAATGTACTTTACAATCTAAAAAAATATTTTCAATTCGTCCTCTTGTTAAAATCTTATTGTATTGGACAACAAAAAAATACAACAGCTTATATGACAAGCATATAGTAAAACAAACGGATTTATATATCTTATTTTTTTAGTACGTGCCCTATTTATTAAACCGTTTCAGATTGCAAATACTTTGTTCATCCTGTTAAAAATGGTAATTTGCTTAACTTAAATATAAATTAACCAAGTAACCGAACTGATTTATGGCCGCAATTGGAGCTCCAGTAGAAAATAGAACATCCACTAATCACGACAATAAAAATTACACTTTTCCATTAATTGTAATTACCACATTATTTTTTATGTGGGGCTTTATTACCTGCTTAAATGATATTCTGATTCCAAAATTCAAAGGGCATTTTGATTTACTGGGATGGCAGGCTATGCTGGTGCAGTCAGCATTTTTCAGTGCATTCTTTCTTGTTTCATTATTATATTTCATCGTATCTGCATTAGGCTTTGATCTTATTTCAAAAATAGGTTACAAAAATGCAATCATTGTTGGTTTGGGTGTTTCAGGCATTGGCTGTTTATTATTTATTCCTGCTGCTGACAACGAAAGTTTTAATTCATTCCTTGGAGCGTTATTTGTATTGGCTTCGGGTATTACAATTCTTCAAATGGGCGCTAACCCATACGTGGCGCTACTTGGCGCACCTCAGGGTAGTTCTGCCCGGTTAAATATGACCCAGGCTTTTAACTCTCTTGGTACAACTGTCGCTCCGGTTATCGGCGGCATGCTGATCTTCAAAGCAAGTTCTTCAGCGGTTGAAAAATCACTGGAGTCTGTAAAGCATCCATACATTGGTTTAGCAGTAGCCTTATTTGTATTAGCAGCAATCATTGCTGTAGTACCGCTTCCTAAATTATCCGGTAATGACGGCGAGGCGGAGCAAAAAGGAATTGGTGCGTACAAGTATTTACATTTATTATTAGGTGTTGGCTGTATCTTCTTTTATGTAGGCGGCGAAGTATCTATCGGTTCAGCAATCATCAATTACCTTGAACTTGAAAAAATTGCTGGCTTAACTCCTGAAAAAGCAGATAAATATTTATCGTTCTATTGGGGAGGTGCCATGATCGGCCGTTTCTTCGGTGCAATTTTCTTAAATGAAACAACAGACATTAAAAAACACGGTGTAATGCTTGCCGGTATTATGTTGCTTTCTTATATCCTTGGAACATTCTTAATGAACAAAGATATTTTATTGCATGGTGAAAATATGCCGATGGATTTTACGACCCCCATTTACTTCACAGGTATTACGCTCTTAAATTTAGCAGCTTTCTATTATGGTAAAAATAAACCAGGCTTTACATTAGGTTTGTTTGCTGGTATTGTTTGTTTCTTACTTGCTGTTACCATGTTTGCAAGCGGATCTATTGCTATGTGGGCGGTGTTATCAATCGGCTTGTTCAACTCTATTATGTTCCCTACCATCTTTACATTAGCGATTAAAGATCTTGGTGTAGATACCGGCCAGGGAGCTTCTTTGTTGGTAATGGCTATTGTAGGCGGTGCTATTATTCCTCCGCTTCAGGGTTTACTTTATGGCGAGGCTAACAGCGGTTTACAGACGTCATTCATTGTTCCGTTGATTTGTTATGTATACATCATGTATTATGGTTTTGTAGGGTCAAAACCTAAGAGATTAAGCTAATACATCGGATCAGATAAAAAATTAAAAGCGAAGAGGCTGCTATATATAGCAGCCTCTTCGCTTTTAATACCTGCCGGAAAAATGTACGGTTGTTTATATAGTCAGCATATTTTTTATATGCTGACTAAAGGCTGCGTTTCCCCGGTTCGCCTATTTGAGATCTGATTTTTTATAGCTGTGATCGGTAGCCGGGAAAATACACGGAATACGTATTGGATCACATACCGGATTACAGGTTACAAAAATCACACTCCGTTTCCTTCTTTTTTTGTTTTGCAGATACGTTCTTGAAAAATATAAAAACGGACAATCAATAATTTCATCCATCGGTTCAAAATGTTCCGGCCTGTAATATGCCTTATATAAAGCCTTTGCATCGGCGGTAATACCTATATTAATTACGGCACCATATTTTAACCATCTATTTTCAATTGCATAGCCGAACATTGCCTTGCCGATATGAACAACAATAAACACGGAATCCATTCCCTGTTCAATAAAAAAATCATTCTCTTTGCGTATATAAGTCAATGTATCTCTGGAATAAGTAATTTGTTCAACAGGCAGTAGTGTGTCAATTTGTTTTGTCTTTATTAGCTGATGAAACGTTACAAAATAATCGTCCCGCCTTACGTCTTCTGTGTAAACGGCAAAGGTATATTTATATGGTGGGTTAATTTTTTCACTGCAGGTATCCAGTAGTGCTAAGCGCTGCGTTCTCAAGCTATCTGCATACAGATTAGTAAAATAAAATACGGTAGAATTCTGCAGCGAATCATCGGCCGACCGAAGTGGTGTAATGATAAGCCTGTCGCCCGTTTGCGGAATACGCTGATATGTTACGGTCGCGGAATCGCCTGTATAGGTTTTCAATTCCAGTAATCTACTTCCTCTTGCTACTAAGACTTCAAAAAAAAGTATACCCTCAGAATGAATCACAATGTTGTTGGAAGGAGTTGCTTCCTGAAGCAAAATCAATGAATCTGTTTTCCCGTCTACTGTAATGCGGTGCTGCTGAGCAGCGGCAGTATATATGGTAAAAGCTGCTATCAGAGACAATACAAACCGCATCACTTATTCCAGATTAAAAAGTCACATTTTGGTTTGTCAGCCGGGAGATTTGAATTTAAAATTGCTACGATCTTATCGGCAACCGGATGGTCTGCATTGTGTAATACAAAACGCCGTTCAATAGAATCTGTTTCAATGGTCAGATATTGAATTACTCCGCTACTGATAGTTGTATTCGTAGCATACGTAACTGTATCCGGAACTTGTTGAATCAATTGAATGATTGAATCAATCGAAGCCTTGCGTAACGAACCAACACATATTGTATCTGTTTTATGAATTTCTTCCCTGGGTAGAAATATGGATGCAGTCCAATAATTCATACATTCATTTGTATAAACATAAGAAACTCCAATCACCTGTATAGCCGGAAATTTGCATTGGTTGTTAGAGCCCCCCCCCTGCATTTTATATAAAAGTGAAAAAGCAGACAAATTCTTTACATCATCTTTTTGCGCATAACACACAGTTAATATAAAGAACATAAAATATATAAGTAAACACTGCTTCATAATCTATTGTACATTGTCAGATACAAAAAATGTTACTAAAATGAGCATGGTGCTTTACGCTGCTCATTTTAGTGATTCAATACGCATTACTGAATCAAATATTTTGTTATATACGTACGGATGCGCTCCTTGTTATTTTTGGCGAAATCAATAAACTGATCGTATTCATCGTAATGGTAGAGCGATATAAAAACATAACAATCCAGATATCCTTCGTCTGCCATTTTTTTAGCAAACGCCAGTTCCTGCGGCACAACCAAATTGCTGGCTAACATTTTTTCCCAGCTGTACACTTCCATGTAATGCGCTTTTGTTAAGCTATTGGATTTAACAATAACACCATTCGTATCGCAGTATGTTTTTATTTCTCCCCGTGCCTGCTGATATGCCTTCCATGTTTCGTTAGTGGTTACAAGCTGTGTACCGGCATAGGTATTAACATTGCATCCGCGTTTTATCCAATGCCGGTCAAATGTACGGCCCGTTTTAGCATACAGGGATTCAACTTTTTCGAACATACTTTCATCCGGATATACTGTAATTGCATTAATCGATTCTTGTATGGCTTCATCGTATTGTTTTGAATCGCGCAACGCATCTACCAGGTATTTTCTGGGTTCCAGCAAATCACCATGCATTTGGATACCTTGTTTAAAATAGTAAATCGCACTATCCATTTTTTTCATGTGCCAATGTGTATCTCCCAAATAGATCAATGCTTTGTAGTAAGAAGGATCCAGCTTACATGCATTCTGATAATGCAGTTTTGCGTTTGGATAATCCTTTTCTGAAAAATATTTTTCTGCACTATTGAATTCTTTTTTTGCCGTGTCAGCTACCGCTGTGTCCGGATAATAATCTACCAGATACGCCCGTAAAACCATGGAAGCGGTTGTACTGCGTGAATTCAATTCTGCTTGTTTTGATTTCTCAATCAAATCCCGGTAGCACACAGAAGGGCTGGTATATTTTTTAATTTTTGCTTTAGATCCACCCAGGCTTTGCAGCAACAAGAGTGTTAATGCATCTTCCTGTTGCTGCTCTGCATATTCATACCGGTATTTATACATCTGTACAAGCAAGTCCCAGTTATCTTCGGATGGATCTTCCTGAGTTGCAGCTTCCATTTTTTTAATACCATCATCAATTTTGCCGCTATTAAATGTTTTAAGAGCTGATTCAACTTTTTTACTTTGCTGTGCAAAAACAAAGATGCTCTGAACTAAAAAGAACACTACTAAAAACTTTTTCATACGTAACATTTAAATCATTTATAAAATTGAACACACTTAAAAAATTGGGTTTCTAAATGTATCGAAAAGTTTGGAATTTGCAATAATCCAAGTATTTATATGAAGTACTTATCATTTTACACAAAAGCCAAGACTATTTAAATGTATTTATCGAACAAGATGGCTTTGTTAAAAAAAGCTAGTAATTTAGTTTGAATGAAAATAATTTGTACAAAAGGATTACCGAAGGCCTGCCTGAAATCTGTTCTGTCAATGAAAAATATCCGGGCGGCTTGTGTATTACTTTTATTGCCGGTCAGCGTGTGTTTTGGACAGGCAAAAAAAATACCGCGCGATTCTATTACCCGTATCCTGAAAAGCCAGCCTTCCTTTTCCGTTTATAAAGACAATTATTTTATAACCGGTACAACGGTAGAAGAAAAACCCTCGAACTATAATTCCGACATTAAAATGCAGATCAGCTTTAAGCAGCGCTTAAGCAATTCTGTTATGCCGTTCAAAAGTTATTTGTATTTAACCTACACACAAAAATCGTTCTGGAAAATCTATCAGCACTCAAGTCCGTTTGAGGAAACCATTTTTAATCCCGGTATTGGTTTGGGGAAATTCATCTTTAAGGAAGGCCGGCATATTGGCTTCGGTACCTTGCAGCTGGAACATGAATCCAACGGAACCGACAGTATATTTTCCAGAAGCTGGAACTCGTTATCTGTAAGTTACCTGGCAATTATGTCTGAAAAATTTTCAATACTCGGAAAATTCTGGATACCTTTTTCTCTTTCAGATAATACAAACCTTACCAATTATATTGGATATGGAGAAATAACACTCGACTGGGAATTTGTAAAGAACAAATT
Source organism: Cytophaga hutchinsonii ATCC 33406 (assembly GCF_000014145.1). Taxonomy (NCBI): domain Bacteria; kingdom Pseudomonadati; phylum Bacteroidota; class Cytophagia; order Cytophagales; family Cytophagaceae; genus Cytophaga; species Cytophaga hutchinsonii. The sequence continues at coordinate 869,538 of NC_008255.1, read as the reverse complement.
TGATGCAAACATCATATTCGCAAGGGGGCACAATTCGATTTAAAAGGAAGCATACAGACAAATATTTATTATAACCCGTTAAAAAATGCGAACCAATATTTTTACCTGCAGATCTTTAATGGTTATGCAGAAAATCTAATCAATTACGATCAGCTTACCAATATGATCCGGTTAGGAATCTGTATCCGGCCAAACAACAGAATATTCAAGCATTAAAAAAGCATATGATCTAATCATATGCTTTTTAATACTTATTCGTTCGTATTTAATTTTTGATCACTTTTTTTGTAGTAATGATTGTTCCTTCCTTGTTGTAGAACAACATCATATACATTCCATTGCTTACACTGCTTACATTGATCTCTGCATCATCCGCCCCCTGCAGCACAACAGTACCTACCTGATCAATCATTTCATATTTATTATAGGCACAGCCTTTAACATACAGAATATCTCTGGCAGGGTTAGGGTATAGAATCAAATGTACATCAGTCTCTGCTTGTACTTCGATCGGTGTTGTTGTGTTATTTACAACAAATGAACAGGTAGAAGTAATAATTCCATCTGTTGAAGTTAACGTAACCGTCATATTGTTTGCCGCACGTGTACCTGGCGCAGGCGTTTGCGTAATGGTCGGAATACCCTCGCAAAAGCCTGTAACAGCAGCATCTTTTGCATAGTCCGGCAATACCATACCCACAGGCAGCTGCTGGTTTCCTGGACATTGAATGCTATTTACCACTTCAATCAAAAACACACAGGTACTTGTATTGTTATTTTTATCCCGTGCAGTTATCGTAACGGTTGTATTTGTTTTAACGGGAGATCCGGGCGCAGGTGACTGCGTTACAGCAGGTGTTGCATCTATATTATCTGTAACCGTTACAGCAGACGTAAAATTAAGCAGCGCTCCGCAGCCTTGTTTTTTATTTGCCGGACAGCCCGTTATAACCGGAGCTTCTGTATCTGCAGCTACTGTCAGGGTTGTTACATTATCTAATTTATAAATCTCACCCGTATTTCCTTTTTCATCTTCAAAATACAGATAAACGTCATATGCTGTACCACTGGCTAAACCGGTTAATACGTTATTGATGTTAATTGAAGTTGCTGCGGCAGCAAATTCTCCATGCTGTATAGAACCTGTACCGCTGGCGATAACAGACTGCTGCGTAACAGCAGAAGCTGCGCCGCCGTATACCGCATATTTTATCTTGCCCTTTTCTTTTGTATTAACCTGAAGCGTAAAACCCGAAGATGTTATGTTCAATGCTTTTGGATAATCAGTCGTTAAGGGCAACGCATAATGATCGCCGCCGAACACTATATATACAATACCAAAGGTTCCGTTATTTATCCCGCTATTCCCTACTATAAAATCTGGTATGCCGTCTCCGTTAATATCTCCGCCCCCGCTCATTTGCCTGCCGGTATTTGATTGGTTCATATTAAGAAATTTAAATCCTTTCGTTCCATTTAGGCCCGCCGGATCAAGCGTTGCACCAAAACCTGTTTTAGAACCATATACAACCCAGTTTTCATTATTGTATGCTGAAACAATAAAATCATTTACACCGTCCTGATTTATATCACCAATACCTGCTGCTGTCTGCAAAAAACTATTACTTACAAAACCCACAGCTGGGTTTAACGCAATTTCGTTATCAATAACGGCCGGAAATGCACTCTTCGAACCAAAAATCACACTTCTAAATGAAAAGCAATCATCTATTTCATCACCGTTAATATCTCCTAATGCTGCAACTGAGGCTAAAAAATTTCCATTGTTTTGATTATTTATAGCAAAGCCATCCGTACCGTTCACCGCTTTTAGATTAATCAATGCAGTATACGGACCTGGCTTACCAAAAAATACATACGTTTTTTGAGACGTAACATATGAGTCAAACCAAATTCCTACAATTACATCATCATACCCGTCAGCATTGACATCACCTGCAGGCGAAACAAAAAATGCGGATATATTTCCATCAATTTCTCCCAATCTGAAACCTCTTGTACCATCCAGCCAGGCAGCATCAATGCTTGCAGGAAAGTTTGATTTTTTACCGAAAAGAATATAGGTTTCTCCGGACCACGCATATTGTCCCATAATAATATCCTGAACGCCGTCTCCGTTTACGTCTCCTGCTCCTTTTACTTCACCTATACCACTTCCATTAAAAATAAACCCATTGCTTCCATTTATATCATTGATCGTAATGATTGAAGGAAAAGCCCCTGTCTTCCCATATAAAAACATATGCTTTGAACCTTCTGAACTTAATGAAACATCATCAATTCCATCACCATTGATATCTCCAAGCCTGCCAATTGTTTTTCCGCGTCTTTCGTCTTCTGCAATACCAATCACTTTAAATCCGTTGCCGCCATTTAATGTATTGAGATCAAACGCGGCAGGAAAGGGAATGGATGATCCAAAAATAATATATGCGACGCCGGCGAGCTCCAGAGAAGGATTGCCGTATTGTGTGCTTACGCAGATATCATCAAGTCCATCGTTATTAATATCGCCGATAATACTGACTTCGTTTCCCAGATAATCTTTGGCGTTTACTCCTTTAATGCTGAAACCATTCGCACCGTTTAGTGTATTCGGATTAAACACAGCCGGGTAATTCTGAGCATTGCCTGTAAAAAAGCCAAAGGCATACAGGAATAACAGAGCAATGGTAAAGATTCTTTTTAAAAGTATCGCTAGCATATTTAAAATAGTGATTAGTGAAAAACTGACCTGCAATAAAATAAAAAATGATGTAAACGTTCTGACCGTTAAAACTGATATTCTGACCGTTTACTAAATATCTGTTATTGAAACCGGGTTTATAAAATATGAACACCATAAAACAAAAAAAGCCCATGAATCAGGTCATGAGCTTTTATTGAATATTATAAAAGCAGTTAATTTTTAATTACTTTTTTCATAGCAACGATTTGCTGTTCGCTGTCATAAAACAAGATCATGTATATACCGGCAGAGAGATTTTTCAGATTAATTTCTGAATCAGCGTTCCCTTGCAGCACAATACTTCCTGAATTATCGATCACCTCAAATGCATTATAGGCAGAACCGTTAACATACACCACATCCGTTGCCGGATTCGGATAAACGATCAGTGCTGCAGCATCTGTTTGTGCTTCTAGGGCTGTTGTTGTGCTGTTTACAACAAATGAGCAGGTAGATGTAATCGTTCCATCTGTAGAAGTTAAGGTAACCTTCATATTGTTTGCAGCAATTGTACCTGGCGCAGGTGTTTGCGTAATGGTTGGAATGCCTTCGCAAAAGCCGGTAACCGCTGCATCTTTTGCATAATCCGGCAATGCCATACCCATAGCTAACTGCTGGTTTCCGGGACATTGAATACTATTTACAACTTCGATCAAAAAAACACAGGTACTTGTATTATTGTTTTTATCCCGTGCAGTTATCGTAACGGTTGTATTGGTTTTAACCGGTGATCCGGGAACTGGTGATTGCGTTACAGTCGGTGTTGCATCCATATTATCTGTAACCGTTACCGCAGACGTATAATTTAAAAGCGCTCCGCAGCCTTGTTTTTTATTTGCCGGACAACCCGTTATAACAGGAGCCTGTGTATCTGCCGCTAGCGTTGTTACATTATCTAATTTGTAGATCACTCCGGCATTTCCTTTTTCATCTTGAAAATACAGGTAAACATCGTATGCTGTACCGCCTGTTAAACCGGTTAATACCTTATTAATATTGGTGGAAGGTGTTGCTGCTGAAAATTCTCCATATTTTATAGAACCCGTACCAGCCGCTATAACAGATTGCTGAGTTACGGCTGCAGCTGTGCCGCTGTAAACTGCATATGTTATTTTACCTTTTTCTGTTGTATTTACCTGAAGCGTAAAACCGGCAGATGTTATGTTCAGGGCTTTTGGATAATCAGTCGTTAAGGGCAAGGCATAATGATCACCGCCAAAAACAATATATGCCTCTCCTTTATCATTGCTTGAATTAATACCATATTCATTGCCGATCATAAAGTCCGACAATCCATCACCATTTACATCACCTTTGCCGCTCACCTGCCTGCCAATATTTGTCTGACTTAAATTCTTTATTTTAAAACCTCTGGTACCATCCAATACTGCCGGATCAAATTCTACCGGAAAGGCTTGTCTTGAGCCATATACTACCCAGTTTTCATTATTTTTTGCCACCACAATAAAATCATCTATTCCATCTCCATTTACATCTCCGATGCCGGAAGATGTTTGGTTAAACCCTGCACAGGCAAAACCATTTGTCCCATTCGGTATAAATTTCTGAGCAAAGCCGTTTCTTGAACCAAAAATTATATTGCTGCGCGAGTAGCAATCATCAATGCCATCACCATTTATATCACCTAATGTACCTACTGTAATTAAAAAGTTACCCGGCTTATTCTCAATAGCAAAACCATCTGTTCCAGTTACATTTTTCAATTGCACCAGAGAAGTAAACGGCGCTGCATGGCCAAAATATACATACGTCAGATTTTGACCGGGACTGCTTCCAGTCCATATTCCAACCATTACATCACCAAAACCATCTCCGTTAATATCTCCTGCCGTACCCACATAATAACCGGATCTGCTCGCATCTACACTTGCCAGGCTGAAGCCTTTTATGCCATCTAACCATGTAGTATTTATAACAGCAGGAAAATTTCCGGTCTGCCCAAACACAATAAAGACACTGCCGCCTATACCCTGCCCGAAAATGATATCATTAATACCATCTCCATTTACATCTCCTGCATTTTTTATTTCCCCGAGAAATATATGATCAAAAACAAATCCATTCACGCCGGTTATATACGTTTTTGTTATCACTGCCGGAAAACCAGCTCTTTTACCATATAAAATTATGGCGCCGTTGCGTGAGGAAGAAAACGCAACATCATCAATGCCATCTCCATTTATATCACCCAACTTACCGACGCTGTCACCTCTTCCTTCATTCTCAACTATCCCTTCAACTTTAAACCCATTTGTTCCGTCCAGTGTTGTCAAGTCAAATGGCGATGGATACGGATTTTGAGAACCAAAAATTACATAGGCTGTACCGCCATAATTTACGCCATCTTTGTTTGCATCAGAACTGATTGCGACATCTTCCAAGCCATCCTTATTTATATCTCCGATAAAATTCACTTCAAAGCCTAACCGATCTTCATTATTTAACCCTTTTACGATAAAACCATTTTTACCATTTAAAGTAGTTGGATCAAATACTGCGGGATAATTCTGAGCAGAAGTTTGAAAGAATAATAAAGAAATAAAACATACAGCAGCTGTATATGCTTTTTTAAAATGCATCGCTAACATGGTTATATAATTGGTTATTTGTAAAAACAGGCCCGCAATAAAACCAACTTCACGATTATATCCCAACCGTTAAAATTTTTATTCCTGCCGTTTAATAAGTTCTGTTCAGTCAAGCAAAAAAAAGAGACATCCAATTAATTGGATGTCTCTGCATTAGTCTCTTTTAAGTTATTATTCAGTATATGTGATTCAGATTCAACACGCTTTCAGCATTTATGTTGAATAACTATATTTTTTTAATGGTCAGTTTTGTTTTTTTCAAACCACTCATTAAATCATAATATTTTACAATAGACTTGTATTCATCAACTGTAAAATCAAGTTTTTTATAGGTTCTTTTTACCGTAAGCAGTACTGCATTTCCTTCAACCACTGCCGTAGAGGTAAATACGAGCATAGCATCTTCATACGTTTTATTTAAATCTCCCAGCGTCGAAACTTTATACCCGGCCGGTATTTCCAGTTTGATTTTAAATTCCAACGAATTCAATCCATACAATTGCCCATCAAAATTTCTCGTTCTGTCTTCTTCCTCAAACTTTGAATAATTTCCGAGCAAATAGCCTAACTCAACCATGTAACCGTTACCGGCAGGTACTACAATGGATTCAAGAGTCATGGACTTTTCCATTTTAAAATCTGTAGCTGATGGCAATAAGCCATAACTACCAAATGTATACGAATTATATGAAGAGAGATTTGGGTAATCTGCTTTTGCCAATTCTGTATAATGTTCTTTTAATTCGTTAAAATATGTTACCTGTCCTTCTTTTGCTTTTCGATATTGCTCTTGTATCTTTTCTGGTTTTCCGGATGTATATAATTTTGCAGAATCAACGGGTTTGTACATTTTCAAATAGCTACCCAATTCATTTGCAAAATCCCGGTTAATATAATCTAACATTTCATCCGTTGCAGGCCTGCCTTTAGCTACCGTGTTTATTGTTACCTGTGTAGAAGAGAATTGTTCGCCGGTTAATTTTACGGAAATGTTTTCTATCCTGGAATTTTCAGAAACAACAACGGGTAGGGTTGTTTTTGTATACGGCATGGAATTGCCGCGTGTAATTTTTCTTAATTCAAAATCAGAAACCAGGTACGCGTTAGAACCGGAATAAACATCAGACAACACATTATAGGAATTGGATATAAACGGAACTACGATAAAATTCCCTTTCCATTTAATAACAATTTCTAATTGCTCACCCCACAAATAATCCTGGATCGGACTTTCTCTATTCGTCTTTGTAAGGTATACATCATATTTCTGTTTATTGATTGTAAGCAGTTCACACAAACTTCCCATCATAATATAGGCATGAGGAATGTTATAACTTACCCAACCATATTCACCATATCCGCCATCAAGTTTATCACTTTTTGAAACGGAATAATATTTCAGAATATACCAGCACTTTTCGATATAAGCATCTGTATTTGTAAGCGGATTTATTTCAGGAAAAGAACTGGCCATGTCTCTCTTTAATTGTGAAGCAAAAAAAGTAGGTAACATATAGCCCATATACATGTGTAGATCTTCGTATTTAATTTCCTTATTTACGTGTGCCTCTGTGTTTGCTCCATACATCTGAAAACAAAACTTTATATAGGGAATTTCTTTTTCATACGGAAGCATCCAGTCATTACCTATTTTGTTCCGTATGCCGTCGCGCAGGATCAGGATCACCGTATTCCCTTCTGTAGTCTGCTTAAAATCAGGTGCGCCATTTAAATTTTTATAGAAAACCTTAAGCTTCGGATGTACGGCAATACGTATCTGAGAATTTAACACAACATGTGAGGCATTCAGATACAAAACAGGATCAAACGTTGCTATATTTTTATTGTCATACATAAACGTATATTCAATAATATCACCCGGCTCTAAATTAGGGATCGCATATTTATAATAGATTAAATTTACGTTGGACGAAGAACGCATCGATCTTGGTATGGCAATAGAAGAGGTTTCTTTAACCCCATCTTTTAACTGCAATGTATTTACAGTTCCTGTAGGTTTTATAACCTGTACCGATATCGGGTATTCGGTACCGTCTGTATAGGTATAAAACGTTGAGTAATCTTCAACAGCAGCTTTATCCTTTAAATAGATACGTTTTTTAATTCGCTCTGAGAAGACAGGAACACCGCTGCGTTCAAGCATCATATAAGAAAAAGATTGGCCTAAAATAACGACGGATTCATTTGAGAATTGAGCCGGAATTGAATCTTTTGTTTTCTTAAATATGTAATCATCAATTTTATTCAAACTCTCTAACAATAGTTTATTTGCAGCCTGAGACTGATCATTTTCTTTTTGTTGTTTTTTATCAACCGGGGTTTGAGCGAATGATGAAAATACGCATGCAACTGCGATTAAAAGACAGGTAACTTTCATTGTTATGGGATTATGGGGAATTTTAAAATGAAAAATATTCTGAGGAAATACAGGTAAAATACATGTGCCGTTTTAAATCTTATTCAAAGAACTAAAACGACACATGTATATTTATTTCTTCAGCCACGCATCAATACGGGCTTCCGCTTCAGTAATCTTTTCTATTGGCACACAAAGTGAGGCGCGCAGGTATCCTTCGCCCTTTTCACCAAAGATTGCTCCGGGAGTAAAAAATACATACGCTTCGTTCAGCAAACGATCTACATACGCAGGTATATCGCCGATTGCTGCTGCATCTTTCGGTTTGCACCAAACAAATAAACCTACCTGCTTGCGGCTGTATTCAAAACCTAATTTATCCAGTATACCGAATATCTTTTCTCTGCGGTCTGCATAAATTTTATTGCGTTCAGCATGCCATGCTTCTGTATTTTTGAATGCTTCAATCGCGGCTTTCTGTAAACCTAAGTACATACCTGAATCGATATTACTTTTTACTGTAAGTGCAGGATTCAGATAAATCGGAGAACCTACCATCATCCCGATCCGCCAGCCCGCCATGTTGTGCGACTTGCTTAAGGAATTAAATTCAACCGCTACTTCTGTTGCACCCGGTATACTTAAAATACTGAACGGTTTATTCTGATTCAGCACTAAGCTGTATGGGTTATCAAAACATAACAGAATTTTATATTCTTTTGCGAAAGCAATGATCTTTTCAATCTGCGCTCTGTCTGCTTCTGCACCCGTTGGCATATGCGGATAATTGAGCCACATCAGTTTTACCTTTGACAGATCCTGTTTTTTCAGTTCTTCCAGATCCGGGTGCCAGTTATTTTTTTCACTTAATGCATACTTACGCACCACACCACCGATAAGCGTTGTAAGCGACGTATACGTAGGATAGCCCGGATCCGGCACCAACACTTCATCTCCAGGATTTAAAAAAGCCATGGATACGTGCAGGATACCTTCTTTGGAACCCATCAACGGCAATACTTCTGTATTCGAATCCAGTTCTACACCATAGGTGTTTTTATAAAACGAGGCAATACTGTCACGCAGCTCCGGAATACCGCGATAAGGCTGGTATCCATGTGCATTTGACAAACGCGATGTTGCAACCAATGCATCTACTGTTGCTTCAGACGGCGCCAGATCAGGGCTGCCGATACCGAAACTGATAACATTTTTACCTTCTTTGTTTAATTTTGCAATCTCTTCCAGTTTGCGAACAAAGTAATATTCTTTAACAACGTTCAGCCTATTTGCTGCGGGAATAATCATTTACGAATTCTCCTTTTTTATATTCTCCTAATATTTTTAAATCCTCAACAATGGAATTGATGGCAATGCTCTTTTTGAATTTTGCATAATCACTCCATTCGCAATCTACATGAAACCGGTACTCCGCTGCTTTGCCGAAGACAGGCAACGACTGGATCTTTGTAAGATTGACTTCATTATCAACAATAATTTTCAAAACTTTTGACAAGGCTCCTACCTCATTGCTTAAGCGGAAACTTATTGTTGCTTTATTCGCTGTTTCATCTTTAAACTTTTTATCTGTTGAAAGAATAAAAAAGCGCGTAAAATTGTTTTTATACGTTTCAATACTTTCCGGCTCCAGTAATTTCAGGCCATATAATTCGCAGGCATATTTACTTGCAATGGCGGCGATATCTGTACTGTGGTGTTCTTTAATATATTTTGCACTGTCGGCCGTATCGTGGTATTCTCTGCGTTCCATCATCGGACGGTTCAGCAGATATTCCTCGCACTGATTCAGCGCCATGTAATGCGACATGACCCAGCGAATATGCTCTTCTTTGGTATCCGGCACACACATGATGTATTGCTTGATCTGTAAATATACTTCTCCAATAATCTTGAAACCAAATTCTTCAATCAACGCATAGTTGGGTAGTATAGATGCGGCAATGGAATTATCAACCGCCATTACAGCATAATCGACTTCTCCTGCACTTAATTTAAAACATAATTGCCTGAATGATTCACATTCTTCAATATCAATGTTCTCGCCGAAATAATAGCGGGCGGTTATATCATGAAAGGAAGCGCGACCTCCTTGGATGGCAATTTTCATAGGAAATAAACGGATTGTATACAAAGGGTATATAGCTCTGGCTGATTAAACTACATCACCTGTCTGATCTCATTTTTTATAAACTGCAATGCATCCTCTGTCGGTTCTTTTTGCAATTGCATCAATACATCAACAATCACTTTTGCCAGATCAATTGCTTTTGCATCTCCAGGCACAATCTGTGCGGAGTTATTAATTACCGAAACAATATTTTCCATCGCATCTTTCACGTGCTTCCAGGCTTCATCGCTCATGTATACCTGCTGCGACATGTTATGCGCATACTCTTCACGGATATTGAACAGCATCTGACTTTGCAGCTGACCGGCAGTCATGCCCGGCTCATTGCTGCGGATAATTAAATTATGCGGTGCAATGCGTTCCAGAAATAAACATACACGTTCGTATGCCTGAAAACGGATCGGCAAAATCAATTCATTATTTTTAATTTGTACTTCAACCTGTTTAATTTTCAGGTCTACGGCTCTTTTTTCAAACTCTTTTTGAAGAAACGTCTTAACGATTAAGAACATACCATACACAACCAGAGCAGCAGGCAGTACAATTTTTATAAACTCAGACAAGAATTCTAACATATTTGTATTTTTAGTCTTCAAAAATATACAATTTTGAGTGATTATAACAACCTTTGCAAACATCGTTTGCCCGGATCCATTAAACAGAACACGTGCCTGCTTTTCACCAATCCATATTACCGCTCAGTATTACGCAACTTGCTCTGAATCAGATTGCGTTTATAAAAGCAACTAAAAACATTCCGGAAGGTTACGGATTGCGTGTAGGTGTGCGCGGAAGCGGTTGTTCCGGCACCAGTTTTGTATTGGGTTTTGATCAGAAAAAAGACGGTGATAACGAATACCTTGTAGAAGGCTTACCTGTTTACATTGAAAAAAAACACGTGCTGTATGTTGCCGGTGTAGAACTGGACTACGAGGATTCGGAAGAAGTAACAGGCTTTATTTTTAATACGGACGCTCCAGCTTAAGTTCAATTTTAGACTTTAAACATTCGCCGCCAACCGGTGGGTGCATTTTGGAAATCAGCACATGGCCTGCGGTAACCAGCGGCTGTGTACCAAAAATCTGCTGTAAGATCAATTCTGCCAACGTTTCGATCAAGTGCTTCGGTTCACGCATCACTGCTGCGATAGTAGTATACACCTGCTCATAATCAATCGTATTTTTTAACTGATCCTGAAAACCTCCCGTTGGTAATGCCATGGTTAAATGAATATCAACCATAAAGATGCAGCCTACCAAACGTTCCTGTGCATGAACGCCGTGATAGGCATGAAACTTAAGGCCTTCCAGAGATATAATGGCGCTGCTCATCAGATTGAATCGAAAAATGAACCCGTCCCCTCACTCAGATCTTTTTTACCTGATTCCTGAACCGGCTTTGGTGTTTCTGTCTTTTTTTCCTGCTCCGGTTCTTTTTTAACAGGTGTTGCCGGTGTTTTTGCTTCTGTATCTTTTTTTGCAGCCGGCGTATGTGCCGGGGGAATCGTATGTGTAGGGAACAAACTCAAATGCTCTGTTTTAGGAGCTTCCGGATCAATAACCGGAGTAATCGGTTTGATCGCTGTTTTTAATTCATGCGTATCAAAATCGCCTTTCACTTCTGTATTTATTGTGTTCGCCGCTTCAAGTACTTTTTCAATGCGCTGCTCCATTTCTGCACGGCTGGGTTTTGTTTTTTCACGCTGCACACGTTCTAACAAACCTTCACCCAAGGCCTGAATCTCCTGGATGGCATGCTCCTTTTTAAATTCAATTTCTGAATATTCTTTTTTAAGCATAGTTACTTCATCCACTAGTTTACCAACCAGTGTTTTAGCCTCTACTTCTGCTTCTTCAACGGTTTTACGCGCACGTGTACGTGCTTCACTCATGATCGCTTCAGCATTCATCTGAGCTTCACGCATGTGCAGATCCGATTGGCGCTGTGCATGGTCAATTAAACTCGCGCCTGTATCTTCCGCATTTTTTATTGTTTTGAAAAGCGAACTCTCTACCTCACGCAATCTGTTTACTTCCCGTTCAGATACTTCCAGTCTTTTTTTAAGCTCTCTGTTTTCATCCAGTAATTTTTCCCATTCCTGAGAAAGTGATTTCAGGAAGGCATCTACTTCCTCTTTATCATAGCCTCTGAATACTTTATTGAAATCTTTTTGTCTTATTTCAATTGGGGTAACTTTCATGTTATAGCTTTTAAACGTGATACTGTTAAAGAACGGAATGCGGAAGATCTACATTCCAGATGGAAATGGTTCGATCATCGCTCACAGAAACGATGTTATTATTAAAATCTGACCACCACAATTTATTAACAGATGTTGCATGACCGGCGTGGCGGGATTTATCTATTACTTTCAACAATTTAAATGCAGCAGCATCCCAGACTTTAATCGACTTATCCATGCTTGCCGTTACAAAATAATTGCCCGATGGACTGTACGCAATGTGATTGATGGCATACATATGCGCCGCAATAGAATGCATAGGCGTATACGTAAGCATATCCCATACTTTCAGATGTGCATCGCGGCCTGCACTCAACAATACTTCACCATCCGGAGAATACGTTAATGCAAACACCGAATTTGTATGACCTTTCAACGTATGTATGATGCGCAGACTCGGAATATCGATGATACGGATCAGGTGGTCGCTGCTTCCGATTGCCAGTTGTTTTTTATTTGGATGAATGGCAATCACCCGAATGCTTGAATCTGAAATCTTTATTTTAGCGATCACACTCAGATCACTCACATCCAGCACAATCAAATGGCCGTCGCCGGTAGCTACCAGAAACCAATCCAGTATTTTTTTAATATCAAATATGGCATCTTTGGTTATCTGCGCGCTTCTTTTTTCAACATTGGTACTTGTATCTATAACATGCACCCCTTCAAAATTCTGACCAAGTACCAGTTCGCTGGCCTGAGCATCATAATGCAGCGCATATACAGAGTTCGGCAATTTAGCCACAAGCGTTCCCTGATCGGGCGCATGCATATCCCAGGCAACAACCAGTCCATCTGCACCGGAAGTATAAAAGCAGGAATCACCCATGCCTTTTTCCAGCGCATAAATGGAATCTTTATGCCCTTTGTAAACACCTATCTTATGAACCTGAATACCTTGCATATGCTTTTTACAAATCCTGCCTGTCCGGATCCGGCCAACAGACAGAAACCACTCTGCCCGTAATTCAATTATAAATTTACCAATTATTCATGTATTATCCTCTGTAATAGCGTGAATGTGTATAAATGAGCGTACATCCTGAATGCGAAAAAATAATGACGAAAGCCAAAACAAATTGAACCATTGTTTCTTAACACGATCCCTCTTATTTTTATCTGTTGATGGTACGTTGCAATCGTTTAATTGTAAAAAAAGGCGTATTTTGTTGTACAATTACAATACATTAAATGCCCATTATTACCGTACATAATCTGGACCAGAACAGAGCCTGGGGGCTTTGGAATATTCAAGAGGAATTACCGCTGCTTGAAGATTCCTATTCCTTTGGTATCCACGAAAAGGAGTATCTTTCAAACATCTCCCACCCGCATAAAAAACAGGAGTGGCTGGCAAGCCGCTTAACGGTTGGCATGGTATGCGATCATCTGCAGCTGCCGTATGCAGGTACATTAAAAGACCCGGACAAACGTCCTTATTTATGTGAACAGAATGGCCATGTTTCTATCAGCCATTCTCACTCCTACGCAACAGCAATTATTGACAAATCAAAACCAGTTGGCATAGATATTGAACGCATAGACAGTAAAATCTTAGCCATCCGTAAAAAATTCCTTTTTGAGGAAGAATTTTCCGATGATGTGCGTCATATGACTCAGTACTGGTGTGTTAAAGAAACAGGATATAAACTGGCAGGTGAAAAAGGTCTTTCGCTTAAAGATGACATTATTGTTGAAAAATTTGAACCCGGACAAATTCAGGGCGAAACAATCATCCATTTAGGAATTCACACGTATAAGATATTATTCTTTGAATACGATAATTATGTGGTTGCTTTTAACATAGATTAGATCCATGCATCATACCTCTTTCTTATTAACAAATCCATTTATGAAAAAACTTTTTTTCTGCTTAGCAGGAATTGCATGTTGTATGTCGCAGGCATTCGCGCAGCCGTTAAGCGGGTACCAGATCGGCGATGAAATAAAAAACTTCTCGATGCTGAATGTTACGAACCAGACGGTCTTATCACTAACTGATTATAACGACCAGAAAGTGGTTGTGATTATTTTCACCAACAACAATTGTGCATACGCAAAATTATACGAACAACGTATTGCAAACCTCGCCAAACAATATAATACAAGCGGTGTTGCATTTTTGCTGGTTAACCCGTCGGTAAGCAATTCTGATAAGTTTGAAACCATTGAAGCGATGCGTAAGAAAATCCAGAACGACAAATCGCTCTACCCATACCTGGCAGACACAACTCAATCGTTAGCCATAAGTTTTGGCGTTCAGCGTTTACCGGATGCTTTTGTATTAAAGAAAATGGAAACGTCTTTCCGTCTGGTATACAAAGGTTCAATCGATGATAATCCACAAAGTGCGGAAGATGTGTCCAATCGTTTTTTGAGCGATGCTATTTCAGCGATGGTCTTAAACAGATCCATTAAGGTTGCCGATACCCGGGCGGTGGGCTGTTTATTGAAACCTTATTAATTGCATATTATTTTATACCCGGCTTCTGCCGCACTTACCCAAACAATACGTAATGGCCTCTGTTAACTCCCCGATCCGAACATTTTTAAAACCGTTATTATTTAAACTGTTTGGTAAAAATGTCTATGCACGTTTTCAATTTTATGCCAAAATCAAAGATATAGACAAGCGCCTTGTTGAAGAAAAAGAAATGGAGCTGCTGCCCTATTTTTTAAACAAGGACTCTAATTCAATAGATGTAGGCGCCAATTATGCCTACTATACGGTGGGCATGTCAAAGCTTTCCAAAAAAGTATTTGCATACGAACCGATCCCGTTTACCTATAAAGTTTGTAAAATGCTGCTGAAGCATTACAACTGCGCAAATGTAGATTTGTTTGCACAAGGTGTTGGTGAAAAAAACGAGATCAAACGCTTCAATGTTCCGGTTGTGGATTTTGGCGGTATCAGCGCGGGGCAGGCGCACATGGCCGACCGCAACAATGAATTAAAAGGAAAAGAACAGCATTATCAGTTCAGCAAAAATGAAGCGTATGACTGTACGGTTGTTTCACTTGATGCTGCCATTACAGATATAACACCAATCTCTTTTGTAAAAATGGATATTGAAGGTGCGGAATATTTTGCATTAAAAGGCATGCAGCAATTGCTGCTGAAACACAAACCTGTTATTCTGATCGAAATAAATCCATTCTTTTTAACAGGCTTTGATATTAAAGAAAACGATCTGAAAAACCTGATCGCTTCGCATGCATATAAAACGTACATCTATTCTGCTGAATTAAAAAAACTACAGGCTTTCGAATGCGCGTATTTTGAAAGTAATTACATTTTAATTCCGGAAGAAAAAATTGCTCAGTTTAATGCGATCATTGAATAAGGCTGT
This sequence comes from Cytophaga hutchinsonii ATCC 33406, assembly GCF_000014145.1. Lineage (NCBI taxonomy): Bacteria > Pseudomonadati > Bacteroidota > Cytophagia > Cytophagales > Cytophagaceae > Cytophaga > Cytophaga hutchinsonii. The sequence continues at coordinate 854,059 of NC_008255.1, read as the reverse complement.
ATGAAAAAAGATCTCGGGTATTATATTGAATCCCTAACGCACATCTTTAAAAAAAACCAGCCCCGTGAAGCACATGCTGCAGCCAGAGCGCTTTTTCTGGAGATGGCTGAAAACAAACAGATTCTTTTTGAGATTGTACAGCGGAATCTGCTTTCCAGCGGTTTCTTTTTACAGAAACGCATCAATCCGGTTATTGCCTTAACGATTGTGGACAATGCCTACATTACCCTGGTCGCGCATTTCTGGATGCCGCTGCCGGATAGAAATACAACGGTTACACACCAGAGTATCCATCACCACGGCAGGTTATTATTAACTTCGGTTGCACCATACGGACCCGGTTACAATTCAATCCTATTCAAAAAAGGTTTTTCAATTAATGCCGATACAGAAGAAACAGCTATTCAGATAGAAAAAGAATACCAGAATCCGCTGTACAACCTGGAATTCATTGATACAAATACACCGCACATTGTTTTTTATCCGGAAGCGCTTTCTGTAACCTATGCAGCCTGGACCTACGACCAGCGCTCTGCCATGGATAAGATCCGTAAAAACCCGTTTCTGCAAAAAAATAAAAAACGGATCCTTCAGTTCATGAACTATTTTAAAGGATTAAAATCAAACGTAAACACTATTGAATACTTTGATTTTTATCCGGACGGAAATGTGATCCGTGCGATGAAAGACCGCGTGATGTACCCGGCAGGAAGCAATCAGAATTTTATTCAGAATGTCTTTTATATTCTGCAGCAGATAGGTTTCACAGAATTGACAGAACTGAAAAAAGCAGCTAAACAGTATCCGGACGATATTCAGCGAACGCTGCTGTCCTTTATCCAACAGCTGGAACAAGGAAAAGAGATCCGGGATATTTTTGAAGACTGCCAGCTGAACATTCCGAAAATTAATTTCAGCCGCACAGATTTATTACATGCATTAAAATAACATCGAACATATCCGGTTCGTGATCATAAAAATAGGCGAGCATAAAATAGCCCATGAATAAATTCATGGGCTATTTTATGCTCGCCTCAATGCATTCATGAGGTGTAATTCATTCAGAGCAATATTATTTCACCGGTACAAATTCAATAGAAATCGAATTTACACAATGGCGCACATTTTTATCTGTCATACGTTCGCCTTCAAATACGTGACCTAAATGTGCTTTGCAATTGGTACAAATGATTTCTACTCTTCTTCCATCTGCGTCTGGCACACGTGTTACTGCACCCGGTATTTCATCATCAAAACTCGGCCAGCCGCAATGTGAATCGAACTTATCTGAAGAACGGTACAGCGGTGCATTACACTGTTTGCAGATGTATGTACCAGGTTCTTTAAAATTATAGTATTTACCGGTAAAAGGGCGCTCTGTCCCTTTGTTGATGATTACGTATTTTTCTTCCGGCGTTAATGGATTATAATTGGACTGATCTTTAATTGGCATAAGTGGCATGTTTGACGTTGCTTGTATGGTATCTGTTTTTTTGATCGGCTGTGCTTTCTGCTGCGAACAGGCTGTTAAACTCATCAGCAAGCCAGCGGTAAGAAATATGGATGTTAACTTATTTTTCATGGGTTTTACCGGTTAAGAAAGTACTACGTTTTACAAACAATTGTACACAGGAAAACATTCACTGTGTTCTATTTATATACGTATGCAATCATCCAGACAGATTTGAATATCCGGTACTTTTAAATGATATCCATAGCTGATTACCTGTATAATAAGATACAACTATTTCCGCAGAACACAAATAAAAAACGAAGGGCCGCTTATACACTATCGCTGTTATACAATACCTTTCAGCCTTTGTTTTAAGGATAACTGTCAGTATTTTTCTCCGGTTAAAAAATGGAGCATTTTTTTCACATCATCCACCCGTTCCATTTCAGAAAGTTTTTCAAAAGACACAATCAGGTTTCGTAATACACGCGCCACAATGTCAATATTATTGCAGGGCTGGTAATACAAATCAATAGGCGCCAGATTAAGCTGAAGCAGATAATTATCAATGTCTTCTTTTGTAAAAATCAGTCCCTTGTGAAACGGACTGATGTAAAACTGTGTATCGTCGCTTTTGTATGTCAGAATAAATAGCGTTGGTAAATTAACGCCGTAAACAGGGAGCTTCAGTTTCTGTGCCACCATCATGTAGATGCAGCACAGAGAAATCGGATTTCCTTTTTTGCTTTCCAATACCTGGCTGATCATGGAATTGGCAGGCGAATGAAAATTTTTGGTGTTGGCGCTGAATTTTAATTTATTGAACAATACGTTATTCATTACCAGTTTCACCTGTTCCAGCGGAAGCATATCGGGTTTCATATCCAGCCATACTTCATAATAGATCTGTTCCATGGCACTTTTAATCGTGTTGAATTCCAGATCGGGGTATTGATAAGTACAGATCAGCCAGAGTCCTTCCATAAGATCTGTGCCGCCCTTGTTTTTCCATTGCGAAAGCCGGTCTTCCAGCAGTACAAATTGCAGCAGGTGAACCAGATCTTCAATACGTTTCTGAACAATGGGATTAAAATTTTCTTCCCATTCTTTTTCAAGAAAAGGAATCATAGATCCGCCCTGAGCAAGCAATTCTTTTTCAACCTGTGAAATTACTTCCACATCCTCATCGTCCAATAAGGAGATCAATGCTTTTATTCTAGCTTCTTCCATATCCAACAAATATATTCATCACGTTTGTATTACACCAACATTAAAGCGCTTCATTTTCGGATTATTATTTGCTGCTTCAATACCCATTGATAAATAGGATCTTGTTTCCAGCGGATCAATCACTGCATCAATCCACAAGCGGGCTGCAGCATAATACGGAGAAAGTTCTTCGTTGTATTTATCGGTTATTTCTTTTAACAGTTCCGCTTCTTCGGCAGGAGTAATTTCTTTGCCTTTTGCTTTCAGTGAAGAAACCTTGATCTGCAGCAAGGTCTTTGCGGCAGATGCACCGCTCATTACGCCTATCTGCGCGCCCGGCCAGGCAATGATCAGCCGTGGATCATACGCTTTTCCGCACATCGCATAATTTCCGGCGCCATAGGAATTTCCGACAATCACTGTAAACTTGGGCACGACCGAATTTGCCATCGCGTTAACCATTTTCGCACCGTCTTTTATGATCCCGCCCTGTTCGGAGCGGCTGCCAACCATAAAGCCCGTTACATCCTGAATAAAAACGAGCGGCACTTTACGCTGGTTGCAATTCATAATAAAACGCGCAGCTTTATCAGCAGAGTCAGAGTAGATCACGCCGCCCATCTGCATTTCATTTTTCTTTGTCTTTACAATTTTCCGCTGATTGGCAACAATGCCTACTGCCCAGCCATCAATACGTGCATAGCCACAGATAATGGTTTGCCCGTATAATTCCTTATACGGTTCAAAAGCAGAATCATCCACCAGCCGGTTGATGATGTCCATCATATCATACGGCTTGCTTCTATCCAGCGGCATGAGCCCGTATATCTCTTCTTCATTGAGGGCAGGTTTTGCCGGTGCCGTGCGGTCGAAGCCCGCTTTTTCCGTATGCCCGGTATGTGCTAATACAGCCCGTATGCGGGTTAAACACTCCGCATCATCTTTGCATTTATGGTCGATCACACCGGAAATTTCCGTTTGTGCAGTTGCACCGCCAAGCGTTTCATTATCTACGGTTTCGCCAATGGCTGCTTTTACTAAATAAGATCCCGCTAAAAAAATAGACCCTGTGCCTTCTACAATAAATGCTTCGTCAGACATGATCGGCAAATATGCACCACCCGCTACACAGCTGCCCATCACCGCTGCGATCTGCAAAATCCCTTCCGAAGACATCCAGGCATTGTTTCTGAAAATCCGTCCGAAATGTTCCTTGTCGGCAAATACTTCATTCTGCATCGGAAGAAATACACCCGCACTATCCACCAGATAAATGATCGGGATCCGGTTCTCCATGGCGATCTCCTGTGCGCGGAGATTTTTCTTTGCTGTCATCGGAAACCAGGCACCTGCTTTTACTGTCGCATCGTTTGCAACAACAATACAGATGCGGCCTTCCACGTAGCCCATCTTCACAACTACACCGGCAGACGGACAGCCGCCAACATCCGTATACATGTCTTCGGCAGCAAGTGCACCAATTTCTATTACCCTGCTGCCGGCATCAAATAATGCCGAGATCCGTTCACGCGCTGTAAATTTTCCTTTTTCTTTTTCAGCCTGCAAGCGTTTTTCACCACCACCCTGTGCCACTTTTTTCAGCCGTTCGCGCAGTGCATAACAAAGCATTTTTAATGTATCTTCGTTTTTGTTGAATTCGATGTCCATGATGATATAGGTAATAAGTAGTAAGTAATTGGTTATACGTATTAAGATTACTCATGCTGTACATACGTAATAAACGAATCACCTATTCATTTAATTATTATTTGTATAGTTACGAAAAAACAAAAGCAAGGGATATATTCCTGTATTTTTAATTTATCAATAGTTGGTTATTTATATTATTTCAAAACCGCTGGTCGCTGTGCCTACCTTTACTCTAAACCGCTGGCTAAAGCCAAACGGCAATGAATCGCAGCATCTGTTGGTATGAAAAACGGCCTAACGTAATTACCGTCTCATGTATTCAACGGGTAAAAAAACAAAAGCTCCGGAATTTTTCCGGAGCTTTAATATTATATAGCTGTTTCCTGTTATAAACTGCCCACTTTCCCGGCTGGCGCAAGCATTTGCTTGTGCCGCTTATTTTATTTTCTCCTTCTTACCCTTTTTACCGAAGGGTGCAAAGAAGTGATGCGGATTATTATTTAAGTGTACCAGTAAGGTATCCAGGTCGGTAAGTGTTTTATTTAAATTGGCATAGGCAGATTTGTCATTTACCAATGCACCTAATGTACCTTCCCCATTGCTGATTTTGGTTGCCGATTTGTTCAGTTCAACCAGTAATTTATTTGCATTTGCAACGGTTGCTTTCAGTTCCAGGTCGTTCAGGGAATCTGCAAGCGCACCAAATTTATTTAGTATAGGCGTTAACTGCCTTTCTGTTTCGATCATATGCGCTGTAAGCGTATTCAGGTTCTGGAATGTGCCATCCAGGCTGCTTTTCCCAGATTGCATGGTTGAGCGCAGAATTCCTGAAATAGCTTCTAAATTAGCCAGGGTGCCGTACAGCTTTTTGCGCATGTCATCATCCAGCATTTTGCTCAGGTGCACCAGTGTTGTATCCAGGTGGTCAATTACCGGATATGCTTTGCTGCCCAGCATGTCTGTAAGGCTTAACTGAAAGCCTCCTTTAATGGTATCGCCGTTTACAGCCTGTTTGGTATTACTGCCCATTTTTAGCACAATACTCATACTTCCCAATAAATCTTTTGAAATTTCTGCATAGGTAGCATCCCCAACCAGGATATCTTTTCGTACATCGATCGAAACCAGGATGCTGTTGTTATCTTCCTGGTTTAAAACAAGCTCTTTCACTTTACCAACCTGATACCCGTTAATCAGAACAGGATTGGATGGAGCCAATCCGTCTACTTTGCTGTACTTGATATAATAGGTATTTGTATTTGAAAATACATCTGTCCCTTTTAAAAAATTAAAACCAAGATATAGGATCACACCTGCAATAAGTGTCATTAAACCTACTTTAAATTCTTTTGAAAATTTCACCCGAATAAATTAACAGTACAAACTAATTTTCTATTTCCGCTTTATATTCTTTAATAGCTCTATAAATTCCGGACGCTAAATATACCTGATTGGTTTTATTTGTTAAATACTTTTCTTCAGAAGCATTTGTCAAATAACCCAATTCAATCAGTACGCTGGGCATTGCGGTTTTCCATAACACTAAAAAACCTGCCTGTTTTACACCGCGGCTTGTTCTTCCCAACCGCACAGAGAACTGTTTTTCAATTTTTGAGGCTACCCTAATACTGTTTTCAATATACGCATTTTGGTAGAGTGAAAAAAGAATATGTGCCTGGGGTGATTTGGGATCAAAGCCATCGTAATTCTTTTTATAATCCGATTCTTTTAAAACAACCTCATTTTCACGTTTGGCAACATCTAAATTATCTTCCGAAGAATGCAGTCCCATAACATAGGTTTCTGTACCTTTAACGTCTGAAGGGCCTGAGTTACAATGAATAGAAATAAATAAATCGGCATGATTGCGGTTGGCAATACCGGCACGATCGTGTAATTCCACAAAATTATCCGACATCCGTGTATAATACACCTTTGTGGCAGGCATGTTTTCTTTTATGATCCGGCCAAGTTCAAGGGCAACTGCCAGGGTAACTTTTGCTTCCACACCCGTGGTTCCGTGGCAACCGGAATCTTTTCCGCCGTGACCGGCATCTATAACTATGGTACGAACTTTGTATGAGTGCTCCCCTAATGGAGAAAAGGACGATAATGTTACTACAGTAATTAAAAAAAGTATGGAAAGATTTTTTTTCACCTTGTACTCATTTATGAAGTTAATACAATAACTTTACTCAAAGTTGTGCATTTTAATTTAATTCTGAAATATAACAAGGGGATATTCCGTATACTTTCATTGATTTTCTGTCTATTACTGGCAGAATCAATCAATGCGCAAGCGCCTATATCAGATTCTCTGAAACTGAATTTTAAAGAAGGCGTGCTCAATCCCATTACCGATACCACAACGCAGCGTACCGCACACGCACAATCCCTTGATTCTTTAAAAGCCAATGCCACGGATACGCTTGATATTCCCAAAAGTGATATTGAAACACGCATCTTATATACCTGCCGCGATTCGCTGCGCATGAACATTGCCGAACAGAAAGTGTATTTATACGGAGATGCAAAAGTTACCTACGGCAGCCGCATTCTGACAGCGGAATTCATGGAGATCAACTGGGCAACAAATGAAGTAAACGCATACGGACTTGTTGATTCGCTTAAGGGGAAAACCATCGGCAAGCCGGTCTTTAAAGAAGGCTCCGATATGTATGTAGCGGAAACGATCCGGTACAATATGAAAAGCGGCAAGGGTATTATCAGCGGTATTGTTACCCGCCAGGGCGATGGCTACATACAGGGCGGACCAGTAAAGAAAACGCCTGAAGCTATTTATGTAAAGCATGCCATATATACCACCTGTAATTTACCGCATCCGCACTTCTCTATTAATGCATCAAAATTAAAAGTGATCCCGGGAGATAAAGTTGTAACAGGCCCGTTTCATATGGAAATCATGGGTATCCCGACACCGCTGGGCTTGCCGCTTGGTTTCTTTCCCGTAACACGCCGCTCTAAATCAGGTATCATTTTCCCTACCATCGGCGAGCAGCGCAGCAGAGGGTTCTTTATCAGCAATGGCGGTTACTACTGGGCGGTGAATGATTATGTAGGGGTAAAAGTATTGGGAGATCTCTATGCAAACAAAAGTTACCGGCTTGCAACAACAGCCAGTTACATAAAGCGCTATTCCTATACCGGTACCAGCAGCATGAGCTACAGCAAAGTAAAAGAAGGATTTGTTGACACGGTAAAAGCACCGCTTCTTTTTAATCTCCGTTGGAACCACGCAACCCTGGGGAATAAATCATCGCGTTTATCTGCAGATGTGAATATCAGTTCCAGTAAGTTTTATGCAACTAACAGCTACAACCCGGCAAGCTATCAGGCTCCTGAATTTGCATCTAATATTTCCTGGTCAAAAGCATTCAGAAACAGCCCGTTCAGTATGTCTGTTGCCTTCAGACAGAATCAGAATACGGTGAATAAAACCATGAATATTACCGCGCCGGATGTAAATTTTTCGATGAACCGGATCTATCCGTTCAAAGGCAAAAACAGCGATGGTACCAAATGGTTTGAGAAGATTAACATTGCCTATAATGGAAGCACCAAGTACATAATAACAAACCAGTTGAGAAATGCATTTCTTGGAAATACATTTTATAGTGATACAATTGTAAGCTTTGACAATAATTTTCAGGACATAGTTAATAATGCTCAATGGGGTCTTCAAAATACAATACCCATAAATACTACATTTAAAGTATTTAAATATTTTAGTTTAAATCCTTCTGTTAGAATTACCAATTGGGTGTATGCAAATAAATTAGATTACACAACCACTGTTGTTAATGGGGTGGTGCAAACAAAACAAGCTGAACAATCAATAGAAGGGCTAAACACTGCCTTTTCAGGAGATTTTTCTACAACACTAACAACACGTATATATGGTTTATACCGGTTGAATAATAAAATTCTCCAGGGCATCCGCCATACATTTATCCCTAATTTTACCTATACATACAGACCTGATCTGGTCGGATTAGATAAAGGAAATAAGTATTTCTATACAAATTCTTCGGATGTATCACGTACAACAGGAGAACCTATTCCGTATTCCCGTTACCAGGGTTATATCTATGGCGGCCCAGGCAGCGGTACAGTAAATAGTTTATCCTTTAGTTTTGTAAATTCATTAGAAGGTAAAGCACGTAACCGTAAAGACACTACCGGCCTTACACCTACTAAAAAGATAAAATTGCTGGACAACGTAAACGCAGCGGGCTCGTATAATTTCGGCGCCGATTCCATGCAATGGTCGCTTATTACCTGGGGCGCACAGACAAATTTATTTGAACGCATCAATATTAACTTCAACGGTACATTTGATCCATATATTTATATACTGGATTCTGTTTCTTCCACCAATTCCAAACGGATCTATCAGCACCGGATCAATACATTAGCCAGTGAAAGAACTGCAGAAAATCCAAACCCTAAATTTCTGATATTGACAAATTACAATGTTGCTATCAGCACCAATCTCAATCCAAAGGGGCAAAAAACTACTCAGCCTGCCAATCAGATGAATATGCCCTCCCCTAATGGCTATACGCTTATCGGGGGAGCTCAGTATGTAGACTTTAACATTCCATGGAATTTAATGTTGGGATACAATTTGAGTTATTCGAAACAGGGTTATGATACAGCAGTGTATTCGCAGGCATTCACATTCAGCGGCGATGTTAAAGTATCGGATAACTGGAAAGTTAAATTTACATCCGGCTACGATTTTGTCAGAAAAAGTATCGCGTACAATACGCGGATAGAAATATTCAGAGACCTGCATTGCTGGCAGATGAGTATGAGCGTGATTCCATTCGGGCAGCAGCAATCTTTTTTCTTTACACTCAATGCCAAGTCTTCCCTATTGCGTGATATGAAGTTAACGAAACGCGATGCCAATAACCTGGGTACGGGGTATTAGAAGTTGTGTGCTGGTGTTTCAATTATATATTTTTTCATTTTTCAAGATTTTTAAAATCAACCTGACAATGAAACGTATTCTGCTTTCACTATTACTGATTGCTTTATCCACTGCTTCGTATGCACAGCTACGGGTTGGTATAAAAGCAGTAACAGCCGGCACGTAAGCCCTGATTCATCTGTTGCAGAAACACACATGATCCGCGGGAATGCGGGTATTATGACCAATTACAGATTAAGTAACCTTTTCTCCCTGCAGGCTGAACTGAACTTCACGACCCATGGAAAAAATTACTGTATCGATGGCCTTCCTCATCGAAACCGATATGGATATGAAGTAACAGACCAGACACTCATCAACATCCGTTTGCACTACCTGGAACTTCCCTTGCTTGCCAAATTTACGTTATTCAGCAGTCAGAAAGTTACCTTCGATATGGCTGCCGGACCATTTATCGGATATAAGCTGGCGGCAAGGCAAAAAACGGAAGGCGGCGATTATCAAAACACCACTTCTGATTATACAAGACTTAATGCGGGCTATCAGATCAGCTTTGGTTTTTCGGTTATGAAAAAACGCTTATTCTTTGAAATGCGGGGCAGCCGCGGATTTGTACCTATCAATACTGCCGATGCAACAAAAATCACTACCATGCAGGGCGGTGTGGCTATCGGGTATTATTTCTTTAGCGGTAAAAAGAAATAAATATAAGCTGTTCAGTATATAACGTGAAATGGAATTTAAGATTTATAAATCAGGCTAAAGATTTTATTTGCCACATCCCAGAAGCTTTTTTTCGATTTGTAATGACATTTATTTTCCAGATTACATTCTTTTGTACGAGTTCGATTGTTACAGTAATTTGTAATTTTAAGTAGATAATCACTTACTCTATAAATCAAGCACTTGACTTTAAAATAAACATTTAATATATTTATGAATCATATTTATAATATATACGTATATGACAACTTTCACCAGCACCCTGCCGGATGATCTGATGCTGTTGCTAAATGAAAAAGCTGCGGAATTATCCATACCAAAAAATAAACTTATAGAAAAGGCACTCCGCATTTATCTGGATCAGCTGAACAAAGCCTCATACATCAGGTCTTATAAAAAAATGTCTCAGGATACGGATATACTTTCTATTGCTGAAGAAGGTATGAGTGATTATCTGACACAGATAGACGAATGAAACAGGGAGAAATCTGGCTCACGGATTTAGATTCTGTTGAAGGCAGTGAACAGGCAGGGTTCAGGCCTGTTGTGATTATCAGCGGAAACGTATTAAACGATTTTTCAAATGTGGTTATTTGCTGCCCCTTAACAACAAAATTAAAAAACTACCACGGGAACCTGATCCTGCAGCCAGACAAGGGCAATGGTTTAAAAAAATTGTCGGAAGTATTAACCTTTCAGATAAGATCTTTATCAAAAAAACGACTAAAAAATAAACTTGGCTTACTGTCCGCTTCTGAACTTGCGCAGGTACACAAATGTCTGAATGAAATTTTAAGATATTGAGTCTGGTATTTTACTACACATCATAGTAACGAAGATGTTTACACCACCAATCCCGCTATGAAAAACCGGAAGAATGAAAGCCCTGACATATTATAACCTGATTCATCAGGCTGTTGCTAACCACCAATCATAGATAGCGTAATCAACTGACTACTGTCTGCTAACAACTTCCGACGCGGCAGACACTATTACCTAATCATCACCTCCCCACCTGTATCATCACACTACCATAACCCTTCCATAATACTATCCTAACATTGCTGCCCTAGTTTTGTTGCTTCATCAAAAGCACGATCACATGCAACAACTCTTACGCATTGCAGGTACCCTATGCCTCTTGCTGGGAACATACGTTTCCTACAGTCAAACATTGATTCATTACTGGGATTTCAACACCAGCACATCGGAAGCAGCACAATTAACTCCTGCTTCTATTCTTACAGGTGCTGCTGCATCACATACAGCAGGCGGTACAGGACCAAGTGTTATTCAGATAACAAGTAACACCGCACAGGATTTTGAATTATTAAATCTGAACGCGCGTAACAATTCTGTTTCCGGTTCGCATTTACGCCTGAACAACCCGATCGGCGGCACATTAGTATTTTCTCTGCCAACAACCGGTTATGAGCAGATTGTGGTAAAATATGTAACCAGACGCTCAACACAGGGGGCGGGCACACAGGTAATTGAATACAGTACGGATGGAACGGCCTTTACAGCCTTCAGCTCTGTAACAGTAACAGAAGTACCGTCACTTCAAACACTTGATTTCAGCTCTGTTGCACTGGCTAAGAACAATGCGAATTTCAAGATCCGCATGACGTTTGCAGCAGGCGCAGGAGGCACTGGCGGTAACGACCGCATCGATAACTTCACGGTTGAAGGTGTTACGTTTGGTGCAGACAACGCAGCGCCGACAGTAGTATTCACCCCCGTAAATGCTGCAGAAAATATCGCTGTTTCTGCAACCATTAAATTAACGTTTAATGAAGCGATCCGTCTGATCAATGATGCAGCAATTACGGCAACCGATATTGCTTCGTTCGTTGAATTGAGAAAGATCGATGCGGCAGGGGCTGCCGTGGCTTTCACAGCAACGATCACAGATAAAGAAATAACGCTGACACCATCTGCTACGTTATCAAACAACACACAATATTACGTTGCAATTACTGCCAATAAAATTGAAGATGCAAGCAACAATGCCATCACTTCGGTTGTATCATCTACGTTTAAAACAATCGCTGCGCAGACAGTATTTCAGGCGGGAGATGTTATTCCGGTCGCATACAGAATGAATGCAACAGACATTGCGGATGAAGTTGCGTTATTAACACTCGTTGATATTCTTCCGGGTACACGCATCAATATGACCGATGCTAAATTCACAAGCAGCACACCGGCACAATGTGCAGGCGGTCTTGTATGGACAGCTCCTGCATCAGGCGTTGCAGCAGGTACGGTAATTACCATCGGCAACGATGCTAACACCGCGAGCATCGGAACAGTATCCGGTTCTACTTTTGGCCTGAGCTCAGGCGGCGATCAGTTTATTGTATACACGGGAACAAATACAGACCCGCACTATATTACAGCATTAAGTTCAAATGCATGGGCTGCAGTAAACACATCCTGCAGCGGCAGCAATTCCATGCTTCCTGCAGGATTAACAGACGGCACAAACAGTATTAATTTAAGCGCCGCTCCGGGCAGTGCCGCAGGAAACCTGGTGAATGCTTATTATGCAGGCACACAAAGCGGCACACCTGCTCAGATCCGTGCAGCCGTATTAAACCCGGCTAACTGGGTAGGCATTGCAGGTTCTACAGCCGGCCAGATCTGGCCTTCCTGGGCATTCCCCGGACCGCCCAGTATTGTATCGGCAACGGTGTTAAACCAAACGCAGATACGTATTGCATTTAATACAAACATGGATGCTGCAAGTACAACGGCATTGGAAAACTATACAGGAATCAATGCGCTTTCAACAATAGTACTTACAAACAACGGAGCATTGGCAGATACGGCAATTATAACGTATGCTACGCCTTTTGCAGCTGGTGTATCACATACACTAACCATCAGTAATGTAAAAAACGACAACAGCAGCGCGCTGTTCACACCATACCAATACACGTTCACATACAATACTACATTAGCGTGGGATAAAACACACGTTATTGCTAAAGAATCTGACGGAACAGTAAATCTTAAAATTAAAATTGTTAATCCGTCTGCGGCATCTTTTGGTGTAACCGTAAAACCGGCTTCCTTTAACACAGCATCAGCAGCTGATTTCACCCTGGCTGCACAAACAATTACGCTGACAGGAACGGAGATTGAAAAAATAATCACCATTCCAATTACAAACGATACAGAAGCAGAAGCGGATGAATATTTTGTATTGGAATTAACAAATCCTGCAGGTGCATCTGTTACAGGCAATGCAACGATAACGGTATTTATCAGAGATAATGATATGACTGTTGAAAAAAATGAATCGATTGCGTTAAGCTTTGCATCCCGTTTCACCGTTTCTAATCCGGATAAAAAAGAAGGTATTGCAGAAATCGTAGCGTACGATCCTGTTTCAAAACGTTTGTTCACAATCAGTACAGGGATTGATAAAGTTGACATCATCAATTTTGCAGATCCGGCAAATCCTGTTGCGATCAGTCAGATTGATATGACAACGTATGGAAAAGGCTTAACAAGTGTTGCGGTTAAAAATGAAATGGTAGCCGTAACTGTCACGGGCTTAAACGACGAGCAGGAAAACGGTTCTGTTGTTTTCTTTAACACGAGTGGTGTTTTTCAGAATAAAGTTACCGTAGGTGCGTTACCGGACATGGTTACGTTTACACCCGATGCGAAATATGTATTGACAGCAAATGAAGGCCAGCCGAATGATTCGTATTCGATTGATCCGGAAGGTTCTGTAAGTATCATTAACATCACGGGCGGTATTGCTGCATTAACCCAGAATAACGTATCAACGCTTGATTTCAAGGCTTTCAATGCGCAGGAAACAGCTTTACGTGCTTCAGGCGTGCGTAAAACAAAATCGACCAGTACATTATCACAGGATTTAGAACCGGAATACATTACGGTATCTGCCGATTCTAAAAAAGCATGGGTCACCTTGCAGGAAAACAATGCGATTGCTGAAATTAACCTGGAAACAGCAAGCATTACAGGAATCAAAGCGTTAGGCACAAAAGATTACAGCTTATCTGAAAATGGTTTTGATGCATCAGATAACAACAGCGGTGTAGTGCTTTCAACGTGGCCGGTAAAAGGGTTTTACATGCCGGATGCGATTGCAAATTATACGGTTGGCGGCGTTACCTATTTAGTAACCGCAAATGAAGGGGATGAAAAAGAATACGGCGGATTGGTAGAGCGTACTACAGTTGGTGCTGTAACTCTTGATCCGGTTAAATTCCCGAATGCTGCTGCGTTACAGCAAAGCTACAACCTTGGCCGTTTCCGTATTTCAAACTTACAGGGCGATACAGATAATGATGGTGACTACGATGAATTATATGCGGTCGGAGCACGTTCCTTTGCTATATGGAATGCAGCAACAGGCGCATTGGTCTATGAAAGCGGTTCTGAATTTGAACGCATCACCGAAACGCATCCTCAGAGCGCTGCGGTATTCAATGCTGACAATGCAAGCAATGCTTTTAAAAACAGAAGCCGTGCAAAAGGCCCGGAACCGGAAGGTGTAACAGTAGCTGTGATCGGTGCCAGAACATATGCATTCATTACACTTGAAAGAACAGGCGGTGTAATGGTATATGATATTACGGAACCAGCTTCAGCAACATTTGTTCAGTATGTGAATTCAAGAAGCTTAACTTCTTTTGCAGGTGATAACGGTCCGGAGGGAATCATTTACATCGATGCAACCGTAAGCCCGGATGGCAAACCGTATGTTATATCTGCAAACGAAATGAGCGGAACATTAGCTATTTTTGAAGTGTCTGTACCACTTACAACTTCAATACTTTCCGGCTCAGCAGATGTAAATACGATGCTGGTTTATCCAAACCCAACCAGGTCCGGAAAAATTTATTTCTCTGAAGAAGTAACAGGTAAAATTGTTGATATCAGAGGAACAGAAGTAGGATCGATCAACGATGCAACCGAAGCTAATGTGCAGGCGTTAACTCCGGGTGTATACATGGTTGTTATGAGCACCGGCCAGACAGCGAAATTTATTGTTGAGTAACTATCAACTCACGGTTTCAACTGTGGGAACAATATGTAACACGGCTTTAACCGGAACAACATAATAATAAAAAATGCCTTCGATGTGAACATCGAAGGCATTTTTTATTATTTCACCAGCCACGGTGAAACCGTGGGATATATTGTTCCCACGGTTAAAACCGTGGGCTGGGTTAAAACCGTGGGCAGGGTTAAAACCGTGGGCTGTTAAACGTTGCTAAACCTGCCGTAAATGCTTAAGGGTAATTTTTTCCGGAATGAATCTTCTACTACCAGCTCGCCTATTTCCAGGTTTTTAACATCGCCATAGATCCGGTGGATCAGGGTTTCTACAATAACAGCAGAGAAACCGATGGCATACAAATTCAGAATATAAAAATGCTCTTTCGGATCCAGTAATTCGGCGCAAAGCTTTAATATTTCATTCAGGTGTTCTTCTATGATCCAGCGTTCACCATCCGGTCCGCGGCCATAAGCGGGCGGGTCCAGAATAATGCCGTTATATTTGTTGCCCCGTTTTACTTCACGTTTCACAAACT
This sequence comes from Cytophaga hutchinsonii ATCC 33406, assembly GCF_000014145.1. Lineage (NCBI taxonomy): Bacteria > Pseudomonadati > Bacteroidota > Cytophagia > Cytophagales > Cytophagaceae > Cytophaga > Cytophaga hutchinsonii. The sequence continues at coordinate 838,485 of NC_008255.1, read as the reverse complement.
TCAAGGCATCTTCTACTACCCAACGTACATCCGTCAGTTCGCTTGCTTCCATATTTTCACGTGCCCAGCTGATTACCTGCTTTACTGAATCCACGTGCACCACCTCTGCACCTGCAGCCCGCGCCGCAATAGACGCGCCGCCTGTGTAAGCAAATAAATTCAAAACTTTTGGTTTGGCTGTTTCCATTTGAGAAACCTTTTCATAGATGTAGTTCCAGTTTGGTGCCTGCTCCGGAAATAAACCTACGTGTTTAAAAGAAGATAAACCTAAGCGGAACCTCAAATTCAAATTATTGAATTTATACGCAACAAACCATTGCTCTTTCATGGAATCTTTTAAGCTCCATATCCCCTTTTCAGGATTAGCTTTATCACGCACAAATTCAGCATGCAAACGGCTGTTCCACTCTTTATCAAACAGCTGCGGATCCCATACTGCCTGGGGTTCCGGACGCGACAGAATAAAATTTCCAAAACGTTCTAATTTCTTATAATTACCCGAATCGATCATTTCATAGTCTACAAAGTAGCTGGGCGTCAATATTTTCATTCTGATTATTTCTTAAAGGTTGTGAAAAAGCGTAAATTAATGTTTAAACAAATGTTCAAACAACTATCTTTAACATTTGTTAACATTTTCAATCAATGTCTCGTATCTAGTACAAAGACAGCTATTTTACTAAGGCACAAAATTACTATAATAATTTCATTTTCCGTTCATACAGCTAACGATACCTTGTTTTATGAGTAAACAACTGCATCCCGTAATAGAGAAGCTTCTGCATTTCAGAATAATATTTCTGATCGCTTTTCTGTTTTTGCTATTCTTTACGGTAGCTGTGTTCTTTACTATTGATATGGGAAACAGCCAGAGTGATAGTACAAGAAAAAATTTCTACCGTACCTGGAAAGTACTACGTTTTTATCAAAACGGTAAGCTTGTAGTAAATGACAAAAAATTTGAAGAACTGCGTTTCAAAATCAATGACGACAGTACGGCCGAATGGATTCGCCCCAATAGCACCATCACCATACGGGCCTGGATAAGCCCGGAGGGAAACCAGATCATTAAAGAAGATGAAGAATTACTGACCGATATTGACAACGTTTACGAAATACAGGAAAACAAACTCCGGTTCGGAAAACGTACGCTGGAATCGCACTATGAATATGTAATGGTACCCGAGTAACACAAAACTCAGATTCCAAAAAACAAATTCCAAACAGAGAAAATTAGAGTAAAAATATTCAACTAAAAAGGGAAGTATTCTATCAGAATACTTCCCTTTATTTTTCCGTTTGGAATTTGTTTTTTGAAATCTGGAATTTATCAGACAGTTTCAAGCCTTCGGCTCACGCCTGCCATCCCTTCACCTCATCAGCCGTAGGGTTTGCGATTTCAAGCTTCATTTTTTTACGTAAGCCGCACAAATCATTAAATAATTTATTCGGGTTTGCTGCTTTTAATTGTTCTACCGTAGAGATACCTAATTTCTCAATCAACGGAACAAGTTCCCCGCGGATCTCTATGCCCTGGAAACCATTGGAAGATGCTCCCTGTGTACCAACTTCCGGACGCATCTGCGGGAAGAATAATACATCCTGTATCGAAGCTGAATTAGTCATAACCATCGCTAACCGGTCAATCCCAATACCAAGGCCTGCTGTAGGCGGCATTCCGTATTCAAGTGCACGAAGAAAATCTTCATCCAGTACCATACTCTCGCTGTCACCTCTTTTGCCAAGCTCCAGCTGTTCTTCAAAACGCTGACGCTGATCAATCGGGTCATTCAGTTCAGAGAATGAATTGCAGATTTCTTTACCATTACAGATGGCTTCAAAACGTTCAACCAAACCTGGCTTGTCCCTGTGTTTCTTCGCTAACGGCGACATTTCAACCGGATAGTCTGTAATGAATGTAGGCTGGATCAATAATGGTTCGCATTTTGCGCCAAAGATCTCATCAATGAGTTTACCTTTACCCATTGAATCATCTACATCCACATTTAATGATTTACATGTTGCACGTAATTGTGCTTCATCCATTTCACCAATGTTAATACCTGTATAATGTTCGATTGCTTCAAACATAGTGAAACGTTTCCAGGGGCGCTGGAAGCTGATCGTATGCGGACCAACCTGTACCTCTGTAGTACCGTGTAAGGCAACAGCAACTTTTTCAACCATCTCTTCAACCAGATCCATCATCCAGTAGTAATCCTTGTATGCAACATACAATTCTACCTGAGTGAATTCCGGGTTGTGGAAACGGGACATACCTTCGTTACGGAAATCTTTAGAGAATTCATATACTCCATCAAATCCGCCAACGATCAACCGTTTCAGATATAACTCATTTGCGATACGCAAATACAAAGGCATATCTAATGTATTGTGGTGTGTCTTGAACGGACGCGCAGCAGCACCGCCATACAAGGGCTGCAAGATCGGCGTTTCCACTTCTAAATATCCTTTGTTATTCAGGTACTCACGCATGGTATTTACCAGACGTGTACGTTTGATAAAAGCATCGCGCACATGCGGGTTCACAATCAGATCCACATAACGCATGCGGTAACGCTGTTCAGGATCGGTGAATGCATCAAATATTTTTTTCTCTCCGTTCTCATCTACCGCCTCTTTTGGCATGGGCAACGGACGAAGTGCTTTTGTTAAAATTTTAAATGAAGTAACATGAATCGTGATCTCTCCGGTTTGTGTTGTAAACACATATCCGTAAATACCAATAATATCACCGATACCGACAAGCTTTTTAAATACGGTGTTGTATTGTGTTTTGTCTTCATCCGGACAAAGATCATCTCTTCTGAAGTATGCCTGGATTCTACCGCTTGCATCCTGAATCTCAACGAAAGAGGCATTACCCATAATACGGCGGCTCATCACACGGCCAGCGATAGAAATATTTTTATAATCTGTCTTTCGCTTTTCGTAATTCTGATGAATATCTTTTGTTGAAACATTTACAGGGAAAAGTTCTGCAGGGTATGGTTCAATACCCATTTTTAATAACTCTTCACGTTCCTGGCGGCGTACCAGTTCTTGTTCACTCAATTGCATGTCTTTCGTATTATAATAGAACCTCAAAATTAAACAATAATGCGCAATTTTTCAGCATAAAATGAAATTCATCTTTCATTTATAAATCACAATCGCCAGCACTCAAATGATTTATAAATGAGTCTGTTGCGCTGCTATCTAAGCTTTTTTATTATATTTGGAAAAATATTTTCACACAGAACAGTTTTTATATAATGAAAAAACAACTCGTACTTTTAGCGATAAGCTGCCTCTGCTTATCCGTACATGCACAACAGCAATTGCCAAATGGCTCTTTTGAAAACTGGTCTCAAAATGAAGATCTTCCTTATGATGAACCGGATACCTGGTTTGGCACAAGTGTAAATTGTATGGGCACACCCTTTACCTGTTCTGCAAGCACACTTAAAGTTACCGATGCACATGCCGGCAGTTATGCAGCAAAGCTCGTAAATCTGGCAAATATAGGAATCGGCGGAAGTATGAAGGGACAATTGATCTATACACCTGACATGCCCGGATATGAGGTATTCACGTCAAAACCTAAAACCTTTAACGGATTCTATAAATTCACCAATGCAGGATCCGATGAAATAACTGTTTCTGTTACATTGATTGATGCCGATGAACAACCTGTTGCATACGGAGAAACGATCCTTACAGAAACAAAAAGCGCCTACACACAATTCAATTTACCGATACAGTATTTCTCCAGCAGTGCCGTAACGGGAATATATGTAGAAATCGCTTTTAATGAAGATGCAGACGCAGCTTCTACGTTTATTGTAGATGATCTGTCGTTTACTTATTTATCTTCTCCGGTAACTGCTAAAACACCTGTATCTGCGGGTATTCAGTTTTATCCGAATCCGGGAAAAGACAACCTTCATTTTGAAAAGCCTGTAAGTAATATTTCGATCTCAACAACCAACGGAATGAATATGCTGAACGCTGCAGAAGAAACGAATGTGCTGAATATCGCTTCGCTGCCAAAAGGTATTTATATCATTTCGTATGAATATAATCAGACACGCATAAACGGCAAACTGGTTGTAGAAGAATAGAACATGTATAAAAACGGAATAAAACAAAAAACCGGATGGCGCGCTAACGTCATCCGGTTTTTTGTTTTATTCTTCATCCTGCATTTCCTCCTGCGGGTTATTTTCAGCCTTATTTACTTGGATCCATCTCCTGCCGGTTCTGAAGAGAAAAACACCAAACAGGACTTGCACAAGCAATGCCGTAAAATATCCTGTAATATAGGATACATCATAGGCATAGGCTTCAGCATTGAAACCTGCTATACACACCTTTTTTACCAATAAAAAAAGCTGCATGCCGCACATCACTGTTATCAGTATAGATAGACCAATAAAAAACATGCCTGCGATTTTTTTCCACTGTATCATTTTTAAAAGAGCCGTTTATATATACACCAAACCAAGACCCGCCGCTGAAACAAGTATATAATCAACTTCTGTTGCTGTATAAAACCGTAACGGATAACCATACGTATCTTTACCGTCCGAAGGCGATTCAACCTCCATCGTTGCTTTTGTCAGTATAAAAACAGCTATTGAAGTGATTATAAAAAACGACAGCTTTTTAAACATAGTCTTTTTTATTCAGCCGGTTCAATATGAATTAAAATATTTCCTAACTGTGGCAATGCTTCTTTCAGCGTATCTTTTAACAGATGTGAAATCGCATGTCCTTCTTTCACGCTGATATTACCATCTATAACAGCATGAAGGTCTACATGGTATTGCATTCCGGCTTTGCGTACATAACATTTTTCTGTACTCAATATGCCCGGTACTTTTAGCGCTTCTTCACGGATCTGGATGATGAGATCGTCATACGATTGCTCGTCCATAATTTCCCCCAGGGCTGGCCTGAAAATCAGGTAACTGTTGTATAGTATAAACAATGCGGCAAATAATGCTGCCCAATCATCTGCGGCTTCATAGCCTTTGCCCAACAACAATGCCGTTGAAATACCTGTGAATGCGGCTACTGATGTAATGGCATCGCTTCGGTGGTGCCACGCATCTGCTTTCAATGAAGAACTGTTTACTTGTTTACTTTTTTTGATAACAATCTGATAGGATATTTCTTTCCAGATGATAATTCCTGCCAGAACAATAAGTGTCCACGCCTCCGGCAATTCATGGGGTGTCTGAATATTAATAATGCTTTGGTAAGCGATGATTACAGATGAACTGATCAAAAAACCAACAACCAAAAAGGTGATCAGCGGCTCAATACGTCCGTGTCCATATGGATGTTTATTGTCTGCAGGTTTGTGAGAAAATTTAATACCGAATAAAATAAGCATGGATGCAAAAATATCGGATGTTGATTCAATTGCATCTGCGATCAATGCATGCGAATTACCAAAAAATCCTGCCAGCCATTTAATAATGGCCAGGCTTGTATTTCCAATAATGCTAAAGTATGTTGCTTTTACAGCTGTCTGTTCATCTGTCATACCTTTAAATATAAGCTGTTTTTTATTTAAAGGTAAGGTAAAAAATGGAACAAGGAATAAATGAGGATAAAAATTCTCCGGCACATACTTCTGTTCAAAATAAAAGTTTATTCATTAAAAAAATAAACAATCACTCTTCAAATAATGGACGCGGATCGAAGTAAACATGCAGTGAAGTGATTTCTCCCTTTTCAAGGTGATACAATCCCGATGCTGCAATTGTTTTGCCATTCATGTTAATATCATAGATCAGGCATACATCGTTACCTTCTTCAAACATTTTATGTACAACATATTTAAATTTCATCTTTTCCATGTCGTTCATATAACGCTCTGAACCTTCCCGATGACCCATCGGTCCGTTGAATGTAAAATTTTCATTCAGCCGTTTTTTTGCAGCCGGAAAATTTTCTGTATTCAGCGCATGAATAAATTCAAGCACTAAATCTCTGGTTGTAATCTGAGTTTTCATATATGTATTATTTTAGCTTTCCGCATGTGCGTATTTTATTTTTTTAATCCAGAATTCAAATGCAGACCAAAACTCATAAATGTGTTTTTTAGTTTCTTCATCGTTCACATCTCCGTTTTGCTGAAGTACATCTGCTGCATTGCTGAGATAAAATTCAGGCTGCTGCATCGGTGCCAGATTTACATACATCATTACCTGACGTAAATGATTTACAGCACCAAAGCCACCAAGACTATAGGGAGAACACCCAATTACTGCTGCAGGCTTTTCATTCCATAGATTATTACCCTGCGGCCTGGAACCCCAGTCTATGGCATTTTTAATAACGGGAGAATACGATCTGTTATACTCCGGTGTAGCAAATATAAATGCGTCAGATTCTTTAATACTATTATGCAAGTCTTTTACTGCCTGCGGGAGATCTGCTTCAAGGTCTTCATTAATAAGGGGAAGATTTCCGATATCTATACGCATTACGGATATAGATTCAGGAGCTGATTTTTGTAAGGCATGAATCAGTTTTGTTGTATAGGATTCTTTACGCAGACTGCCGGAAAATGCACTGATTTTGATTGTATTCATATGCTCGATAATTTTAATCCTTCCTGTTAAAATTAAAAAGTACACGAATGAATCTGTTACATCATTCTGGTTTTTCGTTATACGGAATGGTACGATAACGCAAAGGTATTATCCAACTACCCAGGGTAACCGCAAGGGTTACTCCGTACGGTTTTCATCCAGCAGCATTCCTGCCAGCATGTGTTCCAAAATAGGTTTGCATTTTTCATGGCAGCAGGGATAAAAATGGCCATGTTTCCAATGGTCGGATTTGGGCGAAAGTCCCCACCAGAATTCTGCCAGAGCCAATGGTTTCATTTGATGTTGAAAAGCATATTGCAGCAGTTTTGGAGCTGCACACTCACCTGCTCCGCTTGGTGGATTATTATCTGAACGCGTTTTGAAAATGGCACGCAAACTTTTTTCTTCTCCCGCCTGATTCAGAAAAAAATACTGATCAAATATTTTATTCTGCAGTTCAATGGAAAATGCTTTACGCTGCACCTTTAACTGTTGTAACTGCATCACGTATTCCTGTTCCAACGTTTGTTCGAGGGCTTCAATAACAGTATTCATCTTACTCAGCTGCTGCATGCCGCCATTCAAAAAACCGGTCGGTGCAAGCAGATCAAACACCGGGGGCACAAACGCTGCATGCTGATTTCCGCTAGCCAGCTTTCCTGAAAAAGCAGATAAAAAACCGATTTCTTTTTGTGCTGTTTCAACAACCAGCACACCAAACATTTTTCCGATAACCGTTGTATGGTCTTCGGCTTTATTCAAACCAAAATTATGCGACCAAACGGTTTGCGTATCCAGATATTCCTGCAATTGTTTTGCTGCGAGTAAACTCAGCGGATGCGGAACATACTGGAACGGATAGGTAAAACGCTCGGGTAGCGTATACGCGTCAATAGAAACGTTAAAACTCGTAAAATATGGATTGATCGTAGTAGACAATTCTATTGCAGATATAAATACGCTGTGAATAAGGACAGTATTAGTTTACAAAAATACGGGTTTTGTTCTGAATACTGCTAAAAAACAATTTTAGTTCCGCCGTAAAAATTGCGGGCTGCGGCAGCGTTGTAATACCTGCCTGAAAAGGCATTCAGATCATTACCCAGACTATACCGCTGATTTAACAGGTTATCAGCACCCAGAAATATTTCCAGCACGGTTCTTTTTACCGTAAGATCAACACCGATTTTTGATTGCACCAAATGATAATTTGCTGCATACATTGTATTGGCATCATTCAATGGGATTTTTCCTGTATAATTATATTGAAGATAGAAATGCATTCCTTTGGCAAAACGCACAAACATACTGCTCACAACTACCGTACGCGGCACACCTGTAAGCCTGTTTCCGGAATAATCTATGCTGCCGTTTTTGTATTGATCAAATGAAAACACATAACAGGTAATGCTGTTTTTCAATTCAAGTAATCGCACCAAACCTGATTGCTGCTGCAGTACAGCATAGGAAAGTTGCGTTTCCAGACCAGGCTGGCTGGTACCGCCTGCATTCACAAAATATTGATTGTTGCCGGCATTTATGCGGCTAACAATGGCTTGCTTCAACGCATAATAAAACACAGCAACATCTGCCCGCAGACGGTTGTTCTGAAAGCGCAATCCTGTTTCATAATTCCAGCCATACTCGGCCTGCAGATCTGTATGAATGGTGTTATCATTCGGCCGGATCTCTGCAATGGTCGGCGGTGAATAGCCTTTACTTACAGAAGCCCGCCACAGCAGCTGCTGACGTAGCTTATAGGAACATGCGACACGCGGCATCAACTGGATCTCAAACGGCTGATGTACCCAATCTTCGCGGCGGCTTACAGACCGGTAGTTATAGATATAGTTATTTAAACTTAAACCTGCTTCAACAATCAGCCGGTTGAATAGTGTGGCAGAAAATTGTGTAAACAAAAAATACTGCCGTGCCTGTACATCATTTTCCGCAAGCAGTGTATCTTTTGTGCCAGCGTTATTTCTGTAGTTTGATATAGCAGATTGTGTTTTTTGCCACTCTGCACCAATGTTCCAGTTCCAGAGCAGCTTATACGTTTGTTTCCCGGAAGCTTCCACATACGTGCGCAGTCCATACGTCATTTCTTTCCGGATTTCATAGTTTGAAATGGCAGGATTCTGAAAGTTTGTGTGACTTGCAAAAACAGATACCACGTGACGGAAATGATTACCTAAAGCTGCTTCATGCCCGATGCCTGTATAAAGCATTTTATTGTATATCTGCGCGTGCTGTTCTACTGCCCCGGGTATCACTCCGGCTGCGGGACGTGCAGCGCGTGGATTGTCGTTCAACTCTTCCAGTGTCAGTCCGCCGGGTGTCTGATAATTCAGATCGGAATAAAAACCCAGCGCTTTGAAGCGCATCCCTTTATGGTAATCTGCATGATACGATGCCTGATAAAACTGGCGCTGTAACGTGCTTTGTTCCCTATATCCATCGGATCGCTGAAAGGCCTGGCTGATTTTAAGAAATTGTTTTTTCCATACCTGCTGAACACTCAGCGTCTGATGAAACAACCCATACGAACCTCCGGTAAGCGAAACGGCTGCCTGAGTGCTTTCCTGTTGTTCATACGTGCGGACACGAACGACACCACCTGTATTTGCCCCATATAAACTGCCGTAAGGTCCTTTCCATATTTCCATGCTGCTCATACCGGAAGCATCTAACGAATTTAAATAGGTATTCCCCCCGGCATCTGTTAACGGAAAATCATTCAGGTAGATTTTGACATTCCGCACACCAAACGGACTGCGCAGCAAACTGCCGCGGATAGACAAGCGGTAGCTTCCGGGTGACCGTTCTTCCATGCGCACACCCGGCAAGGTATTCAAAGCAGGAACAAGCGTAAATGCTGGCTGATGACTGGCAGGCTGAATAGAATCAACACTGGCAGGAGATTGTTTTAAATTTAAAAAACGGAATTCAATTTCCTTGTCTTCATAAACAGCAACAGTATCTATGATCTGTGCCTGGCTTTTTAGCGTAGAATAAAAAGCAATGGTTAAAACAAAACAGGTGAATGCATTCTTAAGCATAAAACTAAAATAGAGAATCTTTTTGTTAAACACTTACACCTAATTCGGTTATGCTTACAACATATGAATCAGCAACAGGTATTTAAACATTTGCGTTATCCATCTTCAAAATATTCTCAGAATAAAAATGTTTCTCCACGAATAATTTTGATAATTGCTTTGGTAAGCATGTACAAAAAGCAGGTCGTTATTGAAAATCCAAATGGCCAATACCATACAATGTTAGAATCGTTTCCGGCCAGCAGACCGGCTGTCCAGCTGGTAGATAAAAGTATGGGCTGTACAATAAAGCCCGTAAACAAATACCCGATAATCAGCGACCAGAACAAAATTCCGGAAATCAACAGGATTTTTACCCATATCCGTTTGCACATATACTTCCATAATGCAAATCCAACATACACAAGCGCTGCTCCGATAACAACAGCTTCAATCATCAGGTGCCTAGCCACCTCTTTATCTGAAAGTATATATGCGGATATAGGGAGACTTTTTGAAAGTATAATTCCCAGTATAAACGTAATTGTAATTGTTATTCTAAATACATTACCCATTTCAATACGGTTCTAAATTTATATTCTTTTCACCAAATATATAATTGCAGCGATCAATACAGCATAGCCCCTAAGGGTAATCCAGCACTACCAAGAAACATTAGTAACCTGCCAGCATACCGCCAAGCCATGCATCTACAGGAGTCTGCAAATGATGCGGCTTTAATTCATCTTCAGATGTAACACGTGCAGAAAAGCTGCCAATAGATTTGTATAACATATCCGCATGTAAAAATGACACTGTTAAAATTAAACGGCTGTTTTTTATTGCCATAGGCGATAATGATATTATTGGCTTCTATGAGTGTCCTGCACCGCCAGCATACCTTATTTCACTTCGTTCTTCTCCGTTACACCGATCATAACACCAAATTCGCCATCCGTCTGCAGCCATTTCTTTTCCAGTAAATAGGATCTTGAAACAAAGCCATCCAGATAAAGTGCATTTTCACAGCCCAGGTTTTGAAAGTATAAAGCGAAATCAAAAAAATTAACTTCCTTTTCTGACATAGCAAAAATTATTTTTTTATTCGGCAGAATGCCAACACCATTCCGGATGTTCAGGTTTTTTGAGCCTTTGATAAAGGATGGATGAATCTGATTATTAACAATAATCATGGGACCGGATTGTGTCGCAAATTTTATATTTCCGTTATTAATAAAATCTTCTGTTTTACAGATGACTGCTTCATTATCATTTGTAATATAAAATACACCGTTGGGTTGCATATAAAAATTACCCTGCCCCTTGGCTTTGTTTAAAGGAGTTACTGTTTTTCCATTCTGAATAAAAAGACCCAGCGGCGAGCGGTCTTCTTTATACATGCCGCCATTGGTTGCAAAAAGTAAGGTAGAACCTTTGCTTTCTACATATGCTTTTAATTTTTTAATGCTTTTAAGAATTTCTCCGTTATCATTTTTCCAGTAAAATTGCAGGTTGTCTTTTTGGGGATCAACCGTATACGAGATCACATCAATAGTATCCTGCTGCTGGTGAAACGTAAATGCAGCAAGAGCTGCAACAAGTATAAGAGCTGAGAGTAGTAATTTTACGCGTTTCATATGTAGTATACGATCTATAAAGTTATTAACGAATATCTAAATACGGCATTGCTGACAGCAACACAATAAATTTCAGTTTAATTTTTCTGCAAGCATCAGATAAGGTGCCGGTAAATGATGTCTCCAGATATTCGGATCTTCGGGATCATTGCTGTAAATCTTATAATACGCTTCATCCGGAAATAAAACGATTGTATTGCCTGTTCGCACATAATAATTACTGTTATAATATTCGGGGGCATTAAAATTCGGAATTTGTTTTTTAACCGCATTGGAAACCATTCTGCCTAAATACTTCTGATAATTTTTCTGTGCCCGCTCACTCGGCTTGCTCATTTTGTTGTACATATGTTTCAAGGCAAGGTTTGCCGGGAAACGTTGTTTTCTGATTGCTTTTTTTGCGCCGTGAAACGGATTAACGGCGGTAAAATCCGTTACTGTCTGTACAGAAAACGGAACATCCGGAACCCAGTCTGCAGTATTCACAACATTATATGCCCAGCCGCCTGCTGTCATATGTTCATATTCGTAGGCATAAAATAAGTTACCTGGCTTAGGACCAGCACTGCAATAGGTTTTAAAACGGATATCTGCAGGAAGCCGGCCTTGCATTTTTAAATTTTCCAGATAGGAATTAAGTAAAAATGTAATTCCGCCACCCTGACTATGCCCTGTTAATATAAAATCTTTGATACCGGCGTTATAACAGGAATCTATTTTGGATACAACTGTTTTTGATAAATAAGCCATTGCCACAAACCAGCCAACATGCACAGCTGCATGCGGATTATCGGCCAGCTGATAGGTAAATTTAAAATCTTTATCCAGCTGCAGCTCGCCTTTGGCCGGAATCATAGCGGCATACAGATTTGCCAGAAAACTTGCTTCGGTCTGAATACTGCCTTGTACCGATATCAATGCAACGGATTTATTTTTATGTTTCCAGAGATCCCATATATTATCAAAAGCCACAACGGGTGAGCGGTAAACAAAATCGAAATCCTGTGGATCGGCTACACTGGTATTTGCAGCCCATTTATCGAGCGCAATATGCACCTTGTAATTAATCTTCAATGTCTCCATGTATTCCTGTTTATCAAATCCGGCTTGCAATTCCTGAGCAACACAATTATTGTGTGTAATAAACAATAACAGGCATACACAATAAAATAAGCTACGTTTTTTCATATAGGTAAATCTGATGAAATACAGTGTTTATAAAACTCCTTTATATAGATTCAATATCCCAATAGTATATTTATATAAAAGATCATTGATTACTCCGATAGAGGCCCATAAGAATTAATGATCTGTGCTTCGTTAACATTTTTTGAAAATAACTCAGGCAACTTGCACACCTGCCTGTTCAAATATTTCAAGCAACTCTTTTTCAATCGGAAAAGGTTTTAGCGGCGGAACATTTGAACCACCCGGGTTTCCAACAGGCACTTTCCCAACAAATGATTTAACACCGCCAACAAATAGTCTGGGTATTTGTCCGCTAATCTCTTTTATACTTTTTATTTTAAACCCGAACAGTAACATTTTCCAATGTACATAACTATGTGCATACGGATAACGCTGTCCGATTATATGTGCGCGTTCCAGATGATTCCAGGCAGCTTGCAGATTTTCACGTTTCATTTCTAAAGCATACGCGTTCAATTCAGATTGATAAAAAGGCTTGAGACGTGAAGGGATAGATGTATAAAATTTCATAGCAATTGTATTCAAATGTTCTTAAAGTTTTTCTCTGGCTATTACTACTGAATTATCCAACCCAAGGCAATACACAGAATCTTTATTCCGAAATCTATATCTGTATACATAAAAACCGGATGCCTGTTTTCTGTTATCTGAAATTTAAAACAGATTGTTCTTTGGTTGTTGGTTCCTGATGCATGTAATTACTTTTCCTTTTTAAACACAAAACAATAGAAGGGATAACCACCGCCATATTGTCCAATGGGTAGCATTGCTGCTGAACTATTAAATAATTTGTATCCCATTTTATTTAATTTTTCCATTTCTGCTATGATTGGAGCCATATCGAACTGCTTAGCATTTTTTTGTTTTTCATATTCCTTTTCTTCTGTAGAAACAGAACCAATTGTAATGCTGATGTAATTTTTACTGCCAACTTGAGTTACGCTTATAATCGCATATTCTTCTGTTTGTTCAGTGCTGGCTGCTTGCCCAAATGTTATTTGACTTATCAATAACAGAATAGAGACGCTAATAAGATTCAGTATAATTTTCATGATTGTATGTGATTGATTCAAATTACGTTACTTCTGATTATGCATTTTTAAAGAAACGGATCACTTCTCTTGCCTGATTCAGGAACTGTGCATCTTCAGAAAGCTTCGCTATTTCCTGATGTGTTTTATTCGAAAGGTCAGCGTGTGCTTTTTCATTTGCAATGCTTAACTGTTCTAACTCCTGTTCAAGTTTTTTAGTATGTGCGCCTGTTTTTTTCAGATCCCGGATTGTTTTGGAAGCCCATGAATCTTCTTCTTCCAGATTCAATAAAGCTACCAGCGCATTGATACGTTCAGTCTGTTTTGTAATTTCTGCACGTACCTCATATACATCTTCTCTTGGGTAAAGAATCTTACGCTGCATATTCTGCAACCGAGCAATGATGTAATCGTACAACCGGTAAGACGGGCGCACAAATGTTAACACCACTGCCAGTATCGCTGCAAAATAACCGATAGAACTTACGCCAAAGAATGCCAGCAGGTATAAGGCTGTGGCTGATACCACATGCAATATAAGGGCAATACGAAGAAATAATTTCGATTTCTTTTTTGCATAAGCGATATCTTCCTGATCAATGGCTATTCCTTTCCGTTCAGAAATTTCCGCATCGTCTAACAAGTCCTTTGCGGTGAAATACATATTCCACGGCAGCGTTGTAATACCGGTGAGCCACCAGAAAGCAACAATCCCGACAACCCAGTCAATCATAGTGCCGGCGGGAATATTGAGCATGTGCAGTGTAAAATATAAACCAATCAATATAATACTCACTGCAATTAAAACGGGAATAGAACTGGATGATGATCTGTATGACATAGAAATTATAAATTATAAATTATGATCCGCCGCGGTGGAATGAATTATGCTTGCGCACTGCGTATTTTATTTTCAACTTTTTATTACCGATAGCTCATCTCCATGGCACAAATACGATGCTTACGCTTTAGGCGTTCAGCTTTAAACTTTGAGCATCAGGCTTTATGTACATGTTGCGTTAAGCCTTTAGCATTACGCTTTTAGCATCTTCTTCAAATACAACACGTTTCGATTTCTTTAAAAAACGTACCAGCAACACAATTGACGCAAACACCAAACCTACCGTTAAGCCAACCCAGATCCCGTATACTTCCCACTTCAATACAAAAGCCAGAAATGCGCCCAGCGGCAAGCCCAATACCCAGTAAGCCATAAACGCAACGCTGGAAGGAACAACTACATCGCCCATGCCGCGCAGCGAACCCATGCTTACCACCTGAATGCCATCCGACAATTGAAAAAACGCAACCATCCACAGCAGTGAGCCCGCTATGCCGATTACTTCAATATCTTCCGTGTAAAAAGAAGGCAATACCTGGTGCAATAGGGTAAACATTAAAGCCGTAGTACTCATCAATGCAACAACTAGAATGATAGCGGTACGCCCTGCGATCTGCAGTTCGGTCTTTTCTTTGCGCCCATACTCATACCCTACCCGTACCGTTGCCGCGGCTGCAATACCCGTAGCAACCATATAGGTAACAGAAGCCAGGTTTAAGGCAATCTGGTGGGCGGAGATCTGCGCCGTACCGAACGTACCTACAAAGATGGCTGCCAGGCTGAATGCTCCGGATTCAAACGACATCTGTAAACCAACCGGATAGCTTTTATTAAATACGTCAACAAAATAGTGCCACTCAAGCTTTGTGCGTTTGTAAGCGCTGCGGTAGTGTGCATAGTTTTTTGTAAATAAAAAAAACAGCACCATTGTTACTGCCATAAAAATCCGCGCAATCAGTGTTGCATAAGCAATACCGTTCAGGCCCAGTTTCGGCAGGCCATACCAGCCATATACCAGTATAACAATCAGTACAATATTTACTACGTTGCCCAATATACTTACTACCATTGCCTGTTTGGTATTGCCCAGCCCTTCAATGAATTGTTTGAATACCTGGAAAATAATTACAGGAATCATGGACAGGGCAATAATGGCAAAGAATTCCGTGGCTGGCTGTACAATATGCGCCGGCTGATGCATAAACGGAATCGCATAAATGCACAGATACAACAAACCGGTGAGAAAAAATCCGATCACAAGATTTAATACCAATGCATGTTTCAGGATACGGGCAATTTTCAGCTCATCTCCCTCTCCGTCTGCCTGCGAAATCAACGGTGTAAATCCATAGCTGAAACCGATGTATAACATAAACAACGGAAAGAATACGCTAAGCGCAATTGTTGCTGCGGCCAGCGCTTCTTTATCGATCTGCCCTGCCATAAGTGTATCAACCACGCCAACGGAGATATGCCCCAATTGACTGAATGCCACCGGACCAGCCAGAACCAGCGTTTCTTTAATGTGTTTTTTATTCAGCACGAGTGTGTCCTTTTCTTAAATCAGTCTTTCAACAGATCGTTCATGAATAATAAGGAAAGCGAAATTCCTGTAAAGGCTACGGAAAGCAATACGTATTCCACGCCTGACAGATCAACGGTTACAGACATAACCTGAATGGCAATGAGTGTACCGGTAAAAATGAGAGAAAAAGAATTCAATACACCGCTGCCGCTTTTCTTTTTACCTTCAGCATAAAACGCCCAGAGCAGATACAGACAAGTCAATGAATACAGGCCCAGCATCGTTCTGTACACATAAAAATTACCCAGACCAAACATTTGAATGATGATCGATACAATGATCAATCCTACTACGGCATAATTTATTTCTTTCTTCACGGTTATTTATTGACTACGGTTTGTATAAAGGTAGTAAGTTCTTCTGCCATTTTTGTATGCGTTGCTAAAGAAGGGTGAAAATCTTCTCCATAAGGCCCTTGTTGCGGCGTAAAGAAAAACGTATAGATCTTTGTATTTCCCTTTGCTTGAAAGTGTTCCTGTACTTTTTTCAAATTTTCCTGTATACGTGTCCAGCATTTCTTACCTTCCGGCCAGCCATCATTAAGCATAGAACCATTTGCACAAATAATCTGAGCCTTCGGATAATATGTACTCAAACGATCTACAAAAGCAATGTATCTATGCACAAAAACAGTATCATTCAATGGTTGGTTCTGTGATTCGCCGAAATAATCATTTGTGCCTAAATTAATGACAATGATATCTGGAATCTGATTTGCATGATCCCAAAACAAACTGTTCTTGTCATGAAGATGTATACGGTCGTATATCTGGGGCAACGTCTCATTTGTATCGCCGTCAAAATTACGGTATACACCTTTTCCTGAATACGATACGAGCATCGGGTCTGCGTTCAGCTTGCGGGCTGTCTGCATGGCATAAGACATGTAGGCATTTTCATTTGCGGGGTGAAATCCGGTGAGTGGATTTCCATCCGGAGGTGCCGGAACAGATACCATATTTCCGTAGCCGCAGGTAATGGAATTACCTATAAACTGAATCTTTTTCAGATCCGCAAGAATCGTTTCGGTTTGCAGGTATGGCCGGTGAAGCTGTAAACCATATATCCGTACTTCGCCCACCACAGCTTCAGTCGCTTTAATTAATTGAATATAACTGTTCAGCGGCGCTGTGATCTTATACATGTGTTTGCCTGGTTTCAAACGAATATCTCCGATCTGCTTGTAGTCTGATAAAACAACAAACCAGTTGCATGAGGATATATTCGTTGATGTTTCTTCTATCCAGATATAAAATTCTTCTTCAGGAGCCATGAAACCCATTGCCGTGCCTGAATTCGAAAAACTTATGTATTCTTTTGTCTGCTCATAACGTCCTCTTTTTACTAAAATAAACTTTTCAATGGAAATAAAGCAGGGAGCCTTGGTTGTCTCCATGGACATGCAGCTCATTAAAAGTACCAGTAAACACGTTACGGATTTGATTTTTTTAATCATATATGCTGATTTATAACACAGGTGCAAAATTCAACAAATTACATTCAAAACAAAGGAATAGAGGCCAGTTATTCGTTCCGGAGCGGCAGACAGCAATCAGTAATCCCGTCAACTCCTTTTCCGACATTTATCTTAAATATATAGTACGCTTACCCCATAGTTATCCCACCCTTATGCCATAGCACTCAGCAGCCGCGCAAATAGCTGCTAACCGGCGCAAGGTTTTCCTTGTGCCTGATTGTAACTAATAGAAGGCACAAGGAAAACCTTGCGCCAGCATAGATGTTTTAAGCTTTAAGCTTAAAGCCTGCTGCCTTTCGCCTCTTCAATTCTTTCTCAATAAAAAATAACTCACGTGTTGTTTCGCCGGTGATGGATTTATTTTCTTCTGCTCTTCTGAACAGATAGGGCATCACTTCACGCAGCGGACCATACGGCAGATATTTTGAAACGTTGTATCCTGCATGTGCCAGGTTGTAACTCAGAAAATCTCCCATACCATACAGCTGCGCAAAACCTGATATCTGCTGGTCTTTGGGATCCATCTCACGCACAGCTCTTTCAATGCTCAGCTGGTTGTGTGTGGCAATGCAGGTTGCAATATCTTCGTGCAGACAAAACGAAACGGCTTGGTTGTACAACGCATCGGTCTGTTCTTTTGTATCATTTATCGGGGACGGATATTTTAGTTCGTTTGCCCGTGCCCGTTCCTTTTCCATATACGCGCCGCGCACCAGCTTAAAACCTATGTGATATCCTTCTTTTTGTGCCTGTGCATACATGTTTTTTAAACGCTCCAATCCATCTTTGCGATACAGCTGTATGGTAAGAAAAAGAATCGGGCGCTGTGCATTGAAACGCTTCATGTATCCAACGTACAACACATCTATAGCCGTTTGTATCCATGTTTCTTCGGCATCAACCATCAGGCGCACATTATGCGTTTCAGCTTCAAAACACAATCGTGTTACACGCTCTTTCACCCGATCAAATTCTTTGCTTTCATCTGCCGAAAGTTGCTCACCGCGCTGAATCTTTTCAAGCAAAGCAAAACGCGCAATTCCACTCATTTTAAACACTGAAAAAGATACCATCGGAAGACCCGCTGCGAGCTCAATTCCTTTCACTAACTCTTTGACTGTCTGATTGAAAGATGCTTCATCTTCCTTGCCTTCCACGCTGTAATCCGGGATAGAAAAAATGCCCGATGCATGCAGTTTCTCCATGGTTGTACCACATTCCCAGTAGGTTTCGCCGCCGCAAAATTGTTTAAAGAGGGTATTTCGGACAATATTTTTGATGGGAAAATGGTACTTTAATGCGAATTTTAAGAAAGAAACACTTATATTTGTGATCTTGCTCCATGCCATCGTGCGGAAAAGAAACTTCATGTGTTTCAATTCCTTCGTTGATTTTGAAGCAAATGCGATAGCAGTATCGCTGAAATTAATAGTGTGTAAGGTTTTCATCTTACAATATAGAACGGAAAGTACTCTGTTTTTGTTGACAGGATGATAAAAGCGTAGAATATGAAAGTAGAATTAAACGTAAATCCGATTGAATCTTGGGCAAAAACTAACCACAAGCCTTTGATCATCGCTGGCCCTTGTAGCGCCGAAACACCTGAGCAGTTGATGTCAACAGCCAAGCTTTTAAAAGACTTAGGTAAAGTTGATGTATTACGTGCCGGTATCTGGAAACCAAGAACTAGACCGAACGCTTTTGAAGGATCAGGAGAAGAAGGTTTGAAATGGTTGGCAGAAGTTAAAAAAGAACTAGGTATCCAGATCGGTACTGAAGTTGCGAATCCGGAACATATTGAACTGGCGTTAAAATATGGCGTTGACGTTCTATGGGTAGGTGCCCGTACTACTGTGAGCCCGTTTGCTATTCAGGAAATGGCAGATGCTATGGCTGGTGTTAAAGACAAAGCCGTATTGATCAAAAACCCTACGCACCCTGAGCTTGGCTTATGGATCGGTGCATTTGAGCGTTTCTATCGCGCAGGTGTTCGTGATTTAGCTGCTATCCACCGTGGTTTCTCTACGATCGATAAATCGAAATTCCGTAACGTTCCGACATGGTCTATTCCAATTGAATTAAAACGTATCGCTCCTCAAATTCCAATCATTTGTGACCCTAGTCACATTGGTGGTAAAAGAGATCTTATATTTGAAATTTCTCAGAAGGCAATGGATCTTGGCTTCGATGGTTTGATGATTGAAACACACATCGATCCGGACAAAGCATGGTCTGATGCAGACCAGCAGGTAACTCCTGAGCGTTTAGGTGAGATCTTAACAGATCTTAAAATCCGTACACAGTCTACAACAAACGTTGACTTCAATGATCACTTAGAAGAATTACGTGAGAAAATTGACAACATTGACCGTGAATTAGTGGAAACACTTGCTACACGTATGGCTGTTGTTGAGAAAATCGGCGAATACAAAAGAGATAACAACGTTACTACGCTTCAGGTAAAACGTTGGGATGATATCATGAAAAACCGTTCTGAGTTAGCGAAGAAATTAGGTATCAATGAAGAATTCGTTGTGGACGTATTCAAATTGGTGCACGAAGAATCTATCCGCAGACAAACAGAAATTATGAAAGCGGTTGAATCAAAAGCATAAGTTGATTCTTAATACATTCACAATCATACAATACCCAAACCCTCAACAATCCGTTGGGGGTTTGGATTTTAAAGCGACTGCTGAACATGGCTTCTGAAATACTTTTTACACAACAGACAAAACAAACGCTGCAGCCTTTCCTTGGAAAGTACTCAACCGTTTGTGTGCTGGTTGATGAGAATACAAAAAAACACTGCCTTCCGCTTATCGCTGATCTATTCTCAACAGAGAATATTATCGAGATCAAAAGCGGAGAAAAAGAAAAAACACTTGAAACCTGTTCTGTAATCTGGTCACAAATGACAGAGCTTGCGCTGGATCGTAAAGCGTTGCTGGTAAATCTTGGCGGCGGCGTAATCGGTGATATGGGCGGCTTCTGTGCTTCTACCTACAAACGAGGCATTGACTTTATTCAGATTCCTACTACCCTCCTGTCGCAGGTAGATGCAAGTGTTGGCGGCAAGCTGGGTATCGACTTTACCGATGCACACGAAAACGTTTTCAAAAATCACATCGGCGTATTTAATGTACCCGTTGCAGTAATTATTGATCCGACGTTTTTACAAACACTCGATGCAAAGGAATTGCGTTCGGGTTATGCAGAGGTCATCAAACATTGTCTGATCGCTGATAAAGCAAAATGGAATGAAATTAAAACCGTAACCGATCTGACAAAATTAGATTGGATGGCACTGGCAAAACATTCTGTTACAATTAAAGAAAAGATTACGATCGAAGATCCGTTGGAAAAAGGTCTTCGTAAAATATTAAACTTCGGCCATACCGTTGGGCATGCCATAGAAAGCCATTTTCTATTCATTCCGCACAAACGTCTGCTGCATGGCGAAGCCATTGCTGCCGGTATGGTCTGTGAGTCCTGGCTTTCTGTACAAAAAGGATTTATCACAGAAGCGGAACATAAAGAGATCGAAGCGTATATTCTTTCGATTTACGGACATACACATATTTTATTTACCGAGATCGATCTGATTGTTCCGCTTACCCTTCAGGACAAGAAAAACGAACACGGAGCCGTACAGTTTTCTTTATTAGAAAAAGTAGGCACCGCTAATTACAATATATCTTTAACTAAAGAAGAGATCACCGCATCTTTACACTACTATGCAAGCCTCTGATACAACGGCACAAGCCTTTCACATCACACATACTTCCGGTGTTGTAAATCATACCATCACGCCTCCTGCTTCTAAAAGCGAGAGTAATCGTGTATTGGTGATCGATGCACTTACGGGAAGAAAATCACAATTAGATAATTTATCCAACGCGCGCGATACACAAACGATGATCCGTTTGTTAGACTCCGACAGCAATCCTGTCTGGGATGTACTGGATGCCGGCACCACCATGCGTTTCTTAACAGCATTCAGTGCCTTCAACGGCAAGCCGCGTGAAATGACAGGCACGCCACGTATGAAAGAGCGTCCGATCAAATTACTGGTTGACGCCTTACGTGAGCTTGGTGCTGTGATTGAATACAAAGAAAAAGAAGGTTACCCGCCTATTCTCATTCATCCGTTCAAACCGGAATTAGCAAAAACAGATTACATCAAGATCAAAGGTGATGTGAGTTCGCAATACATCACCGCCTTGTTGATGATCGCACCTGTACTACCAAAAGGTTTAACGATCGAATTGTTAGGGCACGTAGGTTCGAAGCCATATATTGAAATGACGTTGCGTTTGATGGAACACTTTGGCGTAACATCGGAGTGGAAAGACAACATCATAAAAATTTCTCATCAGACATACAAACCGGCTCAGTATAAAGTTGAATCAGATTGGTCTGGTTCCAGCTACTGGTTCAGTGTGGCGGCGCTTGCAAAAGAAGCCAACATTGAATTGAAAGGCTATGTTAAAAATTCACTTCAAGGTGATCACGTGATTGTTGACATCATGGATCAGTTGGGTGTGAAGACAGAATTCACTGCAGACGGATTAAAACTAACCAAACAGCCTGTTAAAGGAAACTTAGTTTGGGATTTTACCGACTGTCCGGACCTGGCACAAACAGTTGCTGTGATCCTTGCAGCCAAAGGTGTAGAAGGAACATTAAGCGGATTGCAAAGTTTACGTATCAAAGAAACGGATCGTATTGCAGCGATCCAGAATGAACTGCGCAAGTTTGGTGCAGACATGATCGAGATTGAAAAAGATGTTACCTATAAAGTTGTGCCGGGTACCTTCAAGGTAGACGGACAATCGGTACATACCTACGAAGATCACCGCATGGCAATGGCGTTTGCGCCGCTTGCCTTGTTAGGTAAGGTAACAATCGAAGAACCATCGGTAGTAAACAAATCCTACCCGTTATACTGGGAAGATTTGAAGAAGGTGGGATTTATGTTCTGATGTTTTATTAAAGAGCGGAGTGAAATTCCAAATAATAAAAAAGACAATTCGCCGCGACGAACCAAACGGAAGGAAATTTAGATTACCACGACTTTGCATAGCCCACGATTTTAATCGTGGGGAACTAAGATTTAAAATAAAAATGCTCCTTACATAAATTGAGGAGCATTTTTATTTATGTAAAATTTGATTTAATATAGAATATGAAAACAGCTGTATTTTTACCTCTTATTATTTTAAGTTTATGTATTGTTTCCTGTAACACCAAAAACTCCTTAGATCCGAAGGTTAAGGATTCAACCTTAGCCGGCAGGGCACAAGATTCAGTAGAGCTGCAGACAATCTCCTTTTTAAAAAGTCTTAATAAAACCGATCTCCTTGAAACGTTTTTAAAACCGGTAAAAATTGTTAACGATACCGCTTTCTGGAAACAAGATCTGGAATCCATACAAATGAAAACCTCGGATGACGATTACATTCATACAGTTGTCGATACCATTTTTAATTTAGGAACAACGCATATTATCTTATTTACTTCATATGAAACATTAACAGATGGCAGCCCTCATTATTGTCATCCGTGTAACGCGGACTATAGCATAGCACATGTAATTCAGGAAGGAGACCATTATAAAATCAAATCTTTTAAAAAA
The DNA here is from genome assembly GCF_000014145.1 of Cytophaga hutchinsonii ATCC 33406. NCBI lineage: Bacteria > Pseudomonadati > Bacteroidota > Cytophagia > Cytophagales > Cytophagaceae > Cytophaga > Cytophaga hutchinsonii. The sequence continues at coordinate 815,421 of NC_008255.1, read as the reverse complement.
CATCTAACCACTAAAGGTACTATGGGCCAGGGTGCCCGCGTGAGTATCGTTGAATTTAAAGATTCAAATAAAAACATATTAACCTCCCTGAAGTTTGAAGATGGATGGATTGGTGGCGGCACAACGATGTCTGCTGCAGAATATTTCAATACAGAAGACTTCTCAAGCTTGATTTATATTGAAACACATAATTCCAACGAAGGCATGTGCGATGAAACAGACTTTAAATGTATTAACAAAACAGAAAGAGAACTTATTCCTTTTGATAGACACCCATCAACAAAACCTGCCATTATCATTAAATACAAACATACCTATTTTGATAAAAAGTTAATCATTATTGAAAAAACGGATACATTAATTTATGATGGATACCATTTCAATAAAGATGCTTACTACGAAGGCGTGTAATATAAAATATTTTCATTATGAACATAGAAAATGCTGCCGTTTTTCATTATCCGTTAACCATCCGTGAACACCACCTGGATACATTCGGTCATGTAAACAATGCTACCTACCTAAGCATCTTAGAAGAAGCCCGATGGGAATTGATCACACAAAACGGTTACGGGCTTTCTTACATCCGTGAAACTGGGCTTGGACCAACCATTCTTGAGATCAATATTAAATTTCTGAAAGAACTTCGCCTGCGGGAACAAATCAGTATTGAATCGCAAATGCTTTCCTACGAAGGTAAAATCGGTAAGATTGTACAGAAAATGCTTCGCAACGGAGAGCAATGCTGCATTGCTGAATTTACAGTAGGCCTATTCAGCGTGAAAGAACGTAAGCTTGTATTACCCACTCCGGAATGGCTTAAAGCAATTGGTTTATAACATTTCAACATAGTATTATGCCACAACAAGACGACCTATACGATATACTATTTGACGAAATCAAAAAAGACAGAGATGTTAAAGACAAAGCTCCTTTATTAGGCGACCTCTTTATGATCAATGAAGAAGCAGAAACGAAGGCGAAGAAGATTGCTGCGTACGATCGGTTAATTAAATATTTCTCTCACCGTGCAAAATGGGATGAAGAAATCATTCAGTACTTAAGCAATCGGTATGCGCAGATAAAATAGTTTTCTGTTATTAGGTACTAGTTGTAGATGATAAAAGTACTATATTCCGAATACTCAGAACAAAGAAGCCAAGTCAATAACCTGCATACCGTAATATAATTTACATTTAGTTTAACATACAATATTTATGTCCACGCTACACACGTATAAATCAAAAATAATCTGGACGGGGAATACCGGAATGGGCACTACGGATTATAAAAGCTACCATCGCAGCCATATTATTTCAATAGAAAATAAAGCAGACATACAAGCTACGTCCGATCCGGCTTTCAGAGGAGATAAAACAAAGCACAATCCGGAGGATCTGTTTTTATCATCACTCTCCTCCTGCCATATGTTATGGTATCTGCACCTATGTTCCAGCGCCGGTATTGTAGTAGTTGCATACGAAGATACCCCTATAGGTATTATGGAAGAATCCGATAACGGCAGCGGAAAATTTATAAACGTTACTCTGCATCCCATTGTCACCATTACCGATATCAGCCGCATAAAAGAAGCGAATGCCTTACACCAGGAAGCGAACAAGATGTGTTTTATTGCAAACTCCTGCAATTTCAACATCAGTCATGAACCTGTTTGTAAAAGCATTCAGTAACAGGTTTATACTATGCTTTACGTTTTAACATTATTTTTAATCTATCACTGATTTATATTCTCAACCAAATATTAACATACGTTAAAATCGAATTTATCCATACGTTTATTCATTCAAACACATCTCATTTTTATTTTATTCGTCTTATCTTACAACGAAGTTTTTTACGGTTCTTTCATAAGAACTATTTTTGAATACTTTTTAATTTTTAATACATATGCTTCAGAAATCTGCTATTCAGGAACCAATATACATCCGGCCTCTTCCGTTTGGGCATACGCAGACCATTGCTTTTGCATATGTCAAAGAATTAATCGATGACCAGGGAAAGCCTGCGTCAACTACATTTCACAGAACGGTTGAAATTGTTTCTTTTGGTGAAATTGAAGGTAAAAGCAAGTATTGTTTAACATGCCTTCATGCATATTTTACAGATATCCGTCAACCCGATCCTTCAAGAAGACTGCAATTACTATTGTCAGAAGTTTTTGACCTGCTGGTTGTAAGTACCGACAAAACAGGGAAGATTATTCAGATTCATAATTTCGGCTATTTGCAGCAAGTATGGAACGTGCACCGGATTGAAATTTTACAGGATCATGATGATGAAGCATATCGTATGTATATATCTGACATGGATACATTGATGCAGAATCAGGAAAGTATTATTTCATATCTTCTACTGCCATCGAACTACGGTTTATATTTTAATGGCTATAAGAATTTTAATTTAAAAGAACCGATCCATCATGTCAGAAGTGTCTATGAAGAAGATCTTTCATCCATCAGCATGGAAGAAAAGCTGCATATTCAGTTAATCACAACAGACACACAACAGCACGTAACTCTTCAGATAAAAGGTTCGGAAGTACCTCAACATCTCTCCTGCACAGGAAGCTGTATGTACTTAGATGGGCAACTTGATGTTTGTTTCAAAGAAATCAAAACAGAATGTTTCACTATTAATTATTCAGCAACATGGATTGGTTTGAAAAAATCATTTATTCAATAGCTTCATTTTTTATGCTTTCAAATATGGAATCAAAACCGTTTGATAACGCAAATGATCCTGCCGGCCCGGATGCATCACCCGAAGAAAAGGTAATTATTGCAGAGCAGCAAAAAAAAGCAGAAATAAAAAAAGAAGTTAGAAAATCAGATGAAAAACAAAAACTGGTTGTGGATGGAGCAAAATTGCAGTGTACCTTATGCAGCAATCCACAAGGTATATTAAAAGTAACGTACGACACGCCTGCAATACAGGGAAAGCAGGCTGCAACTGTAGTAGACAAAGGTAAACCTAATGTGCTGTTCCCGGGCACCTGTTCCAAAAGCTTCAACTCATCTTCCGCCTGTGCATCTGTTATACAGCTGGACAAATGGCAGCATACCGGTAGTTTTAAAATACAGAATGAATCTCCCTTACTGCTTAAAAGTACAATCAAATGTTTGTATGGCGGTGTAGATATTAAAATAACCGATAGCGGACAGCGAAATAATTTTGCGTACGATCTTCCTGCACAAATAGCAGAAGAAGATCCGGAAGAAAAAATAGCTATTGCCATCAGCGTTTTTTTTGATGGAACCGGAAATAACAAGAATAATACCGAAGCCCGTCTGGAATACGATAAAAAGATGCGCCGTAAGCCTTATAACGACAAGGTTTGGCCGTATGATGCCACAAAAGCCGGCTACTATGAAGCGAGCAGCAATAAAAAGGACGACAGCTATGAAAATGATTTATCCAACGTAGCACGCTTATTTAAATACTACGAAGAAGATACAACGCACGCAGCAAACAGGCGCGGCGCAGTATACGTAGAAGGCATCGGCACAATTGATTACAAATCAGATAACTTATTCCCCGGTGTGGCGCTGGGTGAAGGTTCTACAGGCATCTTAGCTAAGGTTGAGAAAGGGTGTCAGCAGACGGCAGAGAAAATCAATGCAATCAATTTAAAAGGAAAGAGAATTACAAAACTTACCATTGATGTATTTGGTTTCAGCCGTGGTGCGGCGGCAGCGCGTAATTTCATCTATGAAATAAACAAGCCCGGCAAACCAGCCTATACAGGCTATTACAATACCGGCTATGCAGTATCAGGATCTTATGAAGTAGCTGCTGAACCGGCTAACGGTGCTTTGGGAAAATACCTGAAGAAATACGGTGTTGAATTTGAAATGCTGGAAATACGTTTTGCCGGTTTATTTGATACCGTTTCTTCTCATGGCACAAATAAATCAAATGATGTAGCAGACCTTCGTCTCAATGCAGTCAGTCATGCAAAATCAAGCCTGCATCTGGTTGCTGCAGATGAACACCGGGAAAACTTCCCTTTGATCCAGATTCAGAGTGCCGGCAGCAAAGGCCTGACCAAATACCTGCCAGGCGCGCACAGCGATATCGGCGGCTGTTATGTGGATCATGCGGTAGAACGTGTGGATGAATTGATCGTTGGCAGCGAAGAAGTGCTCCAAGCAGGAAAAAAACAGCTGATAGAACAAGGCTGGTACCTCGACCGTGAACTGGAGATGCACGATATTATCGGCAAATTATCGGGTACACGTAACTTAAGCAACATGTATAGTTTTATTGCCTTACATGTGATGCGGAATCATGCTTCCCGGAAACCTGTTTATCTGCGTTTCAAAGAAGACTTAGCAAAAGAATTTGAAATCAGAGGAGATTTTTTAAACACCGTTTATAAAAGGTTAAATGCTGCTTTATTCAATAATGCCGCAGCGCTGGAATTTTATACAGGTAACGAATTGGACGAGCAGATTAAAATAGCAAGGCCCGGTTTCAAATCCAAAACGTTTGACACCACTCCTATACTGTCCGGTCCGCAAGGGTATTCAACATCCGTAGTTCCAAAGATGCAAGCACCGATTCCACTGCCGCTAAATCCGGATGCGTTTGCCGATTATCCGGTATTAAAACAGCGGATTGAAGATCATTACATGTTACTGGAATTACGGAATAAGTATTTGCATTGGTCGGCTAATTATGACGGCATTGGCATGGACCCAAACATACAATCAGGAAAAAGAAGAAGAATTAACTATACAGGATAATGAAAAAAACAATTGTATTAACACTGTTATTTGCTCTTTTGCAAATAACCATTACTTCATGTCAGACAACAGCAATGGAAACAGAAAAATTTGAATGGCTCCCGGGCGTAGGTGCACCCAAAGGGTATCCCGTACGCATACACAGCGGAGATTTTTATAATGGCACTACCTGGGTAAGCATACCCAATGGAGGAATTTTAGAAGAAGGCTGGGGCGCAGATGGCATGACCATGGCTGTAGGCGAAGATTTCAAACCCATACCGGAACGTTTTAAAATCACTTATTTATCTTTTATAGAAAACCAGTTTTATACCGGAGAGTTTATATTTCCGCATGACAGCGTAGTCAAATTATTTAGAGAAGAATTTAACAATAGTCCTTATGTTCCTAAAGAATCTTTTCGATCTATTATTTTAGGATTTGCACCTGGAGGAATGATTGTTATATGGCTTAGATCTTCCGAAAGGCAAATTGAAGTTGGCAGATATCAGGCAACAAAAACCGATATGGACTGGGAGTTTTTCAATCCGCAGGGCGAAGAAGACAGAAATAAATATGTGAATTATGTATTAGGAAGACGACCGGAAGCATTAAAACACAAAGAAGAAGGATTTAAATTTGACTTATGGGATAGTTATCGAATAAGATATAACTGGCGACCTAAAATTATATTAAGTGAAAATTCGCGCCTGCATGAAATATTCCTAATCCAATTCAATGCAGAATTTGAACACATAACAGGTGAAAAATTAACCAAAAATTCATCCCAAAAAAGAGCTATTCCACATGATATTCTTTTCAGATATTATGATGCCGCGGGGAATAAATTTGCCGGGGAATATTTTTTTGATGAAAAAGAAATTTTCAATGCATATAAGGAAGTTTATAAAAACAATCCGGATCAGGAAGTAGAATTTGTATTTGAATTAAGTTCGGATAAAACCAAATTTATCATTTATCTAAAAAATACTACTGAACAGATTGCACTTTTAAAGTGCAGAGGCAAAATTAATAGATCGAGCGATTGAGATTTCATTTTAGCATTGCAATAAAAAGAGAGGCTTTCAACTAGCCTCTTTTTTTTATTACAAATGCATTACAATACTACTATTCTTTAACTATCCTTTTCATACTGCTTCCCTGTTCTGAAACATTAAAAAACCACTGCGCTTCTTTGAAAGAAGCGCTCCAATAAAACGTATGACTACTTTATTTTAATAGAACACCTTTACACAAAATTCTATTCTCTTTGGTGTTATTCATTTGTTGAAACACTCTTGTTTACACAATAAAATGGGCCTCTTGTATAATTCGTATAATAATTTATTTTTTTCTCATACGTGTTTAAACCTACGTATTTAAAGGGATATACCATTGTTAAAAAATAATAAATACTACTGTGCTTTATTGCTAAAACAATTTCTTCTGCTTTATATTGACCATTCAGTTGTATATATACAGCCTTTTAGCAGCTATTCTATTTTCATGTAACTTAAACCCCTACCCTATGCCTATAAAAAAATTATTTAGATAAGTTCACTTGTTATTCCATTTAAAAAGGATTCATCTTTCAACATGCTGACTATTTTTACCGGAGCTGGGCAACAACCCTTTGAAACATTTTCATTCGATTTTGAATTTTATTATTTATTATTTTTAAACAACCGCCTTTATGAAGAAAAAACATACAGCATATAAAACGATATTGAATATCCTATGTGCTTTTTTAATAACCATGGCTGCACATGCAGCTCCATACTTTGGAACTGAATTTAAATTAAAACAACCCGATGCAAGTCTTGTGACTGTAAAAGTATGGGGCGATGAATTTTATCAGCGTGTAGAAAGCATCGATGGTTACACGCTTACACGAGATACAGCAGGATGGATTACTTATGCAGTACTTTCTGCCGACGGGAACTCATTACTTCCAACCGGAATTATATATACTGGCCGAACAGCAACGCTTCCAGACATTCCAAAGAAAATAGATATCAACCGAACCGCTGCGGACCAAATCCGTGCAGCAAACAGGGTTCGTCTGAATCCTCCAGTTACAGGTTCTGCAAACCAGCGCAGTTCAACATTTCGTGAGGCTGCACCTTTAAGCGGTACTGCAAAAGGATTGGCTATTCTGATTGATTTTTCTGATGAACCAAGGGCCATTAGCAGAGATTCGATTGAACGTTTTTTTAATGAGACAGGCTATACAGATTTTGGAAACAATGGATCTGTACATGACTACTATTGGGCTGTATCAAACAATCAATTAAACTATACCAATGCTGTTTTAGGTTATTACAGAGCGATCCATCCTAAGACCTATTATGAAGATACTATAAACCCGCATGTAGCTGAATTAATTCACGAGGCATTAACATGGGCAGATGCACAGGGCTTTAACTTTTCTACGCTTTCTGTTGAAGGATCTTCCATAAGGGCGATTAACTTAATGTATGCGGGCTATCCTACCATGGGCTGGGCGAAAGGACTGTGGCCGCATGCAGGCGGTTACAATGACTTCAGTGCAGACGGTGTAAACTCCGGGGCCTATCAGATGACCAATATAGGTGAAACGCTTACGATTGCAACTACCTGTCATGAAAACGGACACATGCTGATGCATTGGCCTGATCTGTATGATTATGATTACAATACCAGCGGGAGTTCGTTAGGCATCGGCAATTATTGTCTGATGGCGTATCAGGGTTCTTCTACTAATCCTGTGCCGCCTAATGCCTATTTAAGAATAGATGCCGGATGGGAAGATTATACCGATATCACAGCTACAACCGGAACGTTTGCTACGTATTCTAATTTTAATCAGTCATACATTATTAACAATCCATCCAACAGCAACGAATTGTTTGTAATTGAAAGCAGAACACGTACAGGACGCAGTGCCTCGCTGCCTGACGATGGCCTGCTGATCTGGCACATCGACAAAGCAGGGAACAACAGCGCAAACGAAATGACAGAGGACAGACACTTCTTTGTCTCCCTCGAGCAGGCAGACGGCTTGTTTGAATTAGAACACGACGTTAACGGCGGTTCATACGGTGACTTATACAAAGCAGGTTACAAAACCAGATTCAATGATGAAACCTTGCCGGATGCCCGCTGGTGGAATGGCTCTGAATCCGGTATCCGGCTTCACAGTGTAAGTGCTGTAGGTGATACCATGACATTTAAAATCGGAGGACCTGAACAATGTACCTACGGCGCACCGCTGGCAACTGCTTTACCATCGATCTCGTATAAACAATACACACATGCATACGTACTCGGCGACGGAGGCCCTGACCTTTCTGCTGTAAGTCTCTTTGCTATTCACTGGGACCTGCAAAATAATGGATTGTGGAATTTTTCTTTCAACCTGTTCAATACGGCGCCTTATTATATTGATCTGAAAGCAAACAGTACACACACATTCGGTTCTGCATCCCCTTCTGTTACCTTAAACAACACAGGTATTGCAGGACTTGATGGCGATTATTATGTTATCACAAACAATGGGAATTTTGTACTCGTAAATAAGAATGGTGATTTCACCATTTATTTCAGCAACGACATTATTCCGCCTGCATGCGGTGATACGCAAGCCAGAATGAGCAATGATGCTACCGATGTTTCGGCAGGAACAAATCTTTCACCCAACCCTGCTTCAGAGTCTGTTCAGATCACATCCGACCTGAATCTTGAATCGGCTACAATACGAGTTGTAAATGAACAGGGACAAAACATTGGTGTTCCATATACCACAAGCGTCAATAAAATTGATGTAAACATCAGTGCACTTGCAAAAGGTTTCTACCTGGTTACGGTTACGCAGGAAAGTACTATTGCGGTTAAAAAATTAGTTGTAACGAAATAATTACAGATGCATTTTTCTACTGAAAACGCCTTCCAATGGAAGGCGTTTTTTATTTAACATTACAACTATTCAGGATAATAGCTTTCACCTTTTATGGTTCTTAACCATCGAATAAAAATCTTTCATCCCTTCATCCATCCAGCATTTACACTTCCTCCGGAACTTTTTTTTCGATTTGTATAAAAACCCATTTATACTAAAATATATCCGTGCCTGAATTAAAAAGATATTCCGTTGTATCTCCGCCACATTCATGTAACGGATTACTGCAAGTATGTTATTTCTCATAATTTCAAAAAATAAACTTCCTGCTATACTTCTACCAGACTGGCAACCATACCCCCCAGTGTATTCATGGCTTTGCGCATGGCCGCTTCTTCTACATTTGAATAATTCAAACGCAGTGTCTGTGTATCCGGGTTACTTGCATAAAATGCATCTCCGGGTACAAAAATAATATCCTGCTCAATTGCTTTCGCTAACAATTCACGCGCGGTAATTTCTTCCGGCAATGTTACCCACGCAAACATACCTCCCTGCGGATGTGTATATTTTATAGATGACGGGAAATACTGTTTCAGGCAACTCATCATGGTATCACGTTGAAACCGGTAAACATCCTGTATGGTTTTAATATGTGCATCTACTGAATACGCTGTTAAAAACCGATACAAAATATGTTGTGTCAAATTGCCGGAATGTAAGTCTGACGCCTGTTTCATGATCGTTGCTTTGCGGATGATTTCTTCGCTCGCTACCATCCAGCCTAGGCGTAAACCTGGTGCAATGGTTTTAGAAAAAGAACCTAATAAAATTGTTTTCTCCGGCATAAAACTATACAACGGCGGAAGTTCTTCTCCATTAAAGAATATATCTCCATACGGATCATCTTCAATAACAATCGTATTGTATCTGCCAAGTACCTGCATCGCCTGCTCCCGAATTGCTTTACTGTAGCGGATACCTGTTGGGTTCTGAAAGTTTGGAATGCTGTAAAATAATTTTATCGGATTAGACCATAACTGATCTTCCAGGTCATCAATATCAATCCCGTCTGCATTCAATAGTACTTCCTGAAAGTTTGGCTGAAACATAGACAGGCACTGCAACGCACCCAAATAGGTAGGGCGTTCCATCAATACATGATCGCCGGGATTGATAAAGATTTTACCGATCAGATCAAGCGCCTGCTGAGAGCCGTTTGTGATCAGGATCTGTTCAGGCGGAATGTCTAAATTATACCGCTGTCGATACCGGTGAGAAATAAATTCCCGCAACGGATAATACCCCTCCGTTGATGTATACTGCAATGCCTGCATCCCCTCCTGTTGGAATACACGTGCCGCTGAAAGTTCTAATTCTTTTACCGGAAAGAATGCCGGATTGGGCAATCCGCCTGCAAACGAAGTAATGGCGGGATTTGAAGCAACTTTTAAGATTTCCCGAATGAAAGATTGCGGAACACTGTTTACACGATTTGCGAATAGGTTTGTTGTTGTACTTGTAGTTTTCATATAGCTATTTTAAAATGATGACAAAGAAAAAGGCCTTCCATTTTCACGGGAGGCCTTCAATAAATCAGTAACATAATACGATATATTTATTCCACCCAGACTCGGATATAGACTGCCACGACTGCCGCTTTCAGAGAGGCAACAGAGCATTTCCAGATATGTGTGTGCGATAAAATCATTTTACATTTTTGTTTAATAAAAAAAGCCCGACTAATCCAGACGGGCTTTTTGATATATGTATGGTTATAAATATACCTATATAGCCCGCCCAGTCACGTGTGATGCGACTGCCCAAAGGACTGTAAGTGTACATTTATATGTTGTGTTCATAATCCAAAGGTAGAAACTATTTTTTCATTTTTCCAAATTTGCAATTGAAATACTGAAAAATAAATTTAAAATCTGTGCTGATTCAATTTAAAACTATTTTATTTAGTTCAATCTGTTGTGCATGTTAGGCGGACTGCTTACTCATCATCCGGAATAACCTGATTCGGATAGGTCTTTTTGAGATCTCCTCTTTTCACGCCGTCAATAAAATTTTTCCAGGCAAAAGGATTGGTAAGCGAAAGTGTCGGAGAAAAATATTGATTTTCTGTTGAAAGCGTCTGCTGCTGCAGATAGTATCTGGAGTTTGCATGTCCGTCTGCACCCATATTATACATCATGCGTTTCAGCACCTGCTCATTCAGGTTGTTATGCATATTGGTATATTCTTTTTCAGGCAGCTGAAGTGCAATGAATGCTTCTTTGAATAAACGTTCTGTAGGCCAAGGTGTAATTTCTATGATGGGCATGTACAGTGTGTCTTCCAGAATTTCAATAATTACCGAAACCTTATCTTCCAGTGTATACGGAACAATAAAATTCTTTTCTTTATAACCTACCGATTTAATTACTACACTATCACCCGTCAATACTGCCATAGAGAAATATCCGATCGCATTTGACATCGTACCGCGCCCTTCTTTAGGCACAAAAATATATACTCCAGGGGTCCCATACGCACTATCACCAGATACGATCAAACCTGAAAATTGAATGATTTTTCTGGGAGATTGAGCCTGTGAAACTCCAAATACCAGCATCAATCCAACACATGCTATAAGTTTTATAAATATATTTTTTCTCAACGAACTATATCAATTAATACTACAAGGTAAAAAATTACGGGCATCAATACTATCTTGAACAGCATTTAAAGCGAATTATTGTGTAAAATAAGGGTTTTACTCTAAGTAATTCAGTATATTTGATTAGGCGAATATACATGATACGATTAAAAACAGTTGATATTCAAAAAGGTTCCGAGATCCTGAAAGCGTTTAGCGACGAATCCAGAATACGGATTTTAAATCTTATTTTGATCAATGATGAAATGTGTATTTCCGATCTGGAACTCATCCTTGATTATACACAAACAAAAACTTCACGCCATTTAAGCATTCTTAAGTCTATTGGTCTGTTAAAATACCGTAAAGTAGATCAATGGGTGTATTATTACATCAACGAAACCTATATTGATATTCTTAAGCAGTTGTTCAGGCTATTTGGAAAAGAGCCTCAGCTTTATAAAGACCTGATCGAATACAGAACACTATATGCCAACAATGAACTGGCTATCCGGAAACAACACATCCGGAAAAAGATTTATAAAGTTCCGGATCTGTAATTTGCCTTTAAAAAACGAAATACCTTCCCATACTTCCCGGTCTAACACATCCGATTTAACTGAAACACGTATACACCAACACATATGAAATTTAAAAAGCACGTTTTCATTTGCACCAACGAACGTCCGAATGGAAAAGAATGTTGTGGAGAAGAGCGCGGCATGGCGCTTGTAGAATTATTTAAAAAAGAAATCAGAGAGCGTAAGCTTGCTGTCGATATCCGCGCGCAACGTGCCGGCTGTATTGATGTCTGTGCAAACGGCCCTGCGCTCGTTGTGTATCCGGAAGGTGTTTTTTATGGAAAAGTTGAACCGGCAGATGTCGCAGAAATTGTTGAAAGCCATTTAGTAAATGACATCGCGGTTGAGAGGTTGAAATTAAAGGTATAATATGAAAACATATAAAACGGTATTCTTCGATTTAGATCATACGTTATGGGACTTCAATTTAAACTGTGCCGAAACGTTGCAGGAATTATATACGATATATGAATTAGCGCAATTTGGTTTTAGTGTTCCTGATTTTCAAAAAACATACCGGCATATCAACGACAGCATGTGGGCTGGCTTCCACAGAAATGAAGTAACAAAAGAAGAACTGCGTACAGAACGTTTTCCGCGTACGTTCCAGATGCTGGGTATTCATGCAGATAACGTACCGGCACGCATTGATACACATTTCATAGAATTATGTCCGACGAAACCACACGTACATGTTAATTCATTTGAGATTTTAGATTATCTGAAGGAGAAAGGTTATTCCTTGCATATTATCACAAATGGTTTTTCTGAAACGCAGCATGTTAAAATGAAACATTCCGGTTTGGAAAAATATTTTGACAGCCTCATTCATGCAGATCATACCGGATACAAAAAACCGGAACCCCAGATTTTCGAATATGCCCTGCAAACAACAGGCAGTGCTGCTGAAACGAGTATCATGATTGGTGATGATCTGTATGCAGATGTGCTCGGTGCAAAATTAATGGGTATCGGAAATGTATTCTACAATCCGGAGAAAAAAACACATACAGAAGACATTCAGTTTGAAATAACAAATTTAATTGAATTAAAGCATATTTTATAATACGTTTTTAAACCGCAGTGCAGATGACTATTAAACCGGAAAAAATAAACGAAACCCTGTTGCACTATGCACCCGGCTCTGCGGAGCGTTCTGCCGTTCAGCAAAAAATAACTGAACTTAAAGCTGCTGAAGTAATCATACCCATGATCATTAATGGGAAAGAAGTATTTACCGATCAGCATGTCCGTATAGCACCTCCGCATGAGCATGCCTATACACTGGGTTATTTCTGCGAAGGAAAAGGGGTACATGTTTCAAATGCGATCTCGGCAGCGCTGCATGCCAAACACAGCTGGGCAGTCAAATCACTGAAAGAACGGGCAGCAGTATTTCTAAAAGCTGCAGACCTGATTTCTACAACCTATCGGGCAGAGATCAATGCCGCTACCATGCTGGGCCAGTCTAAAAATGTGTACCAGGCTGAAATTGATTCGGCCTGCGAACTGATTGATTTTTTCCGTTTGAATGTGGCTTTTGCGTATGAAATTGAAACCATCCAGCCATGTTCGCACGAAGGTATCATTAACAGAATGATCTACCGTCCGCTCGAAGGATTTATCTTTGCTTTAACACCCTTCAACTTTACAGCCATTGCAGGCAACCTGCCTGCTGCACCCGCATTAATGGGCAATACGGTAGTATGGAAACCCGCATACACACAAATCTATTCCGCGCGTATCATTATGAAAGTTTTGATAGAAGCGGGCTTGCCAAATGGTGTCATTAATTTAATCTATACAGACGGACCAGTAACCGGGGATATTATTTTTCAGCACCGGCAATTTGCAGGACTTCACTTTACAGGAAGCACAGCTGTATTCAAGCAGATTTCAACAACCATTCACAACAACATTGACCTGTACCAGAATTTTCCGCGTATTGTTGGCGAAACAGGCGGAAAAGATTTTGTACTGGCACACGCCTCCTGCGATGTACAGGCTTTATCTGTAGCGCTTGTGCGGGGCGCTTTTGAATACCAGGGACAAAAATGTTCTGCTGCTTCAAGAGCGTATATTCCAGCTTCCATCTGGCCTTCGGTTAGGGAACATATCGTTCATATGCTTGATGAAATTAAAATGGGAACGGTAGAAGATTTTTCAAATTTCATAAATGCTGTAATAGACGAAAAAGCATTTGATAAAATTGTACGCTACATCGATGCTGCTAAAAAAGATCCGGAAGCAAGTATCATCGCCGGCGGAAAATATGATAAATCCATCGGTTATTTTATTGAGCCTACAATTATAGAAGCCAGCAATCCGCAATACGTTACCATGCGCGAAGAGATTTTCGGCCCGGTACTTACTGTGTATGTATATAAAGATTCCGAATGGAACCAGGTACTGGGTATAGTTGACACAACTACACCGTATGCGCTTACCGGAAGTATTTTTGCTGCAGATAGCGCAATCATTGAGGAGGCTAAAAAAGCCTTGTATTACAGTGCAGGAAATTTATACATCAATGATAAACCTACCGGCGCGGTTGTGAATCAGCAGCCTTTCGGCGGTGCACGCTTATCCGGCACAAACGACAAAGCTGGCTCTGTTTTAAATTTACTTCGGTGGGTGAGCCCGTTGGTCGTAAAAGAAAATCTTTCGCCGCCGCACGATTATACCTATGATTTCATGAAGCTGCAATGAAGCATAAACCCGAACATATTCCTGTTTATTCCATTGATAAGTTTTCAAAAAAAACGGCCGATGGTGCGCAATACAATGTTGAAATTTTTAATAAAGACCGAGATTTCAAAGTTGCCTATCCGCACCGCCACGATGATTTCTATGAAATTCTATTTATAACAAAAGGCACCGGCACGTATATTATTGACCTGCAGGAATACGAGATCAAACCAAACACCGTATTCTTTCTGTCTCCGGGGCAAATCCATGAAATTTCTTTCTCACCGGATATTTACGGATACATCTTTTTATTCAGCTCCGGTTTTTATTTATCCAATAAAAATGATCCGTATAAATTATTTGAGTTCCCTTTTTTCTATTCGCTGCAATACAATAATCCACCGTTGTATTTAACAAAAGCAAGCGCTATCGAAGAACTTGATTCGTTATTTAAAAAAGCAATCCTTGAAGTAAATACAGATGCCTTAGACAGTCAGGAAGCAACGCACGCCTTACTGGATCTGATCCTGATCCAATGCAAACGCCTGTATCCACAGGCAGACGGAACGCAATTAAAAAAAGGACACATTTTAATTAAACGTTTCAAACAACTGATCGAAGAAAAGTGCACGGAGAACATTGGCGTAAAAGAATACGCCGACATGCTGCATGTAACGGCCAATCATTTAAGTGAAACGGTAAAAGAATTTACCGGACGTACGCCAACGGATTTTATCAACGACCGGATGACACTTGAAATAAAGCGGCTCTTAACACATACGCAACTAACGGTGCAGGAAATTGCCTTTCAACTGCATTTTTCAGATCAATCGTATTTTTCAAAGTATTTTAAAAAGACCAGCGGTGTGTCGCCGACCGAATACAGGAAGATTGTCTGAATTAGGATTAGTAAGATTTAAGAATTAAAAGATTATAAATATTTAAGAATATATCAGAATTAAGAGATAATCACTCTTTGCTTATTTTTCGGAATGAACTATTGTCTATGTGATTTAAATTATATACACGTTTAAATTCCATACTTCTTGAACCAAAATTTATCAGCAATCCTGATGGCAAGTTATATGCTTGACAATAATTCATAGCTTGAGCTAAGTGACAATCATCAAGTTTAGTTATTGCTTTTAATTCAACCATTATTATATTTTCAACGAAAAAATCAACTCTTCTTTTACCAATATCAATTCCCTCATAAAAAATTATCATTTCCATTTCTCTTTGGTAACCTAAGCCTTGTCTTTCCATTTCAATAGCTAATGCTCTTTGATAAATAACTTCTTCGAATCCATTTCCTAATGTACGGTGTACTTTCATCGCACAACCTATAATTTTGTGTGTTATATCTTCCTGTTGCATTTTCATTGGCTATTCACGGCGGAATAGAATTAGTAGAATTAAAAAATTAAAAGACTATAAAAAAATGTTTAAATCATATATCAGAATTAAGATTCGTAAAATTACAGAAATCAATTAAAAATCCTATAATCCTTAAATCCTACAAATCTTAATTCAGACAATCTTATTTAACCGTCTGCAGCCAGTTCAGTAAAAGTGTCTTTTGTTCCGGTGAAAGTTTAGCATCATTATGTGCCAATGTATAAGAAGATAACGGCATTTCGCCTTCTTCCACTTCCCCATACATTTCATCTAATTTGTGATCCTGTCTTTCTTTTTTATACGTTGACCAGATCGAATAATTCAAGTGCTTTTTACCATCATTCACATGGTCTTTTGCCCACCAGGAAATCGGGGCCACATTAAAGTACCAGGGATATTTGGTTTCATTTGAATGGCAATCGTAACAAGCTGTTTTTAATATGGCAGCAACCTCTACCGGAGGTTTTGTGATCGTAATAAAATCCTGTTGGATATCTACAGGCGGATTTGTTTTATCAACCCGTACAAATTGAATCAATACTAAAATTACTACCAGACTTACAACAATTTTCTTTTTCATAGTCATTCTAATGCTTTCTACTATTTATTTATATAAAGACATTGATTACAGCAAGGGCATCAAACTCTCCAAACCCATTCCCCGTGAGCCTTTCAACAGAATTGTACTGTTTAAAATCTGATTGGATACCAGAAAATTCACTGCTGCTTCTTTTGTATCCATATATGCAGCAGCGGTACATTCCTTTGAAGCAGCGGCCATATTTTTACCGATCAATATGATCTTTGTATCTGTCAGCAAATTCAATAAAGCGCCGATATTAGCATGCTCTACTTCACTTTCTTCACCCAGTTCGTACATATCACCTAAGATCACTACTTTGTTTTCTTTTTGCAGGGAAGCAAAATTTTCAATCGCGGCGCGCATTGACGTTGGGTTTGCATTATATGAATCCAGGATCACTTCATTTTTTTCCGTCTTAACAATCTGAGAACGGTTGTTTGTAGGATCGTATTGTTCAATCGCCTGGTTGGCTGCGATAGAAGGCACGCCAAAATATTTACCGATGCATAAGGCGGCAAGAATATTATCGAAATTATAATCCCCTACCAGTTTTGTTTCTACGAGTTCTTCGTTGCCGGCAATGAATGCTACGAAGGGATCACTCTTTAAAAATTTTGCATTGTAGAAATCACTGTTGCGGCCATACAAAACCGGTGCTTCAAAGGGCGACATTTCCATCAGGTGTTCGTTTTTAGAATTGATAAAGGCAATGCCGTTTGTTTCAAATAAATACTGATACAATTCCCCTTTACCTTTTTTCACGCCTTCAAAACCGCCGAAGCCTTCCAGGTGTGCTTTACCCACATTATTAATCAAACCATAGTTTGGTTCAACAAAGCTGCAATACGAAGCAATTTCTTTCTGGTGGTTTGCCCCCATTTCAACAATCCCGAATTCAATGCTTTCATCCATGGCAAGCAATGTTAACGGAATACCTATGTGATTATTCAGATTGCCAACCGTGGCATAGGTTTTATATTTTTTGCTCATCACGGCATTCACCAATTCTTTGGTTGTGGTTTTGCCATTTGAGCCTGTAATAGCAAGAATGGGAATGCCGAGTGTGCGGCGGTGCAGGTTAGCGAGCTGCTGCAAGGTTGTAAGTACATCATCTACCAGTACATAGCGATCGTCCTGCACTACTTCTGCTTCATCAACAACAACATACGCTGCCCCCATTTCCAAAGCAGTTGCAGCGAAGGTATTTCCATTAAAATTAGGTCCTTTTAACGCGAAGAATAAATCTCCGTTTTTTACTTTTCTTGTATCTGTGGTAACGGAACGGCTTTCTAAAAAGCTTTCATACAAAAATGCTAACTCCATATTATATTGTATTTTACCAAAAATAATAGATATTACTTAAAGATTTCAAAACTGCTTATGTTATTTCTTCAATTAAGCATCAATCCTGCTGCCAGTTCCTTTAAACATTCTACCTGGATCGAATATATTCAGGCTGAATTTCCGAAGGCTGAGACAATAGAGGTTGATAATTATTCTGAACTGTATTTATATCAGCATATCCTGAATTGGGTGTTAAAATCGGATGCACCGCTGGCGTTGCACATTCAGTGTATTGATTCAGAAGCTCCTACCGGCGCAATGTTCCGGTTTTTACAGGAACTTTTTCAAAAGAAAATTCCGGTTTGTATAACCGTGCTTGGTAAACATGCGGGTATTGAAAAATATATCAAAGCATTTGCAGAATATAAGGTGGTTGAAACGGAGAAAGAAGCACTAGCGCTGCTAAGCTTAAAGCGGGGGGCTGAAGATGCAAAGCTGAAGGAGCAAACCGGAATTGATCTTTCGGGATTGGCTGGTATAATGCAGTCAAAGACTACGGAATAATACACACCAGTCTAAAGACTGGCGCGAGAGGAGAGACTGGTGCGAGAGAGATAATTATTTTATAAAGCATATATTTTACTTAGACCGTTATCGATAAATCAATACACCTGTAACATAGCCGAAAATAAATTATTTATCATTAGCCATATTTACAATAATGTTTGGAGTTTCAATATCTCCAGTAAGTAATTCATTACTCAGTCCTCTGCTCAAACCACAACGAAATATCCAGGAAAGACCTTTCCTGCTATAAACAGTTATTGGCTCTTGATATGCTTTATCTTCCAAGGCTTTAGACTGGGAAACAAAAGTATAACCATTGCGTTGATACATAGCGGCCAATTCATCCATATAATCTGAATTAATTAAGCTTGCATGAATCAATAGCGTTTGTGTAATCCTCCTGTGAAAAACCTCCTGCGATTTCTGTTCAAAATAAATAAGTTTTTTCTCCATGTATTCTAAATAAGACCGGCCAATATATTTCTTTAAACTATCATTTTTTTGTGCATATGCCTTGTGGTATGCTTTAGCAAAAAGGTAATCATCATTATCAATAGTTACCGGAGATACTACATACTGATTCATCACTAGAAATTCGGCCAAAATATCACTCTTTTGCGCTGTAATACCAGTGTGTAGATAAGGGTGCCTAAAATATTTTAAGGTGTCCTTATATCTTTTAAGCAGTTCACTCGTGATTAATCCGCCTTTTAAAATATCCTTAAAATATATTGAATCTGGTACATTATTATAGTCGAGATGAGAGTATGTATGATTACCCAATTCAAAAACATTATCAAGCCACATTCTGAGCAATTCAATTTTACTTGAATCCAGTTTATTGTTTTTATATAACTGGCCTTCTACTACATATCCGATTGCTGGTATTTGATATTTTTTAAATGCTTGTATCAATCCATTCGTAATGGTGTAATCCAATGGAATTGAATTATCTCCATATGTTACAGTAGGTAAATCATCTACTGTTATGCATAGGTATTTAAGTTGCGCCCATGACTGAGCGCTACAACATAAAAGAAAGGTGATTATAACTATGCGTACTTTAATCATTGAAAATTATAGTTTGTTAAGTATGAATATGCTAAATAATCACCACTTTTATTTTGTGCATATCCGTAAACAAAAATAACAAGTATCTTCTACCGGTTGATATAAACTCAGGGATTGAAAAATAAATATTGTTTATCTGTCCAGCCTTTTCCTGTTCCATAATCTGTTTAAAATATCTTGCAATAAAAATTTACAAAATAATATTATTGATTGGCTGTAATGATGGCGGCAAATCTGTCTCTCCAAGCATTTCCCTCAGGTCAATTTCAATCGTGCGGCTCATTTGTGAAATAGGAACATCGTTTGCACTTCCTTCAAACGGATTTTCGGTGCTCTCTCCCACCTGCTCCAGCGAAGTATATACCCAAGATATTAAAACGCTGAATGGAATAACAAACCAAACCATATTACCTTGGAGCATGCCTGTAATACCATCATTCAATTTGTCAAATTCTTTTAACATACTAAATGGTAAAAGAAAGCAAAACAGTTTGATAAATAATGAATTGATGGTTGCGAATTGTCTCGGATAAGGAAAGTTCTTTATGCGTTCACTGCGTCCTTGCTGATCAAAAAAATCTCTGATTGCCCGTTGCATTTCTACAAAACGATAATCATCTATTGCCCTACGATCATATAATTCTTTAATCGTTTTACTTTGTAAACTTAATAGTTGTGCCGCTTTATTTTTAGTTGTTAAAATATATTTCAATTCATCTGCTGAAAGATATTTTTCTAACTCTGTTTCTAAAGTTGTTTCTTTTTCAGGGATTGTATAAAATGCTTTATACTCCTGGTTATATTCTTTAGTAGTGGTTTCCCAGGACCTGCTATCCCGCATGGCATAACGTAAAGCTGTAAGCCACGCAAAATGGCGATAAACAAGTTCTTTTGATTTTTCCGGATTATCTAAAAAGTCTCTGCTTATTGTACCCCAGGAGCGGCTGCTATTAAGAATTGCTCCCCAGATCTGTCTTGCTTCCCAGGTGCGATTATATGTTTGTGTATTTTTAAAACCCACTATAAATGCTGTTGCTGTACCTAATAAGGCTACAACCGTCCAGGGGATTGCAATAAATTTCAAATTAAAAATTTGATACAACACAACCGGCATAATGCCGATTAGTAAAAGCCAGTAGATGTTTCTCCTTGTCCAAAAAAGAAATTCTGAGAGTTTATATGCTTTACCTGAATGCATAAAATTATTATTTTGAATTACAACGTAAACGCATCTCCATCCAGATACGCCGGAAACACTTCCCTGAAATTTTCCAGTTCTTTTTTAGACAGTACAACCGTTTCGGTTTTTTCTTCGCTGTTCAGTTCAGCTAACGGAACACCTTTAAAATCCTGCACAACAGAATCACCGGAATAGACAAGTCCTAGGCCATCGGTACCGATGCGGTTCAGACCAATCACATAGCTGATGTTTTCAATGGCACGTGCCGGCAACAAACTCTTCCAGGCATGGGCACGCGCTTCGGGCCAGTTCGCAACGTAAATAGCCAGATCATATTTGTTATTGGTATTTCTGGACCAAACAGGGAAACGCAGATCATAACAGATAAACGGTGCGATTTTCCAGCCGTTGTATTCTACCACTAATTGTTTTTTTCCTGCTGTATATACTTTATGCTCATCCGACATGCGGAAAGAATGGCGCTTGTCATATGTATAAAATTTTCCGTCGGGCTGCATCCACACCAGGCGGTTATAAAAATGCGTCCCTTCTTTGATGCAGTAACTGCCCACGATGCACGCGCCTGATTGTGCAGAAAGTTGTTTCATCCATTTGAACGTATTCAGGTTCATAGGTTCTGCAAACTGCTGTGCATTGTTTGTAAAACTTGTCGTGAACATTTCCGGCAATACAATAACATCTGTTTTGGAGACACCTGAAATTTTTTCTTCCAGCATGGCCCTATTGGCTACCGGATCTTCCCAATACAAGGGTGTCTGGATAAGTGTTACACTTAGATCTTGCATAAAATATGAGCAGCTTTAAGGAGTGTTTCTTCTTTCTTCGCAATACAAAAGCGAAGCAGTTTGTGATCTGTTTTATCGTTGTAAAAAACAGAAACGGGAATAGATGCCAAACCAAATTCACGTGTTAAACGGGCAGCAAAATCCAGGTCGTTTTCATCGCTGATATTTTTATAGGAAAGCATTTGAAAATATGTTCCGCTGGCAGGAATCACGTCAAATTTACTTTCCTTAATATGCCGTAAAAACAGGTCGCGTTTGTTTTGAAAAAATGCCGGCAACGATTCATATTCATCTGTTTTTTTCATAAAATCTGCTACAGCAAACTGCATGGGAGCAACCGGAGAAAAGGTGTTATACTGATGCACCTTTTTAAATTCTTTCATCATGTATGCAGGTGCAAGACAGAAGCCCAGTCGCCAGCCCGTTACGTGATAGGTTTTCCCGAAGGAACCGATTATAAAGGCCCGTTCTTTCAGAACAGGATTCCCGGAAATACTTATATGTTTATTTCCATCAAAAACAATATGCTCATATACTTCATCACTCAGCACATACAAGCCGGGGTATGCTTCCACCAGCAGTTGCAACTGCTCAACATCCTTTGCTGTAAGAATTGAGCCCGTTGGGTTGTGCGGCGAATTAATGATTATGAGCTTGGTACGCGGTGTAACTTTTGAACGGATCAGTTCCCAGTCATAACTGAAATCAGGCAGCGTCAAAGGTACAAACACTGCTTTTGCTTTACTCAATTGAATGGCTGGCAGATATACATCAAAGCAAGGTTCCGGAATAATTACTTCATCATCCTCGTGCAGAATGGAAGTAAGAGCCGTGTAGCACGCTTCTGTAGCACCGCAGGTAATGGTTATTTCTGTATCCGGATCGTAGGATAAACCATAAAGTTTTTCGGTTTTTTCAGCAAGGTTTACAACCAACGGACGCACACCTGCAAGCGGTGCATATTGATTAAAGCCTTTCAGCATATAATCATGTACCAGCCGGATCAATTCTTCTGAAGGGGCGAAATCGGGGAAACCTTGTGCTAAATTAACGGCTTTGTATTGCTGTGCCAACGCAGACATGGTTGAAAAAATATTAACACCTATATCGGGCAGCTTGGATGTGTAGGATTGTTGCATGGATTTTTTAAGAAAAGAACAAAGCAACTGTTCGGTCAAATCAGTTATTGGCAGCCTGCGCTTGTTACGTTCAATATTTAACGTAATACGTAAACGAACATCAACAACGGGTTTGAAGCAACTTATTATATAAAGACTGAAGCATGCAGTTAAGGTGCATGCTTCAATTGATTTTTATTTTTTAATCGGGAATTTCATACGATACGATGCGTCGCAATCGCCTTTACTGATGTTGGTTAGTTTCCCTTTTAATAACCGTTTTTTGATCGAAGATAAATGGTCGACAAACAATACGCCTTCAATGTGATCGTATTCATGTTGGATCACACGGGCTGTCATGCCGTCAAATTCTTCCACATGTTCTTTCCAATCGGTATCGAAATAACGGATCCGAAGATTCGCCGGACGATATACGTCTGCACGTACCCCGGGAATACTCAGGCAACCTTCTTCATACGGCCATTCATCGCCCCACTCTTCTTCAATAACCGGATTTATAAATGTTTTACGAACAGGAGTTATTTTTTCATCGTCGAAAACGGAAGTATCAATAACAAACATGCGTAGGTTTAATGCAACCTGAGGCGCAGCAAGGCCAACGCCATGCGCGTTTTCCATTGTTTCAAACATGTCTGCAGACATCTTGACAACATCCAGGCTTCCTTTTTCAATGTCTTGGGCAACTTTCTTCAACACAGGATCCCCGTATGCCACAATCGGATAAATCATATTTTCTATTCAGTATTTTCCCAAATATACGAATTTTTGCTAAAAGCAGAAGGCTTAAAACAAGTTGAACGTGCAGCGTGTAAAGTACATACGTTTTTTAAATTCAATAGTCAAATACTTAACTATTGAGCTAAATACTCATTATTGAAACGTATACACGTTACACGCTGCACGTTCAGCTATTAGCGTCATCCGGTTTAAAAATCATCGTCGCCGTTCCATTCTGCTTCTGTTCCATGAAAGACTGCAGAATAATGGTTGCGCTGATCTTGTCAATAGTTGCTTTGTCTCTTCTGCCTTTTTTACTCACGCCCCCAGCCAGCATGGTATCAAAAGCCATAGAGGATGTAAAGCGTTCGTCAACGCCGTAAATAGGAGTTTGCGGAAAGTTTTTTTTAATAAGATTAATGAACGCTTTTACATTGGCAGCGTTGGAAGATTCTTCGTTTTGCAGTGTACGTGGAAGGCCCACCACAAATGCTTCAACGGGTTCTGTATTCAGATATTTTTTAAGATACACAACCACATCTTTGGGATGTACTGTATCCAGGGCATTAGCAATGATTTGCATCGGGTCGGTACTTGCTATACCAATACGTTTAGTACCAAAATCGAATGCCAGGATACGCGCCATTAATATTCTTTAAGAGATTCAGCTACATATTTCGCAACTTTTGCCTCTAATTCCAATGCTTTCGGAAATAATACTTCGTTTTCAATACATGCGTGAATAAACAATTCTTTTTCAAAAGCCTGTAGCTCCTTATAAATAAGCTTCAAATGAATATCTGAAATGTCTTCGGTTGCATAATTATTGGTCAACTCGCGAATGCCTTTCATTTCATCATCGTCTTCCTGGTGGTGCGCGAACATTCTGTGAATAGAATATTTATTCATTACTTCCAGCATCACCGATTCATTAAACGGACTGATACTGGCGGCATGTAATTTCAGCACATAATAAAAAAGTGAGTCTTCTTCGTGGTAAATGTGTTTGATAAAATCTTCAATCACATACGGGAAGACCAGTTTCAGATCGTGTGTACGCTTATCTGTATCCGGCAGTTCCTGAATCAATTTAGATATGAATGGAATTTTTTCTTTGATGTATAAATAGTGTGCATGTTTCAGGTATTCAATGATTGCATCTACTTTGAATCGTTTGAAAAAAGCAGGCCCGGGGAAACTTTCTGCATTCGATTCAGAAACCATGCGGTTAAATTTTTCAATTGAAATGCCGTAATCTGCCAGCACTTCACCAAGCGCATCTCCCAGTCTTTTTTCAAAAGGAATTCCTAAATAAAATAATGAACGGGCAAATGTATAATCACGTTCAATAAGTTCCTGTAATGAAGAATGCAAAGGGGTTGTTTTCATATGCGTATATCAAAGAATGATGTATATAAATATATTAAAATCTGAAAACTTGAACAATGATATTAAGCATCATATTTATAAACAATTATTTGTTCTAACAGCATATAAATCAATACATTTAGCTATTTCATATCAGAATCCGGTTTTATTGCTTAAATATGGAAAATAACGTATGACCAAAATCGTTTTACAGATTGATTTTGATGTGTAAAACGATCCATTATTGATATACTACCACCGTCCTCTTTAAACTCCTGTGCCTTGCGCGTGCATAAAACTTCTGAAAATCCCCCCGAAATAACTATGTTTTATTCGCTTCAATCTTTAAATTGACCTGATTATTCCTCTCAGACCAGAATATCCCTGCGAAGAATGTCATTGCCGAATGGCACAAACACATAATTAAAACCGTAATTCAATAATTCATTACCATCCGATATGGAGAACGAAAAACCTAAGAATACCCTCTTCCAGATGCGCTTGCCGATCTTTTTAGCATTGGCAGTAATCTGTGGAATTTTTATTGGTGCTGCTTTATCTAAAAAGGGCACGGAACAAAATATCGCCGGCAATTATTTACGCTTTGCAGAAATATTAAATTATGTACAGCAGGATTATGTAGATACAGTAGATGTCGATAAGCTCGTTGATTATTCCATCAGCCAGATGCTGGAAAAATTAGATCCTCATACTTCCTACATCCCGGCAAGCGAACGTCAGATCGCGGATTCTCATTTAGAGAGCGATTTTGAAGGTATTGGTATTGAATTCAATATTATAAAAGATACCATCTATGTTGTTTCTCCTATCAGCGGCGGCCCATCTGAAAAGGCGGGTTTAATGGCTGGCGATAAAATTATTAAAGTAGATAGCATACAAATGGCAGGTAACGGTGTTACGTCTGCAGATGTATTCAAACGGCTTCGCGGTAAAAAAGGAACAAAGGTTTTGCTGACTGTAAAACGCAGCAACTCCAGCAAACTGCTTACGTACACCATCATCCGGGATAAAATACCAACGTATTCCATTGATGCTGCTTACATGATCGATAAAACAACTGGTTATATCAAGATCAGCCGTTTCGGTGATAAAACCTACAATGAATTTTTAACTGCCTTGACAGACCTGAAAACACAAGGTATGCAGCGATTAATGATTGATTTGAAAGACAATGGCGGCGGTTACCTGGATCGTGCAACAAACATTGCCGATCAATTAATTGATGGTAATAAAATGATTGTATATACAAATGGTAAAGGAACAAAATACGATCAGGAAATACGTGCACGTGTTACAGGTGCATTTGAAACAGGTCCGGTAGTTGTATTGATCAACGAAGGCAGCGCATCTGCCTCGGAAATTCTTTCAGGTGCCTTGCAGGATAACGACCGCGGATTAATCGTGGGCAGAAGATCCTTTGGAAAAGGTTTGGTACAGATGCCGATCAACTTAAATGACGGATCTGAATTGCGTCTGACGATCTCCCGGTACTATACTCCAAGCGGCAGAAGCATTCAGAAGCCATATGATAAAGAAGATGCATCGGCATATGAATCTGATCTGTTGTCGCGTTATGAACATGGCGAGTTCTTCCATGCAGACAGTATTCACTTTAATGACTCGTTAAAATTCAAAACATTAAAAGGAAGAACCGTATATGGCGGCGGCGGTATTATGCCGGATGTATTTGTAGGAAGAGACACATCTGAGTACACAAAATATTTAATGGAACTGTTTAATCAGAACGTGATCAGAGAGTATACATTAAATTACTATCAGACAAATAAAGCAGCGCTTACAAAAATGACATTTGAAGAATATTTCAAATCGTTTACCGTAACAGAGGCGATGCTGAAAGATATGCTTGACCTTGCTGCTAAAACCGGCGTTAAATATAATGAGGTTCAATACAAACGTTCAAAAGATTTCATTAAAAATAACATAAAAGCCTATATTGCCCGCAGTGCTTGGGGAAACAAAGGATTCTATCCGATCTATAACCAGAAAGATGAAATCTATAACAAAGGCTTGAATGCATTTAAAGAAGCGGAAAAAATATCTCAATAACGTTTTATGAAATAACGTATTAGGTTTTAAGAAATAACGTATTACGTTTTAAGAAAAAACCGGTTAAGTATATTAACCGGTTTTTTTTATGTACTAACATGTATTTAAACAGTAATAATCTTATTCTGTTTTCTCCAGTTCATTTTTCAGTCCATCCAGTGTTGAAGCCTGCTCTGTTATTTCCGTTAAAATAAAAACTGTTCCTGTATATGTTTCAATATTTGTAAGGTCCAGATACAATTTGTATTTTCTTCCATGATTTTCAAAATACAGCAAGTTCTTTTTACCGGGTAATAGTATTAATACAGCCGGATCGGTTTGTTTTAGCAGCCCATTAAAGCCGGGAATAATCGTATAAGCGGTATGATTGCAATACGTATATGATTTCATATTAATAATACTTTTTGAGCATTTCAACAATGTATCTCCCTGCTGATTCAGATAAACAGCATCATAGATTTGCTGCTGCTTTTCGAGTCTCATTTCACTGTCAAAATTATATTCTCCCAAACCTATATTAATAATATTATTTCCATTCGGATTAACGTCTTTATGCTCCCATTTACTTCTGCAGGGAGGTATATCTATATACCTGCATTGACATGCAACAATTTCATGAATGCTTAGCCCTGCTAATTCATGCTGAAGCAGATCCATATTTTTATTGTAAAACCGTAACCAGGAAACAAACCCGATAAAATCAAATATACATGCATCTTTTTTCAGGCAGCTGTATAGATTAAGACCAGCCGTATCTATTTTATTTTTAGAATACTCAAATGGATGACAGGCGGGCAGAGATGTATGAAAACAATGCGTTGAGATAATTTTATTGCTGGATAAGTTTCTCATAAAATCGTAAAAGCAATACAATTCCTGTAATTTATTATCTGCTATATACTTTTTAATACTGTCATTAAAAGCGATTACTCTATCTTCAAAAAGCTGTGTATATAGTTCATATCTTTTCTCAGCTTTCCTGGATCTCTTTGGCTCTGCAGAAAATACACACCAGCCCGAATCACTTTTTATTTCAAAACAATAACTACCCCAACTATTGTATGCATATTCATACGAAGGCAGTATGCTGAAATCTGACACTTCTGCCTGTTTAAACAATTGAACATCCTTATTGGTAATTGGTGCAGGAATGATCCATTTAATACTCTTTAAAGGTTTATATTCCGGGTTGTTTGCAAAAGATTTGATTTTAAAAACAGTATTATGAGCATTTTTTTTCTTATACGTTATATGAACGGAATAAAGATCTTCCGTTCTTTTTTCACATTTTAAATACATGCCATCGTAAGCAAAATTTCTATATCGTGCGTAATAAGAATTAAAATCGATCAAGGGCACATGTAATAATTTCTTACCCTTGTACCTGCGCCCCTGCCGGATCATATTACGAACAAAAACCGTATCACAAAGTCCATTTGCGCAGCCTGCATCAAACAAACAATACGTCTGATTTGAGCTGCGCCAGTCATACACATAATTGCCTTCCAGGTAAAACGCTCTGCCTGTATCAGGTATTATAACAAATTCCCTGCTTGTATCGGGTTCAATTTTAACGGCTCTGCCCGTGTCGGACTTCAATATAATTTTTCCGGATACATCAGGTTCTGTCGTTTTTACATTTTGCTGTATGTGTTTTTGTTGCGGCTGTTTTTTGCCGGATTGTTTTGAGTCAGATTTTTTTACCGGCTGACTGATGGGCTTGGACGGCTGCCTGGTAACTACCGTTTTTTTTACTTTCTGCTCCGTTTTTTTTTCTTCTGTTTTACTTTCAGTAATGGTTGGTACATCAACAGAATCCCTGGCTACAGTAAACGTTATTATTTCCACTTCTACTCTTCCGGATTCAAGCTTTTTACGTACATTGGCAGAAGGAGCAGCCGTACCGGAAAATTCATAAAAGTGCACCCCACCGCTTGTGTCTATATCCGGACATTGCAAGCCTAACAGTTTCATTAACGGAACCGGAACTGTGTCGACAAACGCTTCAACCTTCATCATCTGTTCCGATTCAAACATATAGGTGTGTCCGTTTTTTAAATAACTCATTGGCAAATCACCGGCAATAAAATCTGCAGGATCTTTATATTCTGTTATCTGAATAGAAACCGTATCCGTTGGCTTTACCTGGAACGTGCCTGGCAATACGTATACTTTGCAGCCGTTTTTAGTATACAAGACACTTTTATTTTCATTTGCAACATTAAAATTCTGCACTGGCAGCACCCAGTTTGCCGGTGCAACGTTAGAAACTGTAATGCTGATATCACATCTTCTGTTGTGCGCTCTGCCGGCATCTGTGGTATTGGCTTGTACAGGAGATAAAGATCCCTTTCCTGTTATACTGGAAAAATGAATATTTTTTCTTTTGGACAGATAGGTATAAACTGCGATAGCACGGGCTTTAGATAACTGTTTATTTTTTTCCGGATATCCGGTTGAATCGGTATGTCCAACCAATCTGATATCATATATAAGTTCTGTTTCAAACGTATATATCAATGAATCCAGCCGTTGCTTTTCTCTTTCAGACAATATTGATTTTCCAGAATCAAAAAATACGGATAGCTGCTGTGCCTGTGAAACCTGACTTACAAACAGACTTAGAATAAGTAAAAATCTTTTCATTTTTTATCTTTTTATAAAACTGAAAATTTTATCCGGACTGATACTGTAATCCAGCGGTACATCCCAATCATCTGCTTCAATCAGTTCTTCTGCAGGTTCAAATAAACTCAAACCCGCTTTTATAACATGCGGTTTACACTTCTGTAAAAAACGGTCGTAAAAACCTTTACCATACCCCACTCTGTTACCTGTTGCATCAAAGGCTACTAACGGAAGCAGGATCAGGTCAATTGTTTCTTCATTCACTGCATTCCGCTCTACCGGTTCTGGGATGTTCCATTTATTAGGCAGGTATGTTGTTTCCGGTGTAATATGCGTATGCAGCAGATCAATATTATTTTCTGCCAGAATAGACGTACATAATTTTATTTCCGGATGCTGCGTATAAAAAAAATCAATCAGATCAGATGTATCAACTTCAGCTTTACCCGGAATAGAAATAAAAATATGAATAACGCGGCATGTTTTCCAGATCTCTGAAGCAATAAAAGTTTCAGAGATTGCTTTGCTCTTCTGCTTTACCTGTGTCTCAGAAAGGCCGTTTCGTTTAGCTATATACTGTTTGCGTATTGCGTCTTTATTCATAACAACACATCTGAATATTGAATGTGCAGGGATCAAGCGATTGATATAATTTTTCGATCAGCTGTGCATCGTTCACCAAAAAGGTAAACACAGATTCCTGCCGTTCCTGCAATTTACCATTTGGCAATATTTTATCACGAATACCCAACACACTTTTGATCACATCATCGTGCTTACGTTCTTCTGCCTTGCGCAATTTTTTTTCAATATCTTCAAGCTGCTTCAACGCTTTTGCTTTTTCTGCCTGCGCCCACGATTGTAAGGAGCCGTCAACCGTAGCAGCAATGGATGCAATCGTATCAAAGGCTGCTGTAATTTTACCTGCTTCTGCTTCAATGGAAATTTCTTCCTGAATGGATCGGGAAACAACAACCTGTTTCAGATCAAATTCAGACAAAAATAATTCTGCCACTGTTACATGCGCTTTTTCTAATTTAACACATTGTTGTTTTGTAATAACGCCTGAAAACATCCGCGGAAAAATAGCGGGCAGAAATGTATTGTACACGGCAAATACTTCTTTCAGCTGCAGCCAGTATGCAATTTCTCCGGGTCCGCCTACATAGGCAATATCCGGCAGTATCGTACTTTCATATAGAGGGCGCAGCACAACATTCGGACTGAATCGCTCCGGATGGTCTGCTACTTCCTTTTTAATTTCTCCCGCAGAAAAAGAAACATCTGTGTGCAGTACAACAAACCGTTCTCCTTGTTTCTCTATCCGTTCGCGCAGGGAATCTTTTACATAAAATAAATTAATATCGCGCGGATTCACTTGTATGGAATAGCCATGACGTTCAATTGATCTGTTTGTCTGGTTCATTACGGCAACAGCCGGCTGTTCAAACAATTCTTTTTCGATAACGGCAGTGAATTCTTTTTTGAGAGCTGCATCGTCCCCATCAATTACAACTACGCCATATTCAGCAAATAACTGATGCATTACCTTTCGTGTTGCTTCCGCAAGTGTTACCGAAGATTGATAGGCATCTTTCAGCCAGGCTGGTATATCTTTAATGGTTTCTAAGACTTCTGAAATACCTGTAGTAGTAAACCTTCCTACTGCACCGGTCTGCGTGGTTTCCCAGGTATACTTTTTCCCGAATACATAAAAATGATTTATTTCTGCAGCATCATGATCTTCCGAAGCCATCCAGAAAACAGGAACAAATTCATTATCTGCATGTTTTGTTTTTAATGCTTCACATAACTTTACACAGCTTAAGGTCTTTAAAATCAGGTACAGCGGGCCGGTACCCAAACACAACTGATGACCGGTTGTAATGGTAAAAGTATGTTCACTTGCCAGGCGCTCTATATTTTGCTGAACCTTTTCAGATACCGGAAGATCTTTATATTGTGCTTTCAGGCGTTCAACCAATACGGTTCTATTGATTGGCTGTTTGCTTCGTTTTTCTATTGCTGTTTCCAGTCCAGCCATATCCGGGTAAAAAGTATATAAGGGCTGAATATGCTCTTGTTGAGCCAGATAATCTATAAATAATTTACTAAACTGCTGAGAATCCTGTAAACCAATCTTTTCTACTGAAAATGCACTCATAACTCTAATTTAATCCTAGCTTGCAACACCTAATTTACTATAAAAGTTTATAAGTGTCGATAACTATAATACTTCATGCGATATAGCTCCAAACAAACCTTCAAGGTATTCTCTTTATTTTGGAACTAAGATACCACGTATTTGTTAGCCTATAAATAAAACAATAAATTGCCATATAATTACAACAAATCGATTATGAATAAGCACTTTTTAGAAACGCTCTTACAAAAACACCAGCAGGCAGGTACCTTTCCATCTACTTCCGATATCTGCAGATTGGTTACGCGCATTCTATTGGTTTTATTTCCGGAACAAACGCAGGCAAAATATAAAGATGTTGCTGATGTTGAAATACAAATGGGCGTGTATCAAAAAGAACTGACACGATTGTTAGGATCCATGCAAAAAGATCTGCCTGCTCCTGCAAATGAATTGTCAGATGCTTTCATGAATGAACTTTCTGTGATCTATGATAAACTCTTACTCGACATACAGGCTATCTTAAACGGTGATCCTGCTGCACGTTCGGAGTTTGAAGTGATCCGTGCCTATCCGGGTTTTTATGCGATTGCTTTTTACCGCATGGCGCATGCGTTATACAAATTGAATATTCCCTTAATGCCGCGTATTATAATGGAATATGCGCATAGCAAAACAGGTATTGATATTCATCCGGGTGCTACAATCGGTAAAAACTTTTATATCGATCACGGTACAGGTATTGTAATCGGAGAAACGGCGCACATTGGAGACAATGTTAAAGTGTATCAGGGTGTAACACTTGGTGCCTTGAGTGTTTCAAAAGATAAGGCGGATACCAAACGCCATCCAACAATTGAAGACAATGTGATCATTTACTCAGGTGCTACCATATTAGGCGGCAAAACAGTTGTAGGCCATGACAGCATCATTGGCGGAAACGTCTGGCTTACAGAAAGCGTACAACCGTTTACGCGTGTGTATCACAAAGCACAGATCGAAGTAATAATAAAAAATGCTGATCCTTCTTTAAACGAAACCGAAAACAATGAAGAAGCTATTCGAAAAATGAAGAAGGCTGAATCAGAAAACACAAAAAAGAATTCCTGAAAATTATACCGCAACCGCGCTGCTGGCATCAGTCTTCCGTTTACCGCCGCGCAGGCGAGTATATCATTCCGAAATCTTTGACTGCATAAAAAATAAACCAGTCATGACTGGCAAATCATAGGCACCAGTCCGGCTTAGCTGAGATCGGCGCCAGAAAAAAAGTTTACAACATCATTATTTCTTTTTAGAATATGGCTACCCTACTTGATTTTATTGGCAATACGCCCCTTGTTGAGATTACCCGCATTTTCAATAAACCAAATGTTAAAATATTTGCAAAGCTTGAAGGCCATAATCCGGGCGGAAGTGTAAAAGACCGTGCTGCTTTAGGCATGATCAAAGGTGCACTGGAACGCGGCGAGATTAAACCCGGCATGAAGCTGATCGAAGCTACAAGCGGTAACACAGGTATTGCCCTGGCGATGATTGCCCGTTTATACAACCTGGATATTGAACTGGTAATGCCTGACAACTCTACGCGCGAGCGTGTATTAACGATGGAAGCATTTGGCGCAAAGGTTACCTTAACACCTGCTGCGGTAAGTATAGAAGGTTCGCGTGATTATGCCGAGGCACAGGTAGCGAAAGGCGGCTTCTTTATGCTCAACCAGTTTGCAAACCCGGATAATTACATGGCGCATTATCACTCTACCGGTCCGGAGATCTGGAGAGATACAAATGGCACGGTAACACACTTTGTTTCTTCTATGGGAACAACAGGAACGATCATGGGGACGTCTAAATTTTTAAAAGAAAAAAATTCAGCGGTACAGATCGTTGGTGTACAGCCAACGGAAGGCTCTAAAATACCGGGTATCCGCCGCTGGCCGGTTGAATACCTACCAAAGATTTACGACGATTCTCGTGTAGACGTAAAGATGGACGTAAGCGAAGAAGAATCTGTTGCCATGACACGCAGGCTTGCCCGTGAAGAAGGTATCTTCGGCGGTATGAGTAGTGGAGGCGCAATGGCAGCAGCTATAAAATTAGGAAACGAAATTGAATCCGGCATAATTGTCAGCATCGTATGCGACCGCGGCGACCGTTATTTATCCAGCGATTTATTTGGTGCGTAGGGTCCGACATTTCCGTAGGGGCCGATCGCATCGGCCCTTTTCAATATATGCGCCAATGCAATTATAGGGGCGATGCAATCATACACAGGGCCGGCACAATCATACATAGGGGCGATGCAATCATACATAGGGCCGATGCAATCATACATAGGGCCGATGCAATCATACATAGGGCCGATGCAATCGGCCCCTACGGCAACATTTCAATATAAATACCTGTTTCGTACAGGGTTTTAAATACCGATGACATATCATCGGTATTTTTTATATTTTTAATCCGAAGAATCTTATCGCAATCTTCCAGATCAAAATTAATTTCTAACGAAGGATTCTGTTTCAGCAATAATTTTTTAACGACCATCGCCTGCAGATCATTCTGAACAGATGTTTTAAATATTTCGATCATTTTTAATAATTATGAATTATAAATTATGAGTTATGAATACGTATGCATAATTTATAATTCGCTTAAACTAATTAGACAGTATTATTATTTAATTGGATTTTATATGAATGAGAAAAAATTCATAATTCATAATTCATAATTCATAATTCATTTTCGTCGGCACTCGGTCCGTAGCTGCCTGGTATCGGTACATTCAGCAATCGTAGATTCACCCCCAACTGTGCGCGATGATGAATAATCTGGCTGAATGCATGACGTATGGTTTCAGCTTTGGTTTGAACACTGTAGATGATGTCTCCATTGCGAAGCGTCCAGTTTTCTGAAAGTTTTGCTTCATTCTCCGGTATCAATTCCGTTCTTCCCTCAATAAGACTTTTTTCAAATAAACGCAGCAGTTCTTTTGTATTATTAACAATCGTTGGATTGTAGGGTGCCGCAGCAAAATCAAGTTCGTCTGTTGTTAAGGCAAGGCTTACCCAGGTTGACAATTCTGCAATATGCGTTGCAAGCGACCGGATTGTCATGCTCTTCGGATGCGGCTGCCAGTCGTATTTGTCATCCGGAATGCGGGACAACATGTTGCGGGTGGTTTGCGCCTCAGCGTCAAATTCTTTTAAAAAGACAGGAATCAGTTCCATAAACTAGTATGTTAAAATGTGTAATCCGTTTAATGATGACACAAAGAAAATACTGCCCGGTGACAACCCTATGTCACCGCATTTCAAAAAAGTTTATTCGTTAAAAAATGCATAAAATTTACTAAACAGAATATCATCATTCATGTGTATCAACCTTTTTTTCACAAACCTTATACGTTTAGGGATTACATACAGAGCCGATCTTCTAATAATTTACCGGAAGTTCTTTCATATATTCCGATAAGGGCATGTGTTTGTTCTTTTTGAAAGGCACTCCGGTATTTTTCATCTGAATGATTCTTGAAACTTTAAAATCCCGATACGCCTTGCGGTGATGGCACCAGCCTATCAGGTGCCAGCTGAATGCATAAAATATCAACCCAATCGGTTCGATCTCCCGCTTGCTTACTTCTTCTTTGTTATTTTTATAATCAATATAAATGATCTTTTTATCTGAAACCGCTACCTGCAGGATCGATAAATATTCAAAATCATTATTCATACGTTCGGGCAGCTGAAACTTAATAGCATCCTGCATGTGCTCAAGCTTGTCTTTATCA
This sequence comes from Cytophaga hutchinsonii ATCC 33406, assembly GCF_000014145.1. NCBI lineage: Bacteria > Pseudomonadati > Bacteroidota > Cytophagia > Cytophagales > Cytophagaceae > Cytophaga > Cytophaga hutchinsonii. The sequence continues at coordinate 780,124 of NC_008255.1, read as the reverse complement.
ACCTGTTTTAATCCGGCTTTGATTTTATCCAGTGCATTGGAATAATGTTTACTGATAGATTTATCGGCAAAGCCTTTCACAAGTGATTCAGTTAACAGCAACGCATTTGCTTCATCGTTATTAAATAACACCGGCGGTAAAAAATATCCATCTACAATAAAGTATCCTTTGTTCGGTTCTGACCCCACCGGAATTCCCTGCTCACAGATCGCTTTGATATCCCGGAAAACCGTACGCTTGCTTATCTTAAATTTGTCCGCAATTTTTTCAGCGGAAACAAACTTTTTTGCCTGCAATAAGGTGATCATTCCTAACAGTCTGTCGATGCGGTTCATGGGCATGGGTGTATAAATACAATATCGTTCTATATGAAATTCCAAATAACAAAAAACAAAAACCAAACGGAAGAAAAATCGATATTAATACATGCAGATGCCTAGCCCCACGATAGCTTCTGCTAACGCTAGCAGAAGCTTGTACTATTCTACCTGCTTCACAAGCATTTACTTATACTACACACACCTTCATTCCATAAGCAAATCCTTTCAGCCTTAAGCCTTTCACATTGTGCATAATTCATTTGAACTTTTTACTTCTTCCATTTGTCGTATTCGAATACACGTACTTTCTTTTTAGATGCATACACAAGAAGCGCTCTTTGTGCGACTGGCATTAGACGCCTGGAACACACAATCAAGCAGAACAGACAAACTTATTCAATCGCTCAGCAACGAAGCCCTGGCCGTAGAGACAGCGCCCGGCAGAAACAGTGGCACGTATTTATTGGGCCATCTTACAGCTGTTCACGATGCCATGCTTCCGTTGCTCGAACTTGGAGATACGTTATATCCGCAGCTTGCGCCGGTATTCATTCAGAACCCGGATAAGTCGGGATTGGAAAAACCGGAGATCAATGACCTTCGTCTCTACTGGAGCCTGGTTCAGGAAAGATTAGCCAATCAGTTTAATCAGCTGCAGCCGGCAGACTGGTTTAACAAACATGCGGCCATTTCACGCGAGGATTTCTTAAAAGAACCGCACCGCAATAAATTAAGTGTGCTGATCAATAGAACGAATCACATGGCCTACCATTTAGGACAGCTGGCATACCTCAAAAAATAAAAAACGGAAGCATGTACACTAATAGTATCGCAATGTGTTTAGTTATTGCAGATATTGCACTCATCGGAGTTTAATAGCTGTAGAAAACTATTCAGCAGCATCTCAAGGTACAATACCGAAGGTATTGTGCGTGTTTTTGTGTCTAATCCTACTGCGCCTTATGGCTCTATATAAATCATCAGGCTTTTCGCATTAGGCTTTCGGCTTTAAAAATTCTTTAATATCTTTAGCAAATACGAATCATATTTTACCCAACTATGCACGACGCATTACGAGCTTATATTGAAAAGTATGCATCCGAAAAAATATCCGATGCGGATTTTGAAGAGGTCAAAAAAGCGTTCACATTTAAGCGTTATAAAAAAGGTCAGTTTTTATTGCAGGAAGGTGAAGTATCTAAATATACCGCATTTGTTTTAAAAGGCTCCATGCGACAGTATTCTGTAGATGCAAAAGGAACGGAACACATCATACATTTTGGCATTGAAAACTGGTGGGTTGGAGATCGTGAAAGTTCAACCATGCTTACGCCCTCTAACTATAACATTGATGCCATTGAAGATACAGAAGTACTTTTAACAACCTCCGAAGATCTGCAGCAATTAACCGCTGCATTACCTGTTATTGGCAAGATGGTTAACACTATGAACCAGCGTAATTTTATCGCATCACAAAAACGTATTCACGATGCGCTGAGTTTAACCGCGGAAGAACGATACCTGGAACTATTAAAAAATCACCCGGATTTTTTACAACGGTTTCCGCAAACCATGCTGGCATCTTATCTGGGCATTACGGCTGAGACATACAGCAGGATACGGAAGAAGGCGCTAAAATAGGCTTAATACCAAATGCTTAACGCTTTTAAGCATCTATTACATGAACCCGGTACTTTATTATTATTTGCTGTTTTTAGCTTTAGGCTTTTAGCTTTCGCGTTAAGCTTTCTCTTGACATTTGTCAAGCCGCTTTCTTGTCATTTATCAATCCGCATTCATTTTTTACGCTGTTACTTTGTATCAACAAAACGGGAAGCAACATTCTTTACTGGTTTGGAGAAATAACAGATACGAACATGGAAAGAGCAATCGTAACAACCTATGGCGGGATCAATTCAAAAGTGGGCGAACTTTTGGTGAATCGTCTGGTTCCAAACAGATATGTGGAAGCAATAGGTCCGTTTGTATTTCTGGATCACTTATACCCTACTGTTCAGCAACCAAAGAACCCGTCTGCACCAAACGGACAGGATGCGCATCCGCATCGCGGCATTGCAACGTTCAGTTATATATTCAGCGGTGCGCTGGAGCACTTCGACAGCAATGGCCATCACGGTATTGTTGAGGCCGGCGGTGCACAATGGATGAATGCCGGTAACGGTGTCATTCATGATGAACATTTCAGTCCGGACTTTCAGGCGAAAGGCGGTATCATGCATGGCCTGCAGTTCTGGATCAATCTGCCCGCGGTTAATAAAGCAGAGGCGCCGGATTATATGGCCGTACAGCCACACGACATTCCCGAGGTAACATTACCGAATGAAGCCGGTGTTATGCGCATTGTTATCGGTGCTTGTGGTGACAACAGATCGCCTGTTAAAACATTCAGCGAACAGTTTATGTACCACATCAAACTGAATCCGAAATCAAGCTTTACCTGTGAAACAAAAGCAGCCTTGGAATATGCGGCTTTTGTGCCTTCTGAAGAAGCAACGATCAACGGACAGAAAGTAAGTAAAAGCGAACTGATTGTATTTGACAAAGATGGTGGCAGCATAACCTTCATAAATAATAATATTACAGAAATTACGATTATCTTATTCGGCGGTGAACCTTATACAGAAGATATCTATGCAGAAGGCCCGTTTGTAATGAATAACCGCTTAGAGATCGCGCATGCCTACAGAGATTTCTTCAATGGCAAATACGGTACGATTAATTATGAGAACAAGCATTAAAAAAACATAATTCATAATTCATAATTCATAATTCATAATTCATAATTCATAATTCATAATTCATAATTCATAATTCATAATTCATAAAACACATATTCTTATGGCAACTACAAATTGGATCATCGACGCATCACACTCTGAAATTCAGTTCAAAGTAAAACACCTTGTAATAACTACGGTTACGGGTTCTTTCCAGGAGTTCAGCGGCACAGTAGAATCAGGAGAAACATTTGAAAATGCAAAAATATCTTTTGAGGCAAATACGGCGTCTGTTAACACCAACAGCGAACAACGCGACGGCCACTTGAAAAGCGGTGATTTCTTTGATTCAGAGAAATTTCCTAAGCTAACATTCAAAGCAACCAAATTCACTAAAAAAGGAGATGATTTTGAATTGGTTGGAGACCTTACTATTAAAGACGTTACAAAATCTGTAACACTGGCGGTTGAGTATGGCGGTACGGCAAAGGATCCATGGGGTAATACAAAAGCAGGTTTTGAAGTAACGGGTAAAATTAACCGTAAAGACTTTGGTTTAACCTGGAACGCGCCAACAGAAGCTGGCGGTGTATTGGTAAGCGACGAAGTTAAATTGATTGCGAACGTGCAGTTATTAAAGCAATAATTCAATTCAAAAAACTGTTCTACCAGTAATTGATCCGGCCGCGATAAAACGGTTGGATCAATTACTATTTATCCGTTTCAAATGGCAGTACAATCGTAAAGGCTGTACCGACATGTTCGGTACTCACAACAGAAATGGTTCCGTTCAAGCGTTCCACTGCAAGGTTTACAATGAATAAACCCAAACCTGTATCATCTTTGGATTTTTCATTTCCTCTGTAAAACATTTCAAATATTTTAGGCATGATTGCTTCCGAAATGCCCATTCCGTTATCTGAAATTTTAAGTTCAATCCTATCTCCTACTTCATTGATAGAGATCTTTATTTCTGAATTCTTTTTTACATCCCGATACTTCAAAGCGTTTTCAAAGATATTCTGATAAATACACCTGATTGAAAACAAGTCTGCATAGTATGGACGAACAAGATTATTCCGATATACAATAGAAATAACATCAAATCCCTCATAAAACTGAAACCGGTCTTCCATCTCTTCCCGGATGGAATCAAAATCAATCAACACTTTTGGCAGCGCTTCATTTTTAAGTTTCGTAACCACATTCAGATCTGAAATATTGGATTCCAGATTTTTCAATTTGCGTTTTATAAGATCAAATATTTCTTCGTGATTGGTTGTTGACGTATGCGAGCCAATGTTACACAACCCTTCAATTGTTTTCAGCGGTCCTTTTAAATCATGCGATACGCTGTATAAAAATAAATTCAATTCATTTGAACGTTCTTCCAATAATTTATTCTGAATGGCAATCATCTCCGTACGCTTTTCAACCATCGTTTCCAGCTCCTTATTCATTTGCACCTGCTTAAAACTTTCTATCCGCAAGCGCTTGAAACGCTCCGTTAAAGCAAGTGTCATGAAAATACATTCTGCCGCAACACCGTAATACAAGGCAAAAAAACCAAACGAACTGTAAGACCTGGTGATAATAATGGATTGGTAATAGATCATATACGACACGCCCAATAAAACCAAACCTACCACCATGTAACGTGTATCGGCATTGTCTCTGTATGAACGTACAGATAAATAGATACACAATAAAATAATACCAAACTCAATGTGATAGGTATATTCTGTTGTATCATTCAGCATGAACGCCGCATAGAGTACGCGTAAAACCATAATGACAACAATGGCTTTAAACAATTTTCTTTTGGGTGAAATTTTTAAAAAGTAGGTTGTATATAACAGCATCGTTACACTCAGGCATGCACGTGAAATATTTTTTATCAGGTCAGCATGTTCCGGATACGAAGGAAATAAAAACAATCCGTTGCCGTCTCTGAAAAGCATAAAGATCAATTGAGAAAAAATAAACAGACAATAAAACAACACGCCCTTTTCTCTCAGCAAAGCATAGTATATCAAACTATATACAAGTACAAAAAATAAAAACCCGTAAAAAATTCCGAATTCTATGTATTCAATAAAAAAATGAGAAGAAAAATTTTCATGTGAATACAAGGCAAATACATAGTTGTATGTTGACTCATTTTTTAAGCGCAAATAATACGTCTTGGTTTCATTGGCTTTTAATGAAACTTTAAAAACAGGCTGTTTGTGTTTAATGATTCGATTATAAATACTCGTTGTATCCCTGAACTGAAACTCTTCTGTTTGTCCTGCATCGGAAACCGTGGTAAGATCAATTTCATCGATGGAATAGTTATACGATACCAGATACCATTCAAGTGCTGTTCTGGAGGTATTTGTAATTTTGAACGTATACCAGGCAGCATGATCAATACTTCTGTTTCTGAAAAATTTACTTGTTGGTGGATAACTCATTCTATTTACAGGGTTCCATTCCTGAAAATTTGAACTGTCGATAATACAGACCTGCGATTTTTCATCCACATACACCGGTGTTGCTGCCTGCGCACTGGCTGCTGAGATCAATACCTGAAAAACGATTATCCAAAACTGTTTCATGCGAAACAAGCTTGTATTATTTAGATAATACTCACAGGGTTTAAGTAACATTTACAGCTGATTTTGGTATTATTACATTATTTTACTATAATAAATATAGCATTTCATTTTAGATAATAAAGAATTGCTCCCGCAAATAGATACGCGCAGATGTAAGATTTGTAAACAATTACAACTGAATCAATATCTATCGCATACGATCAAAGATATATAAATACATCTATAGAATATCTGCTCTTATTTTTCCTGCATAGAGGCATTATTTATTTGAACATTTATGCAGAAAGTTTATAACACGGTTACCACTTAAGAAAGAATTAGGTATCTTCGTTTCAGCGTTGATGTAAAACTTCAAGCCACAAATAATTAGCTGTGAATAAAGAAGAGTACGTATTATTGGTTGATGAGCAGGATAATGAAATCGGTTCCATGGAAAAGATGGAAGCACACCGGAAAGGACTGCTTCACCGGGCATTTTCTGTTTTTATTTTTAATACAAAAGGAGAATTACTACTTCAGCAACGTGCTGCTTCTAAATATCACTCCCCATTAAAGTGGACCAATACATGCTGCAGCCATCAGCGTAAAAACGAAACCACACTCCAGGCCGCAGCCCGTAGAATGCAGGAAGAAATGGGTATCACCTGCAACGTATCGCTTTCCTATACATTCATTTATAAGGCAGATGTCGGACAGGGTTTATTCGAACATGAATTAGATCATGTATTGATCGGTACAACAACACAAACAACTATTCCTTTTAATAAAAATGAGGTACATGCGGTACGGTTTGCTTCACTGGAAGATATAGAAAAAGAAATGAGCATTAATCCGGAAGACTTTACGAAATGGTTTTTAATAACTTTTTCAGATCTGAGAAAATATATCAGCGAGCATCCTGTTTAATTTTATCCGCACCATATTCATGTAATTTTCTATTGCCCATTGCTTCTGCTATAATACTGCTTGCAATCAGCTGCAGCGCATGATAGAGCATTAATGGCAATAACACGACCCCTAACATCATGGGATCCGGAAACAACGCTTTACCCATTACGGCACCCTGGACCAGAGATTTTTTAGAACCGCAGAACAATACGGCAATCCGGTCTTCCCTGTTTAGTTTTAAGAGATTTGATAAAAAATACATGAAGCCAAACATGAATAAGAAAAGCACAATCATAGCGCCGGCAATACCTAAAATTTCTGTGATTGGTACATCTGCAAACATATGCCCTTCAAAGGATTCAGCGAATGAAGTAAAAACGATGAGTAAAATAATTGCCTGATCAAAGAGCCGCAGCTGAGATTTATATCTATCGGTAATATGACCATACCACTTATTCAAAAATAATCCAACAATAACTGGTGCCAATACCTGAAAACTCAATTTGATAATGACAGTTGTTGTATCCATTTCTGCATACATCTCACCCATAAAATAAGTCATCCAGACGGGCGTAATAAAAACCCCTAAAATACTGGAGACGCTTGCATTAAATATAGCGGCAGGCATATTACCGCCTGCAATAGAAACCATTACAACAGAAGATGATACGGTGGACGGTAGTGCCGCAACATAGAATACACCCAGCCAGATAAGTTTAGCAGACTCTGTACCAAAGATGGTGTGCAGGATTAAAATCAAAACAGGAAAGGCTATAAACGTTGAGGATTGAATAAGCAGATGCAAACGCCAGTTATATAAACCCTCTTTCATTTTCTGAGGACTTAATTTCAAGCCATAAAAAAAGAAAATAATTGAAACACCATACTGCGCAATTGCTGAAAGCGGCAATATGCTTCCTTCTGCACCCCACGAAGGGAATAGGTATGCAAGCAGTACCACGCCTATCAAACAAAAAAAGAAACCGTTGAAACCGGCCGTTGAAAGTGTTTGCAAAAACTGTTTCATCCTGAAATTTATCTTTCCATTAATGTATTGAATGCCTTAATAAAAGCATGCATCTGTGATTGAGTTTCCTGATGCACAAGTATACCTTCTGCATTAAATTTCCCTTTAATGCCCTGGATCAGCCAGGTTGTATCTGCTGTAAACACGGTTTCTACGGTCTGCATAATCAGCTGCAATTCTTCATGAGCTTTCTCTCCCGATGCAGAAGCGGTGATTAAGCCTGCAGGTTTCTTCGAAAACACCGTTGTTGAAACGCACCATTCAATCGCATTCTTTAAACTTCCGGGCAAACTGAATACATACTCTGGTGTACAGATAAATATTCCGTCTGCTTCCATAATTTGTTTTCTGAATGCTGCTACTTCTTGCGGCGGTGATGTTGTATCCAGATCCGGATTAAAATGCGGCAGTTTGCTGATACTGTCATAAACGCTTATATCAAATATATCTGCACTTGCTTTGATCATTTCCGTTACCAGAAAAAGATTGGATGAACGGGCACGTGTGCTGCCTATGATCGCAAGTATTTTCTTCTTTGTTGCCATGCATTTGGATTTAGAATAAATGTAAGAAATTATTTTCAGGTAATATATTCCTGCACTCCTGAAACGGATACGATACCGCACAGTAAAGCAAAGTGCTGCAACCACATATATAAATACAAATACTTCTTTTATAACAGACAACCAACCGAATTCTTTATCTAATAGATTGTATAAAGCTACACTTCGATATAACATATAATTTCAGCACCTTTGTAAATATTCACACACGAACGATTACCTGCATACACGTGTGAAATCATTTTCCATAACACCGCATGATCAAACAACTACAGCTTTTTGATTTTTCTCAAAAAATACATTACCGGACAGAAATTCTTGCTGGCCTTACCGTAGCAATGACAATGATTCCCGAATCTTTATCATTTGCAATTCTTGCAGGCTTCCCTCCTTTGATGGGCTTATATGGCGCATTTATAATGGGTATTGTTACAGCTATCTTCGGCGGCAGGCCAGGTTTAATTTCAGGTGGCGCAGGAGCTACCGTTATTGTTTTGATTGCCTTAATGAAATCGCATGGTATTGAATATGTATACGGTGCTATAGCACTTGCCGGTATTATTCAGATCCTTATAGGTATTTTCCGGTTTGGGAAATTTATACGTCTGGTTCCGCAACCGGTTATGTTTGGTTTTGTAAATGGTTTGGCCATTATCATTTTCATGTCTCAATTAAATCAATTTCAAACGGTTGTAAATGGGCAAACAGAATGGCTTTCGGGTATACCTTTATTTATCATGGCAGCATTGGTTGCATTAACTATTATAATCGTTTTGTTACTGCCCAGAATAACTAAAGCTATACCCGGTTCCTTAGCTGCCATTCTTATTGTATTCGGAATCGTTACTTTTTTCGGAATAGACACCAGGCAGGTAATTGATATTGCGTCTATAAGCGGTTCATTACCTCCTTTTCATATTCCTGCTATTGATATATCCATCGAAAGTTTCAACATACTCTTTCCATATGCCCTGGTAATGGCCGCCGTTGGATTAACAGAAGGTTTGCTGACATTAAATCTGGTTGATGAAATTACAGGAACTAAAGGACGAAGCAACAAAGAATGTATTGCACAAGGTGGTGCAAATATGCTGAATGGGTTTTTCTCAGGCATGGGCGGCTGCCCGATGATTGCGCAGACGTTGGTAAATCTTTCTGCCGGATCCAGAGCACGCCTGTCCGGTATTGTGGCAGCGCTTACAATCTTGCTGATTATATTGATCGGCGCACCCGTTATTGAACGCGTTCCGTTAGCAGCCCTTACAGGCGTTATGATTATGGTTGCAGCAGGTACTTTTGAATGGGCCAGTTTTAAAGCAATCAGACGTATGCCCACTGCAGATATTTTTGTTATGGCAGTAGTAACAATCATAACTGTTTTCTTACATAATTTAGCCCTTGCTGTATTAATCGGTGTTATTATTTCTGCCTTGGTATTTGCCTGGGAAAGCGCAAAACGTATCCGTGCACGAAAATTTATTGATGCGCATGGAGTAAAACACTATGAAATATACGGACCATTATTTTTTGGTTCTACAGCTAATTTCTCTGAAAAATTTGATGTGCAGAACGACCCGGCAGAAGTTGTTATTGATTTTAAAGAAAGTAAAATTTCAGACATGAGCGCCATTGATGCCGTTAATAAAATAACAGAACGATATGCCTCCATCAATAAAAAAGTTCAGTTAAAACATTTAAGCGAAGATTGCCGGCTGTTATTAAAAAATGCGGACAGCTTAATTGAAGTAAATATTCTCGAAGACCCCACGTACAAAGTAATGACAGATTAAAGGTGTGTATCAGAAAGCGCTTTGAATTAATCTGGATTATTCAAAGCGCTTTTATTTTATTTCCATCGTGCGCTGACCCACTTCGCCTGTGCTTCTTTAGACTGAAACGTCCACGCAATCAACCTGCTTGATTTATTTCCTTGTCCCATAGGAATGGTACGCACATCAAACGGTGCCAGTACTTCCAGCTGATCGTAAGCCTTTTGCAGATTTGTCTGTTTAGAAATCAACGTAGAAAACCACAAACAAGAAGCTGCAAATTTTTTACTTTCAAGAATCATCTCCCGTACAAACGCTGATTCTCCGCCTTCGCACCATAGTTCATTATGTTGTCCGCCAAAGTTCAGATTTGCTTTCGTAACTTTTTTATGCTGAAGGTTACTCAGCTTACGAAGCGTTCCTGCTGCGGCATCTTCTGCCGATGCATGAAAAGGCGGATTACAGATCGTTACATCAAACCGTTCACCTTCTCCAATGATGCCGTAAAAGATGTCCAGCGGATGGTTTTGTAAACGGATCTCAACATTTCCCTGTAAGACCTTGTTTTTATCAACGATATTTTTTGCTGAAGCAACCGATACCGGATCTACGTCGGCACCTACAAACGACCAGCCATATTCATTGTTGCCAATGATCGGGTATACACAATTGGCCCCGACACCAATGTCCAGGCATTTAATAGCAGGGCCAACAGGAATTACATCGTTTGCACTTGTTCCCAGCAACGCTGCAATGTTATGAATGTAGTCTGCGCGGCCAGGTATCGGCGGACATAAATATCCTTCCGGAATATTCCATTCATCAATACCATAATAGTGTTTAAGCAATGCCTGGTTCAGGCATAGTACAGCAGCCGGATTAAAAAAATCGATGGATTGATCGTTGTAAATATTCAATGTTACGTACTGTGCCAATTCCGGCGTTGTAGCAATCAATGCATCAAAGTCATACCGCTCCCGGTGTTTGTTCCGCGGGTGTAAGCGATCTTTTGTAACGGGGTGTTCTTTTTTATTTTTCTCTGCCATGTGAGCACTAAGTCTGTCTGTATTCTATCAATCAGAATACCTCCCGGCAAAGATACTTAAAAATTACGTTGGATTGTTTATCGGAGACCGGAAGGCAGAATCCATGTTTTTTCTTTGAAAGATTCTGTTTCTTTCATCAGATCAACACGGGCATCAATAAACCGTTTGCTGGGCCGTCCATTTACAGCCACATAACTCACAACGCGTACTTCAGGGTACGGCACACCTTTTTCTTTATAAAGCTTACCAAGGTAATGTGCAAATTGCAGAATCATGTCTGGCTGCGTACTCATCATTTTTTCCTGTTGTGGTGTCAGGTATTCGCGCGTATCAACTTCTGTCTGCAAACCCGTAACCGGATTGCGTACATAAAAATAACACGTACCCATTTTTTCCATCAGCATTACACGCCATGAAAACCGATAGCCTTGTTCTGTCCAGAATAATTTATCTGAATATAGCAAAAACCGTAATGGAAAAAGCAGCTGAAACGTTACATATATAATAAGCAACATCATACATAGCTTATTTACACCTGTATTTGAAAACGTATAGCCATTTATAAAATCGACGGGTTTGCTTTTAACACAAAACAGTTGTTTCAAACAAACAAGTATTTTATTGTGAAACGATGCCGGAAAAAAGATCAGCGTTGCGCCAATCATAACAAATGGAAACATGCCGATCTGAAAGATGATCCGCGTTAGCACATGAAACACAATAACAGCAGCATACGCAATTGTTCTGTATTTTTTGGTAAGCAATAAAAACGGAATACCAAGATCATACAACATACCAAACCAGCTGAAAAAATAAGGTATCAAGGTATGATTAAACATCGCACCAATAATTGGAATATCATTACGTGAAATAAGCCAGATCTTTAACGGCATTGCATGAATCAGCCAATCGGTATTTATTTTTGCCAGTCCTGCATAAAAATAAACGATACCTACCTGCAATTGAATCACATGAATAAATACGACCGGAATATCGCTGCAATACAGTTCCGGCTTGCGCCACGTATCAACAGAGCATGCTCTGTGTGCGGGCACAAACAGCATAATAAGTGCAACCAGACTTATAAAATAATAATGGTTGAGGTAATTCGTCTGATCAATCAGCTCTGTATACGTAAACGTTAAAAAAGATAATACAGAAAAAAACCGATACCAGGCACCCACCATCACCATAAAAAAACTTAGTGCCATAAGCAGGTAAATGATCAGCATGCCATGCTCATTAAGGGGCTTCACCCATTCGAATCCATAATATGAAAAGAAGAATTTTGGTATGCCATAAAAAAGATGTACCCAATCGTTTGCAATAAAACGAATGGTGCTTACCGTCATGATCAGACCATAAACAATTCTAAAAACAACAAGCGGAGCAATTGATGTGCTTCGCCTGAAATAATCTGTAACTGAAAATGACTGTATTAAACACATGCTTAATCGCCGTCTGTATCGCCGTATGAAATCATAACGCCGATTGCTGATGCCATATCAACTTTTAACAATACCAACAGATGTAATGTTTCCGTGTAAGCTTCGTTTACTGCCTGTTTACCGGCAGGATTTTTTATAGCAATTGAAATAGGTGCAGGTATTGCATCCAATTTTGCCTGCAAAAGTGCAATCTGATTTTTAATCTGCACATTTAATCCGGAACGGTCGATGGCTTCCAGGTAATTATCAAACCCTTCTCCATCTGTACCATCTGCGCCAATGCCCAGATATAGCTTACGCAGCGACTCTATGCTGGCTTTAGCTAATACCAGAGAAGAATCTGAATGATAACCTTCACACTTGAATGGATTCACTGTAGAACCGTCGCCCACAACAACATTCTGTATAATATTTAAAGGAATCCCTAATTTAAAGTTCTTAATATTTTCAACATCTGCAACCAGCATGTTTACTGTCTGAGACGTTGCACTTCCAAGATCTATGCCGGTACTGTTTGTATATAAGGAAATAAAATTTGCACCGGAAGCTGTCCAGTTTGTATACGTTGTGTTTATTCTTGCTTTTAAATCTGAGCTTACTGTTTTAAGATAATTACATCTTTTAACTGCTGTAGAAGATACCGTAAACGAATCAACAATCTGTTGTGCAGTCAGGCTCTTGGCAAACAACAAATAATCAATAGCGGGAAAACCTGAGTACATAGCGCTGTTTGTGGGCGGAATGGCTGTAACGCCCTGTACAATTTTATTTTTTATAACAGCTGTATCTGCAGGAAAAGCATTAACGGTCTTTGTACCCAGATTAACCGTACTTGCTGCTGCAGGGCCGAATTCAAAACATGCTACATATTCCCAATCGATATATGCCTGGTAAAATTTAATCCGTAAGGATGTTAGATTTTCTATCGTTGGTGCTGCTGTAAAAATCTGCACTTCAGAATCGAACGCGTTAACAGACGTATTCAACGCAACGTATCTCGGAAGGATTACATTATTGCCCAAATTGGTAACCAACGGTTTTCTATCGGCAGTTTTTAAAGATGACGTTTCATCTTTGGACGGTTTACAGGCACATACACTGATGCAGATACTTATAGCCAAAATAATTATTTTATTCATTTACCTGTTCGTTTCAATTATAATGATTCTAAAAATTTAAGCAAAGCTGCACGGTCTGTGCTGTTCATATTTATAAATGCATTTTTAGAAAACGTCCCTTCTCCTCCATGCCATATAATTGCTTCTTCCAGCGTTCGTGCACGGCCATCGTGCAATAAGAAACGACCGCCGCTTACTGTTTTAATTAAACCAAGCCCCCACAAAGGAGGCGTCCTCCACTCATTTCCTGTTGCCAGATAATCCGGGCGGTTATCAGCCAGACCATCCCCCATGTCATGCAGCAACAGGTCTGTATAAGGCCTGATCTTTTGATTGCTCAATCCGGCAATCGGATGAGTACCTGTTACAAAATATGGATTGTGACAGTTTGCACATTTGGCCTGTGTAAATAATTCTTTGCCTCGTAATACTTCCTGATCTTTCCAGTTTCTTCTTGCAGGTACGGCCAATGTCTGGCAATAAAATACCAACTGATCCAAATCATTATTTGACATCTCTGGTGTTCCGCCATTTGTCCAGGAGCCATAGTCAGTAACCTGCTGGCCTGTTAAATTTTCATTTTGAAATAGCCGGTTTGTAATGCCCATATCACCTACAGATGCCGCGGCTGTTTGCTGAAATAAAGTCGGTTGATTTGCTTTCCAGCCAAAACGGCCCAATTCAGTTGTATTGGTTGTATAGTTCCAGACATAGTTTGGCCTTCCTGAAATACCGTCTTCATTTGTATCTGAAGCATCTGCAAGCGCAAGAATATCCGCCGCATCAATAGCTTCAAGTAAACCTAAACCAGGTAATTGCTGCGCGAGACGCGGGCTATACATAATCCCTGCCGCAAAAGCGCCATAACCCAACTCAGTAAATGTATAAACGGGGTTCCGCAATTCATATCCTGTGCCATCTTTATATGTACCCGTAATTGTACTGTAGCTAACGATAACATTTCCTTCCGGGATAACTGTTGAGCTGCCGCCTGCATAGATACCATGATTGCTCAATTGTTCGCCGTATTGCGGATCACCAAAAGGACCACCATGTTCATCTTCCCCTGGAATACTTAATCGAAATAATAATCCATTCAAATCGTCGCCTGGATTAGCAGGAGGTAAACCTCTTCCATCCAGCTTATGACAGCCTGAACAGGATCTTGAATTAAAAAACGGGCCCAATCCATCTATTGCTGTGGTTGTAGCCGGTGCTGTTACCCAGTTTGTTTTGAATACAGAATTTCCCAGCGCAAACTTATTTTTTTCTATCTGAGATAAATTTTGTGCCGCAAAACCAAATGAATTGTTTGACGCATCAAATACCGTAGTTGCTCCGCCCGATAATTCTTCATCAACTTCTGCCGTTGATGCATTGATTGCAGGTGTAGGCGTTTCCTCTTTACGGTGACAAAACTGCATCGTAAAAACCAAAACAAATGATATAACAGAAATGATCAGGGCCGTTCTTTTAAGCATAATATATGTATGCCGAAATAGTATTAATAAAGATATCCTATTTTATTAGCTGCATTTTTATATTGAGCCGCTTCAACATGTAACGCATTAATTGCATTTTGTACACGGATTGTACCTGCAGTATTTGCGGTTAATATCTCATTATCAAACGGTGCATGAATAGCTGCAACTTTAATATCGGTATCATAAATTTTTGCACGTACAGTAGAATCCAATTTAGGATCTGCTGCTTTTACAAGATCTGATACACTCATACCACTAACAATCGTTCCATCAATTCGTACATATTCACCAACGTATACATTCTTAATTCCTTTTTGTCCTAAGATGATATCATTGTATGTCTGGTCGCTGAAGCAAGACTGCTCCTGTTCCTGTCTTTCTGCATCACCTTCTGTATCTAAAGCAACCTGCATACGCTCAACAGATAATTCATCGTCTGCATAACCTATTACGCCTTTCAGGAAATTTCCGATAGAACCTTTTGGATCAGCTATAAAACCTGCTCTGTAATTTGATGCATTTCCTGACTTCCAGGCCTCTTTTAATGTTTGAAGATTGTCAATGATCAAATCAATACATGCCAATAAATATTGACCTCTGCGCGCCTGATTTAAATTTGTTGCATCATCGCTGTTCACTAAATAATCCGTGTATTTTCTATCGCCTGGTCCTGTTTCCGAAAGATCCTGTCCCCATAATAAAAATTCTACTGCATGGTAACCACTGCTTACACTATTCTCTCCGGCACCTTCTTTTTGATTATTTTCCAGAATAACATTTTTATCAATCGTTGGGAAATGTGCAACATCGTTTATAATGCCAGCATTGGCATCACCAACCACATAATCAATATATACCTCTTCCAATGGCCATGAATTGATTGAACTTTCTATTGTTAGTCCACCTCCCAGGTCCTGATCAATCGGACCTGAATAAAAACGGAATGCTTCACTTTGAATATATGGAGTACGTGATGCAATATATGCAGCCCGTACTTCTTCAAGTCCTGCTTCTGAAGGAGACGCTACAAAATCCGCCGCTTTAGCCCGTAAATTTTTAGCCGTAATCAACGCATCATCATACGTAGCATAAACAATGTTTGCATAGTTTTCAACTACTTTTGCCTGCTCACTACCTGATGGTGCAGGTTCATCCTCTTTGTTTTTCTTACAAGAAAAAGTTGTTACAGCTATTGCAATAGCTAAAATATATAGTTTTTTCATTGACAAATAAGTTTTGAAATAATTGGACAAATGTAAGTGTTTTTATTTAGAATTATTATAAACAATATATAAAATAACACAAATAGAATTCAATAAATTAACATTCAAGTAATTAAAAATAATCAGATTTAAAACAGAATTATTACAGGAATCACTTATTGCATTTTACTAAGAATTTAAAATATCTCTTTTCAATTTAAAGGATTTTTAATCCATACAAAAAATAGCCTCCTTGCCCTATGAAATGCAAGGAGGCTAAAACAAATAAAAAATATTACAGGGATTCAACCAACGTTTTCCATTCTTCCAATTCTGGCTTGCCAGGTTTGCGTAAGCCAAAAAACTGAACCATCAGTTCTCTATCTTTATTAAAACATTCTATTGATGTAACTTCTCCGTCAGCAGTAGGTTTCTTAACTACCCATGTATCGGTAATTTCATTCAGGTTTAAATGCATGTTGAAACATGTTCAAGTATCTTAACTTCATTGCTTAACAGGCCTGGTATCTTCAGATTTATATATTTTAGCTTTTACCTTGTGTAATTCAATTTGTTCAGTCTTGCTTCGTACTGAAATGGTAAACGATGTTTGTGCATCATTCAATTCAAAAACCAATTCAGCGTCCTGTTCTTTGTCGTTTCGATAGATCTGTTTATATGCCTCAAAAATTTCTGCTTCGTTAAAAAAAACATCAACGCCATATTTTCTCCCATTACTTGCATACCAGTTAAAAAGCATATAGGAAGGCAAGGCCCTGCTTTTATAAGTACCAAATTCCGGATGTTCTTTAAAATTCTTTTCTTTTTCTCCATTGAATAATGTCATCCATTCAATGGCAAGTTCATAGCCTTCAGGTAAAATTAACATTGGCCGCCAGCTGTATTTTTCCCTGTAGGTATCCCACAATCCAAAGGGAATAGGACCTGTTGCTATTTCTTTATTGTTTAAAACAAAATCAACATAGCCATCGCCAAGTACATATAAATCGTCTGGATTGGTAACAGTACTTTTATCTATAATGGTTTCCTGAGCCTGAAACCGTGCTACTTCAATTTGAACCTGTCCGCCTACAAGCCAGACAACTACAACTCCGCCAGGTGCTAAGCCAACTAAAATATCTTCATAGGTACTTCTTTGCTTGATATCATATTCATAAAATCCGTTTTCGAACAGTTCGGTCATCTTTTCTCTGGGCAATTGAAACTTACCAGTATAAAATTTATTTTCCCGAAAAGAAAGCCAGGTGATCAATAAACTATCCGGTATTGCTTTGGTATCCGGGCCAACAGCAACCATACCGCTTTCTGTTCCCCAGCCTTCGTTTGCAACTCCCCACAAACCAAAGCTGGCCGAATAATCCTTATCTGTTAAACCTTGTAACTTCCCCCTGTAAATTTCCATTGGATAATTTTCAGGCGCAGATACACTATGAGACCAGTCGAACTTTTTATTTACCATATTGTTTTTTATTTCCTTTGTTTGACACGAGCTTAATGTATTATGAATGATCAGTAAGATTAAAATTATTGTTTGTTTCATATTTTAATTCGCATAATATACACGGGTTCTTTTTCCATTTTCTATATTAGGTTCCATGCCAAAACCTTTATAATTCGCAGACCAGTGAAAATATTCATTCCGGAGTTTTCTCAACGCATCCTGTTCTTTCAACTCCTGTTGATAGTCGGCATACCGCTGTTCCGGTACTTTGGCATCTTTATATTCCTGATGCAGCGGGTATAAATATTTAAATTTTAATGCAGGCTTATTATTAAACACATACTCATGTAAACGTTTTTTTACATCTTGAAGTAGAATATCATTCGTCAATGCATATTTATTCTCTAACCCATTTTTATCAAATGGTAAAGGCTTTTTATGAGCCTGTCCAAACTCACACATAAAATGTAATGGGATGAAACTATACTTATTACTTAATTTTCTGGTACCAGTTAACCAATTGGTTTTTGAATTATGTTTTACAATTTCCAATTGTTCTTCCTTATACCAGCCTTCTGCAATTAAGCGTTCTCTTTCCTTTTCCAATTCTTCAATTCCGAAT
This sequence comes from Cytophaga hutchinsonii ATCC 33406, assembly GCF_000014145.1. Lineage (NCBI taxonomy): Bacteria > Pseudomonadati > Bacteroidota > Cytophagia > Cytophagales > Cytophagaceae > Cytophaga > Cytophaga hutchinsonii. Next base: position 761,837 of record NC_008255.1, on the reverse strand, counting down.
GCCTGGTAATTGATCTGCTTTACAACTTCTACATCCCCATCAAGATATGCCCCGCCTATATCACAATGTACACCCGGAAGGGGTTTTTCAATTGCTATTTTTTTCCTGGGATCTGAATTATATTCCGGAGGAGTGGTTTTGATTTTTGTCAGTGCAAAATTTATGCGGTGTTCATCTTCCGCGGTAAAATGAATAATTTTATCGGCATGGTAAATAGATTCTAAATGCAGTTCTTCCACATCATTAGTAAAATCATAGGTTGCAGCATTACCTACTGTTCCTGAACCTTCGTGGTAAGAAGATACCGTATCAAAAATGCCCAGAAAACGTATGGTTATATTTTTTATTATATAACCATTTTGCTGAAACAATAAACCCAGGTGTCCATACATAGGCATCAAATCCAATTGAGTAATCTTTCCAAAACTATCTTTTTTGATGTAATATCCTTTGGCGTATTGTCCTCCTGAACGTATTCAGCTTTGGGAACATATACCGGTTTTGTTACTTCATGGGTAAAATTACGGCTCGCAGCAGCGCCGCGGCTAAAGCCAAACACATCAAATGTAAGCGTGTTGATTTTTCTTTTAGGAGCAAGTTTCTGTGTTTTCTTAAATATTTTTTCACAACCTTTCCGCACTTTACCTCTTACCCCTGTGTCCCCTGCACCAAATGCATAACCATTGGTATCATCTGCTTTTAAATCTTCTGTTCCGATACCCTCTACATAAACGCTGTTGGTTTTATTATAAAAGTCCCACAGCCTGGCTACATTGGTGTAAGAATTATAATAACTGTTTGTTTTATCATCGCTGTTATTTTTAAATATTTCAGTATTTGCTTCACGCTGTTCGGTATTAGTCTTGTTGTTTAATGTACCGTCAAAAAATGCACCTAACGTAACATCCACATATTCTTCTGCATCATGTTCCATTTCTGTTGGAGCGTCATACGCAAACGTATTACGTTGCCCGCTATCTGTTATTTTAATATCAACGCCGCCATATGAGCAGGTATTAGTACTTTTAAGCAAAAGCGGAGACTGATTCTGTACTTTAAAGCTACCCGTGTCTTTCCATTTCCCTGCTTGTATAACAGCAGTACAGGGTGTAGCAGCATTTGGACTTTTCATACAGCATCCCACAAAAAGTATATTAGGTTTTCCATTATCTTTTTCTGTAGCAATAGGCATTCCCTGTAAACTGGGTGTGTCATAGGTTACCAATAATGTACCCAGCGGATTTGTACAGAGGGCACATTGCACTTTTGCCCCGTTAATTACTAATTTCTGATCTCCTTTTGCTTTTTCCTGCTTTTTACTTTCTGAAGTTTCTTTTTCAAGCTTAGACATACTCACTTTTTCTTCTTCAGCAGCATCATTACCAGCAGCTGATTTTTTTGAAGGTGTGTCTTCAGTTGAATCAATCAAAAAGGGAATCACTCTTGATATAATTTTTTCAAACCAACCCATTTTGCTGAATAGTTAAATCTTATTGAATCATTTTCGATTTTCTTTCTACATACATCAAGCGCTCCGTCTAAAAATATACATATCCCGCTATAGCTCATTTGTGCATCGAACAAAGAATTTTTATCTGCACAAATAGTTACTGATTGCTGTATACCATTTTCCCGAATTGAATATTGAACAGATTCCTGAAATTGTGTGTTTCCAAATTCCTCACCATATGTTTGTTCTACAATAATTTTTTCTTCGGGAAATACATCTCTCCAATACCCATTAAAAAATAATCCATACATGTTTGGAAGTCGTAAATAGTTTAATACAGCATCATAATTTTGCAACAGCACATCCATTTTTAAAATCAAATTCCATTTTTCTATATCTGTATCATCATATTCAGTTAGCAGATTAACCTTTATCTGCAGCCACTCTTCCTGTATATAAGGAAAATTATACATTTTCTGAATGATGCCATTTGCATCTGCACCTAACACAAGCAATCTGAAAACATCATGCACTTTGCGCATAAGATCTAATGTTGAATCTGCTTGCCTTTCTAATTTACAATCTGTTTCAATACAACCTAATTGGTATTTATGCAAATCATTTATTCTTCCAACATAATATATCCGAACCTTTCGATTTAGTATATAAGTAGACCAGACACCTCGAGGCAATAATTTCTCTACTGAGCAAGTAAATAAAATAAGCTGATCAAAGCCGGACTCTACATGTTTCATTGAATTATTCATTTTGTTTTCAATAAGCATATCATCCTTTATTTAACAGTGCATCCGACTTTCCATGCAACGTTGCCAGGGCAGAGCTTTTAATTAAAACATCCCCGCCACTTGCATCCATTGTTATTGATGATGTACGCAAATCAAGATCACCACCAATTTGGGCTTGTTTATCTTGATTTACGTTTTCTGTAGTTTCGTTCGAATTTATTTCATGCTTTTCAGTAATATTCAATGTATGGTTCGCCCCTACATCTGTCTTCATATCTTTACCTGCGCTGATCGTGATATTCTCCTCTGCTTTCATTACTACATTCCTTGCATTAAAAGTCATCGTTTCTGGCGCAGTAATGGTAATGTTTTTACCTGCTGTATCCAGAAAAATTGTATTGCCGTTTTTATCTTTAATGGTAATACTTTCTCCATCTTTTGTATCATTGAATTGAAGAACGTGACCGCTGCGGGTTTGTATTGATTTGATGCTGTTATCTGCTTGCCCGCCGGCGGCAGTGCCTCCATGAAAAAGACTGCCTAAGACAAACGGCCTGTTTGGATCGTTATACCTGAATGCGATGAGTACCTGATCTCCTACTTCCGGAACAAATACCTGTCCGCGGTTTTTACTTACTTCTTCTGTTCCACCTGCATCGGGAGTCATGACACGCAGCCAGTCTGTTTTCTGTTCTGTTTGCTGCTGCCACAACATCTGTACGCGTACACGTCCCATAGCATCCGGATCATTGTTATCTGTAACACGTGCCATCTGTGTCTGCGCAACAGGTTTCGCTACTGAAAAAGGAATAATTTCATTTACAGAAGGAATGGCTTGAAATGTGTTGCTATAACTACCTGTACCCGTCATTTCATGATTGATTGCAGTAACAACATATTCCCCCTGATCATCATACCCGGTGCCGGAATCTTTACTCACTTTTACCGAGATATAATTTCCGAGTATAATCCGGGGCTGATCACTTTTACCTGTAAGCAAAATGGTTGATGCGGCAAGTCTGGCTTTTTGTGTTTTAGCATAGGTATCAATACCATATCGATCTGCAACACGAATTGAAACAGGCTGTTTGATCGGAACTGCATACAGATCATTTGAAACGCTAATAGCTTTGCGCATGTAGCTGGTAGCACCGGATACATCTGAGGGTAACTGCGCTGTTAATATTTCATCTTCGTCGGATTTATAACTGTAATGATTAATGGTTGCCGGTACAACACGCATCGAAAAATTCATTTCCGAAATATTGCTCCCATATACCAATTCAACATTTTTTTGTTCCTTCGGTTTACCAAAAAATAATGTACTGCCGTCATAAAAAAACCATTCGCCGTACTCAGCCGCTAGCCTGTTTAAAAATGCAAAGCCGCTTTCTCCATATTGGCACATATACGGGATTGATTCACTATGCACCGGATTAATGCCGGCGTCTATGCTGTAAGAAGAAGTTGCTTCCATAGAAGTACGGATTATATCTTTTAACGGCATTTTTTCATAGGATGCAAAATGTGCTCCCGACTCAAGCAGATAGGTTGGGCTGAAGCCTTTAAAAATTAAATTTCCCCAGGCACCATGTTGCTGGCTCAACCCTACTTCGGTAATGATGCCTTTAAAAATAGCATCACTGGCTTCTTTTTCTCCAAAACAAATACTAATAGGTGTGCCTATGTATTCCTGTGATTCATTTAAATCATATGACCCGAGACTATCTATTGTATCCTGATCTAAAATCAGTTCAAATGTGTGATGTGCATTAAATGATTGCCGAATGGTGAGCTTATTAAAATGATAAATCGAATTTCCATTGACAGTAATTTCAAAAATAAGTTCTTTAGACATGAGTTGGTATAACGGTTATCTGAAAATAAAAACAGGAATAAAATTGGCTCAGATATCAGGAAACACAAGTCTTTCGAATGTAGCGCTTCATTAAAATTTCCATTTCTTAAAAACAATAACTGGTTAAAATATTGCCTGAAAAAAGTTGTGCTTTATTTATTAAAAAAGAATAGAAAAAGAAAAACAAACGATTAACAAAATAATGTGCCCAATAGCTGAAGTACTAAAATATGTAATAATATCCTCAAAAAAAGATCTCGTTAAAAAAGATTCAGCTAAATAAATCATTTAATAACGTTTGTTAATAAATGATTTATTTAAGAAAATACACCTGGATTATTTTAATTTCTTGCAACAATTTTATTATCCAGCGCCCAAACAATTAATTCCGTAGATTTTTTAACACCCGCTTTTTTCATAATGTTTCTTCGGTGTGTAGCAATTGTTTTTTCACTTATAAATAAAATGTCTGCAATCTGTTCGTTCGATCTTCCTTTGCAAATGTAGCGCAGTACTTCCAGCTCGCGGTCTGAAAAAATTGAATCCGATGTTTGATTGGCTAAAAAACCTTTCAGCAACACCTGAGTCACATCACTTACATAATATTCTTTATTGGTATATACTTGCTGCACGGCATGCAGCAATTCTTCTTTTGAAACGTTTTTACGTACAAAACCTGTTACACCTGCGCGTACAGCCATGACCAACGGTAATTCACAATCACAATCTGAAATAATCAGGAATTTTACCCGTGCATTAACCTTTTTTAAATTTTCTATTAAATCACGAATGGGTTGCTGACATAGATTTAATTCAAATATTAATACATCTGGCTGGCTTGTTTTGATTGAGGTAGCTAAATCACTCAGGCTGTTTGATTCCCCAACAATTTCAATTTCGCTATTCTGCTTTAACGATTTCTTAACACCCTCTCTTATAAGGTAATAATCGTCAACTATGTATACTTTTATCTTATCCATACTATTTAGAATAATTCTAAACATTTGCAAATTAGTAATATCAAGCTAAAAAACCGCTTTTATTTAGATTTATTCTAAACAAATTGGAAAATATATCCTGCAAACGTAGAAATATTTTCTTTTATCAAAGACCGGATTGATAACAATTTCATAATTGCTTCTTTTTTAGGTTGTAATCTATTTCGTCTAACTAGCACAACAAAGCAAAAAATATGTCAATCGCACTCATTCTGGCGGCGGGTAAGGGAACGCGTATGCGATCAGATTTGCCTAAACCGCTTGTTCCCTTCAGAGGGAAACCTATTGTTACACACATTATTGAAGCTTTTACCGAAGCCCGCATTACTACTATCGCGCTTATTATAGGATTTGAAGCTGAAAAAGTAAAAGCAGCCATCGGACCTGGTGTTGATTATATTTTACAGAAAGATCAAAAAGGTACAGGCCATGCAGTGATGCAAGCTGTGGAATATGCATCCCTGGCGAATACATCTGTTTTTGTTTTTGTTGGTGATGCTCCATTAATTACCGCTGAAACCATAAAAAAACTGGAAGCACATCATCTGAAAACTCAAGCGAGCTGCACCTTTCTCACAGCTGTTTTTGATATTAACCTTCCTTATGCGCGCGTTATAAAAAATGAGTCGGGAGTTGTAATTGCCTGTATTGAAGAAAAAAATGCAACGCCTGAACAACTGAAAATTAAAGAACTTTTATCTTCTCATTTTATTTTTAAGGGCGAAGATCTGTTTGCACTGATCCATGAAATACCGGCAGACAAGGAGAATGGCGAATATTATTTAACAGACATCATTTCGCTTTTTTTATCTAACGGAATGAAAGTTGAATCGCTGCAGATAGATAATTATCAGGAACTGGTTGGTTTAAATACGCCGGAAGATATTGCCTGGGCGGAACAATTTACGGAGTCCATTAAACAAACACAGGTATGATATTTTCCGATGATGTTATAAGCAGAACAAGCGAATCTTTTTTTGATGCGTTTCAAATGCACCCGACACACATCAGTACCGCACCGGGCAGAATAAATATCATCGGTGAACACACCGACTATAATGATGGTTTATCCATGCCTTGTGCGATCAACAGGTGGATTACTGTAACGTTTTCTCCGCGGTCAGATGATCAGATTTATATTATAAGCAAAGACTTTAATCAGGTATTATTTCTTTCAATGTACGCCGGTTATCAACCAGATAGCGATTGGAAAAAATATATGTATGGTTGTATTCAGATTTTGTCTGATGTTAAAAAACTGCATGGTGGTTTCAATGCGCTGATCGAAGGAAATGTTCCGGTAGGTTCGGGGGTTTCGTCTTCAGCTGCACTTGAAGTAGCCTTTATGAATGGCTTAAATGCTTTTTACAACCTGAAGCTTGATCCATTGGCTATTATAAAATTATGTCAGCGTGTAGAACATGAATACCTAAAAGTTAAGAGCGGTTTACTTGATCAATATGCTTCTCAATTTTCAAAAGAAAATAACTTACTGGTTCTTGATTTTCAAAAAAATACCCATACCTATATTTCTGCTGAAATGGACGAATACTGCTGGGTACTCTGCAACTCAAATGTAACAAGGTCGCTTGCTGGAAGTAAATATACAGAACGGGTTATGGAAACACAGGCTGCATTAAATCAGCTTTCTGAAACGTTTCCGGATATCAAACATTTCAGAGATATTAAAGAAATACATATATCTGCTGTAAAAAATGTAACACAGCAAAAGCGCATCAAACATTATGTATTAGAAAATAAAAGAGTGCAGGATGCCATTGCAGCATTAGAACAGCAGGACCTTACACACTTTGGTGCACTGCTGACTGCATCGCATCTGTCCCTTCGTGATCTTTATGAAGTAAGCTGTGATGAAATAGATTTTTTAATGGAACAGGCGATTTCACTTCCCTATTGCCTGGGCAGCAGAATCATGGGCGGAGGATTTGGTGGCTGTACCATTAACTTAGTAAAGAAAAACTGCACACAGGAATTTTCAAAGTTTATGAAATTCGCTTATTTAAAGCGATACAATATGGTTACTGAAATAAATGAATATATATCGGTCGATGGAGCTCATGTAATAACATTATAAACAGCTATGTTTGAAATTAAAACCGATGACTTTGAAGGAATAGAAATTGTAAAACTGATCAATACAGTTTCCGGAGAATATGCTTCCATCATCCCTTCCTTTGGCGGAAATATTCATGAACTTGTTTTGCAAAAACATAATATTCTGCATGATGTCATTTACACCAATAAAAATAAAGAAGAACTTTCAGGTTTTTATTCAAATTTATACCGCGGTGCAAAACTCAATCCATTCTCTAACCGCATTGATAAAGGCTCGTATATATTTGAAAATATTTCCTATTCAATTCCGTTGAATGATGCCGGTATACATGCGCTGCATGGTTTTGTCTGGAATAAACCATTCAGCATCACTGCATCTAAAACATCGTTTGAATTTGCAACGCTAACCCTCTCTTACACACATCCGAAAGATTCTGCAGACTTTCCTTTTTCATATACGCTCCTTGTCACGTACAAGCTTTGTATAGAAGGTTTAATGGTTACGACTCAGATAACAAATACCTCGCCCACAGCTATTCCTATGGGAGATGGATGGCATCCTTACCTTACACTGGGCAGCAGCATCAATACATTAAAACTGCAGATACCTTCTGTACAAAAAATAGAGACTACAGATACGTTGATTCCTACCGGGAAAATTATTGAAGACATTTCATTTTTTGAACCTGCTCTGCTGGGCGAACGCGAACTGGACAACGCCTTTGTATTAGATTCTTCTGTTGAAAAAGCTGAAACACTGCTGTTCGATGAAGAAGAGGATCTAACACTCGTAGTATGGCAGCAAACAGACACCTACCCCTTTGTACATGTGTATACACCTTCTGACCGCATGTCTGTAGCGATTGAACCATGCAGCGCTATTCCGGATGCATTCAACCGGAACATGATTGAAACAACGTTAAAACCGGCAGAAAAAAAATCATACGTATTCGGCATACAGCTCCGTTAACAAAGAAACCTGTTAAACGTATGTTTAACAGGTTTCTTTGTGATGTATGTAAGTTCTGCTTGCAATAAGATTATTCTGCTTCAAATTTTGGTGTCTCTCTCGCTACTTCGATTTTTACCTTACGGCCTTTAATTTTTTCTTCTTTCACCAGTTTTATAACCGATTCTACTTTATTGCGTTTCACTGCTGCATAAGCAAACTGATCTTTTACTTCTATCAATCCCAATTCATCTTTTTCCAGCAAACCTTTTTTAGAAAGAAAACCAACAATATCTATTTTATTGATCTTATCTTTTTTACCTGCACTTATGAATAGTGTTTCCCACTGCGGCAGCAATGGTTTTACCTTCTGATCGGAAAGTTTCAAAATATCCGGTTTGCTTGTAATGTAATCAGGCAGCAACACATCTTTATGCAGCAGCATGTATGCATTACCGGTAGAACCCATACGCGCTGTACGGCCGTTACGATGTGTAAAGGCATCAATCTTATGCGGCATCTGATAATGTATCACATGCTTTACATCCGGTATATCCAGACCTCTCGCAGCAAGGTCTGTTGTTACAAGTACATTTGTGCTTCCGTTTCTGAATTTAGTAAGTGTACTTTCTCTGTAGCGCTGTTCCAGGCCTCCATGAAAATTATTATTTATAATACCATGTTCAGTTAAATATGCACATACATTTTCTACCTCATCACGCTGATTGCAAAAGACAATAACCGATTCATTGCCGATCTGACAAAGCAAACGTAACAGGGTATCAAATTTATCTTTCGTATCTGAAAGCACTGTTTTAACAGATAAGCCGCTTGCCTGCCCGGTGATGTAATTTAAGGTTACAGGCGATTGCATGCCGGTAAAATCAGGTATTTTGATTGCCTGCGTAGCAGACGTTAAAATCCGTTTTTTAATTCCCGTTAATCTGCCGATGATGATTGCCATATCTTCCTGAAAACCCATCTCAAGCGATTTGTCAAATTCATCCAGCACCAATGTTTTAACATCGTCCAGGTTAATATTTCTACGATTGATATGATCAACAATTCTTCCCGGTGTACCGATCAATAAGGCCGGCGATTGTGCCAGGTTATTTTCTTCTACATCCATCGGATGGCCGCCATAACAGCATGTTACTTTAAAGCCTGTTTTCAGACTTTTAAATACACTTTCAATCTGCAAGGCCAATTCTCTTGAAGGCACTAAAACAAGTGCCTGTATAGAGTTTGATGAAACAGAAAGCTGTTGAAAAACAGGTAACAGAAAACCGAGTGTTTTTCCCGAACCGGTTGGAGACAGCAGTATGACATCGCTTGCTTTTGCATTTGCCGCAAGCGAATCTTCCTGCATATCATTTAAAGATTCGATGGATACATTGTTGAGCAGTTGCTCAATGGTGGGCTTATCGGACATTGACGTAGTTTCTTACTGGTATGTTTCTGTTGCAAAATTTCAAATAACAAAAAACAAATTCCAAACTGCTGGAATTATCATGTTAAATGATTATATATATTGAAAACTCCCTATCTTGATTACCTCAACCAAAATAGAGAGTCTTGATTTCTTATGTTTGATCGCCGCGGCGAATTGTTGTTATTTGGAATTTTATATGCTGCAAAAAGCAGTATAAATTATTGAGTTAACTATTATTTAACAAACTCCCCGTTAACCCAGGTCCCTTTATCTATAGCGCCGTTTGCGTATTCCAGCAAGCCTTTACCATGCTGCTGATCGTCTTTCCAGCTTCCTGTGTAGACATCTCCATTATACCACTTCATAATTCCTTTCCCGTTCATTTTGTCTTTTTTCCAGGAACCGGTATATGTTGTGCCTTCAGACCAATACATGATGCCTTGACCTTCGCGATCATAGCCATTCCAGTTGCCCTCATATATATCTCCGTTTGGCCATTTCATTTTACCATAACCAGACATCAGATTGTTTTTCCATTGGCCTTCGTACGAACATCCGTTCGTCCAGATCATTAAACCGTAACCGGAACATTCTCCGTTTACAAATCCTCCGATATATTTATCTCCTGTGGAATAAACCAATGTATCGGTTAACTGCTGCGCTGCTGCAGTACCCGCATACAGAAAAGAAAGTATGAGAATAAAACTAACCCAGAACTTTTTCATAAATATATTCACCCGTTGAAATTATTTTACAATCTCACCAAACAAATCGAACTCTGCGGCATCGTTGATCTTTACGTTTGCAAAATCACCAATGCGTACATACTGATCTTTTGCAGATACCATTACTTCGTTGTCAACCTCCGGACTGTCATGTTCGGTTCTGCCAATAAAGTAACCGCCTTCTTTACGGTCGAAAAGTACTTTATACGTATTCCCTATTTTCTTTTCATTCAGTTCAGCAGAGATCCCTTCCTGAATAGACATGATCGTTGCCTGACGTTCTTCTTTTTCTTCCTGCGGAATAGTGTCTTCCATGGAATAGGAATGCGTGTGTTCTTCGTGTGAATACGTAAATGCTCCCAACCGGTCAAAACGCTGCTCTTCAACAAACGAACACAATTCATCAAAATCTTTTTCTGTTTCACCGGGGTGACCAATGATCATGGTCGTTCTGAAAGCAATGCCCGGAACTTTATCACGGATAGTTTTAATCAGGTCTTCTGTTTTCGGACGGTCAATACCACGGCGCATCAATTTCAGCATATCGCTTGAACCATGCTGCAGCGGCATATCAATGTACTTACAGATATTGCTGCGTTCTGCCATCACATCCAGCACATCAAGCGGAAAGCCTGATGGATAGGCGTATTGCAAACGTATCCAGTCAATTCCTTCTACATCAGACAGATTTTTCAATAAGTCAGACAGATTTCTTTTTTTATAAATATCAAGACCGTAATAGGTAAGATCCTGAGCAATTAAAATCAATTCTTTTGTTCCTTTGGCAGCCATGCCTTTTGCCTGTTTTACCAGGTCTTCCATTGGTGTGGAAACGTGTTTGCCACGCATCACCGGAATGGCGCAGAATGAGCACGGACGGTCACAGCCTTCTGCAATTTTTACATACGCATAGTGTGAAGGTGTCGTCAGCAGACGTTCACCAACCAGTTCATGCTTGTAGTCTGCTCTGAATTTTTTAAGAATAGCCGGCAGTTCATTCGAACCAAAAAATGCATCTACCTGCGGCATCTCACGCTCCATGTCATCTTTGTAACGCTGAGATAAACAACCGGATACATAGATCTTATCGATCAAGCCGTTTTCTTTCGCATCAATATATCGAAGAATGGTATCAATCGATTCCTGCTTTGCATTATCAATAAATCCGCAAGTATTGATTACCACTACATTTGAATTATCATTTTTTGATTCATGCTCTGCTTCAATTCCATTGCCGCGCAACTGAGTCAATAAGTTTTCCGAATCCACTAAGTTTTTTGAACAACCCAGTGTAACGATGTTTACTTTTGTTTTTTGATTGCCTTTTGCTTTCACTGCTATTCGCTTTTATTCTGAATACTGTGCATTATAATCTATGTACACATTCAATGTGGTAACGGAATCTTTAAATACCTGTACAGGTAATAGCAATCCGTCGTCGGTTACATGAGAATATAACCGGTTGTTTTCTTCTATAACAACAGAATAAATTCCCGGCTTTAACGTGCCGACATACGTTCCGTTTTTATCTGATTTTGTAGAGTCAACTACTTCTGTGTGTATGTTCCCGATAAATGCATTTCCATCCAACTCTACTTCTTTCAAGCCTGCCAGCTCATAGAAATATATTTTGCGGGAAACGCCTATCATTGTTCCGTTGGTAAGCAGGTTGCCTTTCGAATCGAACGTGCCTTCTTTATATATAATTTTTCCCTTAACACCTTGTTTGGGAGGTATGGGATCGGTTTCATTACTGCCCAGATTAAATGGCAACTGACTCTCTTTACATGAAATAAAAAGGGTCAGACAAAAAATAAGCTGTACGGTTTTAATTAGCGTTTTCAAACAGTGAATCAACAAATTCATGTTTATTAAATACCTGTAAGTCTTCCATCTTTTCGCCCACACCAATGTAGCGAACCGGAATCTGGAACTGATCGGAGATACCAATTACAACTCCGCCTTTAGCGGTACCGTCTAATTTCGTGATTGCTAAAGACGTTACTTCCGTTGCTTTGGTAAATTCACGAGCCTGTATAACGGCGTTCTGCCCTGTACTGCCATCCAGCACCAGCATTACATCATGCGGCGCTTCAGGAATGAATTTCTGAATGACACGTTTGATCTTTGAAAGCTCATTCATCAGATTCACTTTCGTATGCAATCTTCCGGCAGTATCAATGATTACAACATCTGCTTTCATATCAACGGCCTGCTTAACGGCATCAAATGCTACTGCTGCCGGGTCTGTGTTCATTCCATGGGAAATAACCGGAACGCCTACGCGTTTGCCCCACAATTCCAACTGTTCTACTGCTGCAGCCCGGAAGGTATCCGCTGCACCAAGTACAACCTTCTTTCCGTTTTTATGATAATGTGAAGCAAGTTTACCAATCGTTGTTGTTTTGCCAACACCATTTACCCCTACAACCATTATTACATAGGGTAAGCCGCCTGTTTCCGGAATTTCAAATTCCTTGGAATCCGGAACGGTATCACCTACCAGTAATGCTGCAATTTCTTCTTTTAATATCGTGTTCAGCTCGCTTGTGCTGACATACTTATCTTTTGATGCACGGTCCTGAATACGGCCTATGATCTTAAGTGTCGTTTCAATACCTACATCCGAAGTAACCAATACTTCCTCCAGGTTATCTAATACTTCATCATCAACCTGAGTTTTGCCCAATACGGCTTTGCTCAGCTTTGAAAAAAAACTGGTTTTGGTTTTTTCTAACCCTTTATTTAACGTCTCTTTTTTCTCCTTAGAGAAAAAACTAAATAGTCCCATGCTTACCTGTATCTAAATACCTGATTGTACTATCCGTACTATAACAAATATAAAACAAAAAAAGTCCCTAAGGGGACTTTCTTGTAAGAATATGCTAATGACGTAGAATTACTTCTTTAAAGCTTCTTGTACATCATTGATAGGTACTATCTCTTCTTTGAAGGTATAAGAACCTGATTTTTCAGTTTTAACAGCTCTGATGATTTTAGCGAAACCTTTAGTAGGATCGGTATTTTTCAGCGTTGCAACTACTTTCTTTGCCATAGTAGTAAGTGATTATTTAATTTCTTTGTGAATAGTATATTTCTTAAGAACCGAGTTGTATTTTTTCAACTCAATACGCTCTGGCGTATTTTTACGGTTTTTAGTTGTTATGTGACGGCTTGTACCAGCTAACCCTGTAGCTTTATGTTCAGTACATTCCAATATAACCTGGATTCTGTTTCCTTTTTTCGCCATGATTATTAATATTTTTTAAGGTATCCTGCTGCTGTAGCTTTTTCCAAAACTGCAGACAAACCTTTTGAACTAATGGTCTTAATCGCTTTTGTAGATAACTTCAACGTTACCCATCTGTTTTCTTCGGAAAGGAAGAAACGTTTCTTCTGAATGTTGGGAGCAAATGTTCTCTTCGTCTTATTGTTTGCGTGAGATACGTTGTTACCCGTTCTTGTTTTCTTTCCTGTTATTTGACAAACTCTGGCCATGACAATACTATTCTTACTTTGTAATAGGGTTGCAAATATCTGAATAATTACGTTAAAGAGCAAACCATCCCATAAAATTATTCTAAAAAAGTATCAATTGTGGAAAAAAGAAATCAAAAATAGCTTTTTAGACGTAAAATGAAGGTTTTCACCTTGAAAAAGTTTCCTGATCCAAAATATCGCGCGCTTCTGCTCTTGACGGGAATCTTCTGTCACAAGTCCTTACCTGTTGCCGCTGATTACTATTCTCAGCACATTCAATGGCGTAACTATGGGATAAGGCTGGCAAAACGATGAGTAAAGCCTTCATGAATCTAAGTGTATCTTCCCTCCGAGTATTAAAATGGTGGGCTCGTAACGCTATTTTTATTACCTTTGCATGCTGTTTCTGCGGTTTTCGCAGCCAGTTTACTTATTTCAAAATACATTTAAAAACAATCTATTATGAACACTACTGTATCTCTTAGTCAGCAGGCTATCGAACTCGAAGATAAATATGGCGCACATAACTATCATCCGCTTCCGGTGGTTTTAGCTAAAGGAGAAGGTGTTCATGTATGGGATGTGGAAGGAAAGCATTACTACGATTTCCTTTCTGCGTACAGCGCTGTAAATCAAGGTCACTGTCACCCACGTATTATAAATGCACTGATTGAGCAGGCACAAACGTTAACGCTTACGTCGCGAGCATTTTATAACGATAAATTAGGAGAAGCAGAAAAATTCATCTGCGACCTGTTTGGGTATGATAAAGCGTTATTAATGAATTCAGGCGCGGAAGCAAATGAGTCTGCCATCAAATTAGCCCGTAAGTGGGGCTATCAGGTAAAAGGCATTCCTACAGACCAGGCGGTGATCGTTGCGGTTGAACGCAATTTCCACGGCCGTACAACCGGTATTATCTCCGCTTCTACCGATCCGGATTCAAGAAATAACTTCGGTCCGTTTATGCCGGGCTACCAGATCATTCCTTATAACGATGTAATAGCACTGGAAGAAGCGCTTAAAAATCCAAACGTATGCGGTTTCTGGGTGGAACCGATTCAAGGTGAAGCCGGTGTGTTTGTACCGGGGGATGGCTATCTGAAAAAAGCACAGGAATTGTGTACAAAATACAATGTGATCTTAATGATGGATGAGATCCAGACGGGTTGCGGCAGAACAGGTAAACTGATTGCTTCAAATCACGAAGGGGTGCATCCCGATATGCTGATCTTAGGCAAAGCCTTATCTGGCGGAACGTATCCGGTATCGTGTGTGCTTACTTCGGATGAGATCATGTTAACGATCAAGCCGGGCGAACACGGTTCTACCTTTGGCGGAAATCCATTGGCATGCGCTGTACTTGTTGAATCATTAGCCGTATTGATGGACGAAGGTCTGATCGATAATGCAGCATCTATGGGTGAATTGTTCAGAGACCGCATGAATGCTTTAAAAGACAAATGTGAACACGTTACATTAGTACGTGGCAAAGGCTTGCTGAATGCCATCATCATTAAGCCTACCGCTGATGGCCGTACGGCATGGGATGTTTGTATGAAGCTGATGGAAAATGGTTTGCTTGCCAAACCAACCCATGGTGACATCATCCGCTTTGCTCCGCCATTGATCATTACCGAAGAACAGATCAATGCGTGCTGCGATATTATTGAGAAAACCTTGCTTGAATTTTAATAAGTATCAAGTACGGAGTACAGAGTACTAAGTACAAAATTCAAGATTATAAATTCTGATTAAAAAAATAAAAGGAGTTTTAAGTACTTTGGTCCGCCGCGGCGGACCATAAACTCTGTACTTAGTACTCCTTTTTCTTTACATTATAAACTCTACACTACCCTCATGCGCCGTCCGAGAAGAAACCGTAAGTCAGAAGCTGTCCGTCAGTTAGTAAAAGAACACCGGGTATATACCGAAGATCTGATGTTCCCGCTTTTTTTAACCGGTGGAACAAATGTTAAAACCGAGATTGCTTCGATGCCGGGCATCTTTCGTTTTTCAGAAGATAATCTGCTTCGTGAAATCGACAGCTGCATGAATCTGGGGTTGCGTTCGTTTGTATTGTTTCCGCATTTTCCGGATGAAGTAAAAGATCCATATGCAACCATCAGCTACCAGGAGAATATGTATCTGAAAGCACTTCGTGAAATTAAAAAGCGTTTCCCGGAATGCTGTCTGATGACCGATGTGGCACTTGACCCCTACTCTTCCGACGGGCACGACGGCATTGTTGTGAATGGAGAAATTGTGAATGATGAAACATTGATTGTATTGGGTAAGATGGCGGTAGCACAGGCACAGGCCGGTGCCGACATCGTCGGACCATCGGACATGATGGACGGCCGTGTTGGTTTTATCCGCGACATGCTGGACGATAGCGGTTTTACGAATACCTCCATCATGGCATACACGGCAAAATACGCAAGCGCTTTTTACGGTCCGTTCCGGGATGCGCTGGATTCGGCTCCGAAGTCGGGTGATAAAAAAACGTATCAGATGGATCCGGCCAATGTTACCGAAGCCTTACTGGAGGCAGAACTGGATGTTCAGGAAGGTGCGGACATCATTATGGTAAAACCAGCCCTTGCCTATTTAGATGTAATCAAAACCTTATATGACCAATTCGATGTACCAATCGCAGCGTATAACGTGAGCGGTGAGTATGCCATGGTAAAAGCTGCTGCTGCCAACGGCTGGATCGATAACGATAAGGTGATGCTTGAAACCTTATTAAGCATGAAACGTGCGGGTGCAAAAATTATCCTTACCTATTTTGCGAAGGAGTTTGCGGGTAAGGTGAAGTATTTTTAAATCATAAGCTATTCAATTCATCAATAACCTTAAATTCATTTAAAATGAAAAATATTAACATCAAATATTTACTACAAGTTTTATTAATTTCATTATCTACCTTTTCCAATCAAACTTTTGGACAAAACAATCTTGATTTAATAGGCCAAATAGGTCGAACGCAAACAGATATTATTACAACAATGTCATCACTTAATACATTCACTACATATCAAAAATCCTATAATTCGTTTAATGATATAATTCTAGAATATACAACATATGAAAATAATGACAGTATTAATGGTGATATTATAGAAAAAATTGGTTTCAAAATAAGTCATGAAACAAAAAAATGCTTTGTAATTTTAAATATGAAAGATATAAAATTTCTGCCCAATTTATTAAAAACATTTAATGATGAAAAAAATTACATTAAAATTGGAAATCTTAAATATGTTGATTCATCTGGATTACATCAATATACTTTATTGACAAATCAGTATTGGGTTAATATTGAAATTTTATCTTTAAAGAAATAAAAACATGGTAGATAAATATTCAGTTAGAGATTTTTTTGCTTATTTTTTAGTTGGACTATTTTTATTATTAACCTTATTATACCAATTTAAAATTTTATTGTATAATTATTTTAGTATCTCTATTGAAGATGTTAAATCAACGCCCTCTATAGTTATATTTTTATTAATTCCAAGCTTATACTTGTTGGGTCATATAGTACATTCCATTGATTCAATCATTGGAAGAATTGGTAATTACATTGAAGAAAAATCAACTAAGCATAAATTTGTAATTTTTCTTTTCAAGTGTGTAAATGGCAATAGATTGTTAGGAAATCTAAAGTCTGAAGAAATTGATTTTCCTTTTTTTAACGAAAAAGTGAATAAACTTCAATTTGAAGATAAATACAGGCAATTAGAATATTGGAACTTAATGAATGAATTATTTAAAGGTTTGACATTGATCTCATTCAGCTGGATGCTTTTTTACATAATTAATTTTTCATCGTTGAAATTTTTTATTGCATTGGTTTTGACTTTCTTGTTTTGGTATAGAGCAAGATTCATGGCAAAGAAATATATTTTACTTGTAAATAATACTTATGATTTAATAAAGTAAAAAAAGGGGTGATTTTTTTCAAAAAATAAATTGCAATATTTTTTTAATATAAGAAACCAAATACTTACTTTTAACGTTAGTAACGTAATACATCATGATACTCAGCTTTGGAACAAAAGAAACAGAGAAAATCTGGTCAGGTGAACGTGTACCTAAATTACCCAATGAAATTCAGGAGATTGGCAGAAGGAAGTTAAGAATGCTTAATAACTCGCAAGATTTAAAGGATTTAACCATACCTCCATCAAATAGATTAGAAAAGCTTTCTGGCACTATGAAAGACTTCTATAGTATTCGAATTAATAATCAATGGCGGATTGTATTCAAATGGCAAAATGGAAATGCCATAGAGGTTTCAATAATAGACTATCATAAATAATAACTCTTATGAAAAAACTACCAAACATTCACCCCGGAGAAGTATTGATGGAAGAGTTTTTAATTCCGATGGAAATTACTTCGTACCGATTGGCAAAAGAAATCGGCATTCCGCAAACCCGTGTAAGTGAGATTACAAAAGGCCGCAGACGCATCACGGCTGATACTGCCCTACGCTTAAGCAAATACTTTGGCAACAGTCCAAAATTCTGGCTGGGCCTGCAGGATGATTATGATATTGAAGAAGAAAGCCAGTTGATTGCTGAGGAATTAAAGGCGATTAAGAAAGTGGTGGTATAAATGTAGTCGAAGACTACCAAATGATACACACCAGTCAAAGACTGGCGCGAGGAAGTGTCAAAGACTGGTGCGAGGAAGTGCTATCTTAACTTTCGCTTAGGCCGAAACACCAACAACGGCGTACATCAGATTGAAATAACAAACGATTACACGTTACACGCTAAACTTAACTCTTTCCATGAGAATACAAATCCAAAAACTCAGCTACCGCGACATTGATAGTTTCATTGAACTTCTGGATGTATTTGAAGAAGTGTTTGAAATGAAAAATTTTGAAATGCCGAGTGTAGAGCATCTTGAAGAATTATTAGGCAAAGATGACTTTTTTGTGTTTGTTGCCCGCTCCGAAGGTACCATTGTTGGCGGGCTTACTGCCTATAGTTTAACGCAGTATTTTTCAAAATCACCCTTGCTTTATATTTATGACGTTGCAGTAATGAAGCGCCATCAACGCAAAGGCATTGGCAAAAAATTAATCATGGGCATTAAAGACTATTGCAAAGATTCTGATATCGGAGAAATCATTGTACAGGCAGATGAAGCCGATGAACATGCGATTGAATTTTATCAATCTACAGGTGCCAAGGCAGCGAAAGTTGTGCAGTTTTATTATGCGCTGAATGGGTGATTATTGCAGTCAAAGACTGCAATAATATAGACGCCAGTCCGCTACGCTAAGAATGGCGCGAGAGGAAGTCCACACGAACAAGTTGTTGGTGATCGGCATGAACTATTCTTCACTATCTTCGCATTCGTTCTGGACGAAACACTAACAACGGCAGAGACGTCAGACAAAGAATGGCTCGACTGCAGATTCTTTTGAAATTTGAAATTTGTTATTTGGAATTTAACTTCCTCCCCCACGTCATCTCTTTCTTGTACAACGGACCTTTCTTAGATTCCACTTCAAAACCTACAGTTTTTAATGTACGCTTAAATGCAGACTGCGCACAATAGGTTGTCAAAATTCCTCCTTCGAGCAGACTGTCAAAAATCTTTTTTAAGTTCTCTTCAACCCACACTTCAGCCTGCCGGTTCGGTGCAAAGGCATCGAAGTAACAAACATCGAATGTGTTTACAGGCAATGATTTTTCTTCGAGTGTTGATTTGTATTTGTATATCGTGAAGTATTCAGACAATACATTTTTTTCTTCCCAGGCAGAGGTGTGAATTTTATTAAAGCGCTCTGCTGCCAGCGGTTCGTGCATGAGAGCCGGGTAATTTAACTGATCGGTAATTTCTTTGTTCAAGGGAAACGGTTCCAGTGTATGGTATTCTACTTTCAATCGTAATTCCTCTGCTTTGTTCCAGGTAAGCAATGCGTTAAGCCCTGTTCCGAAGCCTATTTCCAGTACGTTTATATCGCTCTGATCACTGAATGCAAGTAAGCCATATTCAATGTATACATGAATGGATTCCTGCAAGGCTCCGTTTTTAGAATGATAGGTTTCATTCAAAACCGGATTGAATAAGGTGTGTGAACCGTCGCTGGAAAGAATGAGTGAGATATCGGTTGACATGATGAATAATTAACTTTTAATATTAAGTATAATAACTTTAAACAATTCTCCTTACTTAATTTCATTATTCTTTCTTTTCTAATCTTCTGTTCTTTTGCCTTGATGCAACAGAACCAAAAAATCAAGGCTGTGTTTAAAAAAGGCTAAAATCAGGATTCATTCCGCTAACGCCTCAACCGTGGCCTGTGGCACACAGACCACCTGCTGTTCTGAGATGCTACTTCCAAATTATCATCTGTATTATGCAATCTGAACGTTTAATGTATACTCTCTAACTCAATCTGTAGTTGGTGTTCTGTGTGCCACAGACCACGGTTGGCATATCTTCAGGCAGGTCTGCCATGCCAGCCAGATCCGGTAACGATATTGTCATGGGCTTTTCTTCTTCTCCGGTGCTGATGTATATATCATGCAGCTCAAGTATTGCTTTTGCAAGTTGTTTGCGTTGATGTTTTACTGTATCCATACCTTGTGCTTTACATTGTTTCTCAATCTTGCTGTTGCTCGTGACTTGCTGGCAGATTCCTCAACCGTGGCCTGTGGCACACAGACCACCTGCTGTTCTGAGATGCTACTTCCAAATTATCATCTGTATTATGCAATCTGAACGTTTAATGTATGCTCTCTAACTCAATCTGTAGTTGGTGTTCTGTGTGCCACAGACCACAGTTGAAGGAAGTGTTCTGTAGGCCACAGGCCACGGTTGAGGCAAATTTTCACGGTTAATCTGTTAAATATCTCCCTTGCACAAAAATCCGCCGTTCAATAAATTTTCTTTGTTGTATAAAAACATCGATCCATCGGGATTTGTCAATGTTCCGCCTGCGGCTTCTAATACAGCTTGCCCGGCGGCAGTGTCCCACTCCATTGTAGGTCCGGCGCGGTAATACAGGTCCGCTGTACCTTCCGCTACCAAACAGAATTTGATCGAGCTTCCCGTTGTGATAAAATCGGTTACGTTATAATCGGCCAATAATTTTGCTTCTTCTTCCGTACTGTGTGAACGCGATCCCACGGCTGTCCGGCCTGTATCCGGTGCCTTGCGTACGGTAATCGGCGTTTCTTCGCCGTTCACAATTTTGAAGGCACCTTGCCCCACGATCCCGGCATACAAGGTGTCTGTTACGGGAATGTATACCACGCCCATCACCGGACGGTTATTTTCGATCAAGGCAATGTTTACGGTAAACTCTCCGTTGCGTTTGATGAATTCCTTTGTTCCATCCAGCGGATCAACCAGCCAGTACCGTTTCCAGTCTTTACGTTCTTCGTACGGAGTACCTTTTCCTTCTTCCGAGATCATCGGAATCTCAGGGAATTCACCTCTCAAAAGGGTATAAATCACTTGATGTGCATTTTTATCTGCGACCGTAAGGGGGGATTTATCGTTTTTGATTTCGATCAGATCCGTAAAATCGGGTATTGCATAGACCTCCATGATTGCTTTTCCCGCCACCATACTCGCTACAATTGCATTTTCAAGTAAATTATTCATCAAATCGGTTTTAAATTTCAATTCTGCAATTTAAGAAAAGTACCTTAGAATCTTTTGAAAAACTCCCGATCGTCCAACGTATGCTTGGCAGGTACTGTTTATCACAGGATTATCCTTTCCATCCGCCCCTGTTTCTTTGTCAACAATCTGCTTTTTATTAGCCCTTTAATTGCCCCAACTATATGAGATATAGCCAAAAAACCGTATTTTTGAAGTCAGTTTTAATAATAGCTTGTGAATCATATACATCCCATCTTCGATAAAATCCTGCAACGTGAGGATAAAGAAGCGCAGTTAAAACAACATTCCATTGTAATATGGATGGTTGGCTTATCTGGTTCTGGTAAAAGTACGCTTGCAAAGGCTTTAGAAAGAGATCTGCACGATCGTGGTTTTTTAACTACGCTGCTTGATGGCGATAATCTTCGTACCGGTATCAATAACAATCTTGGTTTTACCGAAGCAGACCGCACAGAAAATATCCGCCGCGCTGCCGAAACGTCTAAGTTATTTGCTGCCTGCGGTATCATTACGATCTGCTCATTGATCAGCCCTACGGAAGAAATCCGTTCCATGTCAAAAAACATCATTGGCGCAAACGATTATTTTGAATTGTTTGTTAATACTCCGATTGAGGTGTGCGAACAGCGCGATGTAAAAGGTTTGTACAAAAAAGCACGTGCCGGTGAAATCAAAAACTTTACAGGAATTGACTCTCCGTTTGAACACCCGAAAGCCCCGTCGTTAGAAGTGCGCACCGATTTACATAGCTTAGAAGATTGCCTGCAGCAGATTTTAACAGCTATCCTTCCTAAAATTACCTACTAATTTAGTATTCCAATAGATTATGAATTCATATACACTATCCCATTTAAAACAACTTGAATCTGAAGCGATCTTTATGATGCGCGAAGTTGCGGCTCAGTTTGAGCGTCCGGCGCTTTTGTTCTCAGGTGGTAAAGATTCAATTGTAATGGTACGTTTGGCGCAAAAGGCTTTCTTTCCGGCAAAGATTCCTTTTCCATTGGTTCACGTTGATACGGGCCACAACTTTGAAGAGACCATCGAATTCAGAGATAAAATGGTTCGTGAGATCGGTGCGACATTGATCGTTCGTTACGTTCAGGATTCAATCGATCAGGGCCGTGCAGTGGAAGAAAAAGGACCGAACCCTAGCCGTAATGGTTTGCAGACAATCACACTGCTTGACACCATTGAAGAGTTCAAGTTCGATGCCTGCTTCGGCGGTGCGCGTCGTGATGAAGAAAAAGCACGTGCAAAAGAACGTTTCTTCTCACACAGAGATGAATTCGGTCAGTGGGATCCTAAAAACCAACGTCCGGAGTTATGGAACTTATACAATGGTAAAAAACAACAAGGTGAAAACTTCCGGATTTTCCCATTGAGCAACTGGACAGAGATGGATGTATGGCAATATATCTATTCTGAGAAATTAGATATTCCAAGTATTTACTTCACACATAAAAGAGATATTATCAACCGTGGTGGTACATTATTGTTCAACTCACCTTTCGTAACCTTATTAAAAGGTGAAAAAGTTGAAAACATGCAGGTACGTTTCCGTACTGTAGGTGACATGACATGTACGGGTGCTGTTGAATCAGACGCGGCTACATTGGAAGAAGTCATTCAGGAAGTTGCGTCAGCACGCCAGACTGAACGTGGTACAAGAGCAGACGACAAACGTTCGGAAGCTGCTATGGAAGACCGTAAAAAACAAGGATACTTTTAATTTAAGCGTTACACGCATTTAAAATATATTATGCATCAGACTAAAGAACCCATCACAAACGAAAGTTATTTAAATATGGACTTACTTCGCTTCACTACTGCCGGCAGTGTAGATGATGGTAAGAGCACATTGATCGGTCGTTTGTTATATGACTCAAAGGCAATCTTTGAAGATCAGATGGAACAGATTGAAGAAATCAGCACACGTAAAGGTAAAGGGTATGTTGACCTTTCTTTATTGACAGATGGTTTACGCGCAGAACGTGAACAAGGCATCACGATTGATGTTGCATACCGCTACTTTGCTACACCAAAGCGTAAATTCATTGTTGCCGATACGCCGGGCCACGTACAGTACACACGTAACATGGTTACAGGTGCATCTACTGCCAACTTAGCGATCATCCTGATTGATGCGCGCCATGGTGTTATTGAGCAGACGTGCCGCCACTCATTCATTGCGTCTTTATTACAGATTAAGCACGTAGTTGTGTGTGTGAACAAAATGGACTTAGTGGATTTCAGCGAAGAGAAGTTCAATAAAATCCGTGAAGACTATACAAACTTCGCATCCAAATTAAACATTCCGGATATCCGTTTCATTCCAATCTCTGCATTGATGGGTGATAACGTGGTGGAACCATCTACAAACACTCCTTGGTACCAGGGCGGAACATTGATGTACACATTGGAAACAGTAAACATTGCTTCTGACCTGAACATGATCGATTCCCGTTTCCCGGTGCAGTATGTGATCCGTCCGCAGTCGGACGAGTTCCATGACTTCAGAGGTTTTGCAGGCAGGATCGAAGGTGGCGTGTTTAAGCCGGGCGATGAGATCATGCACTTACCATCCGGTTTAACAACAAAAATCAAAACGGTTGAAACCATCGATGGTCAGCTTGAAGAAGCCTTCCCTCCGATGTCTGTAACCATGACACTAGAAGATAACATCGATATCAGCCGTGGTGATATGATCGTTAAACCGAACAATCAACCGGAAGTTGGTCAGGATATTGAGTTAATGCTTTGCTGGCTGAATGAAAAGAAAATGACACCGGGTGGTAAATACTCCATCAAGCATACTACTAAAGATGCGCGTTGCGTGATCAAAGAAGTCCGTTATAAAATGAACATCAACACGCTTCACAAAATTGAAGATGATAAAACAATTGGCTTGAATGATATCGGACGTGTATTGATCCGTACAACAAGCCCATTGTTCTACGATAGCTATAACAAAAACCGCATTACAGGCAGTGTTATTCTGGTAGATGAGTTTACCAACGAAACCGTTGGTGCGGGTATGATTTTATAACACCTATAACCATACATTACAAAGCCCCGGCCAAAAACCGGGGCTTTTATTTTTGACACTACCTGTTTATCTTGTTATGTAATAAACATTGTAATTATGAACGGCAAAACTATAGCACTTATCTCCTACATTCCTTTTATAGGCTGGCTTATAGCATTCATCTTGTATCTGGAAAACAATACTAAAGACTCATTAGCAAGGTTTCACCTGCGACAGACACTTGGCATACAAATCATGTCTATTGGAGGTTCAATAATACTTGGTTTCTTTCGTCTGTATTTTTTGTTAGGCCCTTTTGATCTGATCTGCTTTGCCTTGTGGATACTAGGCTTATTGTCTGCCTTAAAAGAAAAAGAAAAACCGGTGTTTTACGTAGGACCCTATTTTCAGGAGTGCTTCAAAAATTTCATCCGCTGATACACGAATTAGTCTGACACCTGCGTTAATGCAATATGAAAAAACAATTTCTGCTATGCACTACTATCATGCTGCTTCTTTTCAGCAGCTGTAAATCAAGTGTAACACCAGGTCAGTATAACGGAGAAATGACTAAAAAGAAACCTTGTGCTCAGGGTTGTAATTGATTAACTACTTTTTTAGTGTAAGTATTGTAAACTCACGGCTAAGCATCCCGCCTATTTTACCTTTTATCTGCTCTACCTGAGTTTCTGATTTTACAAGATTAAAATCAGTTTTAGCTACTAATGCTTCTGCCGTTTTTGTATCGTATAAGGTAAAACCAAATTGCGTGAATGGCAACTGTTCCATAAATGACTTTTGCGCAAACCCGATACTGAATATACCTTCAGGTTTCATAACGCGGTATATTTCCTGTAGCATCTTTACAGGTTCTTCCCAGAAATAAAGTGTGTTTACGGTATAGCCTTTATCAAAATAATCATTCCCAAAAGGCATATCCATGCCATCGTACATAAAAAAGAATGCCTGCTTATGATCAGCAAACGACTTATTGATCTGCTTTGCTTCCGCATGCATCAATTCAGAAATTTCAAGTCCATAATATCTGACTGTTTTTTCAATTTCAAACAGATACTGTAAATGGCCTGCATTACCATGACCGAGTTCCAGTACTTCTTCGTTTGCCGATAACTCCAACGTTTTTATCGTTTGCCGGGTCATGTTTATATTCGATTCATGCATCATATCCGACACCTGAATTCCCTTACTCCCATGAGGCTGTCTTAATTGGGCAGCTATTGCCTTTAATTCTTCATTTTCCATGGGAGCAAGTTAGGTATAAAAATAGTTCAAGTCTATATCTATAGGGCTAAACCCACTGTTATCATCTAAAAATCTGCATGTTTATGCATTCCTCTTATATTTATTTTCCTTCTTTTTAAGGATTTTAGTATGTTCGTGCATCAGCTGTTTAAATACAACAGGTAACTTTCCGGGTGACACGGATCTTCTCCTTTTATTTATTTTCTTCACATGATAGGTTTTATTCTCTCCCGTATTCAACTAATTGTTTTATTGCTGCTGACATTTGTAGCAATTCCGGCATCTGCACAAACCAGTAAAACAGAGCAGCCATCCTGTTCAAAAAAAACAGATGCATTATGGGTATTGCTAACTAAAAAACATATTGCTCCGATACAATTCAATCATACTGTTTCTGTAGAAATTGCAGATTTGTTATTAACGGAACTTGATTATAAAAAAATACATTTCTATGAATCAGACAGACAAAACTTATTAATACAGATACAAAATCTTAAACCTTCTTCTGCCAAAGATCTTTGTACGCTGATCGCCGGAATATCTGAATTGTATCAAACCAGAATAAAAGAAAGCCAGGCTATTCTTCAGACGCTTGCCGCGAATGAATTGAATTTCAGCGAAAATGAAATTGTTACTTTTTCTTCTTCCAAAAGACAATTCATGGAATCGAAAGAAAAAAAAATAAGCCGATGGAAACGGAACATTAAATTTCTTGTATTGAATAATCTGTATTACGCCGTCGACTCTGCACACAGCACCGATGTTGCTGCCCCAAGCAATTTTTTAGCAGATAAAAATAAAATTACCCGTACGATTATTGATAAGGAATTAAAAAAAATAAATGCATTAGCTGATCCTTCAACCGATTTTACTGCAACTGTTGAAAATGCCTTGCTGAATGCAATCTGCAAGCGCTTTGATCCGCATACGGAGTATTATAATTACACGGCATTTAAAGAATTTTCAGAACACCTGCAGTCGAAGGTCTTAACCTTTGGTGTATTTTTCGGAGAAACAGCATTCGGAAATTTATCCATCCGTTACGTAGCGCCGGGAAGTACGGCATGGTTTTCCAATGTGATACAAGAGAATGATGTTGTATTGTGGTTCAAATTGAATCAGCAGGTGTTTGATGTATCTGCATTAACACACACAGAAGCGAATGCCTTGCTTCAAAACGAAAAATATTCGCTTTTGGAAATCGGTTTAAAAAAAGATAACGGATCAAGTGAGACGATTAAATTAAAACGTGAAGCAATAAAGTTTGAAAACAATACCGTTAAAAGTTATATCATTAAGGATGCTAAAAAAATAGGTTACATATCTATTCCTTCTTTTTATTCGGACGATTCAAATCCCAATGCTTTAGGCGCTGCCAATGAATTGTCGAAAGAAATTTTAAAATTAAAAAATGAAAACATTGAAGGATTAATCATTGATCTGCGGAACAATGGCGGAGGTTCTTTGTATGAAGCTGTTGGCATGTCAGGTTTATTTATCGACATAGGCCCGTTGTTTTATGTTCTGGAACGCAGCGGAAAAGCAACTTTAACCAAAGATATGAACCGCGGTACCGTGTATGACGGACCATTGTGCATTATGGTGAATGGATACAGTGCATCTGCTTCAGAAATATTCAGTGCAGCCATGCAGGACAATCACCGTGCACTGATCGTTGGAGAACAAACATACGGGAAAGCTACCGGCCAGAGTATTTCACAGTTGGATACAACAAAATCAATCAGCACATTTTCTGCCACTGATAACATGGGCGCGACGAAGATCACGGAAATAAAATTGTACCGCACATCAGGCTTCAGCTACCAGGGTAAAGGTGTAACGCCCGACATAATACTTCCGTATCTGGATGTATTATCTGAAAAAGAAAACACAGAACCATTTTATCTTAAAGGTGACTCGATTGCCAAAAAAGCTGTTTTTGCATTTCCGGAAGCGCTGCCTGTTGCATCCTTAAATGAGATGAACAATATACGGATAAAAGAAAACCCGCAGTATAAGCAACTGAAACATGTTTCGGACTCGCTGCATACAACACAAGATGATGATATTATCATTCATTTAACTGCTGCAGGCTTCTGGAAAGACATGCGTATATTGAAAGCAGAAAATGAAAAAGAATCTGCAGCCGGCTCATTTGTACGTCCGGGATTTGAAGTATATTACAACCGCCTTGAAAGTGACTTTTTAAGTTACGATGCGAATTATAAAAAACTGTATACCGGCTATCTGGATGAATTAAAAACAGACCTGATCTTACAGCAGACACATGATATCATGTGTGATTTTATTAAACTTAAACAAAAATAATCGTATGAAACACTCTATGAAGTATGTTGTCTTATGCTTGCTATTTTTCATTTATTCTACTGCTTTTTCTCAAACAGCAGTAGAATATTTAAATAGTATGACAATGGAATTCGGAACTATAAAAAACGGATACTTTGAATACATCAATCAGGTGGCGCACGGCAAGAGTGCCAAGAAGGCTGAAACGAAAAGACAGGAAGTGCTTACGATTTTAAAAACTTCTAAAAGTAAAATTTCAAAGATAAAAGCATTTAATGGCAAAACAACTCTACGCGATTCATTGATATCCTATCTGGACCTTTCCTATAATGTAATGACGAATGATTATTCCAAGATCATGGATATGGAAGCCATCTCGGAACAATCGTATGATATGATGGAAGCGTATGTGACGGCCCAGGAAATTGCCAATCAAAAGATCAATAAGGGTTCAGAAATGGTTAATACGCAGATAGCGGCTTTTGCTGCGGAAAACAATATCACCATGAATGCCGGCGCGGATGACAGCCGTGATAAAGTTATCAAGATAGCAAACAGTGTAATGAAGTTTCAAAGCAACTTGAACCTGTTGCTTTTTAAAAGTTCTTTTCAGGAACAGCAGATGATCGCAGCGCTTTCCGCCGGCAACATAAGCCTGGTGCAGCAAAGCCGTACAGCTTTGATACAAGCTTCCAGGGAGGGATTAAAATCATTGGATACTATACCGTCATATAAAGGTGATGGTACGCTGGAAGTAGCATTGAGAAACATTTTAAATTTCTATCAGGACGAAGCAACAAATCAGATTCCGGGTATGCTGGATTTTTTCTTAGCTAAAGAAAATTTTGAAAAGATCAAAAAGGTTGTGGATTCAAAACCTAAAGGATCGGTAACAAAAGAAGAAGTTGATCAGTACAATGCAGCATTAGGAAAGTATAACGAATCGATCAATGCATACAATACAAAAAATAACACCTTAAATGCAAAAAGAACGCAGCTCTTTAACGAATGGAACGCCGCTGGCGATGCATTTTTAGATAAACAGATACCGAAGAAATAAGGTTACTTAATTGAAATAAAAAAAGGTTTGCTCCTATATTTAAACAGGTGCAAACCTTTTTTATTTGAACGCAGTTGTACAGAATACATCTGCAAAGTATTATTTCAAATTAATCCAGGCAATGCTGATTACTTTTTTACCATTAACACGTTCTACAACCTGCGTTACATACATGCCTGTTTCAGCATTGTAATCTCCTGTGTGGAATAATGCATACTTTGCATCCGTTGCCTTAGCGGGCTTTCCGAATAAATAGTCTTTAGTCATCTTTCCTTCACTGTTAAATGTAAAAATACATCCGCTGAGATCATCGTGGTTCATACCCGCGAGATTGACGCCTACACTTTTTTCGTTTTCAGGCCGGTCAAATTTTTCCGGAAGATCATTTAATAAAATATAGTTATTTTCTTTCCCTGCAATTAATTCCACATATGTACCGTAAAATTCATCCGCATTGGGATATAAAAACTGACCTTTGGGAGCATCCATATAACTCATCCTTTTTGGGGACGCAGTGTGCATATTCGCATAAGGTATAGCCCGTCCATAAATCTCCTGTCCATCCGGTGAAGAAGAGGTTATTGCAATTTCAGACATCCATACCACTGATGAATATTGCGAATAAACCCTTCCAGCCGACTGAACCAGAAAAAAATCATTTCCTTTTTGATCAATTATATAATTCTGTATATCATTCTCATTATACAACTTTTCGGCATTGATATTTTTTTTATAATAATCTAATGCTTTATTGATTGTAACCTGCGTTAGTTTATTAAACGCGAGTGTTTGTGGATTTATGGTTTGTGTTATGAAATGGCTATGCAATACGTCTGTATCAATTATATTGATGAGCGCTTTCAGCTGCTTGCTTTTAGCATCAAATATGAACTTACAAACAGCATTATCTTCCGTTTGTTCCGATGATTTTGTCTGAGCCAGTATTTTAGTTGTAAAGGCGGTTGCTCCTGCTTTAAGTTGTGACAGATAATATGTTGCCCCTTCACCGTCTTTTTTCGTCGTATTGCAACCATACGTAGCTAATATCACAGACTCTCCTGCATTCACATACATATCTAAAGCAGATATATACTTATATTGACTTTCCATTAATGTTAAATATGCCCGGGTTACTTTTTCATGAACAGGAGAGTAATGAACAATCTCTATTCGCTTATTAATTTCTTTAGCGAATATGTCGCATAATACTACTGCATAATAATCACTGGAAGGATCTTTCACAATTTTATAATCAGATAGTACATATCGCGAATCTGTCAGATGATATCTGGGATCTCCGGTAAGTACAGGCATTTCCAAAATTGAAGTTTCGCTTTTTAGTTTGCCTGTTGTCCCATCATATAAATATCTCATTAATGTTGGAACCCCTTTAGGAAAAATCACCAACATGACCATAATTTCATTGTTGATTTCATACACACATCTTAATCTGCTTTTATTTATTTTGTCAGCCAAAGGTGTTGTTACTTCACTAACTTTCTTTTTATTGGTATCATATAATTTACATACAATACCAATATCTTCAATCAGTTCAATACTTGCCGTATTGCCATTCTTTAATATCCTTAACTTGGCTACCTGATCTTTTTGCGGGGTCTTGTCTGCACTGAAAACAATAGTAGGTTTTTGTGCCTGCAGTGTAAAAATGTTTAATACACACACACTGATTATTAGAAATATGCTTTTCATAAATAAATATTTAAAATCAAATTTAAACTATTATTCCAAGAAGGCAAAAATAATTACAAACCGAAATAACATATTCTTTTATATGTTCAATACCTTCGCCAGCAACGCTCCCATACTAAAACAGCCCTGCAGCAAGTACCCGCCGGTAGGCGCATCCCAGTCCAGCATTTCACCGATCACATAGTGTCCGGGCAATTGTTTTAACTGAAACGTGTCATCTACTTCCGATAAAGCAATGCCGCCAACCGTAGAGATCGCTTCATTGATTGGTGCCATACCGGTTATTGCTACAGGAAAAGATTTTATATTGGTTGCAAGTTGTTCAGCATTTAAAAAAGTTTCTTTCGGAATAACTGCTTTTAATAAAGCAATCTGTGTGTCGCTTAGTTTGATTTCATTCTTCAAAATCTGCGTAAGTGATTTTGTTGTTTTAAGCGAAAGTTTTTGAATCAATGATTCTTTAGAAAAAGATGGTTTAAAATCAATCTGCATTGCAGCTTTACCTGTGTTTTGAATTTGCTTCCGCAGCAGCGGGCTTAATGCATAGACAGCCCCGCCTTCCAGACCATATGCTGTTACTACCAGCTCGCCTTTTTTTATCTGATCACCTGCGGCAACTGAAATATTTTTCAGCCACTGCCCTTCATGCTTCGCTATGAAATCCGCTGGCCACAATACCTGATAGGTACAGTTTGATGCCTTAAAAGGAATTGTTTTAATTCCTTTCTCTTGAAATGCATGCAGCCAGGCACCGGTTGATCCGGTAACTTTCCAGCTTGCCCCGCCAAGTGCGAAAACTATTTTATCCGCCTGTACAACAACATCTTTTTCTTTATGTAAAAATACGGCCGCATTATTTACTGTCCAGCCCCGCCATTCATGCAGTGTATGAATATTTATCTTTTTTGTTTTTAACTGTTCCATAAAAGCATTCAGTACTTCTATAGGTTTTACACCTTTTACCGGAAAGATCCGTTTGCTTGAACCGGTGTATGTTTCAATACCAATGTGTTGAAGCCAATCACATAAGTCTTTGTTTGTAAAGGTGCGCAGCGCCTGCTCTAAAAATTTCTGTGGTGTATAACGCGTAACAAAAGATTCAAGATCTTCTGAATGGGTAAGATTAAAACCGCCGTCGCCTGCTACTAAAAATTTACGGCCGGCAGCTGCATTCTTTTCATAAAGATGTACGTCGTATTTTTCACCATCCAGCATGGCGGCAAGCATTAATGCTGAAGGGCCGCCGCCTATGATTGCAATTGTCTGCCTGTTCATGTAATAAGTAATAGGTTTTAAGTTTTAAGAATGGTTTTAATAAGTCCATTTAATTTTTATGTATTAAGAATAATATTTAATAATTCCTCTTGTCATTTTTACAGAATTGTGGTTTCGATTCTTAAAAATTTAACAATGACAATTAATACATCTTCTTAAAACCTATTACTTTAAACATTACCCGTGCATTGTGGCGTTATCTCCATACTTAGAAATAACGGTTGCTTCGTACGCTAAAAATTCCTGCCAGCGTTTATCAATATCTTCACCTTCGCTGTATTTGCGTGCATAGTTGATGAATGTGGTATAATGTGTGGCTTCGCTGATCATCAGTTCACGGTAAAACTCTTTTAACTCCGGATCACTAATCTGTTCACTCAATAAGCGGAAACGTTCGCAGCTGCGTGCTTCGATCAATGCTGAAAACAATAAACGGTCGATTAATACATATTTACGGATATGTCCCTTGCGCATGAATGCGTAGATATCTCCTGCATATGGGTCTTTGCGCTCACGCCCCAATACCAAACCTCGTTTTTTGATAATGTCGTGCACCATTTTAAAATGCTGCAGTTCTTCCTGTGCCAGGTCGATCATATCACTAACCAGTTCGGTGTATTCCGGGAAGTTGATCACGATATACATGGCATTGGTTGTTGCCTTCTGCTCACAATAAGCATGATCGGTTAATATTTCGGGAATATTTGTTTCTACAATTTCAACCCAGCGCGGGTCTGTTGGTAATTTTAATCCTAACATAATAGCGTTATTGAATGCAGGTGCAAAGATACAAAAAATGTCGATGCATCACATCTATGTCTTATGCGCAGATTAACAGCACCATTGCGTACGCTGTTAATACCATTGCCGCCATCAAACGCAAACTGATTACCTTAATTTCTCGTGCTGACTCTCTGCAAGCATTTGTTTCGGTGTAAGCATCAATCCCAGCATCATCACCAGCGCCGAAATAACAATCACCTGAATCACCAGTGATTTGGTTACAACAGAGCCAGTGGGTTCTGGAATAATGGCCACAAAAAGTAAAATAGTAATCAAGCCGCGTGGTGCTATAAACAGGATTGGCACAAGCGGTATTCTATAAAATGCCAGCTGCAGCAACCGGATAATTATAATTGCTGCTACAATACCCAATGCATACAGAATAGTATCCGGGTTCAGTACTTCTCTTGTATGCATAAGAAATCCGAACAACAAAAAGAACAAGGAGCGGATCAGGAAAGCAGCTTCAATGCTAAGTTCGTGCAGCTTTTTAACTTCTGTTTCAATTGCCTGATATTGGATTTTACGTAAAAATTTAAGTTTACTCAATTCCTTTATATTGCCTAGCAGCAAACCAAAAATAATAATAAAGACAAGACCGGGTAAATGATATATCTTAGAAATGCCGTAGAATAAAATGATGATGATGATGATAGGACTGTATTTGATGTGATGGTTCACTTTTGTAAGCAGCAACGACAAGCAGATCGTTGCAATAAATGACAGTACGGTGATTACAACAATCTGAATAAAAAATTCGATCAGCGAATCTGTGTTAATAACCGCATTCAATGCAACAAAATTAAAGAACAATACGCCTAAAATATCTGACATACTTGTTTCAAAAACCACAAATTCACGCACACGTGAATGAAGTCCTGAAACACTCGGAATGGCAATAGCACTGCTGATCACGCAAAAAGGAATCGCATATGTAATGCTATCTTTTAATGTATACCCGCCTACATGCTTAAAAAAATAACCCAGTAAAAGCGCCAGTACAACCATAGGAATACAGGCAACGGCAATGGATTTTTTAATCATCGGGAATTTTGTTTTATCCACTTCCAATTCCAGCGAGCCTTCCAGTACAATAAGGATCAAACCTACTGTTCCCAGAACGGGCAATAAAGGATCAAGATCCGGAACGTTAATTTTAAGCGCGTGGCACGCCTGTTTAACCAGCCAGCCCGATACCAGCAGCAGAATGACAGAAGGGATTTTGGTGAACGATGCTGTTAAATCAAAAATATACGCTAACAGCAAAAGAACGCAAACAGTGATTAAAATACTCATTCAAAAAACAGTAATTGGTGAGGTGAAAGATAATGTTGTAATGTCCCTGATTCAAAGATACTAAAACACGTTTATTTTAAATGCAGATACATAAAATAGATTCTCTTTAACTTTATACCAAAAAAATAAAAAAGGCTCTCTATCTCTAAAAAGCCTTTTTACTGAAAATAAACTATAAACAAATTCTTTTAATGTTTTACTGCCTGCTTTGCCTGTATTACCTGAGTTTGATTTTTCTATTCAACATTATTTATTTATCACCGCTGCGGAACAAAAGAACCAGAAAATACAATTGATCCGCGTTGGCATACAGATAAACTGCAGTTTCGGTTCTTCGTCGCGGCGGATTTTTAGCTGATTGAAAATTTAAGCAGAAGAATAGATTACAATGCCGGAGCAACAACATGTATAATAGTTGTATCCCTTTTTGTGTTTGTTTCCAATAAATGTATCATACGATCGTTCTGCTCTACCTGAACAGAATCCAGATGCAATGACATGGCTTCGAAGCTACTGTCTTTGCTGCTTGTCTGAAAACTTACAACAAGCAGTATAGCTACCACGGACAAAGCTCCGATCAGCAATCCTGTTTTAAAATTGAAACGTGAATTGAGTGCTTCTTTTTTAACTGAAGCTTGTTCTTTTAAATGAACCTCTTCAAAAAAATTCATATCTGATTCCATCATAACTTTTAGTCGGTATTTTATAATAGAATTTATTTCAGATTACGCATTTTAATGAGAGGTACAGTATTGGCTTCATCCCCATCTACAAATACGGTAATGGCGTCTGACGATTTTACCAGAAAGGTATATTTATCAATTTTGAACGTGTTATATATAATATCCTGAAAGCTTAATTCAAAATCCAGCAGTTTATCTCCGATATAAACCATACCCGATAAAACTGAGTTGTTGATCACTTCAAGATTTAAGAAGCTGTATGATACGCCGGTGCCGTTTCCGGTTAACCAATTTGATTTTTTAAGAATGGAAAACAAATACTGAATATCCATTCCAATGCTTTTAATAATGTCGCTGATAACAAACATGTGCTTTCCTCCTATGTTAAAATGAAAATTGATTCTGTTTACGTTGGCGATCTTACACCCTATCCTTTTATAAAATAGCTTTGTTCATTCAGCTGTGATGAAAGCAAAACTGATTTTACATCTTATGCAGCACGTGTCCAGCGTATTACTGCTTAAAATGTTTTTATTAAAGGATAAGGGTATAGATCATATTTACTAATAATATTAGCAAATATAGAAACAAGAATTTACAATACTAATTATTTTAGTATTATTTTATTGACACAGAAAAAATAAATGTTAACTAATTGATAATAAGATAAAAAAATGGATGATCCAAGCTATAAAAGCGAAAAATCATCCATTTATCAGATAGTATATATGAACAAATGTGAATTACAGAATCACAATCTTTTCGTTTGCCAAAATATTCCCTTGTTCTGTTATTATGCAATTGTATACACCCGATAAAAGTCCTTCAACATCAATTGCAGTTTGTTTTTCAGTTAATGCTATAGAAATTATTTTTTCTCCTATACTATTATAGATATCGGCTTTCAGTTGATCCTTTATTACACCTGAATAGTTTATGATACATTTTTCCTGTACAGGATTCGGATAAATGGAAATAAAAGCATCTGCAGTATTTTCATTAAGTGCAGTCACAACTGTCTGATCAATATTATTGCTTTGTATAACCGTAAATTTATCTCCGCATGCCAGAGCAGACGTTGCGCTCAGCATATACACGCCATACAAATCAACTGTTGTTCCTGAATTACTATGCGACCAGCTAATACCTGCATCATGTGTATATATTATTTTTCCTGCATCACTCACTGCTACACCGTTATCTGCATCAAAAAAACTGATTCCCCGGAAAAATTCGATATTCTTAGCCGTGTAAACTTTAAGCCAGCTTTGTGCACCGTCAGTAGTTTTATAAATTCCGCCGGAGCCGGCAATGTATCCGACCGTTTCACTCGTAAAAAATATTCTTTTGGATATGTTTACGATACTTGAAACAACTGTCCATGTGTTACCTCCATTTGTTGTTTTTCTGATA
The DNA here is from genome assembly GCF_000014145.1 of Cytophaga hutchinsonii ATCC 33406. Taxonomy (NCBI): domain Bacteria; kingdom Pseudomonadati; phylum Bacteroidota; class Cytophagia; order Cytophagales; family Cytophagaceae; genus Cytophaga; species Cytophaga hutchinsonii. Next base: position 725,643 of record NC_008255.1, on the reverse strand, counting down.
TCAAAATCACTTGTAATCATGTAACCCGTATTTTGATTCACAAAAAAAATATCGTCAGCCAGGGCTACGAAATCCTGCGATACAGGTGCAACAGTAAATGTGGTACCGTTTACAGATCGCCATACCTCACCCGATCCGCCAAAAAAAACATTATTTTCATTCACAGCAAAGACACTATTCATTGCTGTAACACTTGGCCGGGAAAGTAATGACCATGTTTTGCCTCCGTCTACTGTTTTCATTAAACCTTTATCTACAGCTGCTGCACCGTATCCTGTTTTGGTACCCGGAATAAATGACATTTTACGAAATCCCCAGGCAGTAGGTACAGTATACCAATCTGCGGTGGCAGCCCGGTTGTAATTAATCCCTGTTGCTGCAAAAGGTCCTGAAAATAATAGTGTATCGTGGCTAGCCGCATCAATGGTTTCGAAGCGCTGGGTGCTATTCAGATTTTGAAATACAATAGACCATTGCTGCGCATTTGATTGGAATAAAAGAACATACCCTAAAAGGAAAAAGAAAAGTTTAGTACGGATCATAAAATATAAGTTAACTGTAAGATAATAGACTAAAACTAGTAAAAATTCTACTCCAAAAAGGTTATCAATTAAAATAACGGATAAGTCATATCTGGCTGTTGTAGATTTTTGATGAAAGGTCTGTATATATATGAATCATTCTGGTAACGGTTAGGTTTTCTACAATACACACAACATTCAGGTAGTGTAATTTATAATAATTGCCGTTTAGGATCGCTCTGCAGGTATCGGGATTGATCTGATTGGTATTATAGGTGATCCTGAGATCATCTTGCGCATCAAATTGTGTGGCCATCACTCCATCTACAACTGTTTTTAGTTTTTCACAGGCAGAATGATTCAGGTATGGTGCGGGCATATCAGGAGGTATGAAATTTAACAGATTGTTCTTTTAACGGATATTGCTGAGAAAAGGCATAAAAAAAGTCCTGCTTTTCAGCAGGACTTTGTGACCTCGTTAGGATTCAAACCTAAAACCTCCTGAGCCGTAATCAGGTGCTCTATTCAATTGAGCTACGAAGCCAATTCCCTTATTGGGGAGTGCAAAAGTACATATCTTTCTCTTTTGAAACAAGCTTTCGTGTAAAAAAACCTATTTTTTACGCACACGGGTGTCTTTCAGTAACCTATATAAACTGGTACGGATGAGTGCGCCCATTTGCTTACACTTCAGAAAATCAGGGTCATTGTAATGTTTTGCCAGCTCATTTTTCAATTTTTCCACATGCGATTGGGGTGCAATGGTATCACGCATCACGGCATCCCAGAGCCCTTTGATCCGGTATTTATTTGCCCGTAATCTGGATGCCATCATGGCACGTTCCTCAAATTGATATTGCTGAATACTTTCTTCGCTTAATACTTCCTTAACAATATCGATCAGTGTATTATTCTGTTTGAAGAATTGAGGTAGATATACCCATTTGGCACCTTCATAACATTGCTGGTCAAAATCGATTGCCCGGATCCGGTAATGAAATTCTTCGAAATCGGGGGTCATCTCTACGACATAATTACTGGAATGCATATCGCCCAGCAAACGGATGAAGCAGCGTTCGTTAAATTTTACAAATTCTTTTGCCAGACGGATTTTATTCAGCGTCATTAATTTCAGATACTGATTGATGAACATATCGCCCGGTATGCCTACAATATGATCTTCGATCAACGTATCACCGTCTATTAAATAACTGATGTTGTTAGGCGATAAAATATGCTCCAGCTCCAGACCGTATACCCTCGAAGCATCTGCCACCTTCACATAAAAATAATCGTAGTTATCGTTGATCCGGTTTACCACACGTACGCGAAAGGGCTTTGTATTGCCATACACGCAGAGGTCAATACGGTCAATGAACAAGTGTTCGGTTACACTCAGATCTCCGCCGATCTTAAGCACTGCATAGATACGTTTTAAACCATCGTATATTTCCACCATATCGGAATTGCTGTAATACACACTGTCCCACAAGGTATCTTTCCCATAGCGATCCTTTAACGAAATGCGGCTGGTAAACCGGGTTAGATCCGTATAGGATAAGGGTACTTTCTGCTCTCTGTCAAACTGAAAGAGATACTTACGCAAAGGCTTTCCGATCTTATAAACGATTTTCTTTTTAGAAATTTCTGACATCCGGATACGAATAACGTGTACGACTACAAGATAAGAGAAATAGTGGACAGTTGACAGTGGTTAGTGTATAGTAGTCAGTGGTCAGTACAAGCTATTTGTGAATTGCCGCCAACATTATAACCGTTGGCTAAAGCACAAGAGCCATGAAGCGCAACAGTTCTTTAATCAACATGTGCTGCGCTTCATGGCCGGCACATTTATGTGATGGTTTTAAAAATCAATAGTTTTTCCGCATTGGTTCGTTAAAGAATGAAAATGCTACAGTAAACATCATTTCGCCGAAGGCAATTAATTCATAATTCTGTCTAAAACTTCTATCTTTACACTGCATGCAGGATCTTCATTCAGACATTCAATTCTTATTCATTATAAATCCGATCTCGGGAACAGCGCAGAAACATAAAATTCCGGAGCTGGTACATCGTATTTTAAAAGCAGATCCGAGTACAATAAAAATTGTACTGACACGGTACGCCGGCCATGGCCGGGAACTGGCTGCAGAAGCGGTGGCACAAGGCATACCGAATGTTATTTCAGTTGGCGGAGATGGTACCATGAATGAGATTGCGTCTTCCCTTCTGCACACCAATACACGCCTGGGTATTATCCCTATGGGCTCAGGCAATGGCCTGGCAAGGCATTTAAATATCCCGTTAGATATTTCAAAAGCAATTGACCTGCTCAATAATTTCAGTGTAACTACGATTGACAGCGGCAACATAAATGGCAAACCTTTCTTCTGTACAGCAGGGATCGGGCTGGATGCACAGGTAAGCAAAGTATTTGATGAACTTCCGACCCGCGGTTTAAAAACCTATACTAAGGCATTTATAAAAAAAGTACGCTCGTATAAAGGCGATGATCTGAAAATCCGCTTAAATGATAATCAGGAAATTTCTGGGAGATTTTTATTGACAACATTTGCCAACTCCAATCAATTCGGCAACAATGCGTTTATTGCACCTGAAGCTTCTCTAACGGACCAGCAACTGAACCTTGTACTGTTAAAGCCGGTGAATGTGTTGCAAGCCATTGAAAAAATTTATAAACTATTTTCAAAACAGCTGCACAACGATAAGGATACCACACAACTGTTATTTCATAAAATAGAAATCACTAAAAATGAAACAGGGCCTGCGCACATTGACGGAGACCCTGTTCTGTTAGATAAAACGATTGTTGTTCGGTGTGATCCAAAATCGCTGCATGTGCTTACGCCCGCAGCGCATTAGTTCTATTGTATTGTTTTGGTTAATACCTGTATGCTGGAACACTGGAACAAGCCGATCGCATTGTTGTCAAACATACTTGGCACGTTTGCAGGCGGCGTAGAGAAAAACCCTCCGTCATTATTCAGCTGTAAGCTGGCTGCATTGTAAAATTTGTAAGCAGGTTCTGTAAGAGAATAGACTTCCAGCTTAGCTTCCTTTCCTACAGCATCGTTTTCATATCTGTACATATCCAGGTCCTTTATCTGTCCGTCGGTATTTTCATTACTTGCATAATTGATGTAGTTTACATCATTCAGCAAGGAATCATTTTGATATCCTTTAAACAAATAATATAATTTCGTATTCATTGAAAGGGTTGCTGTTAGCTGCATGTAATAACCTTCTTCATCAAATCCCTGAGCAGGTTTAAATACAATATTAATGCTACTGTTCTTTTCCAGTGCCGGTAAGATAGAAATGGATTTATATGTTTTACCTTCAAAATCTACCTGCAATGTATACGTATCGTTTACTACACCTTTCATTGCAACACTTTCATATTGCTGCTTAACAGCATTCCATAGTAACGTTTCTGTATTGCCGTGATCATCTGACAATGTAACGGTGCCGGTACCTAAACTTGGCGGCGGTGTATTATTTAAATAGTCGGTTGACTTTGTAATCACTACTCTGGCTATAGAATCTTCATACAAATATGCCTGAATGATAACGCGCTCTTCCCCTTTGGGCGGATTGATGTCTATTACTTTCTGACAGGAAACTAATAAAACTGCTGATAATAGAATGAATATATTTTTCATTTTAAAATTAGAATTTAAAATTGTAGGTAACAGACGGAATCGGTGCCGGAAAATAAATTGCAACGTATTCTTTGTTGCCGGTGTCTTTATTTGTTTGTGCTACAACTGTCCATGGGTTAATATGCGCGAATCCATACAGGTTATAGATCGAGAAGCTCCAGCTTCCTTCCCATCTTCTGCCTTCTTTTTTACGTTGATCAATGGTGATGGAAAGGTCAAGACGGTGATAGCTTGGTAAGCGGTAAGAGTTTCTTTCCGGATAAACTCCCAGCCAGAAATAATCGATTGCATAACCTCCGCCTGTTGGCAAGCCAATCGGGCGACCGGTACCGAACACAAACTGTCCGCCGAACGTAACCCTGTCACTGATTTTATAAGAGGCAATCACATTCAGGTTATGTCTTCTGTCATATCCGGCAAAATATTTTTTACCATCATTGATCCCGGGAATCTGTTTGTAACTCCAGGATAAGGTGTAACTCACCCAGCCTGTCAATCTGCCTTTCTTTTTCTTTACATAAAACTCTGCCCCATAACTCCAGGCTTTACCAATATACGCCTGCGTTTCGATCTGAGGATTTAACAGGAGATTTGCATTATCAATGTAATCGATGGAATTTGTGTAGGTTTTGTAATAACCTTCCACCGATGTTTCGTAGGTATTATCTTTCAGGTTTCTGAAATATCCAACCGAATATTGATTCACAGCTTCCGGTTTGAAATAATTGGTGCTTGGCACCCACACATCAAATGGAACCGGCGCAAGTGAGTTAGAAATTTGATGAATATATTGGTAGTTGCGGTTAAACCCTGCTTTAACAGAAGACTGTTCGTCCAGTAAATAACGCGCAGCAATTCGTGGTTCAAGGCCCCAGAACGTATTAATTATATCTCCTCTTCCATATACCGTTGAATCAATCTTTGTACCTGTAACCGGATCTCCGTTATAATTGTACACTGTACCTGTGCCAACATTATTAAACATATTCAGGCGCAAGCCATAATCCAGTGTTAAATTTTCCGTAAGCTTTTGTTTGTTTGAAGCAAACAATGCTCCTTCCAGTGAATGATATCTTGGTAGTACAGTTTCAGCAAAAATTGATGTCTCAGCTGATGGAGTAAATTTCCCCGGGTTATATTCGCGCTGACTTACAGACCAGCCAAGATGCAGCTGATGACGTACAGAAGGAATGTATTGATAATCCTGTTTTACACTGTTCTCCGTAATACCTGTTCCAAAATTAAATGCGATAGCGCCCTGATCAATTCCTAAATCAAATTTGTATTCGGAATGCGTATAGATTGTATTCAAAAAAACTTTGTCTGAAAAGATATGATTCCAGTTTGCTGTGAATGTAAAGTTCCCCCAGCCCATTCCGAACAAACCTCCAAATTTGAATTTATCTTTTCCATAATAGGAAGATATATACAGGCTGTTATTTTTATTGAACTGATAATTAATCTTTCCGTTCAGATCATAGAAATACAATTTATTTTTTCTTGTATCCGGATTGGATGAAAGTAATAAAAACAAATCTGCATACGATCTTCTTCCTGATACAATGAATGTCCCTTTGCCTTTAGCAAATGGGCCTTCAAGCGTTAAACGGCTTGCAATGATACCGATACCACCTGTAGCTTTAAATTTCTTTGAATCACCGTCGCGCATTTTTACATCTAACAACGATGATAATCTTCCCCCGTACTGCGAAGGAATACCTGCCTTATACAGTTCTGCACTTTTCACCGCATCAGCATTAAAGATTGAGAAGATACCGAATAAGTGTGATGCGTTGTATACCGGTGCTTCATCAACGACAATCAGATTCTGATCGGCGCCCCCTCCGCGTACATATAAGCCGGTGTTCCCATCGCCTGCTACCTGCACACCCGGAAGTGTCTGAATATTTTTTACAATATCCACTTCACCAAATAACGCCGGCAGGGTTTTAATTTCTTCAACAGTAATCTGTGTGGCACCCATTTTTGTGTCTGTCACATTTTCATTCGGCGCTTTGTCTGTAATCTCAATCACTTCAGATGAAAGTATATCTTCCTCCATCGTGATTGTGACCACAAGATTTTTATTTACATTAATTGTTTTTTGCTGTTCCTGATAACCGAAATAAGAAATAACCAGCGTATATCTTCCTTGTGGCAAGGTTAATTTAAACGCGCCATTATTATCTGTGGCCGTACCGGCAGTGCCATCGCTTATTTTGACAATCGCACCAATCAATGGTAATCCGGAGGAATCAGCGACCACACCTGTAACTGTAAAATTGGTTTGTGCATTTGTGTAACTAATACTTAATAAAAAGAAAACACAAAAACGGATAAGATATTTCATTGGTATAATTTGTTGCTTAATAAACCAGTTAATTAAAATGGTACTAGTACATGCATGCATTATCATGACAAGATTTTACAGTAGCCCCCCTATTACAAATATATTTATTCTTTGAAAAAATTAATCAATACAGCATCTTTTGTTGTAACATACAATCGGTTATTTATGAGTATTACTCCTGTAGCGCCTGTAAATATTGGATTTGTATAGATGCGTTCTTTGTAGGTATATATATTAATTAAATGTAAACTTCCATCTTTTAAAAAAACCAAATCTTCTTCGGAAAAACTAACATAGGTTAATCCGGTTACAGGGATGCGTGTTTTATAATTTCCCATGTTATCAAATATTAACACACCGGAATTAGCATCGTTAATAAATAACAGGTTTTGGTATTCGCGCATGAAATTCATATTGTATTGTTCCGGGTCTATAATCAGATCCAAAGGTGTATTGATATCAACGGATAAATAAGTAGAGTTATATTTTTTCAAACTAAAATCCTGATCATCCACGAGCCATACATTCTGATCCAGTGATGAAGTTGCGATACGGGCAAAGCCTACGGCTGATGTTGAAAAGCTCAAGGATTGAGATGGATTTAAAAAGCGATCGTAATAGTAATAGACTTGATATTCACTGTAGAATACAAAAATATTTACATTCCGGTATGCTTCAATGGATGTAATTTGTCCGCGTCTTGGTGGAGATGCTAGTACAAACTGCTTCCCTAACGAATCAATTTTATAAATATTACCTGTAATGTCTGTTAAATAAATAAATCCATACGGATCCGAAGAAATACATCCGATCTGTTTAGGAATTTTAACAGCTTCGAGCTGCCTGATCTGTTGTGCCTGAGAAACAAACGCAAATAAAAATAAACAGACTACAGCGAATATGGCTCTGATGTTTCTTTCCATGAAATAAGTTTTAGCTCGTTGCCATCGAATTCTGCAAACGTATCAAATTTAATCCAGTCTCCAATGTTCACATATCGCGCTGAATCACCTACCGGCAGATCCAGCGGCATATGCCTATGTCCGAATATATAATAAGACCTATGTTTTAGTACGTTTTGTTCTTTACAATATTGCCACAAAAATTCTTTTTCTTCAAAAAACCGATCGTCGGTATTATGCTGACGACTTTTACCGGACCAGAATTTTGCTATTCCCATACCAATTGCCGGCGGAGTCATTTTGAATACCCATTGAAAAAACGGATTGACAAATACTTTTTTGGTACACTTATATACAAAATCACCCGGGCCGAGTCCGTCTCCGTGACCGATCAGAAATTTTTTCCCGGCAATTTCCCAATCGATGGGTTTATGAAAAACAGTTACACCTAATTCTTTTTCCAGATAACCGAACATCCACAGGTCGTGATTGCCTGTATATAAATAAACCGGAATGCCGGAATCTGTAAGCTGTGCGATCTTACCTTGTAAACGTGCGAAGCCTTTTGGTATGACGTGTTTGTATTCAAACCAGAAGTCGAAGATATCACCTAATAAAAAAACTGCCTGCGCTGCAGGTGTGATTGAATCCAGAAATCGAATAATCTTTTTTTCTCTTTTCCAGCTTTCTTCATCTGAAGGAACACCTAAATGAAAATCGGAAAGGAAATATATTTTTTTACCTGCCTGAACAGATTCAATTTGATGAATCATCTATTAAAAAGACTAATAATTCTTTAGGGCCATGTGCGCCCAATACAAGTGTTTTTTCAATATCAGCCGTACGGCTCGGGCCAGTTTCCAGGCAGATCATGGACGGCAGGTTTGCACCATACGTATTTTTCATCCGCTCCATCCCGTCTTTAATATCATATACCAGCTGTGAGGTTCTTGCAATCACTACATGTATATGCGGATAAATGGAAAGTCTTCTGCCGGATAATTTGGCGGAGCTTACCAATGCGCTGCCTGTACGTGCGATCAGCGCTTCACAGGTTGTGATACCCACGCCAGCCTGCGTGAAATCCTTTTCACTTGTTTCAAATACCAGAGCGGAAGGAGCTAACATATCTATCAATGATTTCTCCCATACATAGATATTGTTAAAACTTTTAATTTTAGCAACATCAGTAATAACCTCACACAGTTCTTTTTCATTTTCCACAAAATAAAATTCTCCTTTATGATGTAGAAACTGCTGAGCAAAAACAACAGACAGATCCTCTTCCGGGGATCTGCTGTATATATCTGTGGTAAAATTCGGTTCCGGAGGAAGTGGATTCCTCCGGGTCAAACCTTGCCGTATTCTTTTTAGTATTGCTTCTTTGGAAGGATTAAGCGCCATAAAGAAGATTATTTATTATACGTTCCTTCGTTTGTTGAATAGGTTGAAGAACCTGAATTCCCTTCCTGCTGTGCCGGATTGGGTATGATATCGGGCAGTGTTTCAGGAGCATCTACTTTATTTGTAAATGCCTGATAGGTTGTTTCAGCTTCAAACGGGCGCTTACCAATCAGTTTCTCCAGATCCGACTGGAATAATATTTCTTTCTCTAGCAATTGCTTTGCAACTATTTCAAGTTCCGGCTGCTTTTCAAGCAACAGTTTTTTCGTTCTGTTGTATGCTTCATGTACAATGTTGCGTGCTTCCTCATCAATGGTCTGTGCCGTTGATTCAGAGTATGGCTTGTTGAATGAATAATCACCAGCTTTGGAATCGTAGAAAGAAATATTTCCGATCTTATCATTCATACCATAAATAGATACCATTCCGTATGCCATTTTAGTAATACGTTCTAAATCACTTAACGCTCCGGTAGAAATTTTACCGAAGATGATGTCTTCAGCGGCACGGCCACCAAGTGCCATACACATTTCATCTGTGAGCTGTTCTACCGTATATAAGAATTGTTCTTTTGGTAAGTACTGCGCGTATCCCAATGCAGCTACACCGCGAGGTACGATACTTACTTTAACCAACGGATCTGCGTGTTCCAGGAACCAACCAGCAACAGCATGTCCGGCTTCATGGTATGCAACAATTTTTTTCTCTTCCGGTGAAATGATCTTTGTTTTCTTTTCAAGCCCGCCGATCACACGATCAATGGCATCCTGAAAATCCTGCATATCAATTTCAGATTTATCTCTACGCGCGGCAATCAATGCAGCTTCGTTACATACGTTCATAATCTCTGCACCTGCAAAACCCGGTGTCTGTGCTGCAATCTTTTTAGGATCAACATCAGGCCCTAATTTCAATGGTTTCAGGTGTACTTTAAAGATTTGCTCTCTACCAACGATATCCGGTTTATCGATACTGATCATTCTGTCAAAACGACCCGGACGAAGCAACGCTGAATCCAATACATCCGGACGGTTTGTTGCAGCTAAGATAATCACACCTGAATCTGTTCCGAAACCATCCATTTCAACCAATAAAGAGTTTAATGTATTTTCTCTTTCATCGTTTGAACCCGGCATGTTTCCGCCTTTGCCACGCATACGGCCAATCGCATCAATCTCATCAATGAAAATGATACATGGCGCCTTTTCTTTTGCCTGTTTAAATAAGTCACGCACACGTGCGGCACCTACCCCTACAAACATTTCAACAAAGTCTGACCCTGAAAGTGAGAAGAACGGTACGCCAGCTTCTCCTGCTACTGCCTTTGCAAGCAACGTTTTACCTGTACCCGGAGGGCCTACCAACAAAGCGCCTTTAGGAATCTTACCGCCAAGTTTTGTAAACTTTGTCGGGAAACGTAAGAAATCTACGATCTCTTTTACTTCTTCCTTTGCTTCATCCAAACCGGCAACATCCGCGAACGTAATTTTCACTTTGTTATCCTGATCAAATAATGCTGCTTTAGATTTACCTATGTTGAAGATCTGTCCGCCTGCGCCGCCGCCGGAAACTCTTCTGAACAGGAACCAGGTACCTACAAATAACAATACCCAGAATCCTAAGGTCACCAATTGACTGGTTACTTCAGCACGGTTGCTGTCCACTTCAATGGGCACCTGATATTCTTTGGGAACCTTTTCTTTGTTCAGGAACTCTTCGTATTTCGCTTCAAAATCATATGAAGGTGTAATTTCAAATTGAAACTGAGGACCTGTTGCTGTACCTGAAAACGGACTGTTCGTTCTTTTAAGCAATTCATCGTATCGCCCGCTTTTTAAGGCTTCATCTGTAATGGTAACCTCAACATTGCGGTCGTTTACCAGAACAATCTTTTTAACATCGTGCTGAAGCACCATATCAAAAAAGCGTTGCTTGGTTGTTTTCTGAATGCCGCCGGAACCGCTGAAATAAGCGATACCCACAACAACCAGCAATAATGCACTAATTAAAAAAATCTGATAATTAGTTTTTTGTGATGGATTTGGTATTGGACTCTTTTTCTTTTTTTTATCCTCAGGTATACTCATATATCTCTCTCTTTAAGAACGAATACTTAGTCTAAATTTTCAATTTTGGTAATGATTCCATCTCCCCACAACTCTTCCAGGTTGTAAAAAGGTCTTTTATCTTTTCTGAAGATGTGCGCAACAACATCTCCGTAATCAACGATGATCCACTCTTTCTGTTTTTCTCCTTCTGTTCTCCATGGATGCAGTTTTTCGTTTTTAAAGACGATTTCATCAATAGAATCATGAATAGAATCAACCTGAGTGTCTGAATTTGCAGAGCAGATGATAAAATAATCTGCTACTGCCTCTTTTAACTTCCTTAAATCGATCACTGTAATGCTGTATGCTTTTTTTTCCTGCATCGCAAATACCACAGTGTCAGCTAAAGAAGTCTTTTTTGTCTTATTTTTTGTTTCTACCACTCTAATTTGATACTATTTACCGAAATTTAACCTAAAATTAAGAATTTCATTGTACAATAACTCAGCCAATACGCAATTCACAGGCAAAAGTATCCACTTTCTGCCAAGCTGTCACTCCACCAATACAGAGGCCAGCTTACTGATCCGTGCACAAAAGGCTGTTAATGGTTTGATAGTCATAACAAACGAACAAACTGCGGGGCGCGGGCAACAGGGCAATAGCTGGTTAAGCAAAGCGGATTCAAATCTGACATTTTCGGTCATCTTCTTTCCTGAAAAACTTCATCTAAAAGATTCTTTCTATCTAAATATAGTTTCTTCTTTGTCCATTGCCAAGACTGTTGACGAATTAGTACCGGAAAATATTGTAAAAGTGAAGTGGCCGAATGATATTTTATTAAATAATAAAAAAGTATGTGGCATATTGATTGAGAATATGCTGCGTGGAGAACACATCCATGCAGTTGTGATGGGGATCGGCGTAAATGTAAATCATTCTGATGGTAATTTGCCCTTTGCAGGCGCTATGAGTTCTGAAGCGGCAAAGACATTTCATCTGCAGGAAGTTTTTACCCGCATCTGTGAAAACCTGGAACCCTATTACCTCATGCTGGAGCAAGGATTGTTTGCAGAACTTGATGCCTTATATCTTCAGAATTTGTACGGGCTGAATGAAAAAAAACATTTTTCTGATTCTGAAGGAAATTTCACGGGTACTATCCAGGCCGTGCTGCCAGGCGGTTTGCTACAGGTAGAGAAAGAATCTGGCGTAATTAAACAGTATACGTTTAAGGAAGTTTCGCTGGTGAAGTAGGTTTCTTAAAGTTGCTTTCTTTGCGCATTTCTCCTTGCGGTCAATCCTCTTAATGAAAAGCCCAGACGCTAGAGCTTCGCAAAATATGCTCGGCGTATCTTAACATTCTGCCCGTCTTGTTTTATCCCATGTTTTTCAAACGTAAATAAAACTTTTCAAAAGCTGATTTACGGCACTTTTTAGAATAAAAAACTAATTAAGCATATCATTATAGATTATATTACTACAAAACGACGATTCTGTAAATACATTTGAAGTTCAACAGTTTATAAATTATATTTGCAGTACGTTATTTAATTAGAAAATTCCGAAAACAATGGTAGACACATTTGTAAAGCACAAAGTAAAAGACATCTCCCTGGCTGCATGGGGCAGAAAAGAAATTGAATTAGCTGAGGCTGAAATGCCGGGTTTAATGTCAATCCGTAAAGAATTTGGACCTTCAAAACCTCTTAAGGGTGCGCGTGTAGCTGGTTGTTTACACATGACTATCCAAACGGCTGTATTAATTGAAACATTGATTGAATTGGGTGCTGAAGTTACCTGGTCATCTTGTAATATATTCTCTACACAGGATCATGCTGCTGCTGCTATCGCTGCTGCAGGTATCTCTGTTTATGCCTGGAAAGGTATGAACGAAGAAGAATTTGACTGGTGTATTGAACAGACATTATTCTTCGGTGAAGACCGCAAGCCATTGAACATGATTCTTGATGATGGCGGAGATCTTACAAACATGGTATTAGACCGTTTCCCTGAATTGGTTAAAGATATCCGTGGTATCTCTGAAGAAACAACAACGGGCGTGCTTCGTTTGAAAGACAGGGAACGTAACGGTTCGTTAGTATTACCTGCGATCAACATCAACGATTCTGTTACGAAATCTAAATTTGACAACAAATACGGCTGTAAAGAATCATTAGTAGACAGTATCCGTCGTGCTACAGATGTTATGATGGCTGGTAAAGTTGCTGTTGTAGCGGGTTACGGTGATGTAGGAAAAGGATCTGCTGCTTCATTAAGAGGTGCAGGCGCTCGTGTAATTGTTACTGAAATTGATCCGATCTGTGCATTACAGGCGGCAATGGATGGTTATGAAGTTAAGAAAATGGCTGACGCTGTTAAACGTGCGGATATCGTAGTTACTGCAACGGGTAACAAAAACATCATCACGGGCGAGCATTTCAAAGCAATGAGAGACAAAGTGATTGTTTGTAACATCGGTCACTTTGACAATGAAATTGACATGGCCTGGTTGAACAAAACATATGGTTCTACAAAAGTTACTGTTAAGCCGCAGGTTGACATCTACAACGTAGATGGTCATGATGTAATCATTCTGGCAGAAGGCCGTTTGGTTAACCTTGGCTGTGCTACAGGTCACCCTTCCTTTGTCATGTCAAGCTCATTCTCTAACCAGGTTATTGCTCAGTTAGAATTATGGGAAAATTCTTCTAAATATGAAAACAAGGTTTATACCTTGCCTAAATCGCTAGATGAAAAAGTAGCCCGCTTGCATTTATCTAAAATTGATGTTGAATTAGACATTTTATCTGCAGATCAGGCAGCATACATCGGCGTAACGGTTGATGGCCCATATAAAAACGACGAATACAGATACTAATCTGTATAAAATCAAATACAAAGAGGTTTTGCCAAAAGCAGAACCTCTTTTTTTATTCATTTTTGGTAATTATATTACATTATTATGTATCTTTTATTTCAGCTTTAAAAGTTGTCTCGATTACATAAAAAAGATATTTTTTGTCATAATTGCCACATTATCAAAATATATATCAACATATAGAACTTTTAAAATCAGATAACGTTTTATATAATATACCAGAAAATAGTACAAGATTTTTTAACTTTATTCTTAAATTGATATTGAAGGTGTTGGGAAGCCTTCAACCTGTTAGTTTAAGTACTTACCGAGTATTAATAAGTTAAAACGATATATTCTTATGTAAAATCAGTCATTAAACACGTACAGCTATGGAAACAAACATATTTATGGAACTCTTCATTTTGACTTTAATAGGAACGTCTATTTTTAATTGTCAAAAAAGAATTAAGCAAGGTGTTGCATGGGCATTCCATACATCCATATTGCTTTCGGTGCTTCTGATCATAGTCTCGGTGTTTATGATGGTTATTTTTACAAAAGCCGCGCAAGCAAATTGCAATTACATTGATATTTCTGCCTTAATTCTCTGGGGCATAGTATTTATTGGCGCCTCGTATAATCTTTTCACGACCAGAAAAATTGACATTACTACAACAGAAGTAATTGAACATCCATTAATTGGTAAAAACAAAAAGCATACGTTCCGAAGTGCCTTACACTATACGATCATCAACAAGCACGATCAGCATTATGCATGGAAAGAAATTGTTATTTTCTTTCAGAAACGCAAAGTACATATCAGTTCTTTTCAGCGGAAAGATTATGCTGACATCCATAATCAGCTGGTTATCCATGGTATACCAGAACATCAAACAGAAGGGCTGCAGCAGCCAATCAAACAGTTTTCTTAATCCATTTCCGGCAGTAAATAGGTAGTACGGGACTTTACTTTTAATTATCTTGCATCAAATTGCAGATTATGAAAGTTGCTGGATTTACTTTTATCAGAAATGCTGTTACCTACGATTACCCGATTGTTGAAGCTATAACATCTATTCTTCCGGTTTGTGATGAATTTGTTGTTGCCTTAGGTAATTCGGATGATGATACCGAAGCATTAATTAATAACATCGGTGATCCGAGAATTAAAATCATACATACGGAATGGAATGAATCACTGCGTGAAGGCGGTAAAGTATTAGCCGTTGAAACGGATAAAGCGATGGACGCCATATCTGCCGATACAGACTGGTGTTTCTATATTCAGGGCGATGAAGCTATGCATGAAAAATATCTTCCTGTTGTAAAAGAAGAAATGCAGAAATATCTGTCTGATGCATCGGTTGATGGTCTGC
This sequence comes from Cytophaga hutchinsonii ATCC 33406, assembly GCF_000014145.1. Lineage (NCBI taxonomy): Bacteria > Pseudomonadati > Bacteroidota > Cytophagia > Cytophagales > Cytophagaceae > Cytophaga > Cytophaga hutchinsonii. The sequence continues at coordinate 710,493 of NC_008255.1, read as the reverse complement.
TTTTTAACTATGAACATTTTTTTGGTTCATATGAATATGTTGGTGACGCCCCAAAGTGGTATCGCAAAGAAGTGCGTGTCGTACGCAGGAACCCATTAATCCGCTCGTATAAAGATGCGCAGGGTTTTCGCAAAGACGGGCAAAAACTTCATGTAAAACAAATCGATGCTTATATGTATCATTATGGCTGGGTAAAAAATCCAGTCTTCCAGATCAAAAAAGCAAAGTCTTTTTCTAAGTACTGGCACAGCGATGAGTGGATCGAATCAAAGATTCCCGAAATAGAACTGTTTGATTATTCTGAAGTAGATTCATTGAAATTATTTTCAGGTACGCATCCCGCATCCATGCAGAACAGGATCAACCAGCAAAACTGGAAATTCAAATTCGATTTCAGAAAAAAGAAACTTTCTGCCAAACACCGCTTCAAAATCTTTATAGAAAAACTAACGGGATGGAGAATCGGTGAATATAAAAATTACATAAAAATATAAATGAATTATCTCGTTTATCAATCCTATGGAAGTAAAGACATTTTAAATGAATGTTGTTATTCCATATTAAGCTTACTCAAACATGGTATAAACAAAAACGAAACCCGTATTGTAATTTATACCGATCAGCCTGAATATTTTTCTTTCTTACCGGCAGCAACGCTTGAATTTGTACAGATGAGTGCCGATATTATTGCTGATTATAAAGGCGTACACGCATTTGTACACCGCTTAAAAATAAAAATATTGCAGGATGCTGTAACACGTTTTCAGGGTACGATCTTGTATGTTGATTCAGATATTTATTTTTTAAAATCCATTGAACCGTTATTCGCATCAATCAGCAAAACCAATTTGCTGATGTGTAATAATGAAGGAAGAATCCATACAGGAGGAAACAGAATATTTGAAAAATTTTCTGCTTTTATTAAAAAAAATACTGATTACCTGAAACAACATCATATTCCTATCCCATATGATATTACGATGTGGAACGCCGGCGTAATCGGTTTTTTATCTACCGAAAAAGAGTTGCTGGAAAAAGTATTGTATACCAATGATACCATTTACAACAAATTCCAATCGCATGTGGTAGAACAGCTTTCCTTCTCTTATCAGCTCCAGAAACAGGGCACATTGAATGCTGCCACGGATTATTTATATCATTACTGGAACTTCAAGGAATTCAGAATTGTGCTGGCAGAGTTTTTTAAATATCATTTAAACAGAGGTTCCGTTGAGCAGATGATCCAGGATATAGATTCTATTCGTCCGGATGTATTGATCAAGCCAAAACTGGAATATGAAACACTTCCTTTCCTGAAAAAAAATATCCGCAAGTTAGGGGGCAAAAAGAATCGCTGGAAATTCCCTGCATACACCATCGGTCAAGCAGCAACTATTTAACTGAACCCTGATACATGAAGGATCCGGCATCGAATATTTCTGTTGTTCTTATTACGTTTAACGAAGAAAATAAAATCCGTAAGACGATTGAAGCAGTATCTGCTTTAACAGATGACATTGTGATCATTGATTCATACAGTACCGACCGCACACCGGAGATCTGCAGGGAATTAAACGTAACGTTTGTTCAGCAGGAATGGGGCGGTTATGGTAAACAGAAAAACACCGGACATTTATACGCCAGATACGATTGGATCTTATCGATTGATGCCGACGAAGTTGTTTCACCAGGCTTACTTGAAGAGTTAAAACAGCTTCCGCTTACTGCTCCCCTGCAGTTATTCAACATTCCGTTTAAAACCTATTTCTGCAACCAGCTCATTCGATTCGGCGGCTGGAACCCGCAGCACCACATCCGCCTGTTCAATAAAAAACATACCGAATGGGATACGCTTGCGGTACATGAAACACTCATCTACCCAAAAGGGTATGAAATTGTTTCCCTAAAAAACAGTATCCTGCATTATTCATACGACTCTGTTGAAGACTACCTGTCGAAATCAGATACGTATACTACCCTCTTTGCTGAACGATTATTGGCGCGTGGCAAAAAGGCTTCGTGGATTAAATTATACATCAGTCCGCCCTTTACATTCATCAAAGAATATTTTTTCAAGCTTGGTATCTTAGACGGAGCTATGGGTTTCCGGATCGCCTGTTTTAACTTCAATTACACGTATCAGAAATATGCTAAGCTACGCGCTTTGCAAAACCGATAAGCTATGCGCATACTAGAGATCAATACAGAAAAAGGCTGGCGTGGCGGCGAAAACCAGACACTCCTTGCACTGATTGGCTTCAGGAAATTGGGTCATGAGGCAGAGCTGCTTTGTTTCGAAAATTCTGCACTGCATGTGCAGGCAGCTGCAGCGGGTTTTACCTGTCACCCCCTAACATCCAGCACAAAGTCTATCGGTTTCCTGATGGAATATGGTAAAAACTATTCCATCCTTCATACGCAAACATCGAAGCAGTTAACTTATTGCATACTTACAAAACCATTTCATAACAGCAAAGTCATTTTATCCAGACGTGTGGATTTTGTTCCGAAGGGATTTTTTACTTTATTAAAATACAATGCCTGCGACGGTATTATCTGTGTTTCCGGAGCGATAGAAAAAATACTCAAACAATCAGGTATTAAAACCAGAACGGTTGTAATCTCTGATTGTGTAACGGAAAAAACGTTAAACAAAACACGTGCACAGGAATTACTCCAAAAGTTAACAATTTCCGGCAAGAACATTATCGGAACTACAGCAGCACTCGTTCCGCATAAAGACCCGGTCACCTTGGTGAACGCGGTAAATATTCTTCGTACCAAGCGTTCAGACTTTGTACTGCTGCATTTTGGCAGCGGACCATTAGCGGCAACCATACAGCAATTTATTACAGACAATAACCTTCAGGATTATTATAAATTGATTGGTTTTAAAGAACGTGTAGAAGATTACTTCAGCATCTTTAATTACTTTGTCATGTCTTCTCAAGAAGAAGGCCTGGGCAGTAGTGTGCTGGATGCTTTCGTATATAAAGTACCTGTTGTTTCTACCAATGCCGGCGGATTGAATGAACTAGTGACAGGCAGAGGTTATGTAACAGAAAAGAAAAATGCGCAGTTGCTGGCTGAAGCACTTCATACAGCAATGAACAGTCCGGAACAAAACAAAAAAAATGTTGCAGCTGGCTATACGTATGCGGTTTCAAATCTTTCGGTTGAAAAGATTCATGAGGAACACATCGATTTTTTTAAGACGGTATAAATTCAGTGTACTAAGCTACGACGCTTAGACACTAGCTTATCCAGCGGTACAGCCAGCCTAAGGCAAAATTAGAATTAATCTTTGTAAGCGTGATCAATCTTTTTGCTGTTACTTTCCGCAGTTCAATTCTGTAAATAAAATCCGGGTTTAATATCCGTGCATTTGTACCTTTCTTGCACGTAAAAAAATAGGTTATACCCAACGCTTTGATCCATGGAAGCGAAACAGTACTTTGATGTCCGTACGGCCAGGCAAAACCAAGTGCTTTTTTATGTGACAAATGTGTATTGATCTGTGTACTGTTTTCAGCAATTTCTTTTTCAACACGCGCTTTAAATTCAGCATCGCTATACGCATGAACATGCTGCTGAATAAATTCTTCTGTAAAAAATTGCTGCGCTTTTTGTTTCTTTTCTTTTTTAGAAAGGGCTTGTTTTTCCAGACCTGAATAATATTCTTTAAACAATGCCTTGCCTGCTTCATCAATCTGTAAACCGGCCTGTGTTAACTCGCCGCGCATTTTAAAGAGCGGAAAACCTGATTGCACAGAACCATTTAAAACAAAATAATCTCCTGCTGATACATGATGTACATTTACAACCTGTTTGAATCTGGTATTTGAAAACACCATACCATGACGGTGCGAATGACATTGTATGTCTACCAATCCGCTCCGTTCCATCTCGCGCATTTCTTCCCAGGAAAAATACTGTGTGCTTTGTGTCGGCAATGAATTAAAATAATTGGCGATCAGATTTGAATTAACCTGATCTGCCAGTTCATATGTTGTTGCAGAACGATCGTATGCTTCTCCGACAAATAATGTATTAACAAAAAAAATCGCTTTCAGGTTATATTTTTTTAATAAAGGAAAAACAACGCTGTAGTTGTCGTAATAGCCATCGTCGAATGTAAGAACAATTGATTTTTCCGGGAGCTTTTGTTTCGCTTTATACAAAGCATCAATTTCCCTTAATGTAATTGTCTGATACTTATTTTCAGACAAATAACTGAAATATGATTCCAGCTCCTTCGGTTTTACATTTGAGCCCTCATGTACCTGATGAAAAAGCATTACCGGTACACCTTGATTCCGGTAATAAATCAAAATACCTGCAAACACTGCTATAAAAATGATCCAGATCATTTACTCTTTTGAAAATAAACGGATATACGCCATGCCAAACAATAAACTTACCAATACAATACCTTGCTGCAATTCAAGCGTTGCTTCGGATAAATAGGACGTATATGTACTTACCAAAACGGCCATACAGAAAATATCCAGAGACACTTCTTTATTTAAGAATGGATAAATGAGACAGATCATAAAGATTACAAAACCAATGATACCCAATGCCGTAAAGATATATACGAATTGCGAATGTGGAATGAGCCAGTTGTGTTCATCAATATCCGGATATTCTTTTTTATATACTGCATTCATTTCCTGCTGTACATCACCGCTCCCAACACCAATCCATGGATGCTGCATACCAACCTCCACCCCGATCTTCATCGACAGCAAACGGTTTCCGTCTGAATAATTATTTACACTTTTACCTGTTACAAATTGATTTACATCGCGTACCATGTAATTCACTTTGTTGTGCAACGAAGGCACAAAGAAATACATGGCGACTAAAAAAGCAGCAGCAGCAGGAAAAAGCAGCAACAGTTTTTTATTTCCACTTTTAAATACCTGAATGATGAGCCAGAGAAAACATGTGGTGTATAAGGCCAATAAGCCGCTGCGAATAGATAACACATGTAAAAACAAAAAAAGAAATATACCCAAACCGGCTACAATACCTTTTTGCACTTTTGTAACCATTACAGAAGATGTCAAATAGGCTTGTATGGATGCAAAAAAAGCAATCGTTAGCAACAGGCTATAGCGAATATGCTCAATAATTGTTGGAATTGTTTTCGCATGTTTATATGATTCTGTTATTTCTTTATAATGTAGCAGGTAATAAATAAAACTGCCCAATGCTGTAGCAGCACACAACGAAATAAAGATCATGATCAGTACATCTATGGTAGCACGCGTGATCGAATCTTTTACTGCCCAGAAGCCTAATGGTAAAAACAACAGAGGAATTTTTACCTGCACACGTTCCGTCCAGTACGAATAATCATCGGTCCATAACACCCCGATCAAATAAATAATTAATATAGGTAAGCCTGCAAACCATTGTAAATCTTCCTGTTTCCATGTGAATGATTTTGCCCAGCCACGGTCTAAAAAATAAAGCAACGCAATACCAATCATTCCGATACTGATCATAGCGCGTGAAAAAAAGATACCGACCAAAGCAAGGCAACCGGCAATGAGGAACCAATTGTTAATAAATGCTATATTTATTTGTATATTTTTACCTGATAATTTCATCAAACGACTTTGTTGATACCCTACAACTTTAACAAAAAAGCGTATATTTGGTATTAGTAATTAAACCATAAAGTCTGTAAATATAGACATTATTGATTGAATGGAGGAGCAAAATTCCAAAACCCGATATAAAAGTAAGGAAGAAAAGGATAGCCTTTTTGAAAAGGAATTTATGCACCTACTGGGCCCGCTTTACAACTTCGGTTATAGATTAACCTTAGATGAAGACGATGCAAATGATTTGGTACAAGAGACTTATTTAAAAGCATATCGTTTTTTTGATTCTTACGAAAAAGGAACTAATGCAAAAGCATGGTTGTTTAGAATCCTGAAAAACACCTTTATTAATGAATATCGCCGCAAGACGAAGGAGCCTAATAAAGTCGATTATCAGGAAGTTGAATCCTATTATAACTCAGATGAAGTAAATGAACCTATCACCAGCGATCTGCGGGTAGATTCATTAAATAATATGATTGGCGACGAAGTTGCCAATGCGCTGAATGCGCTGGATGTAGATTTCAGAACCATCATCATTTTATGCGATCTGGAAGGTTTTACGTACGAAGAAATGGCTAAAATATTAGACATTCCTATTGGAACGGTACGTTCCCGACTGCACAGAGCCAGAAATGTATTAAAAGAAAAATTACAGGAATATGCCCAATCAATGGGTTATAAGGATCAACGAAAGAAACACGATTAAGCTAAGCTGTCATGATTGATTTTATTAAAGAGGTTGTAAATAAATTAGTCGGTAAAAAGACCGAACAACGCTACTGTTGTAAAGATTGCTTATGTAGGCTTAACACCGTTTTAGATGGAGAAGCAACAAAGGAAGAAATGCTTTATCTCCAGGAGCATATTGATCAATGTTCGCCCTGTTATGATCATTACAACATTGAAAAAGCTGTAAAGGAAGTAATCAAGCATAAGTTAGAACAGCGCCCTGTGCCTGCTAACCTGATCGAAAGCATCAGAGGCAACATTAATAAGAATTGTTAATTTGTATGGAAGGAAAATTATTTATTTTTTCAGCTCCCTCCGGCTCCGGCAAAACAACTGTCGTTCAGCATTTATTAAACACTGACCCTCGTATTGGATTTTCCATTTCTGCCTGTACAAGAGAAATGCGGGAAAGTAAAGAAGCCAACGGCAAAGATTATTATTTTCTTTCGGTTGATGAATTCGAACGTCGGATACAAAACAATGAATTTGTTGAATGGGAAGAAGTATATCCCGGGAGATATTATGGCACACTCCGTTCTGAAGTTCAACGCATCTGGGACATGGGAAAACATGTAATTTTTGATGTGGATGTAAAAGGCGGTTTGAGTTTAAAAGAACAGTTTGGCGACAAAGCTCTTTCTGTTTTTGTTAAAGTACCCTCCATCGAAGAACTTCAAAAACGCCTGATAGACCGCAATACAGAATCCGAAGACAGCCTGAAAGCTCGCCTGGAAAAAATGAAATACGAATCTTCTTTTCAGGACCAGTTTGATGTAATTCTTGTAAATGACCGCCTGGAAGAAACGTTTGTTAAAGCCCATCAGCTGATTGATCATTTTCTTGAAAACAACAGTAAATAATCCTATCTTCTCCTTGTTTATTCGGTAAAAAGCGAAACAGACAATACTTTTTATTACCATGAAAATCGGTTTATTCTTTGGTTCGTTTAATCCAATACATGTTGGCCATTTGATCATTGGTAACACAATGGCTGAAACAACTGATCTGGATGAAGTATGGTATGTTGTCAGTCCGCAAAATCCATTCAAAAAAAATCAATCGCTGTTACATGAATTTGACAGGTTTGACATGGTAACAGCCGCTATAGCAAATAATCCAAAATTCAGAGCCAGTGATATCGAATTCAGCCTTCCTAAACCTAGTTATACAGTAGACACCCTTACGTATATAAGCGACAAATATCCGCAGCACTCCTTTGTGCTGATTATTGGTGAAGATAACCTGGATCAATTCACGAACTGGAAAAATCACGAACAGATTTTACATCACTATTCTTTATACGTATATCCACGACCAGACTCATCCAATAGTTTTTTACGTGAACACAAAAACGTGCGATTAGTTGCAGCTCCTCTTCTTGAAATATCTGCGACATATATCCGTAATCTGGTAAAACAGGAAAAATCTATCCGTTACCTGGTAAGTAAAGAAGTTGAAGAATTGATTTTAAGCCGTAAATATTATTCAAACTATTAACTTCTGAAAAACCGGTTATTGTCCATTGTTTTATGCTTAAGATATCGCCTCTTATACAAATCTAAAAAGCATACTTTTTAACAATTCATTCGCCAAAATTCATTTTTTAGAATTTGGCATTTCTCCTATTATCCCCATTTCCTTTATAAAAATAGCATTTTATACAAATTAATTACACAAATATTACAACATAAATCAATGTATCTTTTTACATATGATAACAACAATAAAGTATGATTTTAAGAAAAAATGTTAATTTTTAAATTATTGATTAAAATAATCAAATTGGTATAATTATATAAATAAAAATTTATTATTTTGATAATCAATAGCTTAATATATTATATATAAAATAAGCAAACCAAAATTAAAATAAAGCCGTAAATATGTTTAAAATGTAATATTTATATAAAAAATCAACTTTTACTGATTAAAAAAGTATCATATAAACTTTCAGCAGCTATGAAAAATTTATACACTTTTTTAATATGGTCAACGGCGTTGACTGTATTAAACCTCCATTGTAACGCACAGCTCATTATAGAAGCCGATGCCGTTGTTGCCAGCAGTTCTGACTTTGTTCAGGCAAATGTATTAGTTGATGGCAACCCCTCCAACTACGCATACATTGATGCATCCGTAAATATTTTATCGACATCAAGCATTACGGTCTCTTTCCCAACGAGTGGCCATGCCGGTGATATTATTTCCTTTGATGTTCAGGAATCCGGACTATTATTAAACCTTCTCTCTCTATCAACTTCTCTGTTAAATAATGTGACTATAAAAGTATATGATGAAAGTAATGCATTGGTTGCTACAGGTTCAGGCACAAGTGTATTAGGGCTTAATTTATCGCTTAGCGGCTCAAATATATACACCATCAGATACATGACCGATGCTACAGCGAATTATAAGATCAAAAAAGTTACACTTGAGCTATCAAATTTATTGAATGTAAATACCTTCAAAGAGTTTAGAATATACAATGCAAAACTTCAAACACCTTGTCCGCCTGTGTATGCAGATGGTATCATTAGTTTTTCAAATTCAGGCCCGTTAGGACCATATGTAACAAACAGCGGCAATGCGATCAGCGCAAGCACAACAGATTTTGCCACAATGAATGCTCCTATATTAAGCAATCCGATATTAGACCTGTCATTTTCTACTAAAGGAAATGCGGGAGAATATGTTGGTGTAACCATTAACCAATCCGGAGCGATTCTTTCACTAAGCCTTTTAAAATCTTTAATCCTGGAAGCGTATAGTACGGCAGGTGTAAAGGTTGCGACAAGTCCGAGTTTCGCATTGGCTGATTTAAGACTTATAGATGGAACAACAGACAAATATTATTTAGGTTTTATAACTCCTGCCGGCTCTTATGATATCAGTCATTTAAAATTAACCTTTGGCGGTCTTAATTTACTGGCTTCTTTAAATGTGTTTAATGCCATGCACTTTAAATTATTACCTGCACCTGTAAGTATAACTTCTGCAACAAATTCTTTTTGTGCAGGCAGCAGCATCTCTCTGACAGCAAATGCTCCTGGCTTAACTAATATTATCTGGAGCAACGGAGCAACAGGCAGCCCGATAACAGTTTCTACGGCCGGTACATATTCTTATACGGCCAAAGATGCTTCCGGCTGTATGAGTACATCTTCTACTATAACGGTTACGGCATTACCTATTCCTACAATAAATATTACCAACGGCATTACAGCAAATTTTTGTGCAGGTAAAAATGTAGTATTAAGCAGCACCCCTTCTGCAGGTGCAAGCGTTCTCTGGAGCAATGGTGCTACAACAAACAATATTACTGTAAATACAGCCGGTAACTATACCGTGACGGCAAAAGGCGCAAACGGATGTTCTTCTGTAGCACAGCAAGTAGTAGTTTCCCAGCTTGCATTGCCTACATTATCTATTACCAACGGACCAATTGCCGGCATCTGTACAGGCAAAGATGTAACCTTAACCAGCGTACCTTCTGCAGGTTCAACGGTACAGTGGAGCAATGGTGTTACCAACAACAGCATTACAGTAAGTTTACCCGGCGTTTACACAGCTACAGCAACCGATGCAAACCTATGTGCTTCACTTCCACAAACAGTTACCGTGTCATTGCTTACCTTGCCTACTCTTACCCTTACAACCGGATCAACAGCAAGCTTCTGTACCGGTAAAGATGTTGTATTAAGCAGTGTGCCTTCTGCCGGTGCAACTGTTGCCTGGAACAATGGTGCTACTACAAATAATATTACGGTTAACGTAGCCGGAACATATACCGTAACAGCAACAGACGCTAATTTATGTGTTTCCCTTCCAAAAACTGTTACCGTAACAGCTCTGCCGTTACCTACACTTAATATAACAAACGGTACAACAGCCAGTTTCTGTACAGGTAAAGATCTTGTATTGAGCAGTGTGCCATCTGCCGGTGCAACTGTTGCCTGGAACACTGGCGCTACTACAACTGATATTACTGTAAATGCTGCCGGAACATATACGGTAACAGCAACAGATGCTAATTTATGTGCTTCCCTTCCAAAATCTATTACCGTAACAGCTCTTCCCTTACCTACATTATCTGTTAGCAACGGTACTACCGCTGTTTTTTGTGCGGGTAAAGACGTTTTATTAAGCAGCGTACCATCAGTAGGTGCAACGGTGCTTTGGAATACAGGCGCTACAACAAATGATATTACAGTAAACACTGCAGGTACGTATACGGTAACAGCTACGGATGTCAACTTATGTGCGTCACTTCCTTTGTCTGTTACTGTTTCTTCTCTTGACTTACCTATACTTGATCTTACAACCGGGCTTACAGCAAGCTTCTGCGCAGGCAAAGATGTAGTATTAAGCAGTCTGCCTTCTCCAGGCGCAACAGTGCTCTGGAACAATGGTGCTACAACAAATGATATTACTGTAAATACTGCAGGCACCTATACCGTGACAGCTACAGATGCAAACTTATGTGCTTCGCTTCCTAAGTCTGTTGTAGTAACAGAGCTTGCTGTACCTACTTTATCTTTAACCAACGGAACGACAGCAAGCTTCTGCGCTGACAAGGATATTCTATTAAGCAGTGTGCCTTCTGCGGGTGCTACTGTACGTTGGAACAACGGCGCTACAACAAATGATATTACTGTAAATACTGCAGGCACCTATACCGTGACAGCTACAAATGCCAACTTATGTGCGTCACTTCCTTTATCTGTTACTGTATTATCTCTTCCTGTTCCGACACTTACTCTTACAACCAGCGAAACAACTGGTTTCTGTACAGGCAAAAATGTGGTATTAAGCAGTATTCCTTCTGCTGGGGCAACAGTATTATGGAGCAACGGTTCCACAACCAATGATATTACTGTAAATACTGCAGGTACGTATACGGTAACAGCAACGGATGCAAACTTATGCATTTCGCTTCCTAAACAAATTATTGTTTCTGAATATACACTACCTACCTTATCTATTACAAATGGCAGCACGGCAAGTTTCTGTGCAGATAAGCAAATACTATTAAGCAGCGTTGTTTCAGCTGGTGCAACAGTCGTTTGGAACAATGGTGAGACAACAACTGACATCACTGTAAATACAGCCGGTACGTATACTGCAACAGCAACGGATATAAATTTATGTGCTTCGCTTCCACAGTCTGTTACTGTAACAGCGCTTCCTGTTCCGACACTTACTCTTATAACAAGCGGAACAACTGGTTTCTGTACCGGTCAGGATGTAGTTTTAAGCAGCCTTCCTTCAGCAGGAGCATCTGTACTTTGGAGTAATGGTGCTTCAACAAATGACATAACCGTAAATACAGCAGGAACATATACCGTAACAGCTACGGGCGCAAACTTATGTACGTCTGTTCCTGAATCAATAGTTGTAGCTGAATTTGCATTACCTACACTGTCTATTTCAAATGGCACCACAGCTGAATTCTGTGAAAACGGTGACGTAGAATTAATAAGCATTGTATCTGCAGGTGCAACGGTAGTTTGGGACAATGGCGCTACAACCAATAACATTACCGTAAGCACTGCCGGTACATATACTGTAACGGCTACAGACGGGAACTTATGTATCTCACTTCCTCAATCTGTACTTGTTTCATCGAAACCGGCACCAACTGTTTCAATAGCAGCATCCGGCGCAACAGACATCTGCTCTAATAGTACTGTAATGATAACTGCTACTGCAAGCGCCGGTTCAGATCTGGTATGGAGTACTGGAGAAACAGGAAATTCAATCACCGCAAATGCAGCCGGCGACTATTCAGTTACTGCTACTGCAGTAAATGGATGCAGCAACACTTCTGCAATCATTCCTGTGACAATAAAATTGATTCCGGATGTGACTTCAGTTGCTACAGATATTACGTGTAATGGCAATGCAAATGGTATGATTTCAATTACACCAACATCTGCTTCTGCCTCATATCAGTATGTATGGGACAACGGAGCTACAACAGATAAAATTACGCAGCTTGGTGCAGGAACATATAAAATAGATATTACTGACAATGCAAATACTTGCGGCATTCATCTTGAATTTGAAATAAACGAACCTGCAGTTCTTTCATTAAACGGCACTACAGTAAATTCAACCTGTGCTGATAATGATGGTCAGATAAAATTAAATATTTCAGGTGGTATTGCTCCTTACAGCTATCTGAACCGTTCAATGGTTTTAGACCCATCAAATACACAGCTATATGGATTTCCAGCAGATACGCACATTGTAACAATCTTTGATAAAAATATGTGTGCTGTTTCTGAAAGCTTCATTGTTCTCAAAGCCGATTGTGATATTGCTCTTAACATTCACAATGTAGTAACACCTAACAACGATGGCTTAAATGATGTATTAGTTGTTGATGGTATAGAAAACTTCCCGAATACTTCCCTTCAGATATTTGACAAATGGGGGGATGTTGTTTTTAAAAATGATGATTATGAAAACAACTGGACAGGCAGAAACAAAAATGATTCAGGTCCGCTTCCTGCAGGTACATACTACTACTTGTTAAAATTAAGTACACCTGAAGTTCCGGATGGAAAATCTGAATACACAGGATTTGTAATGATTCAATAAAACTTTTCAAAATACTTTTCAAGCAAATACATAAGAATGTGAAGTTCATTTTTTAACAATGACTTCACATTCTTAAAATTAAAACAACACAGCTATTTTACCAGTACAATTTTTACCAGCGATTTTATGAAAAAATTACTACTAATGCTATGTACCTCTGCTATTGTATTCATTAGTAAAGGACAAAATTATCCTCACTATACCATGTTTATGTTTAACAAACTCTTGTATAATCCTGCTTATGCAGGAAATAAGGACTTAACAACAGTAAACGTATATGGAAGAAAACAATGGACAGGCATTGCAGGTGCCCCTACAGGCGGAACCATTACAATTGACGGTCCGATAGGCAGCTACATGAAACCGTTCAGATCTATAGCTGCCGGTTTTTCCCTCAATTCTGAAAAAGCAGGTATCGTTACAAACACGAACTTAATGGCTTATGGTGCCTATAGAATAAAACTTTCGAATGAATCCATGTTATCATTCGGGTTGCAGGTTGGAACAACGCTTTACAGTGCTGACTATAGCAAACTGAATCCATCCGACCAGAATGATCCCAATATTAATTACTCAAAAGATGTTTCGAATGTACCGATGCCAAATTTTGGAGCAGGTGTATACTACACCGGTAAAAATTATTATGCGGGTTTTGCCGTTCCGTTTCTGGCACAAAACAGATATGATAAAAACAGCTATAACCCGGGCGGTGATATTTATGGGAAGCAAGTACGGACATATTTCTTAAGCGGGGGGTATATTTTTACGATCAGCCCCGTTGTAAAATTAGAACCGCAGGTATTGATGCGTTATGCGGTCAATGATATGTATAGACTTCCTTTTAACGCAGATTTAAACCTCTCCTGTTTTTTCTATGACCGGTTTATGATTGGTGCCACCTATAGAACAGATAAATCTATTGAAGGTGTTTTATTCATGCAGATCACAAATAATATCTGTATCGGCTATGCTTACGATTATGCATTATCTGAATTAAGAACATACAATAATGGCACACATGAATTTACTGTAGGTTTTGATTTCATCAAAGACAAAAACAAATATATGAACCCTCGATTCATAAAATTATTCTAAGAACTTTTAACCATTTTATTATATGAGAGTCCATATATTTATTCTGATCGCTTTGTATTTTAGTTTGAATACCGAAACATATGCACAATCAAAAAGAGACAAAGATCTGATGATTGCAGATTATATGTATACCCATTTAGCATTCGCTACAGCTATTGATCATTATGAAAAAGTAGTAGAGCATAACAATGATGCTGCCATCATGGTTAAACTTGCTGACTGCTATCGTATGATTGACGAATTTGAAAAAGCTGTTGCCTGCTATTCTATTGCAATAAAAAGCAATTCTTTTCCTAACGCTGCTTACCCGCATTATGCAGAAACATTAATGACCTTAGGCAGATACGAAGAAGCGAAGCAGCTTTTGATAACGTATCAGAATAATAATCCGGCAAACAGAAGTATTACAAATGAAATCAGAAGCTGTGATTATGCCGATTCATTATTAAAGCTTCCTCCAACCGGAGCCATTTACTTTGAATCCTTTAATACAGATGGTTTTGAGTTTGGGCCGGCATTACGAAAAAATGATTTAGTATTTACAACAGATTCTGTATACAGCACAGAAAGTTCAAAAAAAGATAAATGGACAGGACATTCCTTTTATCAGATCCGTTATACGGAGTTAAATGCAGAAGGAAGAGCAAGTGAAGCTGTTAAGAACTTAGGTACAAAAGTAAACAGTAAATACCACGATGGACCGTGCACGTTTTGTCACGATGGTGATACCATGTTTTTTACACGTACCAACATGGGTATAAGCATGATTAACAACGGGCCGAAATCAGATCCGAATAAACTTGTTCATTTACAGATTATGGTTGCGAGTAAACAGGATCCGGATACGAAAGAGTACAAAAAAATAAAACCATTTGTACATAACAAAAGTACATATTCGACAATCCACCCAACGCTCAGTTATGGCGGACAAATGCTGGTATTTGCTTCCGACATGCCTGGCGGCGAGGGTGGAATTGATTTGTATATGACTACTTTGGATGCACGCGGCAAATGGACAAAGCCGGTAAATTTAGGCAAGGGTATTAATACTGAAGGTGATGAAGTATTCCCTTCCTTTGATGGAGACAGTATTTTATATTTCTCATCGAATGGCTGGGTTGGACTGGGAGGATTGGATATATATAAATCAAAATGGGATAAACAAAAAGGCGTATTTGTGGTACTCAATAATATGGGCATCCCGGTAAATTCATCCTATGATGACATGTCGTTTGTAGAATCCAGAAATGGATCTATAGCACACTTTGCTTCCAACAGGCCTGCTCCAAAAGACAATGACAACATCTACTCGTATGTTGCACAGAGTATATTTCTTAAGTTGATTATTATAGACGGCGCTACAAAAAAACCATTGGAAAACTGTTATATAGAATTAATCAGCAAGCCGGATGCGCGAACGCTTTCCAGTGATAAAAACGGAAATACTGTTACACCGCTGTATCTGCAAACAGACTACAATGCCCGTATAAATAAAGCCGGATACAGGCCTGTGGAAATTCCTTTTTCTACCTTAGATGTTATCGGAAACGATACGATTAAGAAAATAATAAACATGCAATCTGATTTTCAGATCAGCTATACAACAATTATTCTGGATGAAAAAACAAAATTTCCTATAACAGACCCTTCCATTGTGTGGATTGAAAAAGAAGGAAAAAAGAAAGATACAATAAGACTTGCTACCGGTGAACAATTAAACGTTGAATTAAAACCTAACAGCATGTATTACATGTATGGATTAAAAACAAATTATTACAGTAAACAACGCTTTGTTTCAACAAAAGGCATTGAAAGCGGTTCTGGCACCACACGTATCGTTGACACCTTATACATGAAAAAACTGGAAGTAGGTGAAATCTATAAAATTGACGATATCTATTATGATTATAATAAAGCTACTATCCGCCAGGATGCAAAACCAGCGCTGGATCAACTGATGAATTTACTGACTGAAAATCCAACCATGAAAATTCAGTTGAATTCACACACAGATTGCAGAGGTTCGGATGTATACAACATGAAACTTTCTCAAAACCGCGCGCGTGCTGTAGTGACCTATTTAGTTGAAAGAGGTATCTCTGCTGACCGGTTGAAATTTAAAGGGTATGGAGAAACATTACCTGTTACTAATTGTGCATGTACAGAATGTACGGAGCAGCAATACCAGGATAACAGGCGTACTGAATTTCAGATTATAGAATTATAAATTTTTTATTTCAACTAGCTGTTTAAAGGCATCCGGATCCGGATGCCTTTTCTTTTTTCTTCGCTTAATTTCTAAAAATAATATGGGCAGTACTTAATTATTCTTTCTTTGATAGAAATTAGTATCATCAAAATTATTTTTTTCTATTTATAGCAGCAGGATTAATGAGTGTTCCGCAGATCTCCGGCATAGGAATCGAAGCTTCTTCAGAGTAGCCGTATGTTAACAAACGCACCCGATTGATACATACACGAATAAATTCCGGAATAAACAGATCAAACTTTTCATACCGTTCTTTAAATTCCGGATGATCTTTCTGATACCCATCAATTACTTGCGCTACATGCTGCCAGAATATTTTTTCATCCAGACCAACATAACTTTGGAATACATTGGATAAATAACGAAACACGCCATCAAACACGCCGGATAAAATAAACAATGTAGCATATTCATCATCAATATCTCTCAAGATATTTTTTGCTTCTTCAGGTGCTTCATTTCTGCCGTCCTGTGTCAACACAATCTCTTCAACAAAATCTTTTATGATAATGCGTACCGGCACATAATCCTGTATTACCAAAATAGTATTTTCACCATGCGGGCTAAAGAAAAACTTATGCTGATAGAAAATATGTAATATAGGTGTAAGGTATGATTTCAAATATACTTTTAACCATGCTTCCGGTGTTAAGCCCGACTTACGGATAAGTTCCGCGGTAAATGATTTTCCGTTTTCATCCACATATAATAACGAAGCCATGGTCATGATCCGTTCACCTTCGTTCAGATAGTTTGTGGCGCTTTCTCTCCAAATGGCACCAAGTAATTCCTTATAATGATACGGACCGTTTTCAACCTGCTCATAGTGATTGTGCTTGTAACCAATGGTTGCAACTTCTCCAAGCAAGGTAAATCCAAGACGCTTTAAAACCGGATCAGTATCCAGTTTATTTTTCACCCAGGTAGTTACAAAAGGTGCAACAGAAAGTTTTGCCGGTGAAAGTCCCCGGTATACAGAAGTATTTAATATAGAAATTGCTGTCTTGACATAAAGCTTCTCCGGTTTATCTGTATTGAAAAATGTACGAATAGACTGCTGCGGCGTATAGCTGTCATTACCTTTGCCTAGCGGAATAATGTATTGATTGGCAATATCCCCTGCAAATAAAAACGTCAGTTTGTGTTTCCATTGCCACTCGTGTACGGGTAAAAATAAATATTCCTCCGGATTAACGTCATGCGAAAAAAGAACTGCATTAAATTCTTCCTGCAGATCAATACCTAACTCTTCCTGCACAAGACGTTCATAGTTATATTCTTTTGTATGTGCGTACGAAGCTTTGCTTTTATGAACGCCCAGCCAGAATAAGGTTGTCATCTTGTTTGCTTCAGGTACAAAGTCTAAATAATCTTCGTAGCTGAAACCAATCCTCCCTTTATTTACCGTGGCCCAAGGATGCCCATCCATTTGATGCTCAATAATTGTATATGGTGCATCGACCAATAAATGCGCACCGATTCTCCCTTGTGCTAAAATATAGGCATCCGCATATAAGGTATTGTATGTTTCTTCAATGAATTTTGAAAGCGTTAGTGGCTTAACACCAAGCGTTTCTTTTATATCTAAAAAAAACTGAATAACATCCAGCGCAGGCTGAGTTTTACCATCGACATGCTTAACAACTGAATTCGGATCCAGGTGCCAGTAGTCCATTGCACGGTATTCGCCTGAAAAGGTATAATAAACAGCAGGGCTGTCTGTAGCTAAACGGAAATGAACAAGAGCTGTTTCTGTTTTTGTCTGAACCGGATCAATCAGGCATTCATGTAAAAACTCTGCAAATACTTTTGTTATATGTTTACGGTTTGCCAGGTTCCAGACATCTTTTTTCAGATGCCTGATTCCCGTCTGAAAATCCTGGCTTATCAAATTATCGGAATGATTCATATCTATGTGTTTTACGTTTAAATGAAATACTTGTAACTGTAAGAATTGAAAGAAATAATAAAGCGCATACGAAAGCAATATCAAATTGTGCATCCAAGCCATTCACGCCTATTTTATACCCCACATACAAAGGTGCTGTCAGGTAAGCAATATTCTGAATGACATGAATGAATGCGTACCACACTGCGACATGTGCACTGCTTACAGATTCAAAAAATAACAGATCCAGATATACGCATAAATAGAACAGTAAAAATCCATACACAATACGAATGAAGCAGATAAGTATAAACGGTGTTTCAAATTGCTGCACATATACACTCAGGGCAAAGCAACCTGCCACAACCAGAATCGTCATGTCTGATCTGGAAAAATTTTCTTTTCGGAAAATAAAATAAAAAAGAATAACGGATAAACTCGGTAGTATGAATAAACATCCGGCTTCTAAAATAGTGTGTGCATATCTGGTTTGTCCTAAAATAAATTCTGTGTAAAAAGGCCGTAAGGTTGTTGACAGCAGATATAAAAATAATGTAAGCAAGCCTATCCGTACCAATGAAAATACTGGAACCGCAGGTTCTGCATGTGCTGTTTTTTCCGAAACAACAGATCGTATATCGGCAGATAAAAAATAATAACTGAAAATCATTTGTAAAAAATCGAAGGCTGCTATTATTAAAAATATGTATTGTATTTGAAATTGCTCCATCCAGATGCTGCTTGCCAACGTAGAACAGATCATTCCTGCATTTAAAATAATTCCCAATACACCGATCTCTTTGTATCTGGAGCTGCTGTTCTGTATCAGATGCGGATAAATAAGCAGGTAACTTGCTTTAAAAAAAATCATCACTAACGATAACGCGAAAAATACTGCATAGCTTGTGCTATAGGCACAGGCTATACATATAACACCTGCCATACCTTGTGTACATATAAGTATGCTTCCAAGAGAATATCGCTTACTGATAACTGCCCAAATGGGATAAGCAGCCATAAATACGATCCGGCACGATCCAATATACCAGCCTACGGTGTTTGAATCGTGTATGTCGAATACCTTCGCAAAATACATGGGATAGTATGGCGCTAACAAGGACTCTGCAAAGATTGCGAGAAACGCGATGATTAATAATATGGTACGGTTCATCAGTTTGGAGTAACAAATAATTCTGCTTCTATTGTGGCGGATTGATTTACCAATGGTGCTGCCGTGAAATTCTGGAAGGCTATACGTTTTTCAACTTTATAATAATCGTAACCCAGAATGGTATTGATGATGCTGGCATTGCGGTATGCACCCATACCCAGATCCGGCGTAACAAAACCATGTGTATTCAATTCACCATTCTGAATGAAGATGGTATTACCTTTATCAATCGAATAATTACGCGCGGCTAAATATTTTCCGTTCTCGGTAACCTGTATCATTGGCCGTATGCCTTCCAGGCATTTTGGAATGCTGTAACTATACCCTGTTGCCAAAATTACCGCATCGGTTACTTTTGTAAAACCCCGCTCCTGCTGGGTATGATAAAAGTGCAGACGGATCCGGCTGTCTACCGTCTCTTCTATGGCGATCAATTCAGAACAAGGTGATAATGTAACAGGAAGTTGCTCTGCATCTACACTTTGCTGATACAGCGTATCGTAAATACTATTGATCAGATCGTAATTAATTCCTTTATACAGAGAATTCTGTCCTTTCAAAATTGCTTCGCGTTTTGCCGGAGGTAATGAGTGATAATGATCTACATATTCCGGAGAAGTAAGTTCAAGCGTTAGTTTTGAATACTCCATAGGAAAAAAACGATCGGGACGGCTGAACCAGTTAAGTTCAGCTTCCGCTCTCCGATTCAACAGCAGATCATTGAATACTTCTGCAGCACTTTGCCCGGAGCCAATAACCGTTACCGAAGCACGTTGTGTTAATTCATCTTTACGATGTAAATAATCCGAAGCATGGCATACATATGCCGCATGTTCCGGCTTTACATACGATGGAAGGTTGGGTGTATTACCAACACCCAACACAATATGTTTTGCTGTAAACCAATCTGCTTCATCTGTATGTGTATTCCGTACCAGAATGTTATACAGTTTTGCTGTTTCGTCAAACGTGATAGTTACTACTTCCTGAGAGAAGCGGCAATTATCCAATTGATTTAATACCCACTGACAATATTTATTATATTCTTTTCTCAGAATAAAAAAATCTTCCCGAATGTAAAATTTATACAGGCGGTCAACTTCTTTCAGGTAATTTAAAAAACTGAAGCGACTGATCGGGTCTGCCATCGTTACAAGATCTGCCATGAACGGCACTTGCAGCGTAGCATCATCAAACATTAAACCCGCATGCCAGTTAAATGCTGTCTTACGATCTATAAAAAGACAGTTCAGGTCTTTGATCGGATTGGTTAATGCGGCAAGACCTAAATTAAAAGGGCCGATGCCTACACCAACAATGTCATAAATAATTCCTGTCGTCATGTTATACCAGGTCAGATAATGCAGGTTCTAAAATACTTGCGTTTGGAAATTTCTCCTTATACCATTCACGTTCGCAGAATGTAAGGTTTGCGGTTTTATGCGGCATCTCGATTACTTTCTGGAATTTGAATCCCACACGTGTAATCAGCATGTGCATAGGTTTTGCTTTTACATCTGCTTCGCCAATACATTTGCCCACTTCCGGTTGATTGAAAATATATTCCATTACCACCTGAATAAGCTGCATGGTATATTTTTTATTTTTATCTGTTGGTGCAATAAGTAAATGTGCACCGAAATCTGTTGGTAATGCGTCATAATATTTACCTACACTATCGCGCATCGGCCAGTACGGCTCCATGGTAAAAGTTGCTTCACCATTGATCTCCCCAACAAAAGAATGTGAGTGATCGGAGTCCATGAGCATGATGTAAAATTCTTCCAGTTCACGGATCGGACCATCCATTTTCCAGAATGCTTTGGTATGTTCCATGTTAAACCATCCGTGCAGCATGCTTAAGTCTTTAGACATATCAAAGGCACGAAGTGTAATAGTGATATCCTGCTCAGCAAAATATTTTACATACAAGACATCTTTTGTTTTCGGCTTGATCAGGCCATTGCAGCAGTAGCGATACATAAACGGATTCGGGTAGTCACTGTACACCGCCGGATTTTCAATAGGCTGGCGCGCTTCATCCATGTTCCGGATCGTTGTTACCAGATTTGATTTTAAATACCAGTCACGCGCATTCAGCATGTAGTGTACAAAACCGGTTGAATCTTTAAACCTGATTGCTTCCAGTTCTTCCGCTACAATATCCAGCAGGCTGTATTCAGAAATCAGTTTGTTTACACCAAATGCATTGATCAATCCTAAAATATTGTTATACAAAATGTAGTATGTATACTTCGGATGAATCATTTCTTCCGGTACAATAGACATGCTGCGTTCGGCCAGATCAGAAACGTGTGTCAGCAATTCGTCAGCCTTTCCATCTCTGAAAAAGTATCCCTGATTATCACGGAACAACAGTTTAGCCGGGTAACCGATCGCATCCATCTCTAGCAATACATTCTGCTGATGCGCTTCGCAAGCCAATCCGTATTGATTGTAAATACCAACCAACGGAATAACACTTACCTGAACATATTTACGCATCCAGCTCCTGGCAGCTTCTTCTATACTTACATCTGTATTGCCTGCAATGGTTGAGATAATATTTTTTATACGTGCCGGCTGATTATAAATGCCATCCTGTGAAAGAGCGGCAATCAGTGATACATTCCGGTTGGCAGCTTCTTTGTAAAAAGAATTGATACGCACCACCGTATTAAACCCTTCGATCCAGGCATTGTCTTCTCCTTTTATCATAAAGAAACCCGGGTCTGAAACAAATTCAAGTTGAGGATAATCAGCCGCAAGATTTATACCCCATGCGGTTTTCATCAAGCGACTGATATCGTATCCTCTCCATAACTCACGTTCCAGATTTACACGTTCGGAGTTCGTAATCTTAACGTGTAATGAAAACTTAAACATGTATGGAAAATCTTTGCTGTACACGGTACGTACAGACGACGTTGGCGTAAACAGCGGACCCGCTTCGCCTAAATATTTAAGATGGCCTTTTAATAATAATTTCTGTACCTGTGCATCATTCATCAGATGCATCGCTTCCCACGGGTGACATGGAATGATGGTATCGTTGTTATTATTGATCAGATCTTTTATTGTCTGCGAAGTAGCAGCGTCTTTCAATAATGTTTCTTTTAATACACTGGAAACAGGCGTTTCCAGTGTGCTCTGTTCATTAACAATATTTGGTGCAGCTAAAAAATAATGTAATTGAAATGATTCGCTGCATTCCGGGGAATACTGAATGAGTGCTGTTTCATTGAACCCCATGCGGCTCTTTGCAACCGGGTGCATCTGGTGTCCAAGCAATAAAGACTGCTCTGCTTCAATAAACGACTGAATTGCTTTATTAATGGTTTTTAATTTTCCTGTTGATTCGGCATAGTTTATGTACGTATTCGTATTAGCTAAACTATCCTGAACACGATCTGCTAATACAGTATTTTCTGCATCATTGATCTGTTCAACAAACGCAATAAAATCTGCCAGAGAAATATTGCCGAATGCATCTTCTCTTGAATTTCGTGAAATGATCGGAAAACGAAATACATGCCGGCCGGTTGGAGAAAAATAATCCACCGCGCAATAAATTTCTTTTTCAGAAGATGCATCTTTTATTTTGATCAGCTCAAAATTAGCTGATTCATTCATGTATGACGCCAGCGCCGGATCGTGCTGTGGTACATGGTTGAATTTATGCCAGCAGGTATGTTCCTTTAAGAAACAGTTTATAATGGTGGAGAAAACATAATTTGCAGTCCACTGTTTTTTATTAATTATTCCTTGCGTATTCATTGCCGATATTTTTTATTAATTCTAAAATGGTTGAAATGTCTTTTGCAGTTGTTGCCGGATTCAGCAGGGTAAATTTCAGGTATACTTCGTTGTTTACTTTTGTACTTGCAACCAGTGCTTTTCCTGAATCCATCAGTTTTTTCCGAATAAACTGATTTAAGGTATTCAGTGCTGAAACTTCGGTGGAATACGGATTATAACGAAACAGCAGTGTGCTGATCTCCGGATGGTTCAGCAATTCAAAATCGGGATCTTTATCGATCATATTCGCTGCCTGTTTAGCGGTGTAAATGATCTGGTCAATGTATTCACCTAATACGTCTTTACCCATTAAACGCAGTGTGAACCAAAGTTTAAGTGCATCAAACCGGCGGGTTGTCTGAATGGTTTTGTTTACCTGGTTTGGATAGCCGTCTTTTTCCTGCTCTACCGGATTGAGGTAATCCGCATGGTAACACATAAGTCTTAACGTGTCTTTATCGCTTACCAATAAAGCGCTGGAGCTTACCGGCTGGAAAAAGGATTTGTGATAATCAACGGTTACAGAATTCGCATATTCAATACCGCTTAATTTATACCGGTGGTTATCGCTCAGCATCAGTCCGCAGCCATATGCAGCATCCACATGAAACCAGGTACCGTATTCTTTCGCCAACTCCCCTAATTCGATTAACGGATCAATACTGCCAAAGTCTGTAGTTCCGGCTGTTGCAACAATTGCAATCGGAATGTTTCCCTGAGCAATTTCTTTTTCCATCAGGTTCTTTAATTCCTTCGTGTTCATTTTAAAACGATTTCCTACAGGAACACATACTACTGCATGCTCACCGAGGCCAAGTATGCTGCATGCTTTTTTAATGCTGAAGTGACTTTTTTCCGAACAGAATACCCGGAAGCGTTTTGCATCTTCCGGCAAGCCCTGCATTTTTACATTGTATAACAAGGTGCGGTTAATATAATAATCGCGGGCCATCAGCAGCGCCATTAAATTTGACTGTGTGCCGCCGCTTGTAAATACACCGTCTGCAGAAGCACCCAAGTGCAATTGTTCACAGGTCCAGTCAATCAGTTTCATTTCCATCAACGTGCCCCCTGCACTCTGATCCCAGGTATCCATAGACGAATTCAATGCGCTGATAATAATTTCAGCAGCAAGTGAGGGGGTTACAACCGGGCAATTTAGATGTGCAATGTATTTTGGCAAATGAAAGGCAACAGCATGCTGACTGTAAATGGATTTTACCTCCAGCAGTAAATCGTCAATACTTGAACTGGTGGTATTAAAATCAATGGACTGAACAGCTGGTTTCAGATCTGCGGGTGTGATCCCGGAAAAAGGCTGCGTGGTATTTCTGAAATGTGCCGTTACAAAATCAATTGTTTTCTGTAATGTTCGGGCATAATGGTTAATATTTGCCTCCTGGTGATTCATTATATGGATCTGATGGCCTTTATTTCGCACAAACAGACTCCCTATCGACTTTCTTACTTTTGTATACATAACAATTTTCCCTAGCGTGAGTATGGGGACAAAAGTATGCGCAAAATAAGCGCTACGATGTGCATTTCGGGAACAAATATGTTCCATTCCGAATTATGAATTATTAAAATAATACAATTTTAAAAATACTATAAATCCTATAATTTTAACTATTCCAAGATTACATTATTCCTAATTATAATTTAATGGCTATTATTTTGATTATTTTAATAATAAAACTAATTTAGACTAATTATAATTAACTATAATAAATTCAAAATGAAAACTCTTACCATACATGATTTTCTAAAAAGGGTCAGTACAAGCCTCCAGGCGGAATATACTCTTGAAAATAAAGTAAGCAAGGTGGTAATTAATCATGCTCAGGTTGAAGGCAGCATTATAGGAATTGAAATTGATAAAGGCATTACGTTCACTATTCATGATTTGTATATTAAAGAACCTTTGATCTTCAAATCGCTGATTGATATTGAATATTTCAAACTGAGTTTTTACCTGGAAGGTGATTATACCGTTGGTACCAATTATACGGATGAAGAGGAATCTATTCAGAAAGGAATCTGCAGAGGATTATTTTTTAAGAAGGGCGCGATCAATACGATACTGCCTAAACAACGTCGGATTTATTCAATCGATATAAGTTTCCATAAACCTGTTATCCGAAAACTATTGTCTACGATGCCGGGGTCCGAAGAAACGCGCGAGAAGATCAGATCGTTTTTGGCGAGTCCGGAAAATGTTATTTTTAAAAGTCAGATTCCTGTTCACATTTATCAGATCCTGAATTCGATCACTGAAACGCTTGCTAAAACAGGCGAACACCCGATCACACAGAAATTGCAGCTGCTCTCACAGGCACTAAATCTGGTAAAAGAGATTACGGTCTCTACGGAAGAACTTCTGGACCATTCCATCAAACAGGTTTACCTGAATTCTCAGGATATTCCCAAACTCCTGCAGGCGAAGGAATACATTGATAAAAATATAAGTACTCCAACAACCTTAAAAGAGCTTTCTAAAATTGTTTGCTTAAATGAATTCAAATTGAAAAAGGGATTCAAAGAGCAATTTAATACAACGGTACATAATTACATTGTTGAACAGCGTTTGTGTACATCGTGTGTGATGCTAAAAGAAAAAACGTGCCCGATCAGTGAAATTGCTTATGCAATCGGCTATCAGTGCCCAAGTAAATACATTCACTCTTTCCGCAAGAAGTTTGGGGTAACCCCTGGCAAATACCGTAAGCTGGTGGTAGCAGCATGAGGTGAGTAAAATTCCAAGTTCCAAATTCCAAGTTCCAAATTCCAAGTTCCAAATTCAAAATTCCAAATTCCAAATAATTAATTATTAATATCCTTTATATTAAACAGAAAAGAGCGGCACGTATTCAGCGCCGCTCTTTTATTTTATTTACAATTGAAAAAATGGATTACTTAATAACCTGGCTTTCGTGTACAATCAGTTTGTAACTACCAGTAGTACCGTGCCCGAAGATTACATACGTGAAGTGCTGGCCTGCAGTACCTCTTGCTTTATCCGTTGGCGTATACACACCATTTGCAGCCTCTCTTGGATCTGAATTATATGCTCCGCTAAGTTCACCTTTAGTAGTTTCTGTGCCAGCTTTAATGATTCTCCATTCCGCATCTATACCTGCAGGGTAGTTTGTAAATGCGCTGCTTTGGCCGAATGCAATATTTTCATGTGCACCTACCTGCGTAGCCCATTTGTTGAAGCTTGGATAAAATGCCTGTGCCGAAACAGATTTTGTTACGGTTGAATCAAATACGTTGATGTATCTGTATGAAAAATTAGTTGCTGGCGGCGCAGTGGTAATGTTATCTGTAACAACTGTCACAGCAGGGTTTTCCGACGTTCCGTAAACAATAAGCGTATAGTACTTATCTTTTTCTATTGTAACGGGTAATTCTTTTTCAGAGCCATTTACAGAAAATTTAAGCTTACGGCTTCCTTCAGCAACAGGTACATAAGCAGAATAAGAATCTGCGCCTACCGTAGCAATTGCATCGGCATCCAATTTAAAAGCTACAGCAGAAGAATTATCGCTGATCGCATTAATTACAAGTACGCTTGTTTTTTTTTCAACAACGGGGGTAGTTGGTGCAGGAGCTTCGTCCTTATCATCTTTACAGGAAACAAACGCTGCGCAAACAATCGCAAGCGCAAGTATATACTTTTTAAACATAGTTGTATTTTTTTTTCTGCAAAGCTATCAGTCGTTTTACATTTTCAGACGTGCCTTTTTGTATAAAAAATGTACTAAAACGGATTACCTGTATACCAATACGCCTATTTTAAATCCGTTTATGCTTAGCTGAAACAGGCAACTTTGCCGAAATTTGCGGTTATCTACTTCAATACCTTATTTATGCGCAGCAGTTTCCTTTTGCTTCTTTTTATAGGCACAACCCAATATCTTGCCGCTCAGAATATAATTTCAGGACACGTTTACTCAAATACAGATTCACTTGCCATTCCATTTGCACATGTATATGTAAAAAATGCCCAGGGGCACATGCAGCACACGGTAACAAATGAATCGGGAGCATTCAGCTTTTCAGACATAACTGAGGCAACAACTTTAACCATCAATTTTGTTGGCTTCCAGCATCATACACAGATTGTACTGCCAGGAAATAGTTATGCTGTTTATTTAATTGAAACACATTCAGATGAAATTATTATTTATGCAGACCGTTTTGGAAAACGCGAAGAAGAAGTTATTTCAATGACGCTGCTAGACAATAAAACACTTGTTGAACAAACGTCGATCAATTCCAATCTAAATGAGATGCTGGGCAAAACAGTTCCGGGTATGGCGGTAAGCACGGAATCTGCCAGCACCTATGGGCAAGGTATCCGCGGTCGTGATATGCTTGTTTTAATTGACGGGATTCCACAATCAACTCCCGTGCGCAGTTCTTCCAGAGAGCTTCGTTCCATTGATGTTTCTGCCATTGAACAGATAGAAATTGTACGTGGAACAACGGCTTTATATGGCTATGGCTCAACAGGCGGTATTGTAAACATGGTAACTAAAAGACCTTTGTATAATAAAGATACGCTGCAGTTCATCACTTCTGTTTCAGGCAATACAGCGCTTGTATTTGCAAACAATGCGTATGTGAAAAGCGGTCCGATGGGTGGCCGCGCCGTGCAGCAGATTTCAGGTCAGAAGAAAAACTTTTTTTTTAACGTTGGCGGTTCCGTTGAACACATCGGAAAATATTATGATGCGCAGGGCGATTTGATACCGCTCGATCCGCTAGGGCAGGGCGGCATGGCGAATACAAACAATTACAACATTCAGGGAAAATCAGGATACCACATTGATTCTGTATCATCCATTGAAGGTTCTGTAAACTATTACAGCAGTACACAGATACCGGGGTATACGGCTGTTTCGGGCGAGTATGGTGTTAAAAAAGCAACCGCTTATACCCGGGGGAAATATCCGGATGAACTTGGCACGGCAACAAGAAGTTTGAATACTACTTTACGTTACCGCAACGATGCGTTTATAAAACATACCGCTCTCAACGTACTGGTTTATTTCCAGCAATCTTATTCACGCTTTCCGTATGATCCGGCATCTGCCTATTTCCCTCCGTACAATGGTAATACCTCTGCACAGACATTTATTGAATCAAAAAAAATCGGGAGCAGGATTGACTTCAAAACAAAAACCCCATTCATCCGGGGCAATTCTATTCAATATGGTTTAGACATTATTTCTGATAATACAACCCAGCAATTAACCGATGGCCGGGTATGGGTACCGCCTATTACACAGTTAAATCTTGCACCATTCCTACAGATGCAGCAAACGTTGGGCAAGCTTATTTTAAGAGGTGGCATGCGCTATGAAACTGTTAATCTGATTGTATCTGACTTCAATACATTAGCAACAATTGTACCTGCACATTTTGTTGAAGGAGGTTCACTGCAATACAATCAACTGCTATTTAATGCGGGCATACGCTATAACATTGTTCGCTGGTTTTCTCCTTTTGTATCTTTCGGACAAGGATATGCTACTACTGAAGTAGGCCGCGAACTGAGACAGACCAGTGCATCAAAAGTTACCGATCTTCAGCCCAAAGCACAGCTTGTAAACAATTTTGAATTCGGCTGGGATTCACGCATTGGAAAACGTCTGATATTTTCGGCAGTAGCCTTTTACAATACATCGAAATACGGCGTTACGCTTATCGGCTCTTCGTTTGACGTACAACGTGCACCGGAACGCCTGTATGGTGCAGAAGCAGAGGCGACATATACATTGAAAAAATGGATCTTCCAGGCAACTGCTTCTTATGTAGAAGGAAAAGTGGATTATAATAATGACGGTGCCTATACCGATTATCTTTTGGGAACACGCATCTCCCCTCCTAAACTAACCGGAAGAATTTCGTACGATGTTACACCAAAATTCCGTGTACTGGTGCAGGGCTTGTATGCCGGAAAAAGAAAAAGATTTGAAAACCAGACACAAAGTTTTGGTATGGGTACAGTAACGGATTACGCATTATTTGATTTAATCATAAATTACAACATCTGGAAAGGCAATCTAAGTCTGGGTATCAATAATGTACTGAATACGTTTTATTATCCGGCCATTTCACAATTTGCAGCAACCAGCCTGTATTATGTAGCTGGCCGTGGACGTACTGCTTCGATTACCTATACCATCCGTTATTAATTATTCTTATGGCGATTCACAAAAAACAGGTTTATCTGATACACTCCTGGGCGGGTATTATTGCGGGCATTGGTCTATTGATCTTATCTGTTACCGGTACTGTGCTTTGTTTTAAATCAGATCTGGAACCAATCGTTTATCCTGAATTAGTTGCATTTAAAAACGCGCAGCCGGTAAAATCCTATGATGCTCTTTATAAAGAAGCTGCTGAAGCTTATCCGGACTATTTTATGTTACGCATCTATGCACCATCAGAGCGTGATGAAACATACAAGGCGATTATGTTTGGTAAAAAAAATATAGAAGACGATATTCATATTTATTATACCCAAACCGGCTGGAAACAGCTGCCCGACCGCTGGCTGCATGTAGTAGAAGAGCTGCATGTTTATTTATTAATGACCCGCTACACCGGGATGGTCTTTAACTTTCTCTTAAGCGCTGCGTTGGTATGTGTGAGCATTACCGGATTCTGGATCTACCGCAAACCGATTTTTAATATCCTTTCGTTTAAGACTCCTCTTCAGTTAAAATCGCTTGCAAACTGGCATAACAATATTGGATTGATATCGCTCGTATTCTGCTCCATAATGGGATCTACAGCGCTGATCATCACGTTCCCTTCTGCTTTCAGCGGACCTGTTAAAGCACGTGTATTACAAACAGAAATGATCAGCGGTAACCTGGACGATCTGATTATTAAATCTATTCCGTTCAAGGGAGACAGCACAGAAAAATTAAATAACATTACTTTTCTGCATGACAAACTTCAGTTTCATTATAATAATCCTTTTTATAAAAACGGTGCGCTGGGCGAATTTACCCGTGTAGTGCTGGATACAAAAACGGGAGAAAAAGTAAAACGCTCCGGCAAATCTGAAACTGAGCTGATGCGTGCATTAAATAGTTGTGTATCCTTTCACTATGGAAATTTCGGCGGGCTTACAATAAAGATCCTGTATTCATTGAGCGGCATTTTGCTATCGCTGATTGTTGTTACGGGAGGATTACTTTATTTTAAACGAACAAAAAAAATAAGCTGGAACAAAAAGACCGTGAAAGCCAATGCTGTTGCGGTTACAGCAGCCCAGCGTTTTAAACAAACAGTAACATACTGGTCCGTATTTTTTACAGGTTTCTTCTTTATCGGAGCATTGCTAGGCTTGTTCATGGGTCAGCCTTTCCGATCCGGCGTATATCTTACAGTACTATTATTATTCCCTTTTGTATTGAATATGCTTTTGCTCGCTGTGTTTCTCCTTTTCTATCATTTGACCCGTTTGATCCGAAGAAGAAAAACAACACAATTCATCTCCAGCTACAGCAGTATTTCACTATACTTCTTCACGCCTACGTTGGCTTGGTATGTGCTGGTATATGTGTGGTAAGAATTTCGTCTGGACAATGATGCATCTGATTCAATTAAATGATAAGATCATCCGAAATAACTATGGCACCGCATGCTTAACTATCTATAGCAATGTCAAAGTGAAAATACGCACAATACAGAAATAGTTAATCAGAAAAACACCTTCGGTATTGTGCGTATGAGATTGCTGCATATTTTTTCTATAAATATTCGACCCCGATGGGGTCGGCTTCAATTAAAAATTATAATTACCGATACAAATACTAAACAGTATTAAATTAATAATAGCAGTTATAAGGTACATCCATTTGTTGGCTCTTCCGAAAGGTACATTCCTCGGTAAACTTTTACTGGCTTTTATTCCGGAATATTTTTATATTATATAAACAGTATTTATTCTTTCAAACCAGCTATGCAGACACACGTACACACAAACACCTTCCAAACTATTTTCAGAATTATTCTCGGTACTTTTATGATTGGCGCTGCTATCGGTCATTTCACCTTTGCCCGCACGGATTTTCAGGCGCAGGTGCCTGACTGGGTGCCGATGGATAAAGATACCGTTGTGCTGCTTTCCGGTATTCCTGAACTGCTGCTGGGCTTGGCATTAGTATTCTGGACCAGACAAAAAGTATACATCGGCATCATACTGGCCATTTTTTATGTACTGGTTTTTCCCGGAAATATTGCACAATATACCGGCGCACATGATGCGTTTGGTTTAGATACCGATCAGAAAAGACTAACCCGCTTATTTTTCCAGCCGGTCCTTATTCTATGGGCGTTATGGAGTACAGGCGCATTGAAGGCATTACTAAAAAAATAATTTCTCCGAAAAAAAGTTTCATGCACACCGCCACATTGACTGGAGATGTGTATGTTTTTTTTATTCTTTAAGCTTCATCATCCACGTTCCTTTTGAAGGATGCATAGGTACAGGAATGATTCCGATCCATATAAATCCCAATTTAAATTTCCACTGTCCGCTTATTGTTTTACCATCGCTTGATAAATCTCCATAATAATAGATTGGCCTGTGTTTTTTATTGTATGTTTTTTTTGTTCCTGCCCGATCAACAAACACTGTCAGAACAGGCATCTGTTTTACAAATTCAATTTTATTGCCGCTTGAAATCCCTTTAATTTCGCCAATTCCTTCTGTACCGCCTGTACTTAAATCGTCGGCCACAGTTCCTTTAAATGTATTTCCGTTAACAGAAAGTATTTCAATAGTAAAGTTGGTTTGTATAAAACCTCTTGCCTTATTTATCTTTTCATTCAGGAAACTATAGTATCCTGTCCACTGTCCTTTTTGAATCATATATTCGGTGATAATTTATATCGTTTAGCGATTGATCGTTTAAATAATTAGGCATTGATATCATTTATCAACGTTGCTGCTTCTGCTGAAAGTTTTGTTAATGTGCGGGATATTTTTTTAACAGAACTTTTTTCCTTTTCACACTTTTCAATCAATTCCTTTACTGATCGGTTATAAAGAATTTTATTTATAAGCTGTATATTATCTCCACTAGATTCAACTGTTATTTGATTGAATTCAGAAACGTGTGGTTTTGCAAAAAATATCACGTAAAGCTGGTCATTTATGTTGATTTTTAATTTCAGTGAATCTATAATGGCTGAACCGCTTATTCTTTCATGCAATTTACGGATCAATCTTTTTCTGTATGCAGGAATAAAAAAGAATATGATACTAAACAGTACAATAGAAAAAATAAAAACAACTGCTGCCAGTTTAAGATACATCTGTACGGGTCTTTTATCTATTGGGTCTCTCCAGTAGCTCATCAAATCAATAGTTCCGAAAAACAGTATGGATAAGCCAAGTGTTTTCAGATAATCAAGAAAATAAGTGCGTTGTTTTCATTAAGGTAGCATTATAACTTACTGCTCATAATTCAATGATTCTATTACGGTTTATGTATTGATAGTTTCTTTAATGCACCTACCGTAACATTTCCACAAACGCCTTTCTCAAATACAGGCATTTCATATGTATGTACCATGTTATCTGCGGAAACGAGGTCAATGAATATCTCTTTTATTTCATACTCAAATCCAAATGAATCTTCTTTTGTCCAGTCGTATTCATAAACAGGTTCGTATGAGACTACAAAATCATCCCCTTTCTTTTCGAGTGCATCTATTGAAAAATTTGCTGAGCGAATGCGGTATACGTTCAGGCTATCAAGATCATTAACTACCCGAACATACGTTTTATTGGCATGCAGGTCATACATTGTTCCGTATGTAAACAGCGCGGGTACTGTAGATACAAGAATGAATAATGCAGGAGCTATCCGTTTCCAGTTATTTTTAAATTGAAAAAAATACAGGATAGAAAAAATCAGGATAATGCAGCTAAAGACCAGATACGTAACTATTATAAAAAATGAAATCAGTTCGATGTGTACATTCATTGCATGAAAAGAACGCTGATAAAACCAGTAAAAAAAAATCACCGTTCCTATTGTAAGAGGCAACATTGCACCTGCATAGATCAGCCTTTCGTACGTGTATTGTTTCATAAAGAATGAGTCATAATTGTTTTAAACTTCTGTGGAAGTATGTGTCCTTGGCGTTTACAGCAGCATGGCTTTCCGAAACGTTGATAGTAATTCAGAATTCATTCGTAAAATCTCTTACCTGAATTGTTTGTCCGTTTTCCTCTTGGTACTCCGCCCATAGGAGAATGTCTCTCCAATCTGTTCTGGCTTGTTGTATTGTCTTTTCTAATTGTAAAATATTTTTGTTTGCTAAATAAATAACAGCTCTTATTATCCGAGGATTTTGGAATGCATTATCTGAAATAATAAAACGCTGCATGGATCGGAATGCCTCCGGATACTTTTCACCAAAATCTGCCCGAAGTTTATGTTTGATGTCTTCAGCATACAGGTTCAGGTTGATGCTTTTCTGATCCGCATCTGCCGTGCATCTTAAATCAGGATTTATAATTTCAAGTACTTTTCCGAAACCAATTGTGTTTGCGCCTTCGCAAAATGTAAATGCCATGTTTTCGTATATGCGTTTTGCAAAATATTCTGCTCCGAGTATAGTTATTTCAGCATTGACTTTTGTTCCTGGTTCAGCAGTATGCTGTCCAATATATACCTGTTGTCCGGATGTAAGGTACTCGGGATAGTTTTCAAATTCAATATGCGGCCGGTAGCCGGAATGTGCCGGACTTTTTCTGCCACTTTTTTCAGATGGCAAAAATTCTAACTCAGCTATGAAGTCTGTTGGTTTCATATATGCGTATGGTTCACTAAACACATGTACTTTATTAACTGCATATTTATTTATTGAAAAGTAAGGTACAGAGGTTTTTGCAGACAGGCAAATGAGTAATAAAACAGAAAAAACATACCATCTATAGGGGTTATCTTGATGTTAATTGTCCTGTAAATATAACCCGCACCATAATGAACAAACGTTTCTTTTATTCAATCATTTTATCTGTATTCATTTTTACCAATTGCAGAAAAGAAGATAATAAACCTGAACATAATAAATTAGTTATTGTTGATCGAAGCGGAAACACAATCGTTACCGAACCTTTAAGCAATACGGATATTTCGGGATCATTCGACCCATCGTTTGGTGTTTCCGCGGAAACACCATCAGGCGACTGCCGTTTAGGCATTGGTCAGTTTAAGGCTTACGTACCATCCAGTATAACATTTACGTCACCCGCGTACAGCAACAGCATAGGTATGTATATTAGTTATGCGGCAGGTTCCTGGGCAGCAACAGGCGGCAACGTAGATATTGAAAGCAAAAGCGGTTCTCCGTTATATGGCACCGGCGGAACACAATTTATGAAACTCACATTTAATAATGTACAATTTACACTACAATCCACCTACTCAAACCAAAATCCTCCCGCTGATACGATTTGGGTAAGCGGTGTTATAAATGCGTATCGGTAACAGCAAACCAATATCTTACATCTATAGTCAATAATGTACACTACAAGTTGTTGGTGCTCCCCGTTGTTTTTTGTCCTTCAAACAATTATTTATCCATGCGGAAACACCAACAACGGCAAGGCGATTTAATAACGCCCACGATTAAAATCGTGGGCTGGTTGCTAAAAAAAAGAGTGATACTAAATTAGTATCACTCTTTCAATAATATAAACGGAACAGTACTTACACTGTCATCAATTCTTTTTCTTTAGCAGCGATCAATGCTTCTAACTTTGCAGAGGTATCGTTGGTTAAGGCCTGCACTACTTCTTCCGCTCTTTTTACTTCGTCTTCAGAAGCACCGTCCTTTAATAATTTTTTCAACTCATCGTTTGTCTCCTGACGGATCTTACGGATGCGTACTTTACCGCTCTCGCCTTCTGCCTTTGTCTGTTTTACCAGGTCTCTGCGTCGCTCTTCTGTAAGCGGCGGTACGTTGATACGGATCACATCTCCATCGTTCTGCGGATTGAAACCCATGTTTGCATCACGAATCGCTTTTTCAATCGTTGTTACCATGGATTTTTCGTATGCCTTGATCGTGATCGAACGCGGCTCCGGAACAGAAACCGTTGCAACCTGCGCCAACGGTGTAGATGAACCGTAGTAATCTACCATGATCCCGTCAAACATATTCGGAGAAGCTTTACCCGCACGGATCTTGGATAATTCAAGCTCTGTATGTTTGATAGCCTTTTGCATGCTATCTTTTGCGTCGTCTAAGTATAAATTAATTTCTTCCATAATTGAAATTCTTTTTATAGTAATCGGTTATCCTTATAAATTCAGCAGTATTATAATTTCACCAGTGTACCCACACTTTCGCCTTCTAATACTTTCAATAAATTGCCCGGTCTGTTCATATCAAAAATAATGATCGGCAATTCATTTTCTTTGCATAACGTAAAGGCTGTCATATCCATAATGTTCAAACCTTTTGCATAGGCTTCATCAAATGTAATGGTTGTGTAGCGGGTAGCCGTAGGATCTTTTTCGGGATCGGCCGTGTATACGCCATCCACACGTGTACCTTTCAATACCACTTCTGCTTCAATTTCAATGGCACGTAAACTTGCCGCTGTATCCGTAGTAAAGTACGGGTTACCTGTACCGGCACCAAACATTACGATACGTCCTTTTTCCAGGTGGCGGATCGCACGTCTGCGAATGAATGATTCACATACCTGTTCGATTTTGATACCTGACATTAAACGTGTATCCAGACCGATATTTTCAAGCGCACTTTGTAAGGCCATGCAGTTGATCACCGTTGCAAGCATACCCATATAATCTCCCTGCACACGGTCAATGCCCGTAGCAGCAGCTTCAATCCCTCTGTAAATATTTCCGCCGCCTACAACAATCGTTATTTCAACGCCTTTATCAGCAATTGCTTTGATCTCGTTTGCATAACGGATAAGAACCTGGCTGTCAATCCCATATTTCTGTTCGCCCATTAAGGCTTCACCACTCAACTTCAGGAGAATACGTTTATATTTCATAGTTTCTTATTTTTCAATACCGGGAACATGCTGAAATGACAAACTAACGATGCCAAATCCTACAAATATATATCCATTTTGCTTAATAGGAAAATGGATGACCGCTTAACACGCCCGTTTTTGAAGAAAAATATCAACAAATTACATTTAGCGCATTATAATCAAGCGGTTATGTATGTGATACACGTATATACTGCCTCACCGGCTATTCGTTTCTGTTCATAATAAATACGTGTTAAATCAAGCATAAATGCATCTTTATACTTAAAATTGTAGTATAACGTATGCGGCTCAGATGGGTGCGCACAGCTTTATTTTAATTGTACATCATGTCTACAAAACGTTTATTTCAATTTCCCCTTCTTTTATTCTTTACTGCTGTTGTTCTATTATCTGCATGTAAAAAACAACCTGCAAAGACAAGTGAAAAAAATACACCTAAAACTATACAAACAAGCCGTGGAGCATACAACCCAAGCAATCCGCTTTACTGGGATCTGATTCACACCAAGCTTGAAGTATCCTTCGATTTCAAGAAAAAACATTTGCTGGGTAAAGCAACGCTTTCTGCAAAGCCGCATTTTTACGCCCAAAACACAGTGGTATTACAGGCGAAAGGATTTGATATTCATTCCATCAGTTACCTGAATGGCGCAAAGATCAGCAGTTATACATACGATTCTAAAGCAATTACCATTACGCTGGATAAAAATTATACCCGTACCGATACCTTAAAGCTTGTCATTGATTATACCGCAAAACCGGATGACCTTCCCAAAACAGGCAGCGACGCGATCACAGAGGAAAAAGGATTGTACTTTATTGATCCATTAGAAACAGATCCGAAAAAACCTACACAGGTGTGGACACAAGGCGAAACGCAATCTGCATCGTGCTGGTTCCCTACGTTTGATTCGCCCAATCAACGCAGCACCCAGGAGATGTACATTACAGCTGATAAAAAATATCAGGTTATTTCAAACGGTGAATTAAATTATAAAACTGAAAATGCAGACGGCACGCTGACCTGGTCGTGGTCGATGAAAAAACCACATGCCCCTTATTTATTTATGATGGCTGTTGGCGAGTTTGCAAAAGTAACAGATACCTGGAATGGCATTGAAGTAAGCTATTACGTTGAGCCGGCGTATGAAAAATATGCGCGCAGCATTTTTGGTGAAACACCAGCCATGATCGAATTCTTTTCAACGAAATTAAATTATCCGTTCCCTTGGCCGAAATATTCTCAGATTGTGGTGCGTGATTTTGTGTCAGGAGCAATGGAAAATACGTCTGCCAGTATTTTCATGGAAGCACTGGAAGTGGATGATCGTTTTTTAGTAGATGATAACTGGGAACAGATTATCGCACACGAATTGTTCCACCATTGGTTTGGTGATCTGGTAACCTGCGAAAGCTGGTCGAACCTGCCATTGAACGAATCGTTTGCAAACTTTTCTGAGATTGCCTGGTTTGAACACAAACATGGTTACGAAGCCGGATTGAAGCATGCACAGGAAGATCTGGAAGGATATTTATCCGAAGCTGAAACGACTCAGAATCCGTTGATCCGTTTTCATTATACAGACATTGAAGAAATGTTTGACAGACATAGTTACAACAAAGGCGGGCTTGTATTGAATATGCTGCGTGATGCGGTTGGAGAAGAAGCATTTTATAAATCCTTGAATCTCTATTTAACACGCAATGCCTATTCACCTGTTGAAATTGATGAGCTGCGTATGGCTTTTGAAGATGTTACCGGCGAAGACATGCACTGGTTCTTTGACACGTGGTTCATGAAACGCGGACATGCTCAGCTGAGTGTTGAGCATCATGTTTCTAAAGATAAAAAAACTGAGATCGTTATTGAACAGATGCAGGACACAACAGAAGGTACGCTGTATCGCATTCCCTTACAGATTGATTACAGAACATCC
This sequence comes from Cytophaga hutchinsonii ATCC 33406, assembly GCF_000014145.1. Classification (NCBI taxonomy): domain Bacteria; kingdom Pseudomonadati; phylum Bacteroidota; class Cytophagia; order Cytophagales; family Cytophagaceae; genus Cytophaga; species Cytophaga hutchinsonii. Next base: position 672,310 of record NC_008255.1, on the reverse strand, counting down.
GGCGACACAACGCTGCGCTCTGCGCGTTACTGGATCAGCCAGAAGAAAGATTCTATCGTGCTGCCGGTTTCAGTTTCAGAACTATCTTATCTGGTTGTAGACAGCAAGCATCTTGTTGTTGGTACGGTTCAGCATGAAAAAAACAGAACGTTATTGAAAGGACAATTTTTATACGGGACAGATTACCTACTGCGTAAAAATGCGTTTGAAGCTTTGGTAAAACCAGCTTCAGCAAAAGATAATCCCTACCTTGTTCAGCCTGAAAACATAGACTTTCTTACTAAAGCATTGAATGACCGTTCTGCTGAAGTACGTTCGGTTGCCTTATTAGAATTCACAAAACGTGCGGTACCAAATCTTGAGACGGTATTTATTCCAAAAATGAAAGAGATGGCCCAGACAGAACCAAATGGCGAGCTGCGTTCTAAAGCTATTTCTCTGGTTGCTTCCTTAGAAAATAATGCCGACTATATTTCTATTTATAAAAAAGGATTGAATGATCCTTCTTATTACGTTTCCGGTGCAAGTCTAAAAGCCTTACTGGTATTGCAGGATGCGGAAACAGTTGCGCGCATAAAAGAATTTGAATCTATTAATAACGTAAACTTCATATCAAGCTTAGCGGCATATTTCATACAAACCAACGATCAGACACACTATAACTGGTTTGAAGAAAAAATGCAGCAGGCATCTGATCAGGATGTATATAACCTGATGGGCCTGTTTACCAAATACGCGCTGCAGCTGGGCAATGAAGACAAAGCCCGTGCAAGCAAATTATTAAAAGACATCAGTATAAATAATCAGCATGAAGTGATTCGCCAGAATGCTACCCTGTATTATCAATATCTGGATAAATCTTTAAAAAACTAATCCATACAAATCAAATACGTTTTTCACTATGAAACACTTATCCATCCTCGTTGCTGCTGCTTGTTTTGCGTTATGGTCATGCGATCAGAAACCTCCGAAAGAAACACTTACACAAGCACAGACTGATTCCATTGCGGCATTAACTGCAACACAAAGCAGTGTTGACACGGCATCCAAGCCTGCTCCGATGGAGAAAAAAATAATCCCGCCCAACAGTAAAGTAGTTGACAGTTTATTAAAGAAACCGGTTACTACACCTGCAAACAATCCGTTTGGGTTAAAGCCGGGTGATAACCTGCTCACATCCGGAGCACTAAATAAAGAGCCGTTAAAAATGCGCATGCAAATAATCTTAGGTGATAAGTTTGATGAATACAAAAAATTCCTGACAACAGCGAAAGCATTAAAAAAGGATTCAGATGGTTTTTTATATGCTGAAGGTGCTGCTGCAAAAGGTTCAAAAAACAAAGCATTCTTTTTATATCAGCATGAACAGGATGTATTGTTTGTAGGATATCAGAAAGGCGAAGAACGTTTAATGCTGAACGATATGAAATCACGGATGTTTGCTCCTGAATCGGTTGATATGTGGGCAGAAAGGCCAATTGAATACTAATTATTGGATCTTTTTAAAAGGCTTCTGAATATTCAGAAGCCTTTTTTATTAACCGGCTGACACAAAAATATTCCTGCCTGATTTAACTATTTCTTTACAAAGAACGAACGAATAATTATTTAAACATTTCATTTCTCCTTTTATCAGGGATTTGTATCTTTAATTACGCGAAGCCTAACTCATTAGCATTGAGCTGCAAAAGCCATTGTTTTCTTTTTACTTTTTACGCATACATATAATGATCTATTACCTGAAAAAATATTTTAAAACAGGTTGTCTGCTTGTTTTTATTCTGTCCATCTTATCAGTCGGAATCTGGGGTGTCATTTTTATACAAGGAAAAAAAGAAATTCAACGGCAGACCATTGCTTTTGGAGCACACACTGCACAAGCTGCTACACACAAAATCGATTCTGTGTTATCGAACATCAGCCGCACAGCACAGCAATTCGCCGATTCATTAAGCCATAGAAATTTTACCAAAGAAGAAATTGAACAGCACCTTAAAAAAGTTGCCGATACGCAGCCGTATATTTTAGGTGTAACGGTTGCTTATCTGCCGTATCAATTCAATCCGAAACAACGCCTCTACGCACCATTCTACAGCAAAAAAGAAGACCGCATTTTACAGACGGGTGAACTGTATGACTATACCGACCGCACGCGCTGGAACTACAGTGCCTGGGTTTTCAATCCGATAGAAAAAGACATCTTCTGGGCCGAGCCCGGCTACGGACCGGCAGCTCAGGCCGTAGTAACAGAATACGGCATTCCGTTTTATGATACCAAAGACCCTTCTAAAAAAATTGGTGTGGTAGATATTACGTTTTCTTTACAGGGTTTTAATAAATTATTGAACACACTGAAACTTGGAAAAACAGGTTACGCAATGTTGGTTTCCAAAGAAGGCCATATACTTTCCCATCCGCGGGAAGATTATTTACTTTCGCTGAAATCTATGAATGACGTGTCAGAAGAAACGGATGATCCCCGATATAAACAGGCAGTCAAAAAACTGCTGAATAAAGAAACAGGATATGTAGAATATTTAAATCCATTGCTAAACAGAACATCAATCGTATTCTATCAACCCATCCCGACGACTAAATGGTCGATTGCTGTTAACATCATCAAAGATGAGATCGAGCCCGATTTCGAATACAGCTATAAACGGGAAATTATTTTATCCATCTTTATTTTATTCGCCCTTATCAGCGGCAGTATTTTACTTTTCAAATTATATAAAGCAGAACGTATCTGGATCATTGCTGCAGAAATAACTTTTTTATTACTTGTTGAGATCGGTTTTATCTGGTTCAGACACCAGCAGCAGCCGATGTTTGATTATGCTTCCGACGAAACTGTTATCTCGGATGTAAACGGTATCAATACATTTATCAATCAGACCAATGGAGAATCAGAAATATTGCATGAAGACAAACCTGTTTATATTCCAACCGGTATTTATGTGCGCAACATTGAATTTAAAGATGGCAGGCTTATCGGTTTAAACGGAAGCATCTGGCAAAAGCTCGACACCGTTTTACATAAAGATGTTGAGCCCGGTGTGAGTTTCCCTGACCTATCAACCGATGCAGAAGCTTTTAACATGGAAGAAGTGTATGACCGGATCGAAGACGGCCACCGCGTTATCGGCTGGAATTTCCGGTTGAACATTTTAAATAAAGTGGATTACAAATTGTATCCCTTTGATCGAAAAGACCTGAAAGTTAATCTCCGCCATCATACAGTTGGCAAAAACATATTTCTGGTACCCGATGCGGATGCGTATGAATCGCTGATCCCGTCTACCGACCCGGGAATCAACAAAAGCATTCCGTTGGTAGGCTGGGATTTTCTGGGCAGTTATTTTTCGTATGAATATAAAAATCTGAATACGAATTTCGGCTTGCAGCATTATCAGCGCCAGCGCAATTTACCCGAACTGAGTTTTAATATTATCTTAAGCAGAAAAATAATCGGTGCACTGATCGCACACATTCTGCCACTGCTTATTATCCAGCTGATGCTGTTCGGTGTGATTGTTATATTTTCAAAAACCCAGGTTGAAATTTCGGGTTATAATACCTTTGGCGTCATTAACAGCTGTGCAGCGTTCTTTTTTGTAATTGTAATCTCTCACATTGATCTCCGCAATACGCTTGAAATAGAAATGGTGACATACCTGGAATACATTTATTTCATTGTTTACATCTACGTCTTACTGGTAACGGTGAACGCCCTGTTATTTTCTTCAGCAAAGCATTATGCGTTTGTTGACTACAACAATAATTACATTCCCAAACTGATCTTCTGGCCGCTGTTTATGCTGGCCAGTATATTGATTACGCTGGTATTGTTTTATTGATATATAATTGGTACTCTCCCTCCCTCACCCACGGCTGAAGCCGTGGGCTGTGAATGTGGGCTGTGAATGTGATTAGGATCTATTCTTCAAAATCAAGAAAAAACATGGGTAAATATTCTGTAATGTCTGATGCGATCATACCGGCTTTTGATTTTACTTCTGCGGCAGCATCTCCCGCATACCCATGCGCGAATACGCCGAGCCGCGCTGCATCGGCCGGGCTATAGCCTTGCGCCAAAAAGGATGTAATGATACCTGTTAATACATCTCCGCTGCCTGCTGTAGCCAGGCCTGAATTGCCGGTAGAATTAAAGTGTACCACGCCTGTAGGCATAACTACCGCGGTGTACGCACCTTTCAAAACAATGATCACCTGCATTTTTTTAGCCATTTCAATCGCTTTATGCAAACGTTCCCAGCTGTTCTGAAATTTCATACCTGCCAAACGCTCCAGTTCTCTCGGGTGCGGCGTTAAAATACTGTTGGGCGGAATATGTGTGATCCAATGTGGATTCGAAGCTAAAATATTTAATGCGCTTGCATCAATAACCAATGGATCAACAGAAGATACGAGTAATTCTTCCAGCACGTCTGCCGTATACGGATGCTCCCCTAAACCAACACCGATACCTATTGCACTGTAACCATCTATATCCGGCAATACTGTTACCACTTCTTTATTCGGATCAATACTTAATATGGCTTCAGGAATAAGTGTCTGTACAATATCAACACCACTGCCGGGAATGTGTACACAAACCAAACCGGCACCGGTACGCAAAATTGATTTTGCCGCAAGTGTTGCAGCCCCCATCATTCCTTTACTTCCTGCTATAAGCAATACTTTTCCAAACGTGCCTTTATGTGAAAACACCGGCCGTTTGCGTATCATTTTATGAATAACTGCAGCATCTGTATAGGAATAATCGCTTACGATATCTGCCGCACCTTCCATCTTTAAACCAATATCAACAATGTGCCATGCACCTGTGAATGCTTCATGGTCTGACAAAAACAGCATCAGCTTGGGCATCTGAAATGTAATGGTGTGATCGGCTGTAATAATTGCCGCGTGCTTTGCCGGATAATCACTGTACAAACCAGACGGTACATCTACCGCATACACTTTATTTTCTGTTGCATTGATCTTATCTATAATCGCTGCATATACACCTGTTACTTCGCGGTTCAGGCCGGAACCTAACAAGGCATCAATAATCAGTATATTGGCAGGAATTTTAACGAGATCTTCTTCTGTGACAATGGATGTAACAGCAACCATTTTTTCCAGGCGCGACAGGTTTGCTGCACAGTCGGAAGTAAGCGGCCCGGATTTTACAATAAACGGTTTTACTTTGTAACCTCGGTTGATCAGTAAGCAGGCAATTGCCAAACCATCTCCGCCATTATTCCCTCTTCCGCAAAATACCCATATTTCTTTTTGCAGCGAGGTATGTTTGGTAAACCATCCGACAAATGCTTCTGCTGCCCGCTCCATCAAAGCAAGTGATGTAATGTGTTCTGCTTCCTGGGTGTAAAGATCCAATTGATGAATTTGTGCCGCTGTTAAAATCTTCATATTTGTAATCGTTTATTATAAACAGAAATTAAATATTACTTTCAAAGTATGTGATTCATAATTCATAATTCATAATTCATAATTCATAATTCATAATTCATAATTCATAATTCATAATTCATAATTCATAATTCATAATTCTATTAAAACGCCATCGAAAAATAGATACCCGCAGCACGATTGCTGTACATCGGCATTACAACTACTTTCTTATTCCATTTATATCTATGTGTCCAGTATGCAATGTGTGCGCTTAACATACCAATACCCGCACCTACCAGCACATCGCTGGTATAATGCCTGTTGTTCATTACGCGCAGCACACCTACAGATGTAGCCACTGTATATGCGCCAATCGGATACCAGATACTTTTATGTCCGTATTCCCGCTGTATCATTACCGCACCTAAAAATGCCTGTGCAGTATGTCCCGAAGGAAATGATTTATCACCGTCTCCATCCGGACGGATCACGTGTGTTGTATTTTTCATCAGTGTTGTTGTTATAAACATGATTACTTCCGCTTTAAATAAGATTGCCGTTCTGTTTTTAACATCTGTTTTTGCTTCTACACCGACCCAATCCAGTCCGTACAGAAATGGAATGGATGCAAAGCGCAGGTAATCATCAACGCTGGTATGAAAACCCGGATAATTGGTTGTTACTGAATTTTTAACACTCAAATCATTCAACGGAGTATTATGCAGTTTCATAAACATACCGGCCCCAATCAGCGATACCGGCACTATTGACTGTTTAAGGTATTTTGAAACAGGCTGCCCCAGTTTAACCGTGTCTGTTTGCGCGGACACCCGTATTGCCAGCCCCAGCAGCATCATTCCTAAAAACAATCCCCGTATTCTTTTATTCTTCATAATCTAATTATTGATACTACTATTTTTTTTCTAAAAAGCCTATTCAGCCGATTATAAATAACTATTTAAAAATAATGTCTTCTTTTCTGTATAATTTGTAGATAACCCTTTTCCTATTTAATACTTAAATTGTCCTATTATGCATATTTTTAAGTATATAATATTGAATACGTATTTATGCAGATTGAATTAGCGAATTTTGAGAAAATTTACACCCATTTTGTTGGCAATAAATCAGATGAAGAAGGCATTACTATTTCTAAAACACCTCTGCAACTGAACGACGAATCGTTAAAAGAATTGCTTCTGAATTATTTCACACATCCGTTTAAGAATAAAGAATACAATCATTTTCATCATGAAACGGATTTGAATTTAAATGAGTTGTATACATATTGCTCAACGATCTTTGCTGATCCGGATGCTTTATATCTGCAAAGCATTAATATAGCCAAACACTTATATGAACAGTCTAAACATCCCATGATTAAAGGTGGTGAGTTATATGTGGTACATTTTAATGATTGCGTAATCGACGGGGAAAGCACGGATGCCATTGGCCTGTTTAAATCTGAAACAAAAGAAACCTTTTTAAAAATATTTCCCCAGGGCGATGGCTATGAAGCTGTATCCGACAAGGGGATCGATATCCGCAAGCTGGATAAAGGCTGCTTCATTATTAACAGCGAAAAAGAAAACGGCTATAAAGTTTGTGTGGTTGACCAAACCAATAAATCAAGTGACGCGCAATACTGGAAAGATGATTTCCTGAAAATTGTGAGTCGGAACGACAGCTTTCATTATACGCAGAACTACATGAACATGTGTAAGAGTTTTGTAACCGATCAGATGCCTGAAACATTTGAGGTTTCTAAAACCGACCAGATTGACCTGCTGAACCGTTCGGTTAATTATTTCAAAAAAAACGAATCGTTTGATATGCAAGCCTTCACCAACGATGTTATTCAGGATGAAGGGCTGATTGATTCCTTTAAAGAATACAAAAATAAATTTCAGGAAGATCATCAGATGCCGATGGTAGATGAATTTGAAATCTCTACACCTGCGGTAAAAAAATATGCAAAAGTTTTTAAAAGTGTATTAAAGCTCGACCGCAATTTCCATATCTACATACATGGCGACAAAGATCTGATTGAACGCGGCAGAGACGATGCCAGCGGCATGAATTTTTACAAAATCTATTACAAAGAAGAAAGTTAAGCCCATGATTTAATCATGTAACCGGTCACATGAGATTGTTCCCAGCCCACGGTTTCAACCGTGGGGAATAAAATTATTACACATGCACGGTTTCAACCATGGGAACATAAAATGATACATGCATTTCAACCGTGGGCGTCAAATAAATCAACCCATGATTTAATCATGTAACCGATCACATGGATTTGATGTATACCAGTTTCACGTTTTTGTAAGATTGCTCCCAGCCCACGGTTTCAACCGTGGGGAATCAAAGTATTACACATGCACGGTTTCAACCATGGGAACATAAAATTACACATGCATTTTCAACCGTGGGAATATGGTTGAACCGATAAAAAATCGTTACAATTGTTCAACAAATGAACGAAACAATTGTTGTCCTTCTTCCCAATACGTCAATTGTGCTGCAGTACCGATATGCCCGCGCTGGCCAACAGAAACAAACGATGCCTGTATAACATCTGCCCATTTTTTTAATTCAGGACTCGTAATATATGGATCGTTTTCACTTGCAATCATTACAGCCGGAAAGGGCAATACAATCCTCGGCACCGGTATAAATCCGATACATTCTTTCGGAAAATCAGCGCGTTCTGCATCGGGCATGGCAACCAGAAACGCGCCCGCAATACCTTTCAGTTTACGCTGCGCAACAGCATGCAAAACTGTTACGCAGCCAAGGCTGTGTGCAATCAGTACAACAGGTTTATCGCTGCAGGTTTCTGTTATCAGCTGCAGCTTATTCACCCAAACCGAACAAATCGGGTGATCCCAATCGGCTTGCTGTACCCGATGAATCTCCGGATATGCCTGCTCCCAGAACGTTTGCCAGTGATGTTCTCCTGAGCCACCCAGACCGGGCACATTTATATAATTAAAACGGTTATCCAGCATGTAAACAATCAAAAAAAACAAATTATACAACCCTATTACCAGAAACCTAAATTATTACATTTTTTGAGTATTCAATAGAAGTAACTAACTTGAATGCGTAATTTCTTTGAAATTAATTTTAACGCACCAGTAACTGCTTTCATGAAAAAAAATAAAACCGTTATTGAAACAAAAATCAATCCTTATGTAGAGGTTTCTTATCCGATCTCCATCATACTGATCGTAAGTATCCTGTTGTATATTAAATCGCTTAATTTTGGATTAACCCATTTAGATGATACGATATTCATCAATGATTTTCATGAATTGTTTTCTAAAGGGAAAAATTTGGGACATTTATTTTTCAGAGGCGTTTTTTTTGAAAAAGACGATTCGTATTACCGTCCGCTGCTGATGGTTTCATTTATGTTCAATAAAATTGTAACCGGAAAATTATTTGGATATCACCTTACCAATTTATTTTTTCATTTAACATCCTGTGTACTTCTTTACCGGTTTTTTAACGTATTCAATGTACGCAGCGATATTGCTTTTATTCTAACACTTTTATTTGCTGTACATCCCGTATTGTCTCAGGCCGTTGTATGGATACCGGGCCGAAATGATTCCATGTTAACAACATTTGCACTTGCAGCTTTTCTAGCTTTCGTTCAATTCAATAAAACATTTACCTGGAGCTGGTTCCTGCTTCATTTACTGTTTTTTTTCGCAGCATTATTAACAAAAGAATCCGGTATTATATTACCGGTAATGTGTTGCGGCTACCTGTTTCTGTTTACAAAAACGTCCGTTAAAGCGTACAGTATGTGTATTGCTTCGTGGGTTATTACTGCTGCAATGTGGTTCTACATGAGAAGCATTTCTATTGACCCTATTATTAAGCCTACCCTATCTGAATATGCCACCGGTTTTGTTAACAGGCTTCCGCTTTTTATTCAGTATCTTGGAAAATCTTTGCTGCCATTCAATCTATCGGTCTTTCCCATGCAAGCCGATACCAGCTTAGTGTATGGAATCCTTGCTTTTGCATTACTTGCGATTCTGTTGTTTCTCAATAAATCAGCCGATAAAAAACAGATCCTGTATGGCATTTCATGGTTTGTATTATTTTTACTGCCTGCATTATTTATTCCTGTCCAAATCAATGAACAGGCTTTTGAACACCGTTTGTATTTACCTATTATAGGCATATTGTTACTGTTACCGCAAACAATTATTTTTTCTGATCAATCTGCGTATCATCCCAAACGCGTTTTTGCCGGCACATTAGCAGTGATTCTTCTTTTTACAATCATAAATTTCGTGCATCAGCAAAAATTTAAAAATGAAATAACCTTCTGGGAAAACGCTGTAGTTGACAGCCCATCTTCCAGCTATGCACACAAGCTGCTGGGTGTAAAATATTTTACAAAAGGCATATTTGAAAAATCCGGAGAAGAAATACAACAAGCACTGCGCCTGGATTCTACTGAACGCTACGCAAATTTCTATTATGCTAAAAATCTGCTACATAATAATCCGAAAGATCCGAAAGCAGAATACTATTTATTAAAAGAAGAAGAAGAGCATCCGGGTTTTATTGATAATGTATTTGAACTGGCTAAAGTTAATTTTGAAAAAGGAGATAAAACAAAAGCACTTTTTTATCTGGAAGAATGTGTGCGCACAACACCAACATTTATGCTTGCAAAAAACAATTTGCTTTTATTGCTGATTGAATTGGGTGAAAAAGAAAAAGCGCTTGCGTGGATTAATCAATGGAAAGCCGATAAAACGGGTTTGCCTAAAGGCCTTGAAGCAGAAGTAAATAAAATGCCTTGATTTTTTTTCAAATTCCCATACCTGCATTTTCTTTGCAACATACAGGTATGGGAAAAACAGAGCACTTTATGCCGGCGATATTTCATTGTTCTGTACGCAGGCAGTACTGAACCGTATATTAATAATACAATTCCAGAAACTTCCTCAGCCTGTTCGATTGAAAAATTCTATATGGTTTTTTGAACGAATACTGGAATGTAATTTGTACATATTGTAATTAAGCCATATTATATTTTTACTTCTGTTAAATTTTCATAGTGAAACTATTTGAATAATACCATTTTATTTCGGATATCCTACCACATATTAATACACTACTTATCCTATAGAGATTGTATTGTATGTTAAATTACCATAACTTTGTATAACACAAAATAGCAGTACCATGACACAGCAACTTAACTGGACAGATGTTTTCACAAATGAAAACGAAGCTGTAGAAGCTTTCAAAAACTTTCGCACAAAAAAAGGAATCGTTTGCAAAAAATGCAATGAAACAAAACATTACTGGCTTGCAGGCAAAAAACAATTTCAATGCAGTGCATGCCGTTTCAGAACAACGTTGCGCAGCGGTACCTTGCTTGAAGGAAGTAAATTACCCATCTCCTATTTTTTTATTGCCTGGTCATTGCTTATAAAAAATGAAAATCAGGTTACACTTGAAGAATTTCAGTTACAGACAAAACATAAATATTACGAACCACTTTGGGAATATCTACATAAAGTGAAGACACATTTCAAACATGAAGATGCTGCGAAAATGGCAGGGGAATTTGTAGAAATCACACAAACCTTTCCACTATATAAACCGCTAAACAATTGAAGTATGAGACATGTGAGTGAAGAAGATATAGAACGTGACCGGATTCCCCAGGGGGCATTTGGAGTAGATGAAATGGATCTCGACCAGTTGCAGGACGAGATCCAGAATCTGAACCGTCAGGAAGCAAATACCGAAACCAGTTTTAAGTTTATTGATAAAGTCAATGAACTCAACGCCAGAAGCCCCTATATTAAAATTCTTTTTATTGCTAACCTGGTGTTGGTTGTTGCAGCATTTTTAATTTCATTTAATGTAGATAGTATCCGTCATAATTTTTCAAGCAGTTTTTTTTCTTTCATCAGCAGCGTCTTTACTACCGATCTTTTAATTTTTATATCTATAGGTGTTGTTACACAATTGCTGGACGGGGCATTAGGTATGGGTTACGGTGTCGCATGCAGTTCATTTCTGCTCGGCCTTGGCCTCACGCCTGCTTACACCAGTGCAACGGTTCACTTAGCCAAATCATTCAATACAGGCACATCCGGCATTTCGCATTTACGTGTTCGAAGCCTCAACCAGAAACTCTTCAGAAGTTTATTAATTCCTGGAATAGCAGGTTCTGTACTTGGCGCGTGGTTATTAGCCGATGTCATTCATACGGATCTCGTAAAACCGTTTGTAGCTTTTTACTTGTTAATACTTGGAATTTTAATTTTACTTAAACCTTTCCGTGAACCGAACGATAAAAAACGGGTTAAAAAAATCAGCCTGCTGGCTGCTGTAGGTGGTTTCATTGATTCAATCGGCGGGGGTGGCTGGGGACCGATTGTTACATCTAACTTATTGCAGAAAGGCCGTGTATCCAGCTACACCGTTGGGTCGGTAAATATTGTAGAATTTTTTGTTGCCCTCTCAGCTGCATTAACCTTTATTTATTTTGATAAATTTTCCGGCTGGCAGGCAATTATCGGATTAATTATCGGCGGTGTTCTGGCCTACCCCTTTACGTCTTTCATTGTTTCAAAAATAAACCGAAATGTGATCACCCTTTTGCTGGGGCTTATTGTTATTGTGTTTGGAATGAACACACTGATCACATCCAATTTTACGGCATTACAAAAAGTCTTTATTTCATTTTTTCAATAGACAGATTTTTTGATTTACGGGCTACGCTTGCACATACTCAAGCGTAGCTTTTTATTTTATTATAGGTATAATCTACCGAATAAAAACCACTCCCTTTTATGAAAAGGAACATGCAGCCTAACAGCATAGCCCAGTCTGTTCTGCTGTTATGAAGCAATTCCCAAAAACCTTTTTCAACATAAATAACCGACTTAGTTGTTGCAATTGCTGCCAGGATGACTACAATCAATGGAACACATACCAGTCGGGTAAACAATCCAATGAGCAGTAAAAATCCACCGCAGATTTCAACCATAGCTACAAACGGTCCTAAAATTTCCGGCGCAGGCAAGCCGATTGTTTCAAAACGCCCGCTGCCAAGTGTTTTGGCAAATAAGATTTTTTGAATGCCTTCAGATAAAAATACACAGCCAACAAGGAAACGGATGATGATCGTTTGCTTATCGTTATCCGTATGAATGACTCGTCGAAGCATAATAATTTTTATTTATATCTCTAGTACTGTTCTTATTTAACAAATTTACCGGACTAATGAGAGCGTAGCCTGGCAATTTTTAAAAACCATTTTTTATTTCGTCAAAATCTGTTCGGCGTGTGCATCGACCTTCACGGCATCAATCACTTTTGTGATGACTCCTGATTCATTAATAATAAATGTAGTCCGGGCTGTGCCATAAAATACTTTCCCCTCCCGTTCCTTTTGTACCCACACACCATATGCTTTATTAATTGCTGCATCAGAATCAACAAGCAGATCATACGGCAGGTTGTATTGTTTGATAAATTGCTGATGAGAAAACGCATCGTCTGTACTCACACCAAGAATCGTGTAGCCCTGTGCCGCCAGCGTATCCTTGTAATCTCTCAGGTTACATGCTTCTTTTGTGCATCCGGGTGTATTGTCTTTTGGGTAAAAATATAAAACTAATTTCCTGCCTTTGAAACTTGTCAACGAAACAATTTTTCCATTCTGATCTTTTGCTGAAAATGCCGGTGCTTTATCACCCGCTTTCAGTTGTGTTTGCGCATATACACTGCTGCTTATAAAAAACAACAGTGTACAGATAAGAACTAATTTCCGCATATTGCTATTATTTATCGGCTATGTTAATCTTTAATAACTTCTATATTAGCGGTGATTGTTACATCATCACTTAAGGTAGTGCTTGATTTTCCTACACCAAAATCAATGCGGTTTATTACACCTGTCAGTTTAAATCCTGCAACCTTTTTTTGTGTTTTTTGATTGATCGTTGATCCGATATAGGTAACTTCCAGATCAACCGTTTTAGTAACATTTCTTATCGTGAGGTCTCCGGTTAATTTATATTTATTTCCGGTTGTCTTTGTAAATGATTTACTTTTGAAAGTTAGTGATGGATAAACAGCAGCATCAAAATAATTAGCGCCCTTTAAGTGCTCGTCACGCGTGGTATTGTCGGTATCTATTGAAGTAACGTCTGCAGTAAGTGCAATAACCGCATCTGAAAAATCTTCTTTGGAGGAAGTAAGTGTAATAGAGAAATTTTTAAAATTCCCTTCCTGTTCAGAAATTCCTAAGTGAACAATGGTAAACGTTAGTTTTGAATGCGATTTGTCCAGCGACCAATTCTGTGCCTGTATGGCTGACACGCTCAATAAGGCAAAAATACATACGATGATTTTTTTCATAAATACAGTTGATTAATTAAATAATAAAACGGCTATGATGAGCGTAACAACAATGTTGAATCCCTGGGCAACCAGAAAAGCGATCAATGGTTTTTTGCTTTGCTGATTAAACATATCTGAGAATTTAGTTTCAAGACCAATACTTGTAAATGCGAGTACAAACCAAAGCAGTTGAATATTTTTCAATCCGTCTTTTACTTCAGCAATTTTATCAGCAGAAAGCACAAAAGAAAACAACAGAGATGCAGCAACAAAACCCAAAACAAATTTAGGGAAACGTTCCCAGATTAAGCGCAGTGTAGGTTTTTCAACATGTTGTCCGGCAACGGCTTTTTTGTTATAGGTCCAGTAAATACTAATGGCAAATGCCGCTGCGCCGAGCAATACATTCTGTGAGAACTTAACAATCGTACTGATCTTCAATGCAACTTCTCCAACTAATGATCCAGAAGCAACAACAGCGCCGGTTGTATCAATCGTACCGCCGAGCCAAGCGCCGGTTTCTTCCTGCGACAACCCAAGATACCTGGCAATGATGGGCATAAAAATCATCATGGGAATGGCAGTTACCAATACCAGGGAGATTACATAAGAAAGTTTTTTTGTATCTCCTTTAATCGCACCTGCTGTAGCAATAGCAGCCGAAACACCACAGATAGAAACAGCACTGGAGATCATCATGGTAAGTTCATCATCAATTTTAAGTTTGCGGCACAGCCAGTAGGCAAAATACCAAACGCTTACCACTACCAGCAATGCCTGTATCAAACCAAGCGAACCGGCTTTTAAAATATCTCTGAAAATAACGGTGGTACCCAACAGCACCAAACCGATTTTAACAAATACTTCGCCGTTCAATAACGAGCGGAACCATTCAGGTATTCCAATGAGGTTACGTATAAGCAGGCCGATGGAAAGGCTGAATATAACGGCTTCCAGCCCCAGATCTTTCATACCCTTATATCCTGAAATAATCAGCGCAATAATTGTAAGTACATACAACACCGGAAATACAACAGTAAGAAATAATTTTAATGGTTTGTTGTTGAGAAAATATCCGATGGCTGCTGCCACAAAAACGAAAATAAACTGAATACCTATTTTATATAGGTTTTCAGCGGTCAGAATAGTATCTGTTAACTGGTTTATATTTTCCCAGGAATAAGCAGGCGGAACGGGTACAATAGTAAAGAGCGCTGCAGCAATAATGATAAATCCTAAAATTACTACTACCCAATCTTCGTGTAAGGCAATGGCTTGTTTTTTAAACGCTGACATATTTTATTCTACTTGTATTGTTTTTTAAGATCCTGTATAACAGCCTGCGCAGCATGAAAGCCGCACATACCGTGTACACCGCCACCGGGAGGTGTAGAAGATGAACATATATAAATACCTTTCTTAGGTGTTCTGTAAGGTGAAATTTTCACTGCGGGCCGTGTATACAACTGACGAATGTCAATGATACCGCCATTGATATCACCGCCAATATAATTGGGATTGTATGCCTGTATCTCTACGGTGTTCATGGTATTTTTTGCCAGAATAGTATCTTTAAATCCCGGTGCAAAACGTTCAAGCTGATTTTCAATCGCAGCTGTCATATCTGTTGCGGAACCATTAGGTACGTGGCAATATGCCCAGGCAGTATGCTTACCCTGGGGGGCACGCGTTATATCAAATTTGCTTTGCTGCGCAAATAACACAAATGGTTTTTCCGGATGTTTACCGGAAGATGTCTCCTGTTCACTCAAGGCAATTTCGTTGAATGTATTGCCAAGATGCACGGTACCTGCCTGCCTGCAATGATCGGATGTAAACGGAACAGGTTCGCTGAGTGCCCAGTCTACTTTAAACACGCCCATACCGTAACGGTAATTCGTTAGTTGTTTTTTATACAAACCGGAGAATTCATCGCCGGTAATTTTCAATAGTTGTTTGGGAGTAACATCAAACAGTACAGCCCTGGCTGCCGGCAGCTGATTGAGAGAAGTCACTTCAACATTTGTCTGAATGGTACCACCAAGTGAAATAAAATACGAACCCAATGCATCTGCAATAGCCTGTGAACCGCCGATAGGTATTGGCCAGCCATGCAAATGGCCAACCGCAGAAAGTACCAAACCGATTGCAGCCGAAGCCCAATTGGTCAACGGTTGTATGGAATGTGCTGCCATGCCTGCCCACAACCCTTTTGCTTCTTCGGTTTCGAAGCGTTTGGATATACAATCTGCAGAGCGGATCGCATTTAATCCAAACGCGGCCATCTTCAACGGATGTTTGGGAAACCGTAACGGCCCCATAGCGTCTGCAGCAATATCGGGCCAGCTTTCTATAACAGGCTCTATTAACCGTTTGTAATTATCTGCATCTTTACCCAGCAACGCGATTGTATCTTTTAGCGAACGCGAAAGAATGGCTGCTCCGCCATGATCAAAGGGATGTGCCGCAGCAATAGGCGCATGTGTAAACCGCAACCCGAATTTATCCAGCGGTATATCCGCAAAGAACGGAGAAGCAACTGCCATCGGATGTATAGCAGAACACACGTCGTGCTTAAACCCAGGTAACGTGAGCTCTTTCGTACGTAAACCACCGCCGATGGTATCTTTTGCTTCCAGCACCAACACAGCAAATCCTTTCCGTTGGAGTGTAATGGCTGCTGCCAGACCGTTGGGGCCGGATCCGACAACTACTGCATCATATATATTACTCATATGTACGATTATACTTTTCTATCTGTAAGCAATATAAAACTATTTCATGGCATCCGGATTGAGTACCACTAAACCATCTTTTTTTACCCGCCAGAATGTTACCGGATTAAAATGGTATCCACCAGACACGCCTCCTCTTGCTTCCAGCAACTGTTTTAAGAATGGCTGCTGATATCCTGTTTCATCGGTTACACGGCTTGCAATTTCTGTTTCATCTCCGTTCCAGTTCCATAAAAAACGGAACCGCACGTGTGCCTTATCCAGAACAGGTTCCTGCAGCTGCGCAGGCAGCCATGTTTTACCTGCATCTGTTGTTATATCTACCCGCAATACCTTACCTCTTCCTGTCCACGCAATTCCCTGAATTTCGATCCAGCCTTTTTCGACCTGTCTGGGATACGAAGGAAATGTGATGATGGAACGTGCATCCATATCGAAACTGAACTGCCGGTAAAATCCGCCTTTTATTGTTTCGGTATATTTAGATGTTTCTTCGCGTGTCATAAACGGAGCGTCCGAAACTTCAATGCGCCGAAGCCATTTTATATTTGTATTCCCTTCCCAGCCCGGCAATAACAGGCGCACCGGATATCCCTGCTGCGGACGTAAGGCTTCTCCATTCTGTGCGTACACAATCATGGCATCGTCCAATGCTTTTGTTACCGGAATGCTGCGCGTCATTACAGCAGCATCCCCGCCTTCTGCAAGCAGCCATTGTGCCGTATCCCGAATACCGACTTCACGCAACAGCGTAGAAAGCATTACTCCTGTCCATTCGCTTTGGCTGGTCATGCCGCAGATCTCCTGAGCGGTCATCGTTTCCTTTCCTGTGCGGTAGTTCCCCGAACATTCCAGAAAGCAAATGCGTGATACGGATGGAAACCGCTTCAGATCCTGCAGCGAAAATTTCTTAGGTTTGTCAACCATTCCATGAATGATTAATTCATATGCTTCCGGATTGATATCCGGCATACCTGCGTGGTGCCGTTCAAAGTGCAGATCAGAAGGAGTAATGGTTCCGTACAGATCCTGCAGTGGTGTTCTGGAAGATGTGTCGGATGTTTTTTTAACAGGATTTTCATACGCAGAACGATTGCCAACTAAACCCGGAGGAGCACCAATGCTTTTAGTAGGATCATCAGATAAAAACATTGCCGGCGGCTGCAGCATCTGCACTGTTTTACCAAGCGAAGTCTGGACAAATGCAACGGTTGCCAAACCAGCCATAGCCAGTAAGGATCGACGGCTCAAGCCGGTATCTTCTTTTTTAGCATGATCTTTCATCTGCTGCCGGATTTTATTTCATCTAACCTGTTATCCGGAACAAATAATTTTTTCGCCGGCATTTCAATCAGTGGTAATGTTTTTTCTGTGACAACAAATACAGAATCAATGATACCATTCTCATACAGCAAATAAGCAGTAAGGTCATATACTTCCTTGCTGGTGAGTGAACCGGGCGCATTGTACGGCATTGCACGGTTTATATAATCGTACACAGTTGTTGCATATGGCCAATAGTTACCGATTGTTTTTGTTTTGTTTGAATCAGGCGGTGATGAAACAAGTTTTCCGCCAGGCCCTCCTTCTCTGCCTGTCTTCCCATGACACACGGTACATTTTTCCAGATAGATGCTCCGGCCTTCTTTCACCATACCTGCACCGGCAGGTAACCCTCTTCCATCCGGACGTACATCGATATCAAATTTTCGAATATATTCAGTTGATACAGACTGGCCGAAACCAAAGGTATCCGGAAATACAGCTGCTGTTTTTTCAATTCCAGTAGTTTTGTTAAGCGTATCTTCAGCAGCAACCCAGGTATGTATTTTTTTATTACATGCTGTAATTGAACCTGCTGTTAAAAACATTGTGAAGCATATACAGAACGGCCAGGTCAATTGTTTCATTTTAATGATAAGATGTAAAGTGCAATTTTTCTGGTTTGTTCAGGTGTAAGTGTTGTATGCGCAGCCATTTCATTTTCACCCCATACACCACCTCCGCCTGAAATTATTTTTTTTGAAAGGTATTGAATGTTTGTTTCCGTAAGCGGATAACGCTGAGCAATCTGTTTATATCCCGGGCCGATAAGCGTATAGTCTGATACGTGACATGTTTTACAATCAGACTGTGCAACCAATGCTTTGCCTGCTTCAACATCTTTGGGATTTACAGTAACTGCACCTTTCTGTGCTGTACCCGGCGCATTCTGTGCATAACTGATAACAATTGTTGCTGCCGCCAGTGCGAGCATGAGTAATTTATTCATAATGATAACAGATCTTTAAAAACAGATATTCTGATGGCATGTTTCTGTATCAATAAGAGGCTGATGAAACTGCTTGTTCACGTCCCTCATATAAAGGATATGTGTGTTCGGCTTTATCCAGTATTACATAAATAGAATCGTTGAATTCATTTATGCCTGATACTATAATCCTCGTATCTGTTGGTTTGCTGTAATGCAGTACCTGCTGCTGGTCACGGTGTGCTTTATTTTTATTGGTTAAATACAAAATGTGTTTAATAGTGTCTGCTTTATAGTCAAAATAATGCCGTCCGCCGCCAACGCCTCTGAATTCAAATCGCTTGCTGATACTTTCTTTATTTTCTCTTCCGGTATTATCATTATCCATCTGCTGCAAACGGTTCATCCTGATTGCCATAGTTGACCAGGTTTCAAAAACCACATCGTGCCAACGTACCGAGTCCAGTGGCGAATACGGTATTACTTTATTGTTGCGCCTATATTCTGTTACATGATAAAAACCAGCTGTATTTTTTAAACCCGGATGGTTATGCGGATACCTGTAACCCAGGTCATCTATAGCATGCAGAAACAAAAGAAAGAAAACGAAAATGCCAATACTAACAGACTTTAAGGCCAAACGTGTATTTCTTTTCCAGGATGTTGAGCTGAAATCCAATCGGGTGTAAGCAGGTTTTACATCGCGTTCATTAACCAGCAAGTTCCAGATACCGGGTAAATACTGCCACAAAATAATTACCGCAAGCACCGCAAATATAAAACTGTGCACATGCACCATACCATCGTATACGTGATTTGCAATTACAATATTGAAGAGGATAACGGCTGTTAAAGCAGCACCAATAGCAGTTGTCTTTCTGAACAGCAGCAACAATCCGCACAACACTTCTGCAAACCCTAAAAAAATTTCATACCCTTGTGTAATTCCCACGGATTGCCAGTATAATTTCTGTTCGCTGAAATCAGCAAAAGGAGTATATAAAAAACTGATGCTGGGCAATTCCATCTGGATGGGAATAAATTTTTTATACCCCCAGGCAATTATACCAAAGGCCAGCCGATACCTCGCAACAACAAGTGTCCAGTAATACAAAGCGCGGTATTGCGTTGCTTTATGATCCAGCAGTGACCACACAGCACCAATTAAAACAGCCAGCCCAGCGGTTATAAAAACATTGATATAACTGTACAGTTCCCAGATATCTGCAGGTTCAAGCGTAATAAATTCAGGCGCGCCAAAACCTGTTGCAATGCTCCCCAGGCTATTCCAGTTGAATTCAGTCAAGTTTAACCGAAGCAGATTTTCATAGAAGTGTGTGCTGAATGGCAAACAGATCAATGCAACAAAGGCAAACGTTGAACGGAAGGCAAACTTCTCATATCCTTTCCATGGCACAGCAGTTATTTCCTGTTCCTGTTTAGGTTCTTTTTCAAAAGTAGTTATTGGTGTCATATCGGGTTGTTTAATGAATTACGGAATCCAGACCGCAGATTCATTACGTGCTTCATATAACGGATATATTTTGTCTGTTACTTTATCCAGCACTACATACACAGAATCTTTAAATTCATTCTGTCCACGAAGTACAATACGGGTATCGGTGGGGCGTTCATATGTAAAAAACAGTTCTTCCTCTTTATATACTTTGTTTTTATTAAACAGATGAAGTGTTTGCTTAACGGTATCTGCTTCATAATAATAATGGCGTCTTCCTCCGCCTGTACCGGCAGACTCATAGGTCCTGTCTACATCTTTAAACTGCTTTCCCCTGCCTGCTTCTCCATGAATGCGGAAGGTATTATTGACTGCAAAGGATATGGTCGACCATTTTTCAAATGTTACCGTTTGCCATCTTATAGAATCAATCGGTGAATATGGAATAACTTTATTATTCACTTTAAATTCTGATACCTGGTACACGCCTCTGGAATTTGCAAGACCGGGCCTTGAGGGAACTTTATAAGAATCTGTTTTATAATTATGCCAATGCAGGTAACCGCTTGTTAAAAAAAACAAACCAAATACAGCTGTCTTCAAACCGATGCGCAGATACTGCTGCCATTTTTTTTCAAACGGAAAATAATACACCTGCGGCGCTGTATCTTTTTCATTTACCAGCAGATTCCATATTTCCGGAATATAGCGCCACAATACAAATGTACCTCCCAATGCATAGAAAGCAGCAGCCAGGTGAATACCGCCATCGTACACGTGATTTGCAATAGCAATGTTTCCGATCATAAACAACGCCATGGCAGCGCCTAATGCTCTTGTTTTCCGGAAAAACAAAAGGAGCATGATTGCTAATTCTGCCAGGCCGATGAATGTTTCATAATTATGAACAAAGCTTAACTGGATCCAGTATAATTTCTGATGGGTAAAATCTCCCAGATTTGTATTCAGCTGTGTTTCTGCGAGAGCCGGCATTTGTGTTGGGAACACTTTTGAGAATGTTAATCCTTCCAGTCGGATCAGCATGGAGTAACTGACAGCGACAATCAGAAAATAATAAAGTACCTGGTAATTTCGGGGCTTTCTGTCAAGCAAGGTCCACAAAAGACCACCGAAAATCCCAATTAATAAAGCAACACCCCAGTTGACATAACTTGCCAGGCCAAAGTTTCCGCTCTCTGCCTGAATAACAAAAAAGCCATGTGCTTTTTCCTGTAAGGAGCCTCTGTCGGCCTCACCCGGATGGTTTTCCTGAATCTTAAACGGTGCAAAAGATGACCCTGCCAATTTACCCAGATCGCGGATATGCAGATGTTCCCAATCCGTAGTAAACCAGCCTTTATAATAATCGATATCGGTTGGTACGGTTAAAAGAAAGAAGAATATAAAGGCAATACGGAAAGATATTTTTTCATATCCTTTCCATGGTTCAACCGATGGTTTCGTTTTTAGTATAGGTTCTGCTTCTGTGTATGCCGGCATAATTCAAATTAGTTATTTTCAATAGGTATATATTTTACTGCTGCTTCTGTCATAAGAAGTAATTGCGGGATAGTTTTTTTCTTGTTTATCCAGAACGACATAAATAGAATCGTTGAATTCATTTGTTCCGTACAATATGATCCTGGATTCATCAGGCCTGCTGTAATGCAGTACCTGTTTAAGGTTTCGGCTGTGTCTGTTCTTATGTTGCAGGTACAGGATCTGATTTACCGTATCTGCTTTGTAATAATACCAATGACGTTCACTGCCGAGGCCGGCGAATTCCCAATTGATATTGATATCTCTTTTTTCCGGATCATATACATCTTCATTGGTTTCATACCTGCGCTCATCCCCTTTTGGATGAAACTTCCATGTATAATCATATGGCTCTCCTGCTCTTGGATAACTCCCCGCTGCAAACATCTGAATCTGCTGCGGTCTGTTCGCCACTCTGAAACTCATGGAAGAAAATTCTTCGAACGTTACATCCTGCCAACGTATGGAGTCCAACGGTGAATATGGAATGATTTTATTATTCCGTTTGAATTCACTGACCTGATAATATCCTTTGGACCCTGTTAATCCAGGTGTGTTCGGAATCTTATAAAAATCATTGTGTGTATATGCGTATACCTCAAATACTCCGAATAATAAAACAAAAATAAAATTTCCGGTATACTGTATGCTTCGTTTCAAATATGTCTGCCATGTATATCGGAACGCAGGCACAAAAGATACTACCTGCGAATCTTTTTCATTTATAAGCAAATTCCATATTGCCGGCAAATAATACCACAGCACAAAAAATGCAAGTAAAGATAAACTGAAGCTTGGCACCTGTTCCCCGATGTCATAGGCATGATTGGCAATGGCAACATTGCCTAAAACCACTACCGTTAGGGCTGCACCTAAAGCCGTTGTTTTTCGAAAAAGCAATAATATACCCGGAACAAATTCTGCGAAACCCAGAAAGACTTCATATGCAGGTACAATACCCAGCGATTCCCAATACAACCGTTTTGCAAAAAAATTAATAAACTCTGTGTTTAATAATCCCTGGCCCGGAAAAGGCATCTGCATAACAAATATTTTTTTATATCCCCAGGCAATAACGCCATAAGCAATACGGTAACGCGCTGCTACACGTACCCAGTAATACAGTACATCATAGTCTCTCCTGTTTTTATCTAATACCGTCCAGATTGATGCAGCAATTAAAGCAACTATAAATACAAGTAATAAATTAACGTAACTGTACAGACCGAAAAATCCGCTTTCCGAATAATGATTAATGAAATGCGGGTTAAAAAAAGCGACCAATGAATTCAGGTGTCTGTAATTCAGGTGTGCATAATCCAGTGTAACTAGTTTTGCATACCAGCCCAGATCGGTAGGAATAGAAAACACAAGAACAAAGATGCATGCTGCACGAAAAATAAATTTCTCGTTTGCCGTCCAGATTCTTCTTGTTGTGTTCGTTGCCGAAATAGATTTACCGGTATGCGTTTGTACCTGCTTTAAATCTATTTGATCCGGCTCTGTATATGGATACTCCTGAAACATGTTACCAGCAGATTAATTTATAGTTATGTAGGAAACCGTTTATTGTGTTACAGCTTCACAGGTTTTCTACGGCCTTCAAAGAGCATGTACTTTCTGTTGATCTTATCAAGTATGGCGTAGATGGAATCATTTTTTTCAGACACACCTTTTACAACAATAGTTGAATCGTTCACTTGTGTATATGTCAGATTGAATTTTTCACCTGCATGATTTTTATTTTTATTTTCAAGCAGCAAGGTATGTTTTATAGTATCTGCCTGGTATGCATAGTAACGCCTGCCACCAACACCGGCAGATTCATAATTGCGGTCTATATCTTTTTCATGAAAACCATCTCCGGTAGAAAGATCCAGCTTGATGGGACGCGCTATTTTAATGCTTACTGTAGCCCATTTTTCAAATACAACATTCTGCCACCTGTTTGGGTCTGTAGTAGAATATGGAATGGTATCTTTATTGAAAACGAATTCCCGTACATTATAAAATCCATAACTGTTTTTCAATCCTTGTGTCTGCGGTATTTTATACGGAGCTGTTGTGTAGTTGGCATAAGCAGCAATTCCATATACAACAACAAACAGTGCAAATACACCTTTCAATATAAGTCTGGTAGTAGCAAGCCATTTTTCTGCAAATACAGGCTTGAATTTATTTGCAATGGTATAATCTTCCCGTGCCAGCAGACTATATAAACGGGGCACATCATATACAAATAAAAACAATGCAATAGCTACCAGATAAGCACTGTAAACCTGTTCGCCTGCATCATAAGCAATATTTGCAGCCAGCACATTTCCTACAAAACCAATAATAAGGCCTGTTCCGAAGGTTACGGTTTTACGGAAGAAAAGAAGTATACCCGCCAGGATTTCTACTGCACCTAAGAATATTTCATATCCCTGTGTGATACCTACAGTATGGAAATATATTTTCCATGCAAAAAAATCACCATAGTTTGTATGCAGATTGCTTAAGGAAGGATACGGAATCTGCAAGGGAAATAATTTAATAAAGCCATAGCCAATAATCCCAATGGCTAAGCGGTAACGAAGAATTACACGAAGCCAGTAATACAGCTTTTCGTAATTTACTTCTTTCCGTTCAAGCCTGATCCAGGCAGCTGTTCCAACGGCTGCCAGCGCAGCAGCTATTACCCAATTCCAATATCCTGTGAATGAAAAGAATTGCGGTGCATATTTTGTAAGGCTGAACAGCCCATACACATTCCATTGAAGAGAAAATAATTCGGCATAAAATTTCCAATCCAGAGGTATGGCTTGAATAATAAAATAAATAGTAAAGAACCGCAGTGCTATTTTTTCATAATCCTTCCATGCAAAGGAATTGCTATCGCTAAGGTTGTTTATAGAACTCATATGTATGTTGTTAATATATCGTAAATTTAAAATGTATCAGTAACCTGGATTTTGTATCAGATTTTTATCCAGCTGGATCTGAAGATTGGGAATAGGGAAAACATTTTCCCAGGAATCTACTTTTGTTGCTGAACTTAACCCTTCTAGTACAACTTTTGCTCTCCCTGTTCTGACCAGATCAAACCAGCGGTGCGGTTCCAGGAAAAATTCCAGACGTCTTTCGTTTTCAATATCAAGAAGCAGATCTTCTTCTGTTGCGGATGCAGAAAGAGGAACATCTGCACGTTTTCTTATTTCATTCAGATCATCTAAGGAGCCGGATAAATCACCGGTGTGCGCCCGGGCCTCAGCACGTATTAAATACATTTCTGCGATACGTAAAATATATGCAGGATCTGTTGCAGTACTACGATAATATAAATTACCAAACCATTGTGTAATTCCTTTTTGTGTGGCACTATCAATGAGTGCACGTCTTCCGCCGGCAATGGCAGGTGTTCTTAAAATCTCTACAAAGGCATCTGTTGGCGCATACCGATACGTACCATTATTGGTAGGGTGCTGCATTTGAGCACGGATTGTGCTGGGGTTTTGAGGACTGAATTCCAATTCAAAAATAGATTCATCACTAGCTGTTATACCGTTTGCAAACCATGCATTAAAGGGTTTTACTAAGATATATTTTCCCGGAGCAATTAATTTTGTTGCGTATTCATCTGCCAATGCCCATTCCTGCTTATATAGATGTACACGTGCACGTAATGCCCACACGGTTTCCTTTGTCACACGGATTTTATTCAGTGCAGCCGTTGGATTAAGTAAACTCTCTGCATCAGCTAAATCTTTTAAGATTTGTGTGTATGTATCCTCCAGACTGCTTCTGCTTCTGGCCGGTATGTTTGTAAGCGATCCCGTTGGTTCCAGAACAAGCTGTACGCCACCCCAGCCTCTTGCCAGATCAAAGTAACACAAAGCACGTATGAATTTTGCTTCCCCTACATATTGATTTTTCAATGCTGTTGTAAGCAACGGATCTGTTACGGCAGGCACTTTAGCGATGACGTTGTTGGCGCGGTTTATTGTCATATAAATGGCATTCCACGTGGTGCTGAAATTCACATCATCTGAACGGTAATTTACTGTTACCAGGTTGGATGCCCCGCCGGTTGTGAGGTTTTTGATGTCGCCACTTGGAAAAAAGCCCAGCGTTACCCAGCTTTCACCATAATATCCTGTATTACCCAACGCTCTGTATACACCGCGCAATGCTGTTTGTGAAGATGTTAAATCGAAGATCGGATTTTCATCAGACACAGCATTTACCGGTTTCGGGTCAAGCATTTTCTTGCACGAAAATACGGTTGCCGTTATAATAATGATTGAC
Organism: Cytophaga hutchinsonii ATCC 33406; assembly: GCF_000014145.1. Classification (NCBI taxonomy): domain Bacteria; kingdom Pseudomonadati; phylum Bacteroidota; class Cytophagia; order Cytophagales; family Cytophagaceae; genus Cytophaga; species Cytophaga hutchinsonii. The sequence goes on along the minus strand of NC_008255.1, from coordinate 646,227 downwards.
ACTAAGAATACTATCCTTTTCATAATCATATAAAACTATATGTAATAATTAAAGCGTTAAGTTTAAACCAAATTGAATGGTACGTGGCTGTGGAGGCGTATCATAATCATAGCCCTGAAGGTTGCCCTGACCTAAATTTGATTCCGGATCGGAACCTGTATATTTAGTGATCAGCAATAAATTTGTACCTGTGAAATAGAAGCGGATCTTTTCCGTTTTTACTGCAGAGCTCCATTTCTTAGGCAGTGTATAACCAAGCGTTAGAGAACGCAGTCTTATGAATGATGCATCTTCTAAAAAACGGCTTACTTCAAAATATTGATAGTTGGCCGCTGTCAATTTAGGAACCATTGTTTCCTGACCAGGCGTAGTCCAGCGGTCTAACTGACCTGCCATCAATACTCTGTTATCGCCCAATGTTCCGCCCTGTTCACCCAATGCTTCGTTCTGGTTCCAGGTTTTATTTCCATACGAATAAATGAAGAAGATACCCAGGTCAATTCCTTTGTATGTAAATTTATTATTGAAACCACCAAATAATTTGGGGAACACGCTGCCCATAATTTTACGGTCAGCGGTTGTTATTTTTCCATCTTTATTTACATCTTCAATTTCAATGGCGCCTGTTTGGGAATTAACACCGGTTTGATTGTATACCCAATAGGAATAAAGTGAATAACCTTCCTGTATACTTGTTAAATTACGTGTATCAAATCCTTGTACCGTATTAGGAAGCTTTTCGACTTTATTTTTATTTCGTGAAACAGTCAGTTCCGTTGTCCATGTAAAATTTTTATTTTCGATGTTTACCGTTTGAATACCCAATTCAAACCCTTTATTTCTTACCGCACCTGCATTCGCAGTATAGGATGTAAAACCGGTAGACGATGGTACAGGTAAATTCAACAATAAATTTGTTGTATACTTATTATAATAATTGGCTTCAATGTTGATACGGTCTTTAAATAAACCAATCTCTATACCTGTACTGAATTGTGCGGTACGTTCCCATTTAAGATCGGGGTTGGCAGCCTGAAAAGGCGCTGTGCCCGGTCCTTCGGATACTCCGGGTTTATCTGAATAGCCATAACCTGCATTCCATAGTCCACGTGACGCAAAATCATTGATGCCTGCCTGGTTACCGGTTATACCATAACTCGTTCTCCACTTCAGATTACTGATGGGTTTTACATCCGCCATAAAATTCTCTTTATTGATCCGCCAGGCTGTTCCTACTGCCGGGAAGAATCCCCATTTATTATTTTCACCGAAACGGGATGAACCATCTGCTCTCCCTGTTAATTCAAGGTAATATTTGTGGTTGTAGTTGTAGTCGACTCTTGAGAAAAATGAGGCTAAGGTATTATTCGTTTTGTACTGAGAGCCTGTCTGTATGGATGCAGCAGAAATTTGTGTGTACGAATCATTCGGGAAACCTTGTCCGTTTGCTGTTACGTTTGTAAGTACAACGGATTGCAACGTGTTTCCTACCAAAGCACCTACGTTATGACGTCTCGCAAATGTTGTATTATAGCGTAAGGTTTGCTCATTCATTACCTGTGTAGACTGCGTAATGCTATTGGAGCCTAATCCGCCCGCAACACCAAGCTGTGTACTCTTCTGCCAGTATTGCTTTTCATCATATAAATTATAATCTAAACTGGTACTGGTATGAAATTTTAAATTTTTAATAATTTCCCAATCCGCGTACAGGTTACCTATGTAATGATAACTTGTTGACCATAAATTTACTTTACTTGTTAATGTATAAATGTTATCAAAGTTTACCCATTTAAGGGGCGTGCCATTGTCATCAAAAATCGGCAGGTAAGCCGGTATACTCAATGACGCCTGCAGCAATGTACCATTCCCGCCATTGGCCGGACGAGCCTGATCTCTGTACACACGCGTAAAGGTATTGCTGATCCCGACAGTTACTCTTCTGCCTATTTTCTGATCCAGGTTAAACTTCAGCGCCTGCCGTTGAAAGTCCATTGGCTTCCATACAGCATCCTGATAATTGTAGCCGGCACCTATATAATATCTTGTTGTGTTTGATCCTCCTGCAAAAGACAAATCATAATTACGGATATGCCCTGTCTGGTACAGATAACTTAACCGGTCGTATGTTGGCTGATCCTGCGGCAAACCACGTCCGGCAACACCATTCACAATCTGGTCTTTCGGTCTGAAAGGCTCTGCCAATCCCATGTTGCGGTTATATTCATTCAGTAGCATGGCTTGTTCCGGACCTGTTGCTGTTTTCCAGATTCTTCCTTTGGGTGCCCACGTTAAGCCTTCAGATGCATTAAAATTAATTTTAACTTTTTCTGCTCCCCATGTTCCACGTTTCGTTGTTACAATAACAACACCGTTTGCGCCTCTTGAACCATAGATCGCAACAGCACTCGCATCTTTCAATACTTCAATACTTTCAATATCATTCGGGTTGATATCTGCCATTGGTGAAGTTGCACGATCCTGTGCAAGACCGTTTGCCGTTGTATTCTGTAAACTCTGATTGTTTACAAACACCCCGTCTATAATGTAAAGCGGATCATTACTGGCATTGATGGAGGTTGCCCCACGCACGCGTATAAACACATCCGAACCGGGTACTCCTGAATTGGTTGCTATCTGAACACCCGTAGCCTTACCTTGAAGCTGTGCATCGAAACTTCCGGCAGGAATTGTTTTTGTTTCCGCAGGATCTATTTTAGAAACGGCTCCAACCAGATCGTGTTTTGTCTGCTCTCCATAACCAACAATTACAATTTCTTCTTCTTCCTGATCTACAATCATTGTAATGTTTAACTGTGTTGTTGGTGTTGCCAGCGCAATCTCCCGTGTGATGTAGCCAACAGAAGAAATTACAATCGTACTGGGGAATGTGTCAATCTGTAATGCATAGTTTCCGTCAATGTCTGTTGCTGTGCCGGTGTTTGTTCCTTTTACCTGAACAATAGCGCCTATGATTGATTCTACACCTGCTTCATCTGTTACAGTTCCTTTTAATGTTGTTTGTGAAAATGCTGTCCATTGAAATCCAACCATAAAAAACAATGCAACACATACATGTGTATTCAATAATCTGTCTAGTTTTTTCATATTTATACTAACCCTATCAATTTAGTAGTCTTTTAATTTCATAGCTGATAAAAGATACCGGATTGAATATTTAAGCAGAGGTACTAATGTGCAGTAAGGCCACAAAGTACGTGGAATGTCTGTTAAATCTGAAAACTAATAGTAACAATTACGGCTTTGTTACCACAACAAAAAACAGATTGAAAATATATTTCTACTAATGTGTTCGCTTATGCTTAAATAAAAAAAGATTATGGTATAGAAACCCATAATCTTTTTTACTATATACTATACGTATCGATGTAGAAACGCTCTGCTCTGTATTTTAATTTAAAAAATAGATTTTTTATTTTAATGAAATAAACTAATAGCTGCCGGAAACTAAAACAGGCGGAGGAATGATAAATCCTCTATTAATCTTTTTTAATACCACATATAGCGAATCGTTATTTTCATTTGTGCCGGATAGAATAATTTTATTTCCATCTTCGGTTGAATATCTCAGCAGCATTTTATCGCGCAGCAGTTTCGGATCCATTTTGGCAAAGTCTCTGTCCCGCCGTGTTGACCAGGCTTTCGGATCAATTAAATGATTATCATCTCCAATGTGTTTCCAGGCTTGCGCAGAGATCCAGTCTTTAGAATACACGTCTGATTTTTTCTTTTTAGATGCTGTTAAATTTTTATCCAGCAGATATAATGTTTTTGTTGTTGTGTCAGCAAAATAATGGAATGCTCGTCTGCCTCCCCCTACACCGGCAATTTCATACCCTTTTTCCAGATCTACGCTGGAGTGCCCTGTTTTGCTGCTCGATGTGCCGCCACCGCTGTTTGAAAGCTCCAGGTCTAAGGCTTTATTTACCTTATAGGTAAGTGTTGTCCAGTCTTCGAAGATCACTTCCTGCCAGCGTACTGAATCTGTTTGTGAGTAAGGGAGTTCTTTATTATTCAACCGGAAAATTTCTACATCATACACACCTCTAAGTGCAGATACACCCGCAGTGGAAGGCTGTTTGTAGGGATCGTATCTGAAATTAAGGAATTGCAGATACGAAAACACAACAATATAAAAAGCAAAAATGCCTTTAACAGCTAAGCGGGTATAATTGAGTGCTGGTGTTTCAAGAGGCTTGTAATGATTGGGAATGGTATATTGTTCGCGGATCAATAAATTATACAGATCAGGTATAGCATCTGCCAACAAAAATAATCCAAGCAAAACAAAATAGGACGCATACACATGTACGCCGCCATCATAGCCGAGATTGGCTATTGCAATAGTTGTTAATGCACCGATCAGCAAAGCTGCGCCGAGTGTTGCAGTTCTGCGAAACAACAGCAGTATGCCCGGTATAAGTTCTACAAATCCGCCAAAAACCTGGTATTGCGGCATAAAGCCTATTGAGGTCCAGTAAATTTTGTGGCCTGAGAAATCTCCGAAATTTGTTGCCAGATTGCTTAGTGATGGATACGGCATTTGTGTGGGAAAGATCTTTTCAAAACTGAAGCCGATAATACCCAGTGCAGCACGGTAGCGAACGAGCGTACGGAGCCAATAATATAACACGTCATACTCCCGACGCTTACGATCTAATACTGTCCAGATTGCAGCCACACCTACAGCAATTAGTAACACCCAGAACCAGGTTATAAAACCTCCAATACCCCATCGGCCGTCGCGTGATGATTCAACAAAGTGCGGGCTGATATGCGCGATGTCGTACAGATCACGCGCGTGCAGGTTTGTCCAGTCAATTTTAAACAAATGGCTGTACCAATCCGGATCTGTAGGAATGCAAAACAGCACCAGAAATACAAAGGTGATCCGGAATATGATTTTTTTTAATGTTGACCATTCAGGCCGTGCAGATAAATCCATTGTTCTCCACATGTACTTTCAGATTAATAATATGTTCCTGCTTTGATGGAGCTTTTAGAAAGCGTTTGCTTGCGCTCTACTTTTTTGAGAACAACGTAGATTGAGTCTTTGTTTTCATTTGTTCCGGTTAAAATAACCTCGCTTCCGTCTTTCGTTGAATAGGATAGGATCATTTTGTCCCGCGACAAATCACGGTCGAGTTTTGCAAAGTCTCTATCCCTTCGTGTTGACCAGGCCCTTGGGTTGATCAAATGATTGTCGTCTCCGATATTTTTCTGAGCAGCAGCCGGGATCCAGTCTTTACTATAAATATCAGGCAGGTCGCGTTTCTTTTTATCCTGAAGGTATAAGGTATGATTGATGGTATCAGCAAAATAATGAAACGCTCTTCTTCCGCCTGCAACACCGGATACTTCATATCCTTTTTCCAGATCAACACTTGAGTGTCCGGTATTACTGCTTGATTTGCCACCGGCTGTGTTGCGGTAGAATTTTTTATTTACACGCAAGGTAAACGTACTCCAGCTTTCAAATGTGACATCGCTCCACCGCACAGAATCCATTGGGTCGTATGGCAACAGTTTATTGTTCAGTCTGAACTCAGCTACATCATAAAACCCTCTCAGATTTTTAACGCCGGGTGTTGATGGCTGCTTATACGGATCGAATCTGAAATTCAGATAAAAGAAATATCCGAATGCAATAAAATAAACGGCAAGAAATACTTTAACATACCTGCTGCTGTTTTTTAAAAACGTTGTATCCAAGGCTGGATAGAGTAATGCAGGCTGGGTATATTTTTCCAATACCAGTAAATTAAATACACGTTTCAGATCGGGCGCTAAAATAAATAAACTCAACAGAACAAAATACCCTGCATAGACATGTATGCCGCCTACACTATAATGATGTCCAAGGTTTATAAAAACAATGGTCAACAAAACGGAACAGGTAAGTATGGCGCCCCAGGTTGCTGTACGTCTGAACAATAACAATACACCGGGAAGCAATTCCATAAAGCCGCCGAAAAACTGGTACCAGGGCACAATACCGATCGATTGCCAGAATATTTTATGCCCATCAAAATCACCAAAATCTGTAATTAAATTTGCAAGTGACGGGTATGGCATTTGTGTCGGAAACATTTTTTCAAAACTGAATCCGATCACACCGATTGCAATTCTATAACGTACAATCAATCTTGTCCATTTATACAGTTCCGTGTAATTGTCGCGTTTACGATCGAGTAAAGTCCAGATAATACCGATGATTACAGCGATCAGCAAATGTATCCCCCAGTTCACATAATTACCGATTCCCCACCAGCCTTCTAATGAAGGTTTAACAAATACATTATGAATAAGAACGATATCATAAAAATCTCTGCAATGCGGGTGTAACCAGTCTACCCGGAACGCGTGCCTGTACCAGTCGAGCGTTAAGGGAATAGACATTAATATAAAAAACGGCGCAAGTATTCTAAAAGCAATTTTCTGATACGGCTTCCAAACGGTTTTATTCGGTTCCATTAGATTTTTATTTTTCAAAAGGAATAATTTTATTTTCAATATACACCTGCATCAAGCTTGCTTGGCGTTAATGTATATCTTCTGTTGATTCTATTCAGCACGATGTATACAGAATCTCTTTTTTCATTTGTACCCGATAGAATAACCTGCGTTCCGCCATCAATGATCTGGTAATGCAAAATCATTTTATTCCGGTTTTTAAATTTATCGCCTGCCTCATATTCCCGGATACGGGTAGTTGACATTGCCTTCGGATTTATTTTATACAACTCATTTCCGATTGCAGCAAGTGATTCTTTTGGAATCCAATCTGCGGGATAAATGCTGTCTTTTAAAATTTTATCCGGCACCCTGCGTTCATTTAAATCACCGGCTTTAATACCGGCTATATTTTTATCCTGTAAATAAAGAATCTGTTTAACGGTATCTGCCTGATAGTAAAATACCCTTCTCCCACCTGCCAGTCCGGCAACTTCTGTAGTCCGGTGAATATCCATCGCAGGGCTTCCGCCACCGTTAGACAAATCAATCTGTACAGGTTTGTTGACTTTAAAAGATAAGGATGTCCATTTTTCAAATGTCACTTCACTCCAGCGTACACTATCCAAAGGCGCATAGGGAATCACCTTGTTATTAATTCTGAATTCAGCCACATCGTAATTTCCGCGCAGTTCTTTTACTCCTTTAACTGCCGGCTGTTTATACGGATCATATAAAAAATTAATTCCTTCCAGGTAAAATGCCCATACAACAAACAGTAAAATCAACCCAGACTTTAAACCGATACGTGCATACTTTTGCCAGGCTTTTGCAAATGCCGGATAATAATATTTATAAGGGACTACAGCTATTTCATCAATGAGAAGTTCTTTCGATTTTTTAAGATCATGAAGCAACAGGAAAGCACTTGCCACTGCAAAATACGTTGCATACACATGCAGGGTATTGTCATAGGTAACATTCACAACAGCAATGGTACCTAATGCGGAAAACAATAAGGCACTGCCCCAGGGAATTGTTTTACGAAACAATAACAGCACACCTGCCGATACTTCCAGCACACCGCTGAATGCCTGATAAAACGGAACGATCGCAACAGACATCCAATACACTTTTTGTTGTGTCATATCGCCAAAGTCTCCATTCAATATTCCTAAAGAAGGATAGGGCATTTGTGCCGGAAACAATTTCAGAAAACCAAAACCAATGATACCAAGTGCTGCTCTATACCGTACAATGACACGCAACCAGTAATATAAAACATCATAGTTTTTTCTTTTCGCATCTACCAGACCCCATATGAATGAACCAATGACCGAGACAATAAATAAGACACCCCAGGATGCGAACCCCGCAAAACCATATCTGTTTTTTAATTCCACAAAGTCGGGTGTATAATTTGTAAGATTATACAGATCCCGACAATGAAGATTTAACCAATTTAAATTATAAATGAATGTATACCATTTCGCACTCGTAGGAATAGCGATCACAGTAAAGAAAATGAATGCGACACGAAACCAGAATTTCTGATTCCGGCTCCATTCGGATTGTCGTTGAACAGTTTCAGTTGAATCTATTTCATGCGTTAACTCCGTACTATTCATATACGCCCGCTTTCAATGAACTTTCAGAAACGATGTAATCTCTCTTTACTTTATCAAGCACTACATAAATAGAATCTCTGTTCTCATCTGTGCCTGTTAAAATTACCCGGGCACCATCATTCAATACCGTGTAATTCAAAACCATTTTCTTTCTGGTTTTGATTTCCTTTTCAGTTTTATACGCTTCAATACGACGGGTATTCACTACTTTGGGATTTAATTTTAATGCATTGTCCCCAATGTTTGCAAGTGATGCCGTAGAGATCCAGTTTTCAGGATAAATGCTGTCTTTAGCAGATTCGCGCTTTTTACGGTCTGCGATCCCACCAGGTCCTACATTCCTCGGAAGGGTTGGAATGTTTTTATCCTGCAGATACAACATGTGATTTTTAGTATCTGCATCGTAATAAAACGTTCTTCTCCCGCCACCAACACCAGACACTTCAAATGTACGGCTGATATCTTTCATCGGATCGCCGCCTCCGTTTGACAAATCTATCTGTACAGGTTTATTGACTTTATATGTTAGCGTTGTCCATTTTTCAAATGTAGCCTCCTGCCAGCGTTGTGTATCAAAGGGAGAATATGGAATTATTTTATTGTTCAGTCTGAATTCCGTTACGGTATAATTTCCTCTTAATTCTTTTACACCTTTTAAAGATGGCTGTTTATAAGGATCATACAGAAAGTTTAATAACTGATAATAAAAGAATACAAATATGAAAATGAATACGATTGCAGATTTTACAAAAATGCGTCCGTATTTCTGCCAGCCTTCTGTAAATAAAGGGTAGTAACGTTTCACGGGAACAACAAATTTTTCAAATACCAGCAGATCAACGGCATTTTTAACATCGGTAATCAACAGGTATACACCCAGTAATACAAAGAAGGACGAGTATACATGTACACCGCCATCATACGCGAGGTTTACCACTACAATGGTACCTAATGTACCGACAAGCAATGCTGCACCCCACGAAGTAGTTTTCCGGAACAACAATAACGTACCTGCACCCACTTCAACAATCCCGGTAAAAATCTGGTACCACGGTACAATACCGATCGACATCCAATAAATTTTCTGTTCGGTAAAATCACCAAAGTCTCCGTTTAATAATGCCTGTGATGGATACGGCATCTGAACAGGCAGCAATTTTGTAAAACCAAAACCAATAATGCCAAGTGCTGCACGGTAGCGAATGATAACACGCAGCCAGTAATTCAGCACATCATACTCTTTTCTTTTTTTATCCACAACAGTCCATACCAGGCCAATTGCTACTGCAACTAAAAAGGTTACGCCCCAGTTTGCATAACCGCCAATCCCCCATCTGGCCTGCGGACTTACTTCAATAAACGAAAACGTCGGGAATCTGCAGATATCATATATATCCCGGTAATGCAGGTTTGTCCAGTCAATACCGATAAGATGTTTGTACCATTCGCCTGTCAGCGGAATGCACATCATCAGAAAGAATGGGAAAGCAATTCTAAATGAGATTTTTTTAAATAAACTCCATTCACCTGATGTATGTGCGGTTTTAGCGGCAGGCCTTACTCCTTCCAGCGTTGCGGCCTCCTCTGAATAAGAAGTTCCTGTATACTGATTTGTTGACATATATTTAATCCGTTAAATAAACAGTAAAGTTATTGCTTACAATTTTTGCGGCTTTCTTCTGCCTTCGATCAATAAATATTTTTTATCAATACGCTCTAACCGAACATTCACGGTATCTTTCGTGTGATTCAAACCAGACAATACAATCGTATTCGCATCCGGACGTTCGTATTTCCATACAAGCACTTCGCCTTTGTAATGTTTATTTTTATTGTGAAGCGTTAATGAATGATTGATTGAATCAATGGTATAGCTGTAATAATGCCGGCTGGCAGATCCTGCCAGTTCATAATTTTTGTCTGCATCGCTTTTCGCAACCGATTCAAAATTGGTTGAATCAATAATTACCGGACGTTTACTGCGAATGCTTAACGTAGCCCATTTTTCAAACACAACATCTTTCCAGCGTGTTGTATCTGTGGTAGAATAGGCAATCGTATCGCCATTAATAATAAAATCCTTTACGTTATAAATTCCGGCTGCTTCTGCAAGGCCTTTTGAAACAGGTACATTATGCGGATTAACCTGAGAACCCTGATACGCTCTTAAGCCATATAAGCCCACGAACAAAAAGATAAAAAGTGTTTTTAATGCTAAACGCGCGTTTGCCTGCCATTGTTCTGTAAGTACAGGTTTGAAGGTACTTGGCGCTGTTGGCTGTTCCAGCGATAGCAAGTTAACCAATCTTGGTGCATCGTATAAGAATAAGAAAAAGGCAATTGACGTTAAGAATAAACTGTATACAGCCTCACCACCTTCATAGGCAAGGTTGGAAAGGAAAATATTTCCGGCAAAACATAAAATGATAAATGCGCCAATAGTTGCTGTCTTTCTGTTAAGCAGCAATAGGCCGGCAAGAATCTCTACGACACCCAAAAATATTTCATACACCGGAGCAGCACCTAAACTTAAGGTAAATATTTTCCAGGCAGTAAAATCTCCGTAATTGGTATTTAAATTACTGATAGACGGAAAGGGAGCCTGTAACAAAAACAATTTTAAGAAACCATACGCCACTACACCTACTGCAAGCCTGTAACGAAGGGCTACACGGAACCAGTAATACAGCTGATCGTAATCCAGATGCTGTTTTTTACTTTCTTCTGCCTTTTTCCATATAAAGGTTCCAACCGCAGCAATAGCACCAAGGATGATCCAATTCAGATAGTTATCACCACCGGAAAGAATGCGCGGCGTGTACTTTGACAAGGCAAACAAATCCCCGTAATAAAATTCTCCCCAGTTGATTTAGAATACTTGCGCATAGAATTTCCAATCTAATGGAATGATCTGTAGTGCAAAATAAATAATAAAAAACTGAAGCAGGATCTTTTCATATGGCTTCCATACTGGAGCTGCAGCTAAGGGCGTAGATTCTTGTGACATGACTGTTTACTATTTTTAACGTGATAGATTTAAATTGAATTAATATCCGGGATTTTGTGCGAGTGAATGATCTACCACAATCTGCGGATTTGGTATAGGTAACAGGTTTTTATTGGGATCTGTGATATTCAGTTTATCATCCAGCAAATCTTTACGTACCAAATAAAAGAAACGGTGCGGTTCTGCAAAAAACTCAAACCGTATCTCTTTCTCTATCGCTAAGATTGCTTCTTCTTTTGTAGTAACTGCAATAGCAGGTAAATCTGCACGATCTCTTACAGCATTAATATCATCCGATGCACCGGTGTAATTCTCCTGTTCAGCGCGCGCTTCTGCACGTAACAAATAGATTTCAGCTACACGAAGTATGTAAGACGGATCTGTTGCAGGAGAGCGGTAATACAACTGCCCATACCATAAATTTGTTGATGCTTTAGCAATAAGAACTTTTCTGGTGCCGCCGATAGTAGGGTCATTCATTGGTGTAACAAATGAATCTACCGGGAACCAGCTTCTGATACCTCCGCGTTCAGGCGGCAGCCAGGAGTTACGGTGTGTATTGGTAAGTACAGAACTGTAAGCAGTTTCTAAAATAGATTCTTTTGAACCAACCACGTTTGCCTGAAACCAGGCGCCAAACGGTTTTACCAATGTATAGTTTGCAGCATCATTGATCACATTCGTTGCATATGATTCAGCTAAGCCCCACTGACTTCTGTATGCATGGAAACGCGCTTTCAATGCCCATACCGTTTTTTTAGTTGCACGTATTCGATTTGTTCCGTCAGGTAATAATAATTCTGCCTGTTCCAGATCTTTTTCTACATAATTATATACATCAAACACACTGCTTCTGGTAATACCTTTTGTATCGTCTGCATTTATACTTGGCTTAACAATCAATGGCACACCGCCCCATGTTCTTGCAAGATCAAAATAACAGAGCGCACGGATAAAATATGCTTCGCCTAATATTCTGTTCCTGTCTGCCTGCGTCATTGTAATATCATTTATCTCCGGTACACGAGCAAGAACGTGGTTTGTAAGGTTGATGGTTTTATAAATTGCCACCCACACATTGTTTACTTCTTCGTTATCAGCACGCACATTATTCTGAATAAATTCACGGTTTACCGTACGTGAATCTCCCCATCCAAGGTCTCCTCCCCGCAGATAATTTACAAACTGAAATTTCTGTCCGTAATACGCATCGCTGGCAAGCGCTCTGTATGCACCGTTAAGCGCGGTTTCTGCAGACAGCTTATCTACAATTGTTATTTGATCCGATACCGCATCTTTCGGTTCCACTTCAAGAAATTTCTTGCAGGAAAGCAGCGACAGCAATAGCAATAAGGCTGATATTTTAAATATATAATTCATATTATTAACTATGATAAATTAAAGAGTTATTGTTAATCCGCCTTGTACAGATACAGGTTGCGGAGGTGTACCCACATCAATGCCGCGTGCATTCTGTTCTGAGGTATGTACAGCTTCCGGATCCGGACCTTTATATTTCGTGAATAATAATAAGTTGGTCCCTGTAACAAAGAAGCGTACACTCTGCACGGAATATTTTTTAGTAAAGTCTACCGGTACTGTATAGCCAAGTGTCAATGTTTTTAAGCGTATGAATGATCCGTCTTCCAGGAACCGGCTGTTCTGTTCAATACCATAATTGTTCCCTACACTTGTAACTCTTGGCACATCTGTATCATCACCAGGTTTCTGCCATCTGTTCATGTTGTATTCAAAAATACCTCTGTTATTATCTTTTGTACCGCCACCTTCATTGAGGATACGGTCAAAGCTTACAACCTTATTTCCATATTGATATACGAAGAAAACATTCAGATCAAAACCTGCATATTTAAATGTGTTTGTAAGACCTCCAAAGAATTTAGGATTAGCATTACCCATAATTTTTCTATCCGCAACCGTGATTTGTCCATCTCCGTTAACATCTTCAAACACTGCCTGTCCGGTTTGTTTGTCAACATATAATTGATTGTACATCCAGAAAGAATACAATGCGTATCCTTCTTCGTTACGCACCATATCTCTTGATCCGTACACGTATGGGTTTTCAAGCTTTTCAACTTTGTTTACATTGCGTGTAAAGTTGAAGCTTGTGTTCCAGGAGAATTTTTTCGATTTGATATTCTGTGTTTGAATAGCAATCTCTATCCCTTTGTTACTGATCTCGCCAGAGTTTGTCAGGTATGTGGTAAATCCGGTTGTTGCAGGAACCTGTGTTGGTAACAGAAGATCTGTTGTACGCTTGTAATAAAAATCAGTCGTTAACGCAATGCGGTTATTAAAGAATGCTATATCAATACCAAAATCCAGCTGCTGTGTTTTTTCCCAACGCAGATTTTTATTTGCTAACTGAAGGGGCGTTGTTCCCGGCTGATCTGCTGTTCCCGGTGTATTCGGATAGTTTGCACCACCTGTCCATAAACCTTGTGCAGCAAAGTTGTTGATCCCATTCTGATTTCCCAGAATACCATAACTTGTTCTGACTTTAAGATCCGATACAGGTTTAACATTCTGCATAAAGTTTTCCTGCTTAATTCTCCAGGATGCGCCTACTGAAGGAAAATATCCCCAACGGTTGTTTTCACCAAACTTAGAAGAACCATCGGCACGTATAGAAGCCTCTACATAATACTTATGTTTGTAGTTGTAATCTACACGGGAGAAAAAGGAAGCAAGCGTTGACTTTGTCCACTCCTGATTTGCGTTCCGCACACTGGCAGATGAAATCTGTGTATAGGTATTGTTTGGGAAACCGGTACCGGTTGTATAGGTTCCTTTAAGTGTATTACTCTGTAAGGTATTACCTACCAATACACCAAGGGTGTGTTTGTTGCGAATAGACTTACGGTATGTAATTGTCTGTTCATTGATCCAGGTTGTATTCTGAGAAATGTTAGACAGGCCAAAGCCTCTTGTAGCGGCTCCTTTCAGCGTTCTTGACGTATTGTATTCAGATTCATCATACAGGTTATAATCTAAACTGAAGCTTGTTCTGAATTTAAGATCCTTATTTTTCAATAAATCAAATGTCGCGTAGCTATTGCCTATATAACGTAAACTCGCTGTTCGGATAAATACATCACTTAATAAAATATCGAGATTGTCAAAAGGAGATTGTCTTGACGGTGTCCCATCAGGATTGTTTTTTGGCTGATACGTTGGTGTGTGTAAGGCAGACTGAAAAATACCTGTACCGGTTCCGGTACCTGCACGTGTCTGGTTTCTGAACGAATACGATAACGTATTACTTACACCAAACGAAATACGTTCACTGATTTTTGAATCAATATTTGCTTTAAAACTTGCACGCTCATAAAACACCGGACGAATATTTGCTTCCTGCTTATTATAGCTTGCACCGAAATAATATTTATTGTTTTTACCGCCGCCTTGTAAGCCCAGGTCATATTGCTGTAAATAACCCGTACGGAATAAATCACTGATACGGTCATATGTCTGCTGGTCTTCCGGATTACCGCGTCCTCCTTCGCTTACAGGCCTGAACGGTCTGTTGGCATAATTCTGATTTAAGGATGGATTGTCAACACCAGAATTGATCCATGCTTCGTTTACAAGTGTCGCATGTTCAGGGCCGGTAGTCTGTTTCCACAATCTGCTTTTATCCGCCCAGGCTGCACCCTGCGTTGTAGTAAATGTTAATGTTGGTTTCTGTTCATAATTACCTCTTTTGGTAGTAACAATCACAACACCATTAGCACCCCTTGAACCATAGATTGCAGTGGCGCTGGCATCTTTCAGCACTTCAATATTTTCAATATCCGCAGGGTTTATATCTGCTAACGGAGATGTAGCTTTACCGCCAAGATCAACGGTCGACATACTTTCATTATTGATAAAAACCCCATCAATAATGTATAGCGGATCCGCACTTGCATTAATGGTTGATGCTCCACGAATACGCACTACTACTGCATCTCCGGGAATACCGTTCTGCGAGTTCACCTGCACCCCGGCAGCTTTACCCTGCAGCTGTGCATCAAAACTCGCAACCGGAATATTTTTTGTTTCTTCCGGATCAATCTTCACAATTGATCCAACAACATCTTCCTTGCGCTGCGTATCATAACCAACAATAACAATTTCTGATTCGTCGGTTTTCAATGTTAATGTGATGTTAAGCTCTGTAGCAGCAGCGTTCACATCTATCTGCCTGGTAACATAACCAATGTATGAGACAACAATTTTACATGGAAATGAATCTACCCGTACTTCATAATAACCATCCACGTCGGTAGCAGTACCAACACTGGTACCTTTCACCTGAACAATTGCACCTATAATTGTTTCTTTTGTAATTTCATCTGTAACAATACCTTTTAATGTTGTTTGCGAATATGCCGCCCATTGAATTCCCGTAATAAATAACAATGCGATCCATAACTTTGTATTCAATAATTTGTCTGGTTTTTTCATATTTATACTATCTCTATCAATTTAGTAGTCTTTATTTTTCAATAGCTGGAAAGACACCGGTCTGAATACTATTCTTCGGCTGTTAACTTATGATAACCTTACAAAGTAACTTCAATACCGCTCAAATCTGAAGATAATTTGAAGTAATTACGGATTTCTTACCACCACAAAAAATACAAATTATTAATAATTAAATAGTTATAAAAGCAAAGATCCCGCCTTTAAGCGGGATCTTTGCTTTGAACCAAATACATTATATTTAATTACTTGTTAGCTTTTTCATGCTCACCATCAGGTGGTGTGCATGTATGTTGTTTACACTGCCTGAATTGTTTTCCGTGCATACCTTTTTTATGTCCATACATCCTGTTGTTTTTAGATGCTCCGTTCCCCGGCCTTGGATGATTCATTACGTTGGAAAGTTTTTCTTTTAAAAGCACTTTTTGAGAATCGGTACACAATGCATACATTTCACTAAAATGTTTAAATGCCTCTTCCTGATTTTTTATTTCCAATGCACCTATTTTCTGAAAGGTCGGTTCAACTTCTGATTCCGGTTTTCCGAGGTGTTCGATAACCTCTTTACGAAGCGCGCCTATTTCTTTCCTGTTACTTTCCATGGCTTTAAAATGTTCTTCCTTTAATTTTTTAAAGGCCACTTTTTGTTCCGGTGTTAAATTCAATGCCTGTGCAAGAAAATCTCTGTTTCCATGATCTTCTCTTTCACCTTTATTCATAGGGCCTCCGGAATGATACCCCATGTGCTGCATGTGATCTGGTCTCATATGATGGCCGCTTCTGCAAAGCGTTGCCCACATAACTCCTATTGAGGCGAAATTTATGATAACCAGGATCACTACCGCCCATGCCCATTTGTTGTTTAATAAATTATTCATACCAGTACTTAATTTAATGTGATTACTCATTTAAGGAATAATAGCTTGTGTTGTCATTCAATCCATACGCATTTGCAAAATCTTCTTCTAAAGACGTTTCGCTGGCCGAAATTTCAACCGAAGCTGCTGCACTGTTTTTCAACGCATTCAGGGAAAGAATATTGATGCAGGTAAACGCGGTTAAACAGGCCGCAAGCGCGAACATCCATACCGAATAGCCTTTGTTATGTTCAGGCGTTTCATCAAACCAGTTATTTAAAACAGTTTCTTCGAAACGTTCCGGTAAAGGATGGTTTTTGAAGTGCTGCGCGTTTTTTAATAAGTCATCTAATGGATCCATACATCAGGGAATTTAATTGTTCACGTAATTGTTTTTTTGCTCTGCTCATTAAAGAATCTACGGCCGAAACGCTTATCTCCAATGTGGAAGCAATTTCTTTGTAACTCATGTCTTCAAATTGATAGAGTACAAAAACTGCTTTTTGCCGTTCAGGTAATTTTTCAATCACAGATAAAAGAATTTCGGCTTCTTCTTTCTGTTCTAATTGAATACCGGGATGTACAGGCTCAACAGCAACAATAGCCTTGTTTCCCTCTCCTTCTCCGGTAAATAAATGCACGAAAACGGACCAGGGTGTTTTTCGTTTTTTTGCACGAAGCGCATCAAGCGATTTGTTTACTGTAATACGGTACATCCACGTTTTTAATGTACAGGAGCCATCAAAAGAATCAATGGATTGAAATACTTTAATGAATACATCCTGTGCTACTTCTTCCGCATCTTCTTTCCGGTGCAGAATATTAAAAGCTACATTGTATACACGCGATGCGAATGCACCAACGAATTCAGCATACAATCTCCGATCGTTGCTTTTTAATCCGGCAATAAGTTCTGCATCTGTTTTCAATTTCTTAGTCTTTAAGTATTAGACGCACAAAATGAAAAAATCCTTCGGGGATATTGAAAAAAAATAAAAATTATCTGTTTTAAGCCTAACAGGCACTTTAATCAGTATTTGCACTAAGTAAAATAGGTAATACCTACCCGATAAAACATTAAACATCACGTTACCTGTGAAAATACAAACAGACATTCCAATGCAATTTGCCTGCACCGATTATCGTATTCTATATCCTGTATTGCGGTCCCATCCATTATTTTTGGATCTTGGTATGGAGTTGAAATTCTTATATCTGCACCGGTTACAACCGGACATTTCTCATCGGCGTCCGTACAGGTCATAATAGCACCAAAATTTTCAGCAGGATTGCCTGCATCAGCATATACTTTTGAAAAGCAGTTTACATATTCTTCCCCGGAATACGACACCTGATACAGTGGATTGTTTCCGGAAGATAATTTTTCAATCTGAAATCCCAAACGCTTTAACGCATTAATTGCATTAGAATTGAAGGCGGTTACCTCAGTACCACCGGAAAAAATATGCACATTTTTCACGTTATAATATCTGGCCGCAACTGCGGCCCAAACCTGTCCTAAATGACTTCGCCTTGAATTATGTGTGCATATATAGATTAACCGTACAGATTTTTTATCCGTTAGTTGATTTTTTACATACGAAGATATTTTTGTTAATATGACTTTGCGTTCATCAGGAATATAAACAAAGTCTTTTATTATTGATTCACAAAATGATTTAACCGATGGATACATACATAATATTAAATTCTATTTAACAGCAACCGCCGCCGGGCGTGCATGAGCCTTTTGAAACCGTATTTACTGCTGCTGATGGTATATTCTGCTTATCTTCAGGAATACCGCATACGTTCCCTGCCAGGCAAGCAGTATGCTTAGAGGTAAGAATAAATTTGTTCCCATTAACCGCTATACCATATTTACCAATGGTATTCAATTGATACTCCACCTCAACATCTAAATCTTCTATTCCCAATACCTTTTCGGAAAGTGTTATAATGTCCAGCAGTTTATCCGGAAGCAGGCGGTGCTCAAAGTCAGTTGCCTGCCACAGCTGAAAGTTCACAGCCTTTTCATGCCGTACTGTTCCGCCGCAATCAATAAAATCTTTCGTACTAACACCCACTTCAGTAATGTGAAAATGTTCCGGCACACGCATACCATCTTCTAATTCAAAAGAAACGGATGTCATGTTTTTCAAATGTTTTTTAATTTCAGATAATTTCATCATTCAGATAGGGTTAGCAACAGGAATTATTTTTCTTTTGCAGCTTAATGGATATATTTATAAAAAAGGTCTGTAACACCTTAAGCGCTTTTTCATCAACGCAATAACAGATAGCGGTTCCTTCAATAGAACCTTTTATTATCCCTGCATTTTTTAATTCTTTCAGATGCTGCGAAACAGTAGCCTGCGCCAGCGGAAGCTCATTTACAATATCACCGCAGATACAGGTATTCACTTTTAACAGATATTCAATAATAGCTATGCGCGCCGGATGCCCGAGTGCTTTAGCCATATTAGCAAGCATATTCTGCCTGGCAGTAAAATTTTCAGTTTTAGATGCTCCCACTACTTTATCGTTATATTGCAATATTACGATAAAGTAGTGAAATAAAAAAACAGCCGGTTTTTTTTATCCGGCTGTTTTAATTATACTATATGGCCTGTATTAAAAAAGCGTATTATTTCCAGCCGCCACCCAATGCTTTATATATATTCACGACAGAATTAAACTGTCTCTTCTTAATATTGATCAGCTCCAGTCGTGATTGCAAGGCTGCTGAACGTGTAATAATAATTTCCAGATATGTAGCACGGCCGGTAAGGAACAATTCCGAAGCTGTTTCTATGGATGTTGTCAATACAGCAACTTCCTGATCCTTTAAATCATAAATCCGGTTCAGGTTATTGATGTATACCATCTGATTATACACTTCGATATATCCGTTCAGAATTGCTTTCTGGTAGTTGTACATTGCTTCTACCTGTTCCGCCTTTGCAGTTCTGAATGAAGCCTTGATCGCACTTTGATTTACTAAGGGGGCAACTAATCCGCCAAAAATATTATTTACAAGTGCCTGCGGTGTTATAAAATAATTTGGGTTAAACGAACGGAAGCCTAATGCACCGGTAATTGTCAACGATGGATAGAAGGCAGCTTTAGCGGCTTTAACATTTGCCTTTGAAGCTTTCAGTTCATACTCTGCCTGTTTAATGTCCGGCCTGTTGCTTAATAAATTTGAAGGAATACCAACGCTTATCTGCTGCGGAGATGTAAGGATGAAATGGTTTACATCCCGCTCTATCGGCTGCGGAAATCTTCCCAATAAATAATTGATCCTGTTTTCCGCTTCAACGATCCGCTGACTGATTTCAATCTGTAACCCTTTTGAATGCAGTACCTGAGCCTCAAATTGCTTAACAGCTAATTCATTGGCTCTGCCTGCTTCTTTCTGTGTTTCAACAATTGATAACTGATTTGTCTGTAAAATAATGGTTTCGTTAATGATGGATAGTTCATAATCCAGCGCAAGCAATTCGTAAAACGTTGTTGCGATTTCTGCGATCATATTGGTAACCACCCAGTTCTTGCCTTCTACCGAAGCGAGGTATTTGGCTTTCGCTGCCCGGCGCTTGTTTTTGAGTTTACCCCATGCATCCACTTCCCAGGATGTTTCCAACCGTAGATACAGGTCTCTTAAATCCGGCGACATGTGCTGCTCATCGGTAACATTCGGTGAAAAGTTGGTATCGTAATTACCGACACCTTCCTGCGTATAATCCCCATAGTTCTGTTGTCCGGCCGAAACAGCCCCGGATATAAAGGGAGCAGAAGCACCTTTTGTACGCTTCACGTTGGCACGCGCAACCAGGATGCGCTGATACGCCACCTGAATATCCAGGTTATTCTTCAGTGCCGTATCGATTAATCCTATCAGGGTGGAATCTTTAAAGTATTCTCTCCAGTTTATAGCTGCTACCGTAGACGAGTCCTCTTTCTGTTTTGCAGCTGTTGAATCTCCTGCCGATGCCATCTTCAGCGAATCCGGGATAACGGCAAATGTTGAAGGAAGCGGTGCCATTGCTGCCTGTGGGGTTTGTTTTGTACTGACACAGTTTGTGTACAGCAAGCCTGCTAAAACAAGATATATGAATAGGTTTAAACGTTTCATTTTTTCTTAAACATTTAAATTAAGTTGCTGATCTTTTTTGGTAGAAAAACGCTGATCCAGTGTTGCAAAAACTACATAAAGTCCCGGAATAATAACCAGGCCCAGGATGGTGCCAATGAACATCCCGCCGGCACCGGCTGTACCGATGGTACGGTTACCGATTGCCCCTGCGCCGCTTGCAATCATCAGCGGGATCAAACCGGCAACAAATGCAAACGATGTCATTAAGATTGGCCTGAAACGGGCAGCTGCACCTTCAATCGCGGCTTCGTAGGGTGTTTTTCCTTCCTTCTGTTTTAATAAGGCAAACTCAATAATCAGAATGGCATTTTTACCCAGCAAACCAATAAGCATTACCAGTGCTACCTGGGCATAAATATTATTCTGCAGGCCTAACAGGTACAACAATAAATAGGCGCCGAAAATACCTGTTGGCAAAGACAGAATAACGGCAAAGGGAAGAATAAAACTTTCGTATTGTGCGGCAAGAATCAGATACACAAAAATCAGGCAGACGATAAAGATAACGGTTACCTGATTGCCGGAAAGAATCTCATCGCGCGTCATGCCCGACCATTCAAAGGTATATCCTTTGGGCAGGAATTTTTCTGCTGTTTCATTAATCGCAACAATGGCTTCACCGCTGCTGTAGCCGGGAGCAGGCTCGCCGTTTATCATAGCTGCAGTAAACATATTATGACGCGTTAACTGTTCCGGACCATAAATACGTTCAACGGTAATGAATGCAGAATACGGAACCATTTCTCCTTTATTATTTTTCACATACAGTTTCAAAATATCCTGCGGCTGCGCTCTGTACTTCGGAAGCGCCTGCACCATTACTTTATACATCTGTCCGAAACGGATAAAGTTTGTTGCGTAATAACTTCCGATCAGCGATTGAAGGTTATCCATGGCATTGTTTACCGTTACATCTTTCTGCGCCGCTTTATCATAATCAATTTTAACCAGGTATTGCGGGAAGCTTGCATCAAAACTGGTAAACGCTTCATCAATCTGTTTACACTTATTCAGTTCTGTAATAAATTTATCTGTTACCTGCTGCAACTTCTGCAGATCCCCCGTACCGGAACGGTCCTGGATCCGGAATTCAAAACCGCTGGCATTCCCATAACCCGGTACAGCGGGCGGCGGAAAGAATTGGATCGACGCATCCTTCAGGTATTTTGTTTTTATGGTTAACGAATCGATGATTTCATCAACCGATGATTTACGTTCTTCCCAGGGTTTCAGGTTTACCATGGCCATACCGAAGGTAGCACCCGAACCATCTGTCATCACGTTAAATCCTGCCATAGTCGAAACAGATTCTACTCCATCAAGGCCTCTGGTAATGCGGTCAATGGCATCCACTACCGATTCGGTACGCTCCAGCGTAGCGCCGGATGGTGTCGTTACACTTGCATAGATGGTACCCTGATCTTCCGTAGGAATAAAGCCGGTTGGCAATACAACACTTAATCCTTTAATACCAATAAGGAAAAATAACAGCAGACCGAAAGTCACAATCTTTCTGTTTACCACCAGTGTAAGTAAATGCTGGTATTTGAAGGTTACGTTATAAAAACCTTTGTTGAAAATGTAAAAGGACTTGGTTAGAATATTGTTTTTCTTTTTCTGTCCGTGGTGAGACTTTAATAACAAGGCACTCAAGGCCGGCGTTAATGTTAACGCGTTCACCCCGGAGATTACAATAGCAATGGCCATAGTTATGGAGAACTGGCGATAGAATACACCCACGGGACCAGTCATAAAAGCTACGGGGATAAACACGGCGGACATAACCAGGGTGATTGCGATAATGGCACCGCTGATCTCTTTCATAGATGCATGTGTAGCTTCACGCGCATTCATATGAAACTTTTCCATTTTTACGTGCACAGCTTCAACTACCACAATGGCGTCATCTACCACAATACCAATTGCCAATACCAGGGCAAATAAGGTAAGCAGGTTGATGGAGAAACCAAGCATATCCATAAAGAAGAACGTACCGATCAGCGAAACAGGTACGGCAATAATCGGAATAATGGTAGAGCGAAAATCCTGTAAGAAAATAAATACTACAATGGCAACTAAAATAAAGGCTTCGATCAGCGTCTTGATTACCTCATGAATAGAAGCATCCAGAAAGCGCGATACATCGTAACTGATGGTATATTCCATGCCCGGCGGAAAGCTTGTGGCTTTCAGTTCTGCCATCTTGGATTTTATGTTTTCAATCACTTCACTGGCATTGGAACCCGGCCGCTGTTTCAATATAATAGCGGCAGAAGGCCGGCCGTTTTCTTTTGATAATACGTCGTAATCCAGCGAGCCGAATTCAATCTCGGCAATATCTTTCAGACGCAGAATCTGCCCGTTGGCACTGGCTTTGATCGCAATATTTTCATACTGTTCTTTTTTTGTAAACTTACCGGTATACCGTATTACATACTGCAGTGATTGGGATTTGCGGCCGGAGCTTTCGCCTATTTTACCCGGTGCTGCTTCAACGTTCTGTTCACGCAGTGAATGGATTACATCAGCAGCTGAAACATCATACACGGTCATACGATCCGGACGCAGCCAGATACGCATGGAATATTCCCGCTGCCCCATGATGTCTGCAAAGCCCACACCATTGATCCGTTTTAATTCCGCAAGAATATTTATATCGGCAAAATTATAGAGGAATTTTTCATCGATGGTAGAATCTGAGCTTAAAATATTTAAGTACATCAGCATACTGTTGACTTCCTTTTCAATGATGATACCGGATTTGATAACCTCTTCCGGCATTTCTTCGAGCACGGCAGTCACACGGTTCTGCACGTTCACCGAAGCCAGATCGGGATCAACACCGGCCTGAAAATAAACCTGTATAATACTGGTACCGTCGTTACCGGAAACGGATGTCATATACGACATGCCGGCCACCCCGTTGATGGCACGTTCCAGCGGTGTTACAACAGCTTTGGCGCATACTTCAGCACTTGCGCCTGTATACTTTGTGGTTACAGCTACTACCGGCGGTGCAATATCCGGATATTGGGTAACGGGCAATTGTACCAGCGACAACACGCCTAAAAAAACGATAATGAGCGATATTACAATCGATAAAACGGGTCTGTTAATAAATATACTAAACATATAAAATCAGTAAGAGGTAAAATGAATATGATTCATAAATCATGCACGTTAATTAGTGTGCTTCAAACTGAGCGATAATTGCTTTGAGCGAAACAAACTCCGGCGCAATTTCTTCTCCTTCTCTTACATCCTGAATGCCTTCGTATATAAATTTATCATTCGCGGTAATACCCGATTCTAAAATATATAAATGCGGGATGCGCAATTTAGGCTGTATGCCGCGCATCTCAACAACGTTGTCGTGATTTACTACATAAACAAACATGCGGTCCTGAATTTCAAAGGTCGATTTCTGCGGAATCACCAGCGCATTCTGCACCGATCTTTTCAAACGGATCTTACCGCTTGAGCCGTGTTTCAATACTTTATCCGGATTCGGGAAACGTGCGCGGAAGGCAATACTTCCGGTTGAATTATCAAACTCGCCTTCTATTGTTTCTACCTGGCCTTTATAGGGATGTTCTTCATTGTTCGCTAAAATAAGGCTTACAGACTTGCTGTATGAGCCGGAACGGTCTGATGTAAAATCTAAGTATTCTTTTTCTGACACATTAAAATAAGCAAATACTTCGCTGTTATCAGATAAGGTTGTCAGCAACGTACCTTCGTCAATTAAGCTGCCTGCTTTGTTTGGAATACGGTCAATGATGCCGTCAAACGGAGCACGTACTTCTGTAAAACCTAATTTAAGCTGAGCACTCACTTCATGCGATTTTGCCTCATCAATATTGGCATTCAGGGCATCCAGCTTTGCTGTTGCCATATCCAGTTCTGTTCTGGATACAACATTTTTATCTACCAGCACTTTTACATTCTGCAGGTTCAGTTCCGCAGACTTTGCTTCAGCGATCGCATTTTTCAGATTCGCCTTTGCCTTTAATAAATCTTCTTTGTATTCCTGGTCACTGATACGGAAAAGGATCTGGCCTTTTTTCACAGACATGCCCTCATCTACCAGAATGCTTTCAACATATCCTTTTACACGCGATCTGATCTCAACGTTTTTAACAGAGTGGATATCTGAAACATAATCAATGTAATACACTGTATCAATAATAATCGGACGGGTTACGGTGAATTTTTCGCTTTGTTTTTTTTCTTTATCGAATGAACAACTCAGGGAAACCAATTGAATAATCAGACCTGTATAAACAAATAGCTTTGTCATTTTATAATAAATAGTTAAGCACTTAAACACTGTTTAAGTAATGTTAATGATAAGGGTTTTAAAAGTTATTATACGCTACGGTTATAATAACATACTGCTGCAGCAAGGCAGTGATGGGTTAGCAGTTTGGGGGCGGAGAAAAAATATCCTGATGCTGGACTTTTACGATCAATAATTCATACCCATGATAGGCATGAATGCTGGTACTTAAATGTGTGTAGGTTATTTCGGATATAAAAGGGATTCCGAAAATATGTGATTCGATCTCAATTTCATTTTCATACTCCAGCGGCATAGTCTCAAGCATTTCAGCATCCTCCGGGTGAGAAGTATGAGAAGCTTTCTGATAAAGACTATGTTCTTTAAAAAAAGAGCTGCATTCCTTTTTTACAAGCTCTTTAGCTGTAAGCCACGATTCATATACCGGCACTTCTTCCCGAACATTCAAAAGAGAAATGGTAAAAAGATTTAGTATTAAGAGATATGTAAATAAGGGGCGCAACATTTTTTTTACAATACCCCTAATTTAGCAATTTCTTCAATAAATACAATATTACCACAGATTTAATATTATGATTATTTACGAGAATAAAATTGTATTTGTAATAGATTAGTACAATATAAATCGTTAAAAAGTATCATTTATAGGATTTTTCGAATAATACAATAGGGTTTTATCAATGAATGTGTGTAAATTTTCTACATATCCAACCATAAAAAATTATATTAATAAACCCGGTTTCGTGTACTAATTGCTATTAAAAACAGGAATTCCATTTTAAATTTCATGCTGAGGCGTACATATACATATCTTTATAGTAAAGAATTTTCATCGTGTTTAATCTTCTACATAATATTTCACCTTATGTTCATCCAGAAACGCTTTTATTGCATCTACATGAATACACTGCCCCAGGTGCATAAATGAATAATCGGTAACCTTCTTTAATTTATTCTGGATCAGCATTTCAGAATCGATGATATCAA
The DNA here is from genome assembly GCF_000014145.1 of Cytophaga hutchinsonii ATCC 33406. Classification (NCBI taxonomy): domain Bacteria; kingdom Pseudomonadati; phylum Bacteroidota; class Cytophagia; order Cytophagales; family Cytophagaceae; genus Cytophaga; species Cytophaga hutchinsonii. The sequence goes on along the minus strand of NC_008255.1, from coordinate 620,324 downwards.
AACCCAAATGCAGGTGTTTGGTAGAAAACTGCATGCCGCATACAATGCCTTGTTTGTTAAAGAGCGGTCCGCCGCTTTGGCCTTTTAACCCTGGCGTGCTCAGTTCAATGCCATAAATGCCCGACTGCTCCGCTAAAAACCGGGTCACCATACCTTCTATCGGAAAGCGCGGGGAATGGGCAATGCCTTCGTTTTTCCATTCTATGTCATCCGTTGTCTGATTGTACGCATAATTGGTAAACTCCGGAAACGGAAAACCCAGGCGGCAAAGCATTTCTCCCTGTTTGATCTGTGCACCGTCTTTTTTAAAGACAGCTACATCGGAATATAAAATGTTACTGAAGTCATTGATCTTAAGAATGGCCAGATCCAATGCCGGATGCAGGTATACGGTAAAGCTCGACATGGTATCAACCGTATCCACAAAGGTGCTGCGCATCTGAATCACGGCTTCGGGATTGAAACCATATTTCAGTTCCAGCCCTTTCAGACTGGCTTTATATTTTCCATCCTGAACCAGTTTTGATTTTTCTGTTTTAAATGCTGTATACGCAGCGTTGATGTTTTCTGAAGCCAGCAGCATTTCAACCACGTGCTTACAGGTAACGGCATAGCCCAGTTCATTTACAAAAAAAATGGTAGCGGCGCCTGGTATTACCTGGTTTCCGCTATACGTGCGGAGTATGGTGTGGATCGGGCGGGTAAACGCAGAGACGCGCTCTATTGCTTGTATGAACATATGTTTGTTTGAAATAATATAATCATCTTAGGTTTACATAATTTGTAATCACGCAGATAAAATAGCAGGTAACAACGGCCTCATTTCAAATTGCGTTAAGAAATTTTGGTTCATGGAGCTTTTTGAACGCTGCAACTAGTCCTTTTTCAGGACGATTTTGCAGCGTTAGCTCCATGAACCAAAATTTTAGCTTATTTGAAATCAGCCTTGATTTTTTGGTTCTTTTGTATCAAGACAAAAGAACATATAAAAAGAACAACAATAACTGGGTTAAAATCTAAAGAATGTTAGATCATTATGCTAACTGTTTTCTGATTCTTTCCAGCAGCTTCTTACTTGCTTTGATTCCTTCGTCTTCGCTTAAGCGTTCACCTTCATACTCTACGCCGACATACCCTTTGTAGCCCGAGGCCTTTACGAGCTTAAGCATACGGGTAAAATCTGTATTGCTTTCTTCTCCGCTTGCTGTAAAATCAAATGTTTTTGCACTTACGCCTTTTGCATACGGCAGCAATTCTTCTACGCCTTTGTATTTGTCGTACCAGTCCACGCACGGCGATTCCCACAGGTCTCCTTTTTCGCGGCGCACGCAGAAGTTTGCAAAATCAACCATCGTCTTGCAGCGTTTGTGATTCACTTCCTGTATCACCTTAACCAGCATGCCTGCGTTAGAGGACCAGGTGCCGTGGTTCTCCGCAAGAATGGTCATATCCATCTTCTCTGCATATTCAGCGAGGGCGCGCAAACTTTTAACAGATGAGCGGTGCCACTCTTCTGCCGTTGCATCACCATGTAAATTTACGCGGATGGCATGCCCGCCCAGGTGTTTGGATGCGTCCACCCACTTGTAATGATTCGCTACCGCTTTGGCTCTTTCGGCTTCGTTTTTATCTCCGAGTAACCCTTCCTGATCTACCATGATCAGTACGCTCTTCACACCATTGTCGTTGCAGCGCTGTTTCAGCTGATTCAGATAGACAGTGTCTGTTGCTTTGTCTTTGAAAAACTGATTTACATATTCTACGGCTTCAAAACCGTATTGCTGCCTGGCCACTACGGGAAAATCCAGGTTGCTGATCTGCCCGCTGAACAAGGCTTTATGCAGCGACCATTGTGCAAGTGAAATAGTAAAATCAAATTTTTTCTGTTCTTCTGCAAAAACGGAAAAAGAAGGCAGCAGCGCTGTTGCAGCAATGCCTGCAGCAGCCATAGCCGACTGCTTGATAAAGATACGACGTGTATTAGCGTTCATTCAGAAACGGATTTGTACGGTATGCCGGCAGTAAAAAAGAGCAGGCATGCATTGCCTGCAAGTATATATACTATATGCTGTTATTTTTTCAGCCAGTCTTCTTCGATAATTTCTACCGGAATCTGGTCAATAATTTTATTGGTGCCGCTGTCTGCATTGGTTGCATAACCATTTACAATAACACCTTTTACGTTGTCTTTTTTGTACGTGATGGCATACAGAATCGCTTCGTCTTCTACATCATTCAGTCCGGTAAAGCGGTAGATCTTATCAATCACCATGTCTGAAATATCTACGGCATTTCCGTCTGTTTTATAGGAAATACATTCTTCCAGCAAATTAAAATCTTCTGTATAACCGCGCTTACGGAGCACTTCCAGTACATTTACCAGGGGTTCTTCTGTAAATTCCATAGGTATGAATTATTTGGTTTGAAAATTTAAGGTACGAATTAAATTGTAAAGTGAAAACGAAGTTCGCCGGGGTTTAAAACGTCGTCGAGATTTAGAACCTAAACCCCGGTCTGTGACACACAGACCGGAACAGGATAGCTGATATGTCCGCCGCGGCGGAGCCACAAACCATGGTACAGATGTATTCTTTATTCCTGGGCATCGCCCAGGAATAAAGAATTACGTCTCTACAACAATCATTTTATTATTTTAATCAATTCCATCCGCGGTCAAAGCTTCCTCCCGTTTAAAAATCTGATTCATCAGGTCATACAGCTGCGGATGTTTTTCCTGAAATTTTTCCGGATTCTCAAAGAAATATTCACATACTACGGCAAAAAATTCGGCGTGGTTTGTTAAGGCGTATGGATTAATATCGGAACGGTTTTCAGCAATTTTTTCAATCTCGGCATACATTACTTTTGTCCAGGGTTTCAGCAGCTCTTCGGGCATAAAGGCTTTCGGAATGCCGTCGAAGGTACCGTCTGCCTGATCGATCAGATGCGCAAATTCATGAATGCCTACATTTGATTTTCCGTTCATGGATTCGAAGCCCTGTACCAGAAACTGTTTGGACAAAAGCATCACATGGCGGGTCTGCAGCGGACGCACCTGCCCGAGCAGGGTGCCGTCAGATTCCGCATCATTGGTCTGATTTGGCTCAACCGCACCGTCATAAATAATTACTTCCGAAAGATTAACATATTCCCAGCCATCAAACAAAAATACCGGTATAATGGCGCTTGCAGCAACCAGCAGTTTCAGTTCATCCGTAACCTCCAGATCCTTTACACCTGTAATAGCTGTATCGCTGAAGAATTTCTTTACTTTATTCTGAAAACGGACCTGGTCATCCGCAGAAAGTTCTGCATAGAATTTCACTTCCTGCAACAGATACGCATGCCATGCTTCCGGAAAGGGCTGCGCCAAAACGATTTTAACCTTTTTGTTCTTTTTCTGCGTGAAAAGAAATAATAAGCCGAATAAGAGTACGGCAATAACAATGATTGGAAACATAGTCTGGTAATTAATACATACTATAATAAGATAAGGCTTTTTTGATTGAAATGCAGGTTTTTCCGGCAAAAAAATAGTGTATAGATGTTTCAACAGCAATCCATTACAGGTTTGTTTAGTATACAATTTCCCAGAAATGTATTATATTTAACTCCCTGTTTATAAGTAGATTTTTCGGTTATAAACAGGCTTATGGCTGCTGATAACAAGACAATAATATGTTATATATTTTATTTTTTTGAACATCGTTGAAAAATCAGAAGTCCTGTTAATTTAATTTATGGCATAATATATATTCAGATATGAACCGTACATTTTATTTATTCGTAAAGCTATCCTGCATCTTTTCACTGTTCTTTTTTTCAATACTAACTTTTGGTCAAAATACTTACTACAGCAAAGGAAACGGAAACTTCAACATTCCAGGTAACTGGAGTACGGATCGATATGGCATGACGGGGTTTGAGCCCACTTTTGGTGACCTACTTGGTGGTAATGCAACATGCATCATTCAATCCGGCCATGTAATTGACCTTACCCAAAATATTACTCTTAAAGCACTGGGGCTTGAAAGTGGCAGCACCTTCAACATTTCCGGATTTGAAGTTGTTATTACCGGTGATCTTGAAATAAATAAAAACAACGGCACAATGTCTACTATTAACTTTGGCGAAAATACAACAACGCTTACCGTTAATGGTAATCTCATAGGCGGCCAAGGTTCAAGCATTCAGCATGCTCCTATTGGTTTTAATACAAAACAGCAATTGATTCTAAAAGGTGCCAGTAATACGCTGCACAATTTCATCAGCACTACAAACTCTATAGCCAGAAGTATCGTGCAGTATGCCGGCGGTAACCAAACCGTATTTCCTTCACCAAATTATTCCGAATTAGTGATTGATGGTACCGGAATAAAATCATTGACTCCTTCTCCCTTTATGGCTAGCATGGAAACCAAAGTTTCGAAGGCACTTAGCTTAAATCACCTGCTGCAGTTAAACAACCAGGATCTGATCTACAACGGACCAAACAGCGGCATTACTTACACCAGCGGCTGGGTTTATACCAACGGTACGGGGATGCTGAAAAATATTTCTGCAGAAGCAACCCAAACCTTTCCGGTTGGCGATGCTGTCAGAATGGAAGCAGTAGAAATCAACAACATCAGTAATGTTTCAAATATTATATATGGAGTTAGGTATGGTGCTGTCAATACATCTGTAAATGCCACTATTCCTAATAACGGCATGGGTGTCTGGTACATCAGTTCCAATCTTGCCATGACAACAGGTATTACCCTGATCAATCCGGTAAACCCGGCCGCAAGTCTTTCCGCAACATCAAAAATTGCCGTATACAACAACAATTTTACCAGCAGCTGGAAAACACAGGCAACCACCTATACAACCCCGGATTATAAAGCAACATTTGCGTTGCAGAACAGCGAAAATTCCATTGCGCTCTTTGACTGCAGGCCCATATCCTTTACTTCCTCAACCCTGCCGCCTGCATATGTGGGCAGAGCTTATAACCCGCCATACCTGAAAGTTGCTGACGGTACGGCACCTTATTCCCTGACCAGTTACTCCTCTACTTCAGTAAATTTTTCCGCATATGTTGTTTCCAACACCGAGGGTACCGTGTTAATATATGGCACTCCGCAAACTATTGCTACGTATGAAATGACCTTAAAAATGAGTGATGCCTTCACTTGCGAGACAACCCTCAAGTATACCATTGATGTGCGTAAAGCTGAAACGGTATGGAACGGCTCCAGCTGGAGCGATGGCGCACCCGATCAAAACATGGATGCCGTATTTGCAGGAAATTATACGGCACCGGCATTTAACGCAGTTATAGCAAAAAGTATTACCGTAAATGCGGGGTTTACCGTAACCGTTCCGGATAACAGCAGAATAGAATCGAAAAGTACGCTGACCAACAACGGTACCATTGCTCAAAGCTGCAACGGCAATGTGGTTGTTACCACAGGCCCCATTGCAGGTAAACCGGTTACCATGCCTGCGATTACACTTTCCGCTCTTCCATACGGTACTTTAAATAAACCGTACAGCCAAACGATCACAGCCAATATAACAGGAACGGGGGCCTCTTATTCCATGATCCCTTTAAATGCGGTGCCGGGAATATCTATGACAAGCGGCGGAATCGTATCGGGCACTCCAACCACCGGCGGAAGTTATTCTTTTTCCGTTACGTACAGCTACGCACAATGCTCTTATACCCAGGCATACACGCTCACCATTGTAGAACCTGCTTCACCTAACCTGTACATTTATCCCATCAACACCAAAACCTACGGCGATACAGATTTTCAACTCTCTGCTTATACTAAAAATACAGCAACATCCATTACCTATACAGTATCACCAACCGGCGGCTGCGCTACCTTACTGCCTGATAATACACTAAAGATTACATGTGCAGGACCTGCACCAAACAACATTATCACCGTAACTGCCAAACAGGCTGCTACAGGAACCTACAAAGCAGAAACTGTAAGCACAAGCTTTTTCATTAACCCCGCACCAGCAAAACTTAAAATCAAAAATACCGGCTTTTTGCCAAATGAAACAATCGGTATTTCAACTGACAAAACCTCTGATGGAGTCATCACATATACTCAGCTATCCGGCTATGATGTAGCAACAGTTACCAACACCGGCACCATAACAACATATTCCGGAACGGGTACCTTTTCTGTTCGGATTCGGATTCCGGCAACAAATAATTATACCGGCCTGGATTCAATTTATACATTTACTGTATATCCAATAAAATACGCTCCAATAGCTGTTAACGATACAATTGTTTTACAAATTGGCCAGGATTCACTATTTAACATTCTATTAAATGACTACGGGCTTACAGACCCGATCAATCCTACATTGACAGATATTGATATCGAAAATAACGGCATACAAAATAAATATTATTCCACCGCTTTCGGCACATTCAATATAGACCCTAAGGGGAATTTATATATCCGCACGTTTGAAGGATTTGTAGGCACTGAAAAATTAGCCTATACCGTTACAGACGAGTATGGCCTCACATCTGAAACCGCCTACCTGTATATCACGGTAGAACCTCCGTTTAAACTTCCGGATCTGAAAGCAAATGAAGTGATGACACCCAACAACGACAACCTGAACGATGCTTTGATTATTGCCTATACCGACCTGAATAAAGAAAACAGTCTGACGGTTATGGACAAAGCGGGCAATACAGTTTACGAACGAACAAATTACCAGAATGACTGGGAGGGGTTTGATAAAAATAATAATAAGCTGGAATCCGGAACATACTTTTATATTTTCAAAGAAAAGTATACGGGTCGCCAGCTGAGTAATTACATTCAAATCGTAACACAATAGAATGCTTTTTAAAATAAGCTACGTACTTTATCCGTACACATTATGAAACCATATAACGAAATTCTGAAACAGCTAGTGAAAAATCACCTGATGCTGCTTGCCGCTTGTGTACTGTTATTACTGAATGCTGCTGAAACAAAAGCCCAGACTCCGCACATCGATAAAATTGCGCCGTTAAGCGGCGACATAAGTAAAACAATTGTAACCATCTCCGGTAACAACCTGGTTTACAAAAATCTGGTACCAAAAGTATTTTTCGGCACCATTCCCGCAAATATCTACAGCCAATCGGAGACGGAAATAAAAGTTACTGTTCCGTTAGGGGCTTCATATGACCACATCACGGTTGTTGTTTCGCCGACAGGTACTGCCATCAGCGAACAGTTTTTTCAGGTGCTGCAAGCTTCACCCTGTGATTTTACAACACCGCAGTTTAATGTAGCAGAAATAATTGCCACCAATACATTTACTCCTGTATATCACGCGCTCGCGGATGTAAACGGCGACCGCAAACCGGACTTACTGGTCTTAAGCGATAACTCCCGAATCTCCATTTATAAAAACAGCTCAACACCAACAAATGTTAATTTTGAAAAATTCTTTGAAACAACGCTGCTCACAACTGCCGTACCGGCTTCTCTTGCTGTAGCAGACCTCAACACCGATGGGGTTATGGATATTGTTGTTGGTTATAGTGCAGGTAACCGCATCACCATTTTACCGGGTACTACCGGTACTTCGTTTGGTACGGCGGCACACATTACCGTTGGTTTCAAAAATACGGTTATTCCCGCACAGGTTGCTGTAACGGACATAGACGATGACGGCATCATGGACATCATCACCGGTAACAGCGATCCCGATGAAAGCATTTCCATCATTCAAAAAAATGCGTTTACGGGTTTTGATTATTCTACAAAAAAAACACTCAGCAGTTCAAAAGGGGTTACGTCTTTAGCCATTGCCGATGTTGATCTGGACGGCAAAAAAGATATAGCCTTTACTTATGGTGGTCAAGGCTATTATTACGCAAGTTCAGAAGGATTTAATAAAGCCTTTGAAATATCGAGTGTTGCCACCAATCTCGTGCTGGCCGGTAATTTCAGCAAAAATGAAAAAACAGATCTCATCCTGGCACATCCCGGTAGTTTAAGTGCATTCCGGGAAGGAAATTCATATACGTTTGAAGATAAAAATTTTAAAGAGGCCCCTGTTTCTTTTGTTGGCGGAGATTACAACAGCGATGGGAATACCGACATTGCAGCTGTTTACATGGATGAAAAAAGCCTCAATCACATTGCTTTCTACACGAATGACGGATCAGGCAATCTGCAATCTTATCCCTCGTTGCTTTCAACCGGATTCGGGGAAAAAACAGTCATTGCTTCCGGAGACATCAATATGGACGGGCAACCGGACCTGATTGTATTTGACCAGAAAAAAACGTACATCTACGCATACATTAAAGCTTCATCTATTGTACTCGGCACATCCTCCATCAGCGTTGCCACTGTCTGCGAAGCCACTGCTGCACCGGTAACACTCAACAACATGGAAGGTACCATCAGCTGGTTCAAAGACTCAAACGGGAAGGACAGCATACCCGGTGCCGACCGTATTATTCCCAAAGATTATGTTGCTGCACCGTCTACTACCTTATATGCCCGTGTCAGCTATGGTTCCTGTACCTCAGCCTTATCGCCGGTTACGTTTGCCGTTAATGCCGCACCGGCAGTTACAGCCAGTGCAAGCTACCTCAATCTTTGTCCGGGCGACAGTACAACGTTAACAACCACAACCACCGATGCAGGTACCGCCTATTCCTGGTCGCCGAGATTTGACATTAAAAAACCGGACCTCGCCACCACAAACGTAACACCCAAAACACTTCCTGTGCCGCTTGAAACAGCTCAGAACCCAACGTTTCCTTCGGAGAAAATGAATGTGTTTACCTACACGGTTACGGCAACTAAAAACGGCTGTTCGGCCAGCAGCAGTGTAAAAATCAACGTGTACAGTTTTGTTGCCTCCCTGATTGAAAAAGACAGCAAAGACTCCATCTGTTCCGGAGAGCAGGTCGTCTTTCAGCCAGCCATTAGCAACGGTACCTTTTCTACCTATGTATGGAGCAATACAAGCGGGCTGCCAAACCCGGCCAACGGAGCAGCCAATGCCGCGGTCACACCTACCAATACAACTACGGCTGTTCAAACGGTAACATATACTATAGCGGGACAAACAACTGCAGGGTGTGCTGTAACCCGAAGTAAATCTGTATACATAAAGCCGGCCCCTGCGATTACACCCAGTTCGCTTACCCGGGCAATTGCCGGCAGTGGATTATACACGCAGGCATTTACCGTTGCAGGCAGCACCAATCCTGTTTTTACCGTCACCGGCACACTTCCCAATGATTTCACATTTGCGGGAAATACCTTCAGAGGAACACCGGCGGGTACCAATGTAGGCAGCTATACATTTTCAATCACTGCTTCGCAGGCAGGCAAATGCAGTTCCACAGCTCCTTTGACATTTGTTATTGAAGACCTGGCATCGCCTAACCTGCTGATGAATCCGGTGTATAAAAATGTAGGTGCTGATGCGTTCTATCTGCAGGCTGTTACGCAAAGTACCGGATCGCTCAGCTATAAAGTCAAAGGCGCTACAGACCTTTGTTTAACGATTGCTTCAAACGGACTGGTAGATAAAATTACCTGCAGAAGCACACCGGATTCCATTCCGGTTATTGTTACGCAGGCTGCTACTTCTAAATACAGAGCCGCTACGTGGGAGTCGTATATCAAAATTTCTCCAAACCCGAATACAACGGGGCAATTAAATACTGCGGGTATTACACTGAATGAAACAAATGCTAAAATTACTGTTTCCACCAATTCAGATGTAACTCCGTCAAAGATTGTATTCGTACAGCTCAGCAATACAGATGTAGCCAATATAAAAGAAGATGGAACAATAATACCTTTTAAGGAAGGTACGATAGCCGTTGAAGTACGCATACCGGCTACGTTAAACTACGCTGCTTTCAGCCGTGAATACATCCTTACCATCCACTCAACGGCACAGCGTCCGGCAATAGTTTCCGATACCATTGTGATCACGATCGGCCAGGATACCCTTATCAATATTTTAGCCAATGATTATGGTGTTACAAGTCCGATTGATCCTGCCAAAACGGATATTGACCTGGAAAATACAGGTATTCAGAATAAATATTATTCTCTTTCAATGGGTAATTTTTTAATTGATATACATGGCAATCTCGAATACCGTGCCTTCAGCGGTTTTCTGGGTGAAGGCAAACTTGCCTATACCGTTACAGACTCTGCTGGTGTGCGCTCGGAAACCGGCTATGTGTACATCATTGTAAAAGAACTGCTGGCAACACCTGCACTTAAAGCAAACGAAGTAATGACGCCAAACAACGACGGGCTAAACGATGGTTTGGTCATTGCCTACGCGAACTTACATTCCGCCAGTTCCTTAACCATCATCGATGAAACCGGCAACATAGTGTATGAAACATCAAACTATCAAAACGACTGGAAAGGTGTTGACAAAAAAGGCGATGTGCTTGAGCCTGGTGTATACTTTTATGTATATGAAGAAGAAGCCAGCGGCAGAGCATTAAAACAATACATTCAGATCATTAAATAATACTTGTCCGGACGTGTACTGAAAAAAAACACCACTGATACGTTCATTGAATACGTTTATGAAAAAAATACTCTTACTTCTTCTGTCACTCTCAGCATTTGCTGTACAGGCACAGATCTATCCAAACATTGGTCAGTTTCAGAACGTGCTGCTGTATTACAATCCTGCGTACGCGGGTTCAGGCACACAGATCCGCGCTACAGGCATCTACCGTTCACAATGGAGCAAATATCCCGGTGCACCCAATACACAGGTGATAACGGTTGAAGCGCCTTTAGGTAAAAACATCGGTGGCGGTGCTGTATTAAACAGACATGCCATTGCGAATACGTTACAACTGAACTTTTCAGGAAATGTAAGTTACCGCATTAAAACCGGCCGCGAATCCTTTGTACAGTTTGGTTTAAAGGCAGGAATTTCACAGATTAATTTTGGTGCAGGCACGGCATTTAAATGGGATGAAAATGATCCGTACATTTCATCAAACGCCAACAGAGGAATCATCGGTACGTTTGGCGCAGGTGTATTCTATAAAAAGAAATCGTTTTACGCCGGACTTTCTGTTCCTGATTTAGTATTAATCGATGCAAACAAATTATACTACGATGATGCTACAAACAAATCGCTTGTTAAGAAAAACTTTTTCTTTATTTCAGGTATAAAATTAAATGTAACAGACTTTATTGCATTACAGCCAAATGTGCTTGTCCGCTACTACCCTACCCGTCCGCTTAATTACTACATAAACCTGAGTGTAATTTTTAACCAGACGTTTACAGCAGGTATTGGTTTTATGTACCCGAAGGCAATGGCACTGTATACCAATGTAAATATCACACCTAAAATTGTACTGGGTTACCGGTATGAATTCAATACGTCCGGATTTGCTCTTGGCAACTACGGCAGCAGTGAAATTTTAGTACGCTACGGATTTTAATAATTCTTGATTTATCTCTTATACGATGATGCGTATCTACAACATTCTACTAACTGCTTTACTGGGATTTTTCATGCTGCCTGAAAGTGCGGCTCAGAAAAGCACATTTGAAGCAGACTTTACACAGCTTGCGGTATTTTCAGAACAGGCAGATTATAAAGCTGGATATTTTTATGCTAAAAAAACGCATGCCGCAATTGCAAATAAACCGCATGCACAGGACATTGATCTGCTGCGCAGCAACTGCTATCTGGCGCTTTTTGCAGACCGGCTGGATAAACAATCTGAAGTAGCAACTGCCCGCACAGAGATTCAGAAATTTCTGCCGGCTTTATCAGAAGCTACCAACGTAAGCCGCCTGGCTGAAACCTTTAGTGTATACTGCGATTTTTATTTTCAGCGTGGTGTGTATACAAAAACAGATTCCGTGTATACATCTATAAAAAATCTGATCCCGCTGCTTCCGCCTTACGACAGGGAGCTGATCCGTTATTATCAGTATGAATCGTTATTTCACAAAGGCTTTTTAAATAAAGTAACCGCCGAAACGGAATTTTATAAAAATAGTGTTGCAGCACGATTGATCAAAGATTCGGTTTTTACTGCAGAAGGAAGCATGCAGCTGATAGAGCTGAATGAAAGTGAAAAAACCGTACGGGAAAATTTAACCGCAGATTACATCTTATTAAAAGCTCAGGCCTACTTAGAGAACGGACTTTCCGATTCCGCCATTGCCTATCTGCAAAAAAACAGTTCCGCGATCAGCAACAAAGAAGGTAACAAAGCCCGTTATCATTATCTGCTGGCGCAATGCCAGCAGAACAATCTCGAATATCATCTGGCAGAAAAAGAATTTAAAACAGCCTCCGCGCTTTCACAACAGTTCTTTCAGCCGCACGCTCCAATACAGATCAGCATTCTGCAAGGCTTGATCAATGTGTTGGTTAGCCAGGGAAAAACGGAAGAAGCAGATTATTACAGAAATGATATTGTGGTGCGTTTATACAGTTACTACAATAAAAATAATCTGGGTTATCTTGCCAATACGTATCCTGCCGTTGAACGTGAAATGGATGTAAAGAACTGGGCAAAGGCAGAAACAATCGCAACGGATTTTTTAAACCGCAACGCATTGCCGCCCGTACACAGCATGCGTGAAAAATACCTGACGGCTTTATTTACCATTCTGGTAAAACAACAGAAATATGCTGAAGCAGAAAGTACAATGGAACAAATGCTTGCGCTTCAGGCACAGCTCACCGGAGAAAAATCACCGGCTTATCAGATATTGTTATTAGATAAAGCGCGGTTCTATTCCTTCAATCTGGATAAATTTAAAGAGGCAAAAATAATTTTTTCCAGCGTGCTTGATTCTGATTTTCAAAATCAGGTATCTATTGAAAATCCGGATTACTATTTAAATACACTGGCATTTTCAAATGTGTATGTCTATACGGAAGAATTTGGGATGGCAGATAACAGACTTTTGTTAAACCTGAAACGTGTTGAAAATACATTTTCAGCTACACACACCTTATATGCCATCTTCCTTTCTCATGCAGGAGAATTGAAAACCATTACCGGTGATTATACCGGCGCGGCAGAAAAAATAGCAGGCAGTCTTTCCATTTTTGAGAAGAACAATAAAAAGAAATATTCGCGTGCCTGGATTGAAGCGCTTGAGCTGGACATGAAACTGCAGCTGCTGCAGGGAGATTATATCGGCGCAGATGAATCGTTAAAAAAATCTAAAAAAATTGCAGATCGTGTAAACATCACTGAAAACGACGATATTTTTCTTGTGGAAGAAATCGGTTTGCTCTATGTTAAAAAGGGTGAATATCAGAAAGGAAGTAAAATACTTTCTGCCATTTTAAAATATAAAACTGAAACCGTTGGCGGCACACACAAAAGTATCTGCGCCACGTTAAATTATTTAGGCGAACAGAATCTGATTGTAGGAAATTATGCAGAATCTGACGCGTATTTCAACCGCTCCCTGCAGATCAGTAAAAATGTGTACGGCAATAAATCCATACCGTACGCAACCAGTCTGTTATACTACAAGCAACTGTATACAGCTATCGGTGATTATGAAAAAGCTGAATCCTCCATTCTTGAAGCGCTGCAGATCTACGCTAAAACCTACGGAGATAAAAATATCAAAACCGGTATTTTAATGCACGAAGCAGCACTTGCTACGTTTCAAGCGGATTTATATACAAGCAGAAAAAACAAAACAAAACCAGCTGATCTGGATAAACAGTTTGTAAAAGCGCTGGAGATCATCCGGAACAGCGCCGGCGATAACTCTACCCTATATGCTGAAGGACTTGAGAACTACGCAATCTTCCTTGCATTAACCAATCAGTACACCGCTGCATTAGCAAACATTGATGTTGCTAAAAAAATCTGGGAAAATAAATCAGGAAAAAACAATATTCATACGGCACAGTTGAATAATTTATCCGGAAAGATTTTTTACCGTTCAGGAAAATATGCGGCGGCACTTACTGCGTTTGAAAAAACGCGCGATGAATACAAAGCCATTTTCGATGACAATCACCCGGGTTATGTATTTGCGCTGGGAAGCTGCGCGCAGATGTATTACATCTTAGGCAATACATCTAAAGCCATTGAAAACATTGAAGAGTGTACAAACAAATCCTTGCTTTACATTGACAAAGTATTTCCTTTTTTAAGTGAACGGGGGAAAATGGCATATTGGGATAAAATAAAAGAAGATTTTGAATTCTATAAAACAATTGCTTTTACAAACAGCAAAGCATATCCTGAAATGATCGGTAAGATCATGAACATTCAGCTTCAGACGAAATCTGTTTTATTGAACTCTCAGCTTAAAATAAAAAACAAAATCTATGCAAGCGGTGATACTACGGCGATACGCCTGTATCAAACCTGGCAGGATTTACGCGACAACCTGGCAATCGGCTATTCAATGAATGCAGCTCAGCGTAAGGAAGAAGGCATTGATATTGCCGTGATGGAAACAAAGCTGGAAATGATCGAAAAACAGCTGAGTGCAATTTCAGAAGATTTTACAGAACAAAATAAATCCAAAGCAATTTCCTATACATGGAAAGCCGTAAAGCAAAATTTACAGGACAATGAAATTGCAATAGAAGTTATCCCTTTCAGATATTATACAAAATCATTCAGCGATACTACCTGGTATGCGTTTGTTTCCGTAAGTAATAAATCAAGTAATCCGTCTTTTGTGATTGAAGAAAACGGAAAAGAGCTGGAAACAAAATTCCTGAAGTATTACAGGAACATGATTAAATTCAGCAAAGAAGATGATTTATCCTACAGGCAATACTGGAAGCCGGTTTCAGCCTTATTGAGTACGGATACTAAAACCATTTATTTTGCCGGCGATGGTGTATATAACCAGATCAACCTGGAGACATTAAAAGATGAACAGGGGAATTACCTGATCAATTCTACCAACATCATTTACATAGGTTCATGCCGGGATATTATCAATAAAAATGTTGTTCACGTTAAAGCTGCAAAAACAGAAACCGTTCAGCAGCCTGAAATTGACCTGATCGGTAACCCCACGTATTTCACCACAAGCAAAGCCGATGATTCAGAACTGGAACAATTACCGGGGTCTGAAACAGAAGTAAAGAAGATCAACACACTGATGTCTGCCAATAAATGGAAAACGGTAATGTACATTGGAAAAAATGCCACAGAGGACACGGTAAAGAATATTAAAAATCCAAATGTGCTGCATATTTCAACACACGGTTTTTTCTGGCAGGATAATGTTGAGTCAGCAAATGCCATTTCGGAAAAGAGTGTGGTAAATCCGCTCCTGCTTTCCGGTGTAGTGCTGTTTAACGGTGGCGAGCTGTTAACTACAGACAATTTCAATGCTATTAATATGGAAGATGGTATCCTTACAGCATATGAAGCAATGAATCTTTCGCTGGATAAAACAGAACTGGTTGTGCTGAGTGCCTGTGAAACCGGGCTGGGTGAAGTAAAAGTAGGCGAAGGTGTGTATGGTCTGCAGCGTTCGTTTACGGTAGCAGGCGCCAAATCAATCATTATGAGTTTGTCAAAAGTTTCGGATGAGGTAACCATAAAACTGATGGAAAACTTTTACACCTACTGGCTGCAGTCAGGAAATAAACGGGCAGCATTCAGCAAGGCTAAAATTGAATTGATGAAAGAATATCCCGATCCGAAATACTGGGGCGCGTTTATAATGATTGGACTTTGATAATTATGAATTATGAGTTAATGAATGAAAACATCAAGATAAAAAATTCATAATTCATTTCGCCGCGGCGAATCATAATTCATAATTCATAATTCATAATTCATTTCGCCGCGGCGAATCATAATTCATAATTCATAATTCATAATTCATTTCGCCGCGGCGAATCATAATTCATAATTCATAATTTTAAAAATGAAACTGATACACGCGAACTGGTATATGAAAAACATAACCGGTTTATTCAGCAAAGATAAGGGAGCCAATAGAGGATTCACCGCGCAGTATGCCGTGTTCTGGATCTTCTTCAAGGATAAAAAAGATATGACCAATCAGGTACTGCTCAATCATGAACTCATTCATCACGAACAGGTAAAGGAACTGACACCGTTTTTATTCCTTCCGGTTTATTTAGGAAATTATGTAATCAATTTATTCAGATATAAATTTGATACCGATAAAGCCTATCGGAATATTCTTTTAGAAAAAGAAGCCTATCAAAATGAAAATAACCACACCTACCGCCGGAACAGAAAACGGTACGCATGGTTATTTAAATGATGAATGATGAAAAATTGTATTAAGACATGCATTTATAATTCACCATCTTATTTATTTGTTACATACATATAACAGCAATGAAGCGCAGCAGCTCTTGTAATAGCAGTAATCGCACGTCATTGGAATTTGTTTTTTGTTATTTGTATTTTTTCATGTTATTCGTAAAACGACACTTCACCATTATCCATATCGTAATAGGCGCCAACGATTTTTATTTCACCGGCATCTTCCATCTCCCGTAAAACAGGGCTTTGCTGACGAATATTTGCAACCGTTACTTTTACATTTTCACGAACAACCAGATCAACAAACTGTGAATTTTTAGATGTTTGGTCACCTTGAAAATCGCAGCATCTGTCAACAGCCGGCCGTATTTTCTGAAGCAGTGCTGTAAGATTGCCCAGCTGCACATTATCAATAGCACCTTTAATCGCGCCGCAATATTCATGACCAAGCACAAGCACTAATTTTGCACCGGATACTTTACAGCTGAACTCCATAGAACCAAGAATATCTTCATTCACGATATTGCCGGCTACACGGGCAACAAACATATCGCCGATTCCTTTATCAAATACATCTTCGATCGGTACACGTGAATCTACGCATGATAATACAATAGCTTTCGGGAACTGACCGCTTACTGCATCTCTGATCTGTTTGGAGTGATCGCGCATGGTTAAGCTGCCGGAACAAAAACGCTTATTCCCTTCTTTTAAACTCGCGATTACTTCATCGGGTGTTAACTGTTTCTGTTCTTCCGCAGAAAGAACACGTTCGATTAATGGTTGCTGACTCATTGTTTTATAGCGTATGGTGTATAATGAATATTGAAAAATAGGAAATGAAATCGAATGGTGCAATACCGATTTACCGGCAGTAATTAAATAAACGCCGCTGGGGCAAACATTTGTCTGTGCCTGATAGAATCCGGTTGCCCTTCACCGTGGTCTGTGACACACAGAACACCTTCACCGTGTTCTGTGACACACAGAACACCCAAAGCCCTATATAGTTAATTATTTATTGTTCTGGTCTTTTAGCAGATTATACTTGTCCAGAAATAAACTTCTCCTATACGCATGCGTGAGCTTCGGTTTGGTTTTACATATGAATTAGTTTGTACATTTATATATATTCATTATTAACTCAATCTGTAGTGAATGTTCTGTGTGCCACAGACCACGGTGAGAAGAATCCGGTTGACTGTATGGATAAGGCACAGGCGAATGGCTGCGCCTTATCCATACAGGTATTATTTTAGCTGTACATATTTTTCTTTGCACGCGCTGCTGCAAAATCCCCAGATCTGTCCGCCGATAAGTGCCGTATCAGCTAAATGCCCCTTTACAGGCATATGACAGATGGGATCGGTTTGATTTGTAACAGCAGAAATATCTACCTGCACAGAATTATCTGATGCCTGCATGGGTGCTTTTTCTGTACACGAAAACAGTAGCGGTACACAAAGCAATACAATAAGCTGTTTCATCTTTTATCGTTTATCTGTTAATGATTTAATAAAATTGACCAGATCCTCTTTTTGCTGCGCATTCAGATTCAATGGCTGGATAATGGGGCTTTTATTCGGATGCCGGACACCGCCCCTGCTGTAATGTTCAACAACTTCCTCAAGTGTTTGAATACTTCCGTCGTGCATATATGGAGCAGTCATCTCCGCATTCCGCAACGAAGGCACTTTAAACTTTCCGATATCAGAAAGATCCTGTGTAATACGCGCTCTTCCCGAATCGGCATATTGCATATACAGCCCGTTATTCCTGAAACTGTAATCGGTAAACAGCGCTCCCTGGTGACAATGAAAACATTCGCCCTCTTCGCTGAAGAATAAATTCATCCCTCTGATCTCTGATGCACTCAGCGCATTCCCGTTTCCGTTCTGCAGATAATCATCGTAGCGGGAATCCGCCGCAAGCAACGTCCGCTCAAAACAGGCAATTGCACGCGTAAGGCTATACACGCCTGGCTCCTGATCATACGCCTGCTGAAACAGGTTTGCATACAGGGGATGTACCTTCAGCTTTGCAACAATGGAATTTACATCAAAGTCAAACTCATCGTGATTATCAATCGGAGCGATCACCTGCTGCTCTAACGTAGGATTACCTCCATCCCAGAACATAGACGGCTGGTAGGCAACATTAATCAGTGATGGCGCATTCCGTGTGCCTTTTCGTCCTTCGATCCCGACACTCACTTTTAAATTATCCGCAAAGAACTTATCCGTCTGGTGACACGTAGAGCACGACACCGAACTGTCTCTTGAAAGTATGGGATCAAAGAACAGCATCCTTCCCAATTCTATTCTGTTTTTTGTCGGCTGGTTATCTGCGGGAACATCGGGATACAACAATCCCTTCGGCACCTGCAGTGAGATGATTTTATTACCCTCAGCGATCTCATCTGCCGGGTCATTTCCTCTTCGGCACGATAACAGAAGTATACACCAGAGGAAAATAAAACATCCTCTGGTATATATAGTACACGTTGTATTTTGCTTTATCATATGAATAGCAAAAACATATTATTCGGTAAGGGTAAACATGGCGGGTATATTATCTGCCATTCTGGTAGCCAATGGCATGGAGCCCATGGTATGCGAAGCATTTTCTGTTTTCAGAGCAATGCCTGTAAAGAGCTTGTTGATATCTGAATGCACAGACAATACCTTAGGCGCATCTGCAGATATAGTAAAAGCTTTGTTGGTAAGGGATACATTGCGTAACAACGGGTCCATACCTATGTGGAAGAACATGCCATGGCTGTATTGTCCAAAGGTCAGCACATCATTGTTAACAGCAGTTGTATCACACGTTCCTTCCATGGATAAAAAGATGTAGCCGGAATTCCAGCTCCAGTGTATCCCCGGACTTTGAATCGCTAATGGATGTGCTGCTGGATACACGGTAGGATCTGCGTGATTGGTCACAGCATCCAGGCCTACAGCAAAACGGATTCCTGCATAATCACCGGCAGGAACATTGCCCAGCGCATAATCCGATGTATTGGCATTTATCAACAATACTTTTCCTGCAAGGGCGTGTTCCGTTCCATCTTTTTTAACAAGACGGATATCAGACATGTAATACCTGAATGACGCCAGTGTATACCGCACATTATTTTCAGTTGTAAAGGAAGTATTAAACTTCAGTGTATCTGCGCCGGCCATTGGCGTAAGCCTTAGTGTTAACGCCTGCACCGGAGTTTCAGGAACCGGTTCTTCTTTTTTATCTTTCTTACAGGAAACCATAAAGCCCGTAAGGGCAACGAATAATATGAATCTTATCAGTGTTTTCATTTGAAGTAGATTTTTAAACAGCACACCCAGAGTATCGATATAATTATCCAGGTATGCTTTGTATAAATAATAATAGAATATGCAGCTGTCCGCCAGTCACCTGTAGAGCGCTGTCTGGAATGCCTTTCTAGACCTGTTTTAGATATTTAAGGACATAGTAATTCCTGGTCTGTATATGAATACAGATCTGAAATACGAAAAGAAATAATACGTTGATTATTTAACAACCATCTTTTGTGTATACAGCGTACCTTCAGAAGTTGTTACCTGCACCAGATACATGCCGGGTGTATAGTGTATAGAATACACGTCCTGTTCCTGAACAAACCGGTCTTTCACATGGCCATTGTAATCATAGATGATGATTTCTTTCACGCTTCCGCTTACATTTTTTGTATCCAGCTTAAATGCTCCGGATGCAGGATTCGGAGCTATCAATAATGCTGTATAATTTACCGGAGTACTGCTGAATAACGAGGTAATGGTTGTTATCTCAGACAGGGCATTTGAGTATAAACCATTATTTTCCGTTGAAACAAACACACGTGTTTTAACAAAATTAATTTTTGTAACATCTGTAAAGCTTGGTAAGTTAAACTGGTTTCCGCCTTCATTCCACGTAGCTCCGTTATCGGGACTTACCAGCAAGCCGCCTTTGCAGCTGGCCCATATATGACCTGCATAGCTTGCCAATGCCTGAATCTGCATACCATTCAGATTTAATAAAGTTGTATGGGAAATGATGGTAGGTGCCGTTGCCGACCAGCTGATCTGAGCCTTTGCGGAATCTGAAACGAATACACCTGAACCATCTGTACCTGCATATATTTTAGTACCTAAAGCTGTAACAGAAGTTACATTCAGGTTTGATAAACCGGTATTGTATGCTGTCCATGACGTACCTGTTTCTGTTTTTATAAACACACCACTACCTTGTGTGCTTAACAGAATATTATTTCCGTAAAATGCCATTGACGTTGGCTTAACATCCGAAGGCAATCCGCTCTGTATGGGAGTCCATTGAGGCAGACCTACAGACGCTCTGAAAACATTACCGGCAGCATCAATAATATATAATATATCATTTGAATAAAACACTTTTTTAATGTTTGGATTCTCCAGGCCGGTATTGATCGCTGTCCAGTGCTTACCGGAATCTGCAGTAATAAATACACCTGAGTATGTTGTTGCCGCTACCAAAAAGTGTTTCGCAATAACCAGATCATTAACATGTGTACTGTCTTCCAGACCAAGATTTGCGGAAACATAACTGGCTGCAATATCTCTGCTTACACGTACGCCCAGTTCTGTTGCTGCTACAATAAAGCCTGTGCCGCTTGTAACCATGGCGGTTGTTTTCAAATTATTAAAATTTATATTCATCCCAGACCAGGAAACAACAGGTAAATTTGTTTTATAAATACCATACAGCCTTGTACCGCTGACAAGACCATTTTTAAAAGGTTCAACTGTTTTCACCGGAAGACCTGCTAAACCTGTTGATATGCTTGTCCAGTTAATAACCGAAGCGGAAGACGTATATACTCCTTTATTGGTAGCTATATACCAGTTTGCACCATTGTTTGAAATATACGCAACTGTTTCATTTGAAGGAAATCCGGCAGCAGCTGTATAAACAGGTGTATTGGTTGTGCTTACTGTTTGCGCAATAAATAATCCGTTTTCATTCAGAACCATTAAAGCATCCGTTGCTGCATTGTACGATAATGCTGTAGTACCGGCAATGTGTTCTGTATGTACATCATTAAATTCAATCCATGAAGCACCCGTATTATCTGTTGCATACACACCGCCATCCTGAGCTGTTACAAAAATTCTAGCACCTGCTTTTACAATCCTTGTAATATCCAGATGATGCAGATCTCCGTTAACGGCCTGCCAGCTTGCACCGCTGTTGGTTGTCAGAAATAATCCATTAGTGGTTCCTGCCAGCAGTGTCGTTTTGCTGATCGCGATCAGGCTGGTAACATGTAAATTTGTTAACCCGGTATTTACTTTGTTCCAATAACGGTCGGAACCTACATAGCCATTTAAAACGAAAATGCCGCTGTCTGCTGTTGCTGCAAACAGGTTTACACCCGTGTGTGCAATAGCTGTTATTTTTCCGCTCTTTAACCCAACCGGCCTTGCGCGCCATCCCACCAATAATGCACTTGTACTTTCGAATACACCACCTTCTTCAGTACCCATATAAACCGTATCCCCTGCTACCACCGTACACGTAATGCTTCCGCCAAATGGTCCTTTTGAACCAAAATGTGCGTGACTTGCAACCGGTGTGCCTAGTACAAAAAGAACACAATAAAGCATTGTACTGATCTTTGTATTAATATATTTTTTCATTGTTTGTAAATTAAAAGTTAGCATGTTAAAACGTGTAATAAACTAATTATTCATACACGTTATGCCGGCGGGTGAAAAAAGTCTATGGCAATTTCTTTTACATGCAAGAATACATAACCCGCATATTTTTTTTGAAATAATCCGGCAGCAGATATATTTAAACATACATGCCGGACAAAATACAGATCGATTTTATATTTTACATATGTTTGAAAAGAAGCTGTTTTGTCTTCTGATTTTTTCAATTGACTTTTTAGATAGCACTTGCCTTTACATGTACTCTTCGTATCAAAACGGTTCACACATATTTCTTTTGCTACATAGTCCTGATTTATTTTAAACCGAAAATAAATCAGTGTATTCATACTTATCTGAAGCATGAATACAATCATCATACATGCGGAGAAATAAATAACTATGTTTTTATGCAGAAACATGTTTATTCATTTTCATATTTAAATGCATGCACAATATTATCGGCTACCGTAACCGCTATCGGCCAGGCCTGTCCATTGTCCGGCCATGAATTCTGCTCGGAAGTAGTAATGCTTAAGTTAGCCGCATCCGTCAGGTCAACACCAATAAACAATTGCGAATAATCTACCAGCATATGCACATAGCCCGTTGTATTTGGCTGCACAGAGTAATTCTGATCGGGCATCACAACCTGTTTTAACTGTGCATCGGTACCGATCTTATAGGTGAACGGCGCCATCTTGCCAACCAGTGCAGCCGACGTATCGATCTTGCCGGAGCAGTTCATGAAAATATAATTATTCTGCTGCGCAGTATTGCTGAACCACATACTCTTATCATTCAACGGAACGCTCCCGCCTGATGTTTGTGCGTTAATAGCAGGTAACAATCCGGCTTTAAAACGAATCGTTCTGTAATTGCCTACCGGAACATTTCCCAAACGATATACCTGATCAATAATGTTTGTTAAGATAATGGTATCCTTAATGGGATAAATAGTACCGTCGCGTTTTACCAGTTCAATGTCCGATAAAAATACCTGAGCCATAGATAGCGACATTTCTCTCCCTTCTGTTGTGCGGTAAATAATATCATATCCATCTACTTCATTTTCCCCGATGTAGGTATGTAAATGAAGATTAACAGGAGCTGTAACAACGGTATTTGCCGGTGAAGACGGATCATCCGCTGCAGATTTTTTGCAGGCAGCAGCGAGAAGTGCAAGTGTGATAATAAGTGCGTATTTCATAACAGTAACGTTAAAAGACAAGTGTATAATTTAAATGAATCGTTGAAGAAGCAGCCGTTTGAATGCCATTGGCTTTCTGATATAAAGGCAAACCGCCTTCTATTCCGATTTTATTTTTACCTAAGAAATAGAAATTCACACCGGCATAACCTGTAATTGTTTGTCCGCCGTAATTATATGGATTTGCCGAAGGTTCATTGTATGCATATAACGTAGGGTCTGAACCGCTGATACTGCCTGTTGTATTGGCTTCTGCACGTAAGGATGTGCTGAACCAATCCAACCAGCGATAACCAACCCAGTTATTAAAGGAATATTTATTTCCGAGTTTATATCCGACTGTATTGTAGCCTGTACGTATAGCAGCACACAGCTGTGAACTCGCCATGATCTTATTGTGCTGAAAGGTATATGTTAAACCCGGCAGCACATCCCAGGTACCTGATCCCTGCTGCATCATATAAGGATAGCGCTGCTCTGGATACATACTTGCTGCACCGCCTTTTGTTTGTATCGATCCCGTAGGAATAGTAATACCGCCGGAAACAAGCAGGTGATGATTAAAAGAATTTACCAATGCATACAGGGCTGTTACAGATACATCCCCCAAGCCTGAAGCCTTCATGTCATGCGCCATACCCGACGACATAGGTACGCCATTGTGCACATGGGCAGAACCTTCCGGTGCCTGCATGTTCATCGTTGAACGGTTATATTCAACCATACCCATTAACGTAAGATTTTTTGTGAGCCCGTACATAGCCATCAGCATATGCATGTCCATATGCATGTTATCGGAAGACATGAGGTAATCCTGATCGTAGACCTGATCGTTTGTAACCGGCCGCCCGTTTTGCTCAATTCCTTTTCCACGCATTCCCATATAGCGGTAGGATAACATCCACTCTCCTTTTGGATGTACGTGACTGATCATCACACCTGCGGGTGTGGCATCTTTACTGCATAAACAGGAAAGGCAGGCCGGGGTTGTTATACTTGAATCTGACTGCGCAGATACACGTATTGTATTTACTCCTGCAAACAGCAGCAGCAAACAACATTTTGTTATCATGTTCATTTGAATACTTATACTTATCGATAAAGAATACATGCTCCTGTGTGAGCACGTGCGATGTATTAAGTATTTACTGAGGAGGCTGAATGATACGGTCTGCAGGCGATGTGTACGCATGCATCTGATACGCATCCAATGACGTTAGCTGTGGTATTTCTGTAACTACCGGTGCAACAGCAAAAGACTGTGTTGTACAAAACAATACAACTTCTTCAAGACCTTTTAAAACAGAAGGTATTGTCTGTTCCTGTTTTTCCTGCTGCTCCATTTTTTTGATCAGATAACACTTACCGTTACACGTTGATGCCGGTTTTGCTTTATTGATACAAAGAACAGAAGCAATATAATCCTGGTTGATGTTGTAGTAGGCTACATACAGTGATTTTATACTGCTTTGCAGCAGTATAAATAAAACCAACAATATGATAAAGCCTTTTTTCATCCGTTCAAAGCTAAAAAGTTTGTTCTGGATAAACAACAGATTTTACACATAAAGCTGCAGCTTAAACAAAATTATATCTTAATTATCTGAATAATAGATTTAACAATCCGCAATAAACGTATATTTACGTTATTGAAATTATCCTAATTTAACAGAACCCCATGAAAACTTCTTTTTTTATTCTCTGCTTCTTTTGCGTTATGTTTTTAACGCAGGCACAACTTGTTACCATACCCGATGCAAACTTTAAAGCAGCCCTTATTGCCGAAGGCGTTGACAAAAACAACGACGGAAAAATCCAGATAAGTGAAGCTTCCGCGGTAACCAGGCTCAATATATACGGCAAATCAATTACGGACATGACCGGCATTGAAGCATTTATAAATGTTACAGACCTGACCTGTTCGGACAATCCCTTTACCTCATTGGATATAAGTAAAAATACTGCTTTAGTTAATCTGTACTGCTCAGGCACGCAATTAACAACACTGGATGTATCAAAAAATACCGTTTTAAACTCATTGGACTGTTCGTCCAGTCTGTTTCAATCGATTGATGTTTCTGCCAATACCGATTTAGAATTTTTGAATTGCAGTTTTAATTCGCTTACTGCATTGAATGTGACTAAAAATACCAAGCTGATGGCATTAAATTGCCAATTCAATCAGCTAACAGCTCTTGATCTGTCTAAAAATCCCCTGTTGCTTGGTCTATCGTGCTATTCTAACCAGCTTCCGTCTCTTGATGTGAGCTTGAATACCGCTTTAACAAATCTGAACTGTTACGGCAACCTGTTCACTTCATTTGACATCAGTAAAAACCTTGCACTGATAAATTTCAATTGCAGTTCAAATCAAATAACAAGCCTGGATATAAGTAAAAATCAAGCGCTGTCAGAATTGGATTGCGGCGCAAATCTGCTTACTGCTATAGATATAAGTAAAAATCCCAGCATACAATTTTTTAAATGCTGCTGCAATAATTTAAGTGTTATAGATGTTTCTGCAAACAGCAACATTACATTGCTTTTCTGTTACAGCAATCCAATAACAACACTTGATGTAAGCAACATAACCAATCTTGAATATCTAAATTGTTCATCCTGCCCGAATCTTTCAACGGTTTGTATCAATACAACAGATCAGTTAAAAAGTACCTCTTCCTGGTGGTGGAGTAAAAGTCCGGAAACAGCATGGAGTACAACATGTGCACTGGCAACCGATGTTAAAGAGCGCAATACGGACAGCTCAAAAACATTGGTTCGTGTAGTAACTGTATTGGGTAAAGAGATCAGTGCCGAACAGGCAACGAATGGTGTATATATTTATCAATACAGTGACGGAAGCACCATGAAGATCATGAAATAAAAAAATCGCTGGCTATAAGGTGTAAATTGTTTGCCTTATAGCCAGCGATAACTATTTTACATATGTATTTTTAAGGATTTTTTTCAATCACCGCATTCATGCGGGCATCGGCTGCATCCAGACGTGCGATATCTTCATCTGTAAAAGTTGCTGCGGCCTTTTTGATTTTTTCTTTCAGAGAAATTGTCTCATCCCGTAAAATTGCAAATGCCTGTTTATTATCTTTTTGTTCTATATCAGAATAATACTGTTTGTTTTGTGTAATCAGTAAATAATCAATATAGCGCTCTGAAAACACTTCATACTTTTCTATCAGCTGAACACGTGTGGCGTCCGGCATTTTTTTAAATTTCAAAACACGCGGCACATAATCCCGGATCACATCTTTATTAATGTGTGCCGCTGTATCCTGCTGAACAATGGTTACAGCGGTGTCTTTCTGACTGACAGCAGTTTCTTTTGTTTCTGCCTGTTCCTTACAGGAAACGATCAGCATCAAACTGCTTACACATACAATCCAATATGCTTTCATACTAGCTTATAATATTATCACTTTTGAAATAAGTTATTTTTTTATAAATAGCCTTTTAAATTTCATCCAAAAATCAATTTGCCTAATAGGACTTTCAATAGTTGCTATTTCTTGTTTATTCATTCTTACACGAACAGATTTCTTCAACTTTTCATTGTAACTTTCTAACGCCTGCAATCTTATATTATCCAAATTCAGCGTGCTGCCAATTGCTATGGTTGTTAAATGTTCTTTCTCCGTCCAGTTATCCTTTGTAATCATCCATTCCGGTAATATTTCTTTTAAATACGTATATTCTTTGGCTTGAAATAAAAAATCAACGTAATCGTTAATCGGAAATTTAAACACACAAAAATAATCATGCTTATTTTTTTTCCAATCATTTATTTCATTTTGAGTATACTTACATTGTTCTACACTCTCTCCAATTAATTTTATAACATTTCTTTTATTTGGATGATCTGTGTGGTTTAAATAATCAAATACGTTTTTTAAACCAAAAGCCAATAAATATTCAGTATCAAATCCAATAGAAGAATCATAATCTGTCATTTTAGAATCAATGAATTTCCATATGTCCTCAACATGATCGAATTTTGTTAATATGAAAGCTGCTAAATATAAAACGTCAACTTCATAGTCATCAACATCCCGTGCTGATTGTCTTAGTTTTTTTTCTTCATAAAACAGATAATCTGCTATTTTATAATCATTCTCCTGACAATCATTATAAAGTGCTATTAAAATTCGATTTCTGTTAATTTGATTTCGATTATTGTCTTTTGCAGCATCTATTGAATACAGATTAAGAGATTCAGGATTTTTCCTTAAATTATCTAGCTCTTCTTTATATCTCTGTTCTACATTCATACTATGCAGGCATTTACTTACTAACGGTCTATCTCTCCCATTACAATATCAAACGAACCAAGAATGGCTACAAGATCTGCGATCATTACATTTTTTGAAATGGCCTGCAGCACGGATAAATTCACAAAGCTCGGGGCACGCACCTTACAGCGGAAAGGAATATCTGTATTCCCGGTTGTACGGAAAAAGAATCCCAACTCCCCTTTCGGATTTTCTGCACGTACGTAAAAGTCCATTACCTTCGGACGGATTTTTTTAGGAACGATTGCCTGCGGATCAAATTCGCGCGTACGTTTGTGTTCGCCCAACAATTTTTCCAGGCATTGCTCTATGATCTTTACCGATTCAAAACATTCTGCAACGCGTACATGTGTCCTGTCCCAGCAGTCGCCGGTAGTACCTACTGCGCCGGTGCCAACAGGAATATCAAAATCAATTTCCGGATATACCGAATACGCATCTACTTTCCGTAAATCAAATTTCAAACCTGACGCACGCAGCATGGGTCCTGTAATACCGTAATTAATGGCCAGGTCAAGCGGCAGTACACCAATGTTGGCGGTACGTTCAATAAAAATTTTATTATCAATGATTACTTTCTGAAGTTCTGCAAGCTTTGGTTTTAAATAGCTGATAAAATCTTTGCAGCGTTCTTCAAAGCCTACCGGCAGATCATAAAACAAACCACCTACCCAGATATAATTATAGAGCATCCGCGCTCCGCTCACCCATTCAAGCAAACGGTTAATATGTTCTCTATCACGCATCACCCAAAGAAAAGGCGTGAACGCCCCAATATCCAGGCCGTATGTACCGATTGCAACAAAATGCGAAGAGATCCTGTTAAGTTCAGCAACCAGGACACGTATGTATTCAACACGTTTCGGAATATCATTTTCAATACCCAGCATACGCTCAACACCCATTGCATACGCATGTTCAGAGTTCATAGCCGCCAGATAATCCATGCGGTCCACAAACGGGATTACCTGGTTGTAGGGAAGTTTCTCTGCATGCTTTTCATAGCAGCGGTGCAGATAGCCCATGTGCGGGATCACATCTTTTACAATTTCTCCATCCGTAAGAATTTCCAAACGCAACACACCATGTGTAGACGGATGCTGCGGACCCATGTTAATAATGATCTCACCGCGTTTCAGATTTCCGACATCCAGCACCAATGGTTCCGAAGACTCCATGTGAAGCGGATTGTATGTATAGTTTAAGTGAGTTTCTGCCACGTTAGTACGCTACTTTAATACCGTGATAATATTCCTGTTCTGTATAGTCCTTGCGCAGCGGATAACCTTCCCAGTCGGCCGGCAGCAGTATGCGTCGCAGATCCGGATGCCCTGAAAACCGGATGCCGTACAGATCAAACGCTTCGCGTTCATGCCAGTCGGCCGTGCGCCATACCTGTTCTACAGAAGGAATTTCAGGCAGTATGTCTTTCCCATCTCCTCTTTCTGCTTCTACTTTTATAACCAGAAACAAATGAAAAGGGATAGAATATAAATGATAAATTACTTCAACGGTATTTTTCACCGGACCATTATCCAGACCGGTTAAGCACGACAACTGATCAAAGAAAAACCGTTCGTCATCACGCAGAAAGAAACAGATATCTTTTAAGAACGCTTTCTGAACAAGTAATTGCGGTTGTGCCAAAGCAGCCTGTTCACCGGTAATGGCGGCCTCACCGAAGCGTTCAGCAATGGCCGCTTTTATATCCTGAAACGTATAACTCATGCAATATTTTTTTCTTTGGCATGCGTTTCCAGAAAGCGTTCAACCGCTTTGGGCGCTACCAGTGTTTCTTTTCTGATCTTTTCCTGTAATTTTAAAAAACCGCCGATAAGCGCTTCAGGCCTCGGCGGACAGCCTGGTACATAAATATCAACCGGCACAATACGGTCCACCCCTTTCACTACGTGATAGCCATGTTCCCAATACGGACCGCCGCAGTTGGAGCAGGATCCCATTGAAATAACATATCTCGGTTCAGGCATCTGTTCGTACAAACGGCGGATGCGGTCCGCCATCTTAAAGGTTACGGTACCGGCAACAATCATCACATCCGACTGGCGCGGGCTTGGGCGCGGGATTACGCCAAAGCGGTCCAGATCATACCCCGATGTAAACGTCTGCATCATCTCGATCGCACAGCACGCCAGGCCAAAGCTCATAGGGAAAAGCGACGACAAACGTGCCCAGTTCAGCACATCTTCCAGTTGCGAAACGACAATGCCGCCTTGTCCAAATTTATGATCGAGTAAACTCATGAATGTTTGATTTTTCACCTACCCTGCAAGGGAGTAGTTTCTTAAGCATTAATCTTTTTTATGTATCCTTTGAAGGTTAAACCCTTTTCCGGCTGCGCATATTTTTCATTGATGGCCTCATATAGATTCTTCGGAACCCTGGAAACAAACGCATCTGCTTTCACTTCAGGTTTGTTCCAGTCCAGATATCCCTTGCGCCATACATACACAAGACCAATAAATAACAGCGTAATGAAAATCAGTATTTCAATGAGTGAAAAGATTGTCCATGCACCTTGTGTAGCTGCATCCAGCCTGTGATCACCGTACACCGTAGCGATTGGAAATAAATAAATAACCTCCACTTCAAACAACACAAAGATCAGCGCAGTCAGGTAATAGCGTGCGTTCATATTTACCCAGGCTTTGCCTACCGCATCTTCGCCGCATTCGTACACCATCAGTTTTTCAATATTCGGGCGGTTAGGCCGCAGCAGTGCAGCCACACCAACACCAATAAGTACAAACACAATACCGGTGATGATAAACAGGAGAATAACGCCGAATTCTGAAAGCTGTGAGGAAGTTTCAGTCATTTTAAAGGTGCTTATTTGAATAATTGTTTGAAATCTATGAAAGAAGAAACAAACTGAATGAGTTGATCCATAAACAATACCGTTAAGGGCGCCCAGAAACACGCGCTTAAAAACATGTAGAGGATAATTTTCTTTTTGTGTTCACCAAAAGATATGGCTATTAAAGCGCCGCCAATAGGCGAAAAGAGTACCGGTGTAAGGAAAGCAACGCCGATCAAACCTCTTTTGTTCCACACACGTACAATATTTCTGGTTTTAGGGGAAAATGTTTTGCGGTTTTTAAAAAGCGTTCTTTTTAAAAAACCATAAAATAAATCACCCAGTAAAGTCGTCAGCAGTACCACGGTAAGCATCATTCCGATTACCATCAGAATAATGATTTCCCAGTTGCTGAGCGAAAAAGCTTTCCCTATGAATGGCGCAAATCCAAACTTAGCGGAACTTACTAATATGACAGTTACATACTGTATTGCTTTTTCTAACATAGGACAAATATAAGCCCAAATGCCCATAAATACGAACGAATAATCAATTGCTTTTGCACGCCGGATCGATGATAAGAAGCTTATCTACCTTAAAAACAGTACCAAACAATATTAAAATTTGAATAATCCGTTAAAAGATTCTTGGCCGCGGTTGGCACGTCTACGTACAAACGAATAAAAAATATGTATTATAGTTTCTTAAGTAAACTGCCAGCCACTGCCTATAAGCCATCGGACCGCAAAAAAACCTTCCTGATCAATCAAGATAGGCCTCTTTTAACCGTTGGCTTTAGTCAACGGTTAAAAGAGGGTTGGCGCGTTTACGCGCAACCGAATAAAAAATATGTATTAGGGTTTCTTAAGTAAACTGCCGGCCACTGGCTATAAGCCATCGTGCCGCAAAAAAAAACCTTCCTGATCAATCAAGAGAGGCCTCGCTTCATTACCGTTGGCTTTAGTCAACGGTTAAAAGAGGGTTGCCAGTTTGCGTACAACGGAATAAAAAATATGTATTATGGTTTCTTAAGTAAACTGCCGTCCACTGGCTATAAGCCATCGGACCGCATAAAAAACCTTCCTGATCAATCAAGATAGGCCTCTTTTAACCGTTGGCTTTAGTCAACGGTTAAAAGAGGGTTGGAGCGTTTACGCGCAACCGAATAAAAAATATGTATTATGGTTTCTTAAGTAAACTGCCGGTCACTGGCTATAAGCTATCGGACCCCGTAAAAACGTTCCTGATCAATCAAGAGAGGCCTCGCTTCATTACCGTTGGCTTTAGTCAACGGTTAAAAGAGGCTTGCCAGTTTGCGTACAACGGAATAAAAAATATGTATCATGGTTTCTTAAGTAAGCTACCGGTCACTGGCTATAAGCTATCGGACCCCGTAAAAACGTTCCTGATCAATTTAAGAGAGGCCTCGCTTCATTACCGTTGGCTTTAGTCAACGGTTAAAAGAGGCTTGCCAGTTTGCGCAATAAACAACTACGCACAATCAAGTATTGCTCAGGCGCAAACGTGCCGGACCCTGGAGTAAAATAAGGTTATTATGGTTTCTTACCATCTGGCTGCAGCCAACCGTAAAAGAACTGTCAAGAGAATAAATGCATTCAACATTAATGCCCTATATTTGCACCACTCATCCTATAAAAAATGATTCGTACCATTACTTTTTTCAGTATCCTGGCTGTTCTTTTGCAATTCCAATCAAAAGCACAAAGTACCTATATCCCCTTAAATACAGGCGCTTACCATCTTACAGACCGGTATGAGGTGTTAAGCGGACGCATTGACCCGGCCATACACAGTTCTCTAAAACCTTATAACAGAGCTCACACCATTCAATTTATTGATTCATTGCCCACAGAAACCATCCAAACAAAAGCGGATAGTTTTAACATCAATTATTTCAACATTGATTCCTGGGAATGGTCGAACAGCAGCGCAGCAGCTTCGAAAAAGCCCCTGTTGAAATATTTCTACGAAAAACAAGCCGATGCCTATTCTGTCAATATAAAAGACTTTGACCTGCATGTGAACCCTGTATTGTATTTCCAGGGCGGCAACGGCGCCGGTAATACACAGCGCAACTATACCTTTACCAACACCAGAGGTATTGAGATCCGCGGACGGATCGCGAACCGCGTAGGTTTTTACACCTTCTTCGCAGATAACCAGGGAGCATTTCCGAATTATGTAAACGATAAAGCAGCCTATTATACACCCGAAGGTTCACCAACGCCAATTGTTCCGTATGAAGCCTTTTCAAAATTTTTCAAAACCAATGGATATGATTTTATCACCGGCCGCGGTTACATCACGTTCGAACTGGTAAAAAAATACATAGACATGCAGTTTGGCTATGATAAAAATTTCATCGGGAATGGCTATCGATCCCTGGTGCTCTCGGATGCCGGCGCACCATATACGTTTATGAAATTGAATACACGTGTCTGGAAATTGCAATACCAGAACATCTTTGCGCAAATGACCGCAGATGCACACGGAGCAAATGAATTGTATCCTAAAAAATATACTGCTTTCCACCATTTATCACTGAACATCGGCAAGAACCTTAACATCGGTTTGTTTGAATCCATTGTGTTTGGCCGTGCAGACTCTACCAGACAAGGTACTTTTGACATCGGTTATCTGAACCCGGTGCTCTTCTACCGTTCCATTGAGCAGGCAAACGGCAGCAGCGACAACTCCATTCTCGGGATTGATTTTAAATACAATTTCTTAAAACATTTTTCTTTCTACGGACAGATCGTGATCGATGAAATGATCTTCCAGGAAGTTAAAAACCAAACCGGCTGGTGGGCTAATAAACAGGCGCTGCAGCTTGGGCTGAAGTATTTCAATGCACTGGGCATAAAAAATCTGGACTTGCAAGCTGAAACAAATATTGTGCGGCCATATATGTACCAGCACGCGAATTACTATACCAGCTACACGCAATACAATCAGCCGCTTGCCCACCCGATGGGCGCAAACTTTACAGAGTTTATCGGTATTGCCCGTTATCAGCCTTTACCCCGCTTAATGCTGCAGGCTAAAGTATTTTATACGATCCTGGGAGACGACAGCACCACAACCAAAAACGATGTGCAGAACAACAATGGCGGAAACATCTTCAAAAGTTATACGCCTATTGCGGAAGCAAATACCTACAACAATAAAATCGCTCAGGGCATCCGTACCAATATTCTGTTCTTAAGCGCACAGGCAAGCTATCAGGTTCGTCATAATTTATTCGTAGATTTGACGTATATATACCGGAAACAAGACAGCGAACTCGCTTCGCGCAACCAGACAACCAATTACATCTCCTGCGGCGTACGATTAAACATTCAGCCCCGCACCTACGAATTCTAATACCGTTCAATGAAAACATTTAACCGAATACTCGCGTTTGCCAAGCCTTATCCAAGGTTTGCCGTTCCCTATTTTATTTTCGCAATGGCTTCCACCCTCTTTGGCCTGGTGAACTTTGCATTCTTAATGCCCATTCTGGACTTATTATTCAATGCAACAAAATCCCTGGAAAATTTAACGAAACCGGTACCAGGTTTTAATATTGATTATTTCAAAGGTATTCTGGATTATTACACCGCATCCTTGATTCAGGAATATGGCAAAAGTACAACGTTGATATTCATTGCGCTTTTTCTGATCAGTACAAATTTTCTTACCAACATCTTTAAATATTTTTCGCAGCTCATCAATACCCGTTTGCGTGCAACGGTTATTTATAACATGCGCGAACGTATGTTTGATAAGGTAGTGAAGCTGGATGTAGGTTATTTTACCAATCAGCGCAAAGGCGATCTGATGTCGCGTATGACAAATGATTTAGGTGAAATAGAAAACTCCGTGATCGGTGCCTTACAGGTATTTTTCAGAGATCCGTTCAACCTGGTTATTTATTTTATTACGCTGTTAATGATCCAGTGGGAATTAATGCTTTTTACGCTGCTGATCCTGCCAATAGCAGGTTTGGGCGTTTCCATCATTGGTAAAAAATTAAAAAAAGAATCCGAAGAAAGTCAACGCTCCGTTGGGCATATCCTGTCGCTGATCGATGAATCCATTAGTGGCATTCGTATCATCAAAGGATTTATTGCCGAAAAATTTGTCATTAATCGGTTTAATGATCAGGGGAAAAAATATGCAGATCTGACAAACTCCATGGGTAATAAAAGAGAACTTGCTTCTCCGTTAACAGAATTCATGGGCGTTACCATCGTTGCGATCATCTTATATATCGGAGGCAATCTTGTATTCTCCGGAAAAATGGAAGCAAGTACCTTTTTCTTATTTATTATCTGCTTCTACAAAATACTTGAACCGGTAAAAAGTCTTGCCTCTTCCATTACATCCATCCAGCGCGGCATTGCAGCCGGCGACCGGATTTTTGACATCCTGGATCATCCGGTATCTATTGAGGATACTCCATCGGCAAAAACACTCTCTGCATTCACTACGGGTGTAAGCCTGAAGAACATTGGCTTTAAATATGAAGAACATGAAGTATTGAAACATATTTCCATTGACATACCAAAAGGAAAATTGATTGCACTTGTGGGACCAAGCGGCGGCGGTAAATCTACCTTAGTCGACCTCATTCCGAGATTCTATGACCCGGCAACAGGCAGCGTAGAAATTGACGGTGTCAATATCAAAGACTATACACTGAATTCCTTACGTTCGTACATTGGTATTGTAACGCAGGAATCGATTTTATTTAACGATACTATTTTTAACAACATTGCTTTTGGTCTGCCGAACATTACACAGGAAGATGTTGAACGCGCAGCACGTATTGCCAATGCGCATGAATTTATCATCCGTACCGAAAAGGGATATCAGACTTCTATCGGCGAGCGCGGTTCTAAATTATCAGGCGGACAGCGTCAGCGTTTAAGCATTGCCCGTGCGGTATTAAAAAATCCGGACATCTTAATTTTAGATGAAGCAACATCTGCCCTTGATAATGAATCTGAAAAACTGGTACAGGAAGCATTAAATTATTTAATGAAAGACCGTACGTCCATTGTTATTGCACACCGTTTAAGCACCATCCGTCACGCCGATATGATCCTTGTACTGGACAAAGGCCAGATCAAAGAACAAGGCACCCACGAACAATTGCTGGCGCAGGAAGGCATCTATTACAAATTACACCAGCACGCCAGCGAAACCGGCGGCATGATCATCGAATAACGCGGTAGGGGCTGGCGGCGCCAGCCCCTTTGAAAAAAAAGTCTGGCGCAGCCAGCCCCCTACTGTCCCGTCATCCATTTTTTAAATAAACCGCCCCATACTACGCGCAACGATGACGGCGGGGTTTTATCTGCATACATTTTTTCTCTTTTCAATTCGATCAGATCGTATAATTTTTCTGCGAGCTGGCGTTCATGAAAAATATAATAATGCAATTCTTTGTGAATGGTCTGCAGCATCATTTCTTCATACCAGGCACTGAGTTCCCTATCTGCATAATCCTCGAAGCCCATTTTTTCAAGTACCAGATCCGTAAAATTGGTATAAAATTTTTCGGTATTTAATCCAACCGATTGCAATCCTTCGATTAACCGGTGATTGCGCATGTCTGCCAGCAGCAGGATAATTGTCTCCTTACGATGTGTGGTGTTTTTTTCCATAGACTAGATAACTAAAACGAACAATAGGCAGTGATGAAAAAAAATGCATAACACATGCCTTACATATTTGTAACCGAAAGATACAAATCAAATTTTAATAGTCCTATATATAGTACTATTAAAATGCATAAATCTATCGATTTTTGATCATGTCACTGACGAAAGAGCATTTTTTAAAGACCATAGGTAAAAAAATCAAAACCTTGCGTGAAGCAAAGGGTCTTTCTCAGTATGCTTTAAGTGACGAATCCGGAATTTCGCGCAGCCAGATTGTGCGGTTAGAGAACGGCGACCTGAACTGTACGCTCGCAACACTGCTGGTACTGGCAGAAACGCTTGGGGTTGAACCAAAGGACCTGCTGGATGTGTAAGGCTTTGTAAGGGCGAATTGCATTCGCCCGTGGACTGTGTTACCGCCTCAACAGTTATATACATACAATCTCTCAAGAGGCACCAAGCATTATATATAACAACACCCGCATCTACTGATTATCTGACTGCTTAAATCCTAACTACTTAAAAAAAGCAAATCTCTTTTTAGGTTTTATAAGAAGATTCGTTTGCAGGTGTTTTTCTTTGCTTCAAGTACTTCATACAGGCACGTGGCTAAATACAGCTCATGTTTTCTGAATGTATTCAGATCCGTATTAAACAACGTATACACAGAATCTTCATACCAATTAAAGAGCAGATCTTCATGCTCTTTTGCAATTTCCATTTTTGCAAAGATCAGATGGGTAAATTTTAATAAGTTTTTTATGACCTTTCATAAAAAATAATATATGGAAAAGGCTAAAAATGAAGCTTTAGACTCAAGACTGGAAAAGGTTGGTCGGAATAATGGATTTACGGATTAAAAAAAGGGCTACACTTCCTACGAACAGTTTGCTTTTGATCATAATTTGCCTCGTTCAGGCTATGGTGATCATGAGAATGGAAAAAATATGACGCTCGCAAGTTTGATACGACTACTGGATATTCATGAGATTACTTTGAATGATTTTTTTAAGGGATTTAAATAGAAACTAATATTTTAAAAGCAAATGACGATGTTTTTCAATGTACAATATACTATTGCTATTAAGCTCTTTAATTTTTTCTTTCCCTGTTACTCCGATTTTTTGATACGCAGAAAAATGAATTGTATCTGAAAGAATAATTTTTCCATCATTTTCAAAACTTATTAAGTGTTTGTCAAACAGCGCATCATAGGTTGGAGAAAGTAAAATGCCGTTATTAACATCTAATCGCTCTTTATCAGTTGCATCTTTCCATGGATGAATGTGTGATGCATTTAAAAGATTTAATTTATCAAAACCTGTAACCGCACACTTATATTGCCAGTGATGAATAATACTTTTCCGATATGCTCCCTGCCCAACACGCAAATTTACCTCACCCTTACGACTTGTTTCTTTTATTGAATCGATTCCATAAAATGGAATCGATTCTGCTGCTAGAAAATCAGTACTTTGATTCAATTCTTTAACTGATGGTAAAATTGCGCCTTTTCTTTTAAGAAAAAACCGTATACCTACACGTAGTTGTTTACTTGAGTCATGTGTCGGAAAATAATCAGTATCATAAAATTCTAATTCACAAATATACTTTACGATACCTGAACGTTGATATTGAAAAAGAAAAACTTGTTTCCCATTATCAATATGATCTCTTAAAGCTAAATTTCCTCTTGTAAAAGACATATCTCCCATTTGTCCTTCACCAGTATATTCAAATACATTAGGATTTTCCCATCCATCTTTATAACCATGCTGTTTTCCTGTAACTCCTGAAAAAATAAATATATAAGGATAATTCGCACAGTTAGATATCCCGCTCTGAGCATTTCCACCATATTGCTTATGTAGATCTGTACGTTTATATTCTTGTTCAGGAATAAATGGTTGTGTCATTATTGAATAATTAAGTTAAAGCTTTAAATATAAAGAAAGCTTAATAACAATGTTATTACATATTACTCATGATAAGCAATATCCTTAGATGTCACTTTGTATTTTGCAACGTCTCTAGTTGAATAAATATTTACTACTGTTACTGCAATTATTTTTACATTTACATTTATACCCTGTTTTATATTGTCATTATAAAGACCAATATAGTATCTTCCTGCTTGATTAGGAAAACTCAATCTTCCTTGATCACTTACTACATCTCCCTGTTTATATTGAAAAAAACTAAGCCCATACATAAAATTTTGTGCGCTATTATAAT
This sequence comes from Cytophaga hutchinsonii ATCC 33406, assembly GCF_000014145.1. Taxonomy (NCBI): domain Bacteria; kingdom Pseudomonadati; phylum Bacteroidota; class Cytophagia; order Cytophagales; family Cytophagaceae; genus Cytophaga; species Cytophaga hutchinsonii. Next base: position 582,104 of record NC_008255.1, on the reverse strand, counting down.
CTGACAAAAAATGGTATTTAACATTTTCACCGATAGCTGTACTAGTAAAAAAAGATGCACCATCTAATGCTAAAGCTACTAATGGTCCATATGGAGGTATTTTCCCTACATGTTGTGAAGTCGAATTTAAAAATTTTTGATTTGCTTCATCATATGCTTTCTTTCCTGCTTCATCGACTCCTATATAGTAAGAAAAACTTATTGTATTTGCTGGTAAAATAAAATCTACAATATTCCTACTCGGTGTACCACTCATAACTGTAGAAGAATGTACTGATGCCATTTGATCGCAAACATTTACCAAAGTCGTATCTATCTTAAATAAATAGCGTTCTTGAACTATATAATGAACAGTATCATATAATGTTTTCCATATAACGTTTGTATTAAAATTTTTAAACTCTTCACTAGATGGTATTCTTTGGATTTTTATTTTACAAACTCTTCCAGATATCGCAGAATTATAAAACGGAAATTTATAAATTGATTTTTTTGAAACGTTAACTGTCTTATTCGAAAATCCTCTTGTTTCATATTCCATATATTTAGAAGATGACGGCATTTCAATTATTTCAACTTCTTTTAAAGGCTTATTATCAATTTCTAAAAATGTAAAAACAATTTGATCACCTTCTTGAAACCCAAAATATAATTCTTCAGAAGACATTCCAGCAATTTTAAAAGTTCTTTCTGTTATATCAACAGGTTGTAACTGTGAGAAAGATTCTATAGATAAAACCGATATAAAAAAACAAATAATTATACTCTTCATATTTAATTTAGAATTTTTAATACTTTAATAACAATACCCACAAGCTTTATATTTTCCATGTTTATTAATTGCATCATCTTTAGTAACGCGAATTACTTCATGCGTACATTTATTTAATCCCTGACAGTAATCACTATGATATGCATAAGACGTAGGGCTTATACATATCAATACCATAGGCGATGCTGCTTGAAAAGCAAGGCACAAAATACATACAAATGCAATTAACCATTTACTCTTTTGTTCCATACTCTTTTTAAAATAACCACTATTTAACAACCTCTACCTCATAACTTTCGACAGCCTGTAGAAGTTGATCCGTAAAATTGTAGAGGTCATCTAATTTTACAAGTTCGTGTTTGATATCCTTTTTGGCTTCATCTAAAAAACTGATGTATTTTTTAGATCCGTTCAACCAAAGCCTGCAGATTATTTTACGATTGCTATCATCCAATAAAATCCCATAATAGGATTGCGTATCTCTACCAAAAATTCGGTTCACATCGGTCTTCTTTCTAAGAATCGCTTTAACAATTAAGAATGCTTCTTTTTCTTCTTCTGTTGTTTCTGTTTGCTTAGCCATAGTTTCAGTAGTTACTTGTTCGATAGCTTGCTCTGCTTCTTTTGTAATCTCTTTATCTAACGCAGACTTTAAACGATCGCTAATCATATCTGAAATAAATTGATTGACAGATTTTCGCACAATCTCCACAAACTGTGTCATTACTTTATCTGTAGCTCTACCATGATATACCTGGCTAACAAAAAATTTAACGAAAGCTTCGCTTGGTATTTTTAATTCATTCGACATGATGTTTTTAATTTCATTCGAATACTTTAATTCACTTGCCGTATTAGTTACAGCCTCAACATCAAAATATGATTTATGAAATTTCTTCAACTCCAAAACTTCTACTTCTTTCATATCAGCAATGTTGAATTCGAAAAATGGTTTCTCATCCATTTTATTTTGTTCAACTAAATCAGTGTAGAAGCGATAGTTTAAGCCATTTGTGAGTAAACCAAATTTTGCTTTGGTTGTGTGAAAATAGCGGAACAATTGGGAATTGTGTGGATCTAACTTTTCATTGTGATGTTTACATTCAATAAGAATAATAGGCTGACCATCTTTCATAATAGCGTAATCTACCTTTTCGCCTTTTTTAATGCCAATGTCAGCAATAAACTCCGGGTTAACTTCAAAGGGATTGAAAACATCATAACCAAGAATTTGAATAAAAGGCATGATTAAAGCATTTTTCGTTGCTTCTTCCGTCTGTATTTGAGGCAACATCTTTTCAACTTTGGTACCAAGCTGATGAATTTGATCTTTAAAATCCATTGTTATAAAATATTAAAAGTTAAACATAAAATATTCCGATGTCTAGACATCTTAAATTCAAAAATCTTTAATTAACTGATAGTCAAATTAAAAATTTAATGTCACAACATATGAAATTGAACTATTCTAAACAAGTAATTTTAATTTTAATCCAATTATATTTAATAAAAAATGATTAAAGTCATATTTACCCGAATACAGGATCCAAAAAATGAGTTGCTTATCTGCTTCCTGAAATTAAATGAATACTTATCTACTTAAAAGTCCTCAGCAACTCCGCCCCTTGCATCCTTCCCGAATACCCCTATCTTTAGAGACAACTAAACCAATCAACCGTATGAGCACACCTTCTTCACCTAAAAAAATTACCTGGATCATTGGCCTAACCTGTGGGATCTTAGGCATCATCGGCCACTATGCACACGTGGATGTGCTGAGCGAATACAGCTATCCCTTATTGCTTACCGGTTTCATTGTACTGGCGGCAGGCACCACGTTTAAAGAACTGTAATTAATTATGATCCGCCGCGGCGGAATAAATTCATAATTATGAATGTAAAGTCTTAGTTGTGCTATTAAGCACATGTATAAATGGTCTGATTAATTACCTCTAGGAAAATGGATTCATAATTCATAATTCATAATTCATTCCGCCGCGGCGGACCATAATTCATTCCTCCATCAGAAACTCCACATGCTCGTGACTCAGGATAATATCCATAACCGTATCGGTAAATTCTTCGCCTAACTCTTTCTGACTCTTCGCAAAATTCACCCATTTCAGCGAGATCGGCTCTTCGTAGTTGTGTACACCGAAACCGCCGTGCAGCAGGTCATTAAAGGCATTCAGATTATGCCCTGTTTTCCAGTCCAGATTTTTTGTTAATACCTTATCTACTTCGTTATAAAAACCTTCCTCGTCCGAGAAGTTATTACCGTTGATTACAATGATCTGTTCCATACAGACAAGTTATTCATTTAATGCAGAAATGTAAAATGCTTTTTACCTGCAAAGACATTAAATGACTATATTAATTAAAACTACACTATCGATCTCCGTACTGACCCCGGCAGGGGTCAAATATCTGTAGTAAAGATAACCTAAGAATAAAGACGTACGCGCTCGAAGAGCGCAATCAGCATTCAAATCTATTTCATAAATCAACCGCCCATTGCGATCCCTGTGGGATCGTGCGTAGGTTTAGGTTATGTAGTTGCTCTATATATATGTGACCCCTACCGGGGTCGTATATCCAATAACAAAAAGATAGTATTAAATTTCAGAATCGCTGAATGAAACAAAAGATCTCGCAACAAAAACAGAAACGATTCAGGTTAATCAATTGAATCAGCTGAATCATAGTTCAGACATTTCAATACACCAGATACCATTCCAACCGCTCATCACTACTCTTCAACAGCACACGCAAGACATCCGCATCATACGGCGTTTTTTTCTTCTGCACAATGGCAGCCTTCAGCTCTTTGCTCAGATAGGGATGATAAAATTTATACGGCAGCAGCCACAGCGAATCTCCGGGAATCTTTTTCACCGCAGCTATACTCAACGTACACAGCGGTTTAATTTTTACATATGTTTCTTCAGGCATGCCATACACTTCTTTCAGCTGTTCTGCTTTTACATACCCGCCCAGCAGTGTCCGGTATTTAATGATGCGTTTCGCAAACGCCGGACCAATCCCAGGCAGGGCCTCCAGCGCTGAAGAATCAGCGGTGTTAAGATCAACCATCTTCTGTTTGCCGCGCCGGGTGTCTTTTGTTGCAAGCGGTTTTTTCCACTTCGTACTTTTTCCTTCTTTTGAATATTTTGTATACGGACCATCTGTCGCTGTGGATTCGCAGGAATCTGTCAATAGCTGAATCGTTGAAAGATCCGGCTGCTGTGGTGTGTAGAACAGATAGCGATAGCCATACTGCAGTAAAAATGGTGTGATCAGAATAAAAATGAGAAATAAAAAACCTTTTGCTTCACGGTTGCTGGAACCGCTAGCGTGTTTAGCTGACTGAAAAGACATAAATAAAAAGTTGAAAGTTACGGTTGTTTCTTGATAATTCCGGTATCGATTTTATGTAAGTACTGATTCATGTCCTGCTTAAGCTCCCCCGCCAGCAGGTACAAACCAATGATGTTAAAAATGCTCATGGAAAAAATCATGGCATCTGAAAAGTCTACTACTTTCGTAAGGCTCATGGATGACCCTACGATGATAAAAAAGCAATACATACATTTATAGATCAGTTCGGAAGTCTTGCCGGCACCAAACAGATACCCCCACGACTTCAAACCATAATACGACCAGGAAATCATCGTGGCGAAAGCAAACAGAAAGACACTGATGGAAAGAATGTAATGAAACCAGTTTACGGTACTGGAGAATGCATGCGAGGTAAGCGTGATGCCGTCTTTGCCTACATCATGATACGCGCCTGTAATCACAATCACTACCGCCGTCATGGTGCAGATCACAATCGTATCCAGAAACGGTTCCAGCAAAGATACAAGCCCTTCTGTAACGGGTTCATTGGTCTTCACCGCCGAATGCGCAATGGAGGCAGAACCGACACCTGCTTCATTTGAAAAAGACGCTCTCCGGAAACCGGTGATCAGCACACCCAGCACACCGCCATACATGGCATCTGCATGGAAGGCCCCATTCATGATCAGTAAAAAAGTCTGTGGAATTTTATCGTAGGCTGCAAAGATGATATACAGGCAAGCCGCTACATATAAGGCACACATAAAGGGAACAATTTTTTCGGTTACATGTGCAATGGATTTTAATCCGCCAATGATCACACTGCCTACGAGTAAACTCAAGATCAACCCGGGCAACCACAGGTTGTTTGCGAACCAGCTTGCGCTGCCGCCTGTTTCTGCTACCAGCTGCGCCGTTACCTGATTGCTCTGGAACATGTTGCCGCCGCCCAATGCGCCGCCGATACACATGACAGCAAACAATACGGCAAGCACTTTTCCCAATACCGGAAAACCTTTTGCTTTCAATCCGTCGCGCAGAAAATACATCGGTCCGCCCGACACAATACCGTCTGCACTTACCTGACGGTATTTTACGCCTAAGGTGCATTCTGCAAACTTTGTCATCATACCAAAGAAACCTGCAACAATCATCCAGAACGTAGCACCCGGCCCGCCCAGGGTAATCGCAACAGCAACGCCGGAAATATTACCTAAACCAACCGTACCCGACAACGCTGTAGCCAGGGCCTGAAAATGATTGACCTCGCCTTTCGAATCGGGTTCATCATATTTTCCGCGGACAATATTGATAGCCAGCCAAAGGCGTGTAACATTAATTGCTTTGAGATAAAAAAAGAAAAACAAACCAGCGGTAATAAGCCACAATACAATCAAGGGTACTTCAACACCCGAAACCGGAATCGAATAAAAAATAATTGACGTAATAAAATCGGAGACCGGACTGATAAACGCATTGATAGCGGCATCCAGGCTTTGTGTTTCTTCCATTGTATAAAGATAAGGGAGAATTTGAATAGGATACAAAAAAAAGAGTGGTGTAACTAGCACCACTCTTAACCCTTTTATCAACTTATTCGCCAACTAAACGAACAAAAGTTGGCTATGTAAGACATGTTCAAAAATGTTTCCCCTTTCAGGTACTTCATTATATTACTGTAAAACTAGCAGAAAGAATTTCTATATGCAAACAATTTACCGAATTAATCTCCTGCAAATGAATACATTACAAGCAAAAAAGTTTAACCTTTGTTAACGATTTTAAGGTAAAATCCATGTATTGACATTCTTTTTTCAGACACAAGGTTTAAAAATAAAGGCAGTTGATCTAAAAAAGACTGTTTTTCAAAAAAACAGGTTCTAAAATGATGTGTATAAAATTTTACGCCCGAACACTTCTTGAGGCTGCGTAGGGGCGTGAACGTAGGAACGTATGGGCGAATTGCATTCGCCCGGTTAACGTAGGGGCGAATGCAATTCGCCCCTACGTTAGTTGTTCTTTCAGCAGGTCCAGTCCTTCTTCTAATGTGTGTGGTTTGTAGCCCAATTGTTTTTTTGCTTTGTCGATGATAAAACCTGTTTTGGGCGGACGCAGAGCAGGTTGTGTAAAGGTGGATGAATCGGCTTGTTTGATCAATCCTTTATCCAGCTTCCATACATCGGCAACTTTATGTGCAAGTTCGTACGGGCTTAGCATTTCTTCGCCGGAAATATTAAAGATGCCTTCCGCCTGATTTTTAACAATCAGCCAGCAGCCCATCGCCAGATCCTCAGCTAATGTTGGTGTGCGCCACTGATCGTTTACAACGTTGATCTCTTTTTTCTGTTCGAGATTATTTTTCACCCACAACACAATGTTGCTGCGGCTCATATCCTGCACCACACCAAACACCAATACGGTACGTGCAATCGCCCATTTCAGTCCGGAGTTCTCAACCGCTTTCTCTGCTTCCCACTTGGTCCAGCCATAGTAGTTGACCGGGTTTGGTATTTCTTCTTCGGTAAGCGGCCCGCGTGTTCCGTCAAAAATAAAATCGGTAGATACATGCAATAGAAATGCGCCAACCTCTTTACATGCTTTTACAATATGTTTTACTGAGGTGATGTTCTGATCCACACAAGCTTCTTTGTTCAGCTCACATTGGTCTACGTGTGTCATCGCTGCCGTATGAATAACTGCATCCGGCTTATGTTTCCGGAATACCTTTAACACATTTTCTTCTGAAGTTATATCCATGGATTCGTAGATATAATCTTCGTAGATCTCATCGCGGTTAGCGCCACGTGCCGTAGCGATTAATGTGATTTCCGGTTTCAGGTATAGTAATGAAACCAGCTTCTGTCCAAGTAAACCGTTACTGCCGGTGATTAATATTTTCATAAGCGTAAGGCTTGAGGCTAAAAGCCTAAGGCTTGTTCAATGATTAATAATTATTTTTCTTTCTTTATTGAGCTATTCCCCGATCTGTGGCACACAGACCGCACATTCCGTTCTGTGTGCCACAGACCGGGGATAGAGGCTTTAGGCTAAAGGCTTGTCCAATGATTAGTAATTATTTTTCTTTCTTAATTGAGCAAATAAATAAATGAATCTCGGCTCAGGCATTAGGCATTCCGCCTTATGCGTTACACCTTATAAAACCATTCGCAGTCATACAGCTTAATGATCTTCTTTGTTTTCATTTTAACAGCCGTAACCTTCATCGGTACATTTTTTAGCGGTCTGCTTGCACCATCCACCTGTACCTGTGCGATCTTATCGATCACATCAAAGCCGCTGATGGTTTGTCCGAACACCGTATAACTGTTATCCAGGAATGGTGTTCCCTTTTTATTCTGAACAATGTAAAACTGAGAGCCGCTGGATGCGCGCTGCGGATTAGCCTCATCTCCCATACGTGCCGCCGCCAATGCGCCTTTATCATGTTTCAGGTTCGGATTGAATTCTGCCGGAATGGTATATCCCGGACCACCAATACCATCGTTGCTGGTGATTGAATCTTTTGAATTCGGATCTCCACCCTGAATCATAAAATCAAGAATCACCCGGTGAAAGGTAGTGCCATCATAAAAATGTTTCTGAGCCAGATCAATAAAATTCTTTTTATGCAACGGCGTCTGATCATATAACAATAACACAATATTGCCATACGATGTAGAAATCGTTACGACATAATCTTCTTTGGGAAGAACTGGTGCTGTTGCGGTTTGCGCCTGCATTGTAAATAAGGATACAAAAGCGAATAGGGTTAAAAGTAGTTGTTTCATATATTTCATAGTGTATAGTCTAAAGTGTAAAGTGTATCGGTTACATATTTCCATAAGTGGTTGGCAGTTTAAGTGAAACAAGTATTCATGCTTTAATTAAAAGCATGTCCACTTAAACATACCGAACCACGGCGAAATTTCTACGAAAAACATGCCGTGGTTCGGTATGTTTACGCAAGGGCATTAGATAAAAGGTTGTGTCATTCATTTGCGTAAACTACCAACCACTTGTTCAAACGACAGCAAAAGCGAATAGGGTTAAAAGAAATTGTTTTGCTGAGGTCATCAGAAAAAGAGCAAAAGTATTATCTCACATACGATTACACTTTACACCCTAAACGCTACACTTATCAGCTTTTGCTCAATCCTTTTTTAATTTCCGCCAGAATCTCATCTGCTCCATCCTTCAGCAGTACCGTTGCTAATTCCACGCCGCGTTGCTCTGCATCGGCTGCGGTAAAACGGATTTCTTTTCGCAGGTATTTCGTTCCGTCTAAACTTACAATACCACCTGTTAACAGATAATCTGTATCGCGTTCAACAGCCAATGCAAATACCGGAATGCTGCAGCCGCCTTCCAGTGTACGCAGAAATGCGCGTTCCGCTGACACAGCAGTCTCTGTTGCCGCATCATTCAATACGGCACGGATAACCGCTGCCTTTTCTTTATCTAAGGTTGAAGCTGCTTCTATCGCCAGCGTGCCTTGTCCGGCTGCCGGAATAAATTCTTCCAGCGAAAGTTTTTCTTTAATCAGCGAATCATAACCCATTCGGTGCATACCGGCATAGGCGAGCAGCATGGCGTCGCACGCCCCTTCTTCCATCTTACGGATACGTGTCTGCAGGTTACCGCGCATATCAACCATCTTTGCCTGCGGATAAAATTTCCGCAGCAAGGCTCTTCTGCGTGTCGAAGATGTTCCGATAATAAGATCTGGATTATTCTTTAATGTATCAATCGGCTTGTGACTCACCAATACATCATTGACCAGTTCACGTTCGGTGATGGCAAGAATGTACATACCGCCTTTTAAATGCGTCTGCAGATCTTTGGCACTGTGCACCGCGATATCAATCGTGCCGGCATGCAGCTGTTCTTCCAGCTCTTCGGTAAACAAGCCTTTCGACCCGATCTTAGATAAAGACTGATCTAAAATTTTATCGCCTGTTGTATCTATGATTACAATTTGCGGTTCTAACCCCTTTGTCTGTAAACAAGCCGCCACATGTTCTGCCTGCCACAAAGCAAGCTTACTGCCGCGTGTTCCAATCCGAACGGTCTTATTCATTATTTCTGTTTGAAAATTTTATTCATCTGAAAAGAAGTATCCATGAATACCATTTTCGAATTTATGTTTCGTTCGATCTCTGCATGTGCTTCATTCAATACCTGAGAAAGGCTCACTACTTTTTGAAAGTCGATCACATTACTGAACTTCTGCACCATATCATCGCTGCTTTCTTCATCCACCCGAAGCAGGTCTGTACCTACTTCTTTATACATTAAACTATCTCTGAAAATACCAAGACCATATTGCAGCAGCGATTTTTGTAATTCTCTCGGCAATGACCCGAATTCGTCTGACATGCGGATCATATCCTGCAGCTTGGAACCAAAGCATGCTCTGAACCAATCACGGATCTTGGATTCGTGATCCTGATCTTCTTCGGATAACAGCTGTATGGCTTCGCGCATGTTTCCATCTGCCAGATACGTTACACGTTTGGCCTGCGCCTCACTTATATTTCTATGCTGAATCAAATACTGTCTGATTTCGGCATCATTAAATAAACGCACCTGCACACGTTGCGTACGCGAAATAATCGTCGTTAATAATTTTTCCTGTTTGGCTGTAATCAGCAAAAACAATGTTTTGGCAGGTGGTTCTTCCAGCGACTTCAGTAAGGCGTTAGCGCCTTCTGCACGCATGGTTTCAGGCAGCCAGATAATGACTACTTTATATTCTGCCTCAAAAGCTTTCATGGATATTTTCTTAACAACCGTACGGCTTTCTTCTACATTGATCAGAAGCTGTTTGTTTTCGCCATCGATCACTTCCATCCAGTCGTTGAAGGTAAAGAATGGATTTGCTAAAAATGTTTCCCGCCATTCCGGGAAAAACACTTCGCTGGACGCATCTTTGGTAATCTTTTTGTTGGTTGTTACCGGAAAGATTATATGCAGATCTGGGTGAATAAGTTTATTGTATTTACTGCAGGAAGAACATTTTCCGCACGAGTCTCCGTCTGCTTTCTCCAGGCAGTTCACATAGGTTGCATACGCCAATGCCAGCGGCAGTGCGGCAGAGCCTTCAACACCTGCAAAAAGCTGTGCGTGTGCCACGTGATTATTCGTAACCGAATTAACCAGCGTTGTTTTTACTTCCTGTAAACCGGGGATCTCTGAGAATTGCATCTTACTTCGTTTTTAATACTACTGAACGTTGCGGAGCTTCTGCCTGAAAAATGTGTTTCAGGATTGAAATATCATCGCCGCTTAATTCTACTTTTCTTCGTGCCATTCCTTTTTTCGCCACATCACATGCTTCTTCCAGACGGAACTCTGTAAAGCCTGCTGCAGAGCCCCAGGCAAAGGAAGGAATAAATTTAGGCGGAAAGGCTGCATCGTAAATATTGCACGATACGCCAACAACACTGCCGGTATTGAACATGGCGTTGATCCCGCACCGCGAGTAATCGCCCATGATCAATCCATGAAATATTTTGCCGGTATCTTCCAGTTCATCATGTACATAGGAATGTACTTTGATGGACGAGTAATTATTTTTAAGGTTGGAAACATTAGTACCTGCTGCCAGATTGCACCACTCACCAATCACCGAGTTACCGATGAAACCATCATGTACTTTGTTGCTGTAGCCAATGAAGATGGTATTACTCACTTCACCGCCAACTTTGCAATACGGACCAAGTGTATTGTCACCACGCATCTTTGACCCCATGGCAACAACCGCTCCCTGGCATGCTGCAAACGGTCCTTTAATGATCGCACCTTCCTGGATCTCTGCATCTTTTCCGATATATACGGGACCATCTTCTGCATTAATAATAGCCGCGCGGATCTTTACGCCGTTTTCAATAAATATATTAGACGGATTATATACAATGGTATGTTTGTCTTCAATGGCACAGCTTGTTCTGTCTTTTGTAATCAGATTGAAATCACTGCGGATCTCCGCACCGTTATGCGTGAACAGATCGCTTAGCTGACGGATAACCAGCACTTCCTGAAAATAATCGATGTGCTTTTTTAATATCCCCTTTGATGCCAGTATCATTCCCTGGTATACCAGTCCTTCGCCTTCTTGTAATTTCAGGATCTCACCAACCAGGTGTTCGTTCGGACAAACCGAACCGTTGATTACGTATTCCGCGGATTCAACAGACGGATATTTTCCCTGTAAATAGGTTTCTGTCTGAAAGTAGCAGTGTGCGTTTAAAAAATATTGCTGCCATTTTTCACGGATGGTATAAATTCCTATGCGCAACTCTGCCGTTGGTCGTGTAAAGGTTAAAGGCAATAATGCCTTCCGGACACCCGGCTCATCAAAGAATAGAATATTCATATACCAAAAATAAAAAAGTCTTTCCAATTTCCATTGAAAAGACTTTAATTCCCTGTGAATGGGGAGAAATATTATTTTTTGTAACGTTTGTTGAATTTTTCAACACGTCCTGCAGTATCCAAGAACATTTTCTGACCAGTGTAGAAAGGGTGAGAAGCAGAACTAACTTCCAATTTAACTAATGGGTAAGATTTACCATCTTCCATTGTGATTGTATCGCCAGTTTTGATAGTAGAACGGCTGATGAATTTTACATCCGCAGACATGTCGTGAAATACAACTTCTCTATAATCTGGGTGAATACCTTGTTTCATGATCGTATTGTTTAATTTTTCTTTCTTTTTAACTGAAAATGCAGCCAGAAGCACGCGCTTACAGATCATTTTCTTTCCGTTCACTTAATGAATCGGACGACAAAAATACGGAATATTCCCAAGACAGCAAAAAATAACGGATAAATTATCCGAATTTCGGTTAAAAAGCTGAATATGAGTAAAAAAGATGGTGTATAGGTAGTTATATCAGAGCGTATTCTAATCGGCAGGATCCAGACTGGTTTGTTTAGATTTAGTAGTGTTTGGTTACATCTCGCTGGGCAAGCATTCTCCTGTAATTTTTTTAAACCATTAGCTAAAGCTAACGGCAATGAAGCGCGTCAGTACTTAAATTAAGAGAAGTCGCGCTTCATTGCCGTCACATTTATGTGACTGGTATATGAATGATATAATTCATAATTTCTAACATCCATTCTTTATATTTGTCCTTTAAGCATAAAATCCATGGCAGAGAAGAATCTTATTTTAACGAAGAAACAAATTCAGCAGCGCATCAAACGTATTGCATACGAAATTCTGGAACAGAACTTTAAAGAAAAAGAAATCGTTTTTGCCGGTATTTATGATCGTGGTTATTCTGTAGCCAAGTTGCTGGAAAAAGAATTTAAGTCTATTTCTTCTACACAAACCGTGCTGATCAAAGTAACGCTGGATAAGCAGGCTCCTTCTCAAAGTGAAGTGACGCTGGATGTGGATGTTAAGACATTAAAAAACAAATGCATCATTATCGTAGATGATGTATTAAGCACAGGCCGTACGATTGCCTACAGCTTAAAACCTTTTTTAAATATCCGGGTGAAGCGTATTCAGACGGCTTTCATTGTAGACCGTGGCCACCACACCTTCCCGATCTCCGCTGATTTTGTGGGCTATGTAATGGCTACTACCCTGAATGAACACGTTGAGGTTAATCTTTCTTCGAAGGAAATGGGTGTGTATCTGAGTTAAATATGAGTTATCTGATATATTATTTCAGAACATTTCTCTTAAAAATCAAAGATTGGCTGCCTGAAAACGTGGTGGATTGGCTCAATGGAATTAGTTTCATTGTTTCAATATGGCTTTTCATCTTTCCTTATCCTTTTTTTAAAGAATTGTTTTGCATTTTAGCATGTATACCAATACTAGGTATTATTATTACAATTTTTAAAGAAAATATAACCTTTGATAGCTATATAAATAGAGATCCAAATCAAGATATAGGTGAACAAAATTCTGTACCTGGCAATATTGTGCCATGTGCCATTATATTAGCATTGAGCGCTTATAAAAATTTCGAATGCGAAAATTATTACATCTTAATAAAACATGTTGGGATGGTTTTTTTATTTTTTTCGGCTATTTTTATCTTAACACACATAATAAAAAAATTAAAACTACAGATAGTATCCTACTTTTTTATTGCTATATGGATTTTGATCTATAGCTATGGCATAACTTTTGGTATTAATTGTCTGTTTGATTCATCATCGCCTCAACGTTTTAGGACAAGCATCCTTGATAAATATTCTGGAGGCGGAGGCGATTATCCGGATACATATCATTTCACGATTGCTCCGTGGGGAAATCATAAATATACCGAAGACATATCTGTTTCAAGAAAACGGTATGATGCTTACAATATTGATTACACTATATACATTGACCAACAAAAAGGTTTATTTAATATTCCCTGGTATCATGTTGAGGATTCTAAAGCCCTTTATCCGATCCGGTAAATGTGAAGTAAAATTGCTTTTTAAAATCCTAAAATATCCTTCCACCCCATCGCTTTTCCATACTGCAGCACACCACGCTTAAATACCTGTGCAGCCATGTAAACAGCCAGTACAAATGTTGAAGCGAGTATCAGTAAAGAAGCAGCAATTTCCCAATTCGAAACACCGAAAGGAATGCGCAGCATCATGGCTACGGGGGACGTTAACGGAAAATACGACAGCACAACAGACAGCTGTGCATCCGGGTCGCTGATAATAAAGCCGGCAAACAGGAAGGTAATAAATAACGGCGCGGTGATTGGAAAGGTAAACTGCTGTGTATCGGTTTCATTATCTGTCATCGCTCCAATGGCCGCAAACAGCGATGCATACAATAAATATCCCAATATAAAGAACGCAAAGAAACACACACCGATCTGCAGTAACGGCAAGCTTGCAAAACTTTCCGCAAACACATTCCACTCCAGTGCCTGCCAGGCATCTTTGCTTACATGCAGTGTGTCATTCATATTTTTATCCGTAAACTGTGTAAGTGCATTTCCATATCGCTGTTGAAATTTCAAACCGACAAGCACATAAATCAAGGCCCAGAAACCAAACTGTGTGAGGCACACCGCAGCAATACCCAGTATTTTCCCCATCATCCAGTTAAAAGGTTTCACCGAACATAAGATTACTTCTACTACCCGATTGACTTTTTCATCAACAATCCCTTTCATTACCTGCACACCGTAATAGAAAATAAAAAAGTAAATAACGATGGCACAGAATAAACCAACCAGCTGAAACAGATCTGTATGTTCCGGTTCTTCTGTCAGAGGTATATACTGCATATCCGGCGCTGCAGCCAGCTGAGGCAGATAGGCGGAAACAATACTTTTCGCATACATATCCTGAACCTTGTTTTTAAGTTTCCACTGTTCAGCGGCTGACAAGCCTTTTTTGTCCCACACAACAACACGCTTGCCTTCAACGGAATAATACACCAGCACATCCGCATGCCTGCCCGCCAGCATAAAGTCTGCTTCCGTTTCTTTACTGCTGTTATTTTTTACAGGATGAAAAACAAATGTTTCATCTGCATAATTACCGCCTGTCTGATTTTGATCAGGCGATTGCAGCCACACATGTATACGTTCCGTTGTATTCAGGCTCAGGTAAACGGGAATCAATAACATACACAGCGATATAACCGGGCCAAGCAACGTAAGTACAAGGAACGAACGTTTTTGAATGCGGTTCACATATTCCTGTTTCAGAACAATCCAGATCTGCTTCATACCATCGGTTTGTTTACGTGTTCTAAAAACAGTTCATACATGCTTGGTAAATATTCTTCAAATGCATGTACCTCTCCCTGCTCAATCAGCAGGCTCAATAACATCTTTTTATCTAATGCGGAGGAAAGTACATACGATGCTTTTACATCCGTAAGTTGTTTCTGCTCTATAATGCCTGCCTTTGCAGAATCGGGCAAGGTTCCGCTGTAGATCAGCCGTATATAGCCTTTATCGAACTGTTTGCGTATTGCATGCGGTTCTCCCTGCAATACTATTTTTGCCTGATTGATCAATACCAGTTCTGTACATACATCTTCTACTGTATCCATGCGGTGTGTAGAATAAATAATGGTAGTACCGGAACGCTGCAATGCCTGAATTTCTTTTTTAATTACCTCTGCATTTGCCGGATCAAAGCCGCTGAACGGTTCATCCAGAATCAACAATTCGGGCTGATGCACTACTGCTGAAATAAATTGAATCTTCTGCTGCTGACCTTTTGAAAGTGTTTCCAGTACCTGACTCTGCAGGTGTTCTATTTCAAGACGCTTCAGCCAGTCCCTGCTTTGGTGCTTTGCTTCACGCGGAGACAAACCACGAAGTTGCGCGAAGTAGATCAATTGTTCCTGCACGCGCATCTTACGATACAGGCCGCGCTCTTCAGGCAGGTAGCCCATCTTTGTGCGGTGCGCTTCCTGCAGCTGTTCGCCGTTAAAAAATAATTGTCCGCTATCAGGCAGCACAATCTGCGTAATCAGGCGCAGCAAAGTTGTTTTTCCCGCGCCATTCGGACCAAGCAAACCAAGCACACTGTTTTTCTTAAGAGACAGAGATACGCTCTCAATGGCTGTGTAGGAGCCAAATATTTTTGTAACCGCTTCCAGTTTAAGTATCTCAGACATGCTTATATACCTCCGCCGGATATTCAACTTCTGATAAATACAATGCTTCCGGCGGCGCCGAAATTCCTGCCCGCTTTCTGTCTTTTGCTAAAATGATCTGCACAAAATCATCCAGGCTCATACGCCCCTTGCCTACTTCCAGCATGGTACCAACAAGTGTGCGTACCATTCCCCGGAGGAAACGGTTGGCTTTCACATGAAAATACAGCATGTCACCGTTACGTTCCCAATACGCGTGAAAAATGGTGCAATTAAAATTGGTTACGTCTGTATGCACTTTGCTAAAACTTTCAAAATCTTCGTATTGCAATAAAATTGCTGCTGCTTTATTCATTCGATCAATTTCTATTGGCGGATAAAAATAATAGGCCAGGCCAATTTCAAACGGATTCTTAACTAAGGTAATGCGATATACATATGCTCTGGAAAGCGCGTCAAAACGGGCATGAGCATCATCCTGCACCAAACGCGCAGATTTAATGCAGATATCCTTTGGCAGGTAGCCGTTTATCCGGAAGATTAGCGCTGCATCAATTTCTTTGGGAGAATCGAGATGAACAATCTGCGAAGAAGCATGCACGCCGGTATCTGTACGCCCGCTTCCAAGTATATCAATCTTAGCACCAAGCACATTGCTCAATGCTTTTTGTAAAACCCCCTGTACCGTTACCGCGTTTTCCTGTATCTGCCATCCATGATAATTAGCACCGCGATACGATATATCCAGAAAATATCTCAATTTTTTATTATTTTTATATCTGCAATTTAATTGAAAGCCCGTATGATACAAAGAATTCAATCGCTACTCTTACTTATTTGTGCTGCTGTGCTGATCGGCTGCCTGTTTACACCCGCCTGGAATGCTGTTTCTGACAATACTTCTTATGAGGTAAACTCCTTTGCACTAACCATTAGTCATGAAACCATTTCTACGGACAAAAATATTATTTTCATAGCAGCGCTGGTTGCACTAAGCATCTTTCTTACGTTTTTTATCATTTTCAAATACAATAACAGACTGCTTCAGATGCGCTTAAACATGATGAATACCATCCTGATCTGTCTGATCGAAGGCCTATATTTCTGGTACATACGCGAAGCAAAAATATTAATCGGCACAGCCGAATTCACGGAAAAATTCGGTCTGGCTTTTTACCTCCCTCTTGCAGCCCTGATCCTGTGTTTTATTGCAGGCAAGCGCATTCAGAAAGACGAAGAACTGGTTAAGTCGGTAGACAGGATACGCTAATATGCATGATGCAAAAGGCTTAATGCTGAAGGCCTAAAGCTTTTTTACAGTAAATTTAAAAATCCTCTCATTATATGAGAGGATTTTTTGCTTCAAGCCTTAGGCTTTACACATTAAGCTTTTTTCAAAAAGGCATCGTTTTTATCTATAGATTCGTTAATATAGTATACATCATTGCCTCAACCAACCGTTAAACCAATGAACCGTATTCTATTTATTCTTCTTTCTTTTTTTCTGTTTATCTGCTCAGTTTTCGGTCAGGATGATAAACTGATCAAAAAAGGTGACGCCGCTTTTCAAGCAAAAAATTATTCAGACGCGTTTGTCAATTATGAATTAGCCTGGCAGCAAAATAAAGAACATCCATATGTAAACTTCATGCTTGCTCAGTGTTACCTGCTCACTTCTCCCAAGCAAAAAGCGCTGGACTATGCGGGTGTTGCGGTTCGTAAATCTCCTAACCCAACTAATGAAATGTATTTTGTGTATGCGCAAGCATTACATCAGAATCACCGCTGGGATTCGGCTATCTATTATTACAAAAAATCTGATCCAGGAAAACTGAATTCTAAAAACATTTCACGTCTGGAAGGTGAATGTATGAATGGCAAACGTTATACAAGCAATCCTAAAAACATAAAAATTACCAATGCCGGCGCATTGGTAAACTCGCAGGGTATGGATTATCTTCCCAACATTACAGCAGATCTTTCTAAGCTGTATTTTACTTCCCGCAGAGGCGGCAGTACCGGCGGCAAGCTTGAAGCCGACGGGCTTCCTTATGAAGATATTTATATGTGCAGCAATGTTGGGGGCGCCTGGAACCAGGCAATAAATATAGGAGCGCCTTTAAATACAGATGTACACGATGCCTGTGTGGGTATTTCAGAAGGCGGGCAAACCATGTTTATTTACCGGGGCGTGAATGGCGGAGATATTTTTCAATCTGAATTAAAAGGAAAAAAATGGAGCGCCGCTTCGCCTTTGCCCATGAATACAGAGTTTTTTGAAACTTCAGCGTGTCTCTCACCCGATGAGCGTACCCTCTTTTTTGTCCGTGCAACAAATGCCTATTCAAACAGAGATATTTATATGTGCAGCAGAACCGTTGGCGGTAATTGGAGCAAACCTGTGAAACTCACCATCAATACCCCGTTTGACGAAGACGCTCCGTATATGCACCCGGATGGAAAAACACTTTACTTCAGTTCCAAAGGCCATTCTACCATGGGTGGTTATGACGTGTTTAAAACAACAAAGTTAGCCAACGGTGTATGGTCAACACCGGAAAATATGGGCTCGCCTGTTAACACGGCGGGCGACGACGTGTATTTTGTATTATCTGCAGATGGAAAAATCGGTTATTATTCTTCCAATAAAGAAGGCGGTTTCGGGAAGCAGGATATTTATTCGATCCGTATGCCTGCAGCAGAAAATGAACCGGAGCTTGCGTTGTTAAAAGGCAAAATACTTGACGACCAGACAGGAAAACCAACGGAAGCTTCCATCACCATTACAGATAATGCAACAAAGGAAATTGTTGCCAGATATAGGTCAAATAGTGAAACAGGTGAATACCTGCTTTCGCTGCCAGCGGGTAAAAACTATGGGATTGCTATTGAAAAAGAGGGCCATTTATTTTATTCCGAAAATATGACACTCAATAATACCAATGGTTTTAAAGAATATAAACAGGATATTACATTGGTAACAATTAAAACCTCCGGTAAAATTATTTTGAGAAATATTTTCTTTGATTCCGGCAAAGCAACCATACGCTTAGAATCAACGGCTGAACTCTTAAAACTGGTTGACCTGCTAAAAAACAATCCAACCTTGCGTATTGAAATTGCCGGCCATACGGATAATATCGGCGATGAAACATTAAATCAGAAATTATCTGAAGAACGCGCTAAAAACGTCGTAACTTTTTTAACTGCTAATGGCATAAGCGCAGGCAGATTAGTTGCCAAAGGTTACGGCTCCTCTCAACCTGTAGCTCCGAATACAACAGATACCGGCAGGCAACAAAATCGCAGAACTGAAATAAAAATTCTATAAATTATTCTATTTGTTGTATTTTTTTAATTCATAATTTGAAATTATATTTAGTTTTATCAACATTATTTTTAAAAATCGATTAGATATTCTAATTTAAGCTCTTCAAATTATTATTTCCCCATAACTCATTACCTATGAAAAAAATTTTACTTACAGTAACTCTTGCAGCAACGTCTTTATTTTCTTTTGCACAAACCCCTGCAGTTCCAAATGGTGGTTTTGAAACCTGGACAACAAGTCCTTGCGGTGAAAAACCCGACGACTATTTTACAGCTGCTGAATTATACAATTCCTTTTTTAATAGTTGCCCTAGCGATGCCGGTGTAACGAAATCCACGGACAAATATTCTGGTACCTATGCGTTAAAACTGACCGCATTCGGATTTCAAGGTTCCTCTTCAAATTCAATATATTTATCTTCATCTGTTGATGATTATGGTGTTAGTTTTAATGGTCGCCCGACAAAACTGGTTGGTTATACAAAATTTACTAAAGGTGGTACCGATGTACTAAACATTGGTGTAGAATTAGACGATGCTAATGGTAATGAAGTGGCATATAATGAAGTAAATATTTCAACGACACAATCCGGATATACAAAATTCGAAATCACGTTGGAGTATGGTACATCAAATACTAATGATGTATCTTCATTAATTATTTTTATCAACCTTGGAAATGCCTCTGATAAAGCTTCTGCCAGCAGTATTGCTTTGATTGATGCGTTATCTTTTGAATATGGAACAGCAACTTCTACCGTTAACTATTCTTCAAAGTCTCCAATCAACGTTTTTGCTGCAAACAATAGCATCAACTTCTCTGAAAATGTTTCTGACGTTCATGTTACAGATATGCTTGGTGCAAGCAAAATACAGGAAGCTGCAAGCACAAAAACAATGAACACGGCTTCTTTAATAAGCGGTTTATACATTGTGACGTACAACTACAACGGCAACTACTTCAGCAAAAAAGTAGTAATTGAATAACTGTTAAACTTGCTTTTTAATAAAATATAAAATTAATATAGATATGAAAAAAATTTTACTTACATCAGCTCTTGTAGCAACTTCTTTATTTTCTTTTGCACAAACACCTGCGGTCCCAAATGGTGGTTTTGAAAACTGGTCCGAAGCACTTTGTGATGGCGAAACACCAGATGAGTATGTAACTACTGCCGACATGTTTTTTGAAGATAATGGAGTATGCCCAACAACTACAGGCATTTCTAAATCAACCACTAAGTATTCAGGCACATATGCATTGCAATTAACTTCAGCAACCCAAAGCGGTATAAATATTGGGAACAGTGTTTTCTTATCATCTGATTTTACTGGCCGTCCTACAAAGCTTGTTGGCTATACAAAATTCACTAAAGGCGGAACGGATACGTTAGGCATCATGGTGGCTGTTGGAGATATTGAAAATGAAAATCCAGTAGCTTATGGAGAATTAACTCTTTCTGCAACACAAGGTGCTTATACTAAATTTGAGATCACACTGGAATACGATGCTGAAAATACTTCAGACGTGAATACATTAGTCCTGGTTATTGGAACAGGTGCGAAAACAGGCTTTGCATCATCCTCTACCGTTGCATTAATTGATGCATTGTCATTCGAATACAGTCCAACATCAACAGTTAACTACGCTGCAAAATCTCCAATCAACGTTTTTGCTGCAAACAACACAATCAACTTCTCTGAAAATGTTTCTGATGTACATGTTGTTGATATGGTTGGCGCCAGCAAAATACAGGAGGCTTCAAGTACAAAAACAATGAATACGTCTTCTTTAACAAGTGGTCTATACATTGTGACGTACAACTACAACGGCAACTACTTCAGCAAAAAAGTAGTGATCGAGTAATTGGTTAATTGCTAAACTTGATTTTAATAAAATAAGAACATAAAATTAATATAGATATGAAAAAAATTTTACTTTCAGCAGCTCTTGCAGCAACGTCTTTATTGTCTTTTGCACAAACACCTGCAGTTCCAAATGGTGGCTTTGAAAACTGGGAAGATGCTTCTTGTGAGGGTACTGAAATACCATCTGGCTACATAAGCGCTGCAGATTTATTTAACGAAGAAAACGGTTTTTGTCCTTCATCTACCGGAATCACTAAAGCAACCAATAAATATTCCGGCACGTACGCATTACAACTTAAACCTCAGGTGTTTTTAGGAGCATCACTTGGAAATGGTGTTTTTTTACAATCTGATTTCACAGGACGCCCTACAAAACTTGTTGGATATACAATGTTCACAAAAGGCGGAACGGATACCTTAGGTATCTTTGTAGGCATTGGCGATGAAAATGATGATGAAGTTGCGTATGGTGAAGTTACCTTATCCGCATCACAAGGTGATTACACAAAATTTGAAATCACCTTGGATTATACAGACAATACGTCAGAACCAACGTACGTAGTAATTGGTTTTACAATAGGAAATACAACAAATGGGTATGCAACAGCTAGTACAACTGCTTTGATTGATGCATTGTCATTCGAATATACTGCAACATCAGCAGTTAACTACGCTGCAAAATCTCCAATCAACGTTTTTGCTGCAAACAATGTAATCAACTTCTCTGAAAATGTTTCTGATGTACATGTTGTTGATATGCTTGGTGCAAACAAAATACAGGAAGCTGCGAGTACAAAAACGGTAAGCGCTAACTCACTAAACAGCGGTTTATATATTGTTACATACAACTACAATGGCAACTACTTCAGCAAAAAAGTAGTAATCGAGTAATCCTCGCTATATAATATATCAAATGAAAAGGATTAATAAGTTTATACTTATTAATCCTTTTTTTTATCCTGCCATTTAATTTACCTCCATGAAAAAAATTATATGTTATCTTTCTCTGTCAGCACTTTCATTAAGCTCTTTTTCTCAAACTCAGATTGCAAACGGTGATTTTGAAAACTGGTCATCTTCGGAATATTGTTCAGCACTGGATTCATTGGACAATTTCTTAACTGGGCAGGCTTTTTTTTATCTGAACGCAAAAAATGAAACAGATGCTATTGAGTGTCCGGCATTACCGTTTACGTACAAAACAACAGATAAGCAATCGGGCAGCTACGCACTGAAACTTGGTCCTCAATACTTTGATGATAAAGCCTATTACAATTTTGTAACGCTTGGGGAAGCAGCGTATTTTGAAGAAGAAGGATCGGTTGCTTCATTCGGTATTCCTTTTACCGGCCGTCCTTCAAAACTAACGGGTTACTATAAATGCACAGCGGGTGCGGTTGGTGATGAATTGCAGATTAAGGTATTCGGTTCAAATTTCACCTCAGAAGATCCTTTATTTTACGGGGTATTCACTGCTTCCGAAAATCAACCGATGTATGAAAAATTTGAGATTGACTTAGTCTACGATCCGACAGACCCGAATAATGCCGTGTATTTAAGTATGTTAATTACAGTAGGTAATTTAAATGACGGATCAATTGATGAAAACACCGTAGCATTTATTGACAATCTTGTATTTGAATATGATGCTACTGCTGCGACAAGTTACACACCAGTGTCTCCCATCCATGTGTT
The DNA here is from genome assembly GCF_000014145.1 of Cytophaga hutchinsonii ATCC 33406. Taxonomy (NCBI): domain Bacteria; kingdom Pseudomonadati; phylum Bacteroidota; class Cytophagia; order Cytophagales; family Cytophagaceae; genus Cytophaga; species Cytophaga hutchinsonii. The sequence continues at coordinate 559,510 of NC_008255.1, read as the reverse complement.
TGCTTCAAATAAAACCATCAGCTTCTCTGAACATGTATCTGATATACATGTAGTGGATATGGTTGGTGCGAACAACATTCAGGAAGCTGCAAGCACAAAAACACTGCATGCAGAAACGCTTAACAGCGGATTATATATTGTTACCTACAACTACAAGGGCAACTACTTCAGTAAAAAAGTGGTGATCGAATAAGGTAAATTAGTTTACCAGATTCCAGTTGCTGGTTACCAGATAAAAAACGACTATTTACTTAAACCAATAGTCGTTTTTTATTTACTCAACTTCCGTTATTTTTTAAAAACTCCTATTTGAGCAATTGCTTCAGTCTGTTAACTCGTGTCTGGCAACCGGCAACTCTCCCTGTCATGTTGTCACTTTTTCACCTGTGGAACAATCTTTGAATCCCATATCCATATCATTAAAACTTAAACATCTATGCAAGAAAAAGGTAATATCTCCATTCACACCGAGAACATTTTCCCTATCATTAAAAAATTCCTTTACTCTGACCATGAGATATTTTTACGCGAATTAGTATCTAATGCAGTGGATGCTACGCAAAAACTGAAGCGTTTGGCTGCTCTTGGCGAATATCCGGGCGAACTTGGCGACACAAAAGTTACTGTCAGTGTAAATAAAGAAGCAGGCACGATCACCATTACCGATCGTGGTATCGGTATGACGGCGGAAGAAATTAAAAAATACATCAATCAGATTGCGTTTTCCGGTGCTACAGAATTTATAGAAAAATACAAAGATAAAACAGATACCAATCAGATCATTGGCCATTTTGGTTTGGGTTTCTATTCGGCCTTTATGGTTTCTTCTAATGTTGAAATCAATACCCTTTCCTACCAGCCAAATTCTAAAGCTGCACATTGGATCTGCGACGGTTCAACGGAGTTTGAAATTAAACTTTCTGATAAAGCGGAACGTGGTTCTGAAATTACGCTGCACATCGCAGAAGATTCACTTGAATTTTTAGAAACAAGCAGAATTCATTCTATCCTTGATAAATACTGCCGCTTTCTTCCTGTTGAAATTGAATTTGAAGGTGAAATCATTAATAACCCTTCTCCGCTCTGGACCAAACAGCCAAGCGAATTAAAAGACGAAGATTATATTGCTTTCTATAAAGAATTATATCCGATGTCTGAAGACCCATTGTTCTGGATTCATCTGAACGTGGATTATCCATTCAGTTTAACAGGTGTATTGTACTTCCCTAAACTGAAAAAAGACTTTGAATTCCAACGCAATAAAATTCAGTTATACTCCCGCCAGGTATTTATTACCGATGAAGTAAAAGATATTGTACCCGAGTTTTTAATGTTGCTGCATGGCGTTATTGATTCTCCGGATATTCCGTTAAACGTGTCGCGAAGCTTCCTGCAGGCGGATGGCAATGTTAAAAAAATTAATAGCCACATTACTAAAAAAGTAGCGGATAAACTGAACGAACTGTTTAATAATGACCGTGCGGGCTTTGAGGCAAAATGGGATGATATCGGCATGTTTGTAAAATACGGCATGATCAGTGAAGAGAAATTTTATGATAAGGCTAAAAATTTCTGTTTACTGAAAAACACCGACAATGCATTGTCTACTATTGAAGAATACGAACAGAAAATTAAACCCATACAAACGGATAAAAATGATAAGCTTGTGTATTTATACAGTAACAATGCTGTAGCGCAGGACATTTTCATTCAGGCGGCGAAGAAAAAGCAATATGACGTATTGTTGCTGGATTCGGTTATTGACTCGCACTTCCTTGGTCAGCTGGAGAGTAAATTAGAAAAAGTACAATTCAAGCGTATTGATTCTGAAAGCGTTGATAAACTGATTGAAAAAGACGAGCCGAAATTGAGTCTCTTAACAAAAGAGCAGGAAACGCAGGCGGAAGAACTGTTCAAAAAAGTAGTGAATAATGGGAAGGTAATTATCAAACTTGAACATCTGGCTACCGACGATATGCCTGTAACCATTGTTATCTCAGAATTCATGCGCCGAATGAAAGACATGGCAGCTACATCCGGACAAAGTATGTTTGGCGGTTTTGAATTAACACACGAAGTTGTAGTGAATACAAACCACCCGCTCATAGCAAAAGCCATCGCGGCTCCTGAAGCAGAAGGCGAGCAACTGATCAAACAAACCTACCAATTGGGTTTACTTTCACAAGGTTTATTACAAGGTGCTGAACTAAGCGCCTTTATTGAGCGGAACATGAATGCACTGGTGAAATAAATCAGAGATCATTTAATTTATACGTATAAAGCCCGGATGGTGATACCTTCCGGGCTTTATTGTTTTGTAATCCGCCACATAATGTAACGGTAATGAAACGCGGCAGTAGATAAATCTATCTATTAAACATATAATTATGATACGTTGTTTTAATTTCAGTCGGAATTAAAACAACGTAAGACTCCGCTTCATTACCGTTTGGCTTTAGCCAACGGATAATGGAAGACTCCGCTTTCGCCGCGGCAAACCGTTTGGGTTTTGCCGCCGAAAATGAAAAAAGTTCATAGTAAAAGCCCTTATAATTACTGGAATTTCTTTGTTTTGTAATCCGCCACATAATGTAACGGTAATGAAACGCGGCAGTAGATAAATCAATCTATTAAACATATAATTATGATACGTTGTTTTAATTTCAGTCGGAATTAAAACAACGTAAGACTCCGCTTCATTACCGTTTGGCTTTAGCCAACGGATAATGGAAGACTCCGCTTTCGCCGCGGCAAACCGTTTGGGTTTTGCCACCGAAAATGAAAAAAGTTCATAGTAAAAGCCCTTATAATTACTGGAATTTCTTTGTTTTGTAATCTGACACACAAATGAAACGCGGCAGTAGATAAATCAATCTATTAAACAATAATTATGATACGTTGTTTTAATTTCAGTCGGAATTAAAACAACGTAAGACTCCGCTTCATTACCGTTTGGCTTTAGCCAACGGATAATGAAAGACTCCGCTTTCGCGGCGGCGAACCGTTTGGGTTTTGCCGCCGAAAATGAAAAAAGTTCATAGTAAAAGCCCTTATAATTACTGGAATTTCTTTGTTTTGTAATCCGCCACATAAATGTAACGGTAATGAAACGCGGCAGTAGATAAATCAACGGGTAGAATATCCGCTCACTCTTTACACAATAATTGATACTTTTAGTAGTTTTGTATCTGATGAAACAGTTTTTTAACGTACGCATATTCCTTTTAGGCATATTCATTCTGCCGCTTTTTTCTGTTGCTCAAACAGATACGCTGTTACCTTCGGGAAAGAAGCCGAAGTATTATGTTATGGAGACAGATACGGTACCTGAACTGATGTTCCGCCCGGACACCATCCCTTCAAACAAAAGAAAAAAGAAAGCTCCCAAAAAGAAGAAAAAGGTTTTTTACGATTTAAAGTGTAAAAAAGGATTTATCCGTACCATTTCAGGAGCCAGCGGAAACGTTACGCTTGAAAAGTTCTATTACTTAAAAGTATGGAAGGACCCGAACCCGTATATTCTGGATGTGTATGTATGGGATATTACAAAAAATAAAATTGTAAAGGTTACAAAAATTGAAGCCGATAAGCAGCCTCAGTATAGAATACTGCATGGCCCGTATACCCGGGAAGTGAATGGCAACTTAGTTGAAACAGGTGCTTATTACATTGGCACCAAGCACGCCCGCTGGGAAACATATGATAAAAACTTCATTCTTCAGGCCAAAACCAAATACTATAAAGGCTGGCCCAAAGAAGCTAAAATCGCCTATTACGATGGCGGCCATACCAAATTAAAAGAAGTAATGCCCTATGAATATGGCAAACTCCAGGGTGATTATTACTTTTTTACCGAAAAAGGCATTGTTTTAATGAAAGGAACCTACGAGAACGGCGTAAAGGTTGGTACCTGGGTTGAATATTTCCCGGATTCGCCTAACCGAAAACGGGAAACAAAATATACTGATGATCCGGACGTGGCAGCAGAACCGATTATAGCAAAGGAATGGAACGACAAAGGAAAGCTGATCATTATCGACGGACAACCCATTCCGGAAGGTTCTAAAAAGCAGGATGAAGAAGATCCGATTAAAAAGCGTTTAAAGAAAAAACGATAGTTTAACCCTAAAAAGCGTTTCCAATAATAATGGAAACGCTTTTTTTGTATATTTGGCAAGAAAACGAACGTATAAAAATACACGAACCCCACATGACGAATACATCAGATTTCACTTCCTGGAAGAAGCTAAACGAGCATTATTCTAAAAGTTCAAATTTGCAGATGCGCGACCTGTTTGCAGCAGACAAGGACAGATTTTCTAAATACTCCGTTCAATTCAATGATATATTAGTCGATTACTCAAAGAATAGGATTACAGATGAAACCATTTCGTTATTGATTGCGCTGGCAGAAGAAGCCGGATTGAAGCAGGCAATAGAAGATATGTTCGCTGGAAAAAAAATAAATAATACAGAAAAACGTTCGGTACTGCACGTTGCCTTACGCAATCGCTCTAATACGCCAATCCTTTCCGATGGCAAAGATGTGATGCCGGAAGTAAATGCTGTATTAGAAAAAATGAAAGGTTTCTGCGAAAAAGTTCGCAGCGGTGCATGGAAAGGCTATACAGGCAAATCCATTACAGACATCGTGAACATCGGTATCGGCGGTTCTGATCTTGGCCCGGTAATGGTTACCGAAGCATTAAAACCTTATGGTTCACCAACACTCCATGTGCACTTCGTTTCAAACGTTGATGGTACGCACATTGTTGAAACAACAAAAAAATTAAATCCGGAAACAACATTATTCATCATTGCTTCCAAAACATTTACCACACAGGAAACCATTACCAATGCTGAATCTGCAAAAGCATGGTTCCTGCAAACAGCAAAAGACGAAGCAGCCGTTGCCAAACATTTTGTTGCCCTTTCTACAAACGCGAAATCTGTAGCCGCTTTCGGCATTGATACAGAAAACATGTTCGAATTCTGGGACTGGGTTGGCGGCCGTTACTCCCTTTGGTCTGCCATTGGTTTATCTATTGCGCTATACATCGGATACGACAACTACATTGAATTGCTGAGCGGTGCACATGCAATGGACAAGCATTTCAAAGAAACGCCTTTCGCTAAAAATATTCCGGTGCTTCTTGCCTTGATCGGTATCTGGTACAACAATTTCTATAAAGCAGAATCACATGCAATTCTTCCGTACGATCAGTACATGCATCGTTTTGCTGCGTACTTCCAGCAGGGAGACATGGAAAGCAATGGTAAACGTGTAACCAAAGACGGAACTGCTGTTACCTACTCTACCGGCCCGATCATCTGGGGTGAACCAGGGACGAACGGTCAGCATGCCTTCTACCAATTAATTCACCAGGGAACAAAATTGATACCGTGTGATTTCTTAGCGCCTGTTATCAGTCAGAATCCGATTGGTGATCACCACCCGAAATTACTGGCAAACTTTTTTGCACAAACGGAAGCCTTAATGAAAGGTAAAACAGCTGCGGAAGCAAAAGCTGAATTGGAAAAAGCAGGACTTTCTGCTGAAGATGTTGCTGCCCTGGTAAACCACAAAGTATTTGAAGGCAACAGACCAACCAATTCCATCTTCTTTAAAAAATTAACACCATTTACATTAGGATCATTAATCGCCATGTACGAACACAAGATCTATACACAAAGTGTGGTATGGCAAATCAATGCATTTGATCAGTGGGGTGTTGAATTAGGTAAGCAGCTGGCAAATGCGATTCTGCCTGAATTAAAAGATAACGCAGCGGTAACAAGCCACGACAGCTCTACAAACGGGCTGATCAACTTCTACAAAGCGAATAAATAATAACATACAGCATGTGCCGGTTCGTGATTGAACCGGTACATAATTTAAATGACTCCTGTAATTTTTAAAGATGGCATATATGAAACAAATTCTTTTTTATTTTTCAATTGCAATCTTATTACCGTGCTGCTCCGAAAAAAAAAGGAGTGATAATACAACAGATTCTGTACACGCAGCACCCGCAGATTCAGTAAATAACAGTCAAGCAGACAATACGGTGGATTATTACACGTATTCAGAAGTAATCAATAAAGAAGGTTCTGTAACATTGGTAACAAACCCGACAACAATTTTTTCGGATTCTTTATTACAAATCAATACAGGTGTTGTTCTTGCAACTGGAGAATATATCACCATTGAAAAATACTCCGGCACAACATCAAAAAACAACTGGAATGAACCCGTTTACAGAATTGCTTATAAAATGGGTCCGGATATTGTTCACGGCTATACATCCCAATCTTACATTGCCTCCAGAGTTGATACGCTAAAAAGTAACAAACTTGTGACGCTAACACTGGGCTACAATCTTATAAAAGATATTTTTACCGGAAATGTTCAGCTATTAAATCCCCAAGGCGGTATCTTAGGCAATGCCGTTATTGATTTAGACATTCCCAAAGAGGACGAAGCACCGCATAGCTTTACCTATTATTTACACTATGAAGAATTGAAACAAAATACCGGTCTGGAAGGAGTAACAGAAGCGTTTTATATAGGCGCCGGTTACGATGCCTGCGGTTATCCGCATATTAATAACATTCTGTTCTGGAATGATAAAAAATTACTTGCTGCACCTCCAACCTATTCTGTTGCGGACGCAGATGTTTTTTATGAAAGCAGCTATTTGATTTTCCCGGCAGATTCTCTGGGAAAAAAATCATGTATTCTGAATATCATTGAAGCGGAAGAAGACGTTGACAATATTGAGGACAAAGAAGGAGTTCCGTATAAAAAAAAGGACTCTACCGTAATCCTGTTTAAATGGCACGCCGCTGCTTTCAGCTATAGCAAAGGCGATACAATTATTAAAACTTCCAGAACGTTTGCTTTTTCAAATCACGAATAAGCGTTATCTAAAATAGTATCTAATGAAATTCATTTTCACATCATTACTCCTATCCTCTTCCCTGTTATTTATTGCCTGTAAAAAACCGGCAACGGTGAGCAGTCAACAACCCGTTACAAAATCTGTTGAACAGGTGGCAGAAGAATCCCCGGTAGTAAAACCAAAACGTCCGGTGTATGAAAATGTATCACTGGATGAAAAGATCGGTCAAATGATCATGATCGGTATCAACGATCGTAAAAGTATTGCAGCCACTGATTCTGTTCTGATTGAAATTAAATCAGGGAAAGTTGGCGGCATTATTATGTTTGAAAAAAATATTGCCGCAGCCAACTCTGCCGCAACATTAAAAAAGCTGATTTCAGATCTGCAGGCAAGTGCTTCAACACCTTTATTCATGAGCATTGATGAAGAAGGCGGCAAAGTACATCGCTTAAAGGAAAAATACGGATTTGTACCCATGCCTTCTGCCGGTTATCTGGGCAATCTGAATAATCTTGATTCAACAACGTATTATACCACCAATCTTGCGAAAGAATTAAAAGAACTGGGCTTCAATTTAAACTACGCGCCATGTCTGGACCTGGCTACAAATCCCAATAATCCGATCATTGCAAAAGTTGGCAGAAGTTATTCTGCTGATCCGGATCTGGTTTCAAAGCAGGCAGCAGCGAGCATTAACGCGCATCATACACAAGGTATAAAAACAATTGTAAAACATTTTCCCGGCCACGGCAGCTCTATGTCTGATTCACACCTGGGAATTGTTGATGTAACCAATCAATGGAACATTATTGAACTGATGCCTTATAAAACATTGATCCAGTCGGGTACCATCGATGCGGTAATGACCGCGCACATTATTAACGAACACCTGGACCAGTCAAAACTTCCCGGCACGCTTTCCAAAGTCGTGGTTACAGATCTGCTGAGAAATATGCTTGGCTTTACCGGAGTTGTTTTTTCAGATGACATGCAAATGTATGCAATCAGTAAAAACTACGGACAGGAAAATGCCATTAAGCTATCCATTCTTGCAGGTGTTGATGTATTGGTTTTTGGTAACAACGTAAGTGCTTCAGACCGGATAAAAGCTTCCGAGATTCATGCTATCATAAAAAAACTGGTGCTTTCAGGTGACATACCCGAAAGCCGGATCAATGAGGCGTATGAGCGGATTTTAGCCTTAAAAAACAAGGAAATTAACTGATATGCCGGTTTGAAGACAAACCTGTGGTCCGTTAAAATCGAGGTTAATTCAAAATTTCATGGACATTTTACCTCAATTTTAGTAATTTGCATAAAATTTAAAATCCACCAATACCATGTTTCAATCAATTGTAGACACCATTCACCAACTTCAGGGTGATTATAAATTCGATGATCCAATAGCAGCCTATGGGGTTATAGCGTTTGTATTACTTATTGGGCTTGAAATTGTGCTTAGCTTAAAATATGACCCGGAATTGTACCAGTGGAAAGATTTCGGCGCCAGCGTATCTATGGGAGCCGGTTCTGTTATTGTTGCCGTATTTGCTAAAATTCTTTCTTTCGCCATGTTTATCGGCGTATATAAATTATTCAATACACCCGTTAATCCAGCCGAAGGATATAATTTCTTCGAACCCAACAGCGTAAATATTTTCGGCTGGGCTTCCTTTGGAATGGCCTGGTATATATTCCTGATCTGCCAGGTTTGTGATGACTTCAATTACTACTGGTATCATCGTTTAAGCCACACGATCCGTTGTCTGTGGGCTGCACACATTGTACACCATTCTTCTGATAACTTTAACTTAGGTTCTGGTATCCGCAACGGATGGGTAACATTGATCTATAAACCAATTTTCTGGTTATGGCTTCCTGCTATCGGCTTTAGCCCGGTTATGGTAATGATCTGCCTTTCTATTCAATCTTTGTGGCAGTTTCAATTACACACCAAGTTTATGCCGTATTTAGGTTTCTTCGAAAAATTCATGAATACCCACAAACAACATCAGGTTCACCATGCACAGAACATTGAATACATGGATAAAAACCATGGTGGTTACCTGAATATTTTCGATAAAATATTCGGTACACACGAAGTACTTGACGACAAAAACATTGAAATTAAATTCGGTGTAGTACACCCACCGCATTCCTATAATCCATTGATTATCTTAGGTCACGAATACAGAGACATCTGGAACGATGTGAAAAGCACGCCAAACTGGGGGCATAAATTTATGTACATCTTTGGCCCTCCGGGCTGGATGCCGGGTGATTTCTCTCAAACAGCAAAAGCATTACAAAGAGAAATAAAAAGACAAAAAGAAGAAGCTAAAAAAGCTGCTTCCCAACAGGCAGTCGCTTAATACATAAGATAAAAAACAAAAAGCCCACGTTTTAAAAATGTGGGCTTTTTGTTGCCTGCTCACGGATCCTCCTTCGGATAATTGAAACCATGGATTATATATAAGGCATTCTGCAACATTTAATACGAATCATGTAAAATATATTGATTCAGGCACATGCATATTTGTATTGTTAACCAACTAACCAATACAGCTATGAAAGAAGAACAAAACCAGGACGTAAGCAAACTTGTAGATCTTGTAAAAGATGTGCGAAGCTGCATGCTTATTACCATTGAAAAATATACAGATATTCTTGCCGGTAGACCTATGGGTATTTCTAAAATTGAAGAAGATGGCACCATGTGGTTCTTTACGAAAACAACGTCTCAGAAAGTAGATGAGATTGAGCAGAACAGCCAGATTTCATTGGCGATCATGAGCGAAAGTAAAAACATTTATTTAATGATCAACGGCACAGCTGACCTCTCGTATGATTACGGAAAGATGAAGGAGCTCTGGAACCCGGCTATGAAAGCATGGTTTCCGGAAGGTCTTGAAGATCCGGATATGATGCTGATCAAGGTTACGCCGTCAGAAGCTAGATACTGGGACAGCAGTGCAAGCAAAATGATTGTTGCATTAAATATGGTAAAAGCCATAGTAACCGGTAAAGAATACAACGAGGGTACGCACGGAAAAATCCGTTTGTAAATACAAGATAACAGAAGAGAGGCACGAAGCCCATTATTAAAACAGCCCACGGTTTAAACCGTGGGCTGTTTTAATAATGGGCTTTTCACAAGGCTATCTTTATATATTATTTGCTTACTGAATATATACTTCCAGTAATTTTACAGCTCCCAACGGAGAAAATAACAATTCTTTAACAGATGCCGGGATTAACACGACATCGCCAAACGTAAGGAGTTCAGAAGTATTATTACCTGTTGTCATCATCACATCTCCTTCCACAACCATAAAGATGCGGAACATATCCGTTTCCGAATAATCCAGTTCGATTTCATCTGTAAGAACAAACAGGTCTGTTGTAAAATACGGACAATCAACCAGTGTTACCGGAATATTTTCTTCGTAGGTGTAATTTGTTTTATAGGTATCGCTTACACTAAAATCAATTGCATCCAGGGCAAGATCGGTATGCAGTTCACGTTTATTTCCTTTTGCATCTTTGCGGTCAAAATCATAGATGCGATACGTAATGTCTGATGTCTGCTGAATTTCAGCCAGCAGTATACCTTTACCAATGTAGTGAATACGGCCTGCCGGCAAATGAAACACATCACCTGCATCTACATTTTCATAATGCAGAATATCTGTGATCTTTCCTTTATTCAGGTAGTCTAAATATTCTTCTTTAGTAACCGCTTTGTTAAATCCTACATTTAAACGGGCTGCCTCATCGGCTGCTAGTATGTACCACATTTCTGTTTTACCGGAACATTTATGCCGTTCTTTTGCCAGTGCATCATCCGGATGTACCTGAATACTCAGGTCTGCATTTGCATCAATAAATTTTATAAGCAATGGGAACTCTGTTCCGAAACGTTCAAAATTTTTCTTTCCCAATAATTCAGCGCCATGCTTTTTTACCAAAGCATTCAGATCCATACCTGCAAACGCACCGTTCTCTATCACAGATGGTTCTTCGGCAACAGCAGACAACTCCCAGGTTTCACCACAGTTTGGCAGCGGAGCAAAATCTTTTCCCAATACGGTTTTGATTTTAGATCCGCCCCAGATCTTATCTTTAAAAATTGTTTTAAATCGTAAGGGATATAATGTGCTGCTCATAAAATTACATATAAGGGTGCAAGATATAGATTCAATCAATTCAAAACAATATATAACTCTTTGCTGCTTTTTTAAAGTGTTACATCCATTAAATGTACCGGCAGCTCTTCTCCGGTTATGGCAACAACATCAAAGCGTATTCTCCCTTGCCAGTTTACCGTGTAAATATAGGCTTCCGCTGTTTCCTGGATCTTCAATAATTTTTTTTGTGTTACAAACTCTTCCGGAAACCCGTAGCGGTTATGCTTGCGGTATTTAACCTCTATAAAGCACATGCAATTGTTGTGCACGGCGATCAGATCGATTTCACCTTTACCGATCCGCAGATTTTTTTCAATGATTTTGTATCCTTGCTGTTCCAGGAAAGCACACGCCTTCTGCTCGCCGGCTATTCCCTTCTGTATATGCTCCATAAAAAAATGTATATTTGTATACTGATTGACTGTAGATGCATAAAAATACAAACAAAAGCGTATTAGTAGAAGATTTAGGCCTGATTGATTACCAGCAGGCCTGGGATTATCAGACACAGCTTTTCAATTCCACTATTGAAAAAAAACTTGCCCTACGTGATTTGCCCGAAGATGAGCAGGTTGCGCCGGGTAATTTCCTGATTTTCTGCGAGCATCCGCATGTATATACGCTTGGCAAAAGCGGAAAAAGAGAACATTTACTGATCTCAGAAGCACAATTGCAGCATGCTCAGGCAGCATATTATGAAATAAACCGCGGCGGTGATATCACCTACCATGGTCCGGGCCAATTGGTTGGTTACCCGATCTTTGATCTGGATAATTTCTTTACAGATATTCATAAATACCTGCGTTATATTGAAGAAGCAATCATCTTAACCCTGGCAGATTTTAATATTGTGGCGGGCCGTATCGATGGACTTACAGGTGTTTGGATAGAATCTGACAACCCTTTAAAAGCACGAAAAATATGTGCCATGGGTGTGAAAGCAAGCCGCTGGGTAACCATGCATGGCTTTGCATTAAACGTTCAGCCGGATTTAACTTATTTTAAAAATATTGTACCTTGTGGTATTGATGATAAAGCAGTAACATCAATTGAACAGGAATTAAATACTACTGTATCCATGCAGGCGGTAAAGGATTATTTATTAAAACACCTCACCGCACTGTTTGAACTGCATATTGAAAACACAACACATACAACATAAATTCCTTTGATGTTCGCACGTGGCAGCAGCCGCTCTGCGAAATAAAAGACATTACCATTAATGAAAAAAGATATTCCTTTCCCACCCGTTGAAGGCGTATATATTGCCATTGCTCAAGAAGTTTCAGACAGTATCTCCTGGAACGTTTATGTAGTAAACAGCAACGAATTTGAAATCGAAAATGTATTTGTACGCTCCAGGGGATATGGTGAAAAAGACGGTTTCCCGCAGGAAACATCTGTCTTACGCCATGCGATTCCAAATGTAGGTCCGAATGGATATGCCAAAATTGAATTGATTGATCCGTCTGTTTTTCATTTAAACAATGAATACTGGATCAGCTATTTTGTTGGAAAGCAGATCTATGACAAAAAATTCATTTTTGTACCTGAAACAATAATTGAACAAAACTTAGTTCCTATCCCGCAATTAGGTACTAAAGGCATACTGCACAGATAATTCATATTAATACCGTGTTACGGTATTGTTGAAACCTTTAACGTAATTTTTACGTTTAAAGAGGGACGTTATAATGAAGAATTTTGCATTATACCTATTTATAAATAACTTACTACTAATTACATAGATCGGAAGAAACGCACTAATGCAGGCAGAGGGTGAAAAAGTAGAACAGGATTTCCTACTAAAAGTAAGTAATCTCAGCACGCATTTCCGTACTGAAAGAGGAATTGTTAAAGCTGTAGACAATGTCAGTTTTACACTTAAGCGTGGTGAAACCATTGGTATCGTTGGCGAATCCGGCTCCGGTAAATCTGTTACTGCATTATCTCTGATGCAATTGATCCCGAACCCACCGGGTAAAATTGCAAATGGTACGATCGAATTCAATCATCCGCAAAAAGGTATTATTGATCTGGTGACACTGGATAAACAGGAAATGCAGCAAGAACGGGGCAACTCGATTTCCATGATTTTCCAGGAACCGATGACTTCACTGAACCCGGTATTTACCTGCGGGGATCAGGTTATGGAAGCCATACAATTGCACCAGAACGTATCCAAACAGGAAGCAAAAAAACGAACCATCGAACTTTTCCAGAAAGTGGAACTGCCCCGACCGGAAGCTATTTTTGATTCTTACCCGCACCAGATTTCAGGCGGACAGAAACAACGTGTCATGATTGCCATGGCCATGTCCTGCAATCCTTCCGTGTTAATTGCTGATGAACCTACAACGGCACTTGATGTTACTGTTCAGGCACGTATCCTAGAATTGATGCAGCAGTTACGGGATGAAAACAATATGGGCATTTTATTTATCACGCATGATTTGGGCGTGGTAGCTGAGATTGCCGATAAAGTAATTGTTATGTACCAGGGCAAAATTGTAGAGCAGGGCACTGTATATGAAATCTTCTCTAACCCGCAGCACCCGTATACAAAAGGCTTGCTGGCATGCCGGCCTAAACTGGATCTGCATCTGAAGGTATTACCTGTGGTGTCTGATTTTATGGAAATAGACGTGCATGGGAAATTCCTTGAAAAAGAACGTAAGTTTTCTTCCATTGGTGAAGCCATTTTATTCAACTACGTTTCAGACGAAGATATTATAGACCGGAACAAGGCCTTAGCCGTGCTTGAACCGCAATTAAAAATTAAAAATCTTAAAACGTGGTTCCCGATCAAAAAAGGTTTTTTAAATAAAACCGTTGATTATGTAAAAGCTGTAGATGATGTTTCCTTCAATGTATTTCCGGGAGAAACGATTGGCCTGGTTGGAGAATCCGGTTGCGGTAAAACCACCCTGGGGCGCAGTATCCTGCGTTTGATCGATCCTTCAGAAGGTTCAATTGAATTTGAAGGCGTAAACATTTTAGATTTAAACGAAAAAGAATTACGAAACCTGCGGAAAGATATCCAGATCATTTTCCAGGATCCGTACTCTTCCTTAAACCCACGTATGACCATCGGTGAAGCCATTATTGAACCGATGCGTATCAATAACATTTTAGACACGGATTTTGCCCGTAAAAAACGTGCTATTGAGTTATTGGAACGTGTAAACCTGAATCGTAAACAGTTCAACCGTTATCCGCATGAATTTTCCGGCGGTCAGCGTCAGCGTATCTGTATTGCACGCGCACTGGCCTTAAATCCGAAATTCATTATATGCGATGAATCTGTATCCGCGCTTGATGTGTCCGTTCAGGCACAAGTGCTAAATTTATTGAACGAATTAAAAGAAGAATTCAATTTTACCTATATCTTTATATCACATGATCTTTCGGTGGTCAAATTTATGTCAGACCGGATCATTGTAATGAATAAAGGTAAGATTGAAGAAATGGGGTATGCTGAAGATATTTATCATAACCCACAAACCGAATATACTAAACGACTTATTCATTCTATACCTAAAGGGAACCTGGAAGATATTCTTCGGGCCCAGTTAAAACGAAAGAACAAAGTCTGATCTTTTTCATGAGAAAAAAAACAACAACAACAGAACAAAGCGACACAAAAGGCGGAGAAAGCCTTAGATCAAAAACAACCAAATTTTTTAATAACAGCAGAAAGAATCCTTTCAGCTATAAAGAATTAATCAAAAAACTTCATCTCGTTCGCGATAAAGATAAAAAAGCACTGAAAGATGTGCTCGAAGATCTTGTACGTGAGGGTATACTTGCAAAAGATAAAAGTGGCCTGTATAGTAATGCCGGCAGCAGCGGCGGCGAAAGTCTGGTCACGGGTCGTGTTGATTTTGTCAACGCGCGTTTCGCTTACGTAATTCCTGAAGGAGAAAAAGCAGACAACGACATCTGGATCAGCAGCAATAAAATGAGCGGCGCACTTGATGGTGATATTGTACGGGTAGCTGTTTATAAAAAAAGCGGCGGCGGCAATAAAGGTACAAAAAGTGCTGAAGGTGAAATTGTAGAAATTGTAGAACGCAAGCGTACCTCATTCGTAGGCCGTATTGAAGTATCGGCGCGCCATGCCTTTGTGGTGCCCGACGGCCGCAAGATGCACGTAGATATTTTTATTCCGAAAGAACACATCAACGGAGCCAAAACCGGCGAAAAAGTTTTGGTGGATATTACTGCCTGGCCGACACGCGATGAAAAAAGCCCTACGGGAAAAGTTACCGAAGTGCTTGGTATGGCAGGTGAAAACGAAACGGAGATGCACGCCATCTTAGCAGAATTCGGTTTGCCGTATGAATTCCCGAATCAGGTTATTAAAGCTGCGCAGGACATAACAGCTGAAACATCAGAAGCTGAAATCAAGAAACGCCGTGACATGCGTGGAACTACAACATTCACCATTGACCCGGAAGATGCCAAAGATTTTGATGATGCCATTTCATTCAAATATCTTGACAATGGCAATTGGGAAATAGGTGTACACATTGCCGATGTATCACATTATGTACAGCCTGGCGATACGCTCGATAAAGAAGCATATCGACGAGCCACCTCTGTATACCTGGTAGACCGTTGCGTACCTATGTTACCGGAGCGGCTCTCAAATGAATTGTGTTCATTAAGACCCAACGAAGATAAATTAACCTTCTCTGCTATCTTTGAAATTGATGCCGATGCAAAAGTGCTGGACGAATGGTTCGGAAGAACCATCATTCACTCTACCCGTCGTTTCAGCTATGAGCAGGCGCAGGAAGTAATCGAAACACAGCAGGGAGATCTGGTAAAAGAATTAACCATACTGAATACACTTGCAAAGAAGATGCGTGCACAACGCTTTAAAGAAGGCGCTATCAGCTTTGAAACCGTTGAAGTAAAATTCCAGCTGGATGCAAAAGGCAAACCGCTGGCCGTTGTTCCTAAAGTGCGTAAAGATGCTCATAAACTGATTGAAGAATTTATGCTGCTTGCCAATAAGCGTGTAGCCGAGTTTGTATTCAATCTGCGCAAAGGCAAAGGCACATCCAATACCATGGTGTATCGTACGCACGATGCGCCAAACCCTGAAAAGCTGGCTTCGCTTGCAACCTTTGCAAAACGTTTCGGACACAAAGTTGAGCTGGACGATGAAAATGCGATTGCAAAAAACCTCAATAAATTAAGCGATGAAGTTGAAGGTAAGCCGGAACAGAACGTTTTGCAGAGTTTAGCGATCCGGACCATGTCTAAAGCCATCTACAGCATTGAGCCGGATATGCACTTTGGTCTGGCATTCAAACATTACTCCCATTTTACCTCTCCGATCCGCCGTTACCCGGATGTGATGGCGCACCGTTTACTGCAGCATTATCTGGATGGCGGTAAATCTGCCGATAAAGAGTATTACATTGAAGCTTGTGAGCATTCTTCGGCACAGGAAAAACTGGCGGCAGAAGCAGAGCGCAGCTCGATCAAATTCAAACAGGTTGAATTTATGCAAAGCAGTATCGGAAAAGAGTTTGAAGGTATTGTGTCTGGTGTAACAGAGTTTGGTATGTTTGTAGAAATTGTTGAAACCAAATGCGAAGGTATGGTACGCCTGGCAGACATGGATGATGATTTCTATGAAGTTGACACCGACAACTACCGGATCGTTGGTAAAAGAAATAAACGGATGATCACCTTGGGTGATTCTGTTCAGGTAATTGTTAAATCTACCAACCTTGAGCGCAGAACAATTGATCTGGAATTAGTAAAAAACAGTGATGGAAATAGAGACGTAAACAGAGACGCCCTGGATTTCAGCGATGCACGTAAACCATCAAAACGATAATCAAATATAACCTGTTTCTGACTACTGCATTAATTTAAACTAATATGTTACTTACTACGGAACGATTAACCAAAGACATTTCAAAAGCTATTTCAAAAGCTGAATTTGGTAAAGAACCCACAGAACTATACGAACCGATCCGATACATTATGGATTTAGGAGGAAAGCGCATGCGCCCGCTCCTGACCATTCTGTCTAATTATATCTTCACCGAAGATACGAATAACGTTATGAATGCTGCCATTGCGGTTGAAGTGTTCCACAATTTTACGCTCATGCACGATGATATCATGGACAACGCTCCCTTGCGCAGAGGAAAGGCAACCGTGCATGCAAAATGGAATACCAACATCGCAATCCTTTCCGGTGATGTAATGCTGGTTGAAGCATACAAACAATTGATGACCATTGATGAGAAATACCTGAAACAGGTGCTGGATCGTTTTAACGAAACAGCTGCAGGTGTTTGTGAAGGACAGCAGTTTGATATGAATTTTGAATCGCTGCCTACTATTTCGGTTGATGATTATATTAACATGATCCGCCTGAAAACTGCTGTGTTATTAGGTTTCAGCATGGAGCTTGGCGGTATTCTTGGAGATGCGGACGAAAAAAGCTGTACGTATTTAAACACGGTTGGAATCTCTGCCGGCATTGGGTTTCAGTTAAAAGATGATCTGCTGGATGTGTATGGTGACGCTGCTACCTTTGGTAAACAGGTTGGCGGTGATATCCTTGCAAACAAAAAAACGTTTTTACTGATCCGTGCGCTTGAAAAAGCAGCAGGCAAAACAAAGAAAGATCTGGAAAAGCTATTGACGGATAAAACCATTTCAGACAAGGCTAAGATTGAAGGTGTAACCAATATCTACGATCAGTTAGGCATTAAAGAAGAAACGGAAGCATTGATTCAGCAGCATTTTAATACAGCTATTGAGTCACTGGGCAAAGTAAAAGGATCTATTTTCCGCAAACATTATATTAAAGATTACCTGCTTGCACTCATTGGCCGCGAACAATAACACCTATTTTATTTACAACTCTTTCGTATGATCAATCTATCGGTAACAACTATTCTCATTGTCATTAATTGTGTTGTCAGCTATTTAGCACTGAACAACCCAACGGTGATGAACCGGTTGATCCTTACTCCTTATTGGGTAGAGCGTAAAAATGAATATTACCGTTTTATTACTTCCGGTTTTATTCATGCGAATTTTATGCACTTAGCTTTTAACATGATCTCGCTGTATTTTTTTGGATACATAGTGGAATCCAAACTGGGCGGCACCTTATTTATTTTACTCTACCTGCTGGCCCTTGTCATTTCAGACATTCCAACGTACCTGAAATATAAAAACAATTCGAATTATGCTTCTCTTGGTGCATCCGGCGCGGTTTCAGCAATTATCTTCGCTTCGATCTTATTTTATCCGGTGAATTTAATTTTTGTTTATTTCATTCCGGTTCCCGCATTTATGTTTGCTATTTTATATCTGGCTTACTCTTACTACATGGATAAACGCAGCGGCGATGCGGTAAACCACTCTGCACATTTTTATGGCGCGGTTGTAGGGTTGGTGTTTGTAGGTGCGCTGGATTACACACTCATTCCTGCCATGTTCACGACGATTGCAGATGCCGTACTGAATTTCTTCCGGTAAAAATCTTATATTAAAATAACGGTCATTCGGATTACCGCCGTATGATCTGTACCCAGCCTTTTTGCACCGGACAGTTTTTCAAGGTAAAGGAATAGTAATATACACCTTCGGAAAGCCCTTCCCCGTTCCAGTTGTTATAATATCTTTCTGCACCGAATACCTGTGCACCCCAGGCGTTATAAACCTCTAAACTTCCATAGTCTCCGTTTGTACCTTTAACCTCAAATGTTTCGTTATAGCCGTCTTTATTGGGTGTAAACAGATTCGGGAGTATTAATGAATACGAACTCAGGTGAATCGCATCTGCCACTGTGCCACAAGCATTCGTAGCTGTTACCGTATACGTACCGGCAGTTTTTACCGCATAGATCTGCGCATCCGATCCATCCTGCCAGCGGTATGTTTCAAAACCGTCGCCTGCATTCAGGGTAATGTTCTCATCCGGACACATGCTGTGATCGTTTCCGAAATCAATGCGCGGGAGTTTATCTACCGTTACCGTTTGTGTAATCACTGTGGCCGGATCAGAAACATAGCTTATCAGCTTTACCTGGAATGTACCCGGCTTAGAGAATAAATGTTTCGGGCTTTGCAGGGTTGAAGTATTCTGCGCGCCTGTAACCGGATCATCAAAGTCCCACAGGAACGCATAGCAGTTCGTATCTTTCAGTTCAAAGCTTGTAGAGTCCCCAACACATACACGTGTATGGCTAAAGGTTAAGGCCGAACAGAGCGGAGTTGTTAAAGGAATATTGGTTTTGAGATTTGAAGGTAGGTTTGGCCGGCACAGCGTATCCGTAACTAAGATAGTTAAAGCATCTGGCAATACGGGCAGGCAGGTAATCGCATTCTGATTACATAAAAGTGTTATAAGCGTTTCAGGAAGATTGGGTAAGATTGTAATTTTATTTCTATCGCATCTTAGTGACTCTAAGCCGTAAGGTAAATAAGGAAGCGAGGTTAACAAGCTATTCCTGCAAGTAAGATAACGTAAGGAGGCTGGTAACAAAGGAAGCTGTTCAATTGGATTTTCAGAGCAGCTTAAATTATCTAATCCTTGTGGCAAAGACGGAAGAACAGTTAACAAATTATGGTCTACATTTATTTCATATAATGCACTCGGCAAGACAGGCAAACTGGTAAGCTGATTGTATTCACTCCGTAAATAACGTAACGATTCCGGCAATGCCGGCAACGTGGTTAATTGATTATGCAAGCAAGCTATATGAGTAAGGGATTGCGGCAACCTTGGTAAAGATTGCAGCTGATTATTGTAACAGTATAAATAAATAAGTGAGTCAGGTAAATCCGGTAAAAGAGTTAGTTTATTATCATTACAAGCTAAATTTTCTAATGCCATTGGTAAATAAGGCAATGATGTCAATTGATTAATGCCGCAGAATAAATTAAGCAACGACGGCGGCAGTGCAGGTAATACAATCAGTTTATTGCTCCCGCATGACAAATCTTTTAAGCTGACTGGTAATGGCGGTAAAAAAGTAAGTGTATTGTTTTCACAATTCAAACGTTCTAACTGATCAAAATATTGAATGCCGCTTAGGTTTGAAATGGCCAGACTGGGAACGTCTATCTGTTTATTAGTAATTATGTCTATACATGTTGTATCCATCTTCCCTGCCTGCATACAGGATGGGAACCTGCTTTCCAGATAAGCCCTGAAATTGGCATCCGGAATGGAAACATATTGTGCATGAAGGGGTGATGAAACAGATAATAAAATCCCGATGTGGAATAAGAAAAGTAAATAATGACGCATTAAAAGAAACAAGTGGTAGAAAATCAAAGATACACTAAATGTATAACGTTCTTTTTTGTTTTATATTTTATCCTGTAAAAGATCCCATAATTTTTTCTAGCTAAACTCACTGAATATTTTTATATTCAATATAACAGCTATACCATCTATGAAAGTATTATTTATCATTAACCCGAATTCCGGAGCGGGCAGCAGCGCAGCTACCATTGCACGTATTCAGGAAGCTGCGGCTCTTAAAAACATCTCTACCTGCATTCTTTACACGACAGGTACCCGCGATGATGAAATGATCCGTAAAGAAATTGATCTGTATAAACCCGACCGAGTAGTTGCCGGCGGCGGTGATGGTACCATTCAGCTGGTAGCGCGAAACCTCATTGGTACAAATCTGCCGATTGTATTGCTGCCGCTTGGATCTGCCAACGGTTTGGCAACTTCGCTGGATATTCCAAAAGACGATGAAGCCCTGGCGGATTATATCTTCTCTGATTTACAGGCGATGCCGCTGGATCTGCTGCGGATCAACGACATTCATATCTGCGTGCATCTTGCAGACATCGGCATTAATGGCATGATGGTGAAAGAATATGAAGAAGGCGGCCACAGTGGCATGCTTGGCTATGCGCGCCATGTGGTGCATGCCGTGAAAGAAACGCCTTTAATGAAATATACGATCAAAACGGAAAAGGAAACATTGGAGCAGGAAGGATATATGCTGGCCTTTGCCAATGCAAACATGTATGGTACCGGGATTCAGATTTCTGAAGGCTCCGTGCACGACGGCATGTTTGAGATCCGCAACATCCCAAAGATCAGCTGGATCGATTTTATTAAAGCCGGGCTTACAAAGTTTAACATTTTTATCGATAAGCATATGTTTACCGATGTGATCAGCTGCAAACAGGCGGAAGTTTTTATTGACCGCAAAGTAGATTTTCAGATTGATGGGGAATACATCGGCGAAGTAAATTATCTAAAAATTGAAATGCTTCCTTCCGCAATAACCATTTTAATTCCATGACACCGAAACAACCCATACTGCTGAGCTTTTATGCGGTAACCAACGGCGAAAAACTGATGGTATTCGGGCACCTTACACATTCGTTTAAGAAAGACCTGAACTTTAAAGGTTTCAGTTCAACAAAAACTTTTTTCACATTATTATCCTTATACCGTACGCGCTTTGTAGCGAACCACGAAGTGGAGATTACATTCAATACCGGAAAATCAACGGTAACAACCGATGCAAAGGGTTCGTTTTTCTTAACCGCAGATCTGCTCACCGGACAAACATCTGTGCTGGATGTACAGATCGACGGCATTTCTGTAACCTTTATGCCTGAACTCTATGATCTGACTATTCACGAGATCAAAACAGATACAATTCTGATCTCAGATATTGATGATACGGTATTGCATTCCTATATCTCAAATAAATTCATGAAGTTCCTGACGCTGATGTTTACTGCAGCAGAACGGAGAAGAGCCGTAGAGCCAACCATGAAGCTGATCCGGGAACAGTATGCGCAGGGTGTTACCCCTTTTTATCTTTCAAACAGCGAACAGAATTTATATCCGCTCATCTACCGTTTTTTAAAACACAATAACTTTCCGAAAGGTCCGCTGTTTTTAAAAGAGATGCGTAAACTGCGGGATGTATTCCGTGGTAAAAAATTTCCGGAACAAAGTTTACATAAGCTTACCACACTGAATCTGCTGCTGCGCTTTTTCCCGGAAAAGAAATTTATTCTTGTTGGTGATAATACACAGCACGACCTGGATATTTATTTAAGTATGGCAGAAAAGTTTCCGGCATGCATTAAATACATTGTCATCCTTAAAGTAGTTAAACGGCCCGCAGACGATGAAGTTGTGGCTTATTCAACAGAACGGTTAAAGCAAAAACGTATCGGATTGTATTATGGAAATGAGTTTCCGAATCAGTTTAACTTAAAAAGTAACAGTACTCATACATAGATTACAAATTTATCTGCATCCTTTAGAATTCCTAAAGGATGCAGATAAATTTATTGTTTAATAATTTTTAACACCTGCGCATGATCTTCATTTTGAATATATAAAAAGTAAACGCCTGATGAAAAACCATTCATATTCCAATACGTTATCTCATCAATATTCTCATTCATTATAACTTGTCCAAACTCATTCACCAGTGAAGCAATACCATGTGCTTTTATGGTTAATATGCCAGACACCGGATTGGGATATGCAGAAAGTATTTTTGTTTCAACCGGTGCTCCATCTAAAATTGAGGTGCTTAAAGGCAATGTGTAGGTCCACATTGTTTTAGGATCAGATGATACTGTACCTAAAGCGACAACCTGTATAAAATATCTTTGATTAGGTTGCAAACCGGTATATGTATATGATGCCTGACTGCCAGTTAATGTAATGACACTTGAATATGAAATTCCATCTGTTGATATTTTCAGTTTGTATCCTGTGGGGTTTGAACCTGCTCTTGCAGACCATGAAACAGATATTTGATCTGTCTCAACGTGTGTAATCGTTGTATTAATTACAATGCCTTCTTTACCTCCCGAAATGAGTACTTTATAATCTTCCGTCTCACCAAATATCGCCTCTGTACACGGGTCATTCGTATAAATATAATTTCTAAGTCTTAAACGTGTATATCCATTAATAGCTGATACAGGAACAACAAAAGGTCCCGCATCAAAAGGAGCATCAGTACCTTCCGTATGGAAATTAACAAGTGCTTCTGACGGTTCAAAAATTCCATTTTGATTTACATCCAAATGCATATTAAAATCATACCATTCATCTCTATCATTTTTCATGGTGTATGCATAGCTATTCCCCGCTATAAGATTAATTGTTTTAGTAGCATATAGATCTGAATAGCCTTCTGACGTATACCCACAATTCCCCGCAGTATTATTAACGAAATTAATCGAAGGGATAGCAAATTCAGAAAGTTCAAAACTATAGCACCCAAAATTACTTTCAGGTAAACAATAACTTAACTCAGGGTTTATTACAGTTGTCATAACATCCGCTATAGAACTATATATAGTTCCGGTGACATGTTTTATCCGGTAAGAATACTCCTGATCGGGCACAACATCTGTGTCTGCATACACTTTAGGTGTTGAAACCGTAGTTGTTTTTACTGTTGAAAAATTAATTCCATCAATACTTCTTTCAATTATGTAATTATAGGCATTGGTATTATCTGTCCAGCTAAGGTCAATCGTGTTATCCTGTTGATTATAAACTCCGGTAAGTGTTGGAGGTATATCTTTAATAAATTGCTCCGTTACGGTGCTGTATAAAGCGCCATGTACATGTTTTACCCGATAAAAATATTTTTGACCCAGTGCAATATCCGAATCAACATACAATTTAGGTGTTGAAACCGTAGTTGTTTCTACCGGTAAAAAATTGACACCGTCAATACTTCGTTCAATCACATAATTATAATCATTCGTATTATCTGTCCAGGTGAGTTCAATCGTTTTGTTTGATTCATTGTAAACACTGTTGATAGAAGTCAACGCTACATCTTTAACAAATTGTATCAGATAATCTTCTGTTTCGCTATAGTTATACATTCCATTCGGACTGTTAGTATTATTTTGCGCAAACGAACGGATACGCATACGTTTATAACCTGTAGTTGCCTGAGACGAAACGGATACAGGAACTGAAACCGTCATAGGGCCAAATCTGTTTGGTTCCCGGTATTTAACTTCTCCGGCATCATCAAAATCACCGTCTCCATTTTCATCTAAATATACATACATATATGTAGGCCCCCAGCCTGTACCGCCATTACCATCTTCAATGACTTTAACTTTCAGATCAAGATTAAAATTTCCTCCGATGAAAAAGGCAGGAGTAGGTGTGAACGCATTAAACGTATAATTCTCTTGAATATTTGTTTGATTATTCAAACTTGTATTTGCAACAGAAACGCCCCCTATTGAAGAGAAATCAGTTACAGGAGCATCTAAAACGATAGGAATAATTGGATGTGCGTTGGCTGGCGTATAGCTTACGGAAGAAGAATAGGTAATACTGTTTAAATGCCGGGCTCTGAATAAATAGGCATTACCGGTACGGATATCTGAAAGTAAACTTTTCGTAACAGCAGCTTTAACACCAATCATTACAGTCCAGCTTCCGCCTCCATCCGTTGAATATTCAACGATTGTACCCAATGAACCTGAGCTGTTCACCCAGGAAATTTCATCATATCCCTGTTTTGCTGTTATTTTTAACGATGCCGGCGCTCCGGAAAGTCCGGCTCCCTGCATATCTGTATAAGAAGAATGATACAAAGGTATACTTGCAACCATGCGCTCATATTGCTGAGGCGTAAATTTGAATCCGCATTTGTTATCATAATAAGACATGAAGTTATCAAATGGCGGCGTGTATGGATCATTATTAAGATCTCTTGTGTTGGAAGTGACCACGCATCTTTCATGACTTAAAACTTCACCAATAAGCTGAGGTGCCTTCAGATCAGATGGGTCTGCTTCTGTATCACAAATTTCATCGCCGGCAGTGGCACAGTTTCCACCAACTCGCTTAACCTTTTCAACACCTTTTGCAAAATCAAAGGTATGAATCAATGTAAAAAAGTGCCCGAACTCATGAATTACTGTTCGCTCAGAAAGGTCAGCTAATTCAACACCGGATGGCCCGCCTAAACCTGCAATTCCCGGAGAACCTGACCAGCCATCCAGGATCCAGATGTTAGCGGTATTCGGATTTTTATAATTTGCAAGCAATTCAATGTGCTTTGCACCATCCCGTACAGGATATAAATAGTCATCATTGTTTATATAATCAATATTTCCATTTATATAAAACTGAATATGTGCGTTGGAGAAGACTCTGTTCAGGCTTAGCAAACTATGATACAGGGGTTCAAGAGAATTGTTTTTAGAATAAGAACCATTTGTATGGCGTACAAAATGTATCGTTAAAGGAATGTAAAGAATACCATTAACAGGAGATATACTTGCTGTTCTGGATGCCTGTGAAAAATGATCGTTTTGTTTCAATGTTTCGTGAAACTCATGCCCTACTCCACAGTGCTGGGCAATTGTTGAACCCGAAATAAGTAAGAGCATCAGCACAAGGTGCACTTTGTTAAAAATCAGTAAAATTAATTTCATATTAAAATCATATTTATCAATAAGATTACAATCTAGGTATTTCATCTTAAAATGACACTTTATTGCACAGATAAAAAAATATATTTAAAAAATAGCATAAATACTTTTTATAAAACAATTAGTTGAAACGGAAATACATTAATCTGATTTAATTATTTTATATACCTGACAAATATCCTGCGAATAAACACGCATCAGATACATACCCGGTTTCAATAGTGCCACATGCAGTATTGTTTCATTGGGTGAAGTAAAACACTGGATAATGGTGCCCGTCATGTCAGCAATTTCCATACGATCGACAGGCTTGATGCATTTCACATTAAAGATACCTGTATTGCTGGGATTGGGATACACCTGGATCAATTGTTCTGCTGCAGGACTGATCTTTTTATTCGTCAACGGAATACTGTTTGATTCATATGCCCCGATATCTGCAACATTTTCAGCCGGCCGCTGGTAATAATTAAAATCAAATGAAGGTGCATTGGTATTTATCCCGTGGTTGATCGCAGCACTTTCAGACGTCACATTCAGATCATCGTCTGCATTCCCCGAAATATTATCTGCGCCATTTACATCTCTAAACAGCGGATTACTTTCCACAGCATTTGTACCTTTTACTTCATTGGTCCAGTTATGGCCGCGGTAGCCATAGATAAGATTATTGGTTACAGATACTGTTGCCCGGCCTGATTTATCGGAGATCTGCATGGCATCGTTTTCCGAAACAATGTTATTAAAGACTGCCACATCAGACACATTCGCTGTCAGAATAATAATGCCGCCACCCCATCCGGTATTCGCATCACCAAAGCCATTATTATAAATTGTATTATTCATAATAGAGATATTTTTGCGCGGACCGTTCAGCACATAATCAGCAACAGTAATTCCGAAATGTGCGTTGCTGTACAGAATATTATTGAATACACGTACATCACTAACGGTACCGCCATCTTCAGAAGAAATTACGATCCCTTCTTTACATTGAAACACTTTATTGTTATAAATGTCAATATCATGCAGCGTCTTGTTCCAGCAATCAATGTAGATTCCCAAACGAATCAGATCGTGTACCATGTTGTTATATATTTTTCCGTTGGCACAATCTTCCTTCGCATCAATCCCTTCGCCACCGTTTGTTGAACCTCCGCTTTCATAGATTTCATTGTGATGGATTTCAAAATCCGACACACCGGAAAAAGTAATGCATTCCTGCGAACCCGTTGAAAGGCTCTGATAACAGGCTTTACGCACCGTATTGTGCGCGGCATATACATGCGATGAATGCCAGACACTGATGCCCGATGCACCTGTATTGTAGGTAGAATTATTTTCTACATAAATATGATCGCTGGATTCCACATAAATGCCAAACCAGTAAGCATTCTGAATGTTGAAATGCTGAATGCGGATATAGCTTTTATTAGTAACAGTAAACGTACCCGACCATACGGTTGTGTTTGCAGGCTCCTGTACCACTACAGAACCGACCCCAATAAATGTGATCAACGCGTCTTCGGTGCCGGAATGATTAAATGCTACTTTTTCAGCATACGTACCTGTCTGTACATATACTGTATCACCTGCCTGTGCGGTGGATGCCGCCTTTTGAATGGTTGCCCAGGGGGAGCCGATCAGGCCCGAATTACTGTTGGAGCCGCCATTGTTGGGATCGACGTAGTAAATAAAAGCTTTTGTGTAAAAACAGGTAGCGCAATATAGTAGCACAAGAAAGCGTGTTCTCATAGATGGTAACCGGACCGTATTAGTATTGAAACGAAAAATGTACCCGACCGTTTTAACAAACCAACATAATCTGTTCATTTCTTTTCAAAGCTGAAATGATCCCTCCGTATACGATGAGGCAAGAAGCCTTTAGCTTTCCGCATTTGTCTTTAAACTTGATATCAACAAAAAGAACTCCAATCCACAGATGTGGACAGGAGTTCTTTTTTTATACGTTTTAGTAAGAAACCTTACTTAAGCTTTTGCTTCAGCTACAGGAAGAACAGAAACGAATGAACGGTCCTGACGACCTTTTCTGAACGTTACTACACCGTCCGTTAAAGCGAATAATGTATGATCTTTTCCGATACCTACATTTTCACCCGGATGATGCTGTGTTCCGCGTTGTCTTACAATGATGTTACCGGCGATAGCTGCCTGTCCACCAAATAATTTTACACCTAGACGTTTGCTATGTGATTCACGACCGTTTCTTGAACTACCGACCCCTTTTTTGTGTGCCATGGTATTTAAATATTAAGCTTACTGAAATTAGTTAAGCGATGTGATCAAAACTTTAGTTAATGACTGACGGAAACCGACAGTTTTTCTAAATCCTTTTCTACGTTTCTTTTTGAAAGCCGTAACTTTGTCATCTTTAAGATGCTCAAGGATTTTTCCTGATACTGAAGCGCCTGCTACGCTTGGCGCACCTACCTGGTACTGGTTATTGTCGGCGAGTAAAAGAACGTTATCGAACGTTACAGCAGAGCCTTCAGCGCCTTCTAATCTGTAAACGTAGATAAAATGATCTTTTTCTACTTTGTACTGCTTGCCTCCAATTTCTACAATTGCGTACATGATCTTATTGGTTTATTTTTAATAAATAGGATTGCAAATGTACAGTTTCTCCGGCAAACAACCAACCATTATTCCGAATTAATTCAAAGTTGCACAGTGTGGAAAAGTTTCATTTATTTAAAAACGGTCAAAATAAGCTAAAAAAGGCCTGACAAATATTCACTTTTTTGTATTGAACTGTTTAACAGATGTTATCCATTTTGAGGCATTTTCTTACAAATCGAAATGTGGAAAACAGTATTCGGACCGACTTTGGTTTTGACTGCCAATTTTATCATTTTTGTATAGTGCCGATTGGGCTAGTCAAGTAATTCTTTTTTGATCTGTTCACATTACGAATGTTACAGCAATACCTAGCAAACACGCGCCGTGTCGCTATACTCTGTGATTTGTAAGTCTTGATTCAAATACGAAACTATTTACATAGAATACAGCAGTATAAGGGCTGTTATCTTTATACGCATTAATAATTGTTTGCACTGCAAAACGTACGCTACATATGAGTCTATTAGAAGAACCATTACTAAAAGAGAATAAGAACAGATTTGTTCTATTCCCTATTAAGCATGATGATATTTGGGCAATGTATAAGCAGGAAGAAGCGAGCTTCTGGACGGCTGAAGAAATTGACCTTTCTCAGGATCTTATTGACTGGGCTAATCTGAATGACGGTGAGCGTCACTTTATTTCGCATGTGCTTGCGTTTTTTGCTGCCAGTGATGGTATCGTAAACGAAAACCTGGCCGTTAATTTTCTTGAAAAGGTGCAGATCCCGGAAGCGAAGTGCTTCTACGGGTTCCAGATCATGATGGAAAACATCCACTCTGAGACCTATTCGCTGTTAATTGACACCTATATTAAAGATCCGAAAGAAAAAGACCGTTTATTCAACGCGATTGATACGGTTCCTTGTGTGAAGAAAAAGGCTGACTGGGCGCTTCGTTTCATCGACAATGGTTCTTTCATTGAAAATATTATCGCATTTGCAGCCGTTGAAGGTATTTTCTTCTCCGGTTCGTTCTGTTCGGTATTCTGGTTGAAAAAACGCGGTTTAATGCCAGGTTTGAGCTTTTCGAACGAACTAATCTCCAGAGACGAAGGTTTACATTGTGACTTCGCGTGTCTGTTGTATACGAAATACATCAACAATAAGCTTCCGGCGGAACGTGTGATCCAGATCATCCTGGAAGCCGTGGAGATCGAAAAAGAGTTCGTTACGGATTCCTTACCGGTTGACCTTATTGGTATGAACGCACGTCTGATGCAGCAATACATCGAATTTGTTGCAGACCGTTTACTGGTTGCGTTAGGTGTGCCGAAACAATTCAACGCAACCAACCCGTTTGACTTCATGGAGATGATCTCTCTGCAGGGAAAAACAAACTTCTTTGAAAAGAGAGTTTCTGAGTATCAGAAATCTGGTGTAATGGCAGAAAAAGATTCACAAAAATTCAGTCTGGACGAAGATTTTTAACCGTAAAATTCATTATATTTAATTATAAGATAACATTAAATCCTTTTTAGCTTTTGCTTATGTTAGTACTTAAACGAGACGGCAGACGAGAGTCTGTAAAATTCGACAAAATCACATCCCGCATCGAAAGACTTTGCTACGGGCTGGACATGAACTACGTTGACCCTACATCCGTTGCGAAACGAGTGATTGATGGGTTGTATGATGGTGTAACCACAGAGGAACTGGATCATTTAGCTGCAGAGACTGCTGCTTCTATGACTACCAAGCATCCCGATTACGCTACATTAGCTGCTCGTATTGCTGTTTCTAACCTGCATAAGAAAACAAGTAAATCGTTTGCAAACACGATGAAGCGCTTGTATACCTATGTAGATCCAAAGACGGGTGAAAACGCGTCTATGATCTCTAACGAGGTGTATGAATTCATCCGTAAGAATGCGGCGATCCTTGACTCTGCTATTATTTATGACCGCGATTACGGTTATGATTACTTCGGTTTCAAAACACTTGAAAAATCATACCTGCTGAAAGTGGATGGTAAAATCGTTGAGCGCCCGCAGCACATGCTGATGCGTGTATCCTGCGGTATTCACTCCGGTGATATCGACGCAGCGATTGAAACATACAACTTAATGTCTGAACGCTGGTTCACACATGCTACGCCTACCTTATTTAACTCAGGTACGCCAAAACCACAATTATCTTCTTGTTTCTTACTAACAACGCAGGATGATTCCATTGATGGTATTTACGAAACATTAAAACAATGTGCAAAGATCTCCCAGTCTGCGGGCGGAATCGGTCTTAGCATTCACAATATCCGCGCAACCGGTTCTTACATTAAAGGTACCAACGGTACGTCTAACGGTATTATCCCGATGCTGCGTGTATTTAACGATACAGCACGTTATGTAGATCAGGGCGGCGGAAAGCGTAAAGGGGCTTTTGCTATTTACCTTGAGCCATGGCATGCAGATGTATTTGAATTCCTTGACTTAAGAAAGAACCACGGTAAAGAAGAAATGCGCGCGCGTGATTTGTTCTACGCCATGTGGATCTCAGATTTATTCATGAAGCGTGTGGAAGAAAACGGCGACTGGTCCTTATTCTGTCCGCACGAAGCGCCAGGTTTGGCTGATTGCTATGGCAAAGACTTCGAAGCTTTGTATGAGAAATACGAAAAAGAAGGACGTGCACGTAAAACAATCAAAGCACAGGAACTTTGGTTTGCGATCTTAGAAGCACAGGTTGAAACAGGTACTCCGTACATGTTATACAAAGATGCTGCGAACCGTAAATCAAACCAGAAAAACTTAGGTACAATCAAGTCTTCGAACTTGTGTACAGAAATCATGGAATTTACATCGCCGGAAGAAGTTGCCGTTTGTAACCTGGCTTCTCTTGCCTTGCCTAAGTTCGTGATCAACGGAAAATTTGACCACCAGAAGTTATATGATGTAACGTATGTTGCTACGAAGAACTTAAATAAGATCATCGATGTAAACTACTACCCGGTACCGGAAGCAGAACGTTCCAACAAACGTCACCGTCCGATCGGTTTGGGTGTACAGGGCTTAGCAGATGCGTTCATTTTACTTCGTATGCCATTCGAATCCGATGAAGCAAAACAGCTGAACATCGATATTCACGAAACGATCTATTATGCTGCTATGACGGCTTCTAAAGATCTGGCTGAAAAACTTGGACCATACGAAACATTTAAAGGTTCTCCGGTATCAAAAGGAATCTTCCAGTTTGATATGTGGGGTGTAACACCTGCATCCGGCCGTTATGACTGGGAAGCGCTTAAACGTGAGGTGAAGAAACACGGTGTACGCAACTCATTATTAGTTGCGCCGATGCCTACTGCTTCTACGTCTCAGATCCTGGGTAACAACGAATGTTTCGAACCATATACATCCAACATTTACACACGCCGTGTATTATCGGGTGAATTTGTAGTGGTGAACAAACACTTATTAAAAGACCTGATTAAATTGAATCTTTGGGATGACAAGATGAAAAACAGACTGATCGAAATGAACGGTTCTGTACAAAACATCAACAACATTCCGCAGAACATAAAAGATCTGTACAAAACAGCGTGGGAGATCAAAGGTAAAACATTGATTGACATGTCTGCAGACCGCGGCGCGTATATCTGCCAGAGCCAGAGCTTAAACATCTTCATGCCGGAAGCAAACTTCGGTAAGCTTACATCGATGCACTTCTATGCATGGAACAAAGGCTTAAAAACAGGTATGTACTACTTAAGAACGAAATCTGCGGCAAACGCGATCCAGTTCACGGTAGAGAAACAGGCGGAAGTACAGTTAGCGCCTGGTACAACAGACCAGTCTATTGTAGACGCTGAGAAGAAAGCAAAAGACATGGCGTGTTCACTGGACAATCCGGAAGGCTGCGAAAGCTGCAGCGGATAGTTTCTTAGGAACAACGTATGAAATAATTAATAGGAACCCTGGCTTGAAAGAGCCGGGGTTTGTTTTTGGGAGGAGGGATTTAATTTTTAAATGATTGGACAATTATGGCATTAATACGAGCATCCTCTCTGGCGCCAGTCTTTAGCGCAGCGCGACTGGTGTCATTCATTCTGTAGTCTTTGACTACATTTCAATAACATTTTCTACAATATAAGATGTAGTCAAAGACTGCGAAATTATAGGCACTAGTGCCGCTTCGCTAAACACTAGCGCCAGGTTACTCCGGTACTTATTATAAATATTACTTGCAGCCTGCAATCTATGCATCACCTAGCGCCAGTCTTTAGCGCAGCGCGACTGGTGTCATTCATTCTGTAGTCTTTGACTACATTTCAATAACATTGACTGGTGTCTATTATTCCCCAGTCTTTGACTGCATTTCTATATATTACAAAATATAACGTAGTCAAAGACTACTAAATGGTCGGCACTAGTGACGCTGCGCTAAACACTAGCGCCAGGAGAAACACTGGCGGCAGGTTACTTCGGCACTTATTATAAAAACGTTACTTCCATCATACAATCTATCCCACCCGCATAATTACGCGCACTGCTGTATTTGTATTCTTCGGCAGATAATACAAAGCCTGCACGAACCGGATTATTGTGAATATATTCCAGGCGTTGTTCAACTAAAGCTACATTACTAAGTTCAACCGGATGATAGCCATTCTGCCAAAACTGGCACCTTTCGTTACTCGCATTTTTACTGCCTGCTCGTTCAAACATCCAGAGCATCCATTCTTTTTTACTTTCAAACGGATTATGCCGAATCGTATCCAGTAACTTATAGGATGTAAATTTTTTAATGTCACGAACAATAAAAGCAAGATTTACATGTGCATCTATTGCACTAATAATCAGATGCACGTGATTTGTCATAATGCAATATGCATGTACAATCAATCCTTTATGTTGCACGCAATAATTTAAACTATCGATAATAATGGAACGATATTCATCGCGCGTAAATACATCAATCCAGTTAACAACAGTAAATGTAACGAAATGCGCATATTGCCCATCTCCTATTATATTTTGAACTCATAACTGCTAATAGCTTGAAAAATAAAAAGTATTTTTCAAACTTAATAATAACATACATACAGTAGTGATTACAAAAGATAAATAAAATGATATAATGCAGTAAAAATTATCGAATCACAGATATAATCCTGAATCTGGCGTCAGTCTTTAGCGAAGCGTAACTGGTGTAATTTATTTGTAGTCTTGACTACTTTCCAATTATATATATTAAGAATGCAGTCAATCCGCCGCGGCGGACTGCGGAAATAAGGCACTAGTGCTGCTGCACTAAACACTAGCGCTAGAGAGGAAATAAAAAGTGATTTTTCGAAATTAATAATACAATAAACGCAGTCAAAGACTGTGGAATGCTAGACACCAGTCCCGCTTCGCTAAAGACTGGCGCCAGAATCCGTCAATCTGCCGCGGCGGACTGGCAAATCATAAACACCAGTGATGCTTCGCTAAACACTTCCACCAGCAGCATTCAGGTCGTTGTATTCTTGTCAGTAATACTAATACTTGCTCCTGAACAACACGCATTAAATATGGCAAGGGCTTTGATTGTTTTACAGCTTTTTTCATGGGCTATATCAATCAAAGACATTAAAGGGCTTCGCAGCGGAAAAGTCTCATTATTTGTATACGCGGATAAAAAAACCTTCTCCAATATTTTTTCTGCAATCTGGTCTTTATGAACAATACGTAAGACTTTGCTGTAAACCACCGGCGCATAAAAATCATAGAGCTCAGGCGTTAGTTTGCACTTATTTTTTTTGTTTTCTTGATTTTCAGCTGGTGACATACTATTTCAAATTAACATGTATAATTAAGATACAAAATATTCCGTTTAAACAACTTGTACGGGCTTACTGCAAAAACGCATAATAGCCTTAGCGGTTTCCGTTGGATGGCTCATATGAGGACAATGCCCATATGCTTCCAATACCACTAATGTATTATCAGGGGTATTTGCATGGATGTATTCCCCCACAGCCAATGGCGCGATCATATCGTCTGAACATTGTATGGTCAGGCTTTCAACAGGAATTAAGGGAAGGTCTTTTCTATTATCGGACAAAAAAGTAACCCTTGCAAATTGCTTTGCTATAATGGGATCAATCGAGCAAAAACTATCTGATAATTCACGTGTACGTTCATTCCCATTTTTTGAATCCATGATGGATGGTGCAATTGATCTGGCCCAGCTGATATAATCTTCTTCCATAACCTCGAATAGTGCGTCAATTGTTTCTTTGTCAAATCCTCCTATGTAATCTCCTATACTTATATAACATGGAGATGGACCTATGAAAACAAGTTTTTCAAAAATATCAGGTCTTTTTATTGAAGCTAAAGCTCCGATCATACAGCTAACGGAATGTCCGATAAATATTGCGTTGCTTAATTTTAATGCATCACATATTTCCATGATATCGGTTACATAGCCATCTAATGAGGCGTATTTTTCGGGATCATAGGATGATAAATCAGATTTTCCTGCTCCAACAAAATCAAGTAAAACAAGCTTGTAATTTTCGGTGAAAAAATTCTGGATGTATTTCCAGGCGTTCTGATCGCATCCAAATCCGTGAGCAAACAATAGTACTTTCTCTCCTTCACCTAAGATGGTTACATTGTTTCGTTTCAAGACATTCATCATATATGCATAAGCGTTTATTTTTATTACTTACATGTACAAAATCCTTTTATTAAAATGCTTTACTTCCACCCTGGTTCCAGTGTTTAGCAAAGAAGGGCTGGTGTATACATAGTGGGCCGCGGCGAATGACAATTACTCGCATTTTTACTTGCTGTTCGCTCAAACATCCAAATCATCCATGCTCTTTTGATTCAAACGGATTATGTCTGATCGTATCCAGTAATTTATACGATGTAAATTACTTTATGTCCCGAACACTAAAAACAAGGTTTACATCCTTGTCTGCTGTACGGACAATCAAATGTACATGATTGGTCATCCCGATAGCTTTCGGGAAAGGCATGTACAATCAATCCTTTATGCTTTATACAACAGTTTAAACTGTTGGTATAATTGTTCGGTATTCATCTCTTGTAAACACATCAATCCAGTTTACGCCAGTAAATGTACCGAAATGTGCATAGCACCTATCTCCTGTTTTACATTTGGAACTCATAGCATTCTCCGGTGGAAATGAAAAATAAAAAGTGATTTTCAAAATTAATAATAAAATACCTAAAATACTGATTACAAAAGATAAAAAATATATAATGCAGTAAAGATTATCGAATTACAGATATAATTTTGCATTTGGCGCCAGTCTTTCGATTACGCTTCCCCATTTTAAAAAAGATATACGGAGCCAATGTAAGCCAGACAGGAACCAGCAACCACAAATGTCCTCTAAACATATTATAATCATCCAGCAATTGAATCCAGGTATTTCCTCTGTAAAGACCAAATCCAAATTCAAAATCCAACGTTAAAAGCATCCAGAACAGGCCGAGCAGCAACGCTTTTGTAGATGATGCAGGCGGATATTTTTTAATAACAAAAAATATATACATGCCTATAAGTATAAGCAAGGTGAACGTAGAGAGCTGACGTGCTGCTATCTCGGAGAGATATTTTTTATATCCCAGATCCCTTGCTGTACCGTTAAGAATCGCGATAAAAAACATGGGAAACCAAAGTAAGAAGTATTTTATCATAGTAGTAATTGTTAAAGATGAGATCTATTCTAAAAAAACATAGCCTTTGTCTCAAACTTGAACATATTACGTTTAATAAATACTGATATATATCAATACTAAACATGCTGCTCGTCATTATTATAGCTGCCTGCGCCAGAAGGATAAAATCTCCATTCTGAATAGGTGCAGCGAGTTTGTCAATTTAAATTATATTGCTTTTTTTCATTATATTTATACAATTTAAATTTTAGCTTACTGTATATATGCTACGTTCTTTTCGCCTTTCCATTGCTGCTTTCGTATTCCTGTTATGTTCAAATTCGATCCATGCCCAGGTAGGTGCATTACAAACAGATTTTGGAAAGGATGGTTATCTGGACATCAATTTAGTTGATACCATATATACAGGTATTTTTTTCGATTCAAAAATTATCAGCGACAGCAAAGGGAACACCTATGTTTCGGGTATGTTCGATCAAACAAAACGGCTGATACTTAAATTAAACCCGGCAGGCAAACCGGATCTGTCGTTCGGAAACAAAGGCTATCTAACAATTCTTACTGCACTGCAGCAGACCAGCTTCGGAGATGTACTTTTCCTGCAGGTAGATTCAGACGAAAATATTTACTTGCTTGGTTCTATTGATAATGCGCTGTATGCCTTTAAATACAACCGCTATGGCCAGGCTGATCTTTCTTTCGGCGTTAAGGGCAAACTTGCTTTGCCGGTACCAAATGCCTATGCATTTTCAATTGACAAAAATAATAACCTGTATTTTTCCGGAGGCACGCAGGGGTATCCCTATGTTGTTAAGTTCAACCGGAATGGAATCCTGGACAATACATTCGGAGCCAACGGCATCTCAAACATTACGTTTCCTTCTCCTGCTATTGGCAATCCTACAGTGACGGATATACTGATTGATTCGGATGGCTATTTATATATGTCTGCTCAGTATTTTAATTCTGCCTCACTGGTCAAACTAAACCCCGCCGGTGCGTTTGTAAATGCTTTTGGAACGAATGGCATCGTAACACTTCCATATTTATGGTTATCCAGAAAAATTGCATTTGACAGCGAGGAAAGAATCTACATTTTACACAGCAATACAGACAGCAATACAAATGAGGTCTACAGATACTTTACTTCCGGACAGCCTGACCTTACCTTTGCACAGAACGGTATTTTTACGATCTCTTCAGCTGCACATACAAACATTACGTTGAACAATATGTGTGTAGATACGAACGACAACATCGTGCTTTCGGGAATTGCTACCGTAGCTCCTTTTTCATATGAATGCATACTTGTTAAAATCAATACAACAGCGATGAATTATGATCCATCATTTAACTCCGATGGAATTATGAGTTTTGTCTATAAAAACAACATTGTAGGTATTGGCAATCTGGCAGTGAATACCAGCGGACTGATTTTTGCGGTGGGCTCTCCGAACAGCAATGATGGTAATTCGTATGCTGAAACCATTATCATTGATGCGACAGGAACCATTAAAGGTTCAATTTCAAATCAAAAACAAAACCCCAACTCATCGGATAATATTGGCCGTATTCTTTTGCATGGTAGCAACCTATATGTATCCGGCGCTGTCTGGAAAAATTCCGCCAGTTATCCGGCTTTACTATCCGTTACTCCAAACGGTGCATTGAATGCAGGCTTTGGAAATAATGGCAAAAAAATATTTTCCCCTAATATAAATGAATACTATATAGCAATTGAAAATAGCGGAGCCATATACAGTGCAGGTGTAACTTATAACGATGACCCGGCGTTGTCACGAAGTTCGTTATCTAAAACAGATATTTCCGGAAACCGCATCAGTAGCTTTGGTACAAACGGCACGTTCACCTATCCATCCAATGGCAGCATTACGATTCCCTTTGATATTCTTTTTGATCAGGATTCTTCCCTGTTGGTTTTTTCAAATTATACGGATGGCACTTCTATGCTTATAACAAAAATTACCCGTTCCGGTGTCATAGATGTATCTTATGGTAATCAGGGCACACTGCTGATTACGACATCTGTCGCTCTTACAGGACAAAAAGCTGTTATAGACAACAATGGCGCTATTTATATTTCCGGTAAAGCAGGTACAAGTGATGTATTTACTACAAAAATTACAAATCAGTCCATCGATCCGCTTTTTGGCATCGATGGTTTTTTTATTAATACACTGCCTGTTTTTTACCCAACGTTTCCAACATGCTCTGCTGTTTCTTTTGATTCGAATAACAATCTTGTGCTGGCATGTTATTATGGAAGCGGACTTAATGGTCCATTTTCTGTGCTATACAAACTTACGTCCACAGGCGCATTTGTTCCTGAGTTTGGTGCCAGCGGACGCGTTAATCTGCCGTACAACAACTTTGCTGTACAGGATCTGATCGTAGATAAAAATGATAACATATTCTTATTTGGTACAACTGCACCTGATGCCATCACATATGCAGTTGTAAGGACAAATGCTTTGGGTACGGTAGATGCTTCTTACGGGAATAACGGACTTGCTATCATCGCTTCAGGAGGATTTGCGGACGTAGTATACGATAAAGAAAAAGGTGTAGCCTATATATGTGGCAATAATAAAGGTAATATTGGCTCCGTCAGGTTTGCGGATATCCGGATCATTTGTCTTCAAATTGAAAAAGCAAACTTCAATACCATTACCGGAACTGTTTTCACCGATGCAAATGCCTCTTGTACTAAGCAGCAAACAGAACCTGGTATTCAAACGATGAACATTGTTGCTCAACCGGGAAATAATTACAGCATCACCGATGCAAGTGGTGCTTATACAATCAATGTAGATACAGGTGCATACCAATATGCTGTTAAGCAATTGCTCAATCCGATCCAGCAACAGCGCTATGTAAATACATGTACGGATACATACAATATATCACTTACCGGATCAGAAAAAATAGTGGCGGATGTTGACTTTGCAGATAAATTAAATCCTGTTAGCTGTCCATTGTTATATGTTGACGTGCAGAATACTGTCAGAAGAAGATGTTATGGCGGATTAACAAAAATTAAATATGCGAATTACGGAACAGCAAGTGAATCCAATGTAACAGTTGTCGTTACCTATTCCGAACATAACATACCAAAAACCAGCATGCCGGTATGGCAATCAAAATCGAATAATACCTTAACCTATAACATAGGTGCATTGAATCCGGGACAGGAAGGATTTATCACGATTGGCGATTCTGTTTCTTGTTTAAGCGAATCGATACTGGGACTTACGCAATGTATTAAGGT
Source organism: Cytophaga hutchinsonii ATCC 33406 (assembly GCF_000014145.1). NCBI lineage: Bacteria > Pseudomonadati > Bacteroidota > Cytophagia > Cytophagales > Cytophagaceae > Cytophaga > Cytophaga hutchinsonii. The sequence goes on along the minus strand of NC_008255.1, from coordinate 520,388 downwards.
TGAAATAACTCCTGTTAGAAACTGTATTGTACCACCGATGTGGGATCATTCAGAAATAAAAATTGAACAGTTGTGCCGTACGGATTCATCTGTCTTTTTTATAAAAAATATTGGCGCAGGTGATATGGATGCACCAAGAAATTTCAATGTTTTCGTAAACGATACCATTATTTATTCTTCTTCATTCTTACTGGAATCGAATACCGGTTTATCCATTTCCTATCCGGCAAACGGCAAATCAGTCAGAGTGTCTGCGGAGCAACACGCTGACTTCCCTTTCCCGAGCAATCCAAGCCTTGCAACGCAAAGCTGCAATGCTACTGCCACTGTAAATCCTGTACGTACAGCACTTACAAACCTTCCATTGGATGACCGGTCTTTTCATATTGCTTATTCGTGCCTGCCCATTATAGGAAGTTTTGATCCGAACCATAAATCTGTAATGCCTTCCGGCTATGGCACAGAAAACTATATCAATAAAAAAGAAAAACTTACCTACACAATCCAATTCCAGAATGTTGGTACCGATACAGCCTTTAAAGTAGTGATCATTGACACCTTAGATAACGATTTAAATATGGAAACCTTATTGGTAGAATCTTCCAGCCATCCGTTTACATACACGTTATCCGGAAGAGGAAATCCCGTTCTTACATTTTCTTTCGACCCGATTGTGTTAACCGATTCCACATCGAATCTGTTGAAAAGCCAGGGATTTGTATCGTATTCCATTTATCCGAAAGAAGATTTATCCGAAGGTACTACACTTTCAAACAAGGCTTATATCTTCTTTGACTATAACAGTCCGGTGCTTACCAATGAAACACTACTTACAATTAAAGATGCATACCTTCAGGATTTTTCAAAGGGTAATACAGTATCTGTGCGTACAAAAATTGTTACAGCAAACAAAACTACTGCAGCTAAAACGATTACCGTTTATCCAAATCCTGCAACAGATCAGCTTCATGTAAAGAGCGCATATTTAAATTTGAAAAGTATTCAATTTATCAGCATTACGGGATCAATTGTGTTTACTGAAAAATTATCGGGAAATGAATCCATAATAAAAATAAATACACTATCACCGGGTATTTATTTTTATACCATTACAGATGAATCCGGAAACAGCACGCAAGGAAAAGTTGTTGTTGAATAAATGCCTGCATACCTCCTCTTATACTCTCTGTCACCATCCCTGGCGGTCCGCCGCGGATGGTGACAGATAAATTGTCTGAACATTTATTTATTTGATTGTGCTGATTTTCTATGATAAGACGGCAAATCATTAATGCGCATTTATTCAGCTTTCATTTTTTTATGATATAAATCACCAGAATCTCCGCTCAGAAAATACTTAATCCCAAAATATTGTATAAACATTTTTTGATCTGTCATATTCTCCGGCATTAACCGGTTCACCATACATCCAGCCTTCATAAATATCGTCGGCATGTAACTGTTTAATATATTCTTTCAGCTGCTGTATAGTTAAGTCTCCGATTACATATACGGTATCCGTGAAGATCCATTCCTCGGGATCTTCTATATCAACAATTCTGATCCATACATTATCGGCAACTCCTTCCTTCAGCATCTTTTCAAAGGTGCCTCTGAATTCAACTACCGGTGGTTTATAAGGAACATTTACTGCAATAGATGTTTCATATGTATTACCTTCAAAGAATTCTTCAAAAGTAAGTATCAGCTCATTTTGAGGAAAACCAAGTACCTGAAGTTTCTGTATCAATTCGATTTTATTAAATGCCATATTTAACTAATCAGCAGGAATATGTGTACGCACCGCGACATGGGACGACGATGCATGAGAACAATATAAAATTTACATGTTAAAACAGAAAATAAGTGAACACCTTGGCGCCATCTTTAGCGCATCAGCAAGAGCCAGCAAATTGTCTGAATTAGAATTTTCAAGATTTATGGACAAAAAGGATGCTGTATGAATAATCCTTTCATCTAACAAATCCAATAAATCCTAATTCAGACAAAGGGAATGTTAATAATCAATTTCTTAAAATAAATAGATATCTATTCTTTCCTTGTCGAAGTTCCCAATACCAATGAGAATAAAAAGGAGCGAATAATAGTTGTCTTGGGTCTCTAACAACAAGCTTGCCACAACTCTTAGACATTTGTACTGTCAATGCCAGAAAAATCCGCCGGAACGAAATGTATTCTGTTTCCTATTCGTAACTTACAGCATGACCGATACCATGAGCACCTGGCCACATATCCGCACCTTAACAGACGGTGATTGGTTTGAACTTAACGGACTCAATATCTGGGACCATGACTGGATGAATACCGCAGAAAAAATACAGATCAAAGATCCCCTATACGCACAGGATTATACCTTTACGGTTTATGAAATAACGAACGGGCCGGTAGCCGTTGCATTTGCAGCAGGCGAATTTTCAAATGGTGTCTGGGGAATTTATTTAAAAAAGAATTGAAAAATAATTGCTGGCTGATCCCATTTAGCAGCCTTTATCTGAGTGTATAAAAAGCAACCCCTGACCAGTATAACTGGCCAGGGGTTACTTTTTATGTTTTTCTAATTATTTAGTCGTCGGCGACGTCGGGCTTGTGGTTGGTTGTGTCGCGTTGGATTTTTTGTTCGCTGGCGATGTAGTGTTGTTTGCCTTGTTCGGATCTGATTTAGAACCTGTGTTTGGATCCAGGCTGTTATGCGTATTGCCAGGAGTCTTGGTATTCGGCGTCGCTGTGTTATCGATTACGCCGCCGTTACTATTTGTACCGGTATTGTTTGGTGTACCCGTATTATTGGGTTCAATGGTTGTTGAAGGATTTTGTCCCGGTGCTGTTCCTGTTCCGGTATTGCTGTTTTGTGCATAGGCACCGGTAATGCCGGCAGACAGGAATAATGTAAGAATAAGTGCTTTCATACTTGTATGGATTTAGCTGGTTAAATGATTTGATACAGTAAAGATCTTTAGTTTACTTGTATGGTAATTTCAGAAAATCCGCAATGGCACCTGTTACATAATTTTGAATTAATGTTTAGTAATTTCACTATCTTGATTGCTGCAATACTTGATCAGAACCTGAAATTTACTCATTAAACAATGTCAACTCCATCCGAAGACCTGATTAAAAAAGCGTACACTGCTTTCAACGAAAGAGCTATTGAAACCGCACTCTCAACCATGCAGCCGGATGTGCAGTGGTCTAAAGCGTGGGAAGGCGGCTACATAATCGGACATGCTGAAATAAACGCATACTGGACCAGACAATGGAAAGAAATAAATCCCACTGTTGAACCTGTTGGCTTTACGGAAAGGCCAAACGGAAAGCTGGAAGTTCAGGTACTCCAAAAAGTAAAAGACCTGCAGGGTAATTCTATGTTTGATGGAATGGTGAAGCATGTTTATACGTTTGAAAATGGCTTGATAAAAACAATGGATATTGAACGCATGTAGTTATGCTGTTTTTAGCGTCATGTTCATCATGTTACACGTTTGAATTTGATCTGGAAGAAAGCCGGGAAAAGAAAAAAGAAAATAGCATCTGACTTTTTTCATCTGGCACCAGTGCCGCTTGCTAAAGACTTTGCTGGGCCAGAAGTATGCCTGCGCTTTCACCTACAGTGAAGCTGATAGTATGCTTGAACATGAATACTATCAGCTTTCTTTTTCCGTTATGAGGAGGCATTTCAGCTATACCCTTACTATGCGTTCATTCTATGTTCTGCTTTTAAGCTATGTCCTTTTTATGCATTACCAGTACAGCCACGCACAAAGCACTGCTTGCAGCATCGGTATAAAAGGCAGCGTTGGCGTTTCCGTGCCAGGCCCGCACAGCACGCTGGATATAGGTGCACAATCGTATGCGCTCCGTACGCATGCCTCCTATGCGGGAGGTATTCTGGGTCAATATGTTTTAGGCGGTGTTGTTGGTATAGAAACAGGCATACTGAACACCTATATATCTTATTCAAGAAAAGATCTGAGCGGCTCTTACCTGCTTCAATCGCTCGGTTGGGACGCCAACATCGGCATCAACAGCTATCTGGTTCCCATACAGCTTATGTATGTATTACGGCCGGGTATAAATCCTGACCTGCAGATAAAACTTACAGGCGGAATTGCGCTGGACTGGCTTACGCAAGGCTTTTTAAAGCGTCAGGAAAATCCCCTGTTTCTCTCCGGCATACTTTGCGGCGCCCGTATCAAAACCCGGGCTGGAAAATACGGGCGCATAGAATACGGGCTCGAATACCAGTATTCGCTGCAAGGCACATATACATTCGAAATACAGGCAGGTAAGGACATGGCTGTATTACATTCGCGCTATTCGGTACTTTCTTTCAATCTGTATTATTTCTTTTTTAACAAAGAGCACTACAAAGACTAAATGTATTTCAAGAAATTGATGTTGTGATCAGGAGGAAAACGTTCTTTAGTACAAAATCCAATATTATTTGTAAAAATACAGATACTGCCTATAGTCAATTTTGATTTAGAAACACATGGTTCACTTAGAGCAGCAGCACCAGCGTTTGCCTGAAATATCCATGTAGTTATTTCGTTACAGATACATCCAGAACTTAAATTCTTATTTTTGCATTACCTCATGTACATCGTCCGAGTAAAATATTTAAGCACATTTCTTCTGGCAGTATCTGCCGTATTTTTCACACATGGCCAGGGATGCAGCGATGCAGGTTTTTGTACCCTGAATGGTTTCAAGCCAGATGCAGCAGACTCAACATCCAGCACGTATAAAAATTCTATCGCTTCAGGTATATCGCACGGTGAAGCCGATCATGGTATTGCTATATGGAGTTATTATATAGAATACCACAGGCAATTATCAACGCGGGCGGGGCTGGATGTTAAAATCGGCGGCATAAATCAGACAGACGAGAATATTTCCGCAACAGGCTTTTCAGATCTTTACATCAACGCCAGTTATGGGTTTATAAAAAATACAACCGTTTTAGGAGGCATTAAAATTCCGCTGCAGAATGGTAACAGACAAAGCGATGAAGGTTTGTCTCTACCGATGGATTATCAATCCAGTCTCGGCACTATTGACCTGATTCTGGGACTGAAGTATGAAATTAAAAAATTCACGTTTACTACAGGCTTTCAGCAGCCTGTAGTTCAGAATAACAACGGGTATCTTTCCGAGTTGTATCCGGCAGATTCACCTTTCAGGAATTTCCAATCAACAAACAAGTACATCCGAAGCGGTGATGTATTGCTCCGTCTTACTTATGCTTTAAAGATTACAAAACGGCTAACGATATCACCCAGCGCCTTATCTATCTACCACTTAAAGGCAGACCGGTTTTCGGATATAACCGGCAGCCGCCAAGTGATTACAGGATCTCAGGGATTAACGTTCAACGGCGTTATGTATTTTGATTATGCACTCAGTAAAAAAAGCAGTATCAATGTAACTATCGGCAAGCCTTTTATAACCCGCAAGGTACGGCCGGATGGCTTAACCCGGGAATATATTATTACGTTTGAATATAAATTTAAATTTTAAACATACAGGTATTTTCGGCGCTTAAGAAATGTCCATTCATGTTGGGTTTCTTATCTCTGATCAATATCTTCATTTTCTAACCACATCAAATTACTTTTATGAAAAAAACAATCATGTTCAGCATCGTATCTTTACTGTTTTTAACAATCAGTACAACTGCATTGATGTCATTTAAATCTGTATCAAATGAGAATGTCTTTATTGTTGTCAGAACTCTGGAAGCTGTAAATCTAATTATACAATCTAAAATTACTGTATCTGATGGCACAACAATTTTAAAAACAATTCCTCTTAATCCAATGCGTTCTAAAAATGAAAATGAAAATATAATTAAAATTGTTATCGGGTTAAATGAATTAAAAAATAAAGGTTATACACTCGTATCTTCTAATGGCGGCGGCGGAAATAGTGATGGATTTGTAATAATGAATTATATTTTTGAGAAAAAATAAACAGGTTGTTTCACTGTCTCATTTCTATTTGGCATACAGCATCTAAAAATAAATAGGATAGTTACAAATACCTGGCACTACCTATAAAGGCGCGCACTTGCAACTCAACGGGTTTGATATCCTGGATGGTGACTGTACCAGACCAGACGATACGTTACGTTATGTATTAATGATCCGTTATACGGACAGACTTATATATTCCCTGTTTACGAGATATCAAACGAGCACGCAGCAGCTGTATTTGCTTCGGGGAATTTCAAATACTATCTGGGACATTTATTTTAAAAATACATGAAAACAATCACGCGCGTATTAACCTATCTCTTTGCCGGCATGATGATCCTTGCCGGCATCATGCATATCATTAAACCGTATGCATACGATGCTTTTATTCCGGATTTCATGCCGGAGGTATTGGTGAATTACGTTACCGGTATCCTGGAAATGTTGATTGGTATCGGCACGATAACAAAAAGATTCCGCCCGCGGGCTACATTTCTGTTATTCATATTGATGATTGCCTTCCTGCCTTTACATACACTTGATCTATTCAAAGAACAACCTGCGATTGGCTCACCCACGCTCGCGCTGATACGTTTCCCGCTTCAGTTTATATTGATTGCATGGGCATGGTTCATACACAGCAAAAGCAGGCAGGCGGTTTGATAATGTAAACGGTAGTCAACGTTTTCCGGCACAATATTAAATCATCAAATATTACATGCATGAAAAACTCAATCCCTATAATTTAAAAAAGATTGTACTGGCTATTTAACCAGTACAATCTTTTTTGTTAGTGTTTTTTCATCTGTATTTGTTTTGATTATATACATTCCGGCAGGCAATGCAGATACATCAAATGTGGCTGGGCCTAAGCGTGGCACTGCAATTTCACTGCCGGCTGCCGTTATAACCTTAATTTCTGAAATCTTATACGGCGTTAGTATCTCCAATTGAGCATCTTTTATGATATAATAATTTTCTTCTTCTTCCTTTTCTGAATGTGTAATTGCTGTAGTAATACCTTTACTCATCTCCCAAAAACTATACGTACGGTTTGTTGAACCGGCATTGAAATAGAATGTGTTATTAAAGCAAACACCGGCGTTAGCCGCATGTAAATATTTATCCTGGCTTGTTTTGTTCGTAACCGTATCTAAAACTGCCCCGTCATATTTCATTAAAATACTGCTGGCATTATATGCGTAATTGAAATATACTAAATCATTACAAACTCTTAAGGGATATGCGAAAGCGGGCGGAGAGCTCGATGTTACCTGAGTCGTTCCCGCACTTGTCCCATCCGATTCCCAAACCTGATATCCGGCAGCTTTCGCACCGGAAACTTCTTCCAGGCTATACGATGAACTATATGCATAAAAGTAGAATTTGTCTTTATAAATAGTCGGATAACAAGGTTTCCCGTGGCTCACGTTTTGATACTGAGCACTCTCAATACTCAGATCCTTTACCATCACGGTACCATTTTCTGTCCCATCTGTTTTCCATAATTCGATCCCATGCACACCATCGTTTGCTGCAAAATAAACTTCGCCTTTATATAAAATATATTGATTGTAGTGACTGTCTGACTCTGCCGGATTAGAGCTTCCGGCACCGGAATTAATATCTTTTACTAATACTGTACCTGCAGTTGTACCATCCGTTTTCCATAATTCTGTACCATGAATGCCATCATTGGCAGTAAACAAAATGATATTCCCGTAAGAGAAAAAATATTTTGGAAAAGAAGGTTGATTGGATGTTGAATTTTCAAACGGCACCGTATTAATATCTTTAATCAAAACTGTACCCGACTCTGTGCCATCTGTTTTATATAATTCTTCCGTAAACTTATTGTTGCTGCTGCGTCCACAAAAATAGATGGTATTCCCATGTGCATGTAAATCCCTGGTATTTGTTAAGCCTCCGTTAGAACCTTCATCCATATCTATGATAGGATATGTTCCGTTCGTTGTGCCATCTGTTCTCCACAGCTCCTGGCCATATTCAAAGCTGTAAGCAACAAAATAAACGATTCCATTCATCTCTGTTAAATAAGACGGGTAGCTTCCGCGGGAGCCTGAAGCAATTTCGCGGATCTTTTTTGTTCCTGCTTCTGTTGCATCCGTCATCCACAATTCCGCATTGTCCTGTCCGTCATCTTTAGCGGTAAAATAAAGCTTATTGCCAACAGGCAAAAAATTGCCGATATCTGCGCCCCAGCCTGCTCCCGTTGCATTTATCTGTTTTACCAATCGCAGTGGTTCTGTACCATCACTAACGTACAACTCAAAACCAGAGGAGTTGCAGCCCATGGCAACGTAGATATGTGTTGTTGTTTTTACAAACCCACTGCTGATACCGCAATTAGCCACCGAACTTATTAATGAATAATAATCCTGGGATTGCGCATAATTATTAAAAAAGAAAAAAGAGATCAAAAACAGATAATACGTTGTTATTTTTTTCATAAAATATATAATATACTCCCAAGTAGCGGAATTTATTTTATATAACAAAAATCACAGGTATAATGTCTGTAAAAATCTATCGTTTACTATGACTATTTATATAAACTGCTTTACCCACCCTTCTGTTTATCTTCAACAGTCGTTAAAAAATTACTGAAAGATTGAGGCTTATTTTGCTCTTCATGTATAAAAATAAATGGATAAAGCGATGCTTTTGTAAGCGTTGCTTTATCCATTATCTATTTGTACAGATTTCAAGAATCTGTTAGAAATTCTATACCTAACTATCTGCTGTTATTTTGTTGCAGGTTTGGTATTGTTGGGTTTAGCAGGCGTAGAACCCGGTTTTGCAGACTTATTATTATTCGGCGTTGTTGTCTTTTCCGGTGTTGTTGTTTTACCTGTTGGATCTGGCCGGTTTGGCGATTCATTTTCATTTCTCGGATCTGTCTGATATTCCGGATTGGTAACAGGATTTTTGCTTTGGGAACTATCGTAGGTATTTTTATTCTGCGAACCATTTTTAATTACGCCATCGTTGGCTGTTCCTCTATTATCCGGATTTGTAGGTGTGCCATTGTTCTCTGGCTTCATTGTCGGTGAGGAATTCTGGTTTGGGGTAGTTCCTGTATTATTTGTTTGTGCATATGCGCCTGCAATTCCGGCAGATAAGAAGCATGCAAGGATAATTGTTTTCATACGTGATTTGTTTTTAGCCTGGTTAAATAGTTTACTTGTTCAATACATCAGGATGTTAATTTCTAATGTACCAACAAGTTGTTAAAACATTCCCTGCTTTTGTTACACGATTTTGTTTTTATGTTTAATTTTTCCACTTGTATGTTGCACATTTCTGATAAATAAACACCAGCCTTTGCATAGCAAAGGCTGGTGTTTGATGCTTTTCATTCACATGTTTACCGGAAGCAGGATATCTCAATTGTATTTGTGCAGGTAAGTTATTGATGAACAATAAATGTTTGCCTGCTGCTATTTCCAGCTTCATCAACTACTATAATATAATAGATTCCTTGTATGAGGTCTATTTGAATCTGTTCTTTTAGATCAGACATAGTTGTGAATTTTTCAAGATGTCCTTCAATGTTGTAAATATATACATCTGAGTTTTTACTTCCTGATATAGTAAATGATCCATTATTGGGATTAGGATATACCATATACTTTTGTTCCGTTGCCTGTGTTGTTTTATCATTAGTAGAAGTTATTACAGGGTCCGTATCTTCTGCTATGATACATTCAATTTTCACAGGACCGTTGCTTCTATAATTCTGAGAACCTAACTGTGTGTATTCATTATCACCAACTGTATAAAGCGTACCATCGCCATGTATCGCGAAAGAATTATAAGGACCTGTTGCAATATGTTTCCAGTTTTGTTCAAGTAAGTTTCCATATAAATCGTATCCCAATCCAAGTTTGTTGTATGTATAACTTCCCCAACCGTTGATTGACCCATCGGTTTTAATTGCAAGTGTATGATATGGGCCGGCGACAACCGTTTTCCAATCTGTTGCTGTTCCAATCTGAGTGAGCGTATATATATCGGTAGTATTGCCGTTACCAAGCTGCCCATAATTATTTTGTCCGCAGGCCCATAACGTGCCGTCTGTTTTTATGGCCATTGTTGTAGACTCACCTACCGATACAAATTGCCAGCCGGTATCATTACCCATCTGTATTAGTGTGGGACTACCTGCAACAGCAATACCTGTTCCCATGGCGCCATACAGGGCACTTCCCCATATCCATAAAGATCCATCGTCACGTATGGCTGCTGCTGTTGTTGTAGAAGCAGATATGGATTGCCATTGCGTACCTGGATTTATTTCTTTAAGTAGAGGAATTACACCACCGGATGGTTCAGTATTATTGGTATAATTATCAATATCCCATCCCCATAAACTTCCATCTGTTTTTATTGCATACCCACGACTGCTGCTTGCTGCAACAGCTTTCCAGTCTTTAGAAGAACTAAGCAAAACAGGTACATTTCTTCCTCCTGATTGCCACAAGGTACCATCATCTTTTATTGCAAGTAATGCTCCTCCAGACGCATACGCTCTCCATTTATATGTACCAATGCGAGCAAAACCAGGATCATTCCGGGCATAGATATCAAGAGAATTTTCATTGCCCCATCCCCATTTCCAAAGTGTACTATCTGTACGCAAACCAAAGGAAGTGGATTGTACAATACTTGCTGCCTGCCAGCAAGAAGACGTAAGAACTTCCGGACAACTAACCATGTATGGTATATTTGTATTCCCGTATAACCCAAGGCCCAATTGCCCACGCGCGTTGCTTCCCCATGTCCAAAGCGAACCATCTGTTTTAAAAGCAACAGATTGCTGTTCACTAGGGTATATCATGCTCCAATCCGTATCACGACCAAACTGTGTTGGAATATTTTTACGTATATAGCTGCTATTATAATAGCCGTAACCTGAACCCCAGGTCCACAATGATCCGTTTGTTTTTATGGCAATGCTCCAATCCTGTATAGCATGACATGTTCCCCAATCAGTATCACTGCCTACCTGAACAGGCTCTGTTTGATAACTGTTTATTTCTCCATTTCCAATTTGTCCCTCTTTATTACTACCCCAGATCCATAAAGATCCATTTGTACGAATAGCCATCACGTGATCATCTCCACATGAAACACTTTTCCAATCGGTTTCACTACCTATCTGTGTAGGACTTAAAACATCAACAGTAGGCGTATAACCTATTTGGTTGTAATAATTATTACCCCAGCCCCAAAGTGTTCCATCTGTTTTTATTGCCAGTATATTAGACGATCCTATAGAAACTGACTTCCAGTTTTTACCTGAACCAACTTTTGAAGGAATTATATTTTTAACTTTTGTTCCATTCCCCAATTGCCCATTATAATTATCTCCCCATATCCATAATGATCCATCTTTTTTTATCGCAGCTGTAAAATTGAAATTTGTTTCAACAGATTGCCAATCAGTTGCAGTACCAACTTTAACCGGAGTTTTTCTCACTTGTTCCGTGCCGTCTCCCAATGTGCCCAATGAATTCATGCCCCATGCCCAAAGCGTACCATCTTTCATTATTGCAAATGAGTTATCATATTTTGCAAACACTTTATCCCACGTTGTCAGTGTTCCCACCTGTACAGGTATAATTGAACTGTATCCAGAACCATCTCCTAACTGTCCGTACATGTTTTGTCCCCAACTCCACAGTGTGCCGTCCTGGCGAACAGCGATGGTATGGTCAGAACCTTTAGCTACCATTTTCCAGCAATCTTGTGAAAAAGCTGAAAATACAGATATAAGAAAAATTGAAACAGAAAGAATAATTTTCATATAAAGGGGTTGAATAATGTGCATCAAATATACGCTTTCTTATTATACTTCTGCTGTGATAAAAAATGCCGGTCTTTCTAACCGGCATTTTTATACGTATACGAAACAAATATCAGCGTACCTGTAATTTCGCAAATGACAGCGTTTTTAATGTTTTTCCGCTAAAGGTAAATACATCGCTATACACTTCAGGCCCTTTATTGCAGGCGGAAAATGCCCGCATAGAGATCAATTGCTTAGAACCGTCTGTGCTTAATCCTCCTACAACACTTCTGCTTACAGCACCTTTATCATCTACATACAACATAGCGGCCTTCATTTTATCAGGGCTCAGCAAATAATACTCATTGGTATTGTTCTGGAGATTTTTTTCTGATTCGTTATACAGAATTACCAGACCATTCTGATACAGTGTTGCATCCTGCATCATCATACCATTACTTCCGAGCCTTTGCTGTGCTTTTTTATATATAGATGACCAGGTTACTTTGTTTGTTTTATCATACGAAAGTATGATCAGTTCATCGGAATGGTAAATCGTATTACTCATGCCTTCCGGAACCGTGTATGCGATCCCGCCGCGTACTGTTTCGTCTGTATAATAATGATCCAGCAATACATAATATCCGCCGTCATTTTTAGTTACTACTTTATCAATCGAAAGTCCGTAAATAGAAAGATCCTTTTCAGGTTTGCGATCCATTTTATCTGTAATGCTTGCCGGAAACACATACGTTTCAACTGTTCCCGCAGAAAGGGAAGTTGTATTAACAGTAAGTGCGAAACAACCATGAACACCCGTGGTTATTTTGCCTGCAGCCATCTTACTGTAGACACCATTTATACGCAACTCCGTTGGATTGCTCCATTTTAAAATATGGGTTTTGATGTAATATGGTACCGGTAAAGCAGCTTCTGTTACTTTAAAAGCATTTGCTGCATCTACCTTTGAAAGAATGTATCTGTATGAACCATCTGTTTGTTTTACATAACCCAAAATATAGGCTGCTTTATTTTTATCCAGCATGATGGATGAAAAACCGAATGCTTTGTCTTTATATGGCAGACTTACATCCTGTGCGGCAAGTATCTTTGCCTGCTCATCCAGCACCGTCATTCTGAAACTTTCATCCCCTGTTGTAACAGGTGTAAGCGGGATGCTGTATGCTGCCCAGCTTAAGCTGTCTGATGAAATAACAAAGGATTCACGCGAATCATAATAATTTGTTTCCGGAGAAACCGGCTGCATTTTGATTGCTTCTGCCGGCGCAAATGAATGTTCATTTACAGGCACAATAGCTGTAAGCGCGTTGCCCTTATAGTCAAACGCTTTAGCATAAAAACCATTTTTCTTATTTTTCCCTGTCGAGGAAAAAACTAAAACGATTGTATTTTTAAGTGCGAGTGTTTGATACGGTGTATAATACTTAACATCTTCTGCAGAAATTTCTTTGCCGTATATTTTTTTCTCTGAAAGAAGCTGCATGGTTTTTTCATCGTAAAAAGAAAGTGATTGGTTATCGCCGGAAGAATTCCCTACAATAATAACACCCTCTTTCTTGCCAAGCATCTGGCGGATGTTTGTATTCAATGGGACGTTAGCACCTAAAGTGGCTTCTACTACAGGTGCTGCTGTTTTAAAACTGTTGATACCCGTCCAGATCAACAACAGAAAAAGTAATTTTTTCATTTAAATTAAAAGTCAGATTTGAGGTTTAAATATACTTTTTTCGGAATAAAAACATATTACGTTAACATGCTTCGAAACATAAATTTTACCCGCATTTTTATTGCTTGATGGCTGCCCGCACCTTGGGTGCAATCTGTGTTCCAAAGATTTCAATAGATTTCATAAGAGAGGTATGTGAAGGGCCGCCAACATCCATATGTGCCGAAAACCGCGTAAGGCCGAACAACTCATGCATCTCAAGTATTTTATCGACAGCTGCATTGGCATCACCAATAATCAGGTGTCCGTTCGTGCCGCGGCCATAATCATACTGGCTTCTGGTATAAGGCTGCCAGCCGCGTGTACGGCCAATGCGGTTCATCTGCGACGCATATACCGGATAATATTCATCTGCTGCTTTTTCACTGTCTTCTCCAAAAAAACAATGCATGTGCACACCTACTTCAAATGCATTTATATCATGTTTGAATTGTTTATAAACTTCCTGATAATAATTGAACAATGGCTGAAACTGTGCCGGGTTGCCTCCGATGATAGCAAAAATAACCGGAAGTCCCAGTTTGCCTGCACGTACTACAGACTCAGGTGTACCGCCTACTGCTACCCATATTTTCAGTTTATCGTGTACGGCACGTGGCCATATTTCCTGATGATCAAGCGGAGCACGCAATTTTCCTTTCCATGTAACCGGATTTTGCTGATTGATTTTTACCAGCAGGTCTAGTTTTTCTTCAAAAAGCGTGTTGTACTCTTTCAGTTCATACCCATACAGCGGAAACGATTCGATAAAACTTCCGCGGCCGGCTGTAACCTCTGCACGTCCGTTCGTTAGCTGATCAATGGTTGCAAAGCTTTGATAAATGCGCACCGGATCAGAAGAACTCAATACAGTAACGGCGCTGCCTAATTTTATTTTTTTAGTTACCGTTGCAGCAGCAGCCAATACAATTTCAGGTACTGAAACGGCATAATCAGGACGGTGATGTTCTCCAATACCAAAAAAATCCAGGCCCACTTCATCCATCAGTTTTATTTCATCAATCAATTCTCTGAGTCGTTCACCGGAGTCCATTGGATTCCCCTGTAAATCGTAATGATTATCCCCAAACATTCCTATGCCTAATTCCATATATGTATTATTCTGTTTTAACTATAACTCAGCAGATATGACGTTATATAAATATATGTATTTTTTATTTATCTGAATCTGCTAAAACTAAAAATGCCACACTGCCATTTCCCCAACTGAGTCTTAGAGTTCACTGTTAAAGTTTTCCTGCAAAACGTTCCGCGCAGTTTCTCACTGACTTTAAACTGCCACCTATATGCCTATATTCCGTTTATAATTATAGTATCGGATTTAACCGGCATCCTGCTGTAAAATGTTTGAAAAATGCCAAAAATGCCGAATTAAAATCAACTATTTGTATAATTATATTTATACTCTGATTAATTTTCTTTTAAAAAATACCTACTTTTACAAGATACAAGACTGACTTTTATGAAAAATCTTTTCCTTTTGCCTTTATTGTTATTGACCCATTTAGTTTTTGCCCAAGCCCCGGCAAACGATGAATGTATTCAGGCAATAACCCTTACTCCCTCAGCTACGCGAACCTATTTGCCCGCAGACCTGGCTTCCGCTACACAGTCGTCTCCCAATGGCTGCGTAACCTATATGGATGTGTTTTATAAATATGTAGCAACCTCAGCCATCAACGTTATTTCTGTTACTCCGGGATCAGGATTAGATATAAGCCTGAGTTTATATTCAAGCTGCAGTGCTGCCACTCCCATAACATGTTCAAATGCATATTCCTATAACGGATCCGAAACAATAATTGCTACCAATCAGGTTATAGGTAATACCTATTATGTTAAAGTTGGAAGTGCAAATTCTACAAAACCAAATAATACAACATTTTCTATCTGTGTAGTTATTCCTCCTGTAAATACTACCTGCGATGGAGCTATAAATATTACACCTTCAACTACTGCGTGTAGCTATACGAACGGAAATCTGACAGAGGCTTTATACTCAAATTATTCATGTGGTATGAATCAAAGTGTGTTTTATAAATTCACGGCGACCTCTCCAAGTACCGAAATCACGTTGACCACAAGCGCTACATTTGATGTATCGGCTGCGTTGTATTCAAGCTGTAATGCATCTTCCCTGTTATACTGCATCAACTTGAATCCTGGCTCCGGAGAACGAATTTCTGCTGCTAACTTAACGGTAGGTAATACCTATTATGTGCAGGTTGGTGCCACCTATTCAAGTGCAACGAATACAGATTTTGCTATCTGCATTCAGTCGATGCCTGTAAAAGCTAATGATGAATGTGCGGGTGCAGCTACTATCACCCCTTCTCCGGTTTGCAATTTCATTAACGGTGATTTAGCCGGCGCTTCCAGATCTGCATCCTCTCAACCAGTCGGCTGTGTTTCGCAGCAGGATATCTTTTACAAATTTGTAGCTGCCTCTCCAAGTACAAGTATCTATCTTAACGGAAGCAGTGATCTGGATTTAAAGGCAACATTGTATGCCAGCTGCCCTACCAATACATCAACAATGTATTGTATTGACAATACAGGTGTCGGTGGTTCTGAAGTCATGCATGCCTATAATTTAGTTGTTGGCACCACGTATTATCTCAGCGTAGGCAGTGCACGCGGTAATCCGTCAACAACGAATTTTTCTGTATGTGTACAATCAAATACAGTACCTGCAAACGATGAGTGTGCAAATGCAACCGTTATAACACCATCTGCTGCCTGCAATTATATTAACGGAGACCTGAACGGAGCAACAACATCCGCTACCAATGGATGTCTGATGGATCGGGATATTTTTTATCAGTTTACTGCTACTACTACCAAAGCAAGCATTACGTTAACCAGCGGGGCCGGGTTAAATATTTCTGCCGGATTGTATGCCAGCTGTACAGCTACTACACCATTATATTGCAGCACAACTTCAAGTACTGTTTCTCCAAAAACTATTTCAGCGGCAAATTTAGTGATTGGCAATGTATACTATATCAAAGTGGGAAGTTACAAGTACCTAAATCCTACAAGTACAAGCTTTTCCCTATGCGTACAATTACCTCCAGTCAATGATGAATGTGCGGGTGCTATTGCTGTTACCCCATCTGCATCCTGCTCAACAATTACCGGTAATATACAGACTGCTACTCAATCTACGGCGAATGGCTGTACCATGTACCAGGATGTGTTTTATAAATTTGTTGCAACATCAGCAAGTACGGACATAACATTTGACAAGGCTGCCGGATTCAATCTGGTTGCTGCGTTATATGATAATTGCACGGCTACAACTCCGCTCTACTGCGCAACAGGATATTATACCAGCGCATGGGCTCAAAAAATCAGCGCTACAAATCTCACCGTTGGCAATACGTATTATATCCGGGTAGGAAGTGCTTACAGCACGGGTGCAACTGCCTATGATTTCTCTTTCTGTGTTCAGTCAATTGTCGTTCCGGTAAATGATAACTGTACAGGTGCAACTAACCTGCCTGTTTCGGCAACCTGTAATTATGTAGCAGGAAATTTAGCAGGAGCATCACAATCAGCAGCAAACGGCTGTACGATGTTCCAGGATATCTTTTACAAATTCACCGCTACGGCAACGAACACAATGGTTTCATTTAACAGCAGCAGCGATTTAAATTTACTCGCAAGTATCTATGCAGACTGTGCCGCAACAACTCCGCTTTATTGTCTGACTAATACCTATAAAACCGGCGAAACTAAAACCATTGCAGCTACCAATCTGATTATTGGCAATACCTATTACATTAAAGTAGGCAGTGCGGCTGCTTCGCCCATCTCTTCTGCTTTTGAAATCTGTGTTAAAAATTATGCACCTGCTTCAAACGACGAAATAATCAATGCGACCAGCATAACTCCATCTACCACATGCAACAATGTTTCGGGTGATTTGGCAAATGCTTCCCATTCTCCCGCAAATGGCTGCGATATGTTAACGGATGTGTTTTATAAATTTGTTGCAGCATCTCCTATTGCAAATATATCAACAACACCGAGTTCAGGATTGCAACTAACCATTGCTGTATACGAAAGCACAACAGCTACATCGCCTATGACTTGTGTGAATTCTACCGCACCTGGTGCAGCAAGGCAATTTGCAATTCAGAATTTAGTGCCCGGTAATACTTACTATATTAAACTAGGAAGCTATTTATATGGCGCGCCTGCTACCACTACGTTTGACGTATGTGTTCAGACAATGCAAATACCGGCAAACGATTTTTGTGCGGATGCAATTGAAATCACGCCGTCTGGTACCTGCTCGTATGTTAACGGCGACTTAGCATTTTCAAAAGCGTCTGCGCCAACTTCTTGCTCAAACAGCAATGTCCTGGATGTTTTTTATAAGTTTACCGCAACCGGACCTGGCGCAAGCATAAACGTTCAACCAAGTACCGGGCTTGACGTAGTATTAGCACTATTTGACAATTGTGCGGCAACCACATCACTCTATTGTACCAACAACGGAGGAACCGGCTCCGGTGAAGTTTTTACTGCAAGCAACTTAATTACCGGAAACACTTATTATATAAAAATATCTGGTGCTACTTCTTATTATACACCCACTACAACATTTTCAATCTGCATCCAGACGGCAATTTCATCGGCGAATGATTTATGTGCGGATGCGATTACACTTGTTTCAGGATCAAACTGCAATGCTGTTTCCGGTAATTTATCCGGATCAACAAGATCCGCAACTAATGGCTGCATTATGACTACAGATGTGTTTTACAAATTCATCGCAACGGCTGCCATTACTCAAATTGATTTAACAGCAAGTGCTTCTTTGAATATTACCGCGGCGTTATATTCAGGCTGTTCAGAAACAACTGCATTATATTGCGTACATGACAGTTATGCATATGGAAACACGGAAAAACTGGTTGCTTCGAATTTAACGGTAGGAAATACGTATTATATAAAAGTAGGAAGTTATACCACCAATCCTGCTACAACTGATTTCACAATTTGTGTAAAATCTTTAACGCCGCGTGTAAATGATGAATGTGTGAATGCAATATCTATTACGCCTTCATCGACATGCAATCCCATTACTGCTGATTTATTGGGCGCTACCCAATCAACACTTGCAGGCTGTACAGCATATTCTGATATTTTTTATAAATTTATTGCAGCATCTGAAGTAGCCAATATTACATTTACTACAAGCCCGAATCTAAATTTATCGATTGGTGTATACGCAAGCTGCAATGCAACAACGGCTCTGTATTGTGATAATGTTGGCCTGGGAAATACCAAAACAATTAATGCAACAGATCTGGTAATTGGTAATACGTATTACATTAAAGCCGGTTCAAGAAATGGCGGATTGCTTTCCTCTACGTTTTCAATTTGTGTACAAACAATACAAAAACCTGCCGCCGATGAATGTGCCGGTGCGATAACCATTGTTCCTGCACCGACCTGTACCTATACCAACGGAGATTTAGCAACAGCGTCTCAATCTCCAGCTAATGGATGTATTTCCTACAAAGATGTCTTTTATAAATTTGTAGCCCAGACTTCTAATACAGACATTGCTTTTAGCGCCAGTACCGGGTTATTCCTGGCTGTAAGTTTACAAACCGATTGTACCGGATCAGCATTATATTGTATAAACAATACCGTTGCAGGAGGTTCAAACATTATTTCAGCTACAAACTTAACGGTAGGCAATACTTACTTTATTAAAGTCGGAAGCACTATCGCAACACCAACCAGCACGGAATTTTCTATTTGCGTACGATCAGGCATGCCGGCTAATGATGATTTAACAAATGCGTTGTCTGTTACGCCTGCAACTTCTTGTATAACTACAGCCGGCAATCTGTTATATGCAACATCATCCGCAACGAATGGTTGTACCATGTATAAAGATGTGTTTTATAAATTTGTAGCCGGAGCGCCGCATTATAAATTATCTTTTACGCCCGATGCAAACCTGGATGTAACAGCAGCCTTATATTCAGGCAATAGTACGACTCCGTTAGTGTGTGTAAATAACGCAGGCAACGGCGGACTGGAAACTATCAGAGCGCTTGATTTAACAATAGGCAGTACGTACTATATTAAAGTAGGAAGCTATACAAATACGCCTGTTTCAAATACATTTTCTTTCTGCATCGAGAAAATTCAGGCTAGCAATGATGAATGCGCTACAGCGATTTCCGTTACGCCAGCCACAACATGTACGTATATAACAGGAGATTTAGCTATTGCTACTAAATCTTTATTAAATGGTTTTGATCAAGGGAAAGATGTATTTTATAAATTTGTTGCGAATTCTAATGCAGTTACCATAACTGCCGCTGTACAAGGTAATTCTCATGTTGGTATAAATTTATTATCCAGCTGTACTAAAAAAGTCTACAGTGATTCAGACACCATGTATGTTCATAACCTGGTTATCGGCAATACATATTATATCCAATTAACGACAAGTATTTACGATACAAATTCTGAATTTTCGTTATGTATCCAATCCATAACAAATCCTGAAAACGATGAATGTGCAAATGCTATTTTAATACCTGCATCTTTCATTCGAAAAAGCGTTGGCGAAACTATTTTTGCGGACTTATCTCTGGCGACAAAATCTGTTCAGACGAGTTGTTCGCAGGTTATATATAAAGACCGGTTTTATAAGTTTGTTGCAAAATCTGCAACACTTATCATGAATTACAACAATTCGTTTAACCTGTTTTCAGGACTTACCCTTGGTTGCGGTACCAACGCTGAACTTAAGCTTTGCGGCACAAACACCTATGGAGGAAATGCCTGGGGTATTTTCAATATGGTTGTTGGAGAAACGTATTATTTAAGACTCGGCACATTAGATAGTGCACCTTCCGAGAGCACATTTAGTTTCAGCCTTGGTTATATTCCGGACGAACCTCTTCCGGTAAATGATGAATGTGCCGGAGCACTAACACTTGTTCCGAATATGACACGTTCGTTTACTCAAGGCGATTTAAGAGGTGCGCTCAGATCTAACGTATTAAATGATGGCTGTTACGCAGGCATTAAAGATGCGTTTTATAAATTTGTAGCTACAGCATCCACTGCTAAAATCGTTTTCAAACAGAATTCTTCTGTAGACTTCCAGCTCTCTCTAAATGGTAGTTGTCCGGCAACTCCGGCAAACGCTTTATATTGCAAGTCTATTACTTCTACTTCAGATAGTATTATGGCCACGAATCTGACTGTTGGGAAAACATATTATATCAAACTGGGCTGTAACCAGGCACATGGTGATCTCAACAGTTTCTCTATACTGGTAGAAGCAGTTGCACCCTATGTGCCACCGGTTGCTAATGATGAATGTCCGGGAGCATTCACACTTACTCCAACAACGGTAAGAAATCTTACAAAGGGCAATTTTATAAACGCGCTTCAATCCGGATCAAGCACGGGCTGCTCTGCAGCGAGAGATGTATTTTATAAATTTGTGGCTAATACAAATGCTGCTAAAATATTTTTTACAAATCCTGCTGGTCATACATTATCTGTCGGACTATATTCAAATTGTCCGGCAACAACCAATTTATATTGTGAACTCGGGAGCATGTCAGACAGTATTATAGCTTCTAATCTTACCATAGGAAACACCTATTACATTAAGGTTGGTTCTAATGCATTAACATCTGACACCAACAGTTTCTACTTATTTGTGGAATCATTAGCACCAGCCGCTAACGATGAATGTGTGAATGCCCTTTCAATAATACCTTCATTCACCTGTAATACCATGTCAGGAGATTTAGCACGGGCAACGCAATCGGCTTCTAATGGCTGTACCAGCTATAGTGATGTGTTTTACAAGTTTGTTGCCAGCAGCGAAGAAGTGAAGATTTCATATACAGGAAGTACATTTTTACAGCTTGCCGTTGGGGTGTATCCTTCCTGCAATGCCTCTGCGCCTGCATTATTTTGTATTCCCAATACAATAAAAGGCGGATCGGATGTGCTTACAGCTTCCAGCCTGACTATTGGCAACACCTATTATATAAAGATGGGCAGCAGTGTACCCGGCAATCTATTATCTACAACATTTACGGTATGTGTACAAAACACTAAAGCGGTAAATGATGAATGTGCTAATGCACTTCCGTTAACTCCTTCTCCAAACATACAATTCGTTTCCGGAGACCTGATTAATGCCAGTAAGTCATTATTATTCTCATCTGCCTGCACACGTGAAACAGATCTCTTCTACAAATTCACAGCAAACAGCAGCAGTATGAAAATCATATTAGAAAGTTCTGCGGGATTAGATGCTGTTGTTTCCGTAGCCACTTCCTGTTCTGCTTCATCGGATATTACATGCCAGAATAATACTGGCGTTGGCGAATTAGAAGAAGTCGTGCTTTCATCCTTAACACCTGGTGTAACGTATTACGTTATGGTTGGCAATGCAGTATCAAACACAAGTACAGCCAGAACAAATGTATCTGCCACCTCTACCTTTAGAATTGCTCTCCAGGAAATGGGTATCACTACTGATGTTTCAACAAACCAGGCATTAAAGAATATTACTATTTATCCAAATCCCTCTTATGGAAATGTGCATTTTTCAAACATCACGGGATTTACACAAATAGAAGTAATGAGTATAGAAGGCAAAATACTGTTTACAAAAGAACTTTCTTCAGATGCTTCCATCAATATGGAAACACTGTCTTCAGGTATCTATATGCTGCGGCTTATATACAATGACATCTCTGAAATAAGACGTGTCGAAATTATTAAATAATCAGGTCAGAGATTAGCAACAAGAAAGCCATACTGCTTTATAACGGCATGGCTTTCTTGTTATAATGTCCCTTCAGATAAATTAAATGTTTGGGTTTTACTGAAATCAAGATCAACCATGCACTTTTCTTTCACCTTATTATCTTTACTGTTTGTGCTTTTTCACGCGCACGCGCAAATTGATACAGGCACAACCCGGCCGCTATGGCTTAATGCAAATTGTATTAAAAAAGATGACTCAAATATGTCGCTTAGAAAAAATGTATATGATCGTGAAGCATACGAAACTATTCAAGCCTGGAGTACATGTTCCAGCGATAGCTTTCCAACGGTAAATTTTAATAAATATCTTTTATTGAATGTTACTTATTCTTATTCTGGGTGCGAACAAAAAATTGATCGTAAAATGCTTTATTCGATTGATCATATAAACAAAAAATTAACCTTATATCTTATCGTATATGAAAAAGGTGTATGCAGACCTTCGTTTTACAAAAACGACATTTTCCCTATTCCTGTGATACCTGACTCTTACCGTATTGAAATACATAAGCCTGATAAGGCACCTGTAGAAATTATTCCTGCTGAAGAATAAAATTTCTACGACATCACGTTAAAATTAATTACCCTTGCCCAACGCCAAAGCAGTTGAACAAGGGTAAAACAAAACGATGTTCATTATTTTATCATAAGCGGATCATTGGGATCCGATGGTACCGGATTTGTTGACCCCGGGTTTAATGGCTGTACCGGATTCTGATTCGTTGGGGTCTTTTTATTCGGGTCCGTATTCGGAACAACAGGTGTATATGGAGGCGTATTATTATGATTCTCCGGTAAGCTGTTAGGAATAGTATTGTCCGGCAATGGCTTATTATTCGGAATACTGTTATTCTCGGGCACTACATTTGGCATGGTACTGTTAGGCACACCATTATCAGGTGCTGTAGATGGATTCGGTGTTGGTGTAGTTCCCGGTTGGGGATTGGTTTGTGCAAACGCACCAGCAATTCCTGCTGATAAGAAGATTGCAAGGGCGATGATTTTCATACCTGTTATTTCGTTAGCGTGATTAATAAGTGTGTGTAATTTCAAATAATCCTGCTGGCTTTTATTACAGGATTTTACGATTGTATTGTAACATTATAACATTATCCAGCTATTATTCCAAGCAAAAACAGCTGGTAAAATCATGGCTGCTAATAAAATGGAATAATTTCTTCCTGTCAAAATTTTATATGCGCTGTTATTTTCTATTCAGTAACAGCACCAACAATGCATTATTAAGATACCTTGTTATGACTTAAATTATTTACCTTTATTATATAGTTATTATCCTTATTTTTAAATACCTGAATCTAATTTAAAACTCCTGCATCTATATGAAAAAAATACTGTTTGCTGTGTATGTATGTTTAATAGTTTCTATATGTAACGGGCAAACTGTTACCGGCTTAGATTACACGTTTAATAATTCGGGGTATGTAGAAGATAAATCCGGCCCTGTATACATTAAACATGTTGTACTGACTGATGGATCAATTATTCAACTTGGCACCATTTTTCCCAATGCATCTCAACGTTTTGGATATGTAAATAAATTAAATGCAAATGGTTCTATAAATACAGATTTTAATTTACCTGTTTCCGCTTATCCCAATGCATTATCTTTTAGAAATAATGAAAACTCTTATTTAACATCCATCATAACACAAACGGACGGAAAAATTATTGTTGGAGGAATGTCTGAATATAACGAAACAATAGACGGCACAACCTATTCCTTTTCTGATATTGCTTTAGCCCGCCTCCTGCCTGACGGAAGTCTTGATCAAGCTTTTGGCATAAATGGTAAATTAGTTTTGCCTTTTGGTAAAGCGCAAAACAAACTGACAGATATTGCATTATCAACAACAGGAGAAATAATTATTGCAGGAGAATACTCAGACAATACGCCCATGCAAACGTATGTAATGCGTTTAACTGAAGATGGAAGTATGGATCAATCTTTTGGAACAAATGGTTTATGGACAAGTTCTTTTATGAGCAATACGTTCGGTACCCAAATTGAAATGGACATTTATGACGAAGTAATGGTCGCTTCAAATTCAGGTTTTGATACTGTTATTGTCGCACGTATACTTATCAATGGAACACTGGATGGAACGTATGGCACTAATGGATTTTCAACAATAAATATTTTAGAACCTATTGTTGGCAATCGTTCTCAGATGCGTGACATGCTCATTGATTCAAACGAAGATGTGTTCTTAGGTGTAGTAATGACAGGTTCAAATAATCTGCCTCCTAAAGCATCTGTTTTCAAACTCAATTATACGGGCTCACTTGTTTCTTCTTTTGGTTCTAATGGACATTTTGAGTTTGCAGAAGGATATCACTATGCTATGGCATTTACTCCGGAAAATAAAATTATTTCTGCTGTGATGCGTGTTGATGGTTTACCTTTTTTTTATACAACAACAAAAGACGGACAAATAGATTCTTCTCCTGAATATGATTATACATTAGCCAGTGAATTCTTTTCGGGTTTAAATGCGTATGTCCGTTTAGAAGACATAACCGTTTTAGCTGATGGAAAAATTGTTGCAACAGGATACACAGGTTCAAAAAGCAGTTCACTTGCCCAAACCGGCATTTCTATTCGATTAGAAAAAATAAATCCTGAATCAGCTACGTGTGCATACCAAAACAAACTTGTTGGTTTTTATCGTCAGCTTCAAGACGTTTGTTATGATGCGCAGGGAAATTTTTTTGCTACCGATCTTAACAGACATATTATTAAATTCAATGCAGCAGGTACAGTTGTTAAAACATGGATAAGGAACACAAAAAATGAATCGGAAAATTATCCTCGTATTGCAAGTGATAACGCCGGAAATATTTTTTCAATCGCAGGAAATTCTATAAATAAATTCAGCAATGACGGCATGCTGCTTATAAGTTGGGGAACCCTGGGTGCAGGCAATGGCCAATTAAACTATCCCGGAGATATTGCAATTGATTCAGATCAAAATGTATACGTTCTGGATGTGAACAATAATCGCATCCAGAAATTTGACAACAATGGAAATTATCTTCTTCAATGGAATTCAAGGGAAAGCAATACTCAACTCATGGCTATATGCATTGATTCTGATAACAATGTGTATGTTTCATCTGCCTATTCTCATGCACTTCATAAATTTAATTCTTCCGGCACGTTCATTCAATCCTTTGATTTAGGCACTAAGTATTGTGAATCCATTGATTACAATCCAATCAACAACTTACTCTATGTGATTAATTATGATTTAATGACCTTCTCTACTTCAGGTGTATTACAGAATACCATTGAAACGATAGCCAGTTATGATATACCTACGCATGCAATAATTAAAACTGTTGCAGTAAATAAAACCAATGGAAGTTTTGCAGTAACCTCTATAGGAGATTATAATATTCATCTTTTTAATTCTGCCAATACACTTGAAAAAATATTGGGGGGCTATAACAGACTTGAAGGAAATTTTGGCAATGCAACAGCTTTTACTGCTGACCTGAACGGCAATGTGTATGTAGCAAATGACAGACGTGAAATACAGAAGTTCTCTGCTGGAAATACGTATTTACTTAAGTGGGGCGGACAAGGATCTGCTGATGGAAAATTCAATGCAGTCACGGACATGGCTATTTCTAAAAACAATATTATTTACATTGTTGATTCAACCAATAATTCCATCCAATGTTTTGATCTGAATGGAAACTTTATAAGAAAATGGGGAACAAAAGGTACTTCAAGCGGGCAATTCAATCAGCCCTATCGTATTGTAATTGATCCGCAAGGTTTCGTTTATGTGTTTGACAAAGGCAACTGCAGATTACAAAAATTCACTTCTGATGGTACTTTTGTTTCAACATTAACAATTTGTGTCGCAAATGAAATGAATCCTTTTGAGTATGCATTTTATCTTATGGCAGATTCCCAATCTAACATTTATTTTTCTGTGCCGAATGCCGGTTCTGTTATCAGAAAAATAAATTCATCGGGCTTTCTTGTTGGTTCCTTTTCCCTGCTCAATGCATCCGGTGATTATCAGGATTTATATAATAAAATTTGCCTTGCAGGTGATCATTTTTATCAGATCAATACATCAAATCTTTTATTATCTAAATTCTCGTTAGACGGTAAATTTATTTCTGCCTGCGATTTTACTGCTGCCTACCCGGATGATGTAGAATTTCTAACAAATATGAACATAGGCATAAATGGAAAAGTTTACATACTGGCTCCTAACCAGGGATACATACTCAGTCTTAACAATAACATAAAACCGATTGTCACTTCTATCCACAATACATCTTTATCCGAGGAAGAAGCCGCCCCATGTCTTGTGTTCCCGAACCCAACAACAGGAACGTTTAAAATCAATATCACTGAGCCCATTGACTATGTACTGATCTATGACATTAACGGATTAAGTGAAAAGCATACAACCGCTGAAATTGATACGCAATTAAGAGGTTTGCTGCTGATAAAAATTGTTTTAAAAAATGGCACAACTCAAAACAGCAAAGTTATAAAAATGTAATGCAGCTCTTCATGTGTTTACATGTATTGAATTAAGTAAAAGCCGGAATAACCTAAAACAGTATTCCGGCTTTTGCTTTTAATTACATGTGTTCCATTGCTACTTTCTTTTGATTAATTTTAAAGTATTATGTTTACGATATGATTAACCAAACTCTTTGGGATTCAGTAAAATCATTCCCGCTTGATGAAAGGGATGATGCCTATAATTTTTCTGTCCGGCTGGCATTTGAAAATAACTGGCCGGATTATATTACCCAACAAGCCATTCTGGAATACAAAAAATTCATGTTCCTTGCAGCAACAAGCAACAACATGGTTTCACCTTCTGAAATCGTTGACATTGTCTGGCATCAGCACCTGCTCTTTACACAATCGTATAATGCTTTCTGTCAGCTGCTCGGCAAGCGGATAGATCACATACCTTCCACACATAACCCCGCCGAAAAATTAAAATTTGAACAGGCAAAGCAGCGTACACAAACATTGTACGAACAGCACTTTGGCAAACAGCCCGCAGTGATCTGGAATTATGCAACGGTCTATGATTCCATTCCAATAAAAAAATCCAGGTATGCAGAAGTTGATGCATTTAAAATTATAGCTGTACTGCTTTTTTCATCCTATTTTATTTATCTGCTAACCGAATCAAGCATACGTAAGATACCCAATCCTGCATTCCTCATTTGTTTTATAAGTACATGGAGCCTTGCCATGTTTCTTATTTTCCGGCAATATAAAAAAGGTGCATTGGCAATCATACGTCAATGGAAGTCAAACAGTATTATTACACATTTATCTCCGCTTGAACTGACAAGCATTAAATTTCAGAATACATCTTATGTAATTCACTATTATGTAAGCCGGATGGTGAAACAAAAACATGTTCGCATTACTGCTGAAAATACTCTCAAACTGAATCGCGAACCTGACGTTCAGGATTCCATTGAAAAAGTTTTATATAATGAGATCAAGAAAAATGGCCGCCCTATTTTTTATGCCCAGCTACTGAAGGCTGTTAATGCCATTCCGTTGATTGTTAAAATACATCAGGTGAAGGGTGAGCTGAATAAAAAAATCATATCATCGGTTGTGTATGTACAAATGATCCTGTTATCTACAGCTACTTTAGGTGTTCTGCTGATGCTGCTTTTGATCCGGTTGGCAACAGGATTCATGTACAATAAACCTGTCGGATTTCTGATTGTAACACTTGTTTTGTGTATACTGTCTGCCGCGATTTATATAACTATTATCCGGAAATATTTCTGGCATAGTGTATTCCCGAATGAATTTGACAACATTTTTATTCCGGAGAATATTACTCAAACAGCATATCCATCCTGGCAATGGAAATACGTGCTTGGAGGTACAATTATTGCATCAGGCTTAAAGCCCATGGTTGATTATACATCCAGACACAACGGAAACAGTTGTGGTACTTCCTGCGGATCAAGCTGTGGCAGCAGTTGCGGGAGCAGCGGCGGCAGTTGCGGAGGAGGAGGCTGTGGCGGATGCGGCGGTGACTGATAACGTATAACCAGCCATGCGCGTTAATTAATAAATCATACACACGTATCCGGATTATAAACCGGAGTGTATCTTATAAAAAATATAAAAACCATACTGACTAAATAATAGTCAGTATGGTTTTTATATTATCGGATTATTTTTACGGAGTGACCATCCATGGTTATAAAATATACTCCTTTCGCTAACCCATTCAAGTCTATTGTAAGTTTTTCCTGATCTTGTGTATACGCCAGCGAAATAGTACGTCCATCCAGCGAAGTAAGTACAGGTCTGGAGTTAAGTATATCTTCCGGCACATTGGTAATGTAAAGTACGTCTCCGGTCACAGGATTGGGATATGCTGTAAACGATGCTGTTTGTTGATTTAAGATTGATGTAGTTATCGGAGTTGTGTTCAAATTGTATACCGACAGATATTCTCTGGGACCTGAATCTGATGGAAATGTATGAACAAGTACTTCATTTGAAGAAGGATCAACATCTGTAGGATTATATGCAATAGCACCTATCATAAAATCATCAGATGCTTTTATGATCATACCCGGACTCATAACCATATTGCTGGGTGAAAATGCTAATTGTTTAGCGTTTATATATTGCTTATCAAGCGTATACGATGCAGCATATACCGATGCGCCTGCAGGATTTACAAGTGTTTGGTAACTTGAAAGCACCGGATCAAAATCAACCTCTCCGGTAAAAAGACCTACAATAAGTAAATTATTTTTACTGTCTATTTCTATGCCATTGCAAGAATCCCAGTCTGTATTTCCTATTGAGAAATACCATACAACTTCTGCCTGAGCATTATATTTTACTACAAAACCATCTGTTTCATAGGAGCTTTTCGCCACAATTACCTGCCCCTCAGTTGTACGTCCATTAAAATCAACGGAGCCTGAAAAATCTCCAACCACATACATATTACCGTCACGATCTGTTGTTACATCACTAATATCTCCAATATAATTTTCAATATAAATTGCATTGGCACAAATAAATGTGCCGTCTGTTTTATACTTAGCAACATATCCGCCATTTGTTCCAACATAAAAATATGCAGCTGTGCCGCCTGGATTGAAATTGGCACCAATCAAATTGCCTGCAAAAACAAATTCTGAATTATTTATCATTTTCATAGCTGTAATACCAACACCATCATTTGTGCTCATAAGGATTTTGGCAAAAATCAAGTCTCCTGTTGGATTGTATTTGGCAAGAAAAATAGTGTTTGTCTGACTGCTTCCATATAGTGAAGTAATACCAGCGCCAAAATCAAAATCCTGTGTGTAATAATAGCCACCAACAAGATAAATGCTTCCGTCAACGGCATCTGTTTCAATAAAATTCGGGTATAATCCTCTGTCTGCCTGGAATTTTTTGGCCCAGATAAAATTTCCATTCCCATCATATTTGGCTAAATAGGCTGCTTCCGTATCGTTGTATGCACTTTGCAATTTGTATTCACCTGCATCGGAAGGATCAAAGTCAACGGTATGATCCGATCTCATGCCCAGAATAATATTATCATCCTTATCAATGTTAATGGTCGGATTTGAAGATTCATAAAATCCCCTGGTTCCTTTTAATAATTTAACCCAGATAAAGCTTCCTGTTGAAGAATAGCGGGCAATAAAAACATTTTTTCGATCTGATGTTAGATTTTTAACACCCGAACTAAAATCAAAATCTACTGTACCATATAAAATCCCTGTAACAATGTAGTCGCCATTGCCGGCAACTTTGGTGATAAGGGAGTTCACATAGTTTTGATCATTGCTACCGAAATCGCCCGCCCATTTTAGATCCTGGCTTTGTACTAAAGCGAATTGCATCGCAAACACAAGTGTAAAAATAAGTTTCAGATATTTCATAATGAGTATTTTTATATATTTAAAAGTACGATATATAATTCCATTTGTATAATCTTACTAAAGAATTATATGTAAAACTGACTTGCCAATATCTTTTATATACAGGCTGCTATGATCTGCTCCAAATATACCGTTAGAAAAACACAAGAATAGCTATTTATTTGTTTTATTGAAGATCATTTCGAACATTTATATACATCATTTGCTTACACATGTCAGGTATCTTTTTATGAAACACATCCCTATGCGAGCACTGTTTTCTTTCTTTTTTTTACTTGGAATCGTCTTTACCGCGTCCGCCCAAACAATGGCTGACTCTGTTGCCGCAGCAGACAGAGATATTCCTTCTGCACCAGATACACTCCCTAAATTCCCCGGCGGCGACCAGGCTTTTGCAGAGTTTATTTCTTCTCATTTAGTATATCCCAAAGATGCCCGCAAGCAAGGAATTGAAGGAAAAACATACACACAATTTACAGTAGAGAAAGATGGCTCGATTTCTGCAATTAAAACGGTTAACGGAAAAGGGTTGAGTCCTTCCTGTGACCAGGCTGTAATTGATGTATTACTCCAATCTCCACGTTGGCAGCCGGCCATGAAAGATGGCTTACCCATACGCTGTAAAATGATTGTACCGGTTAAATTCACATTAGACCAATCTGTCAGAAAAAAATAATTGCAAAGACACTATATATAAATGATCAGGTAAAAAGCCTGCTCTCAAAGAAGCCGTCAATGCTTGTATATACCATATACTCCCTAATACAAACAACATTTTATTAACTGAGCCTGTCATTGATTTCTTCATTCTGTAGTAACAAATTATGTTCTTTCGCAACATTCTATCCATCTTGTTTATTTTTATCAGCATGCATAACAGCATTGCTCAAGGAGATTTAAATACTTCCAAACAAGAACTAAAGAAAGGAAAAGAAGAAAATGTACCGCAGCAGGATATACGTAAATCTCCGAACCATAATTCCGGCGAACGCTTAACAGGTACTATTCTGGGAAGTTTTATTGTGTATACTATTTATGGTATGATAGGAAATTATGAAAATGAAGGGCACTTACATAACCGCTTAAGTAAATATCCATACTGCGCACCATTGAATGGTAATTATGCAAAATCACGCTCCGATATACACCGCAACATACGATTTGATATTGAAGATCATTTTATGTACAGCAATCAAAATTTATATGGAAATCACCTGAAAGCAAAACTTCGCCCGTTTCATTATTTTTATTTTCAATCCGAAATGTTTCAATTGTTTGAATACAATACGTCGCTTAAAAAACACGACAACCTGTTGCTATACAACCTTGATTTTTGCTACGATCGTATTCGGTTAGAACGATTCAATCTCGGCTTTACAATAGGCGCAAACTATGTGGCAAACAATGTAAAGAAAGGCGGTCTTGCGTTTGGATTTAATACAGAGATTTTTATTGCAAAGCCAATCAGTTTATACAGTTCGATAAAATGGAGTGGCATCAACGGGCTGCCCGTTAATACGTTTGAGGTACAAGGTAAATACCATCAAAATATTTTTTTTATCTCAATTGGCTACCAGCGTTTGAAAATTGCAACGCCGAAATATCATTTTGCTGCTATTGGTTTAGGCGCTTATTTTTAGTACTTAGTATGGATCTATTTTTCTAAAAACGATCCAAAATTTCATAGAAATAAGCATACAATAAAACATAAATGACTAAATATTAAATATTTATATAAAATAAAACTTTTTTATACAACAGATTCACGTCAACTTAAATATGTGATTATTTCGTATATTTGATTTATGTTAGAACACATGTTTTCCTTAAAACGTGACAGTATCTATTAACCTTGCGCCAATGCAATAGATATCAAAACAATCTAACATCCGGATTGATTAACAGATAGTGGAATAACACACATCCTTACACCCATGTTAAAATCTTATTATTGCGTTAGCTACAATTTTAAAACAAAAGATGATGGCAGGATTATATATTTAAGACTGTTACTGTTTACTGAAAACGAAAATATTCATAAATGTAATTCCAGAATCATTACTGCAATCAGTAAGACCTATGATTTTATTGAATATACAATGGATTACCTCAGTTATTCTCATCTGGATAAATGCGGTGCTGAAGATAAGATTCACCGCTATGGATATAAGTATGCAATAAAAAGCAATCCAATAAAAATTGATCTGCACCATTATGCAATGGATTCAAAAACAGCTCACCCGCATTTCAGTTTTGTAAATGACACCTTCAATACATTGGAGGAATATGAAATACTTGCCACAAATGCACGCCCGAATGTTGAATGTGTAAAAGCAATTGAAGTGGTACATAAATATTCTGAAAGCAGAGATTACTATCCTCCGATCTGTATTGATAATCTTGAACAATACATTACTTCTGCTCAATAACAGCCTGCAGTCGGCACCGTTCCTACTTACTTACAATTTTAAATTCAACCCGCCGGTTTAACTGCCGCGTCTCTTCTGTAGCGTTGCTGGCAATCGGGTTTGCACCGCCGTATCCTTTACCGCCAATTCGTGTTTCTGCGATGCCCTTCCCTACCAGATAATCTTTGATAGCCGCTACACGCTGTTCAGACAAAAGTACATTCAGCTTTGCATCGCCCTGGTTGTCGGTATAACCCAATAACTCTATGCGCATCGTAGGATTATCTGTTAATAAGGTATACAGCTGATCAAGCGATTCATAGCTGCTTTCCAGCAGCGTTGTACCTCCCCGTGCAAAATACACATGCGGCAGGCGAATTGTTTCCCCAACTTTGATTGGTGTTAATTCAAAATTTTTAACCTGATCGTTCGTTCCATTACTGATTTCCAGTGTCGTGTTCTCATTTACATATCCTTCTTTTTCTACCTGTACAGCATACGTACCAATCGGTAATGTAATGTTATACGTACCATCGGGTTCACTTTCAATTTTTTTAATCAGTGTTTTATTTACTGAACTGTAAAAAGAAATATGCGACCAAAGCGGCGACTGCGTACCTTTAATAAAAACATGTCCGGAAAGCACCCGTGTAACAGGTGTTGACGGGCCATCCGGAATTAATATAATTTCTTTTGTTAGTATATTATCTGTAATTGTCTTTAATAAATTCACGCTGTCAACAACGGTTTTATATCCTGCTTTTGTGACCGTAAAAACATATATGCGGTCAGCATATACAGCCGTTGTTGAACTTTTACCAGCATTGATTACAGCAGACTCCATGCTTTTTTTAGATTGCCGATCAATACAGGTCACTGCTGCTGCTGTAGCCGTGTTTGTCGAAGCATCTATATAATTAAGCTGAACCGTATATTTACGCGGAAGATAGGCTTCTGCGTACACAGGTACTGTAAGTGTATTCACGGCATCTTTAATATCAATAGTAAGCTGTGTGGATGTTCTTCCTCGTTGAGTAGGTGAAAAATTCAGTTTGATCTCTGCCGATGCACCAGATGCAAGTGTTGCAGTGGTTGAAGATACAATTTTGAATTGTGTTTTATCCGGCCCTGCCAACCGCATAGACGTGATATATAGCGTGCCTGCACTGGTATTGGTAAGGAGGCGGGTGAATGTCGTATCTTTTGATTTACCTACTTCTACTGTACCCATATTGAGTTCAGCCAGCTGCAGCTTATATGGTTTTATAATTCCTGTTCCGGATATTTGAACACGAACAGTATCATACAATGTAATAACGGTTAATATTGCCTGGTGCATGCCTGCAGTAACAGGCGCAAAACGGATTTCAATATCCTGACTGGATTTTGGATGTATCGTAAATCCGGTGATTGGATTCAGCAGCTTAAACGATGCTGCGTTTGTTCCTTCAATAGAGATTTTCTTAACCGTTATATCTACAGCAGTATTATTCTTAATACAGGCTGCAACAACTGTATCTTTTTTATTGCCGTTATAAACAGCCGGAAACACTATGTTAGTTGCAAGAGGTTTTATTGAAAGAATGGTAAATACAGCATCCGATTGATCCTGTGCAGGTGCATCTTTCGAGCCATCGATACCAGACGTCAGCATATATACATTACTGGAAGATGTGCCTGTCAATAAAATATATTTTCCGTTACTGAAAGGCACAAACCAGCCAAATTTAACCGGCTCAGATAACATATAGCTTAATACGATTTTACCCGTATTCATTTCAATCAATGCCGGTTTATCTGCTACAGAACATAATGCATAGTTCTGATAGGTATCCAATGACATGAATGCTTTATCGGTATTTTTATAGGTGTATAGTTGTTTGCCGGTTAAATCGTATGCGGTAAAGTTCTGATTTTTTCCATCGTTCCCCCAGGTATGAATAATCAGCACATTTTCATCTGCATTAAATTCAGCATTAACAATACGTTCCAGCGGAGCAGCGATTTCCAGCACGCGTATTCCTTTTTTATGATCCCATACCCAAACCTTATGATCGCCTTCTTCCAGAGAAACAATATAGCTGGAAGTAAAGTCTGTTATTTCTTTTCCTTTAACAAAATCAACGGACTTCATTTTAACCCCAGTCTTAAAATTGAAAATGCCCAGGCTGCCATCTGTATCTCTTGCCACATACTGGCTGAGATCGTTACTCATATAGGGCTCAATATAATTGCTTAAGGTATTTTTAAATATCCCCCACTCTTCTATAAATTCAAACGTATGTCCATCGTATACGCGTATTGGCTGGTTTTCATCATACATAAACAGATACTTTCCATCCGGTGAAAAAATAAAGTATCCTTTTTTGATCGTATTTTTTGTTTTATTTATAATGGCATTGGTATAGGTATCATGCAGCAGCAATTCTGTTCCGGTCTGCGATATGTACCTTGAACCATCCGGGCTCAGATTATATGCATTCATCATATCCGTAAAGCCATCGTACACCACTTTTGAAACGGGCTTTACGTTATTTTTTGCTGCTGCGGCTTCTACTTTTATTAAATTATCGGTACCAGGCGTATTCGGAATTTTCCAGTTGAACTGCCCCGTTGTAATGCTGTCGGCTATTATCATCCATTTTTTTCCTGCGTTGCTGCTGAAAGAAATTTTTACAGGAGCTGTTGTATGCTGCACACTCCACCGGATCAGCGTATCCTGGCCGACGTAAAATGTTTCTTTCCCATTTGGCGCAACCAGATTTAATACAGGCTGGCTGGAAGGCGGCTGACACTGAAAATAAATATACGTTGATTGGCAGCCCGCAGAAGTCAATTCAATTCTTCCTGAAACAAATTCTGTTATAGATCCTGTATTCGTTACAATAACATTTACAGTTTCATCTTTTTTTATTGTACGGGGAAATGCAGGTGCAGCTAATGAAAAAAAAGGATGAGATGAATTGAACGCTGTAACAGAAAAATCTCCATTAACCGCTTTTAAAGCAACCGGTATTTCTTTGGTTTCCGTATTGAAGGTGATTGTATTTACATCTGCGCGCAAACGCACGGTATGCCTGACGGGAGCATTGTACTGAGCGGGTGCTTGCTTTAATGTATTCCTTTTTTCACTGAACGCAACATCTTTTGAATATCCGCAACCTGCAGTGCTGATCCATTCTACAGAAGATGGAGTAAGCCCCTGGCTCCGGTACAATATACTCATATAAACAGCATTGATTTCCTGTTCAGAAATAACGTTTTCATAATAACTGCCGTTGGTTGCTGTTACAATGCGCTTTAGTTCTTCGGGAGCGCTCATGCCTAAGGTAATCACATATACTTTGGCGCCTATACTTTTTGCCTGTTGAATAATTTCTGTCGGGTTTACATCCCCATACCCATCGGTTAAAAAAATGAGAACCTTTTCATGTAGTCCTTTTTTCAATATATCCAATCCCCCGGCATTCGACTTAATAAATCCTTTGTTGTAGTCCGTACCGCCGGCAGGAACTAATGTCTGTATGGATTGCAGCAGCTTAAACCGGTCCCGTGTAAAATCGGTATTGATAAAACTTACATCATTAAAGCTTGTTACCGCACATTCTGAAATATCCAATGGCAACTTATTTACAATAGCTGCTGCTGCATTTTTAGCCAGCGGCATATATTGCTTTTGCATGGATTCTGAAATATCAATGGTGAGTACAAGCGAAATTGATTTTGGTTTAACGGCTGCCGGATTAACCACCTTCACAACCTGTTGTTCAATTCCATTTTCATGAATGGAAACCGATTCCCGCGTCAGTGTGGTTATCTGGTTTTCAAGTTTATCCAGCGCAAAAAAATCCGCCTTTACTACCGGATATTTCGTTGTATCAATATTAAATAATGTAAGCTGCTGTGCCTTTACCGTATTACTGTTCATCAGACAACTGATGAGAATAACAAACAGCAAGTTTTTTTGAATCAAACGCATATACAAGCCAATTTACCTAAATATGCTTTTGATTCAAATAAAAACACCGGGTAAAATACTGTATTATGAGTTCAATCTTATACCACAACCTGTCGCTTACAGTTACTTATACTCCCTGATTTCCAACGGATACAATACCTGACGACGGGTTTGTAATAGGGTCGGAAAGAATCCGTCTGACAGGTAAACAGTGCGGATAATTTTGTATAATAAACTGCATCATTTTTTCGCGTATCAGACAGCGCAGATCAAATAGCAATCCGGAATTAAATGCACTTACTAAAATCCGAACCTGCATAGATTGTTCATTCAAATCTGTAAGCTGCACAACGGCAACTTTACCATTCCAGAGAATTTTACCTTCATTATCCAGCAATCTTTTTAATTCTTCGCGCATAGGCTCCAGCGGCATTGCAAAATCTGTATACAGTACAACCGCTCCTAACATTTCTGAAGAAGTACGCGTCCAGTTTTCAAATGCATTATCAATAAAGTACGATATAGGTAATATCAATCTTCTTTCGTCCCATAGTTTAACAACTACATATGTGAGCGTAATCTCTTCCACACGCCCATATTGACCTTGTACAATCACTACATCATCATACCGCATCGGCTGCGTAAACGCAATCTGAAAACCTGCCAACAGATTCCCTAATGACTTTTGTGCTGCAAAACCTATAATGATACCTGCAATGCCGGCAGAAGCCAGCAGGCTTGTACCCAATTCACGAACTCGTTCAAAACTCATCAGTACAATTGCGATGGAAATGAAAATCACAAATGCGGTACCAAGCTTCTGTAAAAAATCAACCTGAGTGCGCGCTCTGCGTTCATTGATATTACCGGTAATGTTAACATCAAATTTTAAATACAGAATATCTTTAATAAACTGAAGAATCCGAATCAGAATATATGCAAGCGAAATAACAATCAGGATAAACAGAATTTTACCAACGGTACGTTCTGTTTTATCATGAAAATTGGTAAATGCCAGACCAATGTTTAACAATAAAACTGTTGTGAAAAAACGCAGTGAAAATTTAAAATTCCGACTGATAGCTTTATAGTTTGTTCCGGAAAGGCGAATCAATACATATTCAATGGCTTTATAAAAAACCACACCCATTACATACCCGACTAATGCGA
The DNA here is from genome assembly GCF_000014145.1 of Cytophaga hutchinsonii ATCC 33406. NCBI lineage: Bacteria > Pseudomonadati > Bacteroidota > Cytophagia > Cytophagales > Cytophagaceae > Cytophaga > Cytophaga hutchinsonii. Next base: position 482,512 of record NC_008255.1, on the reverse strand, counting down.
ATGTAATTAAAATGAATACGCTTTGAAATTTTCCAAAAAGCTCACCTGACCAATAAAAGATAAATTTTTCCATAGAAGCTGCGTATCCTTATGCGCATTAATTATTAATCTTTTAATCCTTGTTATGCGTTACCCAAATAAGTGCTGCTGTGTCATACCCCAGTGATTGTGCTTTTTTCAGGTATGCTTCTTTTACATTTTCCGGAATTGTTTTTTTCCGGGAAAGAATCCACAGGTATTTGGTATTTTCACCTGCAACAAGCGCATACGTATACGCATCATCAATGGCTACAACATTATAACCAGCATAAAACGGACCGAAAAACGAAACTTTTAGCCTGCCTTCTGCCGGGTCTGCAACGGGAGCAGCTTTGCCGACACTCTCCTCCCATTTTTCTTTTTTTACATTATAGCCTTTGTTATCTACTTTTATTTTTCCGTCTTCACGCAACGAATATGTAGCGGTTACGTTATTCAGATTCTTTTCCCAGGAATAATCCAGGCGCGCAATCTCATACCATTTACCCAGGTATTTTCTCTGATCAAAGGGCTTAACAACATCAACATTTTTCTTTTTAAATGTTAAGGAAGAAAAAAGTAATACTAAGGCAGAGGCTGCCAATGCAGACACTATAATGGTTCTCTTTTTCATAGCTGATGAATTAAATTTAAAAATGCTGTGTGTTGCCTTCGATAATTATCCGCAGGCAACACACAGCATTTTATTCAAATTGTGATTTGCCGTTTTCTGCATATTCTTTATCTGTTGGCAATTTGCCTGTTTCAATATACTGTTTGAAATTAACAATATCTTTTCGGATCATTTTTTCAAACGTAGGCGTAAGTAATGCCAATACTTTTTCACCTGCAACACCCAGTGGTGCCTGATAACTGATTACAACATTTATAACGGTACCTAATTCACCAATATCTTCAAACATAACTTTGCCTGCATTATGTATGGTAGAATTTTCAAGTGAGCTCCACGCGATTACTTTGCCTGGTTTATCTTTTACAATTTTCGCTTCCCAGTGAATACTTCCGATGCCGCCGGGCAAATAAGCTTCCCAATCCGATTTATTATGATCTTTCTGCTTTACACTTTTTAAATGTGTCATAAACAAGGGTAGATTTTCCAATCTCCTCCAGAAAGAATAAACGGTATCCACCGGACGGTTAACGATAACCGATGTTTCGATATCTATATTGTGAACCGGAGCGGGCAACGTCTTCTTCCCTGCAGCCGAATAACCCGGACAATGACCTGTTACACCTCTGAATAATAAAAGGCCTGCAGATGCGATTGCTGCATAGTTTTTAGGCTGACGTTTCAAAGAACGGTACATAAAATAAGATCCGGCTAATACCGAAGCAATACGCTCCGTATCAGATACATTAACAGTTAATTTCTTTTCCATGGTTTGTGGTTGTTTAGTTAGCTTGATGTATTACTATCAAGTTAACGTCTGAAAAAGTTAATATCAACTCCTTGTGGCGAACATACAACGATTTCCCAAAATCATGTAAACGACTCAAGTCAAAAAAACCGGTAATTTATATTTATAATCAAAAACTATACGTTATGGAACCGATTACAACAAACGCTAAAATTTTAAAGATTAACCATGCTATCCTCACAGAAGCAGCAATGTTTAATCATTCATTATTTGACAGTCTTGTGCTTAGTATGTATGAGCATATTAAAGAACGGAACAGTGAAGTAGAAATATATACAGAAGAATTTAACGGAGAGGAAACCGAACATTTATTTGATGCTCCGGATATGCTTGATACCTGGTTAAAAACAACCTATCCCAATAATATTTAATATACAGTTACTGCCTGCGATAGATTTTAATATAGTATTAAAATCTATCGCAGGCAGTAACTGTCAACTGAATTAATTACTCTTCAACGATTAATCTTGCAGAACGTTCATCCTGCGCCAATACTTTTAACTCAACGCCTCCGGAAGGATTAAGCCCCATAACGTTTTCATTTTCTATAAAAGATTCAATACCTTCATTTGCTAATTTGTTCTGAATAATCGATGCCTCAGCAAGGTTATTGAATGTACGTATGGTAATTATGCTATCGTGTGCCATATAGGTCTGCATTTAAATTAGTTATTTCTTTTCAGGATCCCTGCCAAAAGGCTGTGGTTCATACGTAAGTGAATACTTCCATATTCCTCAAACGCATCCGAGCCTACGTGTGCATCCTTTCTAATGATCTTTTATTTTTATCTTTATCTAATTCATCTAACCGGAGTGTGATTAATCAGATAATCCTGCAATTGGTATCGGTAAAATAAAATTCACCAATATACTGTGATGTGCTTTTGAAACATGTTCTTTAAAAGCTTCCATACTTTTATTCATGGCATTACTATATTTTTCATCCAGCTTTGACAAGACATTTGAAATGTATATTAATTCAGTCTTTATCACAGACTCTCTTTTCTCTTTTTCTTTTGGAAGCCTCTTGTCAATTTCCAATAGATTTTTTTCAAAAACTACATCTTGTTCTGAATAAAATTCTTCCAGCAATTCGTCGCTCGCAAATGTTTTTGTCCTGTACAATTCAACTGCCGCTTTTCTTTCTGCATCATCCAGCACACCATCTTTATTAGCTGCTAATAAAGAAATATAAGCCGGATAGTTTAACAAGGCATTTTTTTCGTATTCGGAAATGTTTTGAAAGATACTCATAGTGGTACTGTTTTAATGGATATTGATTGATAACTCCAAATTTCTTTTTTTTACTCTAATATGGATTACATGCGTTTTTTAAAACGTTGTAAAAATCACATGTGCTTTTTAGCTAATAAGCCACCTTTTGCATACCACTTTTTGTATCACCTCTAAACAATACTATCAACAAGATTACCATACACTTACAGATCTATTACATAAACAAAACTTTAATATGCAGACATCGCATAATTCATACAATTATTTTTATCTTGTTGCCACGTATACCTCATATTACACCCCATGAAATCTCCTTTTATTTCACGGATTATACTCTTTCTATTTATCAGTATCAACCTGCTTACACATCAGCTACGTGCCCAGGATACTACAAGCTGCTTTACACATTCGATGAATGTATACAAAACAGGAAATTATCCGGATGCGTATAAAAATTTTTCTGCTTGTTTAAAAAATATAGAAGATAAAAAATCTGAAGCATACACCAGCTGCATTTTATATATGGGTATATGTGCGTTGGAAAATGCTGCATACAAAAATGCATCCACTCTTTTACATCTTGCGGAACAGTCTTTTACTCCATCTTCAGAATATTATGCAATCTGCCAGCAAAATTTAGCAGCCTTAAGTAAACGACAGGGAAAATATAATGAAGCTGAAGCTATCCTCATTAAGCTTCTTGAAATACAGGAAAATTCAGCGAGTATCCCTTGCGCATCAAAAGCAATAACACTAAATGATCTCGGTGTTATCTACAAAAGACTTGGTCAATATGAGCGGTCCATTATGTATTTTTCTGAAAGCCTCCGACTCAAACAATCCTGTTTAGACCCCGAAGACCCTTCTATTACCATTAGTCTGAATAACCTGGCTGGGGTGTACATGAAACAAAAAGACTACATGCGGGCCGACAGCTTATACACCGCAGCTATAAAAATTAAAATTAAACGATACGGACCAAATCACCCGAGCACGTTACTTGCCCGGAATAATTTAGCCGAACTTTACAGGCAGCAAAATAATTATGCAGCTGCACTAAATATTCTCCAGGACGTACGTGAGCGGAAAGCTTCAAGTATTGGTAAGCGGACCTTGTCTTATGCCACAACGCTGCATACAATAGCGAATGTTTATTTTGCTTCCGGAAATTTTTCTGAAGCCTTAACCTATTGTAATGCATCTATTACGATTAAAGAAAAACTTCTTGGAAAAACCGGCTTAAGTACGTTGCATGGTTACCTGCTGCTTGCAAAAATAAATCATGCTACAGGTAAAAACCAGGAAGCAAGATCCATGTATGATTTTATTTTAAACACAAAAAAAGAAGAAATTGATGCGTACTTTAAATATCTGGGAGAAGAAGAAAAAATTCAATACGTAAAAGCCCACACAGCTTACTGGAAAGAGTTTACAACCTTTGTATTTGATATGATGCACGCGGATTCTTCCAGCCATTCTGAATCAAACAAAATATTATTCAACCAATGGATTGAGAACCGTTGGTATGTATCTGAACTTATACTGGAAGAAACACAACGGCAGCACAGGATTTGGGAAAACATACATGACAGCGCGCAGGCAAGTATGGTAGAGGAATTAAAAGAATTAAAAGACGCCATTGCAAAAATATATTTATTAAAATCGAAAGATGATACAGAAACATCCGCAGAATTAAATACACTAACGGATCGTGCTACCCGCATTGAAAAAAAACTCACGAGCATATCTTCCGTTGAAAAACGCAAATATCATTCAGTAGCTGACATTACTGCCGCATTGGAAGCAACCGAATGCATTGTCGAAATCATAAAACCACTACAGCCAACGGGCAACTATCTGGCATTAGTATACCTGAAAGAAGCTGATACACCTCATAAAATATGGCTACCAGCAGCAAGTATGTTAGATGGTAAAGCATATGCGTATTACAAAAATGCGATCCAGTTTAAAATTCAGGATACAAAAAATTTAGTCCTGTATTGGCAGCCGATTGAAAACTTTATATCTCAACATAGCGCTATCCGAACCGTGTATCTGGTACGTGACGGTATCTACGAATGTATGAATATACATACTCTTTTAGCGGATGCGGATAAAAAAACAACTTCACTTATTTACCTGAATAAGACAGAGAATATTCTTTCCTATAAACAGCGTGCTTCGACTATTTTATTACATACATCTGTATTTATTTATCATCCGCTTTACGGTGCAACGGATACAGATTGTGTCTATTCAGATTTGCCCGGAACGAAAAAAGAAGTTGATGCCATTGAACCATTATTCAGGAAAAAAGCTCTTGAAACAATTCGTTATAGCGAAAAAACGGCAACCGAAACAACTATAAAAAATGACACCGCTGTTTATTCTATTATGCATATTGCCACGCACGGATATTTAGAAATAACTCCGGAAGATGATTACCTGGAATCCATGATTCATTCCGGATTAGTGCTCAGCGGGGTGTGTGATATTTCGTTCTTGGATGCTTCAATGAATGATGATGGCATATTAACGTCGTATGAAATTGCTCAGTTAAATTTAAGTGCTACAGAACTGGTTGTGTTGTCAGCGTGTCAAAGCGGTTTAGGTACACTTGATAACCAGGAAGGCATACTTGGCTTGCAAAGAGGCTTGCTGGTAGCCGGAGCCAAAAAAGTACTGGTTTCGCTTTGGAAAATTGATGATGCCATTACTGCCGAGTGGATGTATCATTTTTACTCGGATTTACTTGAACACAAATCCTGTTCGGAAGCCTATCTGTTTGCTCAGCAACGAATAAAAGCACGTTATCCTGAGCCGTATTATTGGGGTGCTTTTGTCTTACTGGAACAATAACATATTTTGCATACAAAAAATGAGCTGTTTACCTGAGGTTATTTCCGGTTTATTTTTTACCTTTTCCAACTTTTAAAAACCCCGATGAAATACATTTCCAAACTGAATATTTTGTTTTTGATTCTCGTACTTTTACTGGCAGGGATGTTGGTGCTGAACTTTTATAATCCACCCCTGAAAACAGGCTTTTATTGCGGTGTAGTATCTGTTCCTTATGACCAACCCATTTTAATATCCGCGAATAGTACAGGTGAAATGCTGTATAAAGACAATTGCAAATCCTGTCATAAACTCCACGCAGAATCTGTTGGGCCTGCATTGTCTGGCATTACAGAAAGAAGATCTAAAAAATGGATCTACGCTTTTGTTCAGAACTCGCGTGGCCTGATAAATAAAGGAGATACCATGGCCATTAATGTATACAACAAATACAACAAAGCTGAGATGACATCCTTCCCCACATTTACAAAGGCTGAGATTGATTCCATTTTAATGTATATTGAACACAGTTTACTCTATATTCCCGAAAAATAACGCGGCATTGCTCTTATTGATTTATGCGAAATTATTTATCCCTGCTACTATTATTTTTGCCTGCATTAGGTTTTATATTTTGTCTGTATATTTTCCGAAACCATGCGTCTCTTCATATAATTTCTGTATTTCCTTTTTTACCCTGGCAATTTTTCATTATTGGTATCTTCGGAATTATTGCAACCATAGGAGGTGTACTGGATTGGTCATTTCACCGGGATCCGTTAAAACTTAAAATTTCAAAAAAAGAACGTGACGCAGAAGCCGCAGCACTTGGTTTAGGCGGCATCCCCATGTTTATGCTTATGTGGCTGGCAATGATCAGTGCAACACCGATATTTTATTTAATACCTATTATTTTATTTTTAATCTATACTGTAGTTACTATTTGTTATGATGAATTTGTATTTCATATAAAAAGATGCTCTAAACGTGAAAATATATATCATAGAATGCTTGTTTACGGAAATGGAGTTGCCTGGATTACATGGTTTCATTTTATCTATTGCAAATGAATGCTAAAAAACTCATTCAGGAAAGCACCTTATTATATAATGCTGCCCCGACACAATGTAAGCAGGTACGATCCATTCATTTATTTTCAAATGGCGCCATCTGGATGCATAGTCATATGAATCAATCAGAAAATAATTTTCCGCATTCCGTCCCTTTTACTTTATATGGCCTTTTAAAATACGGCATAAGTTTGAGCCTTTTTTTTATTTCACTCGTCTTATTATACCCTATACATATTTTATTACTACCGCTATCAATTTTTTTCTTTTATATTGCTGAAGTACACTTCTTGTTTTTATTTCCGCTATTAATTGACAACGTAGAAAATCCCATTTGGCAAAGCATAAAACAAACATATAGACTTGGAATAGTTAAAACAGTTTTCACAGTCATCCTGATAGCTTTTTTCATGCTATATGGATTAATAAATTATACTGATCCGCTCCGCAACTGGCATATCGGTTGCCTTGCACTACTAATCTGGTACAAAAATGAAGTTAGAGATTGGATACAACCATCCGTTTGAAATTCGAAAAGAGCGGTACGAAAGTGACCATGTATGCAACTTTAGTGTTTTGTACATTTCAGATTTACATCTCACTGTTTTTTCAAAAGATATCTGCACACGTTTATCAAAGTGCATTCAGGAGTTAAACCCGACTATTATTATATTAGGAGGTGATTATATAGATTGCAGAAACGGCTGGGATTATTTAAGCACCTTTTTCAAGTTCTTATCTGCACGAAAAAATGTTTTTTCCATTGCAGGAAATCATGATTATTTCTATGGAATTGATGAAATAAAAAAACTAATTGAAAGCAATAATATACACTGGCTGGAAAATCAGTCTGCCGTTGTCAACATTCAGGAGTACAACATTCTATTAACCGGAAACAATGAAACCCAGTCAAGCATACCTGCCGACTTTAATATTTTATGTCTGCATAAACCCGTATCGCTGGATGCATTTAAAATTCCATACCACATTGCATTCGCAGGGCATCTACACGGATGCCAATGCGTTTTCTGGCAGAATGAAAATGGCTTGTACCCGGGAAGATTTTTTTATACATTCAATTTTTTACGTAGACAGGTAAAGAATTGTCTTTATCTTATCAGTAAAGGTTTAGGAGATACGCTGCCTATCCGCTTTAATTGTAAAAAGGATATTATATTCGTTGAAATTAAAAATAACAGTAACAAATGAAAGGTTTATTCGCTATTACCATCGCAACTATATACGGGCTCTGCATACGTTTATCATTTGGGCTTCTTCATGGTTTTCTGGAGATCATGAGTATTACTTTTTTATTTTTAATCCCGTTTGTAATTGGTTACCTGACAATCATTTTAATACCGGCTGAAAAAACAAAAACGAACTGGAGCGCTTTTTTAAAGCCATGGATTACGTGTTTTGTTATTCTTATTATAACCCTTATAACAAAAATAGAAGGAACAATCTGCTGGATTATGATCTTCCCCATTTTTTCGGTATTAGCAGGATTAGGTGGAATACTTGCACATAAAACACGTAAAAGAAAAAATGTTTCAGAAGATGATTGGAAAAACCGACCAACATTAGACGCTTCTATGATCCTGTTAATTCCGATTCTGATCGGATTGATCGAAGGTGAACGAACATCTTCAGGACAAATTCTTACTGTAACAAAGGAGATCTCCTTACAAGCTTCTCCAACAGAAATATGGTCGGAATTAATTCATATTAACGAAGTAGATTCGATAGAGAAAAAATCAATTATTTCCAGCACACTTGGATTTCCAAGACACATACGTACGCATTTAGACACTGCCCGTGTTGGCGGTAAACGGACTGCCTATTATGAAAAAGGATTAACCTTCGAAGAAACAATCACAGCTTATGAACCTGAACGGCTCATGATTCTTGACATAAAAACAGATCCGGATAAAATTTCCGCACAGGTTATGGATGAACACATTCTCATCGGTGGTAAACATTTAGACATCTTAGAAGATACATATGAATTGCAGGCACTTTCTAATGGCTGCAGTAAATTAAAACTGACAAGTAAGTTTTATATCAATACTCCGTTTAATTGGTATGCAGGATTATGGGGAAATTATCTTATGTCAGATATTCTAAAAAATGAATTGGAATTAATTAAAAACCGTGCGGAAGCCAAATAAAAAATATTCCCGGATGAAACAGCTACACTTCTTTTATTTACTACTACTTTGCTCAAGCTGCACACTTTTTGAATCAGAAAAAGAACCGGCTGCGGGCCAGGAAGAACAAGTATATACGGATACACTCAATAGTTTATCCAATCAATCAGACCGTTTACTTGCCGATACAAATAAAGTTTTAAAATTGCGCACCTACGCTGCAGGTTGGGATAATACCTGTTTGCCCATACCGACCGGAAAGGTGCTGTTACGAAACATTCAGGGAGATGCAGGTTATATGTACCTGACAGCAAACTTTGATTCTGTTACATCAAAAACATCTCTTGAAAAAGAACGAAGTGCCGGAGCACCTTGTATCTGGAAACAAAAATTCCGATCCGGCATAATCTATAGCATCAATAGCTGTAAAGCCAGCGGGGCGAATTATAAAATTGAAACGCCCTGTACCGATAAGAAAACACTCATCGCTCTTGTGGATGTTATTTTTCAGCAAACCCTTAATATGTGGGATGCTGATTCAAGTAACTACAAACCCATTCTGGAAGGTCCGGGAAATTATTATTCCATTCAGAAGAATACGAAAGGAACATACGACCTTCTCTATACAACCGATCTGTAAACACAACATACCTGCTGACTATGAAAAAGCTACGCATGTTTAATTTTATAACCTTAAATGGTTTTTACAAAGATATAGCAAATGATATCGGCTGGCACACACATGGCGGAGAAGAACGTGATTTTTCAAACGAAATGTTAAAACAAAATAACATTCTTCTGTTTGGACGTGTTACGTATCAAATGATGGCTGCCTTCTGGCCTACGGATATGGCTATAAATTCAATGCCAGAGGTTGCTCACAGAATGAATGCTGCTGAAAAGATTGTATTTTCAAACACATTAAAAAAGGCAGACTGGAACAATACAACAATTATTGAAGAAGATATCATTGAAAAGGTTAAGCGCATAAAACAAACAGCGCATAAAGACCTGACCATCTTAGGTAGCGGCAGCATTATCAATCAATTTACCGAAGCAGGTTTGATTGATACGTATCAACTGCTGCTAGATCCTATCGCTATTGGAAAAGGAACACCTTTATTCCATGATATAAAACAGCAGTTCAATCTTAATCTTGTTGATACAAGGGTATTTAAAAGCGGCAGTGTATTACTTACGTATGAATCAACAAACTGATTTTTGAAATCAAGCAGTTTATCTCATGGAATTTCCATATGACTTTATTATTGGTATTCTTAAAGTAATCAGCGGTTCGGTGCTGATTATTTATCCGGTTATGTTTATTGCAAATATCATGAGCATTGCCGGATTTAAAAATAAAAATACAAGCAGGAAACGATCGTTTCGGGAAACAATCTTCCGCTTTTTCATTTATTATAATACGGCTTACCCAATCACCTATGGGCTTTGTTACTGGATGTGCGATACATTTGCAGAACAAGGAAACTATGCATGGGCAATAGGCATTATTTCATTGCCGGTACTTATACTGGCAGCATTATTTAAATACAGTACAAAATAAAAAAGAAACACCAGCGCACAGTTTCTATTCTTTTTTTATTTTGTACTACCATGTATTTTATAAAAACGTATTCAGAATGGTCATTACTTCTTCCTGCGTTTTAATTGTAAACTTGGCAGAACTATTTTTAACGCCAACTTTAATTGTAAGCGCATTATCCGGAAGCGCTTTAAACATGTCTTCATCAGTCCGGTCATCTCCAATAGATAAAATAAAATCCGGCTGATACAGATCACATATTTTCCGCGCAGCAATCCCCTTATCTACATCAGAAGGTTTCATTTCAATTACTTTATCACCATCAATAATGGCGAGATTTGATTTTATCCCAACTTTGTTTTCCAGTTCTTCAATAAATTCTCTGGAACGGATATGAGCATATTCTTTTTCTGTATTTCTGTAATGCCAGGCAAGTGATGTTGATTTATTTTCAATAAAAGATCCGGCGCAACGATCGGTATACTTCTGAAACACCGGCAATACAGAACGCTTCCACTGATCATTGTAATCATATTGCAGCTCCCAATCCTGACCCGGAATACGTAAGAACGCGCCATGCTCTGCAGACAGAATTGTATTTGGATCAAAGATATAATTCAAAAACTCTTTATCTCTTCCGCTTATGATAGCAACATTTACATTAAAATCACTGCTGAGTTTTTTTAATACATCAACAATACCTACACTTGGCTTAGAACTGGAGGGGTCAGGAACAATGGGAGATAAGGTTCCGTCATAATCCAATAAAAACAAGCGCCGGCTTGATTCATCAAAAATCTGTTTGAAACTTTTTAACACATCCTGGTTTATAATTTTCTCTTCGAATTCCATTTGTTTCAATTTTATAATATCTAATTGATCCATGTAGTCTTCTGTCCATTTAAATATATCATACACACGGATCCGGTCCTGCATCATCTGCATACGTTGTGTCTGCTCCTGCTCGTCCATGGTTAATGCCTGAATAATGGCTGCGGCCAGTGTCCTCTTGTCTGTTGGGTTGATCAGTATTGCACCATTCAATTCCAGCGACGCACCTGCCATTTCACTTAAAATCAATACGCCTTTTTTATCGGTACGCGTAGCAACAAATTCTTTTGCAACTAAATTCATCCCGTCACGGATGGGCGTGATGAGTGCCACATCGGCCAGTGTATATAACGCGCCTAATTCTTCAAAGCTTAACGAACGGTACAGATATATAACCGGACGCCAGCCTAAGGTACCGTACTTACCGTTAATGCGGCCTACCGCTTCTTCCAGTTCGTGTTTCATCTCAGCATACTTCAGGATTGTTTCACGCGAAGGAACTACAATCATTGTAAGTACAACACGTGTATGCCATTGCGGATACTGATCCAGAAAATATTCAAACCCATTTAACCGATGGATCAATCCTTTTGAATAATCTAGCCGGTCAACGGAAAAAATATTTTTCTCTGCACTGAGGTCTTTTAAAAACTCTTTCCTTTTTTCAATTACGCCCGGATCATTATACAATTCCTGAAATTTATTATAATCAATGCTGATGGGAAATGTGTCTACCCGCACGATCCTGTTTGGAATACTTATGTCGCGGGCAGTAGTATCATAGCCTAATACACGCTGCACACTTCTCAAAAAATACTGGCTGTAATCATTGGTATGAAAACCAACCAGATCTGCGCCGATCATACCTTTTAACAATTCTGTTTGCCATTGTTTCGGAAGCAAACGAAAAATTTCAAACGTTGCAAAAGGGATGTGATGGAAATAACCGATAGAAGCATCCGGATTTTCTGAACGGAGCATGCCAGGCAATAACATCAGCTGATAATCCTGTATCCAGACCATATCTCCCGGACGGATAAAGGCATTAATCTGATCTGCAAATATTTTATTTGCTTTTACATACGCTTCATAATCCTCTTCATTAAAGCTGGTGAGATAGGGATAATAATGCGAAATGGGCCAAATCGTACTGTTACAAAATCCTTCGTAATACGCATCATTTAGTGCATCTTCAATTAAGACAGGATGTACAATAAAATTTTCATTTTCAACCTGCGTTTCTCCCTCCTGTAAAATATCTGGTGTGGAATAACCAAACCAATGAATTTTTTGATTTTTACCAAACACATCTCCTTTTTCTGCCAATGATAGGATAGCGGAAACAAGCCCTCCTGAATTTTGTTGTAATACGCGCTCTCCGCTTTCTTTAAACGTAACTTTAAAAGGTATTCTATATGCTACAATAATTAATCTTTTTTCGTCATTCATCTTTTACTCCTTTCGTTCTTATATATATGATGGACGATCTAATTTTTTTGCAATCCGGTAAGCAGAGTTCATAAGACCTACATGACTGTATGTTTGCGGAAAATTGCCCCATTGGCTGCCATCCAGCCCTACATCTTCACTCAACAAACCAACATGGTTTGTATATGTAAGTAACGATTCAAATGCCTTTATCGCGTCATCAATGCGACCCACAGACGCCAGTGCATCTACATACCAGAATGCACACACTAAAAAGGTTACTTCCGGTTTTCCAAAATCATCTTCGTGTTTATACCGGAATAACAAGCCATCTTTAACCATCAGATCCTCTTCGATTGCTTTTAAATGCAGGCGCGCTTTTTCAGACGAAGGATCTAAGTAATGCATACTGATCAGCTGAATACAGCTTGCATCCAGATAGGTTGAACCAACTGCTTGTGTATACACCTTGCGAACGGGATCATAACAGCGCTCAATCATTTCAGCGGCTTTGTCAATTGTTGCAGTAGATTTTCTAATCAATTCATGATCGCCATACAGCTGTCCGATCTTTAAGGCAGACTTCGCTCCTACCCAATGGAATAAAAAGGTATAGCAATGCAGTTGCTTCAAATGCCTGAACTCCCAGAGGCCTGCATCTTTTTCATTCATTGTTTTATCAATAAAAGCAAGAAGCTTATAAACGATATCCGTTGAGAACTGATTACCGTGCAGCAAGCGCCTGTCTGTAAACAGGGGTGTAATACTTGCCAGTATCTGTCCGTATACATCATTCTGAATATGTGTATATGCATCGTTACCAACGCGCACAGGCTTATTTCCTTTATATCCTTCCAGGTCTAATTCTATTTCTTCTATTTTTTTCGAACAATCAAGGGTGTACAAGGGTTGGATACGATCCAATTCATTCGCTACAATATTTTCTATGTAGTGAAAATATTTTTCTGACTCTTCAAAGTGTCCGATGGTATTGAATGCCTGTAAGGTATAATACGTATCCCGCATCCAGCAATATCTGTAATCCCAATTTCGTGTTGCTCCGTCACTTTCCGGCAGGCTCGTTGTTCCGGCAGCAATAATACCGCCTGTATCTTCATACTGATGCAGCTTAAGTGCCAGCGCAGAACGGATAATCTGTTCCTGATAAAAACTTACAATATAAGTTGTCTTTACCCAATTGTTCCAGTATTGGCGCGTCTTCTGAAGAAACTCTTCAGCCGTATAATCAATGGCAGCTTCAAGAGGCGGACCATAAGTAAAAAACATATACTTGGTTTCTGTTAGCGAAAATTCCTTTTGATCAATAATGTATGTGATCGGAATATTCGTACTCAACCGAACATCTGCATCGAGGTGCAGATAGCGGATGTGATTGCTTCCGTATGAAGTTTCCGGCTGCTGCCTGCCCCGCATGTTTCCAGGCATACATGTTACAATTACGCGCGGCTTTCCTGTCAGCACTTCAATTTTACGAACCAGCATTAACGGCCTGAAGTTCCGGTTATGCTGCACAAATCGCGGTGCAAAATCGGTTACTTTGTAGCTGCCGGAAGCGGTATGACATATGGTGACCAGTATGTTTGTATTTTCTAAATAACGTTGTTCATATGTTGTTGTATTTTCTTCGGCCGGCTTAATCGAAAACTCTCCGCCCTTTTCTTTATCAAGCAATGCGCCAAACATAAAATCTGAATCAAATCTTGGCAGACACATCCAGTCAATATTCGTATTTTTATTTACATACGCGATAAATGAGCAATTCCCTACGACTCCCATGTCGTATTTATGTGGCACCTTCATACTGTTTTTTTTTACGTTGAAAGATAAATTCTAAAAATGCGATATTATTAATATAGGAAAATATGCGCAGGATAAAAAAATATAAGAACATTAACTTGTTACTTTTATGTATATGAAAAAAATATGAATTACTGCAAACACTGATGATAAAGGGATTCAGAAGATATAATCCATATTTAATAAATTAAATAATAAAACGACTATATATATTATTATTCTGAAAATATTTATATAATACATACAATCAAAATATTTTTTTTTGTAAACAGGCATATGCATATCGTATTATCTGTTGCTTTTTCAGCTAAATCCATTTATATATACCGTGAGATTTGAATAATCGTAATTGTATTATTATTTGTTTTTATATATTAGCATAGAATTAATAAGCAACCCACAACCGTTTCAATAAAAATATATGAATATCATTCTATTACTATATGGCTTGTTTTTAATAAGCTGCGGTATCATCTCAGTAATATTTATCGGTCCTAAAGCTAAGACAGCATTAATTTCAGGCGGCACTTCAGGGCTGGTTGCTATTCTGACCGGATATTTTTATTCGTACCAGAATTCTTTTCTGTCTATAGCAGCCATCCTGATCCCCTTTGCACTATTCATCGTATTTGCCTGGCGTTCAACAAAAACTTTTTTAAGGCTTATTGAATTGATCTGGACAAAAGACGCGAATACAAATGCTAAAGCAATTGCCTTTTTAATTATCAGCTTAATGGCTATTGTTTCTATCTTCACGTTTGCTGTACAGCTCACACAATATGTGAATCTGCTTGTATTATGAAACAGTTTTTCAATGCATTCGGATTAATCAATGAAAAAGAATTAGATCTTGTCGATTCGCTTTCCAGGAAACGTTTATTAAAAAAAGGTGAATACCTAACGGTAGAAGGCAACGTATCAAACGAAATTGCGCTGATTAAATCCGGCATCCTCCGGTTGTTTTATACAAATGCCAGCGGCGAGGAAATTACCGGATGCCTGGCCTTCGACAATGAGCTCTTATCCGCTTATTCCAGTTTTATTACGCAGCAACCTTCTGAAGAAAACATCCAGGCTGTTTGCGACACAGAAATCATTACGTTAACCAAAGAAAATCTGGATTTATTGTATAGCCGTGATGCAGGCTGGCAAATGATCGGCAGAATCCTTGCGGAAATGCATTATGTAGAGCTAACAAAAAAGATCATATCCTTTCAAAAAGATACCGCCAAAGAGCGCTACAACAAACTCATCACGCAACAACCTCAATACATTCAGGCAATACCTCAATACCAGCTCGCTTCTTTTCTGGGCATTACACCAAGACATTTAAGCCGGCTGCGGAAAGAATTCTGATTTATAGACAAATGTCTGTATCTTTTTTTTTCTGAATCTTTATTTTTGAGCATATCTTTTTAACCCTTCATACATGAAAAATATTCTCATAATAAAAGGACACCCGAATAAAAACAGTTTTAATACTGCCCTTGCAGAGGCCTATAAAACCGGCGCTTCCACGCAGCAGGTAGAAATCAAAGAAATTTCCATTGCAGATCTGAACTTTGATCCCAATCTGGCATTTGGCTATGAAAAAAGAATGCCGCACGAACCAGATTTACTAGACGCCTGGGAGAAGATCAAATGGGCAGATCACCTGGTATGGGTTCACCCGGTATGGTGGGGAAGTATGCCGGCAAAATTAAAAGGTTTTATAGACCGGTTGTTTTTACCCGGACTGGCATTTAAATACAGAGAAAATTCTGTTTGGTGGGATAAGCTTCTTACCGGCAAAACAGCGCACATCATTACCACACTCGATCAGCCGGGTTGGTATTATGCATTGGTTTATGGAAAACCAAGTATCAATCAATTAAAAAAATCTACGCTGCACTTCTGCGGTATTAAGCCTGTAAACGTTACGTATATTGGTATCATAAAAGATGCAACCGAGAAACAGCGGAACAAATGGCTGCAACGCGTAGAGTCGCTTGGCAAAAAATTAAAGTAACCTGTATCATAAAAAGAATGTATCGGTTTATAAAACCGATACATTCTTTTTATAGCCATGATATTTTTCAATAATCCTGTTTTTAAATAAAAATACAGTCAGTCCGGCAACAAGTACAATGGCTGCGCCGGCTCGCAACGCAAGCGGTACACCCCAGTATTCAGAAATCAACCCGATTTGAAAATTCCCTAGTGGTGTCAATCCAATAAACATCAACACATAAATACTCATCACCCGCCCTCTGAATTCGCTCTTAACCAAGGTCTGAATCGTAGTGTTTGATTGCGATGCAAAAGAAAGCAATCCAAATCCGCTGAAGAATAATAAGATGGATGCTGTATTAATATCTGTTGAAAAACTGAATAAAAAGATGCTGATTGAAAACACAAGGGTTCCGCCGATAATAAAATACAGCGGTGATATTTTTTTAGAATACAAAGCGATCAATACCGTTGCCAATAAGGAACCTAAACCAGAAGCGGCATACAAATAGCCAAGTCCGGCGGCCCCCACATGAAAATCGTTTTTTGCAATAACGGGCAGCACTGTAGTGTACGACCACCCAAAGATTGAGACAATTGCGATGATGATAAACAAGGTACGTATGATAGGGTGCGTAAACGAATAGGTAATACCTTCTTTAATTGCATCTAATGGTTTCGTGGTATTCTTTACGAATACTTCATGTATGGTAATTTTTCGCAAAGCCAGTATTACTGCCACATAGCTCAGGGCATTTAACATAAAAGCTCCTCCCGTACCGATAACCGCAATCAGTACGCCTGCAATACTTGGCCCGATAACTCTGGCTGTATTAAACACACCCGAATTCAATGCAATGGCTGAAGGCAATTGATCCCGATCCACCAGTTCGGTTACAAATGCCTGCCGCGCGGGAGCATCCACTGCATTAACCATTCCCAGCAGAAACGCAATCACACATATTTCCCAGATTGCAATCCAATCAAATACAGTAAGAATCCCCAGCGTTAGCGCAAGAATCATTGCCGCAAACTGCGTATAAAACAATATTTCCTTTTTGGGAAAACGATCTACGATAACGCCTCCAAACAACGTAAACAATAACGTAGGTAAGGTTGAAAGTGCCATCACCAGGCCAATTAAAAACACAGACTCAGTGAGCTGAAGTACCAGCCAGCTTTGAGCTACAATCTGCATCCAGGTTCCGATCATAGAAACCAATTGACCGGAAAAATACAATTTGTAGTTTTTGCTTTGAAATGCCGGAAATGCCCCATAGATCTTTTGCACCCACGCACCGCTTTGAACAACCGGTAATTCCGGATTCGGATTCAGCATTTGCCCCTCTTCTGCAACACGTTTATCTGGCATCTGTTTTTCTATAGCTTTTATATAAGTTACTTAAAATTAGAAAAACATTTTGTGTTAATTTTGTTTCCTTAGAGAATCATATTTAAAATTAAATCAATAGACTTCTTCCTTCAGAATTAAAAAATCATACACCTTGTCTTGTATAGAAATATGCAAAACAGCTTTGATACAGTTATTGGGTTTGAAATAAATATTCTGCTCAACAAAACTCAGCGGATAAACTGTGTTGGCCCGCAGTGCCTGTGTTTCCCAGAACGCTTTTGTTTCTTTTGCATCCAGAAGTTTATTTTGCGCAGACGTTAACTTTTCCTGGTAAATGGCTTTGCTGGCCTGTGTATTGGTATTGATTTTATTTGATCCGGGAATAGAACGTATAATGCCAATGGTTGCATTTTCTGTATTGTTGGTTTTTACGATGATGTTGATTTCCTTTTCACAGGTTTTAATATCTCTATTGGCACGGTCAATGTAAAATTCTGGATTTTCAATACTGATAGAATCTGTTCTGCCATTTTCATACACCCGTGTCACCTGCATATTCCGGGGCGTAACATGCAGGGTATCTGAAGAAATACTCTGCACCTTTAATCTGAATGTACAGAATTCTTCCTGCTCCGGCTCATCGTGTATGGTCAAAAAAACGGCTGTATCATAAATACTGCAGCTTTTTACACCATTTATCCATTGTGCCTCCTGCCCGCAATCTGCCTGATATTTATATACTTTTGACGGTAAATAGCTGATTTGAAACAGTAAAATAGTTAAACCGATAATTTTCATCTAGTTATTTTCTCTATACTCTATACTGTGTTACTTATACGACTACAAACAGTCTGTGTTCTGTTTTTTCAATTTATACGCGATTTAAAAACCCGTATTACTTGATATTAAATGAATAAAAAGCAATATTTATAGAATAGTAAAATATTTTTTTAATATTAATGGACGATTTTTACAGACAAGAAACAATACGAAGGGAAAAACGGATTAAACAATATTCCATTGTTGCCCTCTTTACCATTATAATTGCAGTAATTCCGGATCTTACATTAGGAATTTATCAGGTTGCTTTTTTTATATTGGGCATCACTCCTATATTACTTTTTTCTTTTTTTGTTCGCAAAAGAAACCTCAATCTTGCAGGCACGTTGTTATTGTTCTACATTACCTGTATCATCTTTATCTCTAATACCTTCTACGGCATAGAAGCCAATACCGCTTTTTTCTACATTGCAGAATATATTATACTGTTACTGGTAATTGACCCACGCAATAAGTTTTTTCTGATCCTGAATCACGTACACATTGGTTTGTCGATTCTTTTATCACAAATTTTCACCCTGAATGAATTTAAAATTCTCAATGTAGAAGAAAAGTCACTGCTGCTGATCAGTAATGTTAACATCATCTTAGCTATACTCAGCAGTTTGTATTTATTTTACACCTATGTAGAAGAAAATATCGCAAAGGAAAATTATTTAATTGTTATGCATAAACGCATCAATACTAAAAATAAGGTAATTGAAAATGCACAGTTAAATTTAGAAACATTCATTTACCGTTCTTCACACAACCTCCAAGGCCCGATCCGCTCCATCATGGGCTTGTACAACATCAGCCAGTTAGAAAAAGATCCTGAAAAATTAAAAGCCTTGATTCAATTAACCAATGAAAGTGCAAAATTACTGGATGAAGAATTAGCAATTACCGCTCAGGTATTTAAAATCAATCAACATATTTTAAATCTTACTCATGTAAATCTGCATCAATTCATTGTAGATTATTACAATAATCCGGATATTGAAACGACCATTACTGATATCAGTAAATTCAATGCATTAGTAGATAATGAAATGCTTACAGAAGGCATGCATAATCTACATACCATTTTTTTAAAACTGAGAAAAAACGCAACTGTTTTCCCTTCATTTAAATTAGAGATTAACGGAAATATTTTTTTATTTTCATACACATTTGAATCAAAATTTATTGATGACAAATATCTGAATGTATTTTTCTCTCCTTTCCACAAAGATATTGCCTACTTATATGACCTGAAAAGTGAACCGTATCTGTGCCGCCGCATCATGGACAAACTCCATGGAGACATTGCCATTCACAAAATCAGCGATTCCATCATATCCTTTACAATTGCATCCAAATTATTGTAATTTTCCGCGCTAAATAACACTGCAAATCCTTCCCGGTCTATTTAAGTGTATTCTATTTCACAGGCTTAATTTCAAATTCTGTTGTAGAACGTCTGTGTATTCTTTATATTTGATATTGAATTAATGTACTTATGGGCATACTTTCATCCGTTGGAGCGCTTTTCTTTCACTTTTGTATTAGCCTGGCATGTACAAACCATACCGCTATTGACAAAGAAAAGTACTATAACGTATTTGCTTCTAATGATTTAAATTCCATCAACAAAGAATTGGCTCATATTCAATCTCAAACTTTCACTGAAAAACCAGCATTTGAAGGTGCATTACTGATGAAAAAAGCTGCAGTAATCGGCAATCCTAAAGATAAATTGGCTGTTTTTAAAGATGGAAATCAAAAATTAGAATCTTCTATTAAAAATACACCTAACAACGTTGAATTTCGTTTTCTGAGATTTATGATTCAAGAAAATGCACCCGGCTTTTTAGGTTATAAAAGCAATATGGACGCAGACAAATCCATGCTTGTTACGCATTTCAAAACATTGTCTCCGGAAGTTCAAAAAGCCATCCGCGATTATAGTAAAACTTCAAAAAGTCTTTCGCCTGCATTATTTCAATAATTTTCTTGAATGGAAAAAAACATCCTGATCATATACTTTAGCCAATCCGGGCAACTCACAGAGATCGTTGATAATTTCGCACAACCGTTCGAATCAGCAGGTGTATACATTGAAAAAATTGCACTAAAGCTTAAAAAGCCATTTCCATTCCCATGGACTTCAGATACTTTTTTTGATGCGATGCCGGAAAGTGTATTAGGCATACCTGTTGAATTAGAACCTATTGAATATAAAAGACCTTCGTACGACCTGGTTGTATTAGCTTATCAGCCGTGGTTTCTATCGCCCAGTATTCCTACCAGCAGCATTTTAAAAGATACACACTTCAGAAACATTCTTCAGCAAACACCTGTTGTAACATTAATTGGGGCGCGCAATATGTGGCTGAATGCGCAGGAAAAAATGAAGAAACAGCTTGCTGAAACCGGTGCGGAACTTGTCGGAAATATTGCACTTATTGATCAGCATAACAACCATTTAAGTGCTGTCAGCATCTTGTACTGGATGCTAACGGGTAAAAAAGAACGCTATCTGAATATCTTCCCTAAGCCGGGTGTTTCAGACACCGACATCAAACATGTATCTGTTTTCGGGGAAACCGTTCTCTCTCATCTGCAGGCAGGAAATTGGATAGGTTTACAGGATAGCTTAATTTTGCAAAAAGCCGTTGAGATAAAATCCAACCTCATGTTTATTGAACAACGTGCTGGGAAATTATTCTCAATTTGGGCAAATTTGATATACGGTAAAAAGAACCGGAAACCATGGGTTACAGGCTTTAAATATTATTTATTGATTGCGTTATTCATTGTTGCCCCCATTGTTGTAAGTATCAATGAAGTTCTTTTCAAACCGTTTTTGAAAAAGCAAATCAACAAAAAGAAAAAATATTATCAAGGATTGAATTAACTGGGATGTCAGCAAAAAACGTATACATTACAAAAACAGCAAGTTTTTTTCCAAATGATCCGATTTCTAACGATGAAATGGAAGAATATCTTGGTTTAATAAATGAAAAAAATTCCAAGTCGAAACGTATCGTTCTACGCAACAACGGTATAAAAAGACGTTTTTACGCAATACAAAAAGACGGCACGCCAACGCATACAAATGCTCAAATGGCTTCTTTAGCCATTCGTAAATTATTCTCTAACCGGGAAGAGTTAAAGAATATTGAGTTGTTAAGCTGCGGAACTTCCAGTCCCGACCAGATGATGCCTTCTCATGCCGTAATGGTTCATGGCTGGCTTCCGGAAACCAATGCAATCGAAGTTGTTTCCCCATCAGGCGTATGTTGTGCAGGCATGCACGCATTAAAATATGCGTTTCTTTCCATTCGTTCAGGTGATGTTTCAACAGCTGTTGCTTCAGCATCCGAACGTCTGTCAAAAGTATTACGTTCTGAAACGTTTGAAGATGAAGTTCAGAAATTATTAGAACTGGAAGAAAATCCTTCTATCAGTTTTGAAAAAGAATTCCTGCGTTGGATGTTATCTGATGGTGCCGGAGCTTTTTTGCTTTCTGACAAACCAAATACGGAGGGCATCAGCCTCCGGATTGACTGGATGGAAGCTGTTTCATATGCTAACCAGGTAGAACCGTGTATGTATATGGCCAGTGAAAAACTGGAAGACGGCACCCTTAAGAGCTATATGGATTATACACCTGAAGAAGTTGTAAACCAGTCTATCTTAAGTATCAAACAGGATGTAAAACTTCTTAGCAAATACATTATTGAATACGGTTACGATAAGTTAAAAGCTTCGTTAGAAAAACACGGTCAGTCGGTAAAAGACGTAGATTATTTCTTACCACATATGTCCAGTGATTTTTTCAAAAATAAAATATCTGAAAAACTTATTGAGAACGGGATGGAAATTCCATTTGAAAAATGGTTTACCAACTTATATACGGTAGGCAATGTTGGAGCCGGCTCTATGTATTTAATGATCGACGAATTATTCAACAGCGGCAAATTGAAAAAAGGTGAAAAGATTTTATTGCTCGTTCCTGAAAGTTCGCGATTCTCTTATGTGTTCAGCATGTTAACTGTTTGCTAGTTATATTTCATTTCATTTTTCACGAACGCAATACATACTATGAAAAAAGACGAAATTCCCCAGGACCCCAGTGTTTTGGATAAGTTTACAAAAGAAGTATGTTATGCCGTTGACGAGTCGGGCAAGTACACAACACACCTCAGCCGCGGCTGGGAAGTAAAGGCCGATGCCTTAGGTGTTACCTGGGAAGACATTGAACGTAAAGTTGCTGCAGCAAAAAAAGAAGTACTTGATGGAAAGCTAAGCCCTATCGCTTATTACGTAGAACTTCGTGTCATGGACCTGAGCATTGTCTCAGCGTATACAGGTTTTTGGCAGTGGACAATCAAAAGACATTTAAAGCCTTCCGTATTTAAAAATCTTTCAGATTCAAAACTTCAGAAATACGCTGATCTTTTTGAAGTAACTATTGATCAACTTAAAAACATTTCCGTACATGCCTAATACCTTCGAACATTTACAGGCTGCGCACTGCGAAAATGGTGTAACAACAAATCTATTGCGCAATGTCGGCGTTTCAAAAATGACCGAACCGCTTGCCTTTGGTATTGGCTCCGGATTATTTTTTATTTACATCCCTTTAATGAAAATTAACGGCGGACCAGCTATTGCATATCGCACCATGCCTGGTTTAATTTTTAAACGAACAGCACAATCATTAGGCATTGATGTTGTACGTAAAACATTCCGTTCAACTATAAAAGCACAGGAGTTTCTCGATGCATGCATCAAAGCCGGTCAGCCGGTAGGCTGCCAGGTTGGGGTATACTTTCTGAGTTACTTCCCGAAAGAATATCGCTTTCATTTTAATGCACATAATTTAATTGTGTACGGAAAAGAAGGCGACAATTACCTGGTGAGTGATCCGGTAATGGAAACGACAAATATATTAAGCACCTACGAGCTGGAACGTGTACGGTTTGCAAAAGGTGCATTGGCCCCGAAAGGTCAGATCTATTTCCCAAAACCAAATCATGAACCTGTTTCTGATGATAAGATCCGGAAGGCAATCGTTACCGGCGTTAAAAGAAACATTCGTGACATGCTGCATATCCCGGGTCCTATTGCAGGCGTAAGTGGTATCAAATACACCGGAAATAAAATAAAAAACTGGCGCGATAAATTAGGCATTGAAAAAGCAGGTTTATACCTGGCTCAACTGGTGCGTATGCAGGAAGAAATCGGTACGGGCGGTGGCGGATTCCGCTTCATCTATGGGGCATTTCTTCAGCAGGCACATGCCTTTCATAACGACGACCAATTGCTTGAAATCTCTAAATCATTTACACAGTCGGGAGATTTATGGAGAAGTGCTGCGATTCAGGCAGCAGGTATTTATAAAGGCCGTATTACTTCTCAGGCAGATTTTAATGTGATGGGCGATTACCTGCTTGAAATTTCTGAGCTGGAAAAAAAGGCATTTAAAGAATTAACTAAAATCAAATGGCAGAAATAACGAATCCTGCTATTACCATATCTAACCTGTCTTTTCACTACACTGAAAATTCAGGCGTTTATTTCAATGATTTTAATTTAACTGTTTTTGAAGGCGAACGCTTTGGTTTATTTGGACCAAATGGTGCCGGCAAATCCACCCTAATAAGCCTTATGACAGGCTTGTTAAAACCCGTAAGTGGCGTGGTGACTTTGTTCAATGAAGATATCCATGCAAAGTGTACGCGGAAATTATTCGGGTTTGTGCCGCAGGATTTCTCTCTGTATGATGAATTAAGCCCGATCGAAAATTTACAGTTCTTCGGTGCATGGGCAGGCTTGTCTAAAAAAGAAATAACAAACCGAACAACAGAGCTTCTGGATATATTAGGATTGACAGATGTTAAACATAAAGCAGTCAAAACTTTTTCAGGAGGAATGAAACGCAGGGTAAATCTGGCTATTGGTGTAATACACCAGCCCCGTATTTTATTTTTAGATGAGCCAACCGTTGGTGTAGATATTCAGACACGCCATGCGATTATTGAATATTTAAAACAATTGAATAAAGCAGGTATGACCCTTGTCTATACCTCACATCAGTTAGCCGAAGCAGAAAGTCTGTGTAACAGAATTGCATTGATAGACAATGGTCAACTGATTGCATGCAATGACATTCCGGATCTGTTAGCCTCACATCATGAAGAAGACCTCGAATCCCTTTTCTTACACTTAACCGGTAAAGCATTTAGAGATTAATATGTTTAAACTTTGGGCTACCATACGTAAAGATACGCTCCTTTTATTTCGTGATAAGGTAGGTTTACTGCTCATGTTTGTAATGCCCATTATTCTGGTATTGGTTATAACAAGTATTCAGAACAGCACGTTCGAACTGGTAAATGAAAATAAAATACCCCTGTTGGTTTGCAATAAAGATACGGCCTACACAAGTATTGAATTTATTGAAGCACTTGATCAGATCGGCATGTTCGAGATCAAACAAGTTTCAAAAGATCTTACAAACGAATCATTGAATACATTGATGCACGAAAATGATGTACTTATATCTATCATCATTCCGCCAACATTTTCGTCTTCCATTTCTCAAAAATCAACGAATGTCTCTTCAAAGGCATTACATGAATTTGGCCTGGCAGAAAACACATTAACTAAAAAAGAATTTCCTGAAAAACCCTTGCCAATCACTTTTATTTACAATCCGGTGTTACAGCAGTCCTTTCTTCAATCAATCAATGGTGCGCTTACAAGTGCCATACAAATCATAGAAGGAAAAAAATTAGTGCAGCAATTATATGTTACGCTGAATGAAAAACCTATGCCTGAAAATCTGCAAATGGAAATTCTGCAGAAAAATATTTCCATTGAAGAGATTGCAGCAGCAAAAGATGGAAGCAAAACCATTCCAAACGCTACACAGCATAATGTACCGGCATGGACAATCTTTGCCATGTTCTTTATTGTAATTTCATTAGGCGGTAGTGTAGTGAAAGAGAAATTAAGCGGAAGTTTTGTTCGCTTAAAAACACTTCCTACAAATTATCTCACTGCACTACTTTCCAAACAACTTACCTACTTAGGCGTTACGTTGCTTCAGGTATTTGTGATTTTCTCTTTAGGCATCTGGATCTTCCCGTACATTGGCTTGCCTGCGTTAAATCTTCCGGCTGATTTATTCGGATTACTTATTGTATCTTTATTATGTGGCTGGTGTGCTATAAGCTATGCCATATGCATCGGCACCTATTCACAGACGCAGGAACAGGCAAACGGGTTTGGAGCAGTATCTATAGTTATACTGGCTGCGATAAGCGGCATCCTTGTCCCCTCTTTCGCTATGCCGCAATCCTTTGCTGTAATTATGAAACTATCGCCGCTATACTGGTGCCTCGAATCGTATTACGGATTATTTCTGGAACGCGGTTCCTTAGCTGACATTCTTGAAACGACATTACCTTTATTAGGTTTTATTGTCATCATACAAGGCATAACACTTATTGGCCTTAAAAAGAAAAATTTGATTTGAACAAACATATACCATGGAAACGGCTGAATTAAAACACCAATTAAAAGAACAGATAATTAAATTTTTGAACCTGATCTCCGTAACGCCGGAAGATATTAAAGACGATGAGCCATTGTTTGGGGAAGGTCTCGGGCTGGATTCCATTGATTCATTGGAGTTGATCGTATTATTAGACAGAGAATACGGCATCAAAATTACTGACCCGAAAGATGGGCGTAAAGTATTGGTAGATATCAATACAATGGTTGCTTACATTGAACAACACAGAACGAAGTAATTTGTGAGCAGAATTGTTGTTACAGGGATCGGTATTATAAGCGCCATCGGCGATTCGCTTGAAAGCAACCGGTCATCGTTGCAAAAAAAAGTATGCGGCATCAGTACGGTTGAACTTTTTCAAACGCGTTATGCAGCCATACTTCCTTTTGGTGAAATAAAATACACGAACGAATCTCTGAAACAACAGCTGAACGTAAATACCCTTAATGTAACGCGTACAAGCCTGCTTGCGCAGCATGCCTTTGAACAAGCTATACGCGATAGTGCATTAACCGCTGCAGAAGTTTCTTCTTTTGATACTGCCTTTATAAATGCTACAACGGTTGGCGGCATGTGCCTGACCGATGAATTATACCGGGACGCGAACAATCAATCCGATCATTCGCCCTATGTTACCTCGTATGATCTTGCATCTGTTGCTATTTATTTACAGGAGCTTCATAACATACAGGGCATCTGCAATACAATTAATACAGCCTGCTCTTCGTCTGCGAACGCAATCATGTACGGAGCCCGCTTAATTAAACAGGGGAAAGCTAAACGCGCTATTGTTGGTGGTACAGACAGCCTGGCAAAATTTACCATTAATGGTTTTAATGCGCTGCATATCCTATCACCTGAAAAATGTAAACCATTTGATCAGAACAGATCGGGTTTAAATTTAGGTGAAGCTGCCGCATTTTTAGTATTAGAAACAGAAGAAAACTGTAAAGGTAAAAAAGCGTATGCCGTATTAAGCGGGTATGCAAATGCAAACGATGCCTACCATGCTTCAGCCCTCTCCGATACAGGTGATGGCCCTTACGAAGCAATGAAGCAGGCGCTGAATGTAGCGAACCTAAAAGCATCTGATATCAGCTTTGTCAATGCACATGGGACAGGTACAGAAAATAACGACAAGGCTGAAAGTTTTGCCATGCAGCGGATCTTCCATACTCCTCCCCCATTTGCTTCCTCTAAATCAAATACGGGGCATACACTTGGTGCAGCTGCCGCAATAGAAGCGGTGTACAGCATATTGTCCATCACACATCAGGAATTATATCCTGAAATAAATTTTGAGGTGCCAATCGAAGAAACCGGATTGATACCCCTACAGACATTCCGGCAAGCACCTGTAAAACATGTAATGTCAAATTCATTTGGCTTTGCCGGAAATTGCAGTTCACTTATTTTCTCTTCCCTGTAAGCAATGTTCTACATTCATCAAACTGCCTGTATTTCTGCTCAGCCAGCCTTTGCTGATCCGGCAAGTGATCATGTTGCAGCTGCAGTTGACAATAAACTCTATGCCATTGACAGCAATTACGACAGCATTCCCCCCAACGTATTAAGACGTTTAGGGAAAGCTGTTAAAATGGGTATTGCTACCGGACATTCGCTTATTTCAAAACACCCGGTAGATGGTATTGTACTGGGTACTGCAAACGGTGGCCTGGAAGATTGTATTAAATTTTTAAATCAGATCATTGAGTTTGAAGAAGGCCGGTTAACGCCGACAAATTTTGTACAAAGTACAACCAATGCCATAGCTGGTCAATTAGGAATTATGTCTTCAAACAAAGGATATAATATTACACACGTGCACCGTGGATTGGCGTTTGAAAATGCGCTGATCGATATTGAGATGTTGTTAAATGAATACCCGTCAAATACCTATTTGCTTGGCGGTGTTGACGAAATATCTGCATACAATTACACCATTGAAAAATTAGCCGGTACCTATAAAAGCGAAACTATTTCAAGTGCCCAATTGTTTTCTTCTCAAACAACAGGCACTATTGCGGGTGAAGGCGCTGCGATGTTCCTTGTAAATACGAACAGATTAAATGCTGCTGCTGCAATTAAAGGTATTAAAACATATAACAATCCTTCTCCTGAAGCAATAAAGAAACACCTGGAAGATTTTCTTGCAAAACATCTTCCTCAAAATGAAAAAATAGATGTACTCTTCTCTGGTAAAAATGGGGATGTATGTTTAAATTCTTTTTATGAAGTATGTGCACAGCAGCTGGGAAAAGAAACAACGGTATGTTATTACAAACAATTAACAGGAGATTTCCCGACAGTAACAGCGCTTGCCTTGTGGTTCGCGACCAGATTCATTGAAGATTCCAATAACTTACCTGTTCTGAACATAAAAAAAACAGGTGCTGTAAAAAACATTCTTTTATACAACACCTATAAAGGTTATCAGCACAGCTTTATCCTTGTTTCAGCGCCCTGATTATTTTGCTGCTGTTACTTTTAATTTCACGTCAACGTCGTCTCCCATAGTCATGCTCTTGCCGCCAACGCCATAATCCAGGCGATTCAATGTAACAGCACCTTCAAAAACTCCTCCCTGAGCATTTCCTGCATATGTAAACGGAATTGTAATATCTTTTGTCACTCCTTTGATTGTAAGCTTACCTTCTGCTGTAAATCCATTTGTTACTTTAAATATTTTTGTGCTTTCAAATGTTATTTTCGGATATTTTTCCGCATCAAAAAAATCATCCTTTCTTAAATGTTTATCTCTTGCTTCAATACCTGTATTGATGGATTCTACCGTAATGGTTGCTTTTATGGAGCTTGGAGCTGCAGCAGCTTCATTATAATCAATACTTGTTTCAAACGTTTTGAAACTCCCGTCTACTCCAATGCCTGCATTTTTAATTTTAAATTCTACAGCACTTTTTGAATAATCCGGCTTTAATAAAAACGACATGCTTGCCAGTACAAATACGGATAACAGTAAACTTCCTGAAATTTTGGTTATGGTTTTCATATACTTATTGATTAAAATTCTCTTTATGTTAACTATTAAATACCGATACCTAATTTACCGATTAAACAGTGAATTGCGAAACATAGTTTCAATCAATTTTTCGTACCTGACCTTTCCCCCACGGGCTCATTAGTACGCTGTTTTATTTGATTAAACTGAAACTACTTATTTAAAATATGACTACATTTAAAGAATGTATTTTGTTTTATACATTGATCTATAATTGAATCATACAATGTTTAAACCGGTATTCTATTTACCTTTATTATTTCTGTGTGCCGCCTGTGGCACATCTGATATGCCCGTTGCAAATAAGCTGTTAAAACATAATTACCATTTGTCTAATGACAGCCTGGAGCAATCTCTTGAGTTGTTTACCATGGATGATTCAACTGCACAGTTCACGCTTCGGGTAGAAAACAAATATGCAGATACGCTGGATAGTTATATGAGCAATGCGAAATCTACAGACGGCATACATTTTGTTCACAATCGCAATAACTGTACCATTGCATTTGAGTTGAAAGGAAATAAAAAAGATACTGTACTACTTACCCAATGTGCCTGCCCGGAACTCACTGTTCAGAGTTTAAATGCGCAAATGGTTACAGACACATCCTACATCATTGTATACAGATAGCGATAAAACAGCAGCAGTTCCGCCAAGTTATTCACATTGAATATTAAATTCAAATAAAGGAATTGCTTCTCTTCTGCAATTCCTTTATCTTCATAAACGAACTGAAATCAATTACCTATGAAAAAACAAATATCTTTAATCGTATTTATTTTATTGGCATTTATTTTTCAATCTCAATCACCGGTACAACCCGATCCATTAAAAACAAAAAATATGTTATTGAAGACAAACCGTTTGTTGGGCATGACCCACATGGCTGTTAAAAACGGCAAAACATATACCGGAGATTTTGGTAAAGGCGTACAATACGAACGTTATGCGAAACAACTTTATCTGGCAAAAGAATATAAAAAAGCAGCTCAGTATACGTATCGTGCAAGAGAATTTGCAAACGCCTCTTTAACAGCAAACAAAGCGAAACCTACAAGTGATGGTACTTTTACAACGGAAGAAAAAATGATTGTATCTCCTCTGCCTGAAATTGCAGATCTGGATAAAGAATTGAAAGAACAGAATATACCGTTGCCAACTGACCAGGACTTACTCGCAGGTAATTTAGATATTACCCTTTAACGATGTCCACTTTAGTCAAGTGATTATATATTTTTTATGAGTCCCGCCATTGAGCGGGACTTTTTATTTTCTGTAAAATCCAATTTTGATTCAGATAATACTTTTATTCTGTTGGATGGAGCCCAACGGCAATGAAGCAAAGCCTTTCAATCATTTCCATTGGCTGAAGCCAAACGGCAATGAAACGGAATCTTTCTCATTTTTGAATGCTTAACGCTTATAGCAATCATTGCTGTCATATTTATGTGACAGTAACAGATTATTTTTTTATCAAATGTATATCCATTTCATCTGTTGGCTGAAGCCAAACGGCAATGAAGCGGAATCTTTCTCATTTTTGAATGCTTTTCGCGTATAGCAATGCGCTTTAAATTATAGACAAAAGCTGGTTAAAGAGCTGCCGCTTCATTGCTGTCATATTTATGTGACAGTAACAGATTATTTTTTTATCAAATGTATATCCATTTCATCTGTTAGCTGAAGCCAAACGGCAATGAAGCGGAATCTTTCTCATTTTTGAATCCTTAACGCTTATAGCAATCCGCTTTTAATTATAGACAAAAGCTGGTTAAAGAGCTGCCGCGCTTCATTGCTGTTGCATTTATGTGACAGTAACAGATTATTTTTTTATCAAATGTATATCCATTTCATCTGTTAGCTGAAGCCAAACGGCAATGAAGCGGAATCTTTCTCATTTTTGAATCCTTTTCGCGTATAGCAATGCGCTTTTAATTATAGACAAAAGTTGGTTAAAGAGCTGCCGCGCTTCATTGCTGTTGCATTTATGTGACAGTAACAGATTATTTTTTTATCAAATGTATATCCATTTCATCTGTTGGCTGAAGCCAAACGGCAATGAAACGGAATCTTTCTCATTTTTGAATCCTTTTCGCGTATAGCAATGCGCTTTTAATTATAGACAAAAGTTGGTTAAAGAGCTGCCGCGCTTCATTGCTGTCATATTTATCTGACAGTAACAGATTATTTTTTATCAAATGTATATCTATAAATTATTTCAGTATAGCTAAGTTTAATTTTATTTAAATCAACACAGCTATGTCATTTGCCAGAATCTGGGTACATCTTGTTTTTGCCACAAAAAACAGAACGCCTTTTTTAACAAGAGAAATCAGATATCAAGTTAAAAAGAGGATTATGCAAAATTGTAAAGAACATGGAATATTTTTACAATCAGTAAATGGTTATAGAGATCATTTACATTGCCTTATTTCGCTTGGTAAAGAACAATCAATTTCTTTGGTAGCCCAGCATATCAAAGGAGAATCCTCTCATTGGCTAAATCAAAACTATTTCATAAATAAAGAATTTATGTGGCAAGATGATTATTTTGCCATTTCTGTAAGCGAATCTCAGGTAAAAAATGTGATTCGTTATATTAAAAATCAAGAGCAACATCATGCATCAAAAACTTTTAGTGAGGAAGCTTATGAATACAATAAAATTTTTGGAATAAAAGCCATATCTGATAACTGATTCCCATTCCGTTGGCTGAAGCCAAACGGCAATGAAACGGAATCTTTCTCATTTTTGAATCCTTAACGCTTATAGCAATCATCTTTTAGTTATAGACAAAAGCTGGTTAAAGAGCTGACGCGCTTCATTGCTGTCATATTTATGTGACAGCAACAGATTATTTTTATCAAATGTATATCCATTTCATCTGTTGGCTGGAGCCAAACGCCAATGAAACGGAATCTTTCTCATTTTTGAATGCTTAACGCTTATAGCAATCCGCTTTAATTATAGACAAAAGCTGGTTAAAGAGCTGCCGCGCTTCATTGCTGTCATATTTATGTGACAGCAACAGATTATTTTTTATCAAATGTATATCCATTTAATCTGTTGGCTGGAGCCAAACGCCAATGAAACGGAATCTTTCTCATTTTTGAATGCTTAACGCTTATAGCAATCCGCTTTTAATTATAGACAAAAGCTGGTTAAAGAGCTGCCGCGCTTCATTGCTGTCATATTTATGTGACAGTAACAGATTATTTTTTATCAAATGT
Source organism: Cytophaga hutchinsonii ATCC 33406 (assembly GCF_000014145.1). Taxonomy (NCBI): domain Bacteria; kingdom Pseudomonadati; phylum Bacteroidota; class Cytophagia; order Cytophagales; family Cytophagaceae; genus Cytophaga; species Cytophaga hutchinsonii. The sequence continues at coordinate 450,162 of NC_008255.1, read as the reverse complement.
ATATCCATTTAATCTGTTGGCTGAAGCCAAACGGCAATGAAGCGGAATCTCTCTCATTTTTGAATGCTTAACGCTTATAGCAATCCGCTTTTAATTATAGACAAAAGCTGGTTAAAGAGCTGCCGCGCTTCATTGCTGTCATATTTATGTGACAGTAACAGATTATTTTTATCAAATGTATATCCATTTCATCTGTTAGCTGAAGCCAAACGGCAATGAAACGGAATCTTTCTCATTTTTGAATCCTTAACGCTTATAGCAATCATCTTTTAATTATAGACAAAAGCTGGTTAAAGAGCTGCCGCGCTTCATTGCTGTCATATTTATGTGACAGTAACAGATTATTTTTTATATTTAACATACAAACCCGCAACCCAATCTTATGCCGTCACCATTCCTTACAGCCCAATGGAGAAAATTGATTTTAGCGAACTATGCAGTAGATCCTGAAATTTTAAAACCCTATTTACCTGAGCATACCGAACTTGATTTATGGAATAATACCTGTTATGTATCGGTTGTAGGTTTTTTATTTGATGCCGTAAAGATTAAAGGGTTTACCATACCAAACCACCATTCTTTTCCGGAGGTTAATCTGCGCTTTTATGTGCGTTATGAAGACAATAAAGAATGGAAGCGTGGTGTGGTTTTCATCAAAGAAATTGTACCTAAAACCATGGTAACATTTATTGCCAACACGGTATACGGCGAAAATTATCAGACACTTCCGATGCGCCATCAATGGGACATGCTGGAGAACGAGCAGCGGATTGAATACGAATGGAAAGTAAATAATAAATGGAATTATTTACGCGTGAAAGCAGGTATTGAACCTGTAGATATTAAAGAAGGCAGTGAAGCTGAATTTATTACCGAACATTACTGGGGGTATACAAAGCTTTCTGATAAAAAAACTTCTGCATATGAAGTAATTCACCCGCGCTGGAAAGTATACCGCATGCACAATCTGAATTTTTCATTCAGCACAAAAGAATTATTCGGCGAAGCTTTTGTACCGTTTCTTGAAACAAAACCAACGTCTATCTTTCTGGCAGAAGGTTCCGAAGTACAGGTTATGGGGGGCGGGAAAGTAATTAAATAGATATTGTAATGATGAAACTAAAACTGAATCTTTTCCAGATAATCATTTCAATTATTATTCTGGTTTTATCTTACTCGACCTCATCGCTATATATATTAAAAATCAGTATTCTTAATTTATTGCAATATGAAAGTTTCGATTCGATAAGGATATCAATCAGAGATATTCTGTTTTTATTATTACCAGTCACAACGCTGCTGCTTTTTATTTTTCAGAAAAGGCCGGATGGATTTTAACCGTTGTAATTATGCTGATTCAAAGCATTCGATTATTCAATAATTTCATTGAGTATTTAAATAATCCATGTGCATCGACTTCTAACAACAATGTAATCGATGCATTACATAATTTAGGCTGTATTCCTTTATATACCTTATTGTTTGATCTGCTTCTTATCGTTTGTGCATTGGTATTGTTGTTTATGCCAAAAATCAAAAAGATCTATGATATCAATATGAAAGATTTATGGATACCTTTTGCTCTCACACTAATTGTTTTGTGTATCTGATAATATCCCTTATCCCAGCACATATTCCACAAGTACCGCCGTTACTGCGCCCAGCAGCGACATAACCAAACGGTTTGCTTTAAACTTGTGTTGCGGGTTTGATTCAAAAAATATGGTCGTGGATATATATAAGAAATTACCGGCTAACAACGCAAACAATAATCCCATTCCTTCTGCATCCAGAATGCCTTGATCAGATAAATAATCACTTACAAATAAACCAAGCGGCGAGGCCAGTGCAAATACCAGCTGCCAGCCAAAGATAGAGGTACGGGTTTTCAACAAGCCAATCAGAACGGTTGCTAATGCAAATGCTTCCGGAAGTTTGTGTAAGACCAACCCGATCAGCAACGTATTGTGCTCGCCTTCTGCATGCATGTGTGATGGGTGCATTAATAAGCTTCCCTCTAACAAACCATGCACACACATCGCCAGCATAATAAAATATTTTTGTGTGCCTTTATGATCATCATGTAAATGAATATGCCCGTGTTCTACACCCGTGGAGAAATATTCAATCAGCATCTGAAGGAAATAACCAAGCAGTACAAAAATTCCCGCAAGCTTGAAGTTCCCTGATTCGGTAACCGCTTCCGGTAAAATATGAATAACTGTTATAGAAAATAAATACGCACCGCTAAACGATAAAATAAATTTAAAATTTTCTGTTCCTCTGGCAGAAGTAAAGTAAACAAACAATGCGGGAACAAACGCAACTAAAAATAAAATTAAAGCACTCAGTAACATGTTGATTATTTTTTAGCAATCATGATTAATCGGTCAGACTCTGCGGCATCATATGCATCTAATTGATAGCTGCCAAAGGTATCGACCAATGTTAGTCCTGCAAAGGTAAAGAATTCTTTGAAATCATCCAGCGTTAGTGCTTTCACACGTTCTGTAAAGAAAAACGGCGTATTGTCTGCTTCAAAACGGATCTCTTTATGAATATAGCCATCTTTCACATAACGTTTTAACTGAAACTCGATACCTTCCATTACCTTGGTTTCTTCTTCCTTCAATAAATTTACCGCCCGGGTTACATTCATAAAATCAATAACCAACGAACCGCCACTCTTCAGTGCCTTTGAAAGTGTTGTAAATGCTGCCCGGTCTTCAGCTTCTGTTTCAAAATAACCGAAACTGGTAAATAAATTCAACACATAATCAAACGATTCATTCCATGCCGGTTTCCGGAGATCATGCACGAGAAAGGTAACACCTGCCGGTGCATGTGATTGAGCCAGTGCAATACTGGCAACAGAAAGATCTGCCCCTGTTAACGTATACCCCTTTTCTGCCAGAAACAACGTATGCCTTCCTTTTCCGCAAGGTAAATCAAGGATACTTGCACCTTTCGGAACAGCCATGTGGTTCATCAGATTCGTTAAAAACACTTCCGCTTCAGATTCATCGCGGTTGCTATACAAAATATGGTAATATGGTGTATCAAACCAGGTATCAAACCATTCTTTCTGTAACTGAGGCATATTCGTATGTTTAAAACAGGGGGTATTAGAAATAATATACAATATTAATCAAAAGGAAGTTCATTTGAGGAAAAAGTGTAGAGTGTAAAAAGTAAAAAGTGTAAGTATTCTCTCTTTAATTAAGAGATTAGGTTTATAACTAAGAAACGACTGCACTTTACACTCTTCACTTTACACTTTCAATTGACTATCTTTGTACCAATGCGTGAAGACTATTTAAAATCAGACGACGAACAATTCACTTCCGGTGAGAAGGAGATAGAAAGAGCATTACGCCCGCTATCTTTTGATGATTTTGCCGGTCAGGATAAAATACTCGAAAACCTGAAAATTTTTGTGGGAGCTGCCAAACAGCGCGGCGAACCGTTGGATCACGTATTGTTGCACGGCCCTCCGGGCCTGGGTAAAACAACGCTTTCCAACATTATTTCGAATGAATTAAATTCAAATATTAAGATCACATCCGGTCCTGTATTGGAAAAGCCCGGCGATCTGGCGGGTTTGCTCACCAACCTGCAGACGAATGATGTATTATTTATTGATGAAATTCACCGCTTAAATTCCGTAGTTGAAGAGTATCTGTACTCTGCTATGGAAGATTATAAAATTGATATCATGCTGGATTCGGGTGCCAATGCCCGGAGTATACAGATCGGTTTAAATCCGTTTACACTGATTGGTGCCACTACACGTGCCGGTTTGCTTACCTCTCCGTTGCGTGCACGTTTTGGTATCAATGCCCGTTTGGAATATTACGATGCGAAATTGCTTACCCGCATTGTGCAGCGTTCTTCCGACCTGTTGAATACACCGATCCTGGAAACAGCAGCCTTTGAAATTGCACGCCGCAGCAGAGGTACACCGCGTATCGCCAATAATTTATTAAGACGTACACGGGATTTTGCTCAGATAAAAGGCGATGGTACCATTACGCTGGAGATTGCGCGTATAGCACTTCAGGCCTTAAATGTGGATCACAACGGATTGGATGATATGGATAACAGAATCCTTACAACCATTATCGATAAATTTAAAGGCGGCCCGGTAGGCTTGTCAACTATTGCTACAGCTGTAAGCGAAGAAGCAGAAACCATTGAAGAAGTGTATGAACCATTCTTAATTCAGGAAGGGTATTTAAAACGTACATCCCGCGGACGGGAAGTAACTCCGCTGGCCTACAAACATCTGCAGCGCACGCCACCGGCTCAATCAGGTACTTTATTTGAATAACATATGGCTTCTTTACAAATAGCGCACAACACGCGTATTGTTAAAGAAGCTGCACGTATAGCGGGCTTTGATTATTGCGGTATTTCAGCAGCACGATTTTTAGAAGAAGAAGCCCCGCGCCTCGAATCCTGGCTGAACCGCAACCAGCACGGCACCATGTCGTGGATGGAGAATTATTTCGATAAACGCCTTGATCCCCGAAAGCTGGTTGACGGCGCAAAATCCGTTGTTTCTGTTTTACTTAATTATACGCCTGCTCCGGAAGATGAAATACTTTCAACAGGTGAAACCAAGATTTCCCGGTACGCTTACGGGAAAGATTACCACTATGTACTAAAAGATAAGTTTAAACAAATGTTGCAGCACATTACCGAACAGATCGGTGAAGTGAACGGCAGGGCCTTTGTTGACTCAGCTCCCGTAATGGATAAAGCCTGGGCCAAACAAGGCGGTTTAGGCTGGGTGGGAAAACACAGCAACATTATTACAAAAGACTCCGGAAGTTATTTCTTCATCGGCGAGTTGATTATTGATCTGGAACTGGATGCGGACGGGCCAATCAAAGATTATTGCGGAACCTGTACCCGCTGCATCGACGCCTGCCCAACCAATGCTATTACTGAACCTTACCAGGTAGACGGCAGCAAATGCATCTCTTATTTAACAATTGAATTAAAAGAACAAATTCCGTCTGAATTTAAAGAGCAGATGCAAGGCTGGGCGTTTGGCTGTGATATCTGTCAGGAAGTTTGTCCCTGGAATAGATTTGCACAGCCTATAAATAAAAATGAGTTCTCCCCTTCGGAAGAACTCAAAAAATATTTTGAAATGCCATTAAAAGAAATTACTAAAGAAGTATTCAATATTCTTTTTAAAGACTCTACTATAAAAAGAACCAAAATCGAAGGGCTCTCCAGAAACCTGACATTTATAAAAAAAGAGACTTAAGCAAAACAGCGGTTCAAAACCATCGCATGTTTTTGCCCAAAATTTTCATAACACCAGTTTTTTAGCTCTATAACTTCTTCAACAATTAATTCACTTAAATGCTTTAATAATTCTTTCTCAAATAATTGAGGGTCAAAACTCACTTTTTCAAGAATAAATTTTGCATAATTTAACATATAGCTTTGTAATGATTTAAGTTGAAAACTTTAATTTTAAACGGGAATATTACATGAAAGGTTGTACCAAGCTGACTATTTATCGAGTATTTTTATCATTTTTGTATAAAATATCCCTTAACTATCCATTAAATTGAATTTAGTTGCACTATATCGAGGAATAATCACATTAATCTTAGGGGTTCTATTTCAGATTTCTTCGAATAGTCAAACTATTTCTTTTAAATGTAACAACACTACTTTACATAAAAATGATTTTTTAAGTATATCTATTACATTCTCAAAGGATGGTAAAAAAGAATTTAACGCCTATAAAAATTACCAGTTTCCGGATATAGCCGACATGGTGAAATCTCATACTTATTTTAATGAGAAAGAAGGCAGTGAGAAGACATATTCCATTGTTCAATGGTATGAACCTATAAAAGTAGGGCCCAAATCTATTCCTGCAATTTCTGTCCAGACAAAAAACAAAACGTTTACCAATCCGCCTTTTACAGTAACAATCCTTTCAACAGATTCAGATACCCCCATTGAACCGCCGGTTGAAGCCTGGCTGGGTAAAACCAAACTTCAACTGGAAGTCCCGGAGATTGAATGGCATCTTGAAAGTAATGTAACCACTAGCTACATTCTTCAACCCATTCACATTACAGGTTATATCCTTACTCCTTTCGAAAAAAACATTCCGTTTACATTTATTGAAAGCCATCTTCAAAAAGAAGTATTAAAGAAGAAAATTAAAAACAACAACTGCCTGGTTCAGGAACGCAGTGTATCCGGTGAATTCAAGATGGATACGCTCCGGATAGATGGACGCAAATATTTAAAAATGATTGTTTTAGATCAGTTTATTTTCCCTCAAAAACCCATTGATATTGATATCCCCGCTACAGAGTGGTATGTATATGCCTATAAAAAAGGTACCAACGATGAAGGAATTGTTCGCCTGGCGGAGAAATATACGATCAAAGATAATGGCATGTCTATTCAGGTAAAGGAATTACCATCCTTCCCAGCAAAAAAAATAATTCCTGCCGGTTCGTTTTACATAAAAGATTACCTGACTGAAAAAAGAATCCGCAACGGACAGGCGACGTTTTTAACCATTGTTCTGGAAACCAACGCTGATCCTTCTTCTATTGGCACCTTTGAATTTATTTCTTCAGATATTGAATTAATGAGTGAAGAATTTGTTTCACAAAAGATCATTGAAGGCGAACAATGGCGGGTACGTAAAGAACTTAAGTTCCAGATCAATCCGTTACGCAGCGGACAATATTTAATGCGCGATGCGTTCATGTATATATACTTCAATACCGGAACAAAAAAATACGACACGCTGTATCCGAAATCTATTCTGAATGTGTATGGTGAACGGGTACATGAAAGCAATGCCATGTTAACCAACGATGAGTTTTACAATCGTTATACCCACCAAACCAATAATAAACTCTATATAGCCAAAGAGAATGATTTATTCAACCACTTGGCGAACCTGATTATTTTAGTTATGTTAGTAGTTACTGCAATCCTTGTTATTAAAAAATGAGCAATACATACGGCACAATATTTCGCATTACAACCTTTGGAGAATCACATGGTAATGCTGTTGGAGTTATAGTGGATGGTTGTCCGCCTAATATCGAAATCGACGAAGCGTTTATTCAATCTGAAATGGCCCGCAGAAAACCCGGTCAGTCCAAGATCGTTACACAGCGTCAGGAAGACGATGAGATAGAAATTTTATCCGGTGTATTTGAAGGAAAATCTACCGGTACGCCTATTGCTATGATGGTGCGTAACGCCGATCAGCGCAGTAAAGATTATTCACACATTGCAGATCGTTTCCGCCCGTCTCATGCAGATTACACCTATCAGGAAAAATATGGCTTCCGTGATTACCGCGGCGGCGGCAGAAGTTCTGCCCGGGAAACGCTGGCACGCGTAGCTGCTGGCGCACTGGCTAAAATGATTCTGGCTAAAGTAAATATTAAGATTCAGGCATATGTTTCACAGGTTGGTCCGTTGAAACTTACGACCGATTATAAAGCACTGAATATTCCGAACGCGGAAACCAATATCATCCGTTGTCCGGATGATGCTGTAGCAGCAAAAATGATTGAATTTATTGATGAAACACGTAAAAATAAAGATACCATTGGTGGTGTTGTAAGCTGCGTAATTGAAGGTGTTCCGGTTGGTTTAGGCGAACCGGTATTTGATAAACTGCATGCAGAACTTGGCAAAGCCATGTTAAGCATCAATGCCGTAAAAGGGTTTGAATACGGAAGCGGGTTTGAAGGTGTAGAACAGTTCGGGTCACAGCACAACGATAAATTTTATGCGGATGAACAGGGCAATGTACGTACACAAACCAACAATTCAGGCGGTATTCAGGGCGGTATCAGCAACGGAGAAGATATTTATTTCCGCGTGGCATTTAAACCTGTAGCTACAATTATGATTGACCAGGAAAGCATCAACGACAAAGGTGAAACGGTTACTGTAAGCGGTAAAGGCCGCCATGACCCATGCGTGGTTCCCAGAGCCGTACCGATTGTTGAAGCAATGGCGGCAATTGTTATGGTGGATTTCTACTTAAGAAATAAAGCAATACGTCTTGACTGAAAAAAACAATAAAGAAATTCCCCTGCACATAAAAATTTTAGCAGGTATGGTAATTGGTGTTGCCTGGAGTATTGCTGCGGGAAATATCAACGGTGGTTCAGAATGGACACTCAGTTACATCAAACCATTGGGGACCATCTTCATCAAACTGCTTCAAATGCTTGCGATCCCGCTAATCATCACATCGATCATTAGCGGGATCGCAGGTTTACGGGATATCAATAAACTTGGCCGCATTGGCGGCCGCACGCTTGTTCTGTTTACCATTACCTGCTTCACGTCCACAATTCTGGGCGTTATACTGGCAAGTGCATTTACACCAGGCAATGCCATTCCGGAAAAAACAAAAAGCGAATTATTTGCATCGTATCAGGATAAAACAACCGGACTGATAGATAAAGCGCAGCAAGGCACCGGCAGTGCTATGGATATGATCACGGAAATGTTTCCGAATAATATTTTTTATGCGATGAGCAATAATGGTATGATGCTGCAGGTAGTTATTTTTTCTATTTTATTCGGCATAGCATTATCAAAAGTTGATGTTTCAAAATCAGAGATTGTTATTCAGTTTGTCGAAGGGTTAAATGAAACCTTTATGAAACTGGTTATGCTGATTATGGGGATCGCTCCGGTTGGTGTATTCGCCCTGATCGCATCGATTAGTTTTGATGCCAAAGTTTTTTTATCTCTGCTGTATTATATGCTTACAGTCATTGCAGGACTGGCTGTTATATTATTTATTCTGTATCCGCTTATTATCCGGTTGTTTTCAAAAATTTCCTATGGAAAGTTTTTTAAAACTATGCAGCCGGTTTTCTTAATGGCTTTTTCTACCAGCTCAAGCGCGGCAACATTACCTGTTACGATGGAACGTGTTTCAAATGGTTTTAGTATCAAAAAAGAAATTTCTGATTTTGTCCTTTCACTGGGTACAACCATAAATATGGATGGCACTGCATTGTATCAAAGCATTGCAGCTGTATTTATTGCACAGGCAACAGGAATCGATCTTACACTCGGACAAATGGTTATCATTGCATTAACAGCAACGCTTTCAGCAGTTGGTGCGGCAGGCATTCCGGGTGCAGGCATGATCACACTGATCATTGTATTAGACGCCATTCATGTACCAATTGAAGCAATTGCTTTTATAATGGCTCCGGATCGTTTACTGGACATGTTCCGTACCGTTATTAATGTGGCAGGTGATGCCTGCGGTGCGATTGCGGTTTCAGGGATGGAAGAAAAAGTGGACAGTAGACAGTAGGCAGTTTGTAAAAAATATATAGTCAGAGTACTTAGTATTAAGACAATGAAATTTTTATCAATTTGTTCAGTATGTTTCTTTTCGCCCTTTGCGAAAAACGTTGCGGTGAATTTAAAAAAGCGTTCACCCTATAACCAAGAATGAACGCTCTCACTTGCTTCAATTAATTTACTTACATTGATTTTACTGCTTCTATCTCCTTTTTAAGATTCGGTAAAAAACCTGCAACCAGCCCAAGTAAAGGCAATACAGAAGCAATCCGGAATGCAACATCAATCGACGTTTGATCGGCAACGTATCCTAAAATAGCGGAACCGATTCCGCCCATGCCAAAAGCAAGTCCGAAGAACAGGCCTGATACCATGCCGATTTTCCCCGGCATCAGTTCCTGTGCATATACCAGTATTACTGAGAACGCAGATGACAGGATTAAGCCAATCATTACACATAATATTCCCGACCAGAATAAATTTGCATAGGGTAATAATAACGCAAACGGAGCTGTACCTAAAATAGAAAACCAGATCACGTGTTTTCTATTGAACCGGTCGCTTAACGGCCCGCCGAGGAACGTCCCAATAGCCATCGATACAAGAAACATGAACAAATAGAATTGAGATTGCTCTACCGTTAATCCAAATGTTTTGTCCAGATAAAAGGTATAATAACTTGTAATGCTTGATACATACACAAACTTAGAGAATATTAACACTACCAGAATGGTTAACGCGCTGATCACTTTGTTTCTGGACAGGTTATGTGTGTCGCCTATTGATGTCGTCTTTTTACTTCTGCTGGATAAATAATTTTTATACCATACAGATACACGTGATTGAATGATAATTGCAAACAGAGCAAAGGCCGTTAAATAAATAATACCCTGCTGCCCTTTCGGTGCTATGAGCCACGCAACTACCAGTGGTGCTATCGCACTCCCGGTGTTCCCGCCGATCTGAAAGATGGATTGCGCCAATCCTCTTTTCTTTGAGCCGCCGGATGCCATGTATGCCACACGGGAAGATTCCGGGTGAAGAATAGCAGAACCGATACCCACCACACATACAGATGCAAGAATCAGATAGAAGTTTGTAGCAACAGACAAAAAGATAATACCCACCAAGGTAAAACACATGCCAATCGGCAGCGAATAGGGTTTTGGTTTCACATCTGTATACAAGCCAATGGCAGGCTGAAGCAACGATGCGGTGAAGTTTAACACAAATGTAATCAACCCGATTTCTGTAAAGCTAAGATTAAGTGATTGCTTAAAGACCGGATACATCAATGGTATTGACTGCTGTATAAGATCATTCAATAAATGTGCGCCACTGATTGCAAAGAGAATCGGGTATACCGTTGTCTGGATGGTTTGACTAACCTGCCGCTCTGCTACTTCTTGTTCATTTTCCATAATTTATTTCTTTTAATCACTTAATTCATCCTATCATCTGATGAATAAAAGTAAATTTTTTAATCCAGACTTAATATCTGAGACATGTATTCAGCTGCTTTTTTAGATTCTTTGGTTGCAATTGCATCACATAATTTTTCGTGAAGAGCCTGTGAACGTTTATACGCTTTTGTGTCGGGATATTCGGTTTGAAAATACTCACTGATCACTTTTGAAAACGTTTTGTATAAGTCAATCAATACCTGATTTTTTGACGCTTCCGCTATCACTACATGAAAGGCGATATCGGCATTGAGGCATTCATCCTGCAACTGTTCTTCAATTGCTCTCCTTCGCTGATTCAGCAATGTCCGCATTTGTTTCACTTCTTTTTCAGTCCTGTTTTCAGCAGCTTTTTGAACCATGGTTATCTCAAGCATGTGACGTACCTCATTCAGCTCTTTATTATTGGCCCTGCGGAGGCGCTGGTGCAAAGGTTCGGCTACAACAGTAGTGTCCTGTACAAAAGTTCCTTTGCCTTGTAAAACTGATAGCAGACCGGCATTCGCCAGTATACGTACAGACTCCCGTACTGTTGAACGGCCCACACCAAATCGGGCCATTAGTTCGGGCTCAGTAGGAATCTTATCCCCTTTTTTATATTCACCCGAACCAATAAGCTGCTGTAATTTAGCAGCTACCTGATCTGCTAATTTTACCACTTCTATTTTTTCGGAATAATAATTCATAATATCATCTGATGAATTTCAAAGGTAAAATTTAATTTTAATATCTACAATTACAATATTGCTCTTTTGAGCGCCTTTTTGTCTGATAGCTGGAAACTAGCAACTCGAAAGTAAAATTTGTACCTTTACAGAACCTCTTTAGGAAAACAGGTGTTTGTACATAAAAGCATTGAATCCCCATGGAAACTAAAAAAATAGAAGTTTATACAGAAGCTACACCCAACCCAAACACATTAAAATTCATTACAGATAAAACGTTAGTCGAAGAAGGCAGCGTAGATTTTCCTATGGCATCTTCTGCAGAATCCTGTCCGTTGGTATTAGACCTGTTCCGTTTTGATTTTGTAAAACGTGTATTTATGGCTGCTAATTTTATTACTGTTACCAAGTCTGAGGGCATGGAATGGGAAGAAGTAAGCGGAATGATCAAATCCTTGATCAAAGGATATATTGAAGAAGGAAAACCTTTATTTAAAGAAACACATAAACCACTATCCAATACAGCACCTGTTGAAGGGGAGCCGGAAGTGGTAACAAAAATAAAAGTTGTGCTGGATGAATATATCCGTCCGGCTGTTGAACAGGATGGCGGTGCTATTAACTTTGAATCCTTTGTGGATGGTGTCGTAAAAGTTCAGTTACAGGGCTCTTGCAGCGGATGCCCGTCTTCAACGGTTACATTAAAATCCGGCATTGAAAATTTATTAAAGCGCATGGTACCTGAAGTAACAGAAGTTGTTGCAGAAGGTGTTTAAAGAAAGTTGCTTATAACATCATAAAAAAAGCCTTCCCGGAGAGATCTCAGGAAGGCTTTTTCATACAAAAAATTACCCCATTTATTATATACACCCCTATATATAATAACCAGTAGCGTTGGCGCAGACTTAAATGATAGAACCTGTTTTTCTATCAAAATACATAGCACCTGTTTTTTTATCTGCACCAGGTTTTGTTGTTGAATCTGGTTTAACAACTGTTCCAGGCTTAGTTTTTAACGAATCGGTTTGAGGACCATCAATCGGATTAAAAGCAAGAATAGTATGGACATCTAACACACCTGCATACTTTGTTCCGGTCTTAACTGTATCCACCGCTTTAGGCTTGGCTTTGCTTGAGTCTGTTTGCGGACTGTACACAACATATGAATATGCATATTTTGAACCCGTCTTAACCGTATCGGCTGCTTTTGGTTTTGCTTTAACCGAATCTGTTTGCGGGCCATAAATAACATATGCCGATGTATACTTAGTACCGGTTTTAACAGTATCTACCGTTTTAGGCTTTGCTTTTGAGCTGTCTGTCTGCGGACCAAACGTTAACAATGTTCCGTGAAATATCAATGAACCTGTTTCTTTTGATTTAACAGTATCTCTTTTAATCGTAGTAGAATCATTTTGTGCCATAACACTCATGCTTAATCCCGCTGCTGCAATTGTTGTTAATAATGTCTGTATCATAATTATCATTGGTTTGGTTAATTAATGATATGTCTTTAAGAATAATGGTGCCAGCTATTCAAAAATATAATAATCAATGTTTTACAAAATCAGCACCTGATAAATATGCTGAAAAGTTCCACACATTTGTGGAAGCAAACAGCAAGTGAGGGATAAAACATAAAAAACGAAATTCGAATCCGGTTTTATTTTTTTATTTTAATAGTATGAAGTGGAGAGAAAATCAAGTTCAAATAAAATTAACCTTATTATTAACGATCGGTATCATAGGGATTTTTTCTATTTGTTTATTTGCACACCGTGCGTTTTCATCCCTTCGGGAAACGGTAAAAGAATTTCAATATCCGGACCAAAAAATCAAACACCTTAGCAGTCTTTCCGATCAGACAAATAACGCAGATCAGTTTTTACGTTTATACACCATTACGAAAAAAAATATCTACATAGATAAATACAACAAGTCTGTTGACAGCATTAATCAGCTATTTGAAACATATAGAAAATATATTGAAGGAGATACTTTTAGAATACACCAGATAGATACTATACAAATGTGGTGGAACAAAAAAGTACTTGAGAACACAGAAATACTAAAACTAAATAATGACAAACCGGATATCTTAGTAATCGGCACACTGGTAGATAAGTCAAAGGATACAACCCTTTATTCTACCCAAATTTATAATGAGAAAACGATTCATGATTCACTGGTTATCATAAAAAAAATACTCGTCAATAATGAGCAGCGAACCGGACTGCTTCGAAAAGTAAAAAGAGTATTTGAAAAAAAAGAAGATATAGATGTTGATGTTGTTGCTGATAGTGCAGACAATTTAAATGTTCAATTGTACTCTTATACCTACAAAGAACAGGATACCATATTTACAGATACACTGGTAAAGCTTGAATCCTTCAACAAATCAGACAAGGCGGCTGTAAAGAATGTGCTGCAGGAAAAAATGGAATATGATACAATTGTTAATTTAAAGCGGCTTGCAATCATAGAAAAAGATTTTATTATCCGAAACCGGATTGCAAAACAGATCAAAAGCATTCAAAAACAAGAACAGGAAGATGCCGTCAGTAATATCGCTGCCATTCAAAACATCAGCACCAAAACAATCAATAAAATCTTCTGGATCTTCCTGTTCATATTGTTTACATGTGTGTGCCTATACTTATTATTGGTTTTGGACACATACCGTATAAAGCGTTATGAGGAAAAGCTGATTCTTGAAAAACAAAATTATCAGAACTTAGCAAATAACCGCTCTCAATTTTTATCCATGATGGCGCACGAATTAAGAACACCGCTGCAATCAATCATTGGTTTTTCTGATTTACTACACGAGCAGAATAAATCTGCTGCCGATAAATCTTTTCATTATAGTGAAATTATAAAAAATTCTTCCTCCCATTTATTACAAACAATAAACCTGCTACTAGACAGAAGCAAAATTGATGCAGGGAAATTAGAACTTGAAAATATTCCTTTTAATGTTACAGAATGTCTGCACAGTGTATTTGAAAGTTTAAGCCTGCAGGCACAGGATAAAAAAATTAATTATCTATATCAATCAGATATTCCCAATGACCTTATTGTTATTTCAGATGCGTTTCGCTTAAAACAGGTATTGTATAATTTATTAAGCAATGCAATCAAATTTACTTCAGAAGGCACTGTTCAGTTACGTACATCTACCTTTTTAGATAGCGAAAAATACACGCAGATACGTTTCGAAATATCAGATACAGGTATCGGTATTCCATCAAATAAAATAGATCAACTGTTTGATGAATACAACCAGCTTAATAATTCAATCGGCAGATTGTTTGGAGGAACAGGCTTAGGCCTTGTCATCACAAAAAAAATATTAGGTCTGTTCTCAAGTGAGATAACGGTCCATTCAGAAGAAAAAAAAGGGACACAATTTTCATTTGATATATTGTTTGAAAAGTCTGCGCAAAGCGTTCAGCAATTAAATCAGATTCATAAACACATTGATGCGTCCGTGCTACTGATCGATGATGATAACTACAATTTACTTTACACGCACCAGCTATTGTCTAAGTATGCAGCACAGGTATATGTTGCAGGGTCTATAGAAGAGGCAAAACTGATTTTAGAAAAAGAATCGCCGGACATTGTTTTATGTGATTTATATATTGATCAATCGCTGGGTACAGACATCATTCCATTTATTAAACCTGCTGCAAAAATAATTTTCATGAGCGCCGATCATGAACGGTTATTAAAGATCAAAGAAGCAAACCAGCTAACATTACCTAAGCCTTATTCTATTGAAATTTTATTAAATACCATTTCAAACCTGCCATTACAAACTGACAAAGTTTTATCTCCAGATCCATCTCTGGATTATATACATATAGATTCTTTTAAAGAAAAAATAACATTAATCGGCCAAGCTATTGAACAGAATGATGTCAAGATGATGGAGTCGGTATTACATCAGATAAAAACAACGTTTGGGTATTTACAACAATGGGAGGAAATTAAACATATTCAAAAAATAGAAAATATGTATTTGTTATATAAAGACGATGCAATTTTCCAAAGCAGTGTTGCGGAATTATACGCTCAATGGAATAAATTTTATTCTAACTGATAAAGCTTTAATTTATTATAAAGTGTTTTGCGGTCAATATTCAGAATCCGTGCAGCTTCGCTTTTATTATTACCTGTCTTTTTTAAGGCTTTGATAATCGCATCTCTCTCCTGCTGCTCCTGTAAGGATTTTAAATCTACGGTATCAACAGCAAGTGTGCGTGTATTAAATATTTCCTGAGGCAATTGATCCTTTTCTATTGTTTCAGATGTAGCAAGAAGTACAGCCCTTCTGACAATATTTTTTAATTCCCTGATATTACCAGGGAATGCATATTGAGCCAATACGGCTAAGCCACTTTCAGAAAGCTGTTTTACATGTTTGCCAAACTCACTGTTTGATTTTGCTATAAAATGATTGATTAGCTCGTTTAAATCTTCAGGGCGTTCTCTTAGTGCGGGTACATGAATTTTAAATTCATTTAACCGATGATATAAATCTTCCCGGAATTTTTCTTTTTGTACAGACAGCACAATTTCTTCATTGGTTGCTGCTATCAGCCTTATATCAAGATCTATTTCTTTATTAGAACCAATACGTTTCACTTTTTTTTCCTGTAACACGCGCAGAAGCTTGATCTGATTTTCATAGGTGAGATTACCTAGCTCATCTAAAAAAAGTGTCCCCCCGTTTGCAGATTCCAACAACCCTGGTTTATCATATACAGCACCTGTAAACGATCCTTTCATGTGTCCGAAAAATTCGCTTCCGAATAATTCTTCTGAAATAGAACCGCAATCAACCGTTATAAAATCTTTCTGTTTCCGTTGACTATTTGTATGAATGTATTTAGCCAACTCTTCTTTGCCCGTACCGCTTTCACCTGTTATCAATACAGAAAGCATGGTAGGTGCAACCAGTCTTGCATGCTCTAAAACTCCGGCAAATTTTTCATTTTTACCTTGTACAAACTCACTCTTATTGATTTCAACTGCCTTTTTTACTGCCTGAATGGGTTTTAACAGGCTTAATAATTCTTCCGGGTTGATCGGTTTTGTAAGGTAATCACGCGCACCTGATTTAATAGCTGTTACAGCCGAACGTACATCATCATAAAATGTCATCATGATAACAGAAACGTGCGAATGAAGTTTTTTAATCGACTGCAGAATTTCTATTCCATTACTATCCGGCAACCTCAGATCCAGCAATACAAAATCTATGTGCTGCGAAGTAATTATTTCTAATCCGGCTTTGCCCCTATCCGTTGAAATTACTTCAAATCCATTTTTCTGGAGAAATTTTTCAAGAATGGTGCGTAATGAAATATCGTCTTCTATAATCAGTACCTTTTCCAAAATAACAGGGGGGATTGTTATATACTTAGTTAATACAATATATTCAAGAATTCCTAAAAAAACTAGTACCTGCGGAATCGTTCTACATATAACAAAAAATATACATAGCATACCTGTTCGAAAGGAACATGTATGCTATGCTTCATGCATTAATTTTTCACTATTTTAACGACTTTGACATTTTGCCCTTCACTCATGTATTTAATGAAGTAAACACCCGAATTCATCTGTGGCATATCAATGCTTGTGTTTGTTTGATATAACCCAGCATAAATTTCTACACCGTTGATATTAAAAATGTGCAGCTCGCCTTTAGAGTTTTCACTGTCAACTAATAGCACTTCATCCGCATTGCTTACAAAATAAATTGTATTTGCTTTTTGGAAGTTATTGATTCCTGTTGTTATAGGAGGCTCTACTCCACCGGGAGCAGTTGCAACGCCTTTGTATTTTACAATAAAATTTGCTTCTCTTGCTTCATATGAGTTACCGATACTATATGTTGGTGTTCCGAATACATATAACTCCGTTCCGGCTACCGAAAATTTAACATGTTTAAGATAATAATCTGAACTGTCATCAGACATCTTTGGCCCATAAAAAAGATCTCCATAAAAAATTCCTTTAGGATTTGTTAAGTACTGATCTCCTATATCAAAGGAAGTTGCATGAAACGTTGAACTCAAAAAGGATTCATTTCCTGAATCCATTAACGTTGATCTGCATCCTGTATAAATAAGTGCATTGGAAAATATTCCAACATTCATGCCCGGGCTAAGCGCTCCTCCATTATAAGTTGGATCGTAAAATGATGTTTCCATTGTTCCGTCTAAATTCAACTTAGCGATTGAATTTCTGGATTGACTGTTGAACATAGTAAAGTTACCTACAACATACAGTTTATTATTATATTCTACAGCATCATTTAAACTTCCATTATCTCCCTGCCCTGGATTGAATGTTTCATCATATGTACCATCTATATTTAACCGCACAATGTGTTTGCTCATGTTTCCATTGTAAAAATTAAAGTCACCTATTAAATAAATGTTAGCATCTGTAGCATACATTTTTCTGATTCTTCCATTTGTACCTGTACCTGCATTTGAGTTAAATGCAGTATTTGCAGAACCATCCATATTTAAACAAACGATATTTGAAACCTCTATGCCCTGATACTGCCCAAACACTCCCGCAACTAGTATCTTATCCGTATCAATGATCTGAATGTCATATACTGGGTAATCAACACCAGAACCAATATTGAATTCAGGATCAATGCTTCCATCAGGCATCAGTCGTACAATATGGGGTGCAGGCTGATTGTTATAGGAAGAAAAATCTCCGCCAACAAGTATTTTTCCGTCTGTTTGAATTGCCAGACAGAGAGCAGGCCCGTTAAACCCACTTCCAGGATTAAACATCGGATCAACAACACACGTACTATCGACCATTGCTATCGTCCTGATTTTTGCTGAACCGATACGTGTAAAGCCTCCAATTAAAATATATTTATTAAGAGAGTGCTTTGCCACATCTGTTATTGAATAATTTGGACCACCTCTCGGTAAAAAGTGAAAATCAATTTCATTTGTATCTGTCAATCGCACAAGACGCCTTGCTGAAGGCGTATAGGTTTCATAATAATTACAACCCATGTATGTAATGCCATCAATTGAA
Organism: Cytophaga hutchinsonii ATCC 33406; assembly: GCF_000014145.1. Lineage (NCBI taxonomy): Bacteria > Pseudomonadati > Bacteroidota > Cytophagia > Cytophagales > Cytophagaceae > Cytophaga > Cytophaga hutchinsonii. The sequence goes on along the minus strand of NC_008255.1, from coordinate 431,606 downwards.
AATAATTTGCTGGGTATATCATAACTGAAATCATACGTCAGATACCAGCCCGTTGTATTATATTTCTTTACAACATTTCCTGCAGGAGTATACTCAATAGGAAATGTACCGCCACCTGTGTTGTAGGTGCTGCTTGTTAAAAAATTCCCGTCAGGTAATAATACTGAGGCTTCATTCAATTCAAAGGAATACGTGTATAATAAACCTCCATTCGCGTCATAACGTTTAGCCTCCATCGGATATAAATCTCTTCGCGGAATTGTGATTTCATCATTTGCATGTATAAAAACAGTTTGAAGAGTAATCACGTTATTACCATTCAAAGGGAGTACACAGGAAAATGTATTATCTATTTCTCCTGTGCTTAATAACCGCACAATGCCCGAAACATTTTTGGATAAGTGTTTTGTGAACTCTCCTGCCAGAATGATTTTATCTGTAGATTGCAAAAGCACTTTGTTAAATACACCATTATTTACATCGCCGGAATTGAACGATACGTCCAGACTTCCATTCGTTTTTAAACGCACAATATTTTTACGTGTATATCCGCTGTATTTGTTAAACTGTCCAATAACAACAAGCATTCCATCTGATTGTACTGCAAAATCTTTCAGTACACTTCCAACATCAAAATTTGGCACAAATGTCAAATCCGGCGTGCCATTAGGATTTAACCGCATTAAATAATTGATATTTACATTTGAATACGAAGTAAATGCGCCCATGACATACATTTTATCAGAAGGGAGCACAACGATTTTTTTAACTTCATTGTTAAATCCTGTTCCTGTAATAAAAGTCGGATCCACTACAGAATCATTCAGGAGCCTGCAGATATTGTTGCATTGAACCCCTCCTATCTTATTAAATAAACCCGCAACAACCAATTTGTTTGATTGTTTGACAAGTGCATTAACATACGTAATGTTATTGTTATCAAATGTATTAAAACTTGTATCTAGTTTGATTGCACTGGTTTGTCCGTACACATTCAAAATAATTAGCAAATAACTAATTGAAAGGATTAATTTCAACTTCATAAAACCTGTTTAACGTTTGATTTAATTTAAATGATCACTTCTTAAAATACATATTCAGACAGCTGCTCTGCTACTTCATCTAAAATAGCAAATGTGTCCTCGTATGAGCCCGCTTCAACAAGACGCTGGCGGTAAGGCTTAAAATTCTGTATGCCTCTGAAATAATTTGTGTAATGCATACGCATTTCAAAAATCCCTTCCTTGGGCCCCTTCCATTCAACTGAAAAGGCCAAATGTTTTTTACATACTTCTACACGTTCACGAATCGTTGGCGGACCAAGTTTTTCACCTGTTGCAAAAAAATGTTTTACTTCTTTGAATATCCATGGATACCCGATAGCTGCACGGCCAATCATGATACCATCAACACCGTATCTGTTTTTATATTCCAATGCTTTTTCAGGAGAGTCAATGTCTCCATTACCAAAAATCGGTATATGAATATCCTGCTGTTCCTTTACTTTGGCAATCCAGGACCAGTCGGCTTCGCCTTTATACATTTGCTGACGTGTACGCCCATGAATGGTTAATGCCTTAATACCCACATCCTGCAAGCGCCTGGCAATATCAACAATATGTATGGAATCATGATCCCAGCCTAAACGGGTTTTAACCGTTACAGGTAATGTACAGCGCTTTACAATCTCTTCCGTCATTTTTACCATTTTCGGAATGTCCAGCAATGCGCCTGAGCCGGCACCTTTGCAGGCAACCTTTTTAACCGGGCAGCCAAAGTTAATATCCACCAATTCCGGCCCGGCTTCTTCAGCGATTGCAGCGGCGTCACACATGACATCTATTTTATCGCCAAAAATCTGAATACCCATAGGGCGCTCATAATCAAATATATCAAGCTTGTGAACACTTTTTGCGGCATCACGGATCAAACCTTCTGCTGCGATAAATTCGGTGTACATCATATCGGCCCCCTGCTGCTTGCAAAGCGCCCGGAACGGCGGATCACTAACATCCTCCATCGGAGCTAAAAGCAACGGAAACGCACCTAATTCAATATCACCTATTTTTACCACCTTGCTATCTGATAATTTTCCATAAATTTACATCTTTATTGCAAAGAAAACTATTTGATGTAAGGGGAATGCAGGCAATTCAATCATTGGGATCCATTTTAAGACTATTCGCATATTTCACGTTAGCAGGAGTTACGACAACTTTTTTCTTAACTGTAATCGGCGATGCTCCGCTAACAACCTACTCAAGCGTTTCATCCCTGCAAAACACTCCGGGTCTGTTCCACACCATTGCCTACAGCGATATGCTTGGCAAATTAACCGGCTTTGTTGTTTTACCCATTCTATATCTGGTTCTTTCAAAACAAAAAAATGCAAACCCGTTCAGACAGGAAAAAGGAATTGCTTTTGAAGGTATTTCCATTGTTGCGGGAATTGCTGTGTTACTACTAAGTCTTCCTGCAATTAATGTTATTGCCGAATTAAATAAAAATATTTTCTTCCCGGAGCCGTTGAAATCGCTGCAGGAATTTATTGTTAAATCCGAAGAGCTGGCGGAAGCAACAATAGGACTATTTCTACATGTTCAAACGCTACCGGATATTCTCTTAAGTTTTCTGGCGCTGGCTGTAATGCCTGCCATTGGCGAAGAAATAATATTCAGAGGTTTTTTTCAACGGGAATTGATCCAGCAAACCAAAAATATTCACCTGTCAGTTTGGATTGCAGCATTCCTATTCAGCTTTATCCATTTTCAGTTTTTAGGTTTTTTCCCAAGAGTATTATTAGGCGCACTGCTGGGTTACATGTATGTATGGTCAGGTTCATTGCTTGTGCCTATCCTGATGCATTTTACCAATAATGCATTAACCTTATTCTTACTGATCATTTATAAACAGGGCCACACAACTTTCAACCCTGAATCAAGCGAGCAGATACCTTATGTATTTGTGCTTGTTTCATTCACCGCCTGTTTAGCCATTTTATATAATAGAAAAAAAGCATACGACAATCAGTTGTCTTCATACCCAACACATACACATGAGTAATTTACTACAACGTATCATTACAGGCGTTCTTGGTGCCGCATTTATGCTGACAGCTATCTGGTTTAGCTTTTACAGTTTTGCTGCCATCTTTTTTTTAGTTACTGTACTTAGCAGCTATGAATACCACCAACTGCTTACAAAAACAGGAATACCAAACAATGCAGGTGCCGGCATAGCGGGCAGCATTTTAGTATATGTGCTTTTTACAATGCAGGCATTGCATTTTAATATGAGCGCTATTCTGATTGCACTACCTTGTTTATTATTCATGGTTTACATGCTGATTGAACTTTTCTCCCAAAAAGATCAACCCATTACACGTGTAGCTTATACCATTGCCGGAATTTTATATATAGCAGTGCCATTTGGATTGCTTACGCTTATTCCGTGGAGCTATCCGTCTGGCGGATGTATACGATGGGAGCATGATGCACGTGCCTATCAGTTTGAAATTATATTCGCACTGTTGTTTTTAATCTGGGCAAATGATGTAGGCGCTTATTTTGTTGGAAAAACGATTGGAAAACATAAATTATTTGAACGTATTTCACCTAAAAAAACATGGGAAGGTTCCATCGGAGGTTTAGCAACAGCTATGCTTTTCTCCTATTTATTGTATTATTTCTACGGGATTTTCAGTATTCCTGTATGGATGGGATTATGTGTAATTGTTGTTATTTCAGGAAGTCTGGGAGATTTAGTAGAATCGATGATTAAAAGGACGCTTCAGGTGAAAGATTCAGGTACTTTATTGCCCGGGCACGGCGGTTTTTTAGACCGGTTTGACGCGCTGATTTTTGCAATTCCGTTTGTTTACACCTACTTAACACTTACGCAATAGTTATTTTAAAAAATCTTGATGAAACTGGTTTCCGGCATTCGTTCAGATTATATAGTTTTTATTATATTTGCAGTTGGTTTAAACTCTTAAAATTAACATGACCATACACAAAGAAGGATATAGATCTTTATTTTACGTTTCAGCTTTTTTATTCCTTTTGAATTTTCTTATCTATTATTTTTTCCCTGAAGCCTCTATTCTTCAAAAAACGGTTTTGGTGATTTCACTTTTAATTTTCCTGGTTGTATTGCAATTCTTCCGCAATCCAAGCAGAACAATTGAGATCAACGACAATCAGATCATTGCACCGGCCGATGGAAAAGTAGTCGTAATTGAAGAAGTAATTGAAACGGAATATTTCAATGAAAAAAGAAGACAGATTTCAATTTTCATGTCGCCATTCAACGTGCACAGCAATAGAAATGCGGTATCTGGAATTGTAAAATTCTTTAAATATCACCCTGGAAAGTTTTTAGTTGCATGGCACCCGAAATCAAGTACAGAAAATGAACGTACCACAACGGTTGTTCAGACAAAAAACAACGAACAGATTTTAATGCGCCAGATTGCAGGAGCATTGGCCCGCAGAATTGTTTGGTACATTGACGAAAATTCAAAGGTTACACAAGGCGAAGAATTCGGTTTCATAAAATTCGGTTCACGTGTAGATCTATTCATTCCGCTTGATGCAAAAGTAAAAGTATCGCTAAATCAAACAACGGTTGGAGGTAAAACTGTAATAGCTGAATTTTATTCATAAACAAGCGTTTTAACCTTTATTCGAAAAAAGAAAAAAATATTTCGAAAGACACTATAAAATTTCTTTTTCGATTTATAGATTTGAGAAAAATTAAGAATCGCAGCACATATGAAAACAACTCTAGATGCTCTACAAACTGACACTTCAATTGAAGAAAAAATTTCTTTAGCGAAATTATTATCAGGCATTGAAGGTATTGCATTAAATGACGTATTGGCCAAAGCTAAAGGCTCAATCAAAGATGAAGACCTTGACGATGAAGAGGAGGACGAAGAAGAGGATGAGGATGATTTTGATAGTGACTTTGATGATGACGATTTCAATGAGGATGAAATTGAGGACTGGGATAAAATAGAAGAAATCGATCCTGATGATCTGGAAGAAGCAGAAGAAGAAGAAGATTTCGAAGATGATGATCTTGATGTAGATGCTGATGACGATGGTGGTTGGGATGATAATTTCTAATCAAATATCTTAACATATGATAAGTATAAAAATGTCGGGTTGAATCCTGACATTTTTTTTTTATACTTGTACTATTATTAATTCTTCAACCAGCAGAAAAAGAAAGAATAATGATTGAATCAACCATAATATCCCAACTTGAAGAAGCTTCGGCTGTATTAAGCAATTTTATTGAACAGGAGAAAAAACAGAACAGTATTGCCAAAGCTGCCGATGTTATTACTTCAAGTTTAAAACAAGGTGGCAAAATTATTTCTTGTGGAAATGGTGGTTCTTCCTGTGATGCCATGCACTTTGCAGAGGAGTTGACCGGGCGGTACAGAGAAAACAGAAAAGCAATTCCGGCTATTTCAATCAGCGATCCAAGCCATATGTCTTGCGTTGCGAATGACTACGGCTATAAATTCGTTTTTTCACGTTATCTGGAAGCCTTAGGTAATAAGGGAGATGTGTTGCTTGCCATCAGCACATCCGGCAATTCCGAAAATGTACTGGAAGCCGTTAAAGAAGCGAAAAACAAAGGTATGTTTGTCGTTGCGTTAACAGGAAAAGATGGGGGTAAACTTTTACCACTTGCGGATGTTTGCATAAATGTTCCGCATGTAGGTTATGCCGATCGTATACAGGAAGTTCATATTAAAATCATTCACACTTTAATTCTGCTGATTGAGCAATCTTTGCTTTAACAATCAGCTATGCTCGCAAAAACTTTTGGTAGCGCCGTACACGGCGTGAATGCTTTTACTGTTACCATTGAAACTGTCGTAAATCAAGGTAAAAATTTTTACATGGTTGGCCTGCCGGATAGTGCCATCAAAGAAAGTGAACAGCGTGTTGACGCTGCACTTAAAAACTTCGGATATTTTATGCCCAGGCAAAAAGTTGTGGTTAACCTTGCTCCTGCTGATATTAAGAAAGAGGGGTCAGCCTATGACCTGCCTATCGCTTTAGGCATTTTGGCTGCATCAGATCAAATAGACGGCGATCGGCTAAGCGAATACATGATTATGGGAGAACTTTCCCTGGACGGCGATATTAAACCCATTAAAGGCGTGTTGCCAATCGCTATTGAAGCACGCAAACAAGGCTTCAAAGGATTTATTCTCCCGAAAGAAAATGAGCAGGAAGCCGCTATCGTCAACAACCTGGATGTTATCGGTGTTTCCAATATTATGGAAGCGATAGATTTTTTTGAGAACCGGCTTCATATTGAACCGTTAACCATTGATACCCGAAGCCAGTTCTTTCAGCAGGTTGCCATTTATGAAGCTGATTTTGCACATGTTCAAGGACAGGAAAATATCAAACGTGCGTTAGAAATCGCAGCTGCCGGCGGGCATAATGTAATTATGATCGGTCCTCCCGGCGCAGGTAAAACAATGTTAGCGAAACGGCTCTCTTCGATCCTTCCTCCTCTTTCCCTCCACGAAGCATTAGAAACTACCAAAATACATTCGGTAGCAGGAAAGCTTGGTTCCAAGACGTCTTTAATTACCCGTCGCCCGTTTCGGGCGCCGCACCATACCATCAGCGACGTAGCGCTTGTAGGCGGTGGCAGCTATCCGCAGCCCGGGGAAATTTCGCTAGCGCACAATGGCGTGTTATTTCTGGATGAACTTCCGGAATTCAAACGCACGGTGCTTGAAGTCATGCGCCAGCCGCTGGAAGAGCGCACCGTAACCATTAGCCGTGCCAAAATTGCCATCGACTTCCCCGCTAATTTTATGCTCATTGCGAGTATGAATCCCTGCCCCTGCGGCTATTACAACCATCCGGAAAAGGAATGTGTATGCGCGCCCGGAGTGGTACAGCGGTATTTAAATAAAGTAAGCGGACCGCTGTTAGACCGTATTGATCTCCATGTTGAAGTTACGCCTGTAAAATTTGATGAAATGGTCGCAAATACACGAACGGAAACCAGTGAACAAATAAGAGAACGTGTAATACGTGCACGCGAAGTACAAAGCAAACGGTTTGAAAAATTTGACAATGTACATTGTAATGCCATGATGCCTTCTCAAATGGTCAAGGATATTTGTGTTGTAGGAACAGCCGGCAACACACTGCTTAAAACAGCTATGGAACGTTTAGGTTTATCAGCCCGCGCCTACGACCGCATTTTAAAAGTATCCAGAACGATCGCTGATCTGCAAAATTCCGACGAAATATTAACCGAGCACTTAGCAGAAGCCATTCAATACAGAAGCCTGGACCGTGAAAACTGGGCGGGATGATACGTTGCCAGTTACCAGGTTCTGTGTATTAGACAATAAAAAACCGTAGAGAAATATCACTACAAACGTTTTTTATGCTTATTGGCTTTTAATTTTATTAAGCTAATACTCTTATCATTCTTTTTCTGGTACCCAGAACCTGGTAACGTAACCTACTCTTTAATCAGTTTCTTAAGTTCTATATTTCCATCCTGTTCAATCCGCACCAGGTATATACCTTGAGGTAACTCTGCTCCAACAACAGCTTCGTTTTCAAACGTCTTATTGAAAACTGCTGTGCCGGCTCCATTATAAATAACAACGTTGAATGCATTACCAGGCAACTGAATATGGCAGTCAACTGCTGTAGGATTCGGATACATTTTTATAGTTGAAGCAAATGCAGCTACAGCAGAAGTAGTTGTACACTGTGAAATGTTTGTTTTAGGTGTAATATCTGAAGTTCCACCTGCACATTGGTTACACACATCCAGTGCAGCAGTGCCGTTTGGCACACCCATACAATCCAGGCAGCTGGCTTCTGTTTTGTTACAGCCGCAATTGCCCGCAGCGGTTTTATTTGCATCATTCGGGCAGGCATCACCGGCTGTTGCCACATAGTTTGCAGGTTTTGCGCAAGCAGTTTTTGTAACCGCCGGATCTCCTGCACCATCTCCATCTGTATCTGCATACCAGATAGAAGGCGATGTTACCACAACATCTGTACCAGGCGATGTATCCTTGCAGCCTGCTCCACTTGTTACTTCTACCGTGTAAGAACCGCCGGAAGTTGCTGTATAGGAAGAAGACGTACTTCCGGCAACCGCCACGCCACCAATCTTCCATTGATACGTATATCCGGCACCTGTTGATGCATTTAATTTCACATTTTCTCCCTGGCAGAAGGTGGTAGCTGAAGCAGGTGTTATAAGAACTGCTGGCATAGCGGAAGTAACGGCTAACGGCGCTGAAGTTGTTGTACACGCACCTGTTGCGGTAACCGTTACTGTATAAGAGCCTGCGGTTGTTGCTGTATATGCAGAACTTGTTGATCCCGTAATCAGGTTTGTACCGTTATACCATTTGTATGTATACCCTTTTGCAGTATTTGCTTTTAATAAAACACTTCCGCCTGTACAGATGGCAGCAGGGCCGGCAGCCGTTAACTGAGCCGTATTCGTAGCGGTTGTTACTTCATCGAGCGTCAGCACCTTTGCGTGATTGTATACTAAATTTAACTGAGCACTTGAATTTTGTTGCGTAACCAAATCACTCCACGACATAACGTACGCCCATTTGGCATCACTGCTAAAACACAGATCCGGATCCGGTATGGGTCCGTTCTCTGTCATCGCCAGAATTTTTTGTCCATTTACGATTGTATACAACTGATCAAAAATTAATTTCTGCGTTCCGTAATTATATGCACCCGGATACGAATCATATCCCAACATATCCACCTTACTATTGCCCGGATACCAGTTGGCTTCTGGTGTGGACCATTGCCAGATCAGATTATGAATGTTGTGATAATTAACAATGCGGTTGTAAACCATATCATATAAGGCTAATGCTGCAGCCGGTCCTTTGGCTCCCCACCAGAACCATGCACCTCCGGCTTCGTGCAAAGGACGCCATAATACGGGTACACCTGCCGCCTGCAGGCGCTTCAGTTGTGTTGCAATGGAATCAATATCACGTATTACTGCCGTATATTCAGGGGTTCCCTGCGTAACTGCTTTGGTTACATCAAAAGCTGTTGAATTCGTGTAAAACGTGTTCGTACCTGCTTGCCCTCCGGATGGAGAGTGCCAGTGCCAATGAAAGGCAACCATTCCCTTCTGGCAAGTACTGTTATACCAATCAATGGCAGCCTGCGTGGTACCGTCATCTTCCCAGCCAAATGTATGGCTTGCCGTTGCGTTATTCCATAAATACGAATACCCTACTGTATAATGCTGAAAATCGTATGCTCTTATTACCGGCTTTTTGGCAGCATTTGGAGATACCGTATTGTAATAATCTGACGTCTGTCCGGAAATGATCCGGGTGCCATATCCGGCTTTGATATAGTTATATAAAGCCTTTGCTTCGGGTGTTGCATTCGCATCAATTAAGTTGGGGGCTACCGTTGAATAATCATGAAGCGGAACCGTAAACAAACTGATTTTATCAAAATCTGTATATCCCCAATTCTTATAAATGCCTATTGTGTTTGCACCTGCATTTAATGTTAAACTTCCAGCTGTTAAATCTGTATATCCGGTTGTTTCAGGGAAATGTAAAGAGGAAACGAATACACCATTAACGTATATATCCTGATCTTTTGGGCCATATGGACCATTGTATCGAATCACCAATTGGTAATTGCCTGCACTCGGTACGGTAACGGGGATAGTTAATTTATCCGCGGCAGAAGTCATGTTCGTTATATACCCTGTACCCGAATATCCTGCATTTGCAGTTGCTATGGTAAGTCCGCCGGCTCGTGTACCACTTTCTGCTTCAACGGTCGTTACCAACGTCTGAGCAAGCGAGAATCGGTTATGGAATAACATCATGCAGCTTGCCGCAATCAGGAAAATATTTTTATAGATTTTTGGAGGTAAAACTACAAGCATAGATTTTCAGATTATTTATATTACTAATATAATATAAAATTGAACATTGCCAACAATGTTTTATACAATCATTTGAATAACTGACAATTATACTTAAATACGCTTAAACAAAGCTCATTGGTACGTAAGATTTTATTATTGCTCAAAAAACATCCTAATTTCTTCTATAAGTAAGTTTTTTGGCACGATTCTTAACATATTCGTGTTATTATCGTATATTTGAAAAGAGCTATGAAAAAGTTTACGTTAGTTTTTATGTTATTAATGGGTATCGGTTTTGCCTCTTTGGCACAATCTGATACAGCTACGACCTTTCATATTTCTCCTAATCCGGTTGAGAACGATGTAACACTTCGTATCAACTATACAAATAAGGATATTAAAGGTGTTCGTATTTACGATTTGATCGGTAAAGAAGTAGCCTATATCGATTTGACTGGAAAAACAGGTTACACAACAGTTACTATAGATATCAGCTCCCTTCGTGCCGGTATTTATTTCTGCAACCTGTACAGCGATAAAGGAATTGTTGAATCCAGAAAAATGATTAAAAATAAGTAAGCAATTACAGTTTTCCAGATATTAAAAAAGCTTGTTGAAATCAACAAGCTTTTTTTTGCTTTCATTCTTTCCTTTTTTAAATTATCTGGGAAAATAATTCCGGGTAAAGTTATATGTATTCAATCCGAATAATTTTTCAAGACATATATCGATCGTATACGGTTCAAAAAAAGTTTCGGCTTCTTTACTTAAATGCTTCTTAAGCAAATCATGAAATTGCTCAAAACAAATCGCTGACGGACATTCGTCTATGGGGTCTATAAAACCATCAAAGTCTGATGCAATTGCTACACTATCCCAGATAGAGTTATTAATTTCTTCAGAAACAAACCCGTGCTGTTTCGCTTCCGAAATAATATACTGCAAATTGCGCGCAAAATCTTCTGTACCAGATTTTCCACCGGGGTTACCAAGAATCCGTTGATCCAATGATAATGCGATTATACCGCCGGATTGCACAATAACTTTAATGTCTTCCAGGCACATGTTTATTCCCCAACTGGTGAAGTTAAATTTTGTCACATCCTGTTTAATAACATCTTTAATTAAACAGTTTAAGTCTTGTTCTTTTAGCGTTTCGAGTGTTTCATATCCCGGACCAACAACACCTGCATGCGTAGCTACTACAGGAATTTTATTTTCAGGATGCTTCGTATTATGCGGGATGATGTAATCCCTGTAATATATTGCACGTGCAGCAGGGCTCATATGTTTTACATCAATTAAAATCCGGTTACCCTGAAAACCTTCTTCAATCAAAATATCATTCCCATTTTTTACACACTTAATATTTAAACAACATTCAATTACTTGCCTGCCGGTTTTTGAAATAGCATCCTCTTCAAACATACCTTCAGATTGATCCATCAGTAACCGTAATTTATCCGGCAAGCTGCGTGCATGGCAGGCAAGGTAATTATTAAAATGATGTGAAAGATTAAGTATAAAAATTGGATTGTGCAGATACGTACCTGTTGCCTGATCCATCCATTCTTTCAGTGCATGTATATTGTTTAAATCTTTTTTTTCAGCATCAGTTTCTGATATTTTTCTTCCCCAGTTTTTTAATTCCAGAAGACGTTTATGAATAGCAGGCCATGATAATAATTTATCTGAACTATCTGTACTGAATACGTGCCCCCCTTCTATAGTTAATACTACAGCAATGCAGTTATTTGTTTTTTCAATATCAGAAATCAATGTTTCCAGGTGCTCCTTTGATTGTACAATTTCATACCGGTGATTTAATTGAAATGCATGAATCTGATGTGTTGTATTTGCATGCCTATCTGAATTGCAGGTATCTGAAAAATACTTAAATGTTTGTTCCTGCTGTACACCATCATGGGCCGCTAAAAAATAATATTCTGCTTTTGTTTCTTCCCAATAATTAAAAGGTTCAGAAGTTTTACCTTGAAAAAACCGGATACGTTTAGCTGGATAGCGCATCTGCAATGATTGAACCAACGCGCGGAGTGTGTTATTTTCTGAAAGAAATGAAAACGGTTTTAATAGTGCGTGGAGCAATTGCCCAAAACCTGTTGATACCTTTCCTGTTACAAAACCTTTTTCAAGTGGATATAACGATGCAAATACCAGGCGTACATTTCCTGCAGCCAGTCTGTTAAAGTCTGCTTGAGAAAAATGGCCCGGACGTTTTCCTTTTAATTGTTTCGACCAATTTTCAATGGATCCATCTGCATCCGGCAATACCCAAGGCGACCATTGTTTGGGTAAATTTTGAGATGCTTTTGTTATTGCTGAAGGATTATTCCTAAAATAATTAAACGACCGGCCTTGCGGATGGCAGTGCATATCTGCATAAAAAGATGATTTCATATTCTTAGTGAGTACCTCTGTTTACCAACAAACGCCTGCACAAAAAAAATGTTTAAAATATAAAAAGAATTTAACAAATGTTTAAGATTGATCTATCTTATGATAAAAATATAAAACATCAGTCTTAAATATCATTCTGTTTTCTTTTTCTTTTTATTAAAGGCAAAATCTCTTGAAATAGTAAAACCTATTTTAAATTCTCCTTTACCCCATGAAGAACGGGTATTTGCGATATAATTGTTTTCTATAATACCTGCATTATTTGTAACAAACATCTGAAAGACATGTCCGCCTGTTTCAATTTCTACTCCAACACCCATAGGTGCATAAAAAGAATTTGTCGTTGTTAAGTAATCAGAAAATGTATAATAATAATCTGCAATGATTGCGAAACGTTTTGTCAATTTAAGTCTGCCACCTACACCTAATGAAAATACGTCGTTGTGGTCATTGGGATTGGCTGCGTAATTGCGGTGTAAAAATAAAGGCATCACTTGAAGCGTAAACCGTTCGTTGAATTTACGTGCAATCAACAATTCGTATACATACGACATTCTGTTTTCAAATTTAGCGTATGCACTTGCATTCTCTTGTGGTGTAAGCACCATATCAGCAAACAGTGTTACCGAAACAGGCATGCTGTTATCCTGCGTTTGCTGCAGCAATCTGTACTTTAAGAAAAAATCTAAATTCTCTGCTACTTTGCTTCTTCCAAAACCTGCTGTTAAGCGGTCCGTTATTCCATATTCAAAACCAAACCGTATATCCGATGCATTATCAAAACCATACAACGTATGTACACCTCCGCTGTTACCTGCAACATCGCCAAAATGGTGTGTGATTCTAAAATCGAGAATTCCTTTTCGTACCGTTTCAATAGAATGCGCATTTACAATCCGTGTAGCTTTGAAACTTGCAATTACTTTGGCAGGTTTTGCATCTGCTATTAAAAAACTATCGAGATCGGATTGTGCAAAAACACCCAGCTGCATCAACAGAAATAAGCAACCAGAAAACAAATAGTTATTTTTTAACATAAGGAATACAATCAGCTTGAACACGTACTTTAATATCCTGTGCAATATTGGAAATTTTATCATTCGGAATATCGATCTTATGCGCAGCAGCAGGCACAATGAATGTTGAAGAGAGATTCACACCTGTGGCCGTAACAGTTAGTGTGCCGGCAATTGTACGATCAATGGTAACACCATGTATGGTTAGCGCGCCCTTTACAGAAACCGGATATACACCGGATACTTTATAATTGATTGAATCCGTTATAACACCTTTAAATTGTGCTGTTGGATATTTTTCACTTTCCATATACGTTTCATTAAAATGTTCCTGCATAAGGCCATTCTTAAATACAAACGTGGAGATCAATACTTTGAAATAAATTTCTTTTGTGCTTGTATTAACTACAACTCCAGTACTTTTAGATGTAGCTTCAATATCTTCCATTCTGGCCGTCGAATAAAAAGAAATGACGCCTTTTTGTGTTGTAAACACCTGTGCTTTTACCTGTGTGGTGTAAACAAGAAGGAAAACAAGCAGTATACTGATCTGTATTTTTTTCATGACTACATTTTAATTTTCCGGTGCTCCAATTAATATCCAATCCTGGATTACCTGAATCAAAGAATCTGAAAGTGGTGTCTGTTTATACGGCATACCCGGAGATTCAATGTATTTCAAACGGGCAACAAGTATGGTGTAAGCTGTATTTGCCGTACTGGGTTTTAATTCTTTTTTCAATTCATTAAAATCATTGAAGAATGCATAACCCGACCTATCGGGATGAGTAGATGTGTCTGTGTGGCAGGAATAACAGTGCTTAATTAATATGGGTTTTACATCTACGCTGTAGCGTACATCCCGGTTTGAAGGTACGGGCTCTTCCCCGGAATGATACGCGCAATTGTTAAAAAGCGCACCGGCAGCACACAAAATAATAACCGAATAAACGTGCATAGACGTGCGCATGTTCTTTTTGTTTAAAAGTAAACAACTTACTTCGAAAAATAAAATTGCCTGTATGTTTAAATCAATAACATTTCAGCTATGCCTATAAAACAATACAGGCATATATCCCCGGGAGATATATACCTGTATTGTTTTATGGAAAATATTTACGTTGTGGTCTATACCACCCTTTATATTGTGCCTAAAATATGGATCATTTCGAGTGTTGGTGTTGGGCTGCCGCCTGCTTTTTCCAGGGTTACAGCAAAAGCCTGTGCGCTTTGGATGGTTTTTAATTTCTGCAAACTTCCTGCATCTGCCAGGTTAAATACACCCGCATCAATAGGTATGCCCTTATCCAATGCCCATAATTGGTATTGCATGCCCGCCGGTGGTACCGGAAGACTCTTAACATCAATGAATACTTCTTTTGTTTGCTTGTTCCAGAATACAAGCGCTGTTGAGGAAGGTGAGATTGGCAAACCTTTCAATGTAACCCGTGTAGTGGCAGTATCGGTAACAAAAGCAAAATAATGTGTCTTTTCTGCAATGACCTGTTTGTTTGAATCAATCATAAAATTTGCGTTTTGAGCAAATATTTGATTTTCTTCACGCAAAGAAATAAGCTGCCCCTCGGTATTTTTCCATTGACTCCAGAAATAAAATGAAGTTGCTGTAGAAAATATGGCTACCGTTACAGAAGCTGCTACCAGCCAATTAAACGAAGAGGCGGGCTTGTTTAGCGGAATGGTTTTTGGTTGTTGCTTTTCTGGAGCAGCCATTGTTTCTGCAGCTGCTCTTTTTTCAATTTCAGCGAATAAATTTTTCTTGAAATTTTCTGATGGTTTTACAGCATGTGCCTGCGCATAGCCTTCCATCGTTTGCTGTAACTGTTCTAGCTCTGCTGCAATTTCCGGATATGCAGCAACATTATACGCTACTTCGTCTGCTTCTTTTTGGTCTAAAGCACCTAGTATGTATAATTCTAAAACTCCTGACGATATGTATTCTTGTGTATTCAATGTGATTTAGAATAATTGTCTTAATGAGATCATGGCTGCACGTACGCGCGTTTTTACTGTACCCAGCGGCATTTGTAATTCTTCAGAAATTTCCGATTGGGAATATCCCTGAAAATACATCAGGTCGATTAACTTTTTCTGTTCAGCAGGAAGTTTTTCAACCATTTCTTTAATGCCGATAAATTCAGGCTTATTTGCACTTGCATAACGTTCATCTGATATAAATACGTTCTCCGATACATCATCGGTTTTCATCTTTGCTTTATATTCTTTTGAACGAAGCTTATCTAACGCAAGATTACGGGCAATATTCAACATCCACGTAAACAACCTCCCCTTGGCTGCATCGTAATCATTGATTTTATCCCAAACCTTCAAAAAACAATCGTTTAATAACTCTTCAGCAAAATCTTCTGAACGTACTATTTTTAGAATAATACCATTTATTGCACCTGAATAGTTATCATATAAATACTCAAACGCTTTAACATCTTTAGCGCACAGGCGCTCGACAAGTTCCTGTTCCGATATGTTTTTAGTTTTTCCTATAGCTGTATGTATTTTATACAGACAAGTTAATTCAAAATAGTTATTGTTTACCTGTTTTGCTGAAAAAATATTTTTTGAGTTTTAAATCCAAAGAGTTACCTGTTTCGTAAATAACAGCCCTTTCAATGTAATTCTTTATTAAAAAATGTTTCCCTAAAGGAAGATTAAAGACGTCATTCAAAACGCAATAAATTGCGTCTCTACGATACGGTCAGCGTACAATTTCTATCCAGCCTTTTTTACTGCAAGCGTTGTTGTACCTGGCTTCGTAATAATAAACGCCATTACTTAATTCATTACCGGGGCACCAGTTGTTATGATAGTTATTTTCAGAGAAAACACAGCTGCCCCAGGAATTATAAATGCTAAGCTGTATGGTTTCATGCTTATTGTTTGAGGTGGCAATCATACAATCATTCAGGTTGTCATTATTTGCCGTAATTAAATTAGTCATTTCAAGTAGGCTGTTTTTAAGATACAAACTATCCTTACCTGTACCGCAACTGTTCTGTACAACTATGTTGTATTTACCAGTTGCAGAAATCTGATTGGAAACGGTTTCTCCATTTTCGTTGTACCAATAATAGCTGTAGGTATCAGTGGAAGGAAGTTCAACAGGCTTTGATTCGCAGGTGTACAGCGTATCGTCTGCTAAACGTACCGCTGGATAATCCTCAATGGTAAATTGCTGCGTAGCGCTGTCCGGCAAACAGTATTTGTACGAAACCAGACTGGCGGTGTATGTACCGGGACTAAGCGTTATGTCAAATGTATCTGAATTAACACGCTGCCAGTTAGTATCTGATGTTTTTTTAATAAGCCAATACATGCTGTCTGCCGGAATGTTTGTATTTCCTTTTAATGTAACGGCTTGATTAAAACACGCAGGTGATGTGATTGTATTTGAAACGGAATGTGCAACAGGAAAAGCATCCGGCTTTTTATAATCGGGGTGATAGAAATTGTAGATGTAGTTATTGCGGGCAATGTACGTGTATTGAGGTTTATAATCCGGTTGTTCTGCTGCAGGAATTGGTAATGAATCTATTAAGTTGCCCGGCAAGAAAGGCTGATCAATATGGAGGATTTCACCCAAATAGCTTACATATTTAGCTCTTCCACTTTGTATCCGTGCTTTATATTTATAAATAAGGATGTTATTGTCTTTGCCGTAATCAGTGCCAGATAAGCTATTATCAAAAGGGATATTACTATAATATAGAGGCGTAGATATGCCCGTACTAAGTTCATATTGGTATATCCATACAAACGACAATAAATGACTATCATTACAATATAAATATTTTGAATCATGCGAAAACAAATGCGCATGTACCCCGCTGCGCACATTTATTGTCTGCATCAAACTGAAATTGAACTTTCCTGTCTGGTTATCAAAGGGAGCAACAAACAAATAATATGGAATAAAAGAAGGGTCTGGATTATCCGAAATTTTATTGCCGGGAAATGCACCAAAATCTCCTTTCGTAGCATATACAAGCTGATAACCCGTATATGCTGAAGGAGAGTACGGAATATACAAAGGGTTTTCTTTGTATTCAAAATCCGGAATGGTATTTACTACAGGTGCTTTAATTTCGCAAGAATTCACGCTGTAGTTTAAAATGTTATTGCTGCGGTATCCCAATACAGAAACCCAGGTATCAATATTATTTTGATGTTTAATTCCACTGATGGAAGGGGCTACCGAGTCTTTCAGAAAAATATTCTTACTTATTACGTTACCCCTACCCCCATTCCCATGCATATCAATGATATGATATTCCAGTTTACACAAATCCCAAAATTTAAAACATTTATTTGGATAATAGCAACTTGTTATATCATTAATTGGCCTATTGGTAACATAATCCCACATTTCTTCATGTGGCAATGTTTCAAACAGATAATAGTATCTACGATTACTTTCTTCAATCGGAACAATCAGGCTTGTTGCATACAGTGAACTGAAATTATATTGGTGTAATGTCCCATTTCTCATTACCTGCCCATTTGGTTCATAAATATTGGCACCGTCATAATAAAAAAGCACATTACCTAATGTATCACAAATAGAATTTGCATATGGTGTTTGTAAATTTCCTCTATAGTTTGGATTATATGGATCATACAAATTTGAATTTTCTGTAACAATCAGTGGTGTATTATTAGTAAATTTCAATTTGTATTTAAAGCCTAATATACGCTCATCGGTTTCGTGCTGGGCGAAAAGATTAGCGCTAACGATAAAGAATGATATAATGATTGATATAATTTTCATAATGCATAAAGGCAGTATGTGTACTTATACAAGATAAGCATACATACTGCCTTATAGTTAGTTTAATACTTAATATTTAACTACTTTTTTACTTATACGCTTATCGTTATATGTGATTTTTACGATATATATACCAGCTGACCAGTCCGCACTTGTAATAGAAGCTAATTCTGATGGCAACGTAGATTTATATATGCTTTTCCCTGTTGCATCTATTATTTCAACTGATACAGATGTTGTATTGCCTTGTTCAGAATAAGAAGACAGATCAATTGCCAGTTCCGTATTAAACGGATTTGGATACATCAGTACATCTACGCTTTCGGCTGTAGCATCTGTATCCAAACCTTCACGTTGTAAAACCGGTGCACAATCATTTTCATAATACAGGTTCCATACTTCCAGTTCACGTATTGTACCTCCCGTTGCCGTGTTATGTCCGGCACCTACGTAATACAGGTGGTTTCCGCTGTATACCGGGCTGTGAATAAGCATATCCAGGCCTTCGTAATTTACTACTGTTGTTGCTTTATTAAGCACCCAGGCTGTACCGGATAAATGTGCCTGATACACATCGCCGGCTTTGTATAAACCCGATGTTTGTGTAGTAATGTTGTTTGCAACACCCAGATTCAGTATACCATAATAAATCACACCTGATACCGGATTGATATTGAATACACCCGATAGATTAGAACTAGTTGTTATCTGCTGCGCCGCGGATGGATTGGTTAGCTGCATGCGGTATAAATTGGCATTTCCTTTTTGTCCGCGGGCATAATATAGCCAGCCATTATAATAAACCACATCTGAGCTTGTATATATATCTGCTGTAGAAGTTAATTGTCCAAATGCAGTTGAATACAAATTATTATTTTGCACATATGTTATACCATACCCAGGAATAATCGTTTTTAAAATAGCTATGCCTAAATTATTATTAATTGAACCTAAATTAGATACTAATTCATTTGTTTCTTTTTTAATTGCATACACCTCATTTCCTTCAGCGATAAAGTCAGATGCATTTACACTAGGAAAAAGACCATCACTAACAACATTTGTTGCTAAATCAATTTTCCATAATTTATTTGCGGCATTTTCAGTATAGAATAAATATGAAACACCATTCAGAGCTGCAAAACCAATCTTTGTAAACGCGCCACCAACCGGCTTCAGCGCATTTGTAATTCCGGGAATTTCATTGATGATCCATTTTTGAGAAGCCGTGCTGAAGCTGTAATAATAGATTTTACCGTCTCTGCCTGAAAAGTAAATATTACCGCCGTACGCAACAATGTTACTGCCTACTGCTTTGCGGTTATCACTTAACACACCAGACTGCCAGCCTGCGGTATTTGCTGTTGGATTATAACCGGCAGTTCCTGTACGCACTGTACTCTGCAATTCAGTATAACACCCGCCAGCACCGTTCACCCCAATGGCAATGTAATACGTTCCGGGACTTGCTGAAGTAAATAAGGCTGATGTTGGCGTTTGATTTGTTATTGTTGACTGCAGACCTAAGGGTGTGGAATATCTTACCCACGTATTGATATTGCTGGTTCCTGTAGGATTATTTACCTTAATTTCCACACTGTTTGAACAGGAATAAATTTCAGGATCTACGGTTGGCCGTAATGCCGGGCGAATAATAAATGTTTTTACTACGGGCGCTCCGCACACACCTGTGATTGTTACCTTACCTACAAAGTCTGTTAAACCTTGTACCGGTAACTGGCCCTGTACGCTTTGTTTGTTAACACCGCTTACGATTGTTTTTGTATAGGTATTGGTTTGAGCATCGTAAGATGTCCCGGGCAGTTCCCAGGTATACACGGCAGAATTGCTTACATAAACGGGCATACTTACGCTGAATTTACCATCGCAATCAAGTGTTACAAGACTGCCAGGTACGTCTACATTAACATTGTTCTGAGTAACGTGACCGAAATCAGGCTGGGCGATGTTCAGCGTTACGGTTTTGGTTACACTGTAACATTCGTTACTCGCCGTCAATGTTATAGGCACGATACCATCGTTTGTAAAACGGCTGATGGAAATTCCTCCATTCCAGCTGTTTTGTATAACTCCGCCATTTGTATTCCAATTGTAATTTACACCATTTGCAGGCCCACCGGAAATGGTCACACCTTGATTGCAAAATGCATTTGTTGCCGATGCAGTCAGTACAAAATTAGTTGGGATCGAAGCCGGGAAGTTGATGTATTTAGTCGTATTTCCTACTTCATTTCCCAAAAAGCCCAGACTTCTGCCAATGCAGGTTATTTTCCTTTGTCCGGTGTATCCAGGATACCATCTTACAGTAATTTTTTTAAGTGGATTGTTAAAATCTGGGGTGCCGTTATTTGACAAATTTTGTGCATTCATTTGCTGATTGGTATAGGGATTTAAAAATGTAGCCTCTACATTACTCAATCCAGAAAATTTATACCGTGTATAGTTTAATGTATTTAACCAATAAATATTATTACTACTATATGGACTTGGGTAATATTGTGTGCCCATATAACTTTGACTCAATCCCTGGGGGGTGTTATCATTTGCAAATTTTATAATTTCCCCGCCTTCAATAATCCATTCCAGATTACCCGCATTATCATAATTGATTTCATACTCTTGTTCTGTACTATTACAGGGTTGCGAGGTTGTAAAATCCAAATCCTTGGCCATTAGTGCCGGCCCGCTCATTAAACATAAAACCACCATAAGCAGCTCTATGTTAAAATAAAATCTCATTTTTAACATAATTAAAATATTTAAAATAATAATGAAAAGGTATAAAATTATACACTATTGTATAAATTATGTGTAAACATAAATAATTTTATACAATTAATTTCATTATCTTGAAAAAAAATTACTAATTCGTCATGAAAATTCTTTTAACACTTCAGCTTTTCCTTTTACTAACTGCAACATCTTTTAGCCAGTCGGCAGACACATTAAAGAGTCCTGTAAAAAATTATAAAAACAATATCCAAACCAATATGCTTGGCACACTGGGATACTTTGGCTTGCAATATGAACGGGCGCTGAATAAAGATTGGAGTATAAGTGTAATAGGAAGGTATTCGTTTCCATTTAAACAGTTAAACCAACCTCAGCCAATATATACAAGCAGGATTTATTCTGAAACATATTCCATTCAAGCTGAACTGAGATATTATCTGGATAAAAATGAAATCAACAATAATGGCCTATATATATCAGGTGATGCCGGCTATACACACATATTAGGATATGTACCAGAAAATAAAAATGCATATCATATTGAAAAATATCCATGGTTCGGCACAACTATAGGGTATCAGCTGCTGATCAAAAGACGCCTTGTTGCAGATGCCGGAATCGGGATTCAATATGGTATAAAAGGGGAAAGGTATAGCTCTGGAAATAATATCGGGTGGGAGAAGATGCCTTACCGGAAAATTTACTGGCCAATTACATTGAATATTGGGTACGCATTTTAATTAATCGCAACATAAAACAAACAGTTCTCAAGCCTTTAAATACAGGCCTGACAACTGTACTTTTCAACTTCCGTTATGAATTTTATTTATTAAATTTCTAATTCGTCATGAAAATTATTTTAACACTTCAGCTTTTCCTTTTACTAACTGTAACATCTTTTAGCCAGTCGGCGGATTCATTAAAAATACCCGCCAGGAATTACAAGAATACGATCCAAACAAGCCTGCTTGGCTTTGGCGGTTATTTTGGGCTTCAATATGAACGTGCTTTAAATAAAGATTGGAGCATCAGCCTGATTGGAAGTTATGATTTCCCATTCAGCCAATTAAACCAAACTTCCTCACCTGGTATCTCTAAAGTGTATTATGAAAAATATATTATACAGGCAGAAGTAAGATATTATCTTGATAAAAATAAAATCAACAATAACGGGTTCTATGCAGCGGCGGACATTGGCTATTCATACATATTGCAATATGTACCCACAGATAAAAGTAATGCGCATAATATTAAAAAGTATTCATTTTTCGGTGCAACTATAGGATACCAGCTCTTGATTAAAAGGCGTCTGGTTGTAGATGCCGGGATAGGAATCCAATACGGCACAAAAGGAGAAATGTATACCTCAGGAGTCAATAATAAAGGATGGGAGAAAATGCGTTACCGTGAAATTCATTTACCAATTACACTGAATATTGGTTATGCTTTTTAGTTTTATATTAAAACACATCAGCCGCCGGACCGGAGAAACCGGTCTGACGGCTGACTTGCTACCCATCATCTTCCTTAGCTCATGCCTTACACATCCATAGGTACATCCATAATCAACACATAAGCATGATCGGCTGCCGTTAATTCAATGCTATCTGTCTCTGTAATTCCAATGGCGTCTCTACGCGAAAGAACCTCTTCTCCAACAGTAACTTCTCCTTCAATTACAAAAACATATAATCCGTTGCCTGCACGCTTTTTTGAATAGGAAACTGTTTTTCCTTTTTGAAATTTTCCCAATGAAAACCAGGCATCCTGATTGATCTGCAACGCATCAGATTTATCTCCCAAAGGTGCTACTACATTCAGCCATTCACCTTCCATTTTTGTTACATCAAAGGTGGTTTCTCCGTAACGGGGCTCTATGTTTCTGCTTTTCGGAAACAACCAGATCTGTAACAGATTTAAGGAATCCGTTTCAGATGCATTATACTCTGAATGTGTTAAACCTTTGCCTGCAGACATAACCTGCACATCCCCTGCTTTAATAACTGAGGTATGCCCCATACTATCTTTATGCCGTAATGCGCCTTCCAACGGAATGGTTATAATTTCCATGTTGTTATGCGGATGCATTCCAAAGCCATAACCCGCCCCAATAATGTCATCATTCAATACACGCAACGCACCGAACTGCTCCCGGTCTTCATCATAATAACCGGCAAAACTGAATGTGTGTCTGGCTTTTAACCACCCGTGATCTGCAGCTCCTCTGCTGTCTGCTTTATGTATTCGTGTATGTGCTTCTTTGTTCATAGTTGTAATATTTAGCTATTTGATGTTACAACATCTATTTTAGAGAAAAAGTGCCCGCCGTATGGGCGTATGGGCGTATGGCATACGCCCGGGGACGTATGCAATACGTTAAGGACCTATGCACTACGCCCGGGGACGTATGCAATACGCTCAGGACGTATGCAATACGTCCCTACAGGCCTATGAAACTGGGTTGGTCGGTACCACGCAGGTTAATACGGAAACGTGGACTTGTTGTGGTTACAATCTTGAATGTGGTAACATCTTCAGGACTGTTTGGGAACCAATACACTACACATTCGAATTCATCGAAAACAAGGTTTTCATTTTTAGTTCTGAAACCTCCGCCAAAGCCGGTGTATATTTTATTGTCAAATAAGAATTCTGTCTCGGTACCAAGCTGAGCAAATTGTGTAAGCAGTATAAAGGCAAACCGAAAACCCATAAACCTGAATCTGGGAAATAAATTGGTCATCAATGAAACGCTTGAAGACTGATAACCCGATATCAGCATTGAATTGAATTGCTGTATACCATTTGTATTATTGACGTTTAAGGCACCACTTAACTGCGGATTTATAATTTTAGCGTAATTGAGCGTTAAATAAAACCTTGCTTTCCAGCGTCCGAATTCTCCCACTTGTGAAATATAGGTACCTTCTCCTTTCATGAAAAAATCCTGCACATTGTGCACATGGTTGTAAAAAGCGGATGCACGCAAATCAAGCAGGTAAAAACATCCTCTTGGTCTGACGATGCTGTTAAAGCTGGCGATACCAAGATAATAGCGTTGCTGATCGAGCCGGGTATCCACGCCTGAATTTACCCAATACGAATACCCCGACGGAATATCTTCCGTTCGCCCGAAGCCATACAAGTAGCGGGTTTTAAAGAATTCATACCGGAAATACGTTGCCTGTCCGATCACAAAGGTTTGATTGTTATACGATGCGATGAACCTTGAAATAGGCTGATCAGGTTGCTGGAGAAATGTCCGGTTGTAATACCTGGCAGATAAAAATATACGCGACCTGTTTTGCCGGGTAATAATATCGTAATCATCTCCTGTCTGCTTGAAACCGGAAAAGGTAATGCCGCCCCAAAGGTCATTTACATTATAGCGGTAGTTATAATAACTGGTATCAATTTCCATTTTGGTATTGACCGATTTATTGTTTGAAAAAACATATCCTCCGGCCAATCGTGCGGTAGGCATATATATTCCTCTTTTGGCACCAATAGAAAAACTTGTTTCATCCTGTTTGCCCACCTTGGCACCGCCGTTTAATTCTGAATACATAATAAACGGGTTGATAAAGGTGCCCATCAGATTATCTTTCTCATAATAAATTTCACTGGAAAATGCCTGAGAGCGCGGTGTACGATACTGTCCTTTATAGGAAAGGGTTTGTCCGTATCCTAAAAAATTGCGGTCATACAATTTCCACTGATGATAGGTTACATCATTAGGCGTAAAATATCCACCGATCGACCATAAATCCTGAACAAGCACTTCAACATCCACCCAGTTTTTTTGTCCGGGAAGTTCAACTACAAAAATTCTGGCATCGTGCATATATGGCAGCGAACGCAAGAGCCTTTCATTATCTGCCAACCGGTTTTTATCCACTATGGAGTCATCGTCAATAAACAAGTTCTGTTCGATTACAAAGGTCTTTGTTTTTTCATGCAAAAACTCAGACACCTTTTCAATCAGGTATTCCCGCTTTTTTACATACACCGTGTCATAAATGTTATTGCTGAATACATTTTGCTTTTTAATATAAATATTACGGATGCGTTTACCTTCATACATCTCGTATGGATTTTTACTTTCAATGGTAAATGACGTATCGTAATCGACCAGCGGCGGATTGTCCAGATAGATTTGATCCCACACTTGCCGTACCAGACGGTTATTCATATAGTGTTCGTAATCGCGGCGTTTTTTATACTCAACGTTTGCGGGTATATAAATTATGGTATCATCCTGTGGCCGGATGATCGTATCCTGTAAAACTAAAAACTGATGTTTTTTTACTTTGACTCCTTTTTGTGTATGTCCATTGAAAAAAAAGCCGCATACAAACAATACAGGCAATAGTATTCTGATAAGACGGTGATATTTAATGCTCGTTTTCAAATTTTATTGGCAACCAGATGTATGAAGCACTTTTTATCAGATTATACAGGCCTTAAAAATAAGGCTAATGTAAGACAACATTGTTATTTCTACTTACACGAATATAAATAGTATTTACATGATTCAGCTATTTAAGCAAACAAATAAGGCCTACCTGA
Source organism: Cytophaga hutchinsonii ATCC 33406 (assembly GCF_000014145.1). Lineage (NCBI taxonomy): Bacteria > Pseudomonadati > Bacteroidota > Cytophagia > Cytophagales > Cytophagaceae > Cytophaga > Cytophaga hutchinsonii. Next base: position 406,103 of record NC_008255.1, on the reverse strand, counting down.
CCACACGTAATTACAATTTTAAAATATAACCATTAAGTAACGACTTAAAGCGTATCAATACAGATTTCATTCAGTATTTTTCTTTAAGTTTGCGTTACTATGTCATTCTTCGAAAAATTAAAAGAACGCTGGGGTATTACAAGCAACTGGCGCTTATTCAAAATCCTACTTATCTTTTCCTTAACGGGGCTTTCTGCTGTTCAAATCCGGAAACTGGTATTTCCATTGCTTGGCATTGACCATTCTACAGAAACGTGGTTGTATATTCTGCTTTGGTTAATATTGATAACACCAGCCTATTATCTGTTCATGGTTTTTTATTCCATCTTATTAGGTGAAAAGGAATTCTTTTTCGGCATGATGAAAAAATCGTTTAGCCGGTTTAATAAAAAGCAATAAAAAAGTCCCGTTAATAAATTATTAACGGGACTTTTTATCTAATGAATGTTTGTTTTAGAGAATAGCTTCAGCCAGCACGATAACTTTATCGTGCAATACTTCCACTACACCGCCATCTATTTTAAATACTTTTTCTTCTTTAGCCAGACGGATAGTTACATCGCCCTTTTCTAAGGTTGAAATTATAGCTGCGTGATTTGTTAACACCTCGAAGCGGCCAGATGTGCCTGGTACTTGTACAGATGTAATATCTCCACTAAAAACTTTTTGATCGGGTGTTAGTATTTCTAAATACATGTATCAGATTGGTTAAAACCGGTTACAAAGAAAACTTTGTAACCGGAATTTTATGAGGGATACGTATTATTATTTTTTAGAATCAGCAACAAGCTTCTCGCCTTTAGCAATTGCCTGCTCAATGCTACCTACAAGGTTAAACGCTGCTTCAGGCAAGTGGTCTAATGCACCGTCCATGATCATGTTAAATCCTTTGATAGTATCTTTAATATTTACTAACTCACCTTTTAGACCTGTAAACTGTTCCGCTACGTGGAAAGGCTGAGATAAGAAACGTTGCACACGACGCGCGCGGTGAACCGCCTGCTTATCTTCTTCAGAAAGTTCATCCATACCAAGAATGGCGATGATATCCTGAAGTTCTTTGTAACGCTGTAAAATTTCTTTTACACGTTGTGCGCAATCGTAATGTTCGCTACCTAAAATTTCAGGGCTAAGGATACGTGATGTAGAATCCAATGGATCCACAGCAGGATAGATACCTAATTCAGAAATTTTACGGTTCAATACCGTTGTAGCATCCAAGTGCGCAAATGTAGTTGCCGGAGCCGGATCGGTTAAATCATCAGCTGGTACATAAACGGCTTGTACAGATGTAATAGAACCTCTTTTTGTTGAAGTAATACGTTCCTGCATCGCACCCATTTCTGTTGCCAATGTCGGTTGGTAACCTACGGCAGATGGCATACGACCTAACAAGGCAGATACTTCTGAACCTGCTTGTGTAAATCTGAATATGTTATCAATAAAGAATAAGATATCACGGCCCTGGCCCTGGCCATCTCCATCACGGAAATATTCCGCAACTGTAAGACCAGCCAACGCAACTCTTGCTCTTGCTCCAGGAGGTTCGTTCATCTGACCGAACACCAATGTTGCCTGAGACTTTAATAATTCAGTAGCATCTACTTTAGATAAATCCCACTCTCCTTTTTCCATAGAATGTTTGAATTCATCCCCGTAACGGATTACGTTTGATTCAATCATTTCACGAAGCAAATCGTTTCCTTCACGTGTACGCTCACCAACACCGGCAAATACAGAAAGACCTGCATATGCTTTTGCAATGTTGTTGATCAATTCCATGATCAACACTGTTTTACCTACACCGGCACCACCGAAAAGACCGATTTTACCACCTTTTACATATGGCTCAAGCAAATCAATTACTTTGATACCCGTAAACAATACTTCTGTATTTGTAGATAAATCTTCAAATTTAGGAGCCTGACGGTGAATTGACATACGGTTAGCAGCTACTCCCGATGGAATACCATCGATTGCATCGCCAACCACATTATATAAACGGCCACGGATATCTTCGCCTACAGGCATAGAAATCGGCATACCGTATGTTTTAACTTCCATTCCTCTTGTCAAACCATCTGTAGAGTCCATCGCGATTGTACGTACACGATCTTCTCCTAAATGCTGCTGACATTCAAGGATTACTTTTTGTCCATCCGGACGAGTTACTTCCAATGCATCTAAAATTTGCGGAAGAGCGTACTCTCCTTCAAATCCAACGTCTACAACCGGACCAATAATCTGAGTGATTTTACCAATATTTGCCATGAATTGCGTATTATAGAAACGATAGTATTTCAAAATTTGCGACTGCAAAAATAGGTTATTATTATTTCAAACCCAAGAAGCAAAAGATATTATTCTGAATTGGGGAAAAACTTTATCCCGAACTACTCTAAAATGAATATGCTTTAGAACTTTAACAAGATTGAAAGGAATTTATCCGGCATATTCCTTTTTCAAAATAACTTATTAAAACGTACGTAAAAATACGTATAGCAAAAATATAATTTCGATATCTTTTCTAAATGCATTACTTTTAAACCATCAAGTAAGATATACGTATCTTATTTCAAAACTTTTAATTTATCACTTTATTAATATTTTAAACATTATGAAAAAATCGTTACTCGCTTTTTTATTGATGACTCTTTTTGCGGTACAACTGCAGGTAAATGGTCAGCAATTAGCAGCAGAAAAAACTGTTGACATTTCAGGTAAAGCAAACCGTGGATACATTGGCCATGTTGAGCGCAACGACCAGACACGTGAAGTGGCCGTTACCTATGTTACAAAAAGTACCAATGCGAAAGTAAAATTTGAAACCTACACATTCGATTATGAGTTGAATTTAAAATCAACCGTTGCAGATGAAATCGAATTAACAAAGGCAAAATCAAAATATTCCTGGTTTAAATATAAAGGCGATGCCTATGTTGTGGAAGGACTTACAGCATCTCCTAACCTTACCGGAACATTTGTAATCAAAAAGAAACAGGTAACATATGCCTGGAACTGGTTTTTATTGAAATATAAAAAGTCAACCAAGACACTTGATAAGCTGAAATTTGAAGGTGAAAACGGTAAAAACATGTACTACATCAGCCATTATGAAAATGATTCAAACGGTGAAATTGTAGCACTTGCCGGAGAAAAAGGAAATATGTCTAAGACACCTTATCAGCATTTTCAAAAGCACCACGTCTTCAGAGTAACTCCAAGTCTTGAGATTTTATCTGATGTAACGGTAGACTTAGGAAGCCCTCATAAATTGCTTTATTCAGCAGCTGTAGCGGATGAAAAAAATCCGGATGCTGAACAGAACGACTGGGTTGTAGTGCTTGCTCCTATGGGCGGACAAGGCATGGGTAAGTATGAAGCGGCTGACCCTACGAAGTATACTGTATTGCGCATTTCACCGGATGGTAAACTCGTGAGCCAATCTACATTCACTACAAAAGCACATACCTGGACAATTACAGGATCTGTGATTGATGGTTCAAAAATTTATTTATACGGACCAGGCTTTTCAAAAGGTCTTGAGAAGAAATATTATGAAATGGCGTACATTCCAAATGAAGCTGATAAATTCACTGACTTCCAGTTGGTACGCGTAAATACTACTGGTGCTGATTTTGTAAGTGTTACTTCAATGGAAGAATTTGCTGCTAAAACACGTAAGCCGGATGATCAGAAAAAATTATCTGTTTATAACGGCAAACGCGTTGATATCCGTGATCTGACAATCGGTTCCGAAGGACAGATCTACATTATTGCGCAAGACTTTAAAGTAGATGGCCAGGGTGATATAACAGGTCTTATCTATACGGATCTGTATTTATTTCAGTTTGATCAGAAAGGTACACTGCTGAATTCATTCGGTATTGATGATAACTCACGCAAAGGCGCTATTATTGGCGGCGGCGTAGCAGATGCCCGCTTCTACCCTTCAAGCAGTACCTTATTCGAAGGCAAAGATCCGAATTATATTTACTGGATGCAGTTTGTACCACATTCTACAAAATGTGTTACTGAAACAACAACTGGTATAATGACTACCACTAAAACAACAGAATGCCGACCGTTAAAATACCCACGTGTTATTAAACTTGATGTAACAAAAGGCTCATTTGTTAAAATTGCACAATACGGAAACGGTGAATATTTCCTGAATGAAGATTTCCCGTTGGTATACATTGAAAATGGCACAAAGATCATTTTCATTGGTGAAACAAAAGGCGAAAAAGGCTTATGGGTCGGGAAGTTTGATCCGAGCACGCTGTAAGTACAGAGTATAGAGTACAAAGTACTGAGTATAAAAAAGGCTCCGATTTTTTCGGAGCCTTTTTATTTATCTCAACCTATTTCAGGACGATTCATATATTTTAATTTTTGCAGGCTTAGCACTTGTTACTATACTTTGTACTCTATACTAAGTACTCTGTACTCCTTTCAATTCAATCCTGAACGTTGTTCCTTTATCTATGCCGCTTTGGAGCACGTATACTTTCCCTCCGTGATATTCTTCTACAATACGTTTCACCAGTGTTAAACCCAGGCCCCAGCCGCGTTTCTTAGTAGTAAAACCAGGTTTAAAAATTGTTTTAATTTTATTATTCGGAATACCTTTCCCCGAATCTTTTATATCAATGCAGATGGTATTTTTAACAGTTAAAATCGAAATATGAATGGAACCGCGGCCATCCATCGCATCGATGGCGTTTTTACAGATGTTCTCAATCACCCAGCCCATCAGCGAAATGTTCATCACAGCTGTAGCCCCGTCTGTAAAATCTTCCATCGAATACGATACATACGACGATGTTCTTGATTTCAGATAATCGATATTTTCTTCAATCACATTGGCAACATTTTCCGGTGTCAGCTTTCCTTCCAGACCAATCTGAGAGAAACGTGCGGTGATCACATTCAAGCGGTCTACATCCTTTGCCAGTTCTTCTGTCATGGGATCGCTTTTGAAAGGCTCTATTTCCTTGAAATAGTCACGGATGGCGAACAGCGAAGACAGCGGAGTACCCAACTGGTGCGCGGTTTCTTTTGCAAGCCCTACCCAAACTTTACTTTGTTCGGCTTTTTTACTGTAATTGAATGCTACATAGCCCGCCAGGCTTAAAAAAACAATAGCCGTGAGCTGAATATACGGGTAGTAGCGCAGCATGGTAAGAATCTCTGAATCTTTGTAGTACACATAATTTTTCATGCCGTAAAACTCAATGCTGATGGGCTCATGTTGTGCTGCCATAAGAAGGATCTGCTGTTTCAAAAAAAGATCTTCCTTTTCTTTCGAAACATTACCCGGCAAAACAATATTTTTTGAACTCAGCGGTTCGCCGGTTTCATCCGTTAGAATAACCGGAACGGATGTATTGGCATTAATAATCTTCTCGGAGAGAAAAGCCATGTTTGCATCGGGCTCTTGTGTAGCAGCGGTCTCTAATGCTTTGGCATACAAATCAATAAGTTTCCGTTCGCGTTCTACCAGGCGTTTTGCCAGATAATCGGTATAGACCAGAGAACCAGCAATAACAATTATTCCCAATAAAACAATGATCCATTTAATCCGAAAGTTTAATTTATATATGTCCATAGGAACGAAAATAGTACTTTATTTGTAACGATTATAAATTACAGATTTTATTACAAGATTAATCAAAGAATCGGTGTTTAGACGTAAATTTACAGTCCTTTGAGGAAGCAGTCCGTATGATTTCGAATTTCAAATCCATCAGTTTAACATATAGAAAAGCACCGCTTGAAATCCGTGAGCGTGTTGCATTAAACGAAGCAGAATGTAAAAGTTTGATGTTACGAATCAAAGATTTTACAGATACTGCTGAATTACTGATCCTTTCTACGTGCAACCGCACCGAAATATACTATACTTCCAACGAAGATTACAGCAACGATATTATTAAGTTGCTTGGTGTTGAAAAAAACATCACCGGACTGATTCAGCAAAAAGAATATTTTGAAATATACAACGAACAGGCAGATGCTGTACTGCATTTGTTTGAAGTAGGCATTGGTCTTGACTCACAGGTAGTAGGTGATATGCAGATCGTAAACCAGGTGAAATATGCATACCAATGGAGTGCAGATCTGAACCTTGCCGGTCCGTTTTTGCACCGATTGATGCACACGATCTTCTTCACCAATAAACGTGTGGTTCAGGAAACAGCGTTCCGCGACGGAGCTGCATCTGTATCGTACGCTACTGTTGAGCTTTCAGAAGAATTGCTGAGTGCCACACCGAATGCAAACATTTTAATTGTTGGCCTTGGTGAAATCGGTGCCGATGTATGCCGTAACTTCAAGGCAAATACGTCTTTCAAAAATATTACCTTAACAAACCGCTCTCCGCTTAAATCAGAAGCCCTGGCTGCTGAATGCGGCATTGAACACGTTCCTTTTGAAACACTTTGGGAAGCCGTTGCCAAAGCTGATCTGGTGATCAGTTCGGTTGCAAAAGAAGAGCCTTTATTCACAAAAGAAGAGATACAGAAATTATCGATTCTTTCTCATAAATACTTTATTGACCTGTCTGTTCCGAGAAGTGTAGACGCACGCGCGGAAGAATTGCCGGGTATTATTGTGTACGACATCGATCATATCCAGAACCGTTCAAACGAAGCGCTGGAGAACCGATTGAATGCGATTCCGCATGTTCGCAAGATTATTCTTGATTCTATTGTTGAATTCAATGAGTGGTCTAAAGAGATGGAAGTTTCTCCAACAATCAACAAACTGAAAAATGCCCTGGAGCAGATCCGCAAAGAAGAATTATCGCGCTTTGTGAAACAGTTAAGTGATGAAGAAGCTAAAAAGGTAGATGAAATCACGAAGAGCATCATGCAAAAAATTATTAAGCTTCCTGTACTGCAATTAAAAGCTGCCTGCAAACGGGGCGAAGCTGAAACATTGATTGATGTATTGAATGACCTGTTTAATCTGGATAAACAACCGGAACAAATTCGTGATTAAAGGCCTGCGACCCATACTCGCTTTTTTTTTAAGTATTGTATCATTTTTTACCGTACAAGCTCAGGCCGATACAAGCAACAAGATTACCGGTGCAAAAGCTGCTGCTATTCAGAAAACAGCTACTGTATCAAAACCTCCTGTTGAATACAAACACTTTCCCAGTACATCCGCATTCAGTCTTGCCCTGAAAAATAAATCATTTTTAAGTACGTATGCTGTCGTATCTGTTGTTGATACCGTTGCAGGAATTCTCCGTAAAAAGACAGGTATTGTTTCGAACAATAAACTTATTGTTCCTTTTGAATACGATTCGGTATTATTTATAAACCAACATGAATTTATTGTACAGGCGCACATTGTTACTAAAAGAACATATGCCTGTAATTACCTGATCCTGGATGCACAGAAAAATAGCGTTATTGATTTTAAAGCTATACGTATTACATTTTTAGGAAATCATTTATATGATATCCATACGGCAACAAACCGTTTCCTATACAACAGCCTTACCAAACGTTCCAGTGCAACCTTCGATCGGTTTGCTATACTGGACAGTGCTTTTATTCTGCTCACTACGGCTTCCGAATATCAGCTGTGTGATCATTCACTGAATGATTTTATTTCTTCTCCGTTTAAAGTTTTATTGCAGGCAAACGATTCAACCTATAACGCGGTGCTGTATACGGAATGGGATATATATAAACACACGGGCGAAAAATTATTCTCTGCTGTGCGCTGTGATTCCATAAAAGCATCAGCTGAGCCCGCCACCTGGGATGTATACCGCAACGGCAATGTTTACCACCGCCGGTATATCAGCCGTGCTGAAACACCGTTGATTGTTCATACGGATTCCATCACGTATTCAAAAACGCTTAATATCAGTAAATTGAAATACGATACCATTAAAACCATGCTGCGCTTTGATACGGTTTATTACCAGAGCGATAATTTATTGATGTATAAAAAGGCCGGCAAGTATGGTTATTCAGATACCATCGGCAATGTAAAGATCTCGCATCAATACGATACTATAACGGCATGGCATGAAAATATGGCGGCTTTTATGTTCAAAAAAAAATGGGGCTACCTGACGCGCCGCGAAGAGCTTACCGTACAGCCGTATTACATGATTGCACTTCCGTTTAGTAATGGAGCAGCTCCCGTATATGACGGCAAAAAATGGATGTTCATTACCAAAAACGGAAAGAACATAAATTCTGTTATGTATGACAGTATTCAAAAAACAATCAGCGGTAAATGGTATGTATTCAGCAAAGGTCTTGCCGGTCTGTGTGATGTTACAGGCAGAGAATTGATACCTCCTGTATATGAATATTTATTGGATGCAGGTTCTGATGTATACGTATTTAAAAAAGAATATCTGTATGGTTTGATCGGCCGTGACAGAACGATTATCTGTAAACCGATGTACGATGCATTTCAATATGACAAAGGTAATAATTGTCTGCTGTTGAAACAGCTCTATCAAACGCCGCTTTTATTTGTCATTCATAAATAATTTCTGATGTTACGCTTTCTTTCGATCATTATACTTCTTCATTTTTTTTTCTCCGGACAAACGCAAACGGTTCAGTACAATGAAGGCTTAACTGTTTTTAAAGAAACAAAAAATGGAAAACAACAAGCCGGCTTCAAAGATAAATCAGGCAAGGTTATTATACCCGCACGTTTCGATAGTATTGCAGCGCCTTTCAGCAACGGACAGGCAATTGTTGTTATAAATAATTTATATGGCACTATTGATCTTAAAGGAAAACCGATCATACCTGCCATCTATAAAAAAATATTACCGCAATCGTTTGGCTTAACACCTGTACAAAACAAAGCCGGCTTATGGGGTTTTTATAATACGGCGCCTAAGCTTGTAATTCCATGCCTGTACAACAATTTTAAATTTACAAACAAAGGCAAACAGCTCTTTGCACAACAGGATGGAAAGTGGGGAATGCTCTCTCTTGCCAATGAAGTTCTGGTTCCGTTTAATTTCAAATCCATTGAATTACTTTCTCCCAAACAGGTCCGCGGCACCTTGTTTGATTCCTGGGAACGCATGTCACAAACGGGTATCGTACTGGCAACGTATGAATATGATTCGGTATTGTTTACCACATCCAGGGAATTGAGTTATTATCAGAATGGGTGGCAGGGCCTGTTAAATCCGGATGGCAGCATTGCGTTAAAAAATAATTTCGAAGCGCTCGGAGATCTTGTCGGAGATTATGTAGCGATCAAACAAAATAATAAATGGGGCGTTAAAAAAACAAACGCTGAAGGGTGGATTCTTGAGCCCGCGTATGATATTATCCACCTGGATTCATTGATGATCTACGCAGGTCTTACTGTTGGCCGGAATGCTGTTCACTGGAAATTATATGCGTATTCAGGTTCGTTGTTATATCCAAACGTATTAAGCGATTATCAGCCATTTTCAAATGGGCTGTTTGCTGCAAAATCACTTACGAACAAATGGGGTTTCCTGAATGAAAAAGGAGAAGAAGTAATTCCTTTTCAGTATTCAGGCGTAGGTGCCTTTTATTATGGGTTGTGTGATGTTAAAAAAGATGGGCAGAATTTAGTGATCAACAAATCCGGAGAAGTGGTATTGAACCAGCGGGATATTTATTTACACTCAATCGGTCTGTTAAAAGTAAATGCTTTGCAGGATAAAACGTATAACACGTCAGGCATAGAAGCAGGCATAGAGATCATTCCCTTTAACGCAAGTTTCATCAAGCTGAAAAAGGGGGATAAATACGGCTTGATTAATACCAAAGGCGAACAAATTCTTCCGATCATTTATTCAAACATTTCAACCGGCAGCAGCACTAAAACATTCAGTGTTACAAAAGACAGACAAATCAAGGTATTGCAGCCAGGCGGAAGCACGTATCCCGTAGATAAAAAAATTATTTCCTTAGATGGTTTCTACAATGAATATGCCTGCATGAAATACAACAATGGCAAATACGGGTATGTAGATCATCAGGGGAAAATACGCATTGCCCCGCAGTATGACCAGGCACGGCCGTTTGATCATGAAGTTGCAATCATTAAACTGAACGGAAAATGGGGCATCATCAATAAATATGAAAATTTTGTAGCACAGCCGTATTACGATTCAATCAGCAACTTTAAAAACAATGTTGCCATTGCACTGGAAAAAGGTATTTACTATTTGATTGATCCGTCCGGGAAAATATTAACGCCGGATGGATATACATCTATTACGTTAACGGCTGGCGGCAATTATTTATTGATTAAAAATAATTTCCGAGGAATAGCCAATGCACGCGGCAAAGAAATCATTGCAGCGCGATACCAAAGTATTACTGAACTCTCTCCTACGCTTTTTAAAGTGTCTGAAAATGATTTAAAAGGTGTGATTGATGCGGACCGGAAAATCATTCTGCACATTAAATATCTTGAAATATTTTATAACAGCCGGACCAAAGAATTTTTAGCAGCGGAAGAGGGCGCGCAGAAATATATTACGGTGAAGTAGTTTGTAACGTGTTTTTTACTCTTCACTTGAATATGTATATAAATCACCTGTGTCTAAATTGCTGCAAGGTATAAAAATGGATTCCGGAAGTCCTTGTTCGAAGGATATTTTTGTACCTTTTTTTGCTTTACAGTTATCATCATTTTTCAAATAAATCAAATTGTTATTTATTAATGTATCAGGAAGATTACCTGGCATGCCTACATGATAATTCCCGACATATTTGTTATTCATGTCATATACTACAATCCTGCTTATGCCACGGCAAGACTGTCCAAGTACAAAGAATGAATTTACTAACTTAAATTTTTTGTTCTTGATTGTAGTTACTGTACCTAAATATTTTATTCTGGAATTATTGCAGTCCGTTCTCTCTACAAAGTTGTATTGATATTCCTTTCCGATTACATTGTCTACTAATGCTTTCACTCGGGCTTGTTTCAGTTTTTCAAATGATTTTTCGTTATCATCCTGCTTTTGTTATGCCACGGCAAGACTGTCCAAGTACAAAGAATGAATTTACTAACTTAAATTTTTTGTTCTTGATTGTAGTTACTGTACCTAAATATTTTATTCTGGAATTATTGCAGTCCGTTCTCTCTACAAAGTTGTATTGATATTCCTTTCCGATTACATTGTCTACTAATGCTTTCACTCGGGCTTGTTTCAGTTTTTCAAATGATTTTTCGTCATCATCCTGCTTTTGAAATGAAAAGAACGCTATAACTAGCAGTAAGCATCCTGTTTCGATAATTCGTTTCATAAATTTGTCAACTAGTATATGCCTATCATTGCATATTTTTTAAATCAAATTCATTTTTTATTTTAAGTGTCTATAAAAACAATAAAGACTATCATACAATACTCGGTGTCTGCCACAACGGAGGTCAAAAAGAAACAACACGGCAACGTTTGATGTTAGTAAGCATGATATAATAAGTTACCAATAATGTAAAAACCGGTTACTTAGTGTTTATAATAGTTAGAAGAAATGTCTCCTTTCAGTTTTGATATTTCACCTGTTTGCTTAAGTTTTTCTAATTCGTTTTGGATTTTTTCTTGTGTCCATAATTTTTTTTTATCAGGTCTTGATTGTGCAAATTGATTTAATCTCCAAGAGTCAAATCCGTCAATCCTATCACCTAGTCCAAAATCGAAATCCACTTCACAGTTTTTGAGTCGGGCATAAAGCCCTATGCCATGAAAAGCGTAGTGTTTAAGTCCGTCAATTTTACCCGTCCTTGCTATTGTTCCATCAATCACAGCCCTAAGTAAATCCTTTCGATTATACTTTTTATAAAAACAATTGGCAGTATATTCTGCTTCTTTCAAAAAGTTATCGATGAGTTGATCAATTAGTTCTTCGTTCATTTTGCAAATTGAGACTAACTACTTTATACATCCGGAGTGCATGTATATACCATATGTTCTAATTGAATTTATTTACAACACATGTACAGATTCATTGAATATTTCCTTGTGTGGAAACTTATACCAGGAACCAACAACTATATCCGTACACCGCCATCGATCACCAGCTCTGTACCGGTAATATAAGATGCGTCATCGGTTATTAAAAATGAATAGGCATTAACAACATCAAGCGCTTTAGCAAAACGGCGTACCGGAATTTTCAAGCGGAACTGTGTCAGTTCTGCGGAATCAGCCAAAGGCAAATTATCTTCTTCTATGTAACCCGGAATAATTGTATTGACTGTAATGCCGCTTTGCCCAAGTTCTCTTGCCCAAAGTTGTGTGATGCCTTTAACGCCCTCGCGGATGCCGTCATAATGCCTGTCTGTTAAGCTATCGTGTATGCGCAAAGGTAAACAGCAATTGATGATGCTGCCTATTTTCTGTTGCTGCATAAAGGGTGCTATCACACTTATTGAATTCAGGAATACAGAGAGATTTGCATCAATGGTTTCGTGCCAGGCTTCTGTAGACAGATTCGGCACTTTTGATACCGGAGCAAGTTTGGGATTGTTTACGAGTACATCAATACGTCCGTATTTTTTAATAACATGCACGGCTGCTTTTTCAAAATTATCCTGTATGCTGAAATCAAAACTTTCCACGACACACGATCCTTTTCTCAAATTGCAGGATGCGATGATGCTTTCATCTACTTTCGTTTTATTATCTTCCCACAAAACAACACGAAAACCCTGATCACAAAATTTTTCTGCGGCTGCTTTTGCAATTGAATGCGTAGTGCGGACCAATACAACGACCTTAGATTCTATCATAATCTTTAAAAATACGAAATTCCAATACCGTAAGTTATAACAAAAAGCAAGGTACTCAAAGCCAATTGCTTTAAATATGGGTCTAATAAGCGGGGTTCTTTTGTTTTGAATACCAACACCAGATGCCATATAAATAAGGGCAATGTGGCAAGATACAGCACATTAAAGACGGATGTAAAATGATTGAATACGTATATGCTTGCACAAACCCAGGCTGCTGCTATTAAAAACAGGTGGTAAAACCGGCCTTTAACCGGTCCGATACGTACGGGAATGGATCGTTTGCCCGCCAGTGCGTCGGATTCAATGTCGCGCAGGTTGTTTACGTTAAGCACGGCAGTAGAAAGTAATCCGCAGCTGATGGCCGGCAGAAAAACATCGCTGTTGATTTCACCTGCCTGTAAGAAATATGTTCCGCAAACGGCTACCAATCCAAAAAAGATAAACACCGATATATCTCCCAAGCCAGCATATCCATATGGTTTTTTTCCTGATGTGTAGGTTACTGCTGCTGCAATAGACAGAATTCCTACCAGCAGAAATGCACTCAGCATATTTACACTGAGCAAATCTTTTACCTGATACAGCAATGAAACACCTGCGATAAAGCTGCACGCCGCAAACAGTACAATAGCAATTTTCATTTCCTTTATGCTAATAGCACCGCTTTGTACAGCACGTGCGGGACCAACGCGGTGTTCGCCGTCCGCGCCATTCATAAAATCGCCGTAATCGTTTGCAAGGTTAGATAATATTTGCAGAAACAATGTTGTAAGCACACACAATACAAATACCGGTGTGTTGAAATGTTTGTGATCGAATGCAAGAAAGCCTGCCATGCCGATACTTGAGAGCGCAAGCGGCAAAGTACGTAACCTGAATGCTTTTATCCAATGTGTAACAGCTGCCATGAGATTAAGAAACTTCTTTAATACGAACAGAAAGCAGAATGCTTATTACGGTAGCAACACATGCCACAATACCCACCCAGCCAAAATTGTGTAATTCGCCTTTCGGACCATTCACAATAATGGCGGATGCAATCAGCACTGCAACACCTGAACCCAGCTGTTGTATTGCAGAGCTTACACTTAAAAAACTTCCCCGGCGTTTGGGCTGAACACAGGAAGTCATTAGTGTCATAGCCGGAACAAATCTTGCACCAAAGCACATAAAGAATAACACGTTAAACAATAAAACATGTTTTAGTGGCATAACCGGCAATACCGTTACAATAGCGATTGGTGCAACGGATACCAATGCGGCAATGATAAATGTTTTTACTTTACCCAGCTTATCTGATAAGCGACCGATAAATATACTACTTGCAACAGTAGCTAATCCTCCGCACAAATACACGTATTTCAATTCCTTCAAATCCAGGCCAACATTATTTACCAGATAATCGCTTATAAATGGTACAACGGAAAAGCCTGCAATCATTAGTAAAAAGATAAACAACAAGGCTCTGCGTACATTTGAATTCTGCATGTATTCTTTAATAATTTCCATTGGAGGTGTTTTAGCACCTTCAAACTCCATATGGCTTTTAATGGAAGGGAATTTAAATACCAGTACAAACCCGACAAGCGCGCTTAATATAGAAAGCAGCCAGAACGGTGCGTGATAGTCTTTAAATATATCAGCCAGGATCAAGCCGCTCGGGATACCAATTACGGATGCCGCTGAAAAAGCAGCCATCACCATACCGGTTGCTTTACCTCTGCGTTCTAACGGAATAACATCTCCGATGACCGACATGATCAACACGTTTAACACACCACCGAATAAACCTGCGAACAGACGCGCCAGCATAAAGAATTTATATTGCGGTGCCAATGCACATAATATATTTGCAACTATAAATCCTGTATACACAAAGATGATTGCTGTTCTTCTGTCATACTTATCAATCTTAAAGAATGCGATAATAGCACCTACGGCAGCAGCAAATGTGTAAATGGATACCAGATACCCAAACTCCTTTGTTGTAATTGACATGGCTATTTTTAACGTAGCACTTAAGGGAGCCATAATTACAAAATCCATGATGTGTGTAAAATTGATTGCTGCCAGCATGGCTATTAACAAGCCTTCGTTGATGGCGCTTTTTTGAGTGGGTTGCATATTATTTATTACGGAATCTATTTACACTGTTTCTGGATCACTACAAATCCATGTCCTTTACATTGCGGACAATCTCCATCCTGAAAGGTTGTTCCTTTACATACACTGCATAGTGTAATACCGGTCCCTTCACATTTATAACATTTCTGATAACTATCTCCCATGCTGCTTCTGGAAATCACAACACCTGAGCCGGAACACACGCTGCAATATTCTTTTCCAACACCTTTGCATTTAGTGCATTTCACTTTCGAATTTCCGACGCCATGGCAAAGGCTGCATTCTTCCTTCACTTCCACATAACCTTTTTCCAGGCATTGCGACTTGGCAATGTAATACACTGCGCTATCAAAGCTCACGCCCTTATCGCCGCGCAGCTTAATGTATTTTTCAAAACCCTGTAACGCTTGTTTGTAATTATTGCGGTAATACTGATTCAATCCATAATAATAGGCGGCTTCATCCGGTATGGTACTTTTCAATTTGAATAAGGCTTTAAACTGAACATGTGCGGAATCGTATTTTTTTGCCTGCATGTATTTTTTAGCTGATGCAAAATATGTTTCAACCAATGAATCATATTGTACCTGATGATTATGAGCAAAGGTGCTGCAGGAAATGACAAGAAAAAGAAATAAAATCAGCTGCTTCATGAGTTATACATTCAAGTAAATATAAGAAGTTTAATGGGTAAAATGTAACGCTTCTATCACGCCGGACAGTATAAATACTGAAATTTTAAAAATAAAGTTCCTGGGCCAAACGGAAGGTATTGCAATGTGCTTCAACGATATCGATAATCTTTTCTGAATAACCACCACCCAATGAGATGGTTACTGGAATCTTATATTTTTTACATCGATCCAGTACCATCCGGTCGCGGTTTTTGCAGCCCTCCCTGCTTAACGAAAGCTTCCCCAGCTTGTCTGTTTCCAGTACATCCACACCCGATTGAAAAAAGATGTGATCGGGTTGCAGGGTATCAATCAATCTGCTGAGATTTTCTTCCAGCAGATTTAAATAGGCCTTATCGCCTGTCTTATCTGGCAATCCAATATCCAGATCGGATTGTTCTTTATGAGCAGGATAATTGGACGCACCATGCATACTAAACGTAAAAATCTGTGTATTTCCTTCAGCCATTTTAGCGGTACCATTTCCCTGATGTACATCCAGATCTACTACCAGAACCTGATGCGCTAATTTGTTTGCCAGCAGGTAATCTGCGGCAAGTATGATGTCGTTATACAAACAAAAGCCTTCGCCATGTTCTTTATAGGCGTGATGTGTGCCGCCGGCAATATTCATTCCGATACCGTGTTTCAAGGCGTGTAACGCTGAATCAATTGTGCCCTGCATAATTACCTCTTCCCGGTACACCAGCTCAGCTGTAAGTTCAAAGCCGGTCTTGCGGATTTCCGATGGCGAAAGACTTAAGGTATTCAGCTTATGTACATATGTTGCATCCTGTGAACGCAGGAGATCCTCGGATGCAATGCGTACAGGTGTAGTTAAATTGGATTCGGTTATCGTGCCTTCATATACTAATTGCTCTGCAATCAGGTCATATTTCAGCATCGGAAAACGATGCCCCTCCGGAACCGGATGATTGTAGACAGGATGGTAGGCGATTTGAAGCATTCGTAACCGAGTAGGATTCGTTTAGCGGGAGAACTCTAAGATCAAGTGTAAAGTTAAAAGTGTATAGTGTACCCCTCTCTATATTATTACATTTATTATTGGTTAGTGTTTACACTTTAAACTCTTAACTACTTATATATTTTCTTTTTATCCAATCCGTTCCGGTATTTCTTCGCATTCGCCATGTGTTCGTTGTAATTGGTGGCGAAATTGTGGCAGCCGGATTTATCTCCTTTCGCACAGAAATAATAATACTTGTGCGAATCATATTTCAAGACTTCATCAATCACAAAGGTTGGTACAATACATATAGGGCCAGGCGGCAATCCTTTTTTCAGATAGGTATTGTAATCCGATTCAATAGCTAAATGTTTGTTTGAAACCCTGCGGGAATCCATACTTGTATGCGCAAACAATACAGTCGGATCGGATTGCAGTTTCATATTATCATGCAGGCGATTGATGTATACGCCAGCGATGGTAGACATTTCGCTGCGTTGTTTTGTTTCTGAATAAACGATTGATGACAGAATTACAACTTCATCTTCTGTCAGATCCAGGCGGTTACAGGCATCCCGGCGTTCTTCATTCCAAAGCTGTGTATATTGACAGGCCAGATACTCCAGTACTTCTTTGGGGGTTGTGTTTTTATAAATGCGGTACCTGCCCGGCCTGAAAATGCAATATACCGACTCTGTAGTGAACCCGCCCAGATCATCTACTTCATCTTCATCTTTGAGCAGTTCAAGAAACTCCTTTTCATCAATGCCTGTAAGCTTACACAATTCTTTAATGGTACGTTTCCTGGATCGGTATTCTGCCAGATCAATGAGTTGGGAGGAACGCAGATCCGTATTTTCTACAACCGATAATATCTGATAATTGCCCCATCCTTTTTCAACGCGGTACATACCCGGACGCAGCGTTTCCAGGTGCATCACCGATGCCATCCATTTGAATGTAATACCGGTTTTGATTACGTTACGTTTTACAAGCGTATCAGTCAGTTCTTCAATTTCTGTACCCCGGCTGATATAAATATAATAGGCAGAAGAACGAAAAGCGGTATTGGAAGCAAAGGTTATATACCAGCTGGCAAATAATACAACAAAACCTGCTAAAAATAGCCACGACTGTGCCGAAATCGAAAACCGTGTGCTTTTTTTAGCAATCGGTTTCCGGGGAGTTTTCGGTTTGGGTATGACTCTTTTTTTTGCCATTTAGTATATAAACGAATTCAAATGATGATTGTTATCAGGCTTTGGCTAAAGGCTAAAAGCCTACTGTTTAATGCTTATGCTGGAGGCATCAGTTCTTAACTAGATGCATCTCTTTTAACCAAAAGACTCAGGATAAATACGAATAGCATATCTAACGGCTATTTTAATTCTATTGTAAACCCTACTCCTACGATCATTTTCCGTCCGGAAGTTTTAAATTCTATCTGTTACGGCTTTGGGCTTTAAGCTTTAGGCATTAGGCATTAAGCCCTTACTCTATAAACGCTACACCTAATTTCTCTGCCACTTCTTTCAGATCTTTCACTACCGGCTCTAATAATGGTACGCCTTCGTTTAAACGTGAAAACTGTATTTCTCTTTCCGGGTCTCCCGGAATCAATACTTTTTCACCTTCAACAGCAGGTGCGTTACGGAATGTTGTGATCCAGTTATCCATATGCGTTTTGAAATCATCTGCCGGTCTGAATGCATCAACACGCATTGCACCAAAAAAATGTCCGATTCCCTCACCTACCGGATCGGAAGGTACGGGGAGGAAGCTAACGAATGGCGGTACCCACGGACCATAATTGGCACCGGAAAGCACAGCGGAAAATATATCTACAATAGAACCTAAACAATATCCTTTGTGGCTGCCGTGTTCACGGTCGCCACCCAATGGAAGCAAAGCGCCGCCATCTTTTAATTCATGTGCATTCGGCGTGGTTACCCCATTTTTATCCTGTATCCAGCCCAGCGGGGCATCTAAATTTTTACGCTGTAAAATTTCCAGTTTACCATTTGCAGCTGTCGTTGTTGCAAAATCGGCCACCATCGGCGGTTCATTTTTTGCCGGAATCGCTACCGCAATCGGGTTGGTACCTAACAATCGTTTTAACGAATTTGTTGGTGCTACCAGCGGACTTGCATTGGTCATGGAAATGCCGATCATATCATGCTCGAGCGCCATCATAGCGTGGTAGCCTGCAATTCCGTAATGGTTGGAATTTTTCACACTGACCCAGCCCGAACCTACTTGTTTTGCTTTATCAATGGCTATCTGCATCGCTATCGGAGCAACCACCAGACCAAGGCCGCCGTCACCGTCAACGGTAGCTGTACTTGGTGTCTCATGTACGATCCGTACATTTGGTTTGGCATTGATCCTGCCCGCTTCCCACAAACGCACATATCCCGTTAAACGGGCAACTCCGTGCGAATCAACGCCGCGTAAATCTGCCGATAATAAAACAGTCGTTGCTACCTGAGCGTCCTCTTGCGGACAACCCATGGCTAAAAACACATTTTTGGTGAAAGCAAACAGGTCTTTATATGGATACATAAGTAATGTTAAATTTGTCTGCAAAAGTATGGCTTTCTGTGCGGAAAGCCTAAGGCTTATGGTCAAAAGCTGCATGCTAAATGCCTGAGGCTAAAAAATGATTCAATAATCTGAACCTGAAATATAAAAGCAGAACTATGAAGCTTTTAGCGTTAAGCCTTAAGCTTTCAGCATGAAGCTTCCCGCTTCAATATTTTTTGTTTACTTTCGTTACCGGGATACGAAGGCTTAGAATTGAAAAAAATAGTGCAGCCGTATCTATGTTCAAATTAAAACGTATGAAAAATTACTTATCCTATTTGGCTGTATTACTTTGCTGCAGCTTTTCCTCATTTGGTCAGGAAAACACCCTTACAGCAACGCCATCCATTAAACAGGTTACTGTGTTTTTAAACCGCGCCCAGGTTGAAACGCTTACGCCTATAGCAATTGAATCCGGCAAAACAACCATCCGTTTACAAAATCAGACAACCTTTCTTGACCCGCAGAGCATACAGGTTAGCGGCAAAGGCGACTTCACCATTCTTTCAGTAGAACATGAAACCGATTACCTGCAAAAAGAAACAAAACCGGTAAAGATCCAGAACATAGAAGATTCGATTTCTAAATATACCATGCTGATTGATTTCAATACACAGATCAATGACATCCTGGCTAAAGAAGAACAATTGATCTTAGCGAATCAGAACATTAAAGGACAAAACACCAATCTTACCGCAAAAGAACTGGAAGACATGGCTAATTTTTTCCGCGAACGGTTAGAGGAAATCAGAGAAGAAATTATCGACAACAAACTGCTGATGCGCAAGCAGCAAATAAAACTTACCAGCTTTAGCAATCAGTTAGCTGAATACAACCAGGTAGTTAATCAGCCGAGCAGTACTGTTATTGTAACGGTTTCTTCAAAAGCACCGGTGTCAGGTTCATTAACAACAACCTACATTACACGTAATGCCGGCTGGTACCCGCTGTACGATATCCGTGCAAAAGATTCAAAATCTCCGGTGCAATTAGCTTATAAAGCACAGGTATATCAAAACACCGGCTACGACTGGAAGAATATAAAAATCACGTTGTCTACTACCAACCCGGCTGTTGGCGGCAATAAACCGGAACTGAACAACTGGTATCTGGATATTTATGATCCGTCTGCAGTAAAATATAAAAAAGGTTCTGTATCCAGAAGCTATGCACCCCAAGCAGAAATGGAATCCTATGCTAAAGATTACAGAGCAGATTCAGTGGATGAACTGCAGTGGAGCCAAAAGGCTTCAACGGCGGCTGATTATACAGCAGAAGCTGAAACGACCTTATCTGTTGAGTTTGCAATTGGTTTGCCTTACAGCATTTTATCAGGCGGTAAAGGACAGCAGGTTGATATTAAAAACATCGACCTGCCGGCGCAATATGAATATGCTGTGGTTCCGAAATTAGATCTTTCTGCATTCTTATTGGCGCGCATTACAAAATGGGATACGTATAACATCCTTTCAGGAAATGCCAATATTTACTTTGAAGGAACGTTTGTTGGCAAGACCTACATTGATGCAAGCAACACATCAGACACGCTTGACATTTCATTGGGCCGCGACCCGCGCATTGTTGTTGAGCGTAATTTAATTACAGACTACACGTCTAAAAAAATGATCGGTACCAACCGTAAAGAAGAATATGGATATGAACTTGTTATCCGCAATACGAAAAAAGATCCCATCACTATTATCATAGAAGATCAATACCCGATCTCAAAAAACAGTTCGTTAGAAGTGGAGATGGTTGATGCATCGGGTGCTGCGGTAGACCCTGTAACGAAAAAACTTACGTGGAAACTTACTGTAGCTGCTGGCGAAACCAAAAAGCTGATTCTCAAATATTCCATCAAATATCCGAAGGATAAAAAAGTAAGCGGAATCTAAAACATACAAAGAGCGTTGGAAATATCTAACGCTCTTTTTTTATTCTTTATACCCATGTTCAACGCAGAAATTAAACTTGGTTCTTTATATACGTGGCTGCTGATCACGTATTTTTTATTTTCACCGATTTATTTTAAACTCTCCTATCCTATTGAAATCTCCGGTGACGGCGGACTTATTTATTTCCTTCCTCTATCCGTTTCTTTTGTTACACTATTTGTATCTCTTCCCGTACTATTCGTAACGAAATACATGGCATTTAAAAAAATACTGTTGGGTTATGTATTACTTTTTTTCTTAATCTTTTCGAATCTGCTAGGAACTTATATATCATTAAATGGCGGTAACACAACAATTCTGCAAACAATATTAATTTCCAATACCATTGGGTTGTTCATTACGTTTGGCTGCATCTGGCTTTTTAGTAAAGAGCGTTAGATATTTCTAACGCTCTTAGGGTTTAAAAATAAAAAATGCTTATGCATGCATTTTCATTAATGATGATCGGACTTCAGTTATTTTAATAGGTAAAAATGCATCAAATACCATTTTGAATTGTGTGCCGATTCCCGGAATAGATGTCAGTTCAATTGTTCCTTGCATTTTTTCTACAATATTTTTTACAATATACAAGCCCAGGCCCGATCCTTTCGAGTCTGTAGAAGCCCGGTAAAACATATCAAATATCCGGGAATGATATTCGGGGCTTATTCCCTGACCGTTATCTGAAACAATAATTTCAATTTGACCTGCAGGTATTTCTCCCACTGAAATACTAATAACCGGTCTGGCCTGATCGTAGTTGTGGTAGCTGATCGCATTTGAAATCATATTACTGAAGATCATTCCCAGCCGTGCCTTATCGGAATAAAAAGCTACGCCCTCTTCAATACAAATATTAAAATCTACTTTGCCTTTATTTTCCAGATAACTTAACGATTGAATCGATTCCTGTATGATCTGATTAAAATCGACCAGTTCTCTTTCAACTTCAAGGTGTGTATTGCATGAAAAATTAATAATGTCTTTTATCACGTGAAGCAGCTTGGCAATGTTTGTTTCGATCATGTTAAAATAAAAAATAGAAATATCTTCATTGGAATCATGTTTGGCAATAGTTGTAATTCCAAGAATAGACAATAACGGAGCTTTTAAATCATGTGAAGCACTGTATACAAAACCATCCAGTTCTGCATTTACTTTTTGAAGTTCTTTGTATTGATGATCAATTTTAAATTCACTTACTTTTCTGCTTGTAATATCTCTGTAATTAGTAATGATGGCTTCTACAGACGGATCCTGAAGCATGTTGCATGAGTGACATTCCAGCCAGCGATACCCACCGTCTTTGTGCTTCTTCCTGATTTCAACATACACATTGGTTTCCGGATACAGCATTACTTCTTTCAGGTGTTCAAGCAAGTTGCTTTTGTCTTCCGGATGAATCTCTTCAAACACATACCTGCCTTCCATTTCAGCAGAAGTATAACCGATTACTTTTACAGTAGAAGAGCTGGCGTAAATAATCTTACCTTCCTTATCCATCAGTGCAATGGCATCGTTGCTGTTTTCAATCATAGAACGAAACTTGCGTGCACTTTCCTCTATGATCATTTCATTTTTCTTTATCTCACAAATGTACACACCCACCCGGTTTACCATCCAGTTTACATTATCAAACAGATCTCTGATTTCATCGTTTGAATCTGTTTTAAGATTTTTTGTAGGAACTGAAAAATTATTCTTAACGATTAGATCTATATATTCAGACATTTCTTTTATTGGCCGGGTGAAAATATGTGAAAATAAAATACTCAGTAAAATGCTTAATATAACGGAGACACAAATGGCCGTTAACAATATTGCTTTATTATTTGTACTTAATACGGCACCGCTCCGGTCAGACTCTTCGTTAATAGACTGAATCATTTCTTCAAACTGGTTATTGTGCATTTTCATTTTTGCCGTCATGCCAATACCCTGATCAATGCCAATTTCATTATCAATTACCCGCCACTTTGTAAAGAGTACGAAATAATTGTCCAGCCAATTGACATACAATTTTTTTTCAGCTATAGTCAATTGTTTATCTTGTTTTATCTGATCCCGAAACAGCATTACATTTTTATGATGCCTGTCGATATAGGTAGTATCTTTACGCAAAAAATAATCCTTTTCATTTCGCCGTATTGTTAACAGCAACGATTCATCGCCTGCATTTTTATAGGAGTTTTCGATTTTGTGAATACACTCACGCATCTCTCCTTCAATACCCAAATCACGAAAGCCCCGCTCTTTAACCTTTGCGACAAACCGCTGGTAGTCGTTATTATAATGGATCAACTGAATCTTTAACTGCCGTAAGCGTTGAGTAATCTTATCATTTGCAATGTGTTCATTTTCCAATGTTTTTATTTTAGCATGAATATCTGCAACAATCTTTTGGTGCTTTTCAACATAACTGCTGCCGGCGCCTTCAAAGAATACATTGTTCTTTGAATCGTACGCAACAAACTGCATCTCGAGTTTATTCAGCATCAATATTTCGGAAGAGATTACATGGATGAGATCTTTGATTTCCGCATTATATTCACGTGCACGGTAAATTGTATAACAATAGAACGAGGCAGATAGTGTAATGCATGTAAATAATAAATAAACCAGGAGTAGTTTAGATTTTATCGTTTTCATTTAGGGGAGGCTATACTTCTGACGCATTATACAGAATATACTGTATCCAGGTTATTACCTGTGTTTTCTGAATGTTATGAAATACTGCAGCAACAGAAAACATAAATTTGCAAACAGGTGTATAAAAAATAAACGGCTAAATATGTTATACTTATAAAACAGTAAAAATAAAGGCTGCACGTATTTGATCATACATGCAGCCTTTATTTAATATATTCATAATATCTGAATAGGATCAACTCCCAACCTTAACACCATCCAGCATGGTATACAAGACGCCTTCTTTCAGCGAATACGTAGAAACAGTAATGGCATTGGTAGATACGAGCTTCAATACATGTTCAATCAGGCAGATGGCAACAACTACCATATCGGCACGTAATTCAATCATGCCGGCAATCGCAAGCCGTTCTCTACGGGTACTTGCGACAAGCTGTTTGCGTAACCGGTTAAAATCGGGTAAAGATAACAGGTAGCTTGTTTGTTTTTCAAGCGCAATTTTTTCCCTGTGGTGCTGAATATTCATTTCAGCAAGTGTATCAAACGTACCTGAACAACCAATCAATTGTGTGGGTCTCCAGGTGTTTATAGCCTTCTCCAGTGGCACCAATACCTCATCAAAATAGTTGTGCATCATTACACGGTCGTCTTCCCGCATGGGATCGTGTACATGAAAGCGGTCGATCAGCCGCTGTCCACCGATCTCAAAACTTTGTTTCCACAAAATTTCATTTTTATTCCCAATGATAAATTCTACACTGCCACCGCCTATATCCATGGCCAGCGATATGTGATCTTCCATAGGTACTGCCTGCTGCACACCTCTGAAAATCAATTCAGCTTCGCGCGCACCATCAATCACTTCCACATCAATATTTACTTCTTTCTTTATACGATCTATCAGCACCTGTTTGTTAGAGCCGCTTCTAACGGCACTTGTACCGGTGGCAATAACATGCACGACCGCATGCTCATCTAAAATAACACGGAATTTTTTTAGCGTATCCAATGCACGGTCCATGGCTTCTTCGGTAATAAATCCTTTTGTAATACCGCCTTTCCCCAGACCTACAGCAGACTTCTCATTCACTAACGTATGTGGCCTGTCATTTACAATATCTGTGATAAGTAAATGAAACGTATTTGTACCCATATCAATGACTCCAATGCGTTGTGACATATCTAAATTGGTTAAAGTAGTAAAAGCGTTTTGCAGAATACCGTACTAGTGTACGGAATTTTATTACCCTGTATCTAAAAAAACAATCAATTATTTTTAAGCCCTTTTAAAATTCCACATAAATAATTCAAAAACAAATAGTTATAACCACCCTTATTCCATTACTCCATTCAAATTTTTAGGTTTAAATATCATTTTTAACGCAGGGCTATGTATATTCGTTGCATCAACTAAAATCATTTATTTCAGATGGGTATTATCAACGATTCAGGCGAACAGTTTTTACACAGATATTTAAATAACGCGGCCCCAACGGGCTTTGAATCCTCCGGACAGCAGATCTGGCTGGATTATATCCGCCCGTATATTCATACGTATTTTACGGACACATACGGCACTACTGTTGGTGTGATTAATCCGGATGCACCCTACAAAGTAGTCATTGAAGCACATGCCGACGAAATTTCCTGGTTTGTGAATTACATTACAAAAGAAGGTTATGTATATGTACGCAAAAACGGCGGCTCTGATACCATGATTGCGCCCTCTAAACGTGTGAATATTCATACAGATAACGGAATTGTAAAAGGTGTTTTTGGCTGGCCGGCCATTCACGTACGCGATGAAGAAAACGACAAAGCGCCGACATTAAAAAATATTTTTATAGACCTGGGATGTTCTTCTAAAGAAGAAGTCGAAGCCAAAGGTGTACACGTAGGTTCAGTGATTACATTCGAAGACGAATTTATGATTCTGAACGAGCGTTATTACTGTGGACGTGCGTTGGACAACCGCATCGGCGGTTTCATGATTGCGGAAGTAGCACGTTTATTAAAAGAGAATAACAATCAGCTTCCGTTCGGTTTATATATTGTAAATGCAGTGCAGGAAGAAATCGGTCTGCGCGGTGCAGAAATGATTGCACACCGAATTAAACCGGATATTGCTGTTATTACAGATGTATGCCACGACACACAATCACCGATGTACAACAAGATTACCAGCGGTGATCTTGCCTGTGGTAAAGGACCGGTATTGACGTACGGACCAGCTGTACAGAATAATTTATTACGTATGATCATCGATACAGCTCAGCGTAAAGAAATACCTTTCCAGCGTGCTTCTGCAAGCCGTGCTACGGGTACCGATACAGACGCATTTGCCTATTCAAACAGTGGTGTTGCGTCTGCATTGATCTCGCTGCCTTTAAAGTATATGCATACTACGGTTGAAACCGTTAGTAAAACAGATGTAGAACAAGTGATCCAGCTGATTTATGAATTTCTGGTACAGCTACCGGCTGATCATGATTTCAGATATATGAAATAATAATTGCGAGGTTCAAGTTTTAAGTTACCAGACTAAAACAATATCATATATTACAATTATTATTTTTCACCTCTTCGGAATCAGATTCTGAAGGGGTGTTTTTATTGAAATATTCGTATTGATATATCCTCCCGAGAGGCCCAGGATTCAGGATTTCTGTTTTCCTACAGATATTTTATTTATACATAGCTACAGATTCGATCTGATGCGGTTATTTCTCAATACTGGCATTTGTTTAAAATCGCATGGAATTCAGATTTTCGATAAATTCCATAAAGATATCATGCCTGCAGCAACTGTATGGCATTACAGCATATTTATTCCTGCAAGGATGGAATATCTTCAAATTTTTTATCTCTCATTTCTTTATAAGTTTTTAGTTATCTTTAACCAGTAATACGTACAGAAATTTAATTCACTGCTGTATTGTCCAGCGACTGGTACAGCAACTAAAAACTATTTATGCGTACATTCATTTTCATTGCCTTACTTATTCTTGCTCCTGTAATGGCAAGTTTTTATGGTTTTATACACGACCAGATTACCTTTTCAATTTCAGAAGAGTTTTTCACAAAATTCCGTTTTAATCATTATGACCTGCCCGACTCCTGGCACCCAAGAGCGAAAGCCGGCATGATCGGTATTATTAATGCCTGGAAAGTGGGGATACCTTTTGGTATCATTTTAACAGCTGTTGGACGTATTCATCAGAACACACATAAACTGTTGTTCTATACTATTTATGCCTATCTGTTAACATTCTTATTCTCCTTAATTTTCTCGGTAATAGCTTCGTACATGCCTGCCAGCGCTGAGATACTGGCTGTAAAACACAACCTTCCCGAAAATATTCTGGATCCGGTTGCCTTTCAGCGCGTAGAGAAAATCAACAATTTTGGCTACGTGGGCGGTATAATCGGTATGTTATCCGGAATCGGCCTGCATATACTGCTATACAAAAGAGACATAAAAATTGAAGCTAAAGGAACTTCTGCCAAATCATAATACGTTTATAAGGAAATTAACAGACTGTGCAAAAAGAGGAAAGCGGTGTCGTAAGCGGCAATTTATTTGATATACATATTTTAAGTAGATTATTTCAATTTGTAAAACCTTACAAAAATCTATTTTACACACAGGTAGCTTTAACCCTTACAGGAGCAGTACTTGCATCGGTAAAACCGTATTTAGTTAAAGTTGCCATTGACGATAAAATTGCCAGCCATGACCTGAATGGTTTGTATGTAATGATTGGCTTAATGGTTGTGGTGTTAGTTGCGCAGGCATTCATGCAGTATTTTGATACCTATCTGGCAGGCAAACTCGGACAGACAATTATTCGCGATATCCGAATCCGTTTATTCAAACATTTATTAAAATTCCGTTTGGGCTTTTTTGACAAAACACCTATCGGCCGTTTGGTAACCCGCAACATATCAGACATTGAAACACTTTCGAATTTTACATCCGACGGATTAGCAGGCATTCTGGGCGATTTCCTTCAGTTGATTTTCATCTTTGGTTTTATGCTGTATATCGATTGGCGTTTAACGCTGATCTGTTTGTGTCCGCTGCCAATCTTATTATTCAGTACCTATGTATTTAAGGAACGCATCAAACATTCGTTCAACGAAGTGCGTATTGCCGTTTCCAATCTCAACACCTTTGTTCAGGAGCATATTACCGGAATGAGTATTGTTCAGATCTTTAACAGCGAACAACGCGAATATGCGAAATTCAAAAAGATCAATATTGAACACCGCGATTCAAATTTAAAATCGGTAAACGCATACTCTGTTTATTTTCCGATTGCTGAATTTATCGGATCGCTGGGACTGGTACTTCTAATATGGTTTGGTTCTACACTGGTATTAGGCGAAACAAGTTCTTTCGGAACGCTCGTTTCATTTATCATGTACATCTCTATGTTCTTCCGCCCCATACGCATGATCGCAGACCGCTTCAATACATTGCAATTATCTGTTGTAAGTTCAGACCGTATCTTAAAATTATTAGACGACCATACGCCCATTCAGTCAACCGGAGAAAAACCGTTGCCTGAAATTAAAGGAGATGTGCAGTTCAATAATGTTTTCTTCAGCTACATCGAAGGGCAAACGGTACTAAAAGATATTAATTTCCATGTTCCGCAGGGCGGAAGTATTGCCTTTGTAGGTTCAACCGGTGCGGGCAAATCTTCGATCATCAATTTGCTGAATCGTTTTTATGATATCGAAAAAGGGCATATCCTTATTGATGGTACCGATATCCGTGATTATAATCTGCATGAACTGCGTTTACAGATTGGTTTGGTATTACAGGATGTGTTTTTATTTTCAGGGAGTATCCGTAATAATATCACGCTCTATAACCCAGACATCACAGATGAAAAAATATGGGAAGCTATCCGTATGGTTGGCGCAGAACGTTTCATAGAGCGTTTACCCGGAGGGCTGGATTATGAAGTAATGGAGCGCGGCAGCACCCTTTCTTCCGGTCAGCGCCAGATTATTTCCTTTATCCGTGTAATGGTTTATGATCCTAAAATATTAATTCTGGATGAAGCTACTTCTTCTATTGATTCTGAAACAGAAGAACTGATTCAGGAAGCAACGGCAAAAATAATGCTGGGCAGAACGTCTATTATTATTGCACACCGCTTATCAACGATACAGCACGTGGATACAATTTTTGTATTGGAAAAAGGCGAAATAGTAGAATCCGGTTCGCATGAAGTGCTGTTAGGCCAGCAGGGGCTTTACAGCCAGCTCAGCGCGCTGCAGTACGCGGCAGCAAAAGAGTAATTGAAAAAAACCCGTAGAGCCGCAATTCATTGCGGCTGGCTTATTGTAATTTGATACATTCAAATCAGCGCAGTTCATTGCGCTGATTATTATCTGGTGTATTTCAATCAGCCGCAATAAATTGCGGCTCTACTGTTAAATTTTCACCTGCAGTGTCAGATAAAATGCTCTGCCGTCTGACGGTAAAATACCCGGACCGGGATAACCTGTTGCACGGCGTGTGAAATAATACTGATTGGTGAAGTTGTTGATGTTTGCTTCCAGTTTGAATATCCTGTATTCATACGAAAAGCCCAGATCCATAATATAATACGAAGGTATAATACCTACAACACCTGATACACCTCCGTCAACCGCATTGGTGGCATCCGAAAACTGTTCGGTTAAATAGCTGTATTGAAACGACGCTTTGAATTTTTTATAGCTTGCCCGTGCTCCGCCTTTAAAATTAAATTTCGGAACAAACTCCACTTCATTTCCCTGTACTGCTGTTATACCGCTCGCTACATACTGGGAATGAATATAGGCAGAATTGGTAAACAGGATACCCGTCCAGTTTTTAGCGACAGGTACAATAGCCTTTAACACATCATACTCCAGATAACATTCTACACCCATCATTACAGCCTGTCCGATGTTTGTGCGTTCGCGAACTACACGGTTTGAAGCATCTGCCGTTAAGTATTCACCGATACGATTATTATAATTCAGAATAAAGAAACTGCCGTCATAAATAAACCGCTTTGTACCTTCGCTTCTTAAACCAATATCTGTTGTAAAACCTTTTTCATCTTTCATATCCGGATCAATAACTGAAGACGGATTTGAGATGCGCATATCACTGAATGTGATCGAACGGTAGTTCTGAGAAATATTTCCGTAGAAATTCATTTTAGGTATTGGTTTGTAACTGACACCAATACCACCTAAAATAAACTGACGTGCGCTGGAACGGAATTCATCTGTTCTTGTCTGGTTGATAATGTTTCCGGCCAGGTCATATGCAATACTTCCATAATAACCATCTGCAGAGGTATAGATATATTCATACCGCAGTCCCGGTGTTACAGAGACTTTATTTCCCAGGTAAAAAATATTTTCTGCAAACAAAGAAACATTGTGGTTTAAGAACATATAATCGTACGTCATAAAATTGGTTGGCGTATAATCAAAATCCGCGTCACTGCCTTTCGATCCCTGGCCCTGCGTGCTTACGTTGTTGCCATAATATACCCTGCCGCCTACAAGCAATACATTGTATTGTTTTGCAATGTGGTAACGTTTCATGTATCGTGCTTCCGCGCCGATATTTTTAAATGCTCCTTTGATCAGATCACGTTCGGTAGTGCCATCATCAATAGTTGCTACACGGTTAGGCCTGAAGCCTATGCTGTAACGGTTAGCCAGCAAGCCGAACACGCGGACATTCACTTCATTTGAATCATTGAATTTGTGATTGAAGTGTATAGCAGCCATTCTCCAGTTTACCTGGAACCAGTTGCGTTCGCGGTTGCTCTGGCGCGGATCTGCTTTAAACATGGCGTCTGACAAGCCTCCCGGCTGATGTGCCAGATAACTCATCAGGGTGAGATCGAAACCAATTGAAGTACGTTTGCTAATCTGATAGTTTACATTCCCGTAATAATTGTATACATCAAAATCTGAATTGGGGCGCCAGCCATTTCCGGTTTTGTATTGGAAATAGGTATAGTAACTTAGTTTTTTTTGTGTACCGCTTAAGCTTACAAACGTATTGGAGAAAGCAGGTTTACTGCCGTAACTGCCCACCGTCTGCCGTGCAACCAATTGAATACGTTTATCGGGAACAGGCTTGCGGATTATGAAATTCAGCATCCCGCCAAATTGTGTACCGTACTGTAATGAAGCAGCACCGCGGATGACCTGGATACGCTCCAAGCCTTCGACCGGCGGTGTGTAATAACTTTCCGGATAACCCAACGCATCCGCGCTGATATCATAACCGTTTTGCCTGACATTAAAATTAGAGGTTCTGTTCGGATCTAACCCACGGCCGCCGATGCTCAGCTGTATACCGGCACCTTCATTCTCCCAGATATTTAAACCCGGTACGCGGGCATATACCTGGCGTGCATTATTTGTAGCAGCATTCACAACTAAACTATCGAGTATAATCACTTCAGATTTTTTACCTGCATAGATAGCCATGTCCTCCACATCTTCCAGATGTGAATTTGATGTTGTACTTGTAATGTCTATCACATCATCTGTATGCTCCGGTTGCAGTAAAACGTTGATGTGTTTGTTTTTGCCATTCACAACAACTGTCTGCTCGTTTGCAATAAAACCGATACCATAGGTATTAACCACATAGGTGCCGTTTTCAAGATCTTTAAAATGAAATCTTCCGGAAGAATCGGTACTGGTTATAAACGCGCCGTTATTTAATGTAACCGTACAGCCCGCAACGTGTGTACTGTCATTGGCTGCAATAACTCTTCCCGTAAGCCTGTGTTGTGCAACTAATTCACTCGTACTAAAACAAATGAACAGGATAAATAGAAATAGGAACTTATTCATTATATAATAGAATCCAGTTTTTGGACGCGAACGATTCTTCTTCTTTTGCAAGGTCCACTGTGGGGTCAATCAGCATTTTTCCTAACCGTCCGTTTAATGTAACATAGGTATCTGCATATACCTGCGGATTGTGAAAGCCATGTCTGGCATAATATTCAGCCAATATGTGTGCGTATTGAAGCATCATATCGGGCTGTGTAGCCATCATTTTTTCCTGCAGTACGGTTAAAAATTCATTGTTATTGACAACAATAAATTTTCCGGTTTCATCCCTTACAGTGAATTGTGCGTAACCTGCTTTTTCCATCAGCATTACGCGCCAGGAGAAACGATAGCCCTGTTCTGTCCAGAATAACGATCCCGGATAACAAAGAAACCGCAGCGGAAGGAGCAACTGTACCACAAAAAAAGCGAAAAATATTCCCTTTACAAAGTGCTGACCGTAGCTGCTGTACACATAATCCGCTTTGGCATATAACATCTTTTCATTTGAAAAAAAGAATAGTCTTTGTAAAGATTCAATAACTTTTTGATGGAATTCTGGAGAAAAGAAAATTAACGCAGTAACAATCATTACATAGGGGAAGATCCCGATGGGGAACAGCAGCGATGTGAGTACATGAAAGGCAATGACCAATACGTAGGCTACAGGTCTTGTTTGTTTATTCCACAATAAAAAAGCGATGCTGAGATCATACAGGCAGCCGAACCAGCTGAATGCATAAGCGACCCAGGTGTAGTTAAATAAAAATCCGATGACCGGCATATCGTTGTGCGCCGGCAGCCATATTTTTAAAGGCATGGCCTGCAGCAGCCAATCCGGATTTATTTTGGCAAGCCCGGCAAACACATATAAAAACAGTACAAATAATTTCAGTGCATCAATGCACCACAGCGGTATATGCGTTGCTTCAATTTTTCTGTTCCGGTATGCATCTATTGAAAAATATACCTGCGCGGGCAGAAAGATCATCAGAAAGCAGATCATGCTTACAAAATAATAATGATTGAGATAGGTGGTTTTATCGATCAGTTCAATGTAGGTAAAACTTAAAAATAAGGTGAGGATAGAAAGGCGGTAGTAAAAACCCAGCGCGACAAACAAGGCTGAGAGTCCGCAGATAGCGAAGAGCCCGTAGGTATATGCTCCTAACGGACGCACAAACTCAAACCCGTAATACGGAAAAAAATAATCCGGGCGAATGTATAGATCTTCGATCCAGCCATTCGCCCAGAAACGGATAATGCTCACGAAGAGCATTATTCCTAAACCAATTCTGAAAACAACCAACGGAGCAACCGGTGTTGATTTTAAGAAATAGCTCTTAACATTCATCATTTATGTATACTAAAAGAAGATCAATCCCCGTCGTTATCTGTATAGGTAATGGTTACACTCAAGGCAGATGTCATATCCACTTTAAGCATACGTACAGCCTTCTGCATTTCATTATACACAGCGACCATAGCAGCCTTGTTTGTTAAAACCTCATTGCTTAAGTTATCAGACAACACGTTTAATTTACTGTCAACAACTGTAAACTGATTATTAATAATCTCCGATAAAGGTTGCTTTGTAGTTGCATCCTTTGCATCCAGTGCATTCAGATATGTTTTTAAAGATGGCCCTTCAATACCAGTTGTTACGCCCTTACCATTAAAATAATCTACGAAAGCCTGCTGCGCCGTTTGTGCTAAGATCTTGCCGATATCTTTTTTATAATAGGCTTCAACAGACGCATTCAATGGCGTTCCGGTCATGGCTCCTGACGGAATACCGAATTTGCCGGAACGGATAAAACGTTCGTAATAAAAAACAATACCGTTTACCATTACAGACGTTGATGCATTTAATCCAGTACCGGTACTTGAAACAAATGTATTTCTGTAATCACCTTTCCAGGCAGCATTTACCGCTTCAAACTTTGCATGCATCTGATTGGTAAGTCTTAATAAATATGCTTTACGTTTATCTGCATCTTCGCCCGTTACATATAAAGCAACAATATCATCATCTGTATCCGCTGAACCGTTGATCAGATAATCAATAGCGGGAAAGCCTTGTGCTGAATAAGATTCGAATACTTCAAGATTCGCATTACCAGAAAGTATATTCGCATTTATATTTGAGACATTTGCCGGATATACATTCATATATGAATTCAGCGCAACATCTGCAGCCGGACCAAAATCAAAAATCCCGATCTTTTGCCACTCAATATAAGCTTCTGCCCAGGCAATTCTGTATTCAGATAATGTAGTTACTGTAGGATTGTTTCTGAATACATCTGATTTTGCAATCATATTATCCAGCTTTATTTCAAATTTAGCGTTTGCAGGAATTACAATATTATCAGCAACATTTTTAAGCATTGCCTCTCTATCTGAAGGGTTTCCTTCCGGAACAGTTGTGCCTTTATCTTTGTTACCACAAGACCCTAATACAAGTATTATTGAAAAAAATACTATTGAATGAACTATAGAGTACTTCATACTATTAAGTTTTATAAAACAAGAATAGAAGCAAGTGAATCACTTGCTTCTATTCAGCATTAAATTAAATATATTCAATAATCAGTTGAAACTGATTATTGAATATTGAATTTTGTAACTAGTTTGTTTCTAACAGTTGTGTATTCAGTTACTGTAATATCGTAGAATGTAGTTGGCGTATTTTCAGGGAATAGATCCTCAATCAAATCAGCAGCAAATTCATCATCAGCACCTGTTAATGTACAGAAAGACGTTGCATTGATAAATCCAAAACCTTCACCGAATGAATGTGGTGCGCCAACCGACTTACCCATATAACCATGTGCCGCGGCTCCAATAGCATATTCCAAAACTTCTCTGATAATTTTTGCCTGTGCTTTTACTTCTGTCATATCGTTGTTATGAATAGCTGCACGACCTTTTAAGAAAGCACTATGTAATTTGCCAAAGTTTTTTCTATTGTATTCCCATGCATATGCACCTAAATAATATTCAGCCTTGCTATTGTCAATTTTAGGTGCGCTTTCAGCTGTTGCTCCATCATAATAAATATCATTATTACTGAAGAAACCATATGCTTCATCCCAGTTCTGCTCTAATTGTGTATATTTTTTACCTGTTACTAATTTTGTATTGTCTGCATTCAAACCTGTATTTAATAATACATTACCGATGTAATCCAAGTGGTATGCACCAATCAATGTTTTCTGAATGATTTGTGCCCACTCAATACCTGCTTCATCCACTAAGTAATTTCCTGTAGAATGTTTACCTGCAAATCCTTTTGTAGCAGCGTTTGCTCTTTCTTTGCTGATACGAGCCATTTGTCCGAAAGCATATTCTAAATAATCATGAATATCTGCCTGATCTGCTTTTGAAGATGCGGTTACTTCTTTAATGCTGATGTCTAAATTATTTAAATCTGCATAAACACCTGTGAACGGATTATTTTTATTTGCAAACATGTTGCTCATTGTTGCAGAATCCAGATCAACATTTCCAGAGATAGATGAACCAACGTAAGCGATCAATGCTCTGAACATTCTTAAACGGTTTCTTCCAAGGTCACGGTTAACCGTAGTATCACCAGCTTCATTTTTAAATGCTGTTTTGTATGAAGTTGTAGCCGTTAACGTGCTGTAATCAATTTTTGTAGTTCTAAAGCTTGTTGCTGCAGGTGCAGGCGTTTCTTCATCCTTATCTTTTTTCTTACAAGCGGTAGTAAAGCCTAAAAGCACTACTAAAAGCAGCAGAATGCGGTTTTTTAACGTAAACGTTGACATATAATGAGATTTTGTTTGGAATTATTTTTTCAAGTGAGGCAAAAGTATGTTTATTTAGATTAATTACAAATAAAAATCTGTTAATTCTGTGGCAAATCTGATGATTGTTGAAACAATAAATTTTAATCAACTGTTTTACAATATGATATATAATAAAAAAGCCTCTGCTATTGGACAGAGGCTTAAAATAGGAAGATTATTTTCAGGAATTATACAGTTTCTTATAATATTCGTCTGCCATACGGTCTGAATTAAAGAATGGAAAGATATCATCCATGCTCTTGCGGATCATCTGAGACCACTTTTTCTGGTCGGTATAATACGTCGGAATCACTTCTTCCTCTAATTTTTTATATAAGAAATAGGCATCCTGGTTGTCCTGTTCATTTACATCAGCCGCCGTGGAATGATCCATTACAAAACTGTTTTCCATGTTTTTACCAAATTCCATTACCCAGCCGTCCATGTTAGACAGATTGAGTGTAGCACTCATCGCTGCCGTCATACCACTGGTTCCGGAGGCTTCGCGGGTATAGCGCGGATTGTTCAGCCATACATCGGCCCCTTTCTTCAGCAGTGCAGACAGTCCAAGTTCATAACCAACCAATATTACCGCACGGCTTGAGATCAGTGTTGTCTGCAGAATTTTATTAAATATACCAATGGCTTCCTGATCCAGCGGATAGGGCTTTCCTGCCCAGATTACCTGTATCGGCTGATTTACGCGGTCAATCAGATCCATAAAACGGTTGTAATCGCGCATGATCAGATCCGGGCGTTTGTATCCGGCAAAACGTCTGCTCCATACAATGGTTAATATATCCGGGTCAAGAATATCTCCGGTCTGGTCGGCAATAAGTTCAAATAATTGTTTCTTCAGTTCTTTTTTCCGGATCCGGATCCAATTGTCGTTCTGCTCGTGATACGCCTGCAGCAGCGCTTTATCAGCCCAATAATCAACATTCTGTGAATTGGTTATGTGGTCAATCGGACAAATATTTTCAAATCCCTGCCACATCTTTCGTGCTACTTCACCGTGCAGCTGCGAAACGCCGTTCGCTTTTTTAGCCATTTTCAATGCAGCCAGGGTGTAGTCGAACCTGCCGTCAACATCTGCATTCAGCTTATAAATCTCTTCTATGGGTACATTGCCAAAAAACGAAGCGCGCTGAAGAAGGTCAAATGCATGTTCTTCATTTCCGGCTTTCTCGGGTGTATGTGTTGTAAATACAAAGCGTCTTTTAACATCTTCCCAATTTTTATAATGATCATAAATATGAAATGCAATCGGCAAGGCATGTCCTTCATTTATATGGTAAACATCAATATTATGGTTCAGGGCATCCAGCACTTTTCCCCCGCCAATACCCAGGATAATGCTTTGCGCGATCCGTGTTTCTTCGTTCGGATCATATAAATGATGTGAAATGGTACGGGAGAGATAATCGTTTTCAGGAATATCGGTTGTTAAAAAATACATCGGCGCGGTACCAAAGACGGTAGGTTTCAATAAATACGCCTTAACAAACACATCTTTTCCAAACACATTCACCGGAACGGTAATACCGGTTTCTTCAAAAAACGAATAATACTTAGTGGTGTAATCGACCCGCATGGTAAGGTCCTCGTTTCTTGCCTGGTCGTAATAACCAAACTTCCACAACATGCCGATACCCACAAGGTTCTGCCCCATTGCGCCGGCGCTGCGCATGTGCGAACCGGATAAAAAACCTAATCCCCCTGAGTATACTTTTAACGGCTGGTGAATGGCAAATTCCATGGAGAAATACGCAACGGAAGTATTGTATTCCGGATTGATCGGATAAAATATATGCATAACTACTGATTCTGTTACTATTGAAAGATTCCTGCAAACAAGTTATAAATATTCTCCTATAGACACCTCCCTGTTTGATTTATTAATTATATAATACTAGTAAAATACCTTAAACCGTACAACTAAACAGGATTTCATACGGTTTGTCATACAGGTACTTCAATTGAAATAAACTGACAGGTAGCTTTTTACAAAGAACCTGAACACTAAAAGGAAGGAGTCTTACGTTTTAGAAACCGGTGCGATTTTGTTATAAAGCAAAAAAGAGCGGAGCGCCATACTCAATTTTAAACCTTTAAAAGACGTTCCGTAAGCCTTTTTTTAGTAATTTCGCACCTTATCGATTTTTATCAAAAACCGAAGTGATGACTTACAATAGAATCAACAATCTTGTCGGGTGGCTCGTATTTCTGATCGCTACCTTTGTTTACGTTTCAACTATGGAACCAACCGCCAGTTTCTGGGACTGCGGAGAATTTATTTCAACCTCTTATAAATTGATGGTGCCACACCCGCCGGGCGCACCGATATTTTTATTAGTTGGCCGTTTCTTTTCATTATTTGCCAGCGATCCACAGCATGTAGCGTATTGCGTGAATTTAGTTTCTGCTTTATCAAGTGCATTCACTGTGCTGTTCCTGTTCTGGTCTATCACAATGATTGCAAAAAAACTTGCTAAAACGGACCAGGGATTCTTCTCAACCGGACAGATCATTTCTGTTATGGGCGCAGGTGTTGTAGGCAGCTTAGCGTATACCTTCTCTGACTCAGCATGGTTCTCTGCTGTAGAAGCGGAAGTGTATGCCATGTCTTCTTTCTTTACAGCAATCGTTTTCTGGGCGATCTTAAAATGGGAAGCACATTCAGACGAAGCTGCTTCTGAGCGCTGGCTCATCTTTATCGCTTACCTGGTTGGTCTTTCCATCGGGGTTCACTTACTGAACTTAACCGCTATTCCTGCGTTGGCTTTTGTATACTATTTTAAAAAGTATGACAAAATTAATATCACAGGTTCATTGGTTACCTTATTAATAAGCGTTGTATTATTAGGTGTTGTAATGGTTGGTATCATACCAGGCCTTCCATCTATTGCATCAAGCTTTGAATTGTTTTTTGTAAACTCAATGGGCTTGGGCTTTGGTTCAGGTGTTATTACGTTTATGATCCTTTTGGTAGGTGGTCTTTCTTATGCTATTTACTACTCTCAGAAAACAGGCAAACGTTTATTAAACATTTCTCTTTTATCCTTAGGCTTTATTCTGATCGGTTATTTTTCTTACGGTATCATTGTTATCCGTTCGCATTACAATCCGCCGATTGATATGAACGACCCGGAGAATGTTATGACATTCACTTCGTATTTAAA
Organism: Cytophaga hutchinsonii ATCC 33406; assembly: GCF_000014145.1. Taxonomy (NCBI): domain Bacteria; kingdom Pseudomonadati; phylum Bacteroidota; class Cytophagia; order Cytophagales; family Cytophagaceae; genus Cytophaga; species Cytophaga hutchinsonii. Next base: position 367,535 of record NC_008255.1, on the reverse strand, counting down.
ACGTGAACAGTACGGCGACCGTCCGTTGCTGAAAGGACCAAACTTTACGGCAAAAGTTCAGGAGTACAAAAAAACGAGCCCGGTATATGTACCTGTAAAAGATGCAAAAGGAAAAGATAAATACATCATCTCGGATTATAAAGTAGAACCGGTATACAAACAAAAAGACATGGGGCTGTTCCCGCGTATGTACAGCAATCAGCCTGGTCATCCGGAACAGTACAGAAGCTGGATGCACTTCAGCAAAAACCATGTGCCTACCTTCGGTGAAAATATTTCATTTATGTTTACTTACCAGATGGGCCATATGTACTGGAGATATTTCTTATGGAACTTTGCAGGCCGTATGGGCGACGAACAGGATTCGTCCTGGTTAGGACCAAACAACTGGTTTACACTGGATGCGGATACGTCTCAATTTGCAAGCAAGGCGCGTAACAATTTCTTCCTGCTTCCTTTAATTGCAGGGATGCTGGGCTTCAGTTTCCAGATCACACGTGACTGGAAAAACGGAACCATTGTTGCCATGCTCTTCTTCTTTACAGGTTTAGCAATTATTATTTATTTGAATCAGCCGCCAACAGAACCCCGCGAACGTGATTATACATTTGCGGCATCGTTTTATGCGTTCTCCATCTGGATCGGTTTATGCGTTGTTTTCCTAACCGAAACGTTTGAAAAATATGTCCTGAAAAATAAAACTGTTGCAGCATCTGTTGCAAGCCTTGGCCTTCTCGTTGTTCCGGCACTTATGGGTTCTGAAGGCTGGGACGATCACGACAGAAGCAAACGTTATTACCAGGTTGAATCTGCCCGCAATTTATTGAACAGCTGTGCACCAAACGCTGTATTATTTACCGGCGGCGATAATGATACGTATCCGTTGTGGTATGCGCAGGAAGTTGAAGGCGTTCGAACAGATGTACGCGTTTGTAATTTAAGTTTATTAAATACAGACTGGTACATCAAACAGATGCAGAGCAAAGCGTACTTGTCTGATTCATTACCGATCGGCTTAACACCTGATCAATACAGACAAGGTACTAATGACTACATTTATTTAGATGGCGAGAGCTATGAAAAAAATAAAAATGCGATCATCAACCTTCCTATTTTCCTTGACCTTGTTAAGAAAAAAGACAGACAGGTAACACGTATTTATAACGACAACGAATTGAGTGTTTATCCGACACCTAATTTCTTATTGCCGGTTGATACAGCAGCTGTAGCGAAATCAGGAATTGTTCCTGCTAAGTTTGCGCCGTTCATTACACCACAGATAGCGTTTACCGTTGAAGGCGGTGGTATGGATAAGCGTACCTATGCGATCCTGAATTTATTGGTTAATAATAACTGGAAACGTCCGGTTTATTTCTCTACTACTTTATCACCGTCTGATTACATCGGCATGCAGCGGTACCTTCAATTAGAAGGGATGGCATATCGCCTGCTTCCGGTTGAAGTGCCGGGCGGAAGCCAGGGCTGGATCAATACAGATCTTATGCTTAAGAATATGATGAAGTATGAATTCACAAACCTGGATGACCCGAACGTATTCTACGATGAAAACTATCAGCGTTTCACTATCAATACAAAAAGCCAGTACTATACGCTTGCAGGCCAGTTGATTCAGGAAGGAAGAAATAAAGAAGCAAAAGATGCCATCTTATATTGCTTTACAAAAATTCAAAGCCCTGCTATCCCGTATGATTATCTGAATGCCTATATGGTTGGCCAGTTATTTAAGATCGGTGAAAAAGAATTAGCCTTTAAATATGCTACAGATATTAAGAAGTATACACAAGGTGTGATCTCATATATTAAAGCGGATAACATTAAAGAAACAAATAAGAAACGTACAACAGCTATTACCTTACAGGTATTAGCTCAAACACTGAAAGATAATGGTTACACAAAAGAGGCTGAAGACATAGAAGCCTTCCTGGTTGAGTCGAACTTAAATAAAGAAATCAGATAAATAAAAAATCCCCCGATAGCTCGGGGGATTTTTTACGCTCTATACAAACCGGATGTGCATACAGGATGCACATTCACAGAATATAAAAATAGCGTGCTGCCTGTGCAGCATATTGAACATGGATAGAAACTACCCAAAGAAACGGTTTTCTTCGTCATACGATGAAAACAAACCTGCTAACGACAAAGATATGATTTTCGGGATCCGCCCGGTGATTGAGGCTCTGGAAGCTGGCAAAGAAATCGACAAGATCTTAATACAGCGAAATATTGAACAGGCAGTTGTTCAGGAATTGTTTGAATTAGCGAATCGTGTTAAAGTACCTGTGATAAAAGTTCCGGTTGAAAAACTGGACCGCGTAACGCGCAAAAATCACCAGGGTGTTATTTGTTATTTATCGGCTATCAATTTTGCTTCGTTAGATAACATCGTATCTGCCTGTTTTGAAAGCGGCAAAAACCCATTGCTGGTAATGCTTGACCGTGTAACAGATGTACGTAATTTTGGTGCAGTTGCACGGAGTGCAGAGTGTTTGGGAGTGGATGCCATGATCGTTCCTTCAAGAGGTGCCGCTCAATTAAACAGCGATGCGGTTAAAACATCTGCCGGTGCGTTATACCACATTCCGGTTTGCCGTGTGGATCATTTGATCGATACGGTAAAATATCTTAAACAGTGCGGCCTGCGCATTATCGCATGTTCAGAAAAAGCAAGCATCAATGTATACGACGAAGATCTCACCGACCCATGTGTTATTCTGATGGGCAGCGAAGAAGATGGAATCAGCATGGACCTGCTGCGGTATGCAGATGCACATGTTACCATACCTATGAGCGGACATATTAACTCTTTGAATGTTTCCGTTGCAACCGGCATGATCTTATCAGAAGTAACAAGACAGCGATTGAAACAACAATCAAAATAGTACGTATCAAACAACATACATGCAATACCTGCACGTATGTTGTTTGATATAATTTTTTAAATGATGAACGCTTCAAATACTCTTTCGGGGAAATGGCTAGGCAGCTTTAATTATGACCCTGAATGCATGATTCTTTATCCTGAAAACCATCCCGACACAACTTTCTGCCTGCAGCTCTCCGATAACAGTGGATCATTGACTGGTACTTGTATTGATGATGAAGTAAAAGGTATCATGAAAGGCATTATAACTGTTAGCGGGTTTGCTGATGGTGATATTATAAGCTTTACAAAACAATATCCCTGTTTTTATTTTATGAATGAAGATGGGAAAATACAAATAGACGATTCAAAAGTACATCCGCCAGTAATTTATTCAGGTGTTTATGATGCGGAATCCGACACCTATTCAGGTGAATGGGAAATGACACTCACGACCGAAAATATACAAGGCGAATGTTTTGATGAAATCATTTTTGGTTCCTGGATCATTAGAAGAGCTGCCAGCAATACATCTATGCAATAACAACTTTGTTATTGCATAGAATTTAATCTCTACTAATAAACACCTATATGAATTCCTATTTTTTAAAAGAGGAAGAAGCTTATGAAATTCATAACAAAAAATATATAAACTGGCTGATGCCCTAAAACTAAAAAACTGATTTAAAATATATTTAACTTGCAGCATCTTTTAAAAATAATTGCACTTTTTAACCCTGTTCCGTCATGGATATTGTAGAGTATTTGTTATTTATTCCATTACTGATTTATGGTATTGCGCTCAGCGATCTCTTCGGGCAATGGAAACACTTTATGGATTCCTCGTCCTGGTATACGCCTTATCTTATTACGCTGATAATGGTTACAGAAATCGGTGTACACAACGTATTCATCTTTTTTAAATTTTCCCCACAGCTTAGCCATATAACGTATTTCGCTTACTGGCTTTATCTGTTCCCGCCTTTGGTATTTTTGCTTATGGTAAACTGCCTGACGCATGTAGATGATTATTCAGATACGGAAGCTTTTTTTACCTCCAGAATAAAACCGATTTTTCTTTTATTGGCAGCTTTCATAAGCATGCATTTCACTCCGTTTGTGAATTTTGATCATCAAATCTGGCTGCCGCGTTTAATGGCCATTATCTTATGTATTATTTATGCTTTCTGGCCTAAAAACAGTGTATTCTATTCTTTAGTTGGCGTATGGCTGTTTTCAATCAGTACAAGATATTATGCTATATATATACAAACTTCTTAATATCAACGCATAAAATGCGTTGATATTAAGAAGTTTGTTCGTTTAATTAGTGTAAATTAAAACAGAATCTGGCCATTCAGGATTCTGTTTTTTAATTTTATGCTATCGATTATCGCATTTTTTTGATATATTCAAAAAATATATCTCCAACTACAGAATTACTACAGAATGTTTATTAAATAAAAAAAATAATTATGCTTGAGTACAACCAAATATTTGAAAACAACCGTAAGTGGCTGGCTGAGAAAAACAGAACAAACAGCGAATTCTTTGATCAGTTATCTGAAGGTCAAAATCCGGATTATCTTTTCATTGGCTGCAGCGATAGCCGTGTAACTGCTGAAGCTATTATGGGTGCTAAACCAGGCGAAGTATTTGTCCACAGAAATATTGCCAATCTGGTACCCAATAACGATAACAGCTCTGCTTCTGTTATTGAATATGCTGTTAAGCATTTAGGCGTAAAACATATTGTTGTGTGCGGCCATTATTTATGCGGCGGTGTAAAAGCAGCGATGCAGAGTGTTGATTTGGGAATTCTAAATCCATGGCTAAGAAACATTCGCGATGTATACCGTTTACATAAAAACGAATTGAATGCTATTGCAGATGAAACAGCAAGATACAACCGATTAGTAGAACTGAATGTTCAGGAGCAGTGTATCAATATTATCAAAATGGCCGTATGGCAGAAAAGATACTTAAACGAAGGCTTTCCGGAAGTGCACGGCTGGGTATTTGATATACATACAGGTAAATTAATTGATCTGGAAATTGATTTTAACAATGCATTAAAATCAATCCGTGAGATTTATGACCTGGGTACTTCTACCGAAAATTTGTAATACCTTGATCTGAAAAAGTGCGTTTCTTATTGCCGTAATACATTATTCCTTGTGTCTGATGTATTACGGCTTTTGTATTTTTCCTCTATTATTTTTCGATTATTAAGCATTGCTGTGTTCTGGGCAAACATAAAAATACCCGCAAATAGTATTGATTATCAAATACAAGCAATTAATTACGAATACTTTTATCACTATTTATTGCCTTTTAAAAATCCAATCGTATCTTTACGATTAGATAAGAAAACTCATTATATGCCGGTTATTAAAGAACAGAATTTATCGTCGGAAGAAGAAAAGCTGGTGCGCATTGCAAAAGCCTTGTCGCATCCCGCACGTATTTCGATCTTAAAGCTGATGCTTGATAAAAACACCTGTTTTTGCGGTGAACTAACAGAAGAAATTGGTTTATCTCAATCTACCATTTCGCAGCACATTAAAGAATTAAAGGAAGCTGGCCTGATCTACGGAAAAGACGACGGGCCAAGAACCTGTTACTGCATAGAGGTGAGCAATTGGGAAAAAGCGAAAGCTCTTTTTTCTTCTTACTTTAACTCATTAAACTAACCTTATTAATCAATACATAATAGTAGTATGAATACTGTAGAAGTTGTAAACGAAAAACTAGCGGCAATATTCCCAAAGGAATCTGATATTCCGGCTGAATATGCCTACGGAGAGCCTGTTCACCAAAAAGAATACCTGGTTAATGGAGAAATAAAAATATGGAGTGGTCCGGTACAGGACATTTTTTCACCTGTTTGCGTTCAGACAGCAAATGGTCCGGAACAAAAATTATTGGGTTCTACTCCCCTGCTTACAGAAACAGAAGCAACAGATGCGTTGAATGCTGCAATCGGTGCATATAAAAATGGTACCGGCGAATGGCCGACTATGTCTGTTGAAGGCCGTATCCGTGCCATGGAGAAGTTTGTTAAAGCCATGAAATCAAAACGCACAGAAGTGGTAAAAACATTGATGTGGGAAATTGGTAAAAACATTAAAGACTCTGAAAAAGAATTTGACCGTACGGTAGAATATATTTTAGATACCATTGAGGCATACAAAAAGTTAGACCGTACTTCTTCAAACTTTCAGTTTGAGCAAGGCATCATCGGAAAGATCAGACGGAGCCCGCTTGGTGTTGTATTGTGCATGGGACCATACAACTATCCGTTAAATGAAACATTCACAACCTTGATTCCGGCGTTAATCATGGGAAATACCGTGATCTTCAAGCCAGCTAAAATTGGTGTATTGCTGCACCGCCCGTTACTTGAGGCATTCAGAGATTCTTTCCCTAAAGGTGTAATCAATGTAGTATTCGGCCGCGGCCGTGCTACCGTTGGACCATTGATGACAACGGGAAAAATTGATGTGTTAGCTTTCATTGGTACAAGTAAGTCTGCAAACATCATGAAGATGCAGCATCCAAGACCAAATCGCTTACGTTCGGTTCTTGCCCTGGAAGCGAAGAATCCGGCTATTGTTTTAAACCACGCAGATCTTGATCTTGCTGTAAAAGAATGTGCATTAGGTTCTTTATCCTATAATGGCCAACGTTGCACGGCATTAAAAATTATTTTCGTTCAGAAAAATGTTGTCGATACATTCATCAACAAATTCCTGAAAGAAGTTGAAGGATTGAAGTGGGGTATGCCATGGGAAAACGGCGCACAGATCACACCTTTACCAGAGCCGGAAAAACCAGGCCTGTTAAAGGAATTGATTGAAGATGCGGAAGTACATGGCGCTAAAGTAATCAATGCAGGCGGCGGTACTATTGAGCATACCTTCTATGCCCCGGCAGTGGTATATCCGGTAAACAATAAAATGAAATTGTATTACGAAGAACAATTCGGACCTGTTGTTCCGATTGTTGCTTACGATAAAATTGAAGAAGTTATTCAGTACATGGTTGAATCAAATTACGGCCAGCAGGCAAGTATCTTCGGTACAGATAATGATGAAATGGCTACGTTGATTGATAATCTCGTAAATCAGGTTTGCCGTTTGAATATTAACAGTCAATGTCAGCGTGGTCCGGATGTATATCCGTTCACAGGCAGAAAAGATTCAGGAGAAGGCACGTTATCTGTTTCAGATGCGCTGCGTACATTCAGTATCCGTTCTATGGTTGCAGCAAAAGAAATTGATGTGAACAAGGAAATGTTAACAGACATTATTAAAGAACGTTCTTCTAAATTCTTATCGACAGATTTTATTTTCTAGTCAGAGAATTTAATATACACCCAATAAAAAAACCATTCCGATCGGAATGGTTTTTTTATTTTACAGAAAGAATAAACAGTCTTACACGAACCGTTTATCCTGTGTTGCTTTTACATCTGAAACAAAATCTTTCACACGTTGCTCATTCTCCTTGCGGCAGATCATCAGTACATCGTCAAACTCCGCTACAATATAGCCTTCCAGGCCTTCAACAACTACAAGTTTATTTTTAGGTGTTTTTATAATAGTATCTTTAGCATCATACGTAAGTACATTACCGTCTATTACATTTCCATCATCATTCTTAGGCATATTTTCAAACAATGATTTCCATGTACCTAAATCAGACCAACCGAAATCGGCCAGCATTACATACACATTGTCTGATTTTTCCATGATCCCATAATCAATAGAAATATTGCCGCAACGGGAATATGCCTTATTAATGAAATCATTTTCTTTATCCGTCCAGTATAATCCGCTCCCTTCCGTAAACACCTCGTCCATTTCAGGCAAGTGTTTTTTAATGGCGTCTACAATTGTCTGTGCATTGAATATGAAGATCCCTGCATTCCAGACAAACTCACCGCTTTCAATAAATTTAATAGCCAGTTCAAGCGCCGGTTTTTCAGTAAATGTTTTTACCTTTTTAATACGGAGTTTTTTCTCATCGATATACTGAATATATCCATAACCTGTATCAGGGCGTGTTGGCTTCATTCCCAATGTTATAAGAATATCAGCCTGCTCTGTAGCCTGAAGTGCTTCAACTATTACATTTTCAAACTCTTTTTCCTGCAGAATAATGTGATCAGATGGAGCAACAACAATATTTGCATTTTTATCACGCTGCAATATTTTATAAGAAGCATATGCCAGACATGGGGCTGTGTTTCTGCCAATAGGTTCAGCAAGAATCTGGTGATCCTGTAAAAAGGGTAATTGCTCTTTTACTAAGCCAACATAATCCTTATTTGTAACAATAATGATATTTTCCGGCGGACAAATATTTTTAAATCTGTTTACCGTCTGCTGAATAAGGGTAGCACCGGTACCAAGTACATCGTGAAACTGTTTCGGATATTTTGTCCGGCTAAACGGCCAGAACCTGCTTCCTATCCCCCCTGCCATTATTACGGCATAATTATTTATATCCATGTTGTAGGTAATACTTAACCAAACGTTAAGTGTTTAATTATAAAAAGATCTGATGCGTTATTTATTTTTCGAATTCTCTTCGATGTGTTTAAACAATTCAATCACGCGGGCTTTGGTTAACTCCAGATGTTCTCTTGCTTTGGCAATCTCTTTTGTTTTTGCATCACCGATATGTTGCTCATTATAAAATTTTTCAGTCATGACAATTTCTTCATCACGGTACTTAAGCCATTTTTTTTGCGCTGCAGTTAACAATTTTTTTCCTTCATCATCGTGCAAGCCTAATAATGCTTTATAATATTTATTCATTAAAATATCATATTCTATTTCAGAATCAACAATTGCTGTAACGAGCTCTGCCTGAGACGTATCAGCAGTCAGCTTTAACTGAAGCAATTTTTCAATTTTAAATGTATCTACGATAAACGTGGTTCTAAGGACCGTTTCTTTTTTGTCAATTAATTTTGCATGCAATAAAGATGCTGCGCTGTCTGTCTTATATTTCAACCGGTTAAGATCTGCGTCCGAAAGCTGAGCAAACGTTGAATAAGATATGCATACAAGTAATGCTACTAAGGTGCTTTTCATAATAATTATATTTTATCGAGACTAATGACTAATAGTAAGTTAAACAATTCCTTCTTTTAATAAATCATGTATATGAATAAATCCAGCAAAATTTTCATTTTTCATAACAATCAACTGTGTAATATTTTTAGACTGCATAAGCAGCATGGCAGAAGCTGCAAATTCATCTGCGTCAATTGTCTTGGGTGCTTTGGTCATAATATCAGCTGCACATAACTGTTTGAATGAATCATGTGCATTTAACATTCTTCTCAAATCTCCATCTGTAATAATACCTTGCAAAATTCCTGCCGAATCTACAACAGCTGCAGCACCTAAACGTTTGGATGAAATTTCAAGAATAACATCCTTAACCGTTGCATCCGGTGCTACCATTGGTTTTTCATTTGCAGTGTAGACGTCATTTACGCGTAAATACAATTGTTTTCCTAATGCGCCGCCCGGGTGCAGCTGAGCAAAATCTTCACTGCTGAAATTTCTGCATTCCAATAAAGCAACCGCCAACGCATCACCCATTACAAGCGTAGCCGTAGTACTGGTTGTAGGAGCAAGGTTATTGGGGCAAGCCTCACGCTCTACAGTAACGTTTAACACATAATCAGATTGTACTGCCAGGTATGAATCTACATTCCCTACCATTCCAATCAAAATGGTGCCTCTGTTTTTTATCAATGGTACTAAAACTTTGATTTCTGGTGTATTTCCGCTTTTGGAAATACAAATTACCACATCACCACCCTGGATCATTCCTAAATCACCGTGTATGGCATCTGCAGCATGCATGAATAAAGCAGGTGTACCGGTTGAATTCAGGGTTGCTACTATCTTATTGCCGATGATGGCACTTTTACCGATGCCAGTAATTACAACTCTTCCCTTACATGACAGGATTGCGTCAATAATATGCTGAAAATCATCATTAATATGATTGACCAGATTTTTTATTGCTTCAGATTCATTTAATATTACATCTGTTACAATGGATACGATATTTTTTGTTAACTTCAATTTAATGAATATTTTATGAGAGTTTTTTACTCATGTTAAACTCAAATATAAGAATTTCTCTTTGTAACATAGGTATTCCGTAATCATTATGTTAGTAGAAACAGACGTGGAAGTCATAAATAAGCTAAAATCTGTCTTTGGTTATGACAGGTTTAGAGGGGAACAAGAAGAAATTATCAACAATGTTTTAAGTGGTAAAGACACTTTTGTTATCATGCCTACGGGGGCGGGGAAATCATTATGCTATCAGTTGCCGGCCATCAGTTTGCCGGGTGTGGCTATCGTTATTTCACCGTTGATTGCCTTGATGAAAAATCAGGTAGACCAATTAAATGCTTTTGGTGTAAACGCACAGTTTTTAAACTCTACATTAACGAAAGCGGAAATAAACCGTGTAAAAAAAGAGACGCTTAACGGCGAAATCAAATTACTCTATGTTGCCCCTGAATCTTTAACAAAAGAAGATAATATTCTTTTCTTAAAGAAAGCTGCTATTTCTTTTGTTGCTATTGATGAAGCCCATTGTATTTCTGAATGGGGTCATGATTTCAGACCTGAATACAGAAAAATTCACAGCATCATTGAGAGCATTAATAACAATATTCCAATCATTGCTCTCACAGCAACAGCTACGCCTAAGGTACAGCTTGATATACAGAAGAACTTACAGATGGATGATGCTGTTTTGTTTAAGTCTTCGTTCAACAGAGAAAATTTATTTTATGAAGTAAGGCCTAAAGGCGATACTAAAAAGAAATTAATAAAATTCATTAAGGCACGCAAAGGACAATCCGGCATTATTTATTGCCTGAGCCGTAAAAAGGTTGAGGAAATAGCGGAACTGCTTCGTGTAAACGATGTAAAAGCATTGCCCTACCACGCTGGGCTGGAACCTGCCGTACGTATGGGAAACCAGGATGCTTTTCTAAATGAAGATGCGGATGTAATTGTTGCTACCATTGCCTTTGGTATGGGTATTGACAAACCCGATGTGCGTTTTGTTGTGCATTACGATACACCTAAATCGTTAGAAGGATATTATCAGGAAACAGGGCGTGCCGGCCGCGATGGAAACGAAGGCCACTGCCTGATGTTCTACAGCATGAATGACATCATTAAACTGGAAAAGTTTAATAAAGATAAAACGGTAACGGAGCGCGAAAATGCACGTCAGCTGTTGAACGAAATGTCTTCGTACGCAGAATCATCTGTGTGCAGAAGAAAACAGCTGTTGTTTTATTTCGGTGAAAACCTGGCAGATGATTGCGGTTTTTGCGACAACTGCAAAAACAAAAAAGAAACATTTGAAGCACAGGCACATATTAAGCTGGCGCTGGAAGCTGTAAAGCAGACACAAGCACGTTTCAGCATTAATCACCTGGGTACGATTCTTTGCGGTATAGAAAACGAATACTCACTGAGCTACAAGCATACAAGCCTTCCTGTGTATGGTAAGGGCGATTATGAAAGTTTATCTTTCTGGAATTCCATTTTCAGACAATCCTTATTGATCGGCCTTCTTTCAAAAGATATTGATAACTACAGCATCGTTTCAATTTCAGAAAAAGGAGAAGCCTTCTTAAAAAATCCAACATTGATCTCTTTTTCAAAAGATCATAATTTTGATAAAGAAGAAGTTGCAGAAGAAGATGAAATTGCAACATCGAAAAATGCGTTTGATGAAGAGCTGTTTAATATCCTAAAGGCCTTACGCAAGCAGGTTGCTAAAGAGCGCAACGTACCGCCGTATGTTGTCTTTCAGGACCCGTCACTGCAGGAGATGGCAACGGTGTACCCGGTTGATACGGAAGAACTAAGCAATATTGTAGGTGTAGGTAAAGGTAAAGCAACTAAATTCGGGAAACCATTTATTGAGCAGATTCTGAAATATGTAAACGAACACGATATTGTTTCTGCCAAAGATGTTATTGTAAAATCATCTGTAGATAAATCAAAAATAAAGATCTACGTTATTCAGCAGGTAGACCGTAAAGTTGATCTGGAAGAAATTGCCCATGCTAAGAAAATAACCATGACAGAGCTGCTTCAGGAAATGGAGCACATCTGTTATTCCGGCACAAAATTAAATCTGGATTATTATATCGATGACTGCATTGATGAAGACAAGCAGGATGAAATATATGACTATTTTATGCATGCAGAAAATGACAATGTGCATGTTGCCTTAGAAGTGCTTGGTCCGGATTTTACGGAAGAAGAGGTTCGTTTTATGCGCCTGAAATTCTTATCTGAAATTGCCAATTAATTGATTTCAATGCTTATTATAGAACGCCAAAGATAATCTCTTTGGCGTTTTTTATTGCTTGCCGAGCCTGCTTCAGCGGTATAATTTTATCCCCTGCGCAATTATACCTATATTTGCTGCCGTTAATTTACACCTACTATTCATGAATATTTTAATCATCGGTTCGGGCGGAAGAGAACATACATTTGCCTGGAAATTAAAACAATCACCAAAGTGTTCCAATCTGTACGTTGCCCCAGGCAATGCCGGCACAGAACAAATTGCAACCAACTTAGCGATAGATGTTACAGATTTTAAAGGCATAGAAAGTGCGTGTATTAAAAACAATATCAATCTGGTAATTGTTGGTCCTGAAGCCCCTTTGGTTGCAGGGATTGTAAATTACTTTCAGGCTACCGAGAGCATTAAACACATCCCCGTTATCGGGCCGGATAAAATAGGTGCACAGTTAGAAGGCAGCAAAGATTTTTCTAAAAATTTCATGCAGAAATACGGTATACCAACCGCCGCTTCGCGCACGTTTACTGAAGCACAGCTGGAAGAAGGGTTAACGTATTTAGAAACACAAGCATTGCCAATCGTATTAAAAGCAGATGGCTTAGCTGCAGGTAAAGGCGTGATCATTGCCGAAGATCTGACAACCGCTAAACGTACGCTGAAAGAAATGCTTGCTGATAAATTATTCGGTGAAGCAAGTGCTAAAGTTGTTATCGAACAATTCTTAAAAGGAATAGAAGCTTCTGTTTTTGTATTGACAGATGGAGAGCATTATGTTATTCTTCCTGAAGCAAAAGATTATAAGCGTATCGGCGAAAAAGATACCGGACCAAACACAGGCGGTATGGGTGCTGTATCTCCTGTTCCTTTCGCAGACGCCACATTCATAAAAAAAGTTGAAGACAGAGTCATCATACCAACGATCAATGGTTTGAAAAAAGAAGGTATCCGTTACAAAGGCTTTATTTTTATTGGTCTTATGAGCGATAACGGTGAGCCGTTTGTGATTGAGTACAACGCACGTATGGGTGATCCGGAAACAGAAGTTGTGTTCCCGCGTATTCAGAATGATATTGTTGATTTGTTTGTGGCTACTGCTGAAAATAAATTAAACGAAATAAAACTATCGATTGATCCGAGAACGGCAACAACTGTTATGCTTGTGGCAGGTGGTTATCCGGGAGATTATGCAAAAGGACAGGAAATTACAAAACTGGAAGATGTGCGTGATGTAACGGTTTTCCATGCCGGAACAAAAAATGCAGACGGCAAGATCGTAACAAACGGCGGACGTGTCATTGCCGTTACAGGTTTTGGTAACAGCATTCCGGAAGCGCTCGAAAAATCAAACAAAGCAGCAGCGGCTATTCAATGGGAAGGTAAAAACTACCGCAGAGATATCGGGCTGGATTTAGTAAACATTTAAGTTTCGCCACAATAAATATGTTACGTTATGAAAAGTTCTGTTCAGACAAATTGCCTTACAGAGCTTTTCATTTTTCACTCATTGGTATTTCATGTAAAACGTTTTTCTTCGTTTAAAGAACGCTATACTATTTATACCTTTTATCTGATTCATTTTAATCTCTGCTTTCATGAAAAATTTAATTTTCGTTACATTCTTTTTCTTTAGCATTGCAGCCTTTTCACAAGACTATCTGGATAAAATTGCTATACAGACATGTGATTGCTTTTCTAGCATGTCCAGTATATCGGATAGCCTATCATCCGATCAAAGAAATTTAAAATTTGGCTTATGCATGATTGATGCGGCTGAACCCTATAAAAAACAGCTTAAAAAAGAGTATAATATTGATCTGGACCAAATGGATGGCCCAACAGGCGAACGCTTGGGTCGATTAGTAGGCGTGAAAGTTGCCGGTAAATGTCCGGATGTGATATTAAATCTTCAGCAGGAAACAGTCCAAAAAAGCAAGCCGGCAAATATGGCTGCAACAAATACGTTTACCGGAGTAATCACAAGAATAGAAACGAATGGTTTTGTTACTTTCAATATAAAAGATGAAATGGGTAAAACAACTACCTTCTATTGGCTGGAATTTATTCAATGCGAGAAAGACCTGCCAGCTATATACACTTCGTTAACCGGTAAACTTGTATCTGTATCTTATAAAACCAAGGAGTATTTCGAACCTAAACTCAATGAATACAGACAATATTTCTGCCTTACAAGTCTTCAGATTATAGGTAATTAGCCTTCATGCGGGTTTTTTCGCTTTTTTAATTTATTAAAAGGAGCCTTTAAGTTATTTTTGGACACTTTTTAGTTGTAGTATTTATCAAGTATAGTTTTTCATTATAGCAACAATATATTCCCAAATTACCTATTGTTTGTGTATCTTTAGGATGAATAGTCGTACCCCACCCGAATGGGGCGGACATTATGGTATTTTAGTTTAGAATTCGGAATAACAACATATATATGTCTTGTAGTTCAGGCAGTTGCGGCACCGGTGGTGGCTGCAGCACAAAATCAGGAGGATGCAGTTCAGGCGGATGTTCTTCTGGTGGTTGCAACAAATTAAATTCTTTTGACTGGCTGGGGAATATGGAACTCGATGCCCTTCCAGCATTTGATATTATTGAAGTACGTTTTAAAAACGGGAGAAAAGAATTTTTCAGGAATACAAAATCGTTAGAGTTATATGCCGGGGACCCTATTGTTGTAGAAGTACAATCCGGGCACCATATCGGCTATGTTTCTATGCAGGGTGAAATTGTACGCCTGCAAATGAAAAAGAAGAATGTGCTGAATAACGATGATATTAAGGCCATTTACCGTAAAGCAACGCAAAAAGATCTGGAGAAATTTGAACAGGCGAAAAACCGCGAAGCAAGTTCTTTATACCGTACGCGTGAAATAATTGTTGATCAGAAATTAGGTATGAAATTATCTGATGTGGAATTTCAGGCAGACAATACAAAAGTTACTTTTTATTATTCTGCGGAAGACCGTGTTGATTTCCGGGAGCTGATTAAAATGCTGGCCGGTGAATTCAAGGTGCGTATTGAAATGAAACAGATCAGCCTGCGCCATGAAGCAGCTCGTTTAGGCGGCATCGGTTCGTGCGGACGGGAACTTTGCTGCTCAACCTGGCTGACAGATTTTAAAAACGTGAATACATCTGCTGCGCGTTATCAGAATTTATCGTTAAACCCATCCAAGCTTTCAGGCCAGTGCGGCCGCCTGAAGTGCTGTTTAAACTATGAGCTGGATACGTATCTGAATGCATTAAAAGGAATTCCTGAAGTTGAGGTTCCGCTTAAAACCGCGATGGGGAATGCAACGCTTCAGAAAACAGACATCTTCAAACGTATTATGTGGTTCGGTTTCCAGGACGAGACTACCTGGTTCCCGTTGCAGGTTGAACGTGTTATTGAAATTATAGAAATGAATAAGGCAGGCAAAACACCTGCAACGTTAGAATCGAACGAGGAGATAATCAAAGACGATCGTATTATGATCCGTGAGAAAGAAGAACTTTCACGCTTTGATGATAAATTCAAATCGAAAAATAAAAAACGTAAAAAGAAACGTTCCGGTGACGATGCTTCAGACCGTACTGAACGCGCACAGCGTCCTGCGGTGAACATTCAGCGTGTGAGCCAGAATCAGCAGGTGCCAAGAAGTGAAAAGCCGCAACAAGCTGCTGAACCACGCAACGAAAATCAAAACAATTCAAACAGACCGCAACGTATTTCTCCGAATCAGCAGGAGGTGCGGAAAGAAGCTCCGCGTAACGAAAACAAAAACAGGGAAGGCAGTAAACAGCCCAACAATAATTCTAACCGTCCGCAGCGCGTTAACCAGCAAAACACACCGCAGTCAAATCAGCAGCAGCCGAATCCAAAAAAGCAGCAGCCGAACCAGCCTGACCGTGACCGCACGCCAAGACAAGGGAACCAACAGCAGCATACAAATCCCAAACCACAGGGCCAACAACATAAAGAACCGAAGAAGCCTCAGCAGGACAATCAATCAACGGGCGGAAATAAGCACCAATTGATTAAAAAACCTTCGGGCAACTTCCCTCCAAGACAGAATAATCAAAACCCGGGAGAAGAAAGTTCACCAAACAACTCCAATAACTAATATGAAATTGTTTGTTCAAGCAGGCTTATTATTTATAGGCGCTGTGCTGTTTTCCTGCACAGATTCAGCAATCGTTACAGAGGCAAAAATTGATACGCCTGAAACCAACTGGACGCAAACCACAAAAATGGATTTTCCGTTTGAGATAACAGATGTATCGGCCTCATATAAACTTTTCTATCAGATCCGCTACAACAACGATTACCCGTATTACAATTTATGGGTTAACCGAATTCTACTGGATGAAAACGGTAATATGATTTCAAAGAAACTGCAAGGCATGGATCTGTTTCACGCTTCTACCGGAGAGCCTTACGGTGCAGGCTTCGGTAATTTCTTCGATTACAAAATTCTTTCAGACAGCATGCAGCGCTTTCCAAAAGCAGGCAAGTATACCATCCGTCTGGAGCAAACCATGCGGAAAGATACCTTGTCAGGAATCGGTTCTGTTGGTGTAGAGATTATTAAAAATATCCAGTAATGTTCAGATCGGTTATCGGCTTTATATTGCTGCTGCTAACGCTTACTGTACAGGCACAGATAGATCCTGCACACCTGCCTGAACTGCTTGCGCAAAAGGGCGGCTATGCAACACTGACCGGACGTTTCGAAACATCCGACACAACATTAAGCATTGAAGATTTTCAATTGATCTATTATGGATACCAGACTACTGCAGTCTATTATTCAAAAGACATTGAATTTAACGAGAACCTGCTTAAGCCGCTTAGCAGATCAGGGCAGTACAAACAGGTAATTGATCTTGCAGACAGTATCCTGCGTCTAAATCCGGTAAGTATTGCTGCTCATTTTGAAAAAGCATATGCCTGCGCACAGTTAGGCTTTAACGAAGGAGAATCCTTTCACCGCAAACGCTACATTGTTTTATGCAATGTAATTAAGCTTAGCGGGAACGGCAGCATAGCACAGCCCTACGCCTGCAATTCAACAAACGATGCCGTTGAATTTATTTTATTTAAAGGGTTTACCGCTATTGACGATCGCAAGACAAGCAGCGGTGTCATTGAATTCGACTTAGCCAAAAATAAACAAAAGGTTCTGCACCTGTACATCAGCATTCCGGCCCAAGCCTATACCCCACCCGATTCAACATCCGACAGTGAGTAATACCAATACGCTTACCCCACCTTTTCCCGCAGACAACAGAATTCAAGCGATTGACATACTTCGTGGTTTTCTTATTGTTCTGATGGCCTTAGACCATGTACGGGATTTCTTCTTATTAGACGCGTTTGCCTTTTCTGCTACCGATCCTGAAAAAACAACGGTTGCATTATTTGCTACCCGCTGGATCACGCATCTTTGTGCTCCTGGGTTTGTATGGTTATCGGGCGTTTCTGCCTATATGTATTTTAAGAAAAACGGTCCGCAAAAAACTTCTGCGTATCTATTCAGCCGCGGCATTATTTTAATCCTCCTTGAGCTTACTATTGTAAAAATCGGATGGCACTTCAATACCGATTTCTCTTCCTTTGGCTTATTGGTTATCTGGGCGCTTGGGCTCAGTATGATTCTGCTTGGACTCATGCTCTGGCTTCCGCAAGCGTTCGTATTTATTACCGCGCTGGTAATTCTTGCAGGCCATAATTTGCTGGATACGATACAGACATCTGACACGGGATGGACCTCTTTGATCTGGCACATCCTGCACCAGACAGGTACCGTCACACTAAACCAGCAGGTCTATATAAATGTGCTGTACCCTGTACTGCCCATGTTTGGCTTAATCTGTCTGGGTTATACGATGGGACATTTGTTCACCGACGACACCAAAGAAGAGCGAATTACCTTATTTAAACGCTTATCGCTTGTGTTATTATTAGCGTTTATCAGCATACGCCTGGTTAATATGTATGGAGACCCCGCCCCATGGATGCCTAACCAATATGTCTACCGTACCGTATTCAGCTTTTTTAATGTAACCAAATATCCCATGTCGCTGAATTATACGCTGATTACATTATCAGCACTTTTTTATATCTTAACCAAAATTGAATTGTATACGTTTAAACCTTACGGTTACCTGGCCCTTTTCGGAAAAGTATCCATGTTCTTTTACATCATACATATTTATGTGATCCATATTCTGGCTGTTTTACTGGCAATGGCAACAAACCATCAAAATTTAACGCTTGCCATGGACAACATGAATATCTATACACTTACCAATCATTTTGGCTATTCACTCCCTGTTGTATACCTTATCTGGCTTGGTATTTTACTTATACTTTACCCTGTATGTAAAAAATATCGTGTACTAAAATCAAAACACCCTGATTCTTTTCTCAAATTTATTTAGTATACGATACATCAATATTGGGATTCATTTGTTTAACAAAAACATAATCTTCGATGAAATTTTTTTTCACCTCAAAAAACATTTTAATTGCGTTCACTGTCATTCTTTGTATCAGTGTAGCCTATTATATTTTTAACAAAGAAGGGTTGTTTGAAAAAAAGAAACAAGTTAAATATGTTGCTTATGTCGGTCGTTATACCAACCAGGCCGACACGGTTCCGTGTTCGC
Organism: Cytophaga hutchinsonii ATCC 33406; assembly: GCF_000014145.1. Taxonomy (NCBI): domain Bacteria; kingdom Pseudomonadati; phylum Bacteroidota; class Cytophagia; order Cytophagales; family Cytophagaceae; genus Cytophaga; species Cytophaga hutchinsonii. Next base: position 348,614 of record NC_008255.1, on the reverse strand, counting down.
GCCAGCCGCTGAATAAATTTGACCTCATGCACGAGGTAACATTAAAAAAATATTTAAAGGAATTAGATCTGCCTTATACCGACCTGCAATTAAAAGTATTTGACTGCAGAAAAAATGGCACAATAAGTGATTCTATTTACCAGGTCATTGCCCAAGATCCGGACATTGTTGCTGTGATTGATAATACCTGGGGGGAGCACATCAGTAAATGTGCCGCTACGATCCGTGAAAATAATATACCTGTAATAGCCATTAACGCTGATCGCAATGAATTTGATTTTGGCACCAGTGCCATCTTCACCGGCAGTCAGGATAATGTTCCACATGACATGGTTGCCTACATCACCAAAGTGCTTCATACAACTAAAGTAAATTTTATCAGTGAAGAAGATTATGGTTTACATAACACGTATCTGAAAGCATTCAAAGAAGGTAACATTACAATCAATAAATTATTTTCCGTAAAAGGTAAACCGCATACACCTGCGGATTCGATCCGCTTATATACCGAACTTGAACAGTATTTCAAACAAAATCCATCCGAAGAAAACACCTTGCTTGTATTAAGTGTACATGCAGATATCGGCAACAAACTGATCAATTACCTGAACAAACGTTTTACAAAAATTCATTTGTTGGGGCACGCCTATATTGTTAATGCCAGCAATCTTCAAAAATTTGGCGTACATAACGACAATGACCTGATCATTATCAGTAACCCGACAGATGCGTTAACTAAATCCTTGTACAACGACATTGCTGAATTAAAAACCGCACATCCGGATTACTTTCAAAATGCCAATCATCCTTTTTTTGTTGAACGTTGTTACGATGCCGTTGAAATGCTTCGTAATAAGTTTGACCACTCCGGAGATACAACAACGCTTTCTAAAAAAGATTTCAATAATTATTTTCGCACACTGCCTAATCAGATTGTTCGTGAGCAGGATGAGATCTATCAATTCGACAGTATTCTGAATCTAGTGCCTGAATTATTTTTCACCCAATATGCCGGCGGACGGTTTCACTCATGCCCGCTGCAGCTTAATGAATACCGCGAAGTGATTCCGAATTTATTTTTTGGAATGGAAATTTCAGATATCTATAATATCAACATGGATGAAAATTCATTCACCTCTGATTTTTATTATTGGATCAAACTGGATTCCAATAACCGGGATGCAGAAAAATACATCATTTTTCAAAACATGAAACAGAATGAAAGTTCGAAAGAATTGATTTTTGAAAAAACGGACGGCAGTACCATTTATAAACTCTATAAAGTATCCGGTATTTTTTATGTGAATTATGAGCTGGAAAAATATCCGTTTGATGCACAGGAAATTTTTGTTCGTGCAGAAATTTTAAGTCCGGCTACAAAATTGAAAGTATCCTTTGATCAGAAAAGTTTTGATATGGATTCTACTAAAATTGATAAGTTTAAAATTACAGAATGGAATAAACTGAAATATTATGTAACGGTTGATAATGAAATCAACTTAGGGATGTACGGGGATCCGGACATGGAAGAAGAAAAGCTCTACGAATTTAAAAATATTTATTTCCGTTTGAATGTAGAACGCAAACAAACAACACCTTTACTTGAAATTGTATTGCCGCTGGTACTTATCGGTTTAATTTCTATAAGTTTATTATTCATTAAAGATATCAGTTTTGAAAATTTAGGGGAAGTCAGCATCGGTGTATTCATGTCAATCGTTGCGTTCTCTATTTCTTTTTCCGCGTCAACACCTTCAGCAGATAATCTAACCAAGGCCGATTATCTGTTCTGGCTCACGTTTATAGTTGTACTGCTGAACTTTATGATTGTTATTCTGGTAAATGCAATCTATGAGCCGGAAGAAGTGAAAAATATTGACATCCGCAAACTCAGTACAGGCTTGGGCATTGGCTATATCGTACTGGTATCGATCGTACTGCTGAATTAAGTCTTAGGCTTTAAAACAATAACATCTGATTACCTATTAATTAAGCAATGAATGACGCAGGCATTATCTCTGTACTCTTATTCCTTATCAATCTTTTTTTCACATACAGGGGATTAAAAGATCATTCTTTTTTTGACGCTTACAAGTTTGATGTCGATAAAATTCTTATTCAAAAGCAATATAAACGGATCATCAGCTCCGGGTTTCTGCATATAGGGTGGACACACTTTATCCTGAACATGTACACGCTGTATGCCTTCAGCAGCAGCCTGGAATTGTATGTGGGGCTCCTTCCTTTTCTTATTATTTATTTCGCAAGCTTAACCGGCGGTTCATTGTTTTCGTTATTCGTACATAGAAACCACGGCGATTATACGGCCGTTGGAGCATCCGGAGCGGTAAGCGGTGTTGTGTTTGCTGCCATCGCATTATTCCCCGGCATGCAGCTTGGTTTTCCGTTCATTCCCATACATTTTCCTGCTTGGCTCTTCGGCCTGGTGTATATGCTGTATACCATCTATGGCGTACGTTCCAGCAGAGATAACATTGGGCATGAAGCGCATCTCGGAGGCGCTGTTATAGGCATGCTTACGGCATTGTTCTTCCAGCCGGCAGCATTTACAGAAAACACCTTTACTATTTTCATTATTGCACTTCCAACAGTTATTTTCATTGCGTTTGTTTTATTGAAACCACAGGCATTGCTTATTGATAATTTGTTCTTCAAAAGTCATGACACGCATGATTCAATCGATCACAGGTACAATAAACAAAAGGCGATCAGACAAAAAGAAATTGATGCGATTCTCGACAAAATAAGTCGCAAAGGCATAAACAGCCTCAGTGAAAAAGAAAAGCAAAAGCTCGACGATCTTTCTCAACGATGATCCACCCATTCATTTGGCTTTATATTTGCTTAACGTCTTATAAATTTTAATTTTAAACGGTCAACATCATTCATTTACACTCAAACCACTTAACGTTATGAAACAAGCAGTGATTGTCTTAGGTCTGTTTTGCGCACTTTTATCGGGTATATTATTTTCTTCTTTTACCTCTAAAACAACTGTTGAATATGACTTTCAACAAATAACAACCATTGAATCCGTAATTCCTGCTGGCGCAGGCCGTTCACGGATGATTGCTACCTCCCCTACAGGAACATTGGAAGAAACAGAAATGAAAAATTTCTTTTCAATCAGCGGAATAAATTTCGGGAACGTCCGTGCAAACGATAAAGCTACTACAGACAAAATAAGCCAGATGGTAAATGCAGGCTGGACATTAGAGCAGGTAACATCCGGTGTATATTCAGGAACAGACAATAACAGCAACGGTATTTTTATTACCCGTTATTTATTTAAAAAAGTAAAACAATAAAATCCTGTAAAACAAAAGGCTAAGAAATTTCTTAGCCTTTTGTTTTTTACATATGTGCTACATACAAATCAGTGTGCAACAAACTTCAAGCCTACAATCGATGCGATTAATGTAGTTAAAAAGAAAAGTCTCCAGAATTCCGCAGGTTCCTTAAAGATCAGAATTCCTACAATAACAGTACCGACTGCTCCAATACCTGTCCATACTGCGTACGACGTACCAATCGGCAATGTTTGAATGGCGCGGTACAACAGATACATACTTATGGTAGACGTTATGGCGAAACCCAATAACCATAAATAAGAAGTAGTGCCTGTTGTTTCTTTTGCTTTGCCCAGGCAAAAAGCAAAGATCACTTCAAATAAGCCGGCTACAATCAATACAATCCAGTTCATATCTGTATAGGTTTAAACAAATTAAAAGTAGGCATTTTAAACTGTCTGTGAAATATAGTAAAATACCTATTATTCACATTCACCAAAACCATCTATAAAATCAAAATCCCGAAGGCATGGATGCGTATTTACAATACGGGTTATGTAATGTGTCCGGTCAAAAATGAATTTTACCGTATAAGATGATTCTTTATCACCTCCATGCATGTATATATATAAGTATTCCTCATTCAACGTTATATATGCTTCGGTTGTCCGTTCATGCTCACATAAAACAGCATTATAAAAGTCTGTATAAAATTGTTTTGGAAACTGAAGCATTTTATTATTTCGAAGAATTACGAATGTACTTAATTCGGTTTGAGGTTTGTTTCCATGTATGCCATATGCGTATGTATCATCAATTTTATTTATGATACGTATGCTATCTGCCTTCTTTTTTCCATGTGCAGCAACATAACTGGTATCTGTTAATTTCAATTGATGTACAGACGCTACAAATGGTTTGGTTTTAATAGCAATCTGTATCAGCTCTCCCTGCTTTGTTACTGAATGATATCGGGCTTCTGTTTTTATACAGGTACTTCCGTGTAATTCCTGCAGTGCTGCTCTATCATGAATGTAAATTGAATCGCCTGGATGCTGCAGACATGTATACAGTTCTTTTTTATGAGACCACCCGGCAGCTGGCTGTGCCATGAGTAATGTTAGTGAAAACAGATGTACTATAACTGGCAATACGATGTAAAAAATATTTTTACAGTTATCTTTTCTATTCCAACTCATAAGCATCTTTGTGATTAAGATTATTTACCAATTAAAATAAATGCAGCCCAATAATAAGGACTATTAAATGTTTCTGAATTCAATAATTTAATTTTAGAAATACGCGCTGCTTCCGCAAACGTTGTAAAATTTTCTGACAGGTAGATGCTGTAAAAATATTGCATGTAGACTTGTGTTGACAGATCGGATACTTTCCATAACGATACCATAATATTATCCGCTCCTGCATAAAACAGTGCTCTGGACAACCCGATCATGCCTTCGCCCTTTTCAATTTTACCTAAACCTGTCTGACAGGCGGACAAGGATACCAACGCTGCATTTAAATGCATATTATACATATCTCCTGCATATATACGGTCATTTTCTTCGGAAGTTCCGGAAGTATAAATACAGGACAATTCCGGCTGTTCTTCATCTACCAAACCATGTGTAGCCAAATGTATAATTGAATAGCCACTAAGCGAATCGCTTACCAGAACTGCTTTTGAAGCTGCCGTATATGTGTATACATCTGCCTGTGCTGTGTTTGTACAAAGACTTGTTAATGTATCCACTTCCGCTAATGTCCCGGGTAATGCATTCAGATCGCTGGAAGCGCTGAAGTCTACGGGAGCAAATAATAATACTTTTTTTACTTTTGCTGCTTCATGCGTATTTTCGTACAATGATGCTGTATAGGTATAACTTGTTGCATATTTTTTAATCATAAAACCCATTTGCGCGTAACTACTTGTGTCGTGTTTAGGGCGTTTCTCTATCAAAGCTTCAAATGGAATAGCGGCCATTTTTCCATCGGGAATAATGATCAGATGGCTGCAGTGCTTAGGAAGAGAAGGAATTAATTGCTTGTGTAGTGCCGTTGATGTTTTTATAAATGTGGCTTTACTGTCAAACTTAATTGCATTACGCATGCCGGAAATATACTTGCTGTAGGTATCTTTCAACGGAACCATATATACACGTACGGCTTTGTTTGTAAGAACAAACGTTGTTACCGTTTTTGATTTTTCTGAAACAAAATATTCCAGCACACAATCGCCCTCACTAAGCTTTGCCTGAATGGCTTCCATTATTACAGGCTGTACATTATATTTTAAATTATAATACGCCGGATAATTTTTTTCCAGCGATGTTATAAATGCTTCATACTTCCTCTTTGTTTCGAACAGCTGTGCAGAAACAGTTTTGAATTGATCTTTATCACTGATTCCTTTTGCAAGCTTTTGTTCGAGATAAGTAATGGTTGTTTTGTACGTATCTTCTTCTTCAATTTTAGAATCCGGTATGCCGGCAAAACTTTTCGCTTTTGCCTCTGAAATAGATTCCTGCAACACCGATGCCTTACTGCGCTCAACAAAATAGAATGCAAGCTGCTGATAGTATTTCTTTTTGAATGTATTCTGTGAAAGAAACAGACTTAATTCAACCGCTTTGTCGTAGATATCATAACTGTATGCGCCCAGCGCAACTTTATCATTCTTGCTGGTACGTGTCTGCCGAAGCTGATCCAGCAAAGTGTCACAGGACTGATAGCACGACAAGGCTTGTGTCAGATCTTGCAGGCGCAATGTTTTTTCAGACGATCTTCCTGACAGTGCAATTGCTTTGTGTGTTAACGTTGACAGCAACAATTGTCCGTCGAAATATTCTTTTACATCAGGATTTGATCCCGTTTCTGTAAACGATGCGGTGTTATACATGAGTGCTAATTGAAATGCATGTATCGCTTTGGTATACTCCCGCTGACCGGTAAAAATTGAACCGATCAATGTAAAACACGCAGCAGTATTCGGATGTCTTCCATATTCCTGTTTATATATTTCCAATGCTTTTTTCGCCTGCGTTAATGCCTGGTCATACGCACCTTTGTCTTCATACACTTGTGCCATACCCGAATACACAAAAGCTTTATTTGGGTGCATACCGGGGTAACGCTGCTCCCATATTTCCAGAGCTTTTTCATATTGTGTCAGTGCAGTATTATATGCCTCCTGTTTGCGGTAGATCTGTGCGAGGTTGCTGTACGCAACAGCAAGGGCCGGATGATTTTCCGGATAGATCGATTGATAAATTTCAAGTGCATTTTCATAATAGAATACTGCTTCATCTGAATCAATACCGGAGTAGACCAGCCCCATGTTATTATAAACGGCTGCCACCTGTGCGGTATGTTCACCAAACAATTCTTTTCGTATTTCGAGTGCCTGGTTTAAATACTCCAGCGATTTTTCATCGTTACCGCGGAGCCAATCAATCAATCCTTCTGTATTATAACATTCAGATAAGGGTGATCTCCAATAAAAAGAAGTGCCGCCTTTAAGTAATTCAATGGCAGACATAATTTCTGCATGCGCCTGATCCAGTAATCCTTTCTGGTAATAGATTTTTGCCTGTGCATTTTGAAGCAACGCTTTGGAATTAACCAGTGCCGCCGGACACTGCTTCAATGCTGCTTGCACAATTGCTTGCGCTTCGTCCAGATCACTGAGGCGAATCGCACATTCTGCGCGTTGAGTCTCACAGTATAAATAATATGCTACAGGTTCGATATCTTTATGCAGATCTGCTTCTACAGCATACATTTTCATACTTTCGGCATATTCTCCCAACTCAAATAAACTATCGGCAGACAGCTGATTTTGTGTCAGTATTTGTGCCTGTATTCTAAACTGGAATATAATGAAGACAATGAAAAACAGTTGTTTTTTCATAATTCTATTTCTTGAATGACCGTAAAATTATAAACGTATTTCAACACTGAGGCTGGATACAAACTCGCGAGAGAGGCCGTCAGGGTTAGTATCTCTATTGATGATCTTTACACCGACCATTGCTTTTAAGGCAACGGCAGTTGAAAAGCGATACCCTGCCCCGCTCAGCGCGGTGATAGCCGGTCCGGTAGTATTTGGAACCTCAACACGATTTTCAGACGTACCCTTTGAAACCTGATCCGGTGTAATTCTATATATGGTTAGCAAACCCAGATAAGCATTCCATTTTGTTGAGCGGAAATTACGTTCAATCCGGAACATCACATCCGAACCACGTTTTAAATTCCAGGATGGCGGGTATTCCAACGCTTCTGTTCTTTGTGCACTGCTGTTCCATTCCGACCATCTGAAATCATTTCCAATCTGATTGAAGGCATGCTGGTAGCCTGTTGCAAGCAGCCATTTCCGTGTAATGAACGACAAACCCACAACCAGATCGTTCGTACCTAAACTTGTCTGATAATACATCGGCAAGGGACGGCCGTCGCTGCTTAATTTATCGGCATTGTTGGTTGGCAGTTTCCCACCAAGCGTACCGAGTAATTGATACGTATCTTTTACCAATACTGCATGTGTATAAGCAAGTGAAATGTCTGCTGTTCCGCTGGTGTTGGCTAGCGAGCCGGAGACACATGTATACGGCAATTTAATTTGCGCAGAACCTCTTTTACCTATGCCGATGTTGATATCCACAAGGGAAGTAAGAATCACATCATGAAATTTTGTTACCCCAGCATATTGAAGGAATTCTACAGAACGCAATTTAACAGCAGCTTTATGACTAAACGTTTGATTGGGTCGCATGGCTCCCATCGTGCAAAACCCTGCATCACTGCAGCCTTGCCCAAAAGTTGTCTGATGAATAGCGGATAAAAAAAACAGTACTGGAAAGATTCTGGAATACATAAATCGTGGCGGCATAATAAAAACTGTTACCCGTGTAAAGTACTAAAAAATAAAGGCTTCGGCAACGGTATGAAAAGGCGCTGATAAATCGGTTTTATTCCGGCCTATCAATTAATAGAAGTGAAATTACTATATTTACCCAACGAAATCTTTATTCTTTTTATTGAATGATGTTACAGCTCTCTTTTCCGATTCTCTTTATTTCAGGCCTGGGTGGCGGTGAAATCGCACTTTTATTAATGCTTTTATACCTTGTGCCTTTAGTCTTTTTTATTTTAACACTAAAGCGTTTGCTGGAACAGCTAAACGAAAACAACCGGAAAGTGAATCCTGTTTTGTTGTGGCTCATACTGATTCCTGTTGTTGGCCTTGTTTGCCAGTTCATTGTGGTTATAAAAATGGCAGAATCTCTACGTGCAGAGTTCGATCAAAGACATTTAGCTGAAGAAGAAGCGAAGCCAGGCTTTAACACAGGTTTAACCTATTGCATTTTATTTTTGTGCGGCGGAATACCTATGGTCGGAATGGTTTTATCCTGTGTTGGCATCTATTTCTGGATCAGCTACTGGATCAAAATGAACGATTACAAAAAACTACTTCAACACATGTAAGCTTTTTTTATATGACTACAGTCTGTGTATTTGCTGTTGTTTTTTTAGCCATTTTTATGCTTTCGGTTATTCCATCTGTTTTTATATTCAAGAGATATAAAATGCACGGACTTCTAACGTCTGTTTTTTTTAGCGCTGGAGCTTTTTTAGTTACTTATCTGACACTTTTCTGGGGATTCTTTCTGCTTTTTTTTGATTGGATTGCATTACTGAATTGCAAATAGCAAAGAGTTTTCAGATCCTGTCAGGCAAGAGGCGGCTTTATACGATTAAATCTGCCGAATGTTGATTTATATTCCCTCAGATACTTGGGATTTAGCACAATTGAACCAATATTTGTAGATAAATTAATTGTATTATGAGCTTATTAGTAGTTGGTTCGGTTGCTTTCGATGCAATTGAAACGCCTTTCGGCAAAACGGATAAAATTTTAGGTGGAGCTGCTACCTACATCGGTTTATCTTCTTCTTATTTCAACCCTAAAATAAATCTTGTTGGCGTTGTCGGATCTGATTTTCCTGAATCAGACATAAAAATGCTTCAGTCTCATTCCATCAATACAGAAGGCCTTCAGATCAAAGAAAACGAAAAAACGTTTTTCTGGTCTGGGCGCTACCACAACGATATGAACACGCGTGATACGCTTGTTACAGAATTGAATGTGTTAGGAACGTTTGATCCTATTATTCCTGCATCTTACCAGGATTGTGAATTCCTGATGCTGGGCAATCTTGCACCAGCTGTTCAGCGCTCGGTGATTGAACGGTTAAAAAACCGTCCGAAGCTGATTGTTATGGATACCATGAATTTCTGGATGGACATTGCAATGGATGATCTGAAGCAGACATTAGCATTGATAGATGTATTATCTATCAATGATGAAGAAGCACGTCAGTTATCCGGTGAATATTCACTGGTGAAAGCTGCACGCAAGATCATAGCAATGGGGCCAAAAGTATTGATCATCAAAAAAGGTGAGCACGGTGCGTTGCTGTTCAATCAGGATCAGGTATTCTTTGCTCCGGCCTTACCGTTGGAAGATGTATTTGACCCGACAGGCGCAGGTGATACATTTGCCGGCGGCTTCATCGGTTACATTGCAAGTACAAAAGATACTTCTTTCGAAAATATGAAACGTGCCATTATTTATGGTTCGGCAATGGCTTCTTTCTGTGTAGAAAAATTCGGCACAGAACGCCTGGTAGGCTTACAGAAAAAAGAACTGGAAGAGCGGTTACAGGAATTTGTTGACCTTGTTCAATTCGAAATCAGTCTTTAATCAATAACATTCCATCAGCCTTCTTACGAAGGCTGATTTGTTTCAGGCAATGAAGCACGACAGCACAAACTTCTACCTGTTGCTCAATAAGCCACCGGATCAGCAGGTGCAAATGTATTTACAAATAGTATATTAATGCTTTTAAATATACCGTGAATAAGATAAAAGCGTTACTAATTAAAAATATCTGTTCATTATCGATTTGCAGTATGAATAAGTCCGTTCCATTTGTATGTGTTATCCTCGCGCTTTTATTTGCCGGGTCCTGCCGTTCTGTAAAATCAAAAGCCCCTGCCGAAGCCTATCAGAACTTTGAGTACAAAGCTCCCGTTTCACATGTTGTAGTACCTGTTGAACTTTCGTTGCGTGAAATCGAAACCGAATTAAATACGCAGCTGAATGGATTGATATATGACGATGCGGATTTTGCAGATGGCGTATTGATGAAAGTGTGGAAAGTAAGCCCGATCTTACTTTCTATGCGCGGCGAAGAAATTGTATACGAAGTACCGATCAAGATCTGGTCTAAAATTAAATGGGAATTCAACCAGTTTGGTTTTAATGTATCCGATGAATTCACTGCGGACGCATCCTTGCGCATGACCTTCAATACAAAATTAAAGATTGGGGTGTTCTGGACATTGGAACCACAAACAACGCTGCAGAAATACGACTGGATTGAAAAGCCTGTCATTACTGGTGGAAGCATCTCGTTGCCTGTAACCTTCATTGCCGACCGTGTGATCAAATCACAGCAAAAAGTAATTACCGAAGCCATTGATAGTGAAATAAAAAATCAGATTGAATTGAGAAAGTATGTGGAAGAAGGATGGAACGCTTTACATCAGCCCATACAGTTATACAATAACCCAACGGCCTGGCTTCGTGTCAGTCCAACCGGTATTGTTGTAACACCGTTAACAGGCAATAAAGATTTTGCAACCGCTACCATACGTATCGACGGTGTTGCAGAAACATTTCTCGGCGCCAAGCCTGCTGTAAAGCTTACCAACCTGCCCAACGCAACATTTGCCAACAATGCCTCCGGTGATTTTGTTATTTCACTGATCAATGAAATGAGTTACGAAGAAGCAAGCAAGCTGGCATATCAGCATTTAGCCGGACAAACCTTTACTTCTTCCAACGGAAAGAAAAAAATCCGTATTGACAGTGTACAGATATATGGCGGCGGTGAAAATTTAATTATTAAAACAAAAGTATCCGGAAACGTTAACGGACATATTTACCTCAAAGGAAAACCTTCCTATGATTCTGCTGCACAAGTTGTTTATTTAAGAAATCTGGATTATTCCATTGAAACAAAAAATGCCATGGTTAAAACCGGCAACTGGATTCTTAAAAGTACCTTAACCAAACGTATGCAGGAAGCCCTGCGTTATTCGGTTGCAGCAGATATGGCTGAAATGAAAAAGCAAGCCAATGCCTACATCAGTTCGTACAAGATCAGCAAAAATGTTGAAGTGAAAGCAAATCTTAATCAGCTTCAGCCTAAAGAATTTTTCATCACGCAAGAGTCGATTAAAGCGGTGATCTATGCAACCGGTTCCATGAAATTATCTGTTAAAGGACTGGATATTCCCTGATGGAGAAAATACTTAAGACATACCGCAAACGTCTCTACGATTTAACAACAGGAAATCGGTCCTTATTATTTTTGAGTTTATCTGCTGCTCAGGAATTAGACGTAAGTGCATTACATTTTATTGACAAACATGCCGCTTTTCACACCATTGAAGAATTATTAACTGAGAAAAAAAGTATACGCATCAGTTCCGTGCAGGAACCTCGGGTTGAACAGGTTCAGCTTGTATCTTCCTCGTTAAAAAAAATATACCGTAAGCTTGCGCAGATCTATGAAGAACGTGGTTTGTATGAATGTTATGTAGGCTGGCTATTTGCCGAAGGTAAGTGGAAAGATGGAACACCCTTCCGTGCGCCGCTTTTATTTTTCCCGGTAAAATTAGAAATGGAAGGTAATGGCTGGTTTCTTCGCAGAGAAGAGGGCCGTACCATACAACTGAATAAAAGTTTGCTGTTAGCCTTTGCGCACTACCACGATCTTGTATTGCCTGATGAAGTACTGGAAGAAAATTTTGAAGATTTTTCTTCCGATCCGCTGGAATTCCGCACACAAATTTATGAATGGTTAAAGAAAACCAAACTTGAATTTCTGTTCAGCAACGAATATTTTTTAAACAACATTCAGCCATTAAAAACATATAAACGCCAGGAGTATCAAGACCGTTATCACCTTGGTGAAATGCGCATTCACCCAAATGCCGTATTAGGAATATTCCCGCAGGCAGGCTCTGCTATTGCAGCCGATTTTGATGCATGGGCTGAAAATCTTTCGGATACCTCGCTGGAAAATTTCTTTGCAGACCGCAACCGTATTAAACTGCCGAATGACCCATACAAAGAAGACCTGATGACACCTTACAGCATGGACGCTTCGCAGGAGTTTGCCATACGTGAAGTACAAATGGGGAAATCCATTGTGATACAGGGCCCGCCCGGTTCAGGAAAATCTGAAACTATTTGTAACATGATCTGTTCTGCTGTAGCGGCAGGCAAAAAAATATTAGTTATTTCGCACAAACGTGCAGCCCTTGAAGTAGTCGCGAAACGTCTGGGGCAAAAATCACTGGATGATTTTTTTGCACTCGTGCACGATGTAAAATTTGATCAACGCAGTTTATATACAAAAATTGAAAAGCAAATTGAACATATTGAATCGTATCAAACCATTAACAATGGATTGGATGCGATTTATATGGAAAGGGAGTTTGCAGCTTCTGTAAAATTATTGACACAACTGAATACACACAGCGAAGAATTCAGGAATGCCTTATTTGATACACGCATTTGCGGTTTCAGTGCACATGAACTGTATCTGAAAGCCAGTACGGAAGAAGGAACGATCAACCTGAGCGATCTGTATACATGTTATCCGGCTAAAGAGCTCGAGCGGCTCATTCATGCAGTGCAGACGTACAGTATTTATGCAGCCATTCCTTACCCGCATGCAGAACTCTGGAAAAACAGAATAGAGCAGCCTGATATGACTTCACAAACGTTTGAATTGTGGCAATCAAAAGCCTCTGTTCTTAAACAGGCAATCGATGATTTTAAGCAACAGCTTGCTGTGTATAAAGAAACACGTATTGCAACTGCTTTTGAATACATTGCTTCATTAAAAATTACGCTTGAATCCGTTCACGCATTACTGCAAGAAGATTCAACTAAAAAATTATGGAACGCATTTTTCCGGCCGGTTGATTTTGCTAAAGCGTCTCAGCTAATAGAATCTATTGCTGTTATTCAAAAAGAAAATCAGTCGCTGTTTTCAAACTACAGTCTGAGTGAATTGCATGCACTGCAAGCATTGCTTTCGAATGCACATAAAAAATCTGAAGGTACATTTGGATGGCTTTTATATGCTGTTTTTTCTCCGGAATATAAAATTTTAAAAAAAGCAGCTGAATACACAAATACTGCCCTATCTGCACAAACACTGCAGGCATTAACAGACAAAATCAAATCAGCCCTTCTTGTTGAAGCGCTTCTAAAAGAAACGGCAGCGCTTACCGATCTTACCATTCCGTTACAAGACACCGATGCACTTCAGGCGTTGACTAACGTGATACAAACGTTCTATAAGCTGCTGCAGCCGATTGAAGAAACAAACCCGTCTCTGTACCGTCATGTCATTGCCCTGAATGCAGCGGCTGCAGAACAATTGATTAAACATATACTTCATGCACATACAACATTAACAGCAGCGGCGGCAAATACGTCTGCTTATTTCAGTACGCCACAGCAATTGTATTTTATTAAAGACGTAGACTTGCTGGATGAATGGATGCAATTTACAGGTGAACATCTCAACGACGTTCAACATCTTGATGCCTTACTGCATTCATTGAATGCAACCGACCGCATCTGCATCCAACGCTTAGCAGTGCTTTCCGATGCTTATCCCGCAAACAAATGGGCAGTACTTATTGAACAGTCTGTTTTAAAACACTGGATCCAGCACATTGAACTTGTCTATCCGATTCTTAAAAGTCTGGATACATTACGCTGGAAACAGTTTGCACAAGACTGGACCATTCATTCAGAAAAACGTAAAGCACTTTCGCTGGAAATGATCTTAGGCAAACTGCGTGAACAAACGTATCGGGAAATTGTTTTTAACAGATTACAAAATAGAATTACGTATCGGGATCTGCAGCATCAGGTAACGAAGAAAAAACGCGTATGGCCGATGCGGAAGCTGATGCATGAATATGCGCAGGAAGTTTTTTCTCTTATCCCCTGCTGGATGATGTCGCCCGAACAGGTTTCATGCGTGTTTCCGCTTGAACAATTGTTTGACCTGATCATTATTGATGAGGCTTCTCAATGTTATACCGAACATAGTTTACCTGCTATGTACCGTGCCAAGCAAATTGTGATTGCCGGAGACTCGCAGCAATTACCGCCGAGTGACCTGTATCGGGTACGCTGGGATGATGATGAAGAAAACGAACCCGACATTGAAATAGATTCATTGCTTGATCTGGGTGAGCGTTATTTGTCGAGTGTTTTATTGAAGGGGCATTACCGCAGCCGCTATCCGGAACTGATTGCGTTTTCAAACCAACAGTTCTACGGCAACAAATTAAATTATGTACCCAGATACGAAGACATCCATGCTGCTGTAAAACCCATTACATACCGCAAAGTGAATGGTGTATGGGCAAACAGCATCAATAAAAACGAAGCAGAAGAAGTTGTGCGCATAACACTGGATTACATTCAGGCAGGGAAACATTCTATTGGCATTGTTTGTTTCAATTATCAGCAGGCTTCTTACATTCAGGATCTATTAGAACAGGAGTCGGTAAAGAAACAGTTTTTGCTTCCTGAAGAACTTTTTATAAAAAATATTGAAAACGTTCAGGGAGATGAACGCGATATTATTATTTTCTCTATTGGTTATGCACCGGATAAAAACGGGAAATTCTCCATGCTCTTCGGAAGCTTAAATATGCAGGGAGGAGAAAAGCGTATGAATGTAGCTGTATCGCGTGCGCGCGAATCGGTTGTACTTGTTTGCAGTATTATGCCGCAAGAACTACGCACCGAGACATTAAAGCACGAAGGGCCGCGTATCTTAAAAGAATACTTACAATATGCATGGGATTGTCAGCAGTTTGACCGCAATGCTTTTTTTGAAAAACATGCGCATACGGTTTCACTTGCTTCTACAGCGGGCCGTATTATGCAGGTGTGCAACGCACATTCACCTATGCAGGTAAATCCTGTCTATCCATTTGCAACGCTAACCGTAACAAAACAGCAAGCTGAACTGTTGATTGACACAGACGACATTATTTACAAAAACACTGAGTATGCCAAATACTGGCACTTCAACAAACCGTATGTATTTACACAAAAAGGATGGCCGTACACACAGATCCTTTCAAAAAATATCTATACAAAATCGGAAACCGAACTTCTGGATCAGATAAACACATCCGGAAATTCAAAACTTTCTTGACAATTAGCGCGTATTCAAATATTTTAGTAATATCTATGATTATTGATCAGCTACGTATTCAAAAAAATATTCCCGACGAAGAATTCGACGCCATCTATCCATTTGAAATCCGTGAGTTGTCTGAAAGACACTGGACATCGGTCTTTGTAGCCAAAACGGCAGCTGATTTTTTATGCAATCAACGTCCGGTAAAAGTGCTGGACATTGGCAGCGGCGCCGGGAAGTTTTGTTTCGTGGGTGCAGCCTTACATCCTTCTTCTCAATTTCATGGCATAGATATCCGCGAAAATTTTATTCAGCTTTCGAACAATCTAAAAGAACAATATGCGGTAGCAAATGTTTCGTTCTTTCAACAGGATGCCTTAGAGATGGATCTTACCGGCTATGGTGGTATTTATTTTTTCAATTCCTTTCAGGAAAAAATTGACCCGACTTCTGTTATAGATCACAACAGCAAAGTATCCGTTGAACAATACATTCAATATACCAATCATATATTTAATGAATTAAACAAAGTGCCTGCCGGCACAAAACTTGTCACATACTATTCCGAAGATTTTTGTGTACCTGGTTCTTTCCGTTTGCTAGCCACACATTTTAACGGTGAACTTAAATTTTATTTAAAAGAAATGGAACCGGACGAATCAGACGAACAGCTGAATCAGCAAGACATTTCTGAACACATCGACAGACATACCTTTCTGTCTGAATAATCCTATTTTATTTACATGCTGCTTTCTTTATTTTATTCCATCGCTTTTTTCCTGCAAGCCATTCTCACTCCTGGTGCAAACAAGGTTAATGGCAAACATGTTAAAACAGTTCATGCACACATAACCCGGCTGGCATGTATGGATACCATCATTTGTGAAAGTTCAGCATTGGTAAAACCTGACCCTGAAATGGATCTGTATTATACACTAAACGACAGCGGTTCAAAACCGGAAGTTTTTGCGATTAACTCAAGCGGTGAACTGCTCGATTCAATGACGATACCCAACACTACAAATAAAGATTGGGAAGAAATGCTTTATTACAAAGACCAAATACACAATCCATTTTTAGTGATTGCAGATATTGGAAATAACCGAAGCCGCAGAAAAGATCTGTGTTTGTATGAATATGACATAACCCATTCAACGACCATTAAACATTCGTTTTCGTACGCGGACCAAACACAATTCCCACCTGTTAACGACAGCCTGGATTTTGATTGCGAAGCTTTTTTCAGAAGAGATTCTTCCTATTATTTTATTTCTAAAAACCGTGGCACACGTGCTGTTAAACTCTATCAATTATTGCAGGATACAAGTGCGCATCGTGCCATTGTAACGCAATACATTCATTTTAAAGGAATGGTTACTGCCTGTTCCGTTTTTACCAATGCTTCGGGTAAAGAAAAAATTGCGGTACTTCTGTATGGAAGGATTTTTTTATTTCACATCAGCGATGCTGTCAACGGAATCGAACTGTCTCCGTATGGTGTTGTAAAATTCCCGAGTGGCGGGCAGTCTGAAGGTATTTGCTGGCAGAATGAAAATGAACTCAGAGCAACCAATGAGCGGGGGAAATTATTTAAGATTGTATTGAAATAAGGCACATGAACTGAACAACGTGATTGCCTTTACGTTTATAAATCTTTAGCTGAGCGTAAATATTTTTATTATCCGGCAACGGATTCTTTGATTGTAAACATATAACTCTATCGGTGAGTTGATACATACAGGCAAAATATGAAGTAACCAGTTTTCATTTCGATAAAGGCGTCTATGTTGCGTATCTTTCTCAGCAAAATTATCCGCAGATCATACAAATAATTCTGCACTGAATATTTATAAGAGACGCATACATTTTATGCGTCTCTTTTATGATTTTATTATTTAAACCTGCTCTGAAACAGAAACTGTATGTTCAATTTCTTTTACTGTTTCAAATGCCTGTTCAAAATCTGCAATAATATCATCGATGTGCTCAATACCAACAGACACGCGCAACAGCCCGGCTGATACACCTGCTACTTTTTGTTCTTCATCGCTTAACTGTTGATGTGTTGTTGAAGCAGGATGTATAATAAGCGTTTTAGCATCGCCGACATTAGCAAGATGGCTTGCTAATTTCAAGCTGTTTATAAACTGTGCCGCACGTGATTTTCCGCCTTTAATTTCAAAAGATAATACGCCGCCAAAACCACGTTTTAAATATTTTTTTGCCAAGTTATGATATTTGCTGCTTTGCAAACCCGGATAATTTACGGTTGCAACATCTGCATGTTGCTCTAACCATTCTGCAAGTTTCTGTGCATTCTGTACATGGCGATCCACACGTAATGAAAGTGTTTCTAAACCTTGCAGTAACAGGAAGGAGTTGAACGGACTTTGAGACGGACCAAAATCGCGGAGCCCTTCCACGCGCGCGCGAATGATAAACGCAATGTTTCCAAACGGACCGTTTGTTCCGAACACATCCCAGAAAACTAATCCATGATATCCTTCAGATGGTTCAGAGAATTGCGGAAACTTACCATTCCCCCAATTGTAATTTCCACCGTCAACAATTACACCGCCTACAGAAGTACCATGTCCGCCGATCCATTTTGTTGCAGACTCCACTACAACATTGGCGCCATGTTCCAATGGTCTGAATAAATATCCGCCGGCACCAAACGTATTATCTACAATCAACGGCAGGTCATGTTTTTTTGCCAATGCTGCAAAAGCTTCAAAATCCGGAATATTAAACTCCGGATTGCCGATGGTTTCTACATACAGTGCTTTTGTTTTGGCATCAATAAGTTTTTCAAAACTTGCAACCTGATCACCTTCGGCAAAGCGCGCCTCAATACCCAATCGTTTAAATGAAACTTTAAACTGATTGTATGTACCGCCATATAAAAATGATGTCGTTACAAAATTATCTCCTGCCTGCAGAATATTTGTTAATGCAATGAACTGTGCCGATTGTCCGGATGATGTAGCAAGTGCTGCTACACCGCCTTCGAGCGCAGCGATGCGTTTTTCAAACACATCTGTGGTGGGATTCATGATACGCGTATAAATGTTGCCAAATTCTTTCAGCGCAAATAAATTAGCTCCGTGATTGGAATCTTTAAATACATAAGAAGTTGTTTGATAAATAGGAACTGCGCGTGACTGTGTAGTAGGGTCTACTTCTTGGCCGGCGTGTAATTGTAATGTTTCAAAGTTAAATGACATAGCGATAGTATTTAGTGATTAAAATGATACCATGAAGCGAAACATCAGTTCTTATTCTACTTGAAATGTATAATAAGTATCAATGCCGAAACCTTGCACTCTGCCTCGCAATAGAACAATATTCAGAATAATATTCTGAATATAAAAATAAAAATAACAAATTTTAGAATATTATTTTGTTTGAATCAATAAAATAAAACAATATTCTAGTTATAACTAAAATATTAAATCATTAAAAACCAATTATTTGAATCACTAAAACATATTTGCCGGCTTGTGTAGGTATAATACCGCCAATTAGAACTACCTTGATCAAACCAGAATCTCCGTATATTTTTCCGGTGTGGAATTACTTTCAAAATTTCATACCTAACTATGCTGCAGCTGGAAAATATATCTTTACAAGTAGAAAATTTTTACATTGCTTTGGATGAAGATCTGGCAGCCTTTCAGCAAAAGGCTGGTTATTCATGCATTACAGGCTGTTCAAAATGCTGCAAATCACCTGCTATTGAAACAAGTATTTTGGAAATGCTTCCGTACGCGTTCCATTTGTATAAAAACAATACAGCTGAATCCGTATATGATAGCCTGCTGTTAACTAATTCATCTGTGTGCAACTTGTATAAACCGCTCAAAACGGATATACAAAAAGGCGGATGCGCAGATTATCCGCACCGTGCTTTAATCTGCAGATTGTTTGGATTTTCATTTACCAGAGATAAAACAGGAAACGCTACGTTGTTTACCTGTAAAGATATTAAAGCTGCCTATCCGGAAGTTTACGATGCTGCAAATACAGAGGCGGCAGCAGGTTCTCCCGTTCCGTTAGCAACAAATTATTATAACCAGCTGGCGGATATAGATTATAATCTAAGTCAAAAACAATATCCGATCAATGAAGCTATGCGCCTGGCAATTGAAATGGTTTTAAATCAGTATTATTATAATGATCCATTAAACGAAGCGTTTAAAAGTGCTTCATAAAATTTATACGGTTGTTATTTTTTGATCTCAACAAAAAATGTTTCAAGATCGGTATCAAAATACGTGCAGATTGCATCCAGCGTGCTTACCGTTATATTACTCTGACCAGCTTCAATTCTTCCGATATGAATACCCGTATCGTGATACACAGCTTCCTGACTCAAACCGCTTTTTCCGCGAAGCGATTTAATTTTGCGAGCAATCTGCTCCATTAATTTTTGATTTTTTACCTGACCCACACCGAAATGTCCATAAAATGCTTATAAATATTAATTACTTACTTGTCATTAATGTTTATATTTTAGATATTGCTTCCCGATCTTTTTGATTTAATCTCTCCCCATGAGCTATGGAACATTCAAAAAAGACATTTATTTTAACACTATTGTTGAAGATTTTTTATCTGCAACAAGTGTTAACGGACTTAACATTGGTTTTGAGCCCTTACCCTATTGTTTAGCAGATAAACTTGTTATTACGTTTTTATACGCCTCAATCTGACCTTTTAAATTTATGATTTCATTTTCCAAACTGATTTCCTTTGCTGATTTTTCATACACCGGTAGCGGATCGTTTACCATAGAAACGCTTTCTGCAGCCCGGGTATATTTTTCTCCTTTACCGGTAAGCAGCCATTTTGCATTTACATTGTCAAATGTCAACACAATCTTTTCTAAAACTACATATGATGGCATACTCATTCTGCCTGAAATGATGTTATGTATAATTGTTGGGTCAACGCCTAATTTCAACGAAAAAGCCCTGCTATTCAGGTTCAGTTCTTCAATAAGAAATTTGATGCGTTCATTAACAGATTTCATATTTTAATTCATTATATTGACAAATGACAATATAAATATGTACATTTGAATATTAAAAAGAATATATATTGTCAAATGAACAAAAATATACGTACAAATGGAAATATTCCATTCAAATTATTCCGGCAGGTAATACATTAATATCTTCTTACTAACAACATACGCTATGGATGAAACAAAAATAACCAACGAATTACCGCAGCATACAGATGATCAGATGAAAAATCTGCAAGTTTTATTTTCATCAGCACCACCGGATCAACTAAGGCAATCGCTGCATGAAATATATCTAACGTATATTATTCAGAACCATGAAATGTTGCCGCTTAACTTTACACGGATTGCAACAAATATGTATCACTTGCTAGATTTTTTAGAAAAAGCAGAAAAAAAATAATGTAAATTGAATTGACTAACGCAGATGCACTGATATAATTTATTTCTGTAATTAGCTCATGTTAAGACACCTATTGAATAAATATATTTTTTTGAAAATTTAACAACATTACCAGTCAAACTTTTTTTGATAAAAACCGTAAATTGAATTTCGTTCAATCCTGATTTACGGGAAAATTATTTTATTCATTTACTGTTACTATTTAGCTATGAAAAAACATTTATTAGCAATCCTTTCTCTTCTGTTTATTTCCGCTTCACTCACGGCGCAAACAACAAACACCTATGTTGTGGCAGACAACGGGCCTTATATGATGTCATGCAGTGATACGCTTATCACCCTTGCTGACATTTATGAAAAAACCGGCATTCGTGATCTGAACGACCCGAATGATAATGTGAGCATGTATAAAATGTTCCGCCTTCAGGGATCTGTTATTACTGAAGACGAATTAACGAGTATAAAGTACAGTGACTATTCCGCAGTATTTATTAAAAAAATGAATGCGACGGCTTTTCCGAATAGCGGCGTACAGATATTTTTGTATGTAACCATACCTCCTGACAAATTGTTTACTGCTGACACATTGCGATACACCGTTGAAAAAGGAGCTACGAAAAACTATACCGAAGATTTTTTCGGCAAATTTATTTTCTTCAGCAGCAACAATGATGAAACTGCTTTATCGGAGCGTATTTTATTTACCGATGAATCTGCCGGACCGGGTACCGGAACAGAATCACCTATCTCTGCAGTACCCAACTGGTCTACCAGAGGAGCAGGAAAATATAAAATCAAAGTACAGGTTTCTGTATGTAATCCATTAGATTATTTTTACGACAGTATTTATGTAATCATAACTGAAACTCCTTGTCTTAGATTGGAAATTAAAGATATGCCTTCGGTTTGCAGAGATGAAGTACTTGATTTAACACCATATGTATACCTGGATGGCCACGCTGCAACAGCATCTGAACTTGCTCAAATGACATTCATCAATAAAAGTTTATTATCCGGCCCGGAAGAAATCTTCGATCCGACAATGCTTGATATGACACAGATGGTTAACAAAACAACCCGTTTTCCTCAGATTAAGATCAACTATCAGCCCAATGTTGACTTAGGCATCTGTACAGCTTTCACGTATGCGCCTGCATTAACAGTACCAACAAAGTTAATTACAACAGATCTCATTCTTACAAAAAATAATTACGGGAATACGGTATATTATACCGTAGATGGCGATTATTACGGCTTCAATGATATGTTTGAAAAGAATGTACTGAAAAAACTGTATCTGGATAACTTTGCTGTGCATAGTGGCACCCGACTTGATTTTTATACCGATGCCGCACTTGCAACACCGGTTATCGGAAACAATTTAACTCCCGGCACTTATTACATCGCAGCTACTGATCCTGAGTGCGCCAATGACAGTACAAAATTTACAATAAATGTAAAAAATAAAGCGTTCGACATTTTCTGGAAAAGTGCGCCGGCACTTGGTAAAGGTTATTATACATTCACAGCCCCTGTTACCGAAGGTGCAGCATATTCCTGGTTTGTCTGGGGAGGCTCTATTGTATCCGGTTTAAATACAAATGAAGTAACGGTATATTATTCAGAGGATGCAGCTCCTTCCGTATTGGTTAGCTGTACAATAACAGTAACACCTGCTAACACACGCACAAATGCAGTAGGAACTGTTACCAGCTCTGCTGTGTATATTACTTCTGATCAAAATGGCGATAAAGTAGAAATAACACCTGAGCTTACCACGCCAATCATTTCAAGTGTAGCAAAAAGCTCTCTTACTGCCTATCCAAATCCTGCAAAAGAAACGTTCTCTTTATCAGGCTCTGGTGTGTATGATGTAAAAATTTACAATACGCTTGGGCAATTGGTTTTTGCAAACGCTTCTTATGAAGCAACTACACCAATTACTCTTGAAAATAAAGGTCTGCATGTGGTTTATGTAACACAGAAAGGTATTTCACAGGTGGTAAAAGTTATTGCTGAATAACGAAACTCTTAATTATCCTTAAAAGCCTCCCGCACAAACGGGAGGCTTTTTTAATGCTTTTTTTTAACTTACGGCATACGTTTAATCTTTTTTACAATGAAGTTATCTGCTGCTGTCTATCTTTTATTTCTGATATCATGCATGAGCGGCTGCCGGTTTTCGTCTGATGAAAATAAAACAGAACACTCCGGAATTACAGTTTTAGCAGCCGATTCAGCACGTTCCTCTGCAACATCCGAAACATTTAAAACGGATTCTATCCGTATATACACGCACAACTATGACACTTCCTACCGGGATACATACGCGTTGCAGCCGGATTCTTTATATAAAATATGGTCCCGATTTAAAACAACAGATAAAAACGAAACAGTTGTATACAAACAACTGGCATACGCTCCACAAGGAAAATGTTTTCTTAAAAAGATGAAAATGATTTATTCGTATTCAAAACTAAAGAACGTGTTACAATTACCGGAAAACGCATACATTCTTGAAACAAAAAAAATCGCCGGAAAACACAATGCAGATCGGATACTGGTGTTATGGATGACCGATCCGTACATACTGATTGATGGGGAGAGCTCGTATACGTGTCCCGAATACACCATGGGTAAAGCGTATTTCGAAGGAAAGACATTTTTATCCGTTGTTTCTGCGGACAAAAATACGATGATCAATACCATTCAGATAAAAAATGACTATACGGTTACAGATACTGTTGGCAATACAATAGTACATAAAACATATGCAGGCACAATTGTACCTGTTTCAGCCCGCAAACGGCAACGCTCGCGAGGCGCCATGTCCGGAAAGTATTTCACAACACATGCTACTGACACAACCGATGGTGCTGTTGAGATACTGCACCTGGAAGATTTCAATCAGGATGGCAAAGCGCATGAGTTTGCCATGTTTGAAAACTTCGGCTGTGCCGGCACTTCCTGTACCTTATATGGCTACAGCATTATGCAGGACAAGGTGATACATTATACATTTAAAACTACCTACCAGGCAGATGTATGGCGCGATACGATAAAAGTTTTAAACAAAGATACTATGTATACAGAAACGGTTTATTGGGCCGATGCGTTATTCACCTTGACTCCCAAACCATTTCCTATAAAATTTGCCATTGATTTCAGAGGCCGCGGAGGCGAATACAATTATTATTATTTTAATTACGATAAAAAAAGAGAATTATTTACACAAACAATTGACTCAAGATCTAAAGAAGAAGATGCAGATATTCCAACAAGCTGGATACCTTCCATTCATTAGATTAAAATTGAATTATTGCGACGATTATTTCGTACGTCATATATACAGCCATGTCAGATCATGTCTTATAAAATAAAGCTTTTTACCTGTATATGTTAAACAATCTCCGAAACGTGTACACACTGAAATTTACAGCTTATTGTATTCAGTTAGCCTTCATATTTTCTCAATGTTTGTACACTCAGGTATACACTAACGCCAACCATTACTGCTCCTGCTAAAAACGGAGCTCCGGGTAATTCAATGGGAGCGTTTGCTCCTGTGAAATACGAAAACAAATTATTCATCAACAGCGGTCCTATAATTGTTGTTACACTCATCAGCGAGGTTAGTGCACCTTGCAGTTCGCCCTGCTCTGTTGCCGGCACCTGCGCAGATGTGATTCCCTGAAGCGCCGGACCTGCAATACCGCCTAATGCATATGGCGCCAGTATGGCAAACATCATCCAGCCCTGTGATGCAAATGCAAACAACAACAAACCTAACGCATTCAATGAAAGTCCCAGATAAACCGCCCACTTCTGGCCAGTCTTAGGAATAATAATGCGTATCAGCCAGCCTTGTACAACAGCTATAATCACACCTACAAAACCCAATGAATACCCAACCATTTTATTATCCCAATTAAATCTGTATTCCGTGAAAAATGACCAGTTTGATTGAACGGAATGACCTGCAATAAAAAACAAAAACATGGAAACAATCAACCCTGCCACTACGGGATATTTTTTTAAGTGCAGCAAAGAACCGATCGGATTTGCACGTGACCATTCGAATTTTCGCCTGTTTTCCTGTGCCAACGATTCGGGCACAAAGAAATATCCGTACAGTACATTTAATAAAGTAAATACAGCAGCAACCATAAACGGTGCGCGTGGGCCCCACCAATCACCGGTAATGCCGCCAACTACAGGACCAATAATAAAACCAAGACCAAAAGCGACACCAACGAGTCCGAAATTCTGCGTGCGGTTTTCAGGTGTACTGATATCTGCAATATACGCCGTGGCGGTTGTAAAACTGGCACCGCTGATACCTGCAAGGATACGGCCGACAAACAACCAACCGATGGTTGGCGCAAAGGCAGAGAAGATATAATCAAAGCCCAAGCCAAGTAAAGACAGCAACAGTATCGGACGTCTGCCATACGTATCACTTAAGGCGCCGAGAACAGGTGAAAAGAAGAATTGCATAATGGCATAGGCAAACGTTAACCAGCCGCTGTATTTAGCAGCCTCACTCAACCCTTCGCCGGTAAGGTCTTTGATCAGATCCGGAATAACCGGCAGAATAATGCCGATGCCGATTACATCTATTAATAAGGTTACAAAAACAAACCCGAGCCCGGCTTTTTTATGTGATGTCATTTATTTAATTATATTTTGAATGAATTGGTTATGTACTGCAGCACGATGTTTTTATTTCTAGCCGAATTGAAACCAAACAGTTTTTGTTCCTCTTTCTTTAGCAAAAACTAAAAAGCGTTTAAAATTTCTGAGATCTTTTCCAAAGTTATTTCTACTGTAGCCATCTCCTTTATCGGTTTTAAAATCAGCAAAATAATACGCACAATTAAGCGTATCAAAATCTGTCTGAATAAGTTTTTTATTTAATTCATCCAGCACAGACAGTTTATCAATGAGAGTATTTACCGTGTCAAATACACGATCAATATTGCCGTCCAGTTTACTTCTATCCCGTTCTACTTTAATAAGGAATGCCCGCTTCTTTTCTTCTGTATCCGCATCGTATTCAAGGTAAGAACGGATCATTTCTTCATCAGGATATGTTTCCATTTCATAAATAGATGAGATATCTATTCCGGTTATACATGCTATCTGATCTAATTCGGCTTCATGTTCAACAACATTGCGTCTGCAAATAAAATTACAGAATGCACGGCTAAGCCCATGCTGGCTTCTGTTTACAGCATAATTAGCCAGATATTCTGCACCACATAACTCCTCGTGATTATCGGTAATAACCTGAATGTCTAATCCCATAATTAATAAAAAATAATGTATTGATTTACTGAACGGATTTTCTACTCAATCATCTTCATGGGGTAAAACGGCTTACTCTGATCAAAAATATACTTATAGGTTATGTGTACTTTTCGGATCTTACCGCCGGCTGCTTCTGCAACCTTTATCATTTTAGGATTAAAATTACCAATCCAGTTCATTTCAAATTCGGTATAACGCCCCATCGGCTGTATCACTTTAGCTGCAGCCATTACAATCGCACCTTCTAGTCCCTTGCTTTGAAACTCAGGAACAACGCCGAATACCACACCAAACATTTTTTTACATGATCCGGTATATTTATGATACAGAAATTTCAGCTTGGCAACAATATCCCATTTCCCTTTCAGCTTTCCGTTTAAGTGTTTAAAGATCTGATTCAGTTCCGGGATCATGATAAAAAATGCAATCGGCTCATTGTTGTAGTAAGCAAACCAGATAATCTCTTCATCCAGAATCGGCTTCAATTGATTCATCATCGCCATTGCCTGTGCCTTGGGCATTTCGCGCACACCGGCATGTTTTGTCCAGGCTTTGTTGTAAACAGTTCTGAAATCTTCGCCGTATTGTTCAAGTTTATTTTTTTCAATATGCTTAAAGGTATACGCCGGATCGCGCGCCAGGCGGTCTGCTTTCTCCTGATAAATGGGCGGCAGGTCACCTTCTACAAAACGGTGAAACGTATATTGCTGATAGTATTCTTTGAAACCATAGTTTTCAAACAGCGGACGGTAATACGCCAGGTGATAGGGCATGCCGTATACAGGTTCATAAAAACCATCGACCAGTAAGCCCCACCAGTTTAAGCGCTCTCCAAAATTGATTGGCCCTTCCATCGCTTCCATACCTCGTGCTATAAGCCACTCCTTGGCTGTATCAAACAACAGGTTGGCAGCAGCCTGATCATCGATGCACTCAAAAAAACCACAGCCGCCTGTTTTATATTCAGATGTCTTAGCTGTTTTATTATCTATAAATGCCGCTATTCTGCCGATCACGTTATGATCATCGCTGTACAACAACCAGCGCGTTGCTTCACCATGACGGAAATATTTATTGACTTCTTTATCGAAAATGCCTTCTATATCTGAATCCAGTGGACGGATCCAGTTTTTTTCGTTTTTGTATAATGCAACCGGAAGTTCTAAAAAAGCGTTCTTCTGTGCGCTATCTTTTATTTCAACAATTTTCATAAAAGTAAAAATACGTATAAAAAAGGAGCAAGAAAAATAGGTTTCGGTAAGCAAAACACGAAAAACCGAATCATTTTACTATAGATAAACCACCAGACTCTGATACTGAAATTTAAGTATTTTTTATTTCTTAACAGTAGCAGATCTGCCTATAAACTGCACAGTACGAGTACTTAAAAAATATCAGCTTGTTATGTGCCGGAGTGCATGCTTGTAAAATTATTTTAATCTAAAGAAATAAGAATACTTTTGTAGTTGTTGCGGCCCGTAAATACAGACCTATAACATATTAGTAACTTATTAAAAACGTATATCAGAATTTGTATGATTAAATCCCTAACCTTATTCGTAGTATCGTTGCTGCTGTTAAACACTGGCAATGCATTTGCACACGCGCTTTGGATCGAAACGGCAGCGACTGGTAAAATCGGACAGAAGCAGCAGGTAGCTGTTTATTATGGTGAATATGCAGAAGGTGAAAAAGACTCTGTATCGCACTGGTATTCGGATGTAAAAGATGTAAAACTATGGCTTGTAGGGCCAGACAATAAAAAAGTACAGCTTACAACCACTGCAGAAGCAGCACGTCTTGTAGCAGATTTCACACCGGCGGCCAATGGCATCTATACACTACTTGCAGACCATCCGGTAAAAGATGTAGCACGTACTACGTTATATCAATTTGTTTCAAGCGCAACCGTAACCGTTGGTACTGCTGCAACACCTTCTGTTACAGCAAACACAAACAGCTTAAGCCTTACTGCACGAAGCGGTTATAAAGTTGATAAACCGGTAACCGTAGACGCATTGTTTAAAAACAAGCCAAACACAGACATCACCTATTCTGTTGTTACACCTGCAGGATGGTCTAAATCCTTCAAGTCTGATGCAAACGGTAATTTAACATTCACACCTGCAGCAGCTGGTGTATATTATGTTGAAGCTTTTTATACCGAAAAAATTACAGGTGAACAAAATGGTAAAGCATACGAGTCTATCTGGCGCGGAGCAACCTATCTGATCACGGTAACAAAATAAATGTCATTCAAAAAAACAATTGCACGGATACACCTCTGGCCCGGACCTGGTTCCGGGCTGGTGTGTTTCAGGTATATATCAACCCTTGCACTGCAGAAGCAGTAAAATCCTGGATGTGAAAAATATTTTTTTTGAACTCATTTTTAACGCACATTCCAATCTCTGGATTCTTCGGCTAAATAGACGCTTACATTGTATCTTACGGAGCATTGATCTTTAATCTGTTATTGATTACAGGCATCATTTATAGTAATCGAAAAAATTAAAGACAAAAAAAGCAGCGGGAGTTTATAGTAAGAAAATAAAAAACGCTCTTCAGAATCGTATTATCTACACCCCAAAGAAGTTTTATCATGGTTTTAACATCACGCGTCAAAGTGTCTAGTTTTCAAATTAAGAAGTATTTTATTTTTAATTAGTCTAAATAGTTGTAATTTTAGGGCTCTGAACCCATACATCTGATCAATAATTTCAGCACATTGTCGCCTTTAAATCTACATACCGACACAACTCCTTCTCTGTTAACCTTTTCAGATGTTAAGTCATTTGAAAAAATTTACACGATGTATTGGGCAAGGGTTTATGCAACCTGTTATAATACGATTAAGGAGCGGGAAGTTGCCAAAGAAATGGTTCAGGATATTTTTAAATCACTTTGGGAAAGAAAGGATGAGCTCGAAATAAAAACTTCTGTTGAACATTATCTGGTACGGGCCGCCAAATTTAAAGTGTTCGAATACATCCGGAATAAAACAAATCAAAAAAAGCATACAGCCTGTGCACTGGAAGATTATTGTTCGGCAACCAACTGCACAGAAGATGCTATTCTATACAGCAACCTTACAGAAAAAGTTGGCGTGTTAGTGGACCGGCTTCCTTGCCAATGCCGGAATGTATATACTTTAAGCCGTACTGAAGGCTTAACAAACAAAGAAATTGCCACCCGCTTACTGATTTCTGAACGCGCGGTAGAACAGCACATCACCAAAGCCCTGCGCTTCTTGCGGGAAAACCTGCAGGAGTATCGCTCCTAGCTATTTGCGAAACAATTATTTTTTATTTGAATTTTCTTTGCACCTCACCTACGGTATTTCCCCATTTATACTACTTTAATAAAAAAAGCTTTAAATTTACGCTTGTTTTAAAACCCTGCTATGGAAGTCACCAAAAGACTTATTGAAAAATATCATCTTGATCTTTGTTCTTCAGAAGAAAAAAAGGCTGTTGAAGAATGGTTAATGAACGATGAGCTGGATATTGAAACTGCCGACTCCGTGCATTTTCCCTCGCATGCACTGAAAGAGGAAATGTGGGCAAACATTTCGGAAATATTACCGGAAAACCCCGATAAAGTTAAACGGTTTGATTTATTTCATTACTTGTCGTCGCCCGCTTTTATGGGGATAGCCGCTACTTCCATTGCTGTTGTTATTGGTTTATTTTTATGGACAAGGAACGCTGAAAAACAAACGGCATTTGTACAGAAAACAAAAGCCGGTTCAAATGAAACCATTCAAACAAGTGCATTGCATATAACGCTCGGAGAAAAAAGTAAAGCGAATATTAACGCCTCTGCGATTTCTACCGATGGAAATATTGATTTTTGCGGCGCAATATTAATTCAATCAAAAAAAGATGTTGAACTTACAGTCAATGGTATCTGTGCAAATCCATTAAGCAGCGGTGAAAAACTATTGGTTAAAAAAGGGCAGACATACATTGCTGTAAATTATAACTTCAAACATGCAAACGAACTGATCATTGTTAACGAACGGAATATATCCAGCCTGCCTCCGGTTTTACAAAAAGAAATTATGAAACAGTTCAATATATAAGATTCTTTTTTTATTCATTCAAGTTCCCAACGATACAACGATACGCTATAATGCCAGGCAAAATTTATTCTATTCATAACATTGTTTTAGCGATCACTATTTTACTGGCTTGTATAAGTTGCGAACAGCCTGACGATAAAGCGAATCATGCATACAGTCTTTTTATCATGACTGAAGATGCAAATGAATACGTACTTCAAACAAACTTATTAAACGAAGGTATACTTGATCAGGAAAAAAACGGCATTCTGCTTAATACCCAAAACATAGGGCGCGATCTGATTGTTAAAAATGGTTTTTATTATTATCTGAATAAAAAGGATGGGGTGTTTTATAAATATACACGAAACAAAAATACCCTACAGAAAGTTGATTCTGTTGTTATCAGTGATTTTTACGAAAACAATTATTCCTGGCTGGAGAATGACACCTTGCTTTTACTTGGTTCAGATCGGGAAGATTCTATCGTTAAATATGTTAAAATTGCTACCGCTGATTTTTCACTGACGCAGGGCATCATCGCTATTGAAAAATCACTGCCCGCGTACAATGCTTTATCTATCGGGTTTTCAAACGTGAAAGACGATAAATTATTTATCGGCTATACATTTCACATTTACAATTCAGACAGCTATTCAACAAGCGATACGGCCTTTATAGCAATCCTGAATTATAAAAACATGCAAGTATTGGAAACGATCAAAGATACACGGTCTACGTTTCCGGGAAGTCATAATTTAATTGAGCCGGCAACGTTCAAAAATGAAACGGGAGATTTTTATTTCTTAACCTGCCCGGGGGTTGCGTTAGGGAATAACATAGAAAAACCAACCGCTATTTTAAGAATTCTGAATAATGCTGACAGACCAGACAGTACCTATTTTTTTAACATTTCCGCATCCCCGATAAATAACCACGCATACAGCATTTATTACATAGGAAAAAATAAAGCAATCATACGAAGTGAACGTAAAGATTTATATAAAAACTGGAATGAGCATTGGAAAGTACCTCATTACGAATTTTATGTATTGGATCTTACTACCCAAACCATTGATAAATTAAAACTTCCGCTGGATAAAGGAACACGCAGACAATGTGTGCTCGCAGAAGGTAACCTGGTATACATTTCCATTAATTCAGATACCGAAGGAAACAATATCTGGATCTACAATACGCTTGATGGCAGCCTCAAAAAAGGGCTGGCATTAACCGGGCATACAAGCTTCATCCTGAGAATGGATAAATTGAATTAGTATTTAACGTTCTCTCAAAAATATTTTTTTTCACACCTGCCTGCTTTTCTGAATACCTGGTTGTGTACGCTTAGCATGTAAAAGCACAAACAATTCAGTATCATTTATTTAAAATCACTATTTCTCCCGCTAAAAAATAAGTGGCAGAAATAGTGATTTTTTATTTTTTAAGCTTCGGTATACTCCATGGTTATGCTACTAACCCAATGAACGCTAAAATCCCGATTATGCCTGCGTCATTTACATACTTTATTTTACATAGTTAAAATGCAATTTCTTACCTGTTTTCTAGTTAGTATTTTAAGCCTGATTTACACAATCAGTATTGCACAGACTGCACCGGCAATAATTTCCGGAACCATTTCTTCCGATAGCGGAGAAGCCATGATGGGCGTCATTGTTCAGCTCAAAAACACATCAAAAGGTACGCAAACCGACCTGAATGGAAAATATGTACTTGCTGATATTACTCCCGGGTCTTATTACATTCTGTTTACGTCAATCGGTTATAAAAATGATTCGATGCATGTACACCTTCACCCCGGACAGGTATTGCAGCTAAACAGAAAGATGTCTGTTGATACACTGGATAAGGCTATTGTCATTACTGCTAAAAACGAAGTGGAAGAACTGAGAGAATCCGGATTTTCTGTAAATGTGATTGAAACAAAACAATACGCAAACACAACCGCTGATATAAATCAGGTATTAAACCGAACATCCGGCATCCGGATCAGAGAATCCGGCGGTGTTGGTTCAGATTTTAATTTTTCATTGAATGGTCTTTCCGGCAAGCAGATAAAATATTTTATCGATGGTATTCCGATGGATGTATTGGGAAGCAGCATGACGCTTAACAATGTACCTGTAAATCTTGCCGAAAGAATTGAAGTATACAAAGGTGTGGTTCCCGTATCACTGGGTTCTGATGCAATGGGTGGTGCCATAAATATTGTTACCAATCAAAAAGTAAAAAACTTTCTTGATGCAAGCTATAGTTATGGCTCATTCAACACACACCGTGCAGCTGTTACAGGACAATACACGCACACTAAAACAGGACTTGTAGTACGTACCAGTGCTTTCTATAATTTCTCAAACAACAATTATATCATGCGTAATGTTGAAGTATGGGATGCAGCTCAATACAGCTTTGTAGAAAAAAATTTCAGACGCTTCCACGATACCTATCAATCTATGATGGGCCAGATAGAGGTTGGCCTGATGAATAAAAAATGGGCAGATGTATTTTTTATCGGCGGTGCTTTTTCAGGCTATACTCAGGATGTGCAAACAGGTTTCCAGCAAACAATTGTTTATGGCCGTGTAACCAGAAAAGGTCATGCTTTTAATGGTTCTGTACGGTATAAAAAAGACAATTTTTTAATAAAGGGTTTAAGTATGAATGTTTTTGCTTCACGCTCTTACGATAGCTATGTGGTGGTTGATACAACCAAGATTAAATATGGATGGGATGGTATTGGGGTTACAGTTCCAGACCCCGGCTACGAAATGGATGGAGCTAAAACATTTAACACAATCGTACGGCCCAAATCATATTTCCGTACAAATCTTACCTATATAATAAACAAAAATAATTCACTGAATGTAAACTATACATTAGATCATTTAAAAAATGTAAACTATAACAGTCTGATTGAAAATGACGATCCCAACCCGGGTATTATGAATAAACAGATTCTTGGGATTGCTTATGAAAACAACCTCTTCAACCAACGATTGACCACAACACCTTTTGTTAAGTGGTATGGTATGGGCTTGAATCTTACGACTCCCGCAATAACAAAATCAACATCTTTCAGTAATTACGGTTATGGCATTGCATCACGGTTTAAATTTTTACGCAATGCCGGAATCAAAGCATCCGTTGAGCATGCATACCGCTTACAGGAAGTGATTGAAATATTCGGGGATGGAATGCGTACATCGGGAAATCCGGATTTAGTACCAGAAACGAGTGACAACATAAATACAGGATTGTTTTATGGAAAACGTTTCAGCAAGCATTCTTTTTTTATCGAAGCTTCGGCATTTTATAGAAATGCAAAAGACTTCATTTATGCTATTGCTGATCAGCATGCCAACAATGTACGCTACGAAAATAAATCAAATGTACGTGTTACCGGTCTTGAAGGAGAGATTCGTTATGATTATGAAAAAAACTTTATGATCAGCATAAATGCGAGCTATCAGAACGCCTTAAATTATACTAAATACTCTAAGGCTGGAAATACTATTCCGGAGGCTACTTACCTCAATAAAATACCTAACCAGCCATGGTTCTTCAGCAATCTTGAATTGAGTTATGGGAAAAATGATGTGTTTGGGAAAAAGACGCGCATTCAATTTAACTGGTATACGCAATATGTCCGATGGTTCTATTTAACCTGGGAGGCATTTGGCGGGCCAGAAGGAAAAAATAAAATACCAGATCAGTTTTCACACAATGCTTCTGTTTCTTATTCTATGCAAGAAGGCAGATATAATATTTCACTTGAGTGCAGAAATCTGATGAACAATTTAAACTATGACAATTTCATGCTGCAAAAACCGGGTCGTTCTTTCTCTGTGAAGTTTAGATATTTTATCAAATAATTTTCGTGTATACAAATAATCTATATAAACTATAATACCTATAAACAATGAAACATCTACTAATTTCAATTTTAATTGTTTCGCTCTTTGCTTCATGCAAGAAAAAAGAGGAAGAATCCGCTGAACCAATTGATAACAGCAAATACTCAACGATGCTAATGGTTGGTGCATGGCCAAACACAGCCTACTTCATGCTTAATTTACAATCCTTAACAGAAGGCACAGCAGACCTTAAAGGTAATGGTGCAGAAATGACAAAATACTTATACGCGCAGGATGTAATTCAAAAAAACGGATACTATTATCATGCAAAATCAAGTACCGGCCGTTTAGGTAAATACCACGTAAGCAACAATAAACTTTATGTTGATAAGGAAATTCTTTTTACAGAACTGGATTGGTCTTCTGTTGTTTGGGCAGACGATGAAACACTTGTTATGTTTGGTACAAATGCAGATCAAAATAAAATACGATATGCGATTTTAAATACATCTACAATGGTTGTAAAATCTTCCGGAGACCTGTCGGTAAATGCTCTTACAACAGGCATGGCAGCATACAATGTTTGTTTCGCTCAATACAGAGACAACAAAATATTCTTAGGCTATGGTATGAGATCAAACTGGGACAATTGGCCAGTCATGGAGAGTGCTGATAAAGCAATGGTTGCTGTTATTGATTATGCAACCATGACGGTTGATAAAACACTTGAAGATGCGAGATCTACTTCACCAGGCGGACCGAATGTATACTGCCCTTATTCATTTGTAGATGAAAATAACGATCTGTATTTTATTACAGATCCTGTAGATGGGTATAACTATACACAGCCTTCTTATATCTATAAAATTAAAAGCGGGGAAACGGAATTAGATGCAACGTATGATTTTAATTTTTCTTCAACCGTTAGTAATGGAATGGCTGCGGCTATCTGGTATATCGGCGAAGGAAAAGCTATTATACGTACATGCGTAGCCGGCACTTCTATTGATGCAGACCACTCTTACTCTATTGTTGATGTACACTCCGGTGCGTTTATCAAAACACTGGATTTGCCTGCGGATAAAGGCGAACGTTATGTTCAGTCTGTCGTTATTGAAGATGGGAAAGCTTATATCGCTGTAAATTCTTCTGATAGAGATTACGTATGGATATATGACCCTAAAACAGATGCCTTAACAAAAGGAATTGAATTTGTTGGCGGTTTGGATTACATTCTTCGTCTTGAAAAATTAAGATAAATTAAATTCTTACACTTATACTGGTCAGCAGATTTTCAATGCTGCTGACCAGTCCTTTTATTAACCGACCAATACTTCAAAACATGATTACAGGCAAAAAAAAATCTTCCCAACCAACAGAAACCCGCGGCTTTAAAAAAGTGATCGGCTGGCTGCACTTGTGGCTGGGTTTGATTTCAGGTACCATCATGTTTATTGTTTGTATAACAGGGTGCATCTGGGTATTTCAGGAAGAGATAACCGCATTAACAGAACCATGGAACAATATTACTCCTGAAAACAAACCTTTGCTGCTTCCATCACAAGTAAATCAAATTACCGTGCAGCAATTTCCGGGAAAAGAAATCCATGGGTTTAATTACTACGAAGGCAAAACTATCTGTGTACATATTTCACATGAAAAAGAATACAACTACAATTTATTTCTTCATCCCTATTCCGGCAAAGTCTTACATATTGCCGATTACAAAAAAGACTCCTTTGATTTTTTCAGGTTTGTTTTAAACGGCCATCGTTTTTTATGGCTGCCATGGAAAATCGGAAGACCAATTGTTAACTATGCCACACTTACATTTGTTGTATTACTCATTACGGGTATCATTTTATGGTGGCCAAAAAATAAATCAGCAGCTAAACAGCGTTTTTCATTTAAGTGGAAAGATACTACTAAATGGAAACGTAAAAACTATGACTTGCACAATATTCTTGGTTTCTATGCCATGATTTTTTTGTTACTCATCGCATTAACCGGTATGCAGTGGGGCTTAAAATGGTTTAACCATTCACTACACTGGATAGCTTCCGGAGGAGAAACAAAACACGATCGTGTTGAATTATTTTCTGATACGTTACATATACCTGCAAACGTTACCGTTACAACTAATTTAGACAAGGCATGGTTAAAAGTATGGGCAGAGATACCCGATCCGTTAAATGTGTATATGGATTACCCGCATCATGACGAAGCCGGCGGTACTATTGCATTCTTCGTTACACCCAAAAAATTCGGTGGCTTTCAGTATGAGCAATACAACTTTGATCAGTATTCCGGAGAAGAAGTTCCGTCAAAAAAATCACTGAAATACAAAGACGCGAAGGCAGCAGACATTATGGAACGCATGTATTACGGCATTCATGTTGGTGAAATATTGGGCTTGCCTGGGAAATGTATTGCATTTCTTGCAAGCTTAACCGGTGCATCGTTACCTGTAACCGGCGTATACATCTGGTTGGGCAGAAGAAAAAAAGATAAACCGGAGAAAAATACCGCTTCAAAAATCTTTCCGGAAAAAATACTGCTGCTACCGTTAAAATAAACATGCAGCACAAACCTGTTGTAAAAACAGACACAATTATTTAATGTGTTATTGCTATATTACCAGCTTTAATACACTCCTATTCATGAATACAAGTAGATTATTATTCCTCAGTACCTTATCATTCCTT
Organism: Cytophaga hutchinsonii ATCC 33406; assembly: GCF_000014145.1. NCBI lineage: Bacteria > Pseudomonadati > Bacteroidota > Cytophagia > Cytophagales > Cytophagaceae > Cytophaga > Cytophaga hutchinsonii. The sequence continues at coordinate 311,598 of NC_008255.1, read as the reverse complement.
CTAACGTTACAGGTTTCTTTTGGGCAGACAAAAGGAAAGGTTGAAGGGTTTATAAAAGACGCTGAAGGAATCCCAATAGAATTCGCCACCGTACGTTTACACAGCCTTCCCGACTCGTCTGCAGTTACAGGAACGCTATCGGATACAAGCGGCTATTACAGTTTTGAAAACATCTCTTACGGAAACTATTTTGTTATTGTTTCTACCATTGGCTACACCGATACGTACCTGCCGTCTTTTACATTAACGAAAGACCATAACAAACAACAGTTCGATGCAGTTGTATCAGAGCATGACGCAAGCGAAGAAATACTTATTACGGCACAGGAACCATTCATCCGCCAGGAGGCGGGCATAACTGTAGTAAATGTTGAAGCAGGAATTTTAAACGCCGGCTTAACGGCTGCAGATGTGCTACAACGTACCCCGGGAGCAACGGTAGATAAAGATGGCATTGTAAAATTAAAAGGCAAAGGCGGTGTACTTGTTTTACTGGATGGTAAACCGCTTTACATGGATGATGCGCAGGTTGGTGCCTTACTGAAATCCATTCCTGCAGATCAAATCAAAGAAATGGAAATCATTACCAGCCCTTCTGCAAAATACGATGCAGCAGGCAATGCAGGTATCATAAACATAAAATTAAAAAAAGGTGCATATGAAGGGCTTAATGGTTCGGTTAACAGCTCCATTGCCAAAGGCGTATATCCGAAAGCACTCATCGGTATAAATCTGTCTTACAAAAAAAAGAAACTTACCTTAGGCGGCGGGTACCAGTACAGCTATAAAAAAGATCTGCAGCGTTCTTCCGTTAACAGAGCTTACACAAGCTTCCAGGATTCTTCGTATTATACATCAACCGAATACGCACATCCAAAAAACACACAGAACGTTTTATTAAACGGAAGTTACGATCTTAGTGCTAAAAGTACCTTGCTATGGGATGGCACAGCACTTTATCAACATTCAACCTGGAAGGGAAATACAGAATCAAACTTATACACACCTTCCGGCAACCGTTCTTCCTATTTTTTAACAAACGATCAATCTACATCTGAATATTACAATATAAATTCAAGCATCGGTTATAAATACCTGATGGACACTGTTGGTTCTGAATTATTTTTTCAAGGAGAATACAAGAAGAATAACAGCAAGTCTGATCAGGTGTTTACAACCGATTATTATGATGCCAACGGAACTACAACGCAACCATCTACTTCCTACAAATCATACATACCTGTTAACGTAGATCAATGGGGTGCAAAAGCTGACTTTACAAAAACACTGGTTTATAAAATTAAACTGGAAGCCGGAGTAAAATACATGGGTGTAAAAACCAATGCCAATGTTACAAGTTCTTATGTAGCCGAAAATACTTTCATTTATACCGAGCATATTCAGGCAGCCTATGCTATACTTAACAAGCAGCTGAATAAATGGAAACTATCCGGCGGTGTACGTGTGGAACATACGTTGAGTAAAGGAGAACAGAAAACGCTCGACAGTACCTTTAACAGAAACTATACAAACTTTTTCCCGAGCGCAGCTGTTTCCTATCAGCCCACTGAAAAAACATCGTATACAGTATTGTATTCAAAACGTATACAACGTCCTTCCTATCATGATTTGAATCCGTTTATATATTACAGCGATCCGTACAATTCCTATTCAGGAAACCCGTATTTGCTGCCTGAATATACACACCAGGCCGAACTGACGACATCAAAATGGAATGGAGTCTTCTTAGCAACACTTAATTATTCCTATACACTACAGCCCTTAGCCGAAGGGTTTAAAATAGATCCGAATTCATTGGCAACAACTTACACATCACGAAATTTATCTAACCAGAAAAATTTAGGGGTATCCTTTTCTGTGAATTCAACAATCAAACACTGGTGGTCCATGAACAATTATGTTTATTTTTACAACAATTCACTTACCGGTGATGTAGGTTTTGGTATGCAGACTGTAAGCCGCCCTGCGTGGATGGTAAACGCAACGCATACGTTCAAATTTCCGCACAGCATTTCAGCAGAACTGTCATTCAATTATGAATCCCCGAATTATTTCGGAACAATTCTGTACAGAGAAGTATGGCAATTATCTGCCGGTGTTCAGAAAAAAATGATGCATGAAACAGTCTCCCTAAAACTTTCTGTCACAGATATATTCTGGAAGTATGTTTATGTAGGCAGTGGTACGTTCGGAGATATTAAAACATCGGATAGTTTCAAATGGGACAACCGCGTACTGATGTTCTCCTTAACGTACCGATTTGGAAAACGCATTGCTTCTGTACTGAATTCTAATAAAATGCCTATGGGAGATGGCGGTGGTAGAAAAAAATAAAAAACTGACTAAGCCCTGCTAACCGCTTAAACAGGGCTTAGTCAGCATATTCTCTTTTTTACAGATTATTTTTATTTCTATTTATTAAAATATCCTGTATTTTAGTAGTTAAACGTATTGAAGAATAACCGCTTCTTCATTTTAACTCATGTTTTCAAAATTCTTTTTTCCTTTTTTGGATACTCCAGCTCTTATAAAAAAAGTACTGATCAGCGCAGTAACAATATTACTGTCTGCATCGGCATATGCAGCTCCTGTACCGATTGTTTTAACTAATACAAGCAAAGAATATTATGTGGTTAGAAAATACGCGGAATATTATGAAGATCAGCAGCGCGGAAAAAAAATAACTGAAATTGCCGGAAAGGTACCCTTTAAAAAAATTTCTGAAAAAGATCTGGATTTTACCAATAACAACCTCACATCTGCTTACTGGCTGCATTTTTATGTGGTAAATCATACGCCTGACTTAACAGATTTTATTATTGAAATGTATGATTATGACATCAATGAAGTAGATCTGTACATTAAAGATTCAAAAGGAAGTTTTATTGAAAAAAAATCGGGGCTGGACTTCCCTTTTGACACGAGAGATTTTGCGCACAAAAATATTTGTTTTAAGCTTTCTATTCCGCTGGCTGACACAACAGAAGTATACATGCGTTTATACTCATCCTCCATAAATGTGTTTGAGCCAGTTATTAAAACACATGAACAGTTTTATGCATACAGCCTGAAGGAATATGTGCTGTTAGGTGTTTTTTATGGATTTATGCTGCTTATTATTTTATATAACTTTATTTCATTTTTAATCCTTCGGGTAACTCATTATCTCTATTATGTAATCTACGCAATCGGAATACTGATTTATCTCATGAGTAAGAATGGAACAGGATTTCAATATCTGTGGCCTGATTTTCCACAGATAAACAGCCATATTGATTCGTTAAGCCTAACGGTAAGTATTATTTTCTTATCCCTGTTTACAATGGAGTTTCTTCAGATCAAGAAACAGCAACTACATCTATACAAACTTTTCCAGTGCATTATATGCCTCCAGGTTATTGGCATTGTGCTTCACGGTATAATCTGCTCAACACCGATCTTTACCATATTTAATATTTTGTTTATACAGATATTTTTCTGGGTTGGATACAACCGATATAAAAAAGGTCTTAAAAGTGCGCTGTGGTTTGTATTCGCGTTTGTGTTTTTAAATTTATTCTTTTTAATCTTCTGGCTGGAATACATTAACTGGCTGCCATCTTCCATATTTACGGTATATGCACTCAATATTGGTGTTATTGTACAGTTCATTTTTCTATCCATCAGTATAACAGAATCGATTAAAGATTCAGAACGTGAAAAACAAAAAACAACGCTGGAGCTTATTACAACAACTGAAAAAAACACGTCCATGCGATTGATTGAATTGAAACGGCAAATGAATCCGCATTTTATTTTCAATGCATTAAATTCAATTCTTGAACGCATACTCAGTGATAAAAAAGAACAGGCTGTTGATTTTCTGATGCGGTTTTCAAAACTGATACGAAACACGTTGCATTATTCGGATCAGATATTTGTTCCGCTTTCTGAAGAAATTGTATTTATTGAAAATTATTTATTGTTGGAACAAATGCGTCTGGGCAATTCTTTTTGTTATACAATAGATGTTGCTGCAGATATCCATACAGATGATTATGAATTTCCGTCGTTTATCCTACAGCCTTTTATTGAGAATGCCATCTGGCACGGGCTTAGGCCCAAATCCGGAAACAAAACCATCCATTTAAAAATCTATCATCACAATAATATTCTGCACGTTCAGATTATGGATAATGGTGTTGGAAGAAAAGCTGCACAAAAAAAACAAACAGAAACACATGAATCAAAAGGGATCACGTTGGTTCGTGAACGGCTCTCACTTATTCAGTTTACCTATAAATTAAAAACAGAACTTATACTAACAGATCTATACAACGACTTAAATCAAGCTAGCGGAACAATGATACACATTAAAATAGAAACCGGTCATGAATAATAAAATCAAAGCAATTATTATTGATGATGAACCTGACGGGAGAACAGTTCTTCATTCTCTGATTAAAATATATTGCCCTCAGATAGATGTACTCGGACAGTCGTGTTCCGGTGAAGAAGGTTTATCTATGATACAGGACCTGAATCCGGAACTGGTTTTTCTGGATATTGACATGCCCGGAATGAATGGGTTTTCGTTATTAAAAAGGCTGAAGGAAATTACCTTTGAAGTAATTTTTGTAACGGCACATCATCATTATGCACTCAAGGCAATTAAACACAGCGCGCTGGATTACCTGTTAAAGCCCGTTGATAAAACGGAGTTAATAGAAGCCGTAGAAAAATTCATTAAGCTGGATAAAGAAAACGTAAATGAGCGCATGTCCTTTTTATTAAAAAATGAATCAAAGGATGCCTCAGAAATTACTCAGATTATATTAAATGTACGCGAGGGATATATTTTTACCGATATAGAAGACATTATACGCTGCGAAGCAGATGGTAATTATACCATGGTACATCTGAAAAATGGCACCAGACAACTTGCCAGCAAAACGCTGAAAGAATTTGAACATATTTTAGGTCAGAATAATTTCTGGCGCATTCATAAATCACACCTGATCAATCTTAAACATTTAAAAAAATATGTAAAGGGAGATGGCGGCGGCAATGTTGTTATGACAGACAATTCTGAGATCGAAGTATCCAGAAGAAATAAAGACGCGTTTTTAAAACAATTCAATCTATAAAACATTGAATTGTGAAATATACTAGCGGCATCCTTTAACTAACTAAAGGATGCCGTTTATCCTTCAAACAAAACCGTTCACTCATTAGATCTATTTTTAACGGTCGGGTTGAATATTTTTATCCTTTCAGAATACATTTCTCTATATTTTAACCTATTCAACTTTTATGAAAAAAGCGATACTACTGCTTGGCGTAGTCCTTGGATCTTTCTTCCAGTGGGCAGCTGCACAAACTTCCGTAATCAACGGATTAACCGTAATAGTAAACTATTCCGATTATTCACTTGGCATTCCAACAGATTCAATTGCTATGCTGATGAATCAGCCTGGCTTTAATTCCTGGAATTGCCATGGTTCAGTGAAAGATTTTTACTATGTTCAAAGCAACAGTAAAGTAAGCCTTAACAGTACGGTAATTGAAGTATCCTTGCCTCAGAGTTTCCATTACTATCACGATGATGATGCTACCAGTGGAAACTTTATACCACACATTGCAAGCCAGATTGCAGCTAAATATCCGAATGGGTTTCAGAATTTAAGTCTGCATCCGGAAACAGCAAGACTGCATCATTTTAATATCATCAGCCGCGGCTCAAGAGGCATCGGTGTTGCATATGGCACGGATGGTTCGTTTGTAAAAAACAACAATCAGCAGCTGCAGATCGGCGGCCTGAACGTGTATAATGTTACCGGTATAGAAAAACCAACCGTAAATACTATTTGTCATGAAGTTGGCCACAGTGTATTTGGCTGGACAGATTATTACAGAACGAATGTAAGTAACCTTGGAGACTTCTGTGTAATGGCCAGTGCCGGAACAGAAACTCCAATGCCTGTCAATCCTGCGTTGCGTTACATCAAAGGCTGGACAAACGAAAACAACGCAATTTCAGCTACAACAACGCAGACGTATACCGTTACTTCAAACAGTTACAATCAGGTTTTTAAATACACAAACCCAAACAATCCAAAAGAATATTTAATTATTGCCGCGCACATGTATGGCGGGTATTACCAGGCAGCTAAAGGCCCGGATCAGGGCTTGGGTATTTATTATGTGGATGAAGATGGCGGTATTGATGGCAACACAACTACACCAAACGGTTATCCGCCGCTTGTGCATCTGATTCAGGCTGATGGCCAGGATGAATTGCAAACAGAAGGAAGCCCGGATGTACGGGGTGATTCATATGATCTGTTCGATAATAATTCAAGTGTCTTTTCATCTTTCACACATCCATTCAGATGGAAAAACGGAAATGAAACAGGTCTTACAATTACAAACATCAGTGCTGTGGGACCAACCATGCAGTTTACTGTTCAGGCAAGAAATCCTAATACGGTCAGCGTACAGACCAATGCTGTAAACGGCGGCAGTATCTATCCAAGCGGTTTAGTTGAATACAGCATCTACCAGACAATAAATTTTGCCATTACACCAAACGTAGGTTATGTTATCGATCAGGTATATTTTGATGGTGCTCCGATTGGTACGCCGCAGCACTATGGGTTTACCGGAATGAGCGGTGCACATGCACTGCGTGCAACATTCAAACGTGATACAACTATTGATGCAATACCTGCTCCCTGGGCTAAACAGGAAATCGGAACAACAAGAAGACCAGGCGTTGCCGGATACAGAAACGGCGTATTCGGAATTGAATCCGGCAGCTATGATATCTGGAACGAAAGCGATGGTTTGAATTACGTGTATCAATCGTTACAGGGAGACGGGCAGATTGTAGCACACATTAAAGATATGAACAAAGCGGCTGGCTGGTCGAAAGCAGGTATCATGATGCGTGAGACATTGAGCGCAGATTCAAAACATCTGATGATTGTGCACACACCACAGAATGCAGTTGCAACTCAATTAAGATCCGCAACCGGTGGTTCATCTGTTAACAATCCGGATGACATAAAAAATCTGCATTTCTATAATGCATACAAATGGTTAAAAATAACACGCGAAGGAAACAGTTTCAAAAGTTACTGTTCAAATGATACTATTAACTGGGTATACGTTGGTGGTTCTACCATCAATATGGGTTCTTCTATTTATGTGGGTTTATGTGCAGGTGTCGGCAGTGATCAGTTAAATACGATTGTAACATTTGACTATGTAAAAGTTACAAAATCTGCTGTGGCAGAAAATTTATTTACACGCTTTGGAATACCACGTAACGCGCCTCTGCCCACAACAATAAAAAACTTCAAGTATGTATATTCTGTTGGCTCAGGCGGACCGAATTTAAGCAACGTATCGCTTGCTGTTATCAACTGGGATCTTCCTAACAATGGTCTGTGGCAGTTCTCCTTACAGACAAATAATGGTGCACCACGCTGGTATACAAATATCCCTTCATACGGATTTAATAGTTTTGGTGCTTCATCACCTAAGATATACATTGATGGTTCAATGGACTTCCCTGGTTTCAGCGGTTTCTTCTTTGCAAATACATATAACACGAATGATCTGGTATTGGTAAATCAATCGGGTGCTTATGCTGTGATCTTTACAAACACACCACCCGCTGCAAGAACTGCTTCGGATGATTTTACTTCTACAACATCCACATCGTCTGTAGAAATTTCTTCTGTTGTTTCTGCACCAAATCCGTTTACGGAACAAACAACTGTTTCTATTCCGGATGCATTTGGCGAAGCAACAATTACCGTATTGAACGCAAGCGGTATTGTTGTTGAAACAAAAATAGCAAGCAAATCATTTACGTTAGGCGATCAGTATGCTGCAGGTTTGTACCTGGTGAAAATTGCATCGGACTATAAAACAGAAACGATCCAAATCATTAAAGCGCACTAATTGCTTTATTAAACCTTTCAACATTTTTTTACGTTCCTTGAAAAGCAGCCCCTAAAACGGCTGCTTTTCTTTTTTTAAGGGTTTTATGCAGCGAACTAAAAAAACACAGGTTTATTTTGTACTATTCAGTACAATTTACGTTATTTGATATGTAAGCAACAGCACAGATGTCCGGCAGGCCTAAAATATTTAATGAAGAAGAAGTTATAAACAAAGCTATTGACGTGTTTTGGAAATATGGCTATGAAGCTTCTTCAACCGAAATACTGCTGGAAGCAATGGGCATTGGCAAGAGCAGTTTTTACCTGGAATTTAAAGGCGGAAAGCGCGAACTGTTTGAACGCGCAATGCAGCAACGGAGCCGACTTGCTGTAGAAAGCCTGGAAAAGGGATTTAAAGAAGCAGGGAATAAAATCGACCATTTAAAATCGCTTTTCTATAGTATAGCTGATACAAAATCAGTGCGACATAAGAATGGCTGTTTGCTGGGTAACACCATAGCAGAGCTTTCCAATCGGGAGAGCGGTCTTACAGATGTTGCAGCTTCGCTTCTACTAAAACTTGAACAGGTGTTCCTGAAAGTGATAAAGGAATGCCAGGCTAATGGTACACTTAAAACAAAAGAAAAGCCGGAGATGCTGGCAAAATATTTACTTTCCGTGTGGAACGGTTTAAATATTTCGGTGCGTGTGTATTCAAACAAAAAAGTACTGATTCCTTTGATCGAAAAACAATTGGAAATTCTTCAGTAGTTTTTTTTATCTAATTATGTACTAAATAGTACACAATAAACAGGATTCAGCAAGAACAGAATTAAAACAGTAATCAGATTTACTATTAAACAAAAATAAATATCCATATGAAAGTAGCTATTAACGGCTTCGGTAGAATCGGAAGGATTTCTTACCGGGCATTATTAAAAAAGAAAAACATAGAAGTTGTTGCGATCAATGACCTGACAGATACTAAAACGCTCGCACACCTGTTCAAATTTGATTCCTCGCACGGGGTATTTGACGGAGAGGTAAGTTATGATGCAGAGAACCTAATCATTAATGGTAAAAAAGTAAAAGTGCTATCCGTTAAAAATCCTGCTGACCTGCCATGGAAAGCCTTGGGTGTTGACGTTGTATTGGAATCAACGGGCTTCTTTACTGAAAAAGAAAAAGCTGAAGCACACATTACAGCCGGTGCAAAAAAAGTAATCATCTCTGCTCCTGCAACCGGTGATTTGAAAACAATTGTATTAGGCGTTAACGACAACATTCTGGATGGCAGTGAAACCGTTATTTCAAATGCATCTTGTACAACCAATTGTTTAGCGCCAATGGTTAAAGTATTGGAAGACAATTTTGGGATTGAAAGTGGTTTTATGAATACGATACACGCATACACATCCGACCAGCGTCTGCAGGATGCGCCGCACAAAGACCTGAGACGTGCCCGTTCAGCAGCGCTGTCTATTATACCAACCAGTACAGGAGCTGCTAAAGCCTTAGGACTTGTGATCCCATCGGTACAAGGGAAATTAAATGGCACGTCGTTACGTGTACCTGTTCCAGTTGGTTCAATCACAGACTTTACTGCAACATTAAAAAGAACGGTAACTAAAGACGAAATTAATGCAGCGTTCAAAAAAGCAGCTGAAGAAGGAAGTCTGAAAGGATACTTAGCGTATTCGGAAGATCCTTTGGTATCCGTTGATATTGTTGGCAATCCGGCATCCAGTATCTTTGACAGTGAACTAACAATGGTACAGGGAAATAATGTTAAAGTATTCGGCTGGTACGACAACGAATTCGGTTATTCAAACCGCACGGCAGATTTGATCGAACTGGTAGGAAAGCAGATCAAGGCCTAATGCTGAAAGCGTAAAGCTTAATGCCAATCAATAAAAGAGATGCTGTGATTTTATCACAGCATCTCTTTTTGTATAATACTATTTTGTTTTAGGCTTTCAGCCTTCTGCTTTTGGCCCCTTCTGTGTCAATATTAAGCGTAAAGACGTATCCTTAGTAATATAGGCCCATGCCCAGTTGATGAAAATAATCAATTTATTTTTCACACTTAAGATCAGCATCAAGTGTACAAACATCCAGGTTAGCCAGGCAAAAAAACCTTTGAATTTTATAAAAGGCAAATCTACCACGGCTTTGTTTTTTCCAATCGTGGCCATTGAGCCAAGATCTTTATATTCAAACTCCGTTAATGTTTTATTTTTCTGAATAGCTTTTAAATTACTGGCCAGATTCTTTGCCTGGTTGATGGCAACGTTTGCCAGCTGCGGATGGCCTTTCGGATACTTTGGTGTCTCCATATACGCAATATCACCTACAGCATACACATTTGCATACCCGGAAACCAAACTGGTGCGGTCTACTTTTATGCGTTTTGCCGGACCATATACTGAATCTTCCAACCCATCAAATGTATTGGTGGTAACACCTGCGGCCCAGATGAGGCTCGCTGTAGGAATACGTTCGCCGTTACTTAATTCAGCAATCTTACCATCGTAATTTTTAACAAATAATTCCGTCTGAATTTCTACACCCATTTTTTCCAGATACATTCTGGATGCCTTGTGCGCCAGTTCGCTCATGCTGTTTAAGGTATTTTTACTTCCTTCAATAAGCATGATCCGTAATTTTGTAAAGTCAATGCCCGGATAATCTTTCGGAAGAATATTTCTTTTAATCTCCGCAAATGCACCTGCAAGCTCAACACCTGTCGGCCCTCCTCCTACAATTACAATGTTAAACAACGCTTCCTGTTCCTCTTTTGGCGCAGATATAATCTTTTCAAAATTGATCAATACATGATTGCGAAGTGCAATGGAATCGCTGGTTGATTTCAATGTATAGGAATTTTCTTCGATTACTTTATTTCCGAAGAAATTTGTTTTACAACCAGCAGCAATAACTACATAATCGTAATTGAAATCACCGATGGATGTATGGACAGTGTTCGCTTGCGGATTAATGCCTGTTACTTCTGCCAGACGGATCTGAACATTTTCATTTTCCTGGAAAATTTTCCGGAAGGGAAACGAAATGCTTGAAGGCTCTAACTGAGACGTTGCAACCTGATAGAACAAGGGTTGAAACTGATGATGATTGATCTTATCTAAAAGTGTAACATTGAATAATTTCTGATCCAGCTTTTTAATGAATTGCACACCTGCAAAACCGCCGCCGATAACAACTACATTTTTTTTGTTCTCCATAATCATGTATCATTTACATGATGAATCTAAAACTATTTTCGGTATCTATCAATGAAAAGTATATAATTATAAATTATATGCTATAAATTATGGATTGACATATATTATTTCTTCGCAGTAAATCATATTAACCCATTGATATGAAAAACTTATAAGAATTCATTGATAATTTATAGCTCATAATTTATAATTTCTTTTATTTCTTTTCAATTTTTATTACACACCGTTTCTCTTCCTGCCACCAGCAGAACAATATATTGTCCGAATGCCAGTTCAGAATCAATCTTGCCAGGGATATATAACCGTTCAGCTTTCAATCATCTGATACTCCAACAACGATGTTATGCATACCCAACGCCGGATTGTTATATAAGTATGCACACGGATTAGCTGTCACTGTAGCCAGTAAATCTCCATCATATATAAAATTCGATGTTTTGTATAGATATTCTTTTGCGGTATAAATACTGAAAAGATTAAATGCTTATTTTTATATGAACGTTACCAGATTGGCTAATGAAAAAAACAGCATTACTCCTCCTGAATATTTTTTTAGTATTCAGTTATACAACTACGCAGGCGCAGGATTTTTCCAAAAGCGACATCACGTTTCTTAAATATTTGAGAAAAAGTATTTATCAGAAATTGTATGTGCCCGATTCATTGATCTCTAAAACAATTGATCCGGAAACAGCATTTCCCTGGCAAGGACAAACATTTAAAAATAGTTCTTCCATTATAGATTCCATACACGCAACAATGAAAAGTGAAAAATCTTCTGAAAATTTTTCTTTGTATGGGCTATTTCCTAAAGGTATCCCGCAACAGGATTGTAATCTTTTTACTTCAAAACTGGTCTCCTATAATCTTGTAAATGAAAAAGGTGAACAAGTGCAGCTGCGCAATGAAAAATTTTATTTCTACACAGGCCAGTACTACCGGAATAATGATGCTGTACGTTATACATTTAACATACGATTTACACCTTTTATACCAGCCAAAACATATAAAGGTATTGTTGAATATGAAATCATCGCTCCGAAAGATTTTATTGTTACAGCCATTACAAAAGCGGATATAGGAAAAACCATCACACTTAATTCACATGTTTATACAATTCTTGCTTTTACAAAAAATTACATTGCGTTAAAATGTCCGGATTCTCTTAAAGAAATTGATTTCGATTTTATAGGAACGGATCTTGCAAATAAAAAATACAAACAAAAGTTTACGCAGGAAAAAGGGTATAAAACGGCTTTAGGAAAAAGAAGCTTTTTTATTTCTGAAGAAATGTACAAATACTATATTTCACATCCCGGATTAACGGAAGAAGAGCTGGATCAATATATGAATGATTATTTTAACCGGCACGAAGGTTCTATTATTACAGGGGAAGCACAGGTACTGATCCTTCAGGATATTGCTTACATAAAAAAAATGTTTTGTTACTGGCCCAATGGTTATACAACCAAACGGTTTAAAGAAACGATTGATTTGAAATATTAAAAAAATGCCGGAAATTCATTTCCGGCATTTTTTTTACTACTATCTCATATATTCACTTCTGTCGAACACACGTGTCATAAGTCCGCCGATAGTGAACCGTGCATAGTAACCAATGTTTTCAGCCGTTCCAAATGATTCAACCTTTTCATCGGATCCTTTGTAGATCCAGTCTCTTTTACCGGGTGTTATATGTACGCCAAGATCTAAGCCTAACTGCAGCTGTTTTCCTTCGTGTGTATGGTTACATATTTTTTTGAATGAAAGTCCGGCATTAATACTGGCGCCGACAGAAGAGAAGTTGCCTCTCTCATCTGCTTTGATCACAAAATCAGGATCTGTCCAATCGGAAGCAGTTTTATTTTTTAATACCAATCCGCTGTAAACACCGCCGATACCTACAAACGGATATACCATACAACCCGGTTTATCAATAATCAAATATCCAAAATTGAAATATCCAAAGCCTTGTGAAACCGTTGACGACATGGAATCATCGTTGTTAACTTTACGTCGTAAGCCACCGAATTCTCCGCCGAACATAAATCTTTTATAAATACTATTGCAGGCAAAATTCATGGTAAAGGCACCTGCATCTAAATTGTAGTTGTTGCCATAAGTATTCTGCATCTGATTGGACAACCCATCAAACTGGGTATATTGATAGCCAAATCCGATAGAATGCATAAAACGTGCTGAATCAATCTGCGCCTGGGATGCAAGCCCGGCAAATAGCAGTGCAGTAATAAATAATACTTTTTTCATTGTAATAACTTTTTGGTTAGCTGATCATTTTTTATGTATACATAAATTAAGAAACAATTTTCATTAATACATCTTTGTGATTCTGATATTACGATCAAAATATGCATGTTATAGAAAATAAAAGAGCGTGTATGGGAAGTATGATAAAAGAAGATTCAATTATGTAATACATTAAAAACAAAAAAGGTTTGATTGAAATAAATCAACCAAACCTTCAAGTGCAAACCAACAATAAATTATTTATTTCATTTTACAACCCATCATCTTCGGGCAAGCCATACTCATCAATCCTCCGATAGTGAACTTAGCATAATATCCAACATTCGTTGCAGAACCAAATGACTCAACTGATTCTCTCGTACCGTTGTAGATAAAATCTTTTTTCGTTGGCGTTATATGAGCCCCAACATCCAGCCCCAGCTGAAGGATATGATCTGTTTTAGAACAAGTAATATTTCTGCGCAATCCCAATCCTACATTAAAGCTTAGTGCTGCATTGGAGAAATAGCCTTTCTGTCCGGATTTTATTATGTAATCTGGATCAACAAAATCTACAGCAGTTTTATTTTTCAGCGTTACACCACTGTATACGGCGCCGATTCCTGCATATGGATACAACATCAATGATGATTTATCCACGACCAAATAACCGAAATTAAAGTAACCGAAGCCCTGCATTACTTTAGCCGACATGAATTCATCTTCTGCTGGCGTACTTTTAAGCCCACCCAATTCTCCGCCAAACATCAAACGGTGGCAAATAGTAAATTCATTTGCACTCAACACAAATGCGCCGCCATCATACTTTGTTTGCATCTGAGACGACAAACCTGAAAACTCTGTATACTGATATCCAAAGCTTAAAGAACGCATAATGCGGATAGAATCTTCTGCTTGAGAAAGAAAACTTGATGCAAGCATACAAACAAGAAAAACGATTTTTTTCATTTCAGTTAGTGTTTTAAATTTGATTTATATAATCTATCGAACAATTTCCATTAATCAATCTTTGATTGTACATTTAATTTATGTTTATGATTAAAGTCATTACTCCGGAGACAAACCACCCTAAAGAAGGGGGAATTCTATCTGCACTTGTTTCAATCTATAACTGCACCATCCATATCCGGAAACCACGTTTTACCGCTGACCAATATAAAAAATATCTGCATGATCATAACCAACTTTTATCACATTTTGTTCTGCATGAACATCATTCTTTAGCAAAAGAGTTTCCGGTAATGGGCGTACACCTGAAAGAGCTGGACAGAATAAACCCTGCACAAGTGCATCCGGACATAAAAATCATCTCAACATCTATTCATTCCATCGCAGATGCGGGCAATCTGTCTCATCCGTTTGAATATATTTTTTACAGTCCATTGTTTCAAAGTATTTCAAAAGAAAACTATGGTACCAACAATTCCCTTGCAGACTTAAAAAAAACAGTTTCGGAATTAAAAGAACAAACAGGCATTCCCATCATCGGATTGGGCGGTATCTACGAAGCGAACATTGATTTGGTTAAAAAGAGCGGGTTCGACGGAGCGGCGCTGTTAGGTGCGGTGTGGGTGCAGAGCGATCCGTTAGCGGCATTTGGACGAATAGCTTCTATGATATAAAAAATTCCAAAACACAAAAAACAAATTCCAAACTGCGACAGAGTAGAAAATCCAAAAATCAAATAACAAAACCCAAACGAACGAAATAATATTTTATAAACTATCTTAGAATGATCGACGGTTTACTGTAAAGCATTTTGTAATTTGTTTTTTGTGTTTTGTTTTTTTTAATCTGATAAGAAAAATTAAAACTCTCTCAATCCACCCTTCAGATTATACACGTTCTTAAATCCTTTCTCATACAAAAAGTCGACAATCTTTCTGCTGCGGCCACCCATCTGGCAGTGCACGATTACAGGAATGTCTTCACGTATGCGATTCAGATTGTCTTTAACGGTATTCATCGGGATTAATTCTCCGCCGATATTTTTATTTTCAAATTCATGCGGTTCGCGCACATCGATCAGCTGGTAAACAACATTTTTTTCTTTCCACACATCAAAGGTCCTTTTATCAATATCCGGTGATGTCTCACATACTTCTTCGTACGTGCCTAATTCAGTAACAACACTTGCCACAGGATCTCTGAATACTTTTAATTGCTGAACCATGTTGCTCAACGCATCATACATGTATAACACACCGCTCATCACATCACCTTTCTTCAGAATAATCTTGATCACTTCATTGGCCTGCAACGTACCAATGATTCCCGGCAGCACACCGATCACGCCAATCTCAGAGCAGTTGGGCACTTCGCCTGCAGCAGGCGGTTCCGGAAACAGGCATCTGTAAGTAGGCCCACCTTTATAATTAAATACACTCACCTGTCCTTCGAATTTAAAGATCGAACCAAATACAAGCGGCTTATTTAAAATCACACAGGCATCGCTCACCAGATAGCGTGTCGCAAAATTATCCGAGCCATCAACTATTATATCATAGGAAGAAAAAATTTCAAGCGCGTTTTCTTTGGAAAGCCAAACCGGATACACATCAATATTAATCTCGGGATTCAATGCACTCAAACGTTTCGCCGCTGTTTCCGCTTTTGACTTTCCTTCATCTTCCGTTACATACAACACCTGACGTTGCAGATTTGTGATATCCACTTTGTCCGCATCAATAATTCCCAACCGTCCCACACCAGCTGCAGCCAGGTAGAGCAACACCGGGCAACCCAATCCACCAGCACCTACAACAAGCACAGATGCGTTGGTTAGTTTTTGCTGGCCTTCGATGCCAACTTCGGGAAGGATGGTTTGACGGGAATATCTGCTCATTTTTTAAAAGCTTAAAGCCTAATGCGGAAAGCTTAAGGCGTGAAATATCTAATCTGTAATTGTAATTTTAATCTTGCCATCCATTGGCTAAAGCCAACGGTCCCGCTGTGGCGGGAAGCGCGGCAGATGTTAATTATCAGATAGGCTGCGCGGTCCGCCACATTTATGTGATGGTTAAGTTAACACAAGTACCCGTGCGAAAGTTTATCTCTGCTGCTAAAAGCTTTAAGCATTTAGCTTTACGCTTTAAGCGTTTCTCCGTCGAACCTTCAATTACACATCATACGCCTGGGCCCAATCCTTCCACACCGGTTCGTAGCCCGCGCCTTTCAGCATTGTTGCTATCTGTTGTGGAGTGCGGTCGTCGGAGATCTCGAACTGTTCAAGCGATTCTTTCTCTACCACATAGCCGCCCGGATTTGTTTTTGAGCCAGCGCTTATGGACGTGATGCCTAATTTTATAATGTGATTCCGGAACGCTTCGGTTTCGCGTGTCGAAATGGATAGTTCTAATTCCTGATCGAACAAACGGTACGCGCAAATCAATTGCACCAGTTCGCGATCGTTCATAATTACTTTCGGTTCGGTGTTACCCACATACGGACGCAAGCGGGGAAACGACAGGGAATATTTCGTTTGCCAGTATTGTTTCTCTAAGTAATTCAAGTGAAGTGCTGTAAAGAAACTATCTACCCGCCAGTCTTCCAGACCGATTAATACACCCAGGCCCAACTTATCTACACCTGCGCGTGCCGCACGGTCCGGCGTATCCAGACGGTAATAGAAATTTGATTTCTTTCCTTTTGGATGATGTGTTTTATATTCTTCCTGATGATACGTTTCCTGATACACCAATACGGCGTAAGCTCCGGCATCAATCAGTGTTTTATATTCATCTTCATCCAGCGGCTGCACTTCAATCGAGATCTGTGCAAAGTATGGACGCAATAGTTCAATCGCATGTTTTAAATACGGCACGCCAACCATCTGATTCGCTTCACCCGTTACCAGCAGCACGTGATCAAAACCCATTTCTTTAATGGCTTTTGCTTCACGGATAATCTCTTCGTCCTTTAAGGTTTTACGCAGCAGTTTATTATCCATGCTGAAACCACAGTAAGTACAAATGTTCTGGCACTCGTTCGAAAGATACAAAGGCACATACATCTGCATCGTTTTACCGAAGCGCTGTAAGGTACGCTGATGACTGCGTTCGGCCATAGCAGGCAAATACGCAGCGGCAGCGGGAGAAACCAATGCTTTGAAATCTTCCAGATCCAGATTCTCTTTAGACAAGGCACGTTCTACATCCAGCGCTTTTTTAGCGTAGATAGAAGCATATACTTCATCCCAGGAATACTGATCAAAGATTTCTTTAAACTGTGACATTTTTATAAATCGTTCAGAAAGGATAACAGCGGACTGCTTGCATGTGCTGCATTGCTTACCGGAGCAAGTTTCGCCAGATGCGCCATACGTCCGGCTTCAACAGCCATACCAAAGGCTTTACCCATGGCTTTGGTGTCGCCGGCAACAGCCATTGCTGTGTTAACAAGCACCGCCGCTGCACCGAGCTCCATTGCTTCGGCAGCCTGTGAAGGCGCGCCGATTCCGGCATCCACAATAACAGGCACATTGCTTTGTTCAATAATTATTTCCAGAAAATCGCGTGTGCGCAATCCTTTGTTGCTACCGATAGGCGAACCAAGCGGCATCACTGCTGCACAGCCAACTTCTTCCAGACGTTTACACAATACCGGATCGGCATGTATATAAGGCAGCACCACAAAGCCTGCTTTCACCAGTTCTTCTGCCGCCTTCAATGTTTCAATCGGATCCGGCATTAAATATTTCGGATCGGGATGAATCTCTAATTTCAACCAGTTTGTTCCTAACGCTTCACGCGCAAGGGTTGCCGCAAACACCGCTTCCTTGGCATTACGCGCGCCGGACGTATTCGGCAATAAATTGAAATTCCCTTTTTTCAGCCATTTCAGAATATCATCTTCCTGGCCATCTATATCTATTCTGCGCAGTGCAACCGTCACCAGCTCGGAGCCGGAGGCCTGCAGCGCATGAAACATTTCTTCTCCCGTAGCAAACTTACCGGTTCCGGTAAATAAGCGGGAGGTGAATGTTTTGTCGGCTATTTTTAATTGATCACTCATAGTTTTTTTGGCTTAAGGCAGAAGGCTTAAAGTGCAAGGCTTTTGAGCACTAAATCAGCATATGATGCAAATAGAAACTACTTTTAAGTATCTATATTTTAGTATTACAAATTACGGTTACAGCCAAAAGCTTTTGGCATTAGGCTTTAGGCCTTAAGCAATCTACAACGCATTCACCGCCAGAAAAGCCTTCACCGCCGCTGCCGGATTCTGCGCTTTCCGTATCGCCGCGGATACTGCTACTCCGTGCAAACCCATATCATACAGCGCTGCAAGGTCTTCCACTGCAATGCCGCCGATTGCAATGATCGGAGTACGGATGCTGTTTGCCTGACAGCTTTGCATAATTTCGTTATATCCTTCTAAGCCCAGCACCGGACTTAAATTCTTTTTTGTTTCTGTGAAACGCAGCGGACCCAGTCCTACGTAGTCTACACCCGCTTCGTACAATCCTTCAACATCTTCGAACGTGTTTGCTGTTCCTCCAATGATAAAATCTTTACCGAGCAACGCACGCGCTTCGGCCGGCGACATATCTTCTTTACCCAGGTGTACGCCATCGGCGCCCACACGTCTGGCCAGTTTCGGATAATCGTTGATGATGGAATACGCTTTGTATTTTTCGCACAGCGCAACAAACGAATCTGCCAGGTTGTACATTTCTTTTTCGTTACGGTTTTTCACACGCAGCTGCACCCAGTTCAGGCCTGCCTTTAATAAAGGTTCCAGTCCTTGTGTGGTATCCGTAATATAATGTAGGTTTGAAATATTCATTCGTTTTTATTGATGTATTCCTAATTTTGTTTCTGTAGAACTGAAAAAGCCGCACATGTATTTGGCTGCTTCTTCACTTGCTTCAGCTAATGATTTTCCCTGTGCAAGAAATGATGCTATTGAAGAAGAAAGTACACAACCGCTGCCGTGTTTTTTTGCAATTGCATTACGCTGCTTCGGAAATTCCGTCATAACGCCTTCTACAAACAACCGATCCACCAGAATCTCTTCGTTGGAATGACCGCCCTTCAGATACACATTTGTATGCATGGATAAAACCATGGCCGCTTCCAGCGCATTCTGATTTTCTGTCAGCATCTGTATTTCCGGATAGTTCGGCGTAAGCAGATAAACTTTTGAAAGCAGTTCTTTAATATCCGCATTCAGTTTCATAAACTCTTTTCCTGAAGACGTACTTAAGATCGGATCCAGCACAAACTTCATGTCCGGATTATACTCAAGCACAAAATCAATCAGCGCTTCAGTCATTACCAGATCTTTCATGGCACCCAGTTTGGTTACTGCGATCGGATAATTTTCAAGCAGCGGTTTCAACTGCGTTGTAATCTCCTTTACAGAAAACCATTGTACATGCTCACAGGTATCTTCTGTCTGCGCCGTTAAACAGGTTGCTACAGCAAAGCCGTAACTCCCCGTTGCCGTAAATGTTTTCACATCCGCAAGAATACCCGCGCCTGCTGTCGGATCCAGGCCGGCGATGGAGAGAACGTATGGTTTTTCTAAAGGTGCGTACATCTTTTTTGCTTAACGCTAAAGGCTGAACGCCTAAAGCTTTTATCGTTTCTTAAATCTAACTATCTGACGCCAGTGTCACCATGGCCCGTGGCTCACAGGCCATCATCCTAACTAATGTGTTCTGTGTGCCACAGACCACGGTGTAGCGTTTAGCCTTAGGCTTTACGCCTTCCGCTTACACGTACAGATCTCCGCCCACTTTCTTAAACTCTTCCGACTTCGCTTTCATACCTTCTTCCAGGATCGCTCCGTCGTTTAAGCCGTTTGCTTCTGCATAGTCACGTACTTCCTGTGTGATTTTCATCGAACAGAAATGCGGTCCGCACATCGAGCAGAAGTGTGCGATCTTCGCGCCTTCAGCCGGCAGTGTTTCATCGTGGAACTCACGCGCCGTATCCGGGTCAAGCGACAGGTTGAACTGATCTGCCCAGCGGAATTCGAAACGTGCTTTGCTTAATGCGTTATCTCTGTTTTGTGCGCCCGGATGGCCTTTCGCAAGATCGGCAGCGTGTGCCGCGATCTTATACGCCATTACCCCATCCTTCACATCTTTTTTATTCGGTAGTCCTAAGTGTTCTTTCGGTGTTACGTAACACAACATCGCCGTACCGAACCAGCCGATCATGGCTGCACCGATGGCAGACGTGATGTGGTCATAACCCGGTGCGATATCGGTCGTCAATGGACCAAGTGTGTAGAACGGTGCTTCGTGGCACTCCTTCAACTGCTTGTCCATATTTTCTTTGATCATATGCATCGGCACGTGACCCGGACCTTCTACCATCACCTGTACATCGTGTTTCCAGGCGATCTCTGTCAATTCACCTAAGGTTTTTAATTCTGAGAATTGTGCTTCGTCGTTGGCATCTGCTAAGCAACCCGGACGTAATCCGTCTCCTAACGAGAAGGCAACGTCGTATGCTTTCATGATCTCACAGATCTCTTCGAAGTGTGTGTACAGGAAGTTTTCCTTGTGGTGCGACAGACACCATTTCGCCATGATCGAACCACCACGGGAAACAATACCTGTTACACGTTTTGCCGTAGACGGAATGTAACGCAACAATACACCTGCGTGGATGGTGAAGTAATCCACGCCTTGTTCTGCCTGTTCAATTAAGGTATCGCGGAAAATTTCCCACGTTAAGTCTTCTGCCTTACCGTTTACTTTTTCAAGCGCCTGATAGATCGGCACGGTACCAACCGGCACCGGACAGTTCCGGATGATCCACTCGCGTGTCTCGTGAATATTTTTACCGGTAGAAAGATCCATCAGGGTATCACCGCCCCAACGGCAGCTCCATACCGCTTTCTCAACTTCTTCTTCAATGGAAGACGTTACTGCAGAGTTACCGATGTTGGTATTGATCTTCACTAAGAAGTTACGGCCGATGATCATCGGCTCGCTTTCCGGGTGGTTGATGTTGGAAGGAATAATGGCTCTTCCGCGCGCTACTTCTTCGCGCACGAATTCCGGCGTAATTACTTTCGGAATGGCTGCACCAAAGCTGTGTCCTTCGTGCTGATCCCAAAGCGACTTAATGGAATCGCCGGATGCCTGCAATTCCTGAATGCGGTTATTCTCACGTATGGCGATGTATTCCATCTCCGGCGTGATGATGCCTTTACGCGCGTAGTGCATCTGCGAAACATTTTGTCCCGGTTTGGCACGCAGCGGTTGTTTCAGGTGATCGAAACGCAAGTGGTCCAAAGACGGATCGTTGTTGCGCTTCTGTGTATATTCTGAAAAGGATTCTTTCTGTTCTTCCACATCCCCGCGCTCAAGGATCCACTGCTCGCGTAAGCGCGGCAGGCCTTTGCGGATGTCGATGTCGATGCTCGGGTCGGTGTACGGACCGCTGGTATCGTATACCGTAACAGATGGGTTTTTCTGACGTTTTTCAGCAGCACCTTTCAGGCCTGTATGAATCACAGTGTCTTCAAGTTTGATCTCGCGCATGGCCACCTTTACCGATGGATGCATTGTGCCGGACACATAAATTTTTTGTGATCCTGTTAGTGGTTCCCGCGTGATCTGCGGCGCCATGTTTGTGTTTTCTGTTGTCATGTTTTATCCTCCTTGAGTAGCACGAATAAGTAATACCGCGTCATTGTTTTTCAACGTACAGCTTTCCCACTCCGATTTCGGAAGTACCTGCTCGTTAATAGCAATGGCAATTCCCTGCGGAGAAGTAATGTTGAGCTGAGCCAGTAAAGCGTTGATGCCGGCGGCATCGGGCAGCTCTACGGTTTTGTTGTTGACAATAACGTTCATTACACTGAATAATTAAGTTATAAAGCAACAAGCCTTAACGGGACGGGGAACGGCGATTGAGAGGAACACACTATGGACTGTAATGGATAGGTGTTCTGTACTTTTTCCTTTCGCAGGTATCAGCCTGATCAGGTTCAAAGGGTATGATCTCAGTCGCGATTAAATGGTATTCACCGTGACACCCCTAAAGCGTGTGCGTATTAAGTACAATTAACGGAAATTTTGGGAGAAATCCTAGGGGGAAGGTTCGACCATAATTTATAAGCAAGTTTATAAGTTATCAAAGTATTAAATAACTGAATAAATAAATTGATGATTGCTTACCCATACCTCTTAAAGTTAGGATTTATGCAAATTTTCACATAATTAAATAGGTAATACACATCTATTAATTGAAGTTTTTATAATTACAGAGAAATTTATCATTATTAACATTGTAAACTTATAGTTCATAATCTTATAATTGATTATTTTTTTATTATGTAAGTTAATAATATTTTATTAACATAATTTAAAAAATATCTTACCTAAAACCTAATTCCATTGGGAC
The DNA here is from genome assembly GCF_000014145.1 of Cytophaga hutchinsonii ATCC 33406. Classification (NCBI taxonomy): domain Bacteria; kingdom Pseudomonadati; phylum Bacteroidota; class Cytophagia; order Cytophagales; family Cytophagaceae; genus Cytophaga; species Cytophaga hutchinsonii. The sequence goes on along the minus strand of NC_008255.1, from coordinate 288,768 downwards.
ATAAAACACTCTTAAATGGTAAATTACCAATATTTTAAAAAAATAAATCCGTTATTTTATCTCTAAATCGATGTTTTTATAAAGTCAAGTCTAAATTCGTTTATCAATAATTATTGATAAAGATAATGTGTAATATTTTGGATTAGATAACAATTTTAGCAACTTGTCGTATAATTATTAAAACAAGAATGCTCACTAAGTTTAGAATTGCTCAAATATTAGTGATTTATATCTCATAATTTAAATAGAAGTCATTTCCATACAATGGAATTTCAAAATCATAAAATTACTGAAGCCGTTTGTGCTTTTAGATTTGATCCCGAACAGAACACTCCATGGGATTTAACTTTTTTTGCAGAGTATTATAACGCTATAAAAACAAATGGTTATGAGATAAAACAAGAAATCAAACCGTTCCAACTGAATTTCAATATTAATGTTAAAGAAGGGCTAAATAAATCAGAAGTATTGCCTGGAGAAACTCAGATGGTTTTTAAAACCAAAGATCAAAAATATGCCATATTAATGGCGCAAAATTATATTTCATTTCACTCATTAAATCATTATTTAGGTTGGGATATATTTTTACCTAAAGTTATTGAAGATTGTATCAATCCTTATTTGGAGATGGGCTTAGGTAAAGGATTAATAAGTGCGCAAATGATATTTATAAATAATTTTGACATAGAAGAAGGAGAGGCTTTGTCAGATTATTTAGTGTTTTTACCTCAAATGAAAGACTTCGGACAAGGGCAGGAAATATCACATGTATTTAATAGTAATTATCTTATTAAACCTAATAAGCAACTTTCTTTGAAAACTATTTTGAATAATAATATAGCAGATAGTTCAAAAAAAGTAATTGTCGAAAGTAATTGTTTAGCTTCTAATATTGATAGTAGTATTAAATTGACAGATTTAATTCAAGAAGCACATGATAGTGCTAGAAATGCATTTATTAAAATAGCTTCAGATTCATTCAAAGCAAAAATCAAATAACTATGGGAACATGTATAGAATATGGATCTTTGACTATTCCTAAATTAACCATTAGAGAAAATCCTACGCCAAGTTTGACGTTACATATGAATGCTATGCAAATTACATCTAGTAGCATGGTAGATAGTTCATCATATTTTATTTTATCAGATGCTGGCAAAAATTATACTGTAATTGGAAACAATGCAATTTTGATAAATTTTGATAAGGGTTATTATGCATCTAGATTTAATATAGGAGTTAATAATCCAATAATCATTTCGATTTCTAATAACATTTTCAAAGGGTCCGAACCACTTTCAGGAGAACCTTTAAGAGCATTACATATGGCATTAAAATTAAGTGGTAAAAAAACTCCAACATTAAAAAATCGCAGATAATTTTTGATGGAGAATTTTAAATTAGATGATATTCATGCACTTCTTCCTAAGGAACTAACTGAACAAGGAAAAAATAGGTTAGTTAACGCCCTTAAACAATTTACCGGTGAAAATTCAGATAAAATTTATACTGATTTTTATACAGCAAGTCCGCATGAATATTTTCTTCAAGGAGACTTAGTAAGGGAAATAAGATTTCCAGATTGGAACGACAAAACAGCTGAATTCGAAAAGGTTTATTATGATGTCATTTTGTTATCCAACACATGTGATATGGACGATAATAACACTAGAGATATTCCAAAGAAGGTAATGGTCGCTAAAGTCATAAAGCTTTCAGCATTCATAGAATGTATAGATACTGCAATTGTTAAAGAGGTTGATCAATTAATAAAAGCTGTAAAAAGCCAGCATTATACCAATCTCTTTTATTTGCCTGGTGAAGATGGTGAAGAATATATAGCCTACTTAGATGATGTAAGTACAATATATGTTGAAGAACTAGCTGAAATGAAAAATGAATTAAGTGAAAATAGAGTTTCAATTTTAGGTCAATTTGGGTATTACCTTTTTATTTTAAAATTATCCTTTCATTTGCATCGTTTACCTGAACAAACACATAGAAGTCTAACTTAATTGTCTTGCCCAGTTGGTAATATCCTCCGGTATTTCCCCATGTTAGCTTTCAGTACTTTTCACTGCTGTTGACGTTCATCACTTCTCACCTAACCACCCACTCACCTCGCTGTTGTGCCATCGGCCAACCACCCACTCTACCCATACAAATGAATCGAATTGAGCAATAGATTTCGATCTCCGCACTGACCCCGGCAGGGGTCATGACGCAATAATAAAAAGTGGTGATGGATAGAAAATCCGATCATATATATGCGTGTGTCGTATTCAACAAAAATTAATGTTATTACATGTTACCAATATAGCTGCAACATATTAATTACAACGAAACCTTCCATCTTCGTACTGACCCCGGCAGGGGTCAAATATTTATAGCAACAAATAACCAACCAACACATACGCGCGCGCTCGAAGAGCGCAATAAATATTTTTTCATATCTTTACAATCACAACACATTATTTTTTACATTTTAATTTTTCATATATGCCGGGTACTTTTTCGCAAATGTATATTCAGATTGTTTTTGCAGTTAAAGGAAGAAATAGTCTTATTCATCCCTCATGGGAAAATGAATTGCACAAATACATGACAGGATTTATTCAGAATAACGGACAAAAACTTTTGGCAATAAATGGTATGCCTGATCACATACATATTCTAATCGGGATGAAACCATCGTGTTGCCTCTCTGATTTAATCAGAGAGTTAAAAAAATCTTCTTCATCATTTATAAAGGATAAGAAATTATCCCCGTATGCATTTCAATGGCAGGAAGGTTATGGTGCTTTTTCGTACAGCCATTCTAACCTGAATCAGGTAATCGCTTACATCATGAATCAAAAGGAACACCATAAGAAAAGAACATTCAAAGAAGAATATCTGGAATTCATTCAAAAGTTTGAGCTTGAATATAATCCAAAGAATTTGTTTGAATGGATGGATTGATCCACCTGGCGCCAGTACCAGTTACATGGTACCCGGAATTAAAAACGCCATCGTTACATACAGACAATAATACCATGCCAGTCAATCATCTGCTGGCTGATGCATAATAGGTATCGCCTGCACCATCTTTAAATGAATAGTAAAATTCTGTATCTGTTAACTTCATTACTCTTATAGGTTCCGGACTGCCTGCTAAAATAGCTGTTTCGCTAACATCCTGCCAGCTCCATGTTTTTATCGAATTTATATTATTTCCGCCCTCTACTACATTATGCAGAAAATATGTTCCGTTTCTCGAAAAATAAATATCTATACTTGTCAGCCAATTGCTGCCGTCAAAATAAATTGTATCACGATCCGGTACATCTTTATATTGCCAGTTAATCGTCCACATTTTTTTACACAATAAATCCGTTTGCACAGAAGAAGGAATTGTTGGATCTTCAAACGTCGTAAAAAGTTTATTGAAATTATCTTCACCTTCCTGTTTTAAGGAAAAATTAAAAACAGCTGCATCTAATGTGTGAATAGCGAGAATACCTAAACCCGGCAATGTAATTGTATCAAGACTGCTATTGATACTATATGTCCCGAAATAAATTGTATCCTGCGTAAAAACAATAAATTTTTTTTCAGCCGAAAATTCAAAAAATGTAAATGTAGATATTTCCCTTGTATTAGGTAAGGGATCCTTGTTTACAATCCACTTCCCGCTCAGGTTCTCCTGCAGGTCTTCCGGCGTAGATTGTTTTTGACTAGAGGGCATAATCGTTTCTTTGTCTTTTATACAGGATAAAAATAGTATCAGAACATACATTCCCCACACCACAGGATTAAATATGAATGCTTTTTTCATAACGTTACAGTTGATTCAATTTTCAATATATTAAAAAACAATGCATATTTCCCACTTTGGAATGATTTTATATATCAGATAATTCACCTGGGGCCAGTCTTCGCACCATAGAAACTAAAGTTAACACGGGTGAAGAAATACGCACACCCTTTTTTATCAATATTTATTTTTGAATTTCATCCTAACACTTTTAGCTCTGCGTTCAAAATATCAGACAGGCGATGAAGGCTTTGCGTGCTTCATTACTTTTACTGTCGTTAATTTTGGCCTGGGTTGGTAACCTCAACGGTCCGCTCAGACTGGCGGCAGGAAGCTAACCAACAATCATTGGGAAGGAAATCCACCAGAAGCAGACAATATGCAATTGTGATGAAATAATGGTATATTGATATACATCCGTACCACCATTCTTATGAACGTAGAAAAGTTACCTGACAACGAAATGAAGCCGCTTAATATAGAGATAGCTGCCACCATGAAAAGAAGACGCTATGGCTTGTTTATCGCAGGCCTGATGCTTGTAAATATTATTCTGTTTGTACTCTTTTCAAAAGAGGAAGGCGATATCAGTCACACGCTTTTTATCGGATTAAAAATACTGGTAGGCGGAAGCCTTGCAGCAGGCTTCGGACTTGGCCTGCTCACTGCGCTTATCCCGGCAAGAGAAGGCACATACAGTGAAAAATATTTCAGTGCCTCTTTGCTGAATATTCTCATCCTGCAAATGCTGCTGGTTCCTGTACAGATTTTTTTCAGTGTATATGAATAAACAACTAACTGCCTTCGCCGCGGCGCACACCAACTGCCTATCCATACAACCGGCTCAACGTTACAGCAAACAATATTTTTAAAACACAGCATCATCCTGCTGAGACAGGATAAATGTCGTTTACAGCAAACAAAATCCTGCCCTCTTCTTACCGGATCTAAGCCGTTAGTACAATAGCAAACTGAAAAAATGTCTTTTCATACAGACATTTTTTCAGTTTTTTTTTAAATAATACAGTATCATGCTGAAAATTTTTCATGTTCTGAATCTTTTTTTTGCATTGGTATTTTATTTGTTTCATGCCTCATATAAAAATTAACAATAAAAAAAGGAGGTAATTATGACTATTGTAAAAAGAAACGGACACTTCCCATTTATTTTTGACGACTTCTTTAACCGTCAGTATAATCGGGGCATGGCAGACTATTCAAATACAAATACAACAATTCCTGCCGTGAATATAAAAGAATCTGCTGAAAATTTTGTGATTGAAGTGGCTGCACCTGGCATGAATAAAAAAGATTTTAATGTGCAGGTGGATGGTAATGTCTTGACTATCCGTTCAGAAAAAACAACCGAAAAAGAAGATGCGAATAATGAAAAATATACTACCCGCGAATTCAGTTACCAGTCTTTTGTAAGAACATTTAATCTTCCGAAAGATATAGCTGACACGGATAAGATCGAGGCTAAATATGAAGATGGTGTATTGCATGTACTGATTCCTAAAAAGGAAAAAGAGAAAGTGAAAGAATCAAGGCTTGTAGAAGTTGTCTGATTCAAATCCGTTATGACTTAAAAAAAATAAAACGCATCCGGCAGGAATAAATATTTCTGCCGGATGCGTTTTTGCATGCACTTTTATATTATGGTTGTGTTACGGTATTGCCATCCAGAATAATCGCTGTCTGAGCCAACGCACGTCCTTTTAAGCTTGCACCGGTATTAAACGTAATACCGGTTTTAGAAAGTATCACACCTTCAATATGAGACGTAGTACCTGCTGTTACCGTACCGGCAACCTGCCAGAAGATATTTTTAGCCTGCGCACCGCCGCTTAATGTTATTTTAGCACCTGCGCTCAATGAAAGATTGCCGGAGATCTGAAAGATCCACACATCATTTGCGCCACCTGAAATAGTTACATCAGAAGGAACACTTACACTGCTGGTCCATTTATACAGACCAGGCTGTAATGTTTTTCCGCCGATATTGCCTGTACCTAATTCTACATAATCCGGTGTCTTTCTTCCCGCAGCATCTGTATACGCAGTCTGCATATCATTAATCGCTGTTGTAAGATTTGAAGATGTCGGAGAAACCATATCTGCTGCAAAGATATGTCCGGTTACCTGAGAAGACGTTGCATACCCTGTTGCATTCGTTAATGAAAACCCGGTAATATAAGAAGTAGCAGCCGGGCTTAATCCAATAGCACCGGTAACAGCCGACGTTGGATTATTATTAATAGCAGTTTTTGCCAGCAATACATAATTTACTGCCGTGCGCAAATTAACTACAGCGAGTACTGATGCATTAGCGCCAGTGGTAAAACTCCATGTAACGTTCGAGGGAAGCGCAGCACCGGCTGCATCTTTAATACCTGTAGTAACGGTTGCTGTATACACCGTATTTGCATCCAGTACAACCGATGGATTGAACGTTGCTGTTGTACCGGTATAACTAACTGTACCCGGAATAACTGCAGTTCCCTTTTTAACCACAAAAGTAGCGGGTGTAATACTTGCTGCATCCATCTGTTCACTGAACGTTACGGTTATATCTTTGTTTGTGGGTACGCCGGTTGTCTGGTTGCTGATATTGGTAGATGAAACCGTTGGCGGCGTATTGTTTGCCGGAGCCGGGTCATTTTTTTCCTTTTTACAGGCAGACATAAAAAACACAGTGCCCATTGCCAGGCTTACTAGTAGATTTGAAAATTTCATGTGGGTTTTGTGGGTTAGTTTCCGCAAGGGCGGACCAATATGGAAGTGTTTCCATGGAGGACAAGGTCGTCAAGTATTAAGCAATACGGTTACAGATCTGAAGCTATTCGTTATACTATTACCACAAACATGGTTTAACGGGTGTGAGAGGGCTTAAAAATCTGATAAATACTATTGCACTAATATGGTTTATCTGTCAACAGTCTTCAGATTGATGGCTATTCTACAGTCTTTGACTGCATTCATACAAGAAAATCAGGCTTTCTCCGGATGTTTCATTTTACTATCATATACTATTAACATACTATCTGATATCTTTTACAATCAACCCTAGCCCTCGGAAACTTCTACGCGACCCAGGTAATACACCATTTTTATATGCATTTAATTTCATTAATTTTAAGCATGAAGAATAACATACTCCTTACTTAGCGCATTTTAGCGGAAGCCACTTCAGAGTATATTTTATACATTACGGCATCAATTCAGATAGTTAAATTTCTATCTACGATATGAAAAAACAGGCATCCTTCTTTTTATTTATATTATTTCTTTCTGCATGCACCATGCGCAATACAGATATTGTAAGTGATGATGCACTCAAAAATGACAGTCTTGTATCTGTTGTTACAACCATTCATGATACGCTGCCTCCGCCCTTCGATACTACCAGGTTTGACAAACTTGCGGTTAGTTCTTTCTATACAATCGGTATAAAAACGGGCGGAAAAATATATTTTTCTCAAACCAAAGACAGTGTTTATTCTGTAATAACGAATGTTATAAAAAATCACGCCACACAGGATGCTGATATTGTTTTCTTAATTGACAATACCGGAAGTATGACAGACGACATTGAGAATGTTAAGAAAAATTTAAACAAACTGATTGACCTGTTAAAAACGCTACAGCATGTAAGGGTTGCAGTAGCACTGTACGGCGACAAGAATAGTGATGGTAGTGCTTGGTATAAGCGAACAGAGTTAACCCCTGACCTGGAAACAACAAGAAAATTTATTCATTCAATATATGTAAACGGTGGCGGCGACACGCCTGAATCAGCCTACGATGCCTTGTATAAAACCACGAACGAATTGAAATGGAAATCCAGCAGCAAACGGATGATTTTATTAATTGGCGATGCTCCAGGCCTGGAACCTCCTTTAACCGAACATAACCGGGAAGAGGTAATTAAAAACTGTTTGAAAAACGATATTAAAGCAAACGTATTTCCTGTTCTTATTGATACAGGGCTATTACCGTTATAAAATCATCAACCCGTCTAAAGAATAAATATTCATATGAGGTGCTAGTCCGGTTGCTGCAACTCATCGCGTATGGTTCTTCCTTCGGCACTATCACCCAGGGCGGCGGCGGCAGTTAATTTATATAATAATATTGCCAATCCAGACAAATAAAATAACAAAGGTAATATATGGTTTGGAACGGATAATGGAACAAATAGCTATGATGGAACAACATGGAAAAAACACAATGCGAACCATACTCCATACAAAAATGTGTTTGCTATCACTTTTGATAACGCTGGCAATGGCTGGTTTGGAACAAATTACGGAATTTCAAAATTTGATGGCACTTCAACGTGGTCAGAATATAATGAAATGAATTTGTCACTCATCGGATATAATTACCAAACAATAAAATCAATTGCTGTTGAATCCAATGGAACAAAATGGTTTGGTGCAAATTCAGGTGCGGGAGTATACATATTTAATGATGTGGATTGGACGTATCTAAACTCAAATAATAGCGGATTAAAAACCTCAGGTTATGTAACGTCTATCGTTACTGACTCAAAAGGAATTGTATGGTTAGGTTTAAATTTTGGTGGAGTTGCTAAATATGACGGAAAAACTGTGACTACCTATACAGCACTCAATAGTAATCTTGTTTCATCCAATGTAACGTCTTTATGTTTTGACTCTGAAGAAAATTTATGGGTAGCAACACAAGGTGGTATCAGCAAATTTGATGGTACAAACTGGACTACTTATTTATCAGGACAATTAATCAATGCTGTTACGGTAGAATAATACTAACCTAAAAATCACACTAAAACTGCGGGAAGGTTATATGTATTATAACCGTCCCGCAGTTTCCATTTTCACCGTGTTTTTTTGCGTTGCTTATGTATGAATGAGTTTCCAATATGAATGATTGCAGGAAAGCCATCCGGCTGCATACATTTTTGATACAATAGGGAATTCGAAAACTCAACTATTGATTTCTTTTTTATCAATCGCTTTTTTAAGGATCGTTCCGATATCTGCATATCCTCTGATTCCATTCAGGTTTGCCAGTATTGAGCCTAAGCCCCCAATACGTCCTGCCTGAAATGTGCCTAGCACCGTGCCGCCCAGCTGACCGCCTAAACCGCCTGCTGCAGGACTTCCGGAAAGAGATCTGCTGCGAACCATTTTAGAAAGAACAAAAGGAGCTGCCAGACCAAGCAAGCCTTTCACTATACTGATAAGCGGAATATTTGCTTTTTTAAGCATTTGCGAAAAACCATTTTTTTCAAAAAAACCTTCATCCGTTGCTTCTTCAGGAATGGTAATAAGAATGTTACTTTTTTCTACCAATTCTTCCAGCACAGTTACTTGTTCATCTGTAATACCCAAGTACCGGCAGCTGTTTTTTATTTTTTCTTCTTCATCGGCTGTATATCGCCCATCTGATCGGGCAAAGCTGACAATATCCGTAATGAGTGAAAAGCGCAGATCACTGCCTTTTAATGCATTCAAATATTTTGACAATGATTCATCGGAACGATCTTTTGCTGCCGCTTCTGCAACATCAGGGTTAATACCAACTGCTTCAGATAAGGCGTTAAGATATTCCAGTTCGTCTTCCGTGGCAACGCGGTCTGCTGTTGCTATAGAAGCAATAACGCCTATGTAGGCTTCTTTTTCTTCTGTTCCATATGCATCCAGTAATCCAGTCTCATTCATAGCTGTATTATTTATGTGATATATCTAACATTCAAACGTTCTATTATAAACGTTTTTGTTTAATTAAAATTAGAATTCAATGAATCAGGATATGTTACATCTCCACCGGATTTTGTTATAAAATACCTGTTTAGGCTGTTTCAAATCTGGATAGACAATTAATGAATAAATAAGTGTCAACATTCCCTATAAAAGCACTATAAACACTTTTTTTATTATATACTGAAAAATAAGCATTTACAAATCCATAAATTGCCAATATTTTTATCAAAATCTATAGATTTGCTAATATATTTAGTAAATTTATAGTATGTCAGACAGCATCCAGGAAAAACTTCAGATACTTGCAGATGCAGCGAAATACGACGTATCCTGCTCTTCAAGTGGCAGCAAACGCAAAAATCACAACAAAGGCTTAGGCGATACGGGCAATGGTATCTGCCATACATATACCGAAGACGGACGCTGCGTATCGTTGTTAAAGATCCTGCTTACAAATGTATGTATCTACGATTGTGCTTATTGTGTTACCCGCAAAAGCAACGATATACAGCGCGCAGCTTTTACCGTGCAGGAAGTCGTTGATCTCACCATCAATTTTTACCGGCGCAATTATATTGAAGGATTATTTTTAAGTTCAGGTATTTTTAAAAATGCCGATTATACCATGGAACGCCTGGTACTGATCGCAAAGAAACTACGCACCGAACATAGGTTCAACGGATACATTCACCTTAAATCCATTCCCGGGGCCAGCGACGAAATCATGCATGAAGCAGGCCTCTACGCGGACCGCTTAAGCATTAACATTGAGATCCCTACTGAAACGGGCTTGAAATTACTGGCTCCCGACAAGAACAGAACCGATATGATTCAGCCGATGACGTATCTGAAAAATGAAATCATCCTGAAGCAAGATGAAAAAAAACTATTTAAGAAAGCGCCTGTGTTTGCTCCTGCCGGACAAAGTACGCAAATGATTATCGGTGCTGCGAAAGAATCAGATAAAGATATTATGCAGCTTTCTGCAAGCTTTTATAAAAACTTTAATCTGAAAAGGGTGTACTATTCCGGCTATGTACCGATCAGTAACGACGGACGATTACCGGGCATTGGCAGTGCCGTGCCTATGGTACGTGAAAACAGACTATACCAGACGGATTGGCTGCTGCGCTTCTATGGCTTTAAGGTAGATGAAATTGTAAACGATCAGCATCCGAATCTGGATCTGGATATTGATCCGAAATTAAGCTGGGCACTGCGCAACCTAAATGTTTTTCCTATTGATATAAACAAGGCCGACATTCAGCTAATCCTTCGTGTACCGGGCATAGGCCTTCAATCTGCACAAAAAATTACTGCAGCGCGAAAGTTTCAGAAATTAAATTGGGAACATCTGAAGAAGATCGGTATTGCGGTAAACCGTGCAAAGTATTTTATTACCTGCAGCAGCAGCGAGTTTGAGCGCAGGGATTTAACGGAGGCACGCATCAAACAGTTTATATTGTCGGGTTCAAGTTCCAAATATTTAAAAACTGCCAGCCAGCAATTAGTCCTTTTCTGAAATGGTAACACTTCTCTATGACGGCAGCTGGAATGGTTTACTTAGCGTTGTATTTGAAATCTACGAACGTAAGCTCAGCGATGTGCTGGTTGAGTCGCAGCAACTGCATCAGCCTTCTATGTTCCGCACGCCCTTAACGGTATACACGGATGAAGCAAAAGCCCTGCGTGTATGGAAAGGGCTGAAAAAATATGTCTCTGCTGAAACAACACAACAATTGTACGCTTCTTTCCTTTCTGAAATTCCGGACATTGGACAAACGATCTGCACCTATATACAATTGATTTTTACACGCAAGGCTTCGCCGGAAGGAGATTACGCAAACCCGGCTGTATTGCGCATTGCTCAGACTAATAAGATGGTGCACCGCGAGAAACACCGTATGGAAGCATTCATCCGTTTTCAACTCACACAGGATGGTTTGTTTTATGCCGGCATTGAACCGGACTTCAATGTGATCCCTTTATTGCTGAGACATTTTAAAAACCGCTATGCAGATCAGCGCTGGCTCATTTATGACATCACAAGACACTATGGTATTTATTACGACCTGCATACCGTAGAAGAAATTGAAATTAATCTTTCTCAAAACACGTTTCAAAAACATACGGAAATATTCCATGCAGATGAAACGCTGTATCAGACATTATGGAAAGATTATTTTAAACACGTAAATATTACAGAACGCAAAAACACCAAACTACACGTGCAGCATGTTCCGAAACGGTATTGGAAACATTTAACAGAAAAGCATATTTGAATTACTGATGGCTGGATGTACTGGTATTAACAGCAATACAGCCATAAAACACAAACAATTATTTTTCAATATTTATTTTTTTCAGCATCTTCAATCATGGAAAAACTGAAATTGTATTTCACTTCTGCGGGTTTTGACGATGCAGATACAGCCAGGATCATACAGGCCTTTACGTTGCGTACGTTTGAAAAAAACGAATTGTTTGTTGAATATGGAAAAACAAGTAAATATCTTGGTTTTGTTGACAGCGGCATGTTTCAGTATTATGTGCTGAAAGACGGTGAAGAAAAAACGTCTTATATATCTATTGAAAATACTTTTATTGTTTCGCTGCTGAGTTTTTTAAGTGGTGTTCCGGCGATGGAGAATATACGTGCATTAACAGCCGGAAGCATTTTTCTGATCAGCAAAGTGCATTTAGAAAAACTTGTACAGGAAATGCCTGCCTTTAAAAATTTTTACATCAAATTGCTTGAAGCCTCTATCTGCAGCATAGACGCAACCCGTCATGATCTGATTGTTCTGTCCGGCGAACAGCGTTATGAAAAAATGCTGCAGCAGGAACCGCATCTGCTGCAACAAATTCCCTTGCAATATTTAGCGTCTATGCTAGGTATAACGCCTCGTCATTTGAGCCGTATCCGCAATAAAATCCGTTAAATTCCTTTTTGGACATTTGTCCAACAGAACCTTTTTTCAATACCAGACCTTTGCATCATCATCTTAAACAAAGGTCTATATGAAACAATTAGGTATCTCTATCTTCTTATTGCTTGCTGTTTCCGGCACACAGGCACAGACATATTTTTCAACACATGAATTCAGTATCAATGGTTTCCGGAATCCTTCCGTAGGTGCAGAATACCGTTACAAGCATGTATCTGTTCATGCAGGTTATTATCCAACGGCTTTTAAATCCGGTGAAAATACAGGTTTTATTAAAACAGGATTTACAACCTGGTTTCTATCGGTTGGCAAGCGGACAAATCCCTCATCGTTTTATGCCGGAGCATCATATCTTCGCGGACTTGACCGTGACTATAAAGATAAAAATGCACTGGGTATTGAAACGGGTTTCCGCTGGATGGTCTGGAAAGGCCTCAACCTACGTATTGGCGTAATTGCGGTTGCAGCAACCGGGGAAAGCTTAAAAATAAATCCCACTCCCGGTATCAGTTATTCCTTTTTTATAAAATAATTAAACCGATGATGTGCACAGACAAAACAATCGGATACCTGCTGCTTGCAGCGAGTATCTCTTTACTTATTTCCTATACCATACTTACCATTGTGTTTGAATATCCGGATGTACTGAGGCAGGATACGGCTGTAGTATTAACAAAATTCCATGCAGGCGGCAGCTCATTGATCTGTATATGGTTTGCATTTGCCATTACCGGAACACCTCTCATACCCGCCTATATTCTGCTGGGACAAAAACTTGAACGTACTGCAACATGGATCCGGATAGCTACAAACATCGGGCTTGTTGGTTTAATTGTACAGATGATCGGCTTGCTGCGCTGGACATTTGTAGTACCCATACTTGCAGATACATTTGTGCATGCTGCAGACAATGCAACACAAGTATCTGCAGTGATGTCTTTTAAAATCATGCATCAATTTGCAGGCGTATTGCTTGGTGAACACATGGGTCAATTATTTACCATAGCATGGACGGTTCTGATCTCTGCTGCTTTTTATAAAATGCAGCAGTTTCCGAAATGGATACCTATATCAGGCTGTCTAAGTGCTGGAATTTATTTGCTGGCACAGGCAGAGTTATTTGCAACGGTGATCTCTGGCTTTCCTGTATGGGAAATGGCAGGATTCATCGGCAGTACACTTTGGCTCATATGGTTATTAATCGTAGGAATATTCTTTATACAACGAAACAAAATACAGTAGAAAAAGTGGATTGATTTTTTACAGGCACCAGTCTGATTATACCAAAAGCTGGTGTCTCCTTTTTTAAATACTATATCTGAAACGAATAATTTAAGGATATTACTTGCCGCACGTTTGCTCCACATAACTCTTTCATTCTTCTTTCATTTTTGCAATATAGCTTTAGGAATATCAGATACGCAAACATGAGTAGTCGACTGTTCTATGCAATACTTTTTCATCCTTGCTTACGTGTATTTTATTATCCTGATTGACATCACAACTGAACCAATTGCTCAGGAAATTCTGTCTTAAAATTTTTATCGAAAAGATGTATAACCTCCATATGTCCGGCGATCATAACAAGCAGCACAAACAACATGATTGAATATTTCAATACTATATTTTTTTAATCATGTATTACATATAGAATGCGCGTTCATTAACGTGACGTAATTTTCAGAAGTTACTTTTAAAAACGTTCCCGTATATAACACGAGCCGGCTCTTCATTATATATATGCATCTTGCGTTTCTCTGTTGAAACAAAAACTGTTTTAATACGTAAAAAACAAACTGTCCGATACACTGCGCTCCCCATGCTGCGGTGAAATAATTCTGAGCTTCAGCTTTTACCGATTCAATATTCTGTTTTAGCCAAATATTGATTATATTACTAGCATTGACCGTGTTATGAAAAAAATACATACCAGCTGCCGTAACCAATTCTTCTATTATATTAAGAAAAACTTAATACCAAAAATCTTTTTATCTGCTTTATTTATTTTTGTTTCAAGCATCTATACATACGCGCAGAATTCATTGGAGCTTAAAGATGCGCCCTTATCTTACCCATTAAGAAGCGGCTTGATCCACGTGTTTGAAGATACAGACAACAGCTGTACTTCTGTTGAAAGTGTTCAAACAAAAACATTCCGACCGGCAAATTCTTATTTCTTTTCAACACCAAACCCTTCTTCTACTTATTGGGGAAAATTCATTCTTACAGATAATTCATCCATTAACAATCACTGGTTTTTTATTTCTTATAATTACAGTATTGATTCCCTCGACATTTTTGCATTCAAAAAATCAACGCTGCAGTTCCATAAAAAATACCGCTTTGGTTCTCCAAACGAAACCACAAAAGAAATTCGTCATAAAAATTTCACCGTTGATTTTCCTGTCTCAAAAAATGATACGTTAACCGTATATATTAAATTAAAAAATAAAAACGCGACACAATATGACTTTGCCCTTGTAGAACATAAAGATCTTTTTTCAAAAAGCGTTTTTGAATTTTATCTTTTCGGTCTCTTTTATGGCGGACTGATCATGATGGCTTTTTACCACATCAGCGTTTATTTTAGTTTAAAAGACAAAGCCTATATTTTTTATTCTATCTATATTATATTTCAGGGGCTTTATATGAGTTACCGGGATTCTACAGCATTGGTAAACTTATTTACCGATTCGCCCTGGCTTATTGATTATACATTAAATATTTTATTCTTTCTGCTATCATTTTCTTCTTTACTATATGGACGCTTCTTCCTTGAACTGAATAGCTTCAAGTGGTATAACATACTTACAGTTGCATTTGTCGTTATCCGTTTCCCGTTTGTATGTATATATCACAATTATCCGCTTGCGCTTATGTGGTTTGATCTGGCGGCGCCGGTAATTGTTTTTTTATTTTCTATCATTTCACGTTTTGAAAAAAACAAAACTGCATCCTTATTCAGCATTGGTTTTTTTGCCATATGTATCGGATATCTGATTAATGTATTGTGGCATGCCAATATCATCGATTGTACAACGGATGTATTCTATTCGCTTTACTATACCATTATCATCCAATCGTTGCTGCTTGCCATTGCGAATGCCTACCGCCTCAATAAACTAAAGGCTGATGCACTGAATAAAAAAATGCTGGAAGAGAAAGTTATTGAAAACAGCCGCATGATTAAATATCAGGAAGAATTAATCAAGGAAAAAACAAATGACCTGGATATGCTTTTATACAGAGCTTCTCACGATATCAAAGGTCCCCTGAAATCAATTAACGGCTTATGCGATCTGGGCCAGCGCGACAATGAGAATAAAAATATTTATTTCGAACATATTGATCTTGTTTCAAAAAGACTGCAGAATATTTTGAATGCCCTTTTGCAGATTGCAGAACACAATCGTTCTGAAGTTAAAAAAGAACCTGTTTATATTCGTACGTTAATACAGGAATGCGTACAGGAAAACCTGGTTGCTTATCCGGATATCAAAAAAATCACCTTTAAGATAGATGTTCCGGAAGATGCGGTGATCAACTCCGAACGGTTCACCTTACTTTCTATCATACAAAACATTATTGAGAATGCGATTAAGTACATGGACAAGTCGAAAGCAGAAAATCATGTATCTATAAGTTTTAATCAATCTGCCACTGAACATACGTTAATTTTTGAAGACAACGGAATTGGAATTAACGAAGTGTATCTGAAAAACATTTTTCAAATGTTTTACCGTGCAAACAATGTAAATCCTGCCGGTGTGGGGCTTGGGCTTTATATAGTAAAACAGCATATTGACCGCTTAAAGGGGCACATAGATATTGCTTCTAAAGAACATGAATTTACGCGGTTTACGATCCGCTTACCCAGATAATCAGTATCTCTCCGCATGTCCGATACAGATCTTTAAACTCTTATAGCCGCTCCTGCCGGTTTAAAAGACCTCAGGCTATTTTTCAAATAGCTGAAAAAAAATAGCGTCGGCTCGTACTATTTATTTTTTCTAGTATATTCGTCTGCGAACTATATTATATAAAATGATGATACTTTACTGGTTTTATAATATGCCTGGTTTTATTGCATTTATATTTATTACAGGTTTCTTTCCTCTTTTTGGCTTGCTTGGATTATACGTATCCAGAAAAACGTTTTATAAAAACCGTACGTACAGCCAGGACCGTAACGATCAGGTTGCTTTTTTCATGTCTATTCTTGGAGTTTTTTATGGTATTACGTTAGGCCTTGTGGCTGTAGGTACCTGGGAGAATTTCGAATCGGTACAGGATAAAGTTGCTAACGAAGCTGCAACACTGGGCGCACTGTACAGAGATGTAAGTGCATTACCCGAACCCTTCAGGTCAAACATTCAGCTTTCATTAAAAAACTATACACAGGACGTGATCACTAAAGACTGGCCATTACAGCAAAAGGGGGCAACGCCATCAGTTACGCTTAATCATTTATACACCATTCAGCAGATGCTGTATACATTTCAGCCAACAACTAAATCACAGGAAATTTTATTGACTGAAGCGGTCGGTAAATTCAATGAGTTGGTTATGCTTAGAAGGCTTCGGATGATGAGCATTGGAAATGGATTACCAAATGCAATATGGCTTGTTTCAATTATCGGGGCACTTATCTGTATTTCGTTTTGCTGGTTCCTGAGCATGGAAGATTATAAAATACATATGACGTTAACGGCTTTATGTGCTTTTTTTATTGGCACCATGATCTTTCTGATTGTTATGATGGATAATCCATATGTAGGAGAAATCGCTATCTCCCCAGAAAGCTTTGAACTGGTTCAGAAAGAATTGATGCGGTAACAACAGATTATTAATTTAACTCATATAATTAAAGGTGGTCAGGCTTTATGAACAACGTTCTCAATATAAAAGGAAAATTCAGGAGATAAATTTGCAATCTCTCACAATGATCCTTTTTATTTAGTCTGTTCCGCCACGTTTATTGTAACATCAACCGGCCATATTAAAAACGTTCATCAGAATGAAAATCTGGAATGGAGCTGTCCGGCTGTTTATATAGATTTTATCAAGGCCATTTATAAGAACAATCCGTTACTTCCTGCAACACGTAAAGGCAAACCCGTTAACATAGACAATGATGTTCATGTGCGAATGAAAAACTAATGCAGATTTCCATTTAAGAAAACGGGTACATAGGCCAACAGGGTTTGTATCTGTTATAATAAATAAAAAAGCTCCTGTATCATAAAATACAGGAGCTTTTTATATGAAACGATTTCTCTGATTAGAACTTAACTACTTTTGTCGTATATACTTCTTCTGAAAAAACAACCTGAATAATATACAAGCCTTTTTGCATACCTTCAAGCGAAACGTTTGCAATGTTATCTGCCTGAATCGTTGTCTGCTGTTCTGCATGAAGTTTTCCCGTTTCATCTAATATTTTAATAGAACAGTTCCCTGTTTTAGTTAATCGGATGGAAACATTATCCGTTGCCGGATTTGGATACGCTGTTACAGATACAGATTTTACAGATGAAACCACGCCTGTTGTACTGCTCACTCTACTTGCAAAAGCATTGCCATCTTCTACCGTTTGTGGATTACCATCTACAGTAACCGGTTTGTCTTCTGTTTCTGTAGAAACATATTCAGTAGAAATAAGATAATTTCCTGTGCGTACATGATCAAATCTATACATGCCATTTTTATCTGTTACCGTATATGTAATCACATCACCTGAAACGGTTGTTAAATATACAACCGCACCGGACAACGGCACATCATTTGGCCCGGCTAAACGCGCATTTGCAGCCGGAATATTTAAAAACACCGTTCCTGCAATTACATCATTACCTGTATTCCAGTTTGGCAAAGCACTTGTATATGCTGCCAATTGAATATCAAATACATTTACAGAACCGTTTTGTACAAGCGTCTGTTCTGCCGATGCCCACTCTGTTGGTGATGCGTTTCCATAATATGTAGCCAGATACGATGCAGCGTATACAGTTGGGTTTAATGGCACTGCATAAATTGTATATGTACCATTAGATACTGCATCAAATTCATAAACGCCATTGTCTGTTTGATAAATGGTATCTATACCTGCTATTTTTTTACCTTCAACCGCATCAAAAACATATAAATAAACAATACCACGATCTAATGTATTAGTACCTGCGTTTACCGTTCCGCTGATAGAAGACGGAACAGATGTAAATAGTGTTAACGCATCGGATACAATGCCGCAGGTACCTGTGGCCTTTAATGTAAGTTCTACACTACCCACAGTAATATCCAGTGCTGAAGGAATGTAAAATGCATTTAGAGATGTGGGATTTGGAGTAAACAAGCCGCTTCCGGATGTTTCCCAAATCTGGCCTGTTGCATTTGTAACACTTGCATTCAACTGTATCATCGCTGACGATACCTGATCTGGTCCGGCATATACTGTTGTAGCTGATCCAGCCTTTATCGTTGCAATCAGTTGATCCGATCCCGCAGTACATCCGCCATTGTTGTATGATGTTAATGTAAATGTAACGCTGCCTGCAGTTTTATCTGCGCCGGAAAATTCATAAGCATTTACTAACGATGATGCAGGATAAAGAAAACGTCCGCTGCCATTTGCTGTCCAGGTTCCCCCTGTTGCGTTCGAAATGGTACCTGCTAAACGAATAGTATCTGTTCCGCAAACAGATGCATCTGCACCGGCATTCACCTGAGCAGTTCCTGTTGCTGTAAAATTTACCTTAACGGTGCTGCTGATGGTTGAACAGGCGTTTGTTCCGGTATACGTTAGTGTAACCATGCCTGAGGTTCTATCTGTAGCTGAAGGTACATAAGTAGCCGTATCATCATGAGGATATAAAAATGTTCCGCTACCTGCTGTTGTCCATGTTTTAGTTGCAGCATACAGTGCCGAAGCAGAAAGTCTTACATTGCCGCTGCATGCAACAATGTCTTCGCCTGCGTAAACAAATGGCCGGGTAAGTTTATTCACCCGTATTGTATCTTCGTTTGTACAACCTGCAAGGGATGTAGCGCGCAATCTCAACAAGGCATACCCTCTGGATGTATCTGCATCAGACAGTATATAAACAGGTGTTAGTGTTGTTGCGCCATTGAATGTTCCGCCGGATGAATAGGCACTTTCCCACTGAATAATAGTACCGGATTCCGGAGTAACCGTTCCGCTAAGCAGTACTGTGGGTGTACAAATAGTTTTATCCGCACCTGCAGAAACAACCGGTGTAGCGCTCACCGTAACTGTACGTGAACTGGTGGATGAACCGCATGTTGTACTGTTTCCTGTGATGGTCAATACAACACTTCCTGCGGCAACATCTGCCGCTGATAATGTATAAATGGAATTTAGAGCTGCCGGATTCGTAAATGTACCCGTTCCGGATGTTGTCCATACATAGGAAGTGAAGCCGCCTACTGCTATTGCATTGTTTACTACAACAGTTGAACCATTCGGAACCGAACATACTACAGCATTAACGCCGGCACTCACAGAAGGAGCTGTTGCAAAGTTTACACGAACGGTATCTTCATTTGTACATCCTCCCGGACTGCTTATGGCGCGCAAACGAAACATAATAAAACCCGTTGCCAGATCTGCAGCTGATGCTGTGTAAGTTGTGTTGGGTGCTGTGGTTGTGGAGAAAACACCACCTGTATTAAACATATTGATCCACTCATAGGTAGCAACACCTGCTGTAGTGGAAGTGAGTGCTATCTGTGAGCCGCACACGGTAAATTCATCCTGGAGAACAACCGAGGGTCTGCTGTATATAAGTATAGCAGACTGGGCTGTAACAGATCCGCAGGTACCTCCGGATGCTGTAAGCGTTAATGTTACCGACCCGCTTGCAACATCTGCCGGGGAGAATGTATATCGTGGCGTCAGTATGGTACTGCTTGAAAACGTACCGGTCCCTGTGGTTGTCCAGCTATACGTGGTAAAATTACCGGCAACAGATGCCTGCAACAGCAGCGGGTCATTTGAATACATACAGTGGTTAAAGTTGCCGCCGGCATTAACGGTGCATTGTGCGTTGGCTAAGATTGGCATACATGCTAAAAATATAAGCACATAGGCATAACGTAAAAGTTTGAGCATAAAATTTAGAATCAGGTTAAAATTTACTTTTTTAAATCATACCGCTGCGCTATAAAAAAACAACATGGCGGCATGTAAAATTGAGCTGTGAAGATAAGTTACTTTAACCTAAATCACAATATCGTTAAAGCTAAAAATCAACAAATTAGGCCGTTTTAGCATTTCTCCTAAGAAAGAGTTTCTGTATTCAGCATATATTTTATTAACTTATTCTGATTTTAATAGAACACAGCAATGAGCAATTCTCCACACATTATAAAAAGCACCATTTTATCCGATAACCGATACCTGTTGAAAGAAGTTACTGTAACATATACCGAGCCGAATGGAGAAAAACATACAACCACGCGCGAAGTATATGAACGCGGAGATGCAGCTGCTGCAGTATTATATAATCAGACTACGGGAATGGTTGTACTAGTAAATCAATTCCGTTTGCCCACATTTTTAAATGGCAATCCTAATGGCATGTTAAAAGAAATATGTGCGGGTATGCTTGACGGCGAAACGCCTGAAACGTGTGCACGCAGAGAGATTACAGAAGAAACGGGATATGTAGTAAAAGATATATATCCTGCAGGTGACATATATGTTTCGCCCGCGGGATGCACAGAACGGATATATCTGTTTACAGCACCTTACACACCGGACATGAAAACAAGCTCAGGTGGCGGTTTGAAAGAAGAACAGGAATATATTGCCATTGAAGAAGTTGCTTACGAAGAAGCATTGCATCTTATTGCACAAGGCAAAATAAAAGATGCAAAAACGATTACACTGCTGTATCATTTACGCATACACGGATTGATGTAAGCTAAGCGTCTAGATCAATTCAATAGTACGTTCCACACGTATCTGTTCCATGAAATAGATATCGTGTGAAATAACCAGCAATGAACCTTCGTATGCATTGATTGCCTGCGTTAAAATCTCTATGTTCTGAATATCTAAATTATTCGTTGGTTCATCTAATACAATAATATCCGGTGCCTGATTAAGTATGGTTAAACAACAAAGTAACAACCGCATTTTTTCTCCGCCGCTCAATGCGCTGCATGTTTTATCCCAATAGTTTTTTGTAAACAAAAACCGGTTCAGGCGTGTTTTAATTTCATGCTCCTGTAAACCTGTGTCATTAAAAGCCTGTGCCTGTTCATACACATTCATGGAATTGTTAATAAGTGAATATTCCTGATCAATATAAATCGCTTTCCCGATTATCGTTTTTACTGTTCCTGCATACGGCTGCATTTCACCTAAAAGAATTTTAACCAACGTTGTTTTGCCGGATCCGTTGCGTCCTTTAATCACTACTCTTTCTCCGCTAAGTAGTTCTACATTCGCCGCATCCTTCCAAAGCAGCTGTGCTTCAAAGCATACATTTATTCCTTTGGCCGAAATCAGCACCTTCCCTTTATGCAACCAGGACTGATCAAAACAAAATTTCATTTTATCCGCATCGGGCAATTCATTCCGCAGCTGGCTTAATTCGGTTGAAACGGATTGTATCTTTTCAGCATGTATGTCTTTTGTACGTGCGGTACTTTTTTCTGCATTGTTTTTAAAAGTTTTCATGGATATGGTTGGCAACCCTGATTTCTCTTGTTTCTTTTTTCCACGCGCATCAAGTTTCTGCTGGCGCTCCATGGTTTCTCTTTCTACTTCTTTTGCTTTCCGCAGCGTACGTTCTTTATTTTTTATATCCAGATTCAATGCAGTGTTTTCAATTCTTTTTTGTTCTGTATAAAAACCATAATTACCACCGTATACAGTTATCCCATCTTTATGCAATTCACAAATGGTATTCAATAAATTCAATAACATGCGATCATGGCTAACAATGGCTAATGCGCTGCTCGTCGACTCAATAAATGCATATAATTTCTCACGGCTTTCTATATCCAGGTGATTGCTGGGTTCATCCATCAGAATAATATCCGGCTTATGTATCATAATCCCTGCAAGAAAAACTTTTGTTTTCTCCCCGCCGCTAAGCGTTTCCATTTTCTGCGTAAAATCAAACTTTTCAAGCCCCCAGTAGCGTAATGCTTCCAGGCAACGTTCTTCGATTACCCAATCGTCTGCCAGGATATTTAGCTGCTCTTCCGTTCCTTCACCGGCAAGTATACATTTTAACGCATCTAATTTATCGTTCACCTGTAATGCTTCTGCTATGGTGCATGCATTAAACTGTCCGGTAATTTGCGGAATGTAATACGGTGTAAAATCAGACACAATGCTGCCTTCACAAGGCTCAAGTTGTCCCGCCATTAGTTGAAGCAATGTTGATTTGCCAACCCCGTTATTGCCAATCAATGCAATATGTTCGTGTTTGTTAAGTGTAAGATATATGTTGGCAAACAACACATCTTTATTGGAATGTATATATGTAATGTTCTGAAGAACGAGCATAATTTCTTTCTTTAAAAGTGAATACAGACAGCGTATATTAACATACGACGCAATGAGTTTTCTAAAAGAAATTATGTATTACATATAGGTTTGTGCAGTGATTAGAATTGCAAAGATCTGTCGGTGAATAATCAGACAATACAAAGATAGATCTCTGATCCCGCATTTACAACTGCTGAAAACAAAAGCGGATTCAGATAATTACATCCGAACCCGCTTTTTGTGTGAAAATAAACTAAAAATTTTTATCTGTTATTTATTAGTGATTTTAAATTCTACTCTTCGGTTTAATTCCCTGCCTTTCGCAGTTTTGTTAGAAGTAACCGGATTCTCTTCGCCAAAAGCTTTTACAGTGATTCTGCTTTTATCAATGGCCGATTTTGTGATCAGATACGTAGCAACTGCCTGTGCACGTCTTCCAGATAGTTTGTCATTATATGATTTCGTACCGATTGAATCGGTGTAGCCTGAAATTTCAATTTTCATGGCATTGTTGTTTTTTAACAATGTTACTAATCTATCCAGTTCCGGGTAGGATTCTGATTTCAATTCATATTTATTAAAATCAAAGAAAACATTGTTAAGAACTACTACCTGACCGGTTTCAATCGGAGTAATATATAAGTCTTTTTCGTATTCTTTATATGCTTTCATATCCGTAAGGTCTATGTTTTCATTAATCGAAACATACCCTTCTTTCTCTGCCAGATAACCGTACTTAGCACCTGCAGGCAATACTATTTTATAAGTAGCCGAATCATAATTGGAACTTGCTATACCAACCTCTTTTGCTGTTGTTAAATTTTCAAATGTAACTCTAACGCCTTTTACCGGCTGTTTTGTTTTGCTATCATATACATGTCCATGAACCAGCAAAACAGGTTCCGGGCTTAACATCGGAGGCAATTCCAGTACATACATGTCTACATCTCTTGAATCTGCTGCTACCTGAGAAGTAAAGAATACCTGTTTGCCGGATGCGCTTAAGCTGAAAAAAGATTCATCATGCGCACTATTTACAACAGGTCCTAAGTTTTCAGGTGTTGTCCAGTTTTGCCAGGTATCATCCAGACGTTTACTCATGTATATATCTGAACCACCGTAACCGCCATGGCCCTGAGAAGTAAAGTAGAGTGTTTTATCATCCGATGCTAAAAAAGGTGCATCTTCAATTACATCTGTATTAATTTTGTTTCCCAGATTCAAAGGCTTTGTCCAGGTATTGTCAGCTTTTAAAAAACTCACATACAAATCATTTTTTCCGTAACTGTCTCCCTTGCGATTATTTGAGATCATTAAGATCTTTTGGCTGTTAGACATAAAATAACTCACCATCTCACTTTTATTACGATCTTCATCTTCAATGATCAACCGTTCAGGCTTGCTCCATCCGGTGGCTGTTTTGTGAGTGATTGAAACACCGTCAGACATGGTTCCATCCTCATAATATGAGTTGCCTAGCAAAACGGTATTCCCATCCGGCGAAATTGAATTAATAAAATTGGGTTCTTCGTTATTTAGCGGACAGCCCATGTTATGAGCTTTTCCCCAGCTTTTGGTAGAAGCATCCCAGCGTGAATACCAAATGTCTTCTATATCCTTTTTGCCTCCCATATCTGCGGGGTCACCGCTGCGGCTGAAATACAATGTCTGCCCGTCCGGTGAAACCAGCGGACCAATTTCCATGTAATTGGAATTTACACTGTCACTCATTTTTGTAGCAACCATGTTTGATTTAATAAGATCATTTTCATTTTGCTTAATCACAAAATGTTTGTCTGTTGTAGTCATACCAATGGCATCTATTCCGATAACATCTCCTTTACCTGCAAGTACAACTTTAACTGCAAGAACATTAAATGTTATTTCTTTCGTTGAAATATGATATAAACCATTTGGCGAAAGGTATCCGGTTGATGTCTCTGCTAAAAGGAATTCCTTTCCTGCTGCATCGTAGGCATAAACTGCGGTGATGTGTCCGGGATTAAAGGATTCCCTGATAATAACCTGTTTGGGGATCATTGGCTTTAAAAAGCCTACTTTAATATAACTTTCTTTTTCATTTTGTTTCGGCTCCCACGCACGTACACTTTCACCTAAGGTCGGCAATGCGTTGGGTACCCCTACTGCCTGTACTGCAGCGTAATCTCTTGAGCCACGTTGACTGGAATGCTCCAGCACATTAAATGCCCATTGAACTTGTTGAGAGAAGCCACCAAAAGAGATGGATAAAAGAATAAAGATAATTGTACTTCGTTTCATGAACATGCGATTTATTGTTTCGCTATGCAAAACTCTTCTTATTCAAACAAAAAAGCATTACATAAAAATGCGTAAGAGTTGCAAAATTTCATTTCAGACAAATAACTGAAAAAATAACTGGTGAAAATTTCCCCATTCAAATAGTTATATAAATTCACAAATGGGTTAAATATAACAAATGCATAAAATCATATAATCTTTCACCAGCTGCAATGCAATATCTTTGTATATCCTATAACCGTAAAATTTAAGGCTATGAAAAAATCTGTGTACAAAGTATTTGTTCAGGAAGACGACAAGAAACTTCAGAAACAAATTGTAGAAGAGCTAAAAGATAACAACTATTTAATTAGTTTCTTTTCAAAATCAGACTCAACGTTTGATCTGTTAAATTTAAATCCGGATATCCTGATTCAGGATTATAAAAAAAACAAAATAGTGCGTTGCTTTGAATGGTCTGCGCCTTATAACAATTAAGAGTAAATACATGTATATACATATATAAATATGCTGCGTGAACAAATTACATGCAGCATATTTTTTTGATGCGTTTCTTCTTCTGCTGCTTATTTTTCGCTTCATTTATTCCACTCTTGTATTTCCACTCTTGATTTGACTTCATAAAATTTGTAAAGTTGCCGAATAACACATAATTTGAGCCTTTAATCTTTTGATTCTTATATTTTTAACAACTTTCAGAAAACAACCTGCTAAAATGAAAAATTTAAAAACAATCATACCGGTATGGATGCTTGCTGCAACTCTGGTATTATATATTAGCTGCGGTGACAGAGCCGCACAAAATGAAGCAACAAAGGATTCTTTACCTACCGCTGCTGTAGAGGATACGGTAGTTATAGAAGAGGAAATCTGGATTATTTCAGAAGACAAAATAAATGAGCTTCACTTATCAACTGAGTCGCCAAAGGCGGGAGCAAAAACACTTGGCACAAAAGAACCGGCTGAAAAAGCAGCTTCAGCACTACCGAATAAAACAGTTTCCAAAAAACAAATAGATTCATTGTTAACTGGTATTGGTTACAATACCGTTGAATCTGTTGATATCACAGCACTCGCTATACCACTTGAAGAAACCCAGACGGTTGTTGCATATAATAAAAAGGGTGTTGCAAAAGAGTCATTCGTAGTAGTAAGTAATGCTAATGGAGATGTTGAGCACATTATTTTCAGTAACAAAAAATATAAAGACATATATGACGTGCAGGCTGGCATGAGTGGCAAAGAGGTGAAAAAACTGCGTAAACAACTTAAGCATATGGTTAAAAACGGGCAGATTTTTTTATATGATGACCAATCAAATATTATGTACCTGCTGGATGCTAAAGATCAAGGAAACGAAGTTACAGAAGAACAAATTGACACAATGGAAGTAACAGCCATTGTATGGAAAGATAAAAAACACCACAAAAAGAAATAATCATTTTAATCCTGTAATAAAAAAGATCCTTTCTTATGAAGGATCTTTTTTATTACTCAGGCAACAGTACTTTAAAGGTAGTTCCCTGCCCAACGATACTCTCTACTTCAATGCGCCCTTCCAGCGCATCAATTTGTTTTTTTATTAAATGAAGCCCAAGCCCTTTTCCTTCCACATGTGAATGGAATCGCTTGTAAAAGCCAAACAGTTTATCTCTGAATTTATCCAGATCTACGCCAATTCCATCGTCTGTAAATTCAATACAAACCATACCCGAAGCATCTTTATAACTTTTAACCGAAATAACGGGGGCTTTATTCTGCTTCCTGTATTTGATAGCGTTTGACAATAAATTATATAAAATATTGTGAATATAGCTTTTGATAGAATGTATTGCCGGCAACTGAGAGAAATCAGATTTAATTACTGCATGCGCTGTTTCAATTTCATTTTTTAATAAAAACCGTACAATATCAAATTCAACATCCAGATATACCTCAGCCATTACAGATCGTCTGTCTGTAACTGTTAATACATTGTTCAGGTCTTTAATAACCGTATCTAAATGGTTTGCTGATTTTGTGATATGCGAAATAATTGCTTCTGTTTCTGCCGGATTATTTTTCTCCTGATTAAAAATCGTAATCAAGCCCAGCAATGTTACAATAGGCGCCCGCAAGTTATGGGAAATGATATACGAATATTGATTCAATTGATCATTTTGCTGAATCAATTCTTTGTTTGCTTTTTCAAGCTGATCTTCATATTCTTTTCTTTCTGTATGGTTATTTCCAATCAATGAAACGCCTACCAATTCATCCTTCTGATAAACGGGCTGTAACATAATTTCCAGAAAAAATGGTTTATCCTGATATGTATACTCGCGTGTATAAGAAACAATTTCACCTTTAAGTACACGTTCGAAATTTGCGTTGAAACCTTCACGATACTGTTCCTTCAAATACGAATCAAAACGTTCGCCTACACATAGAAACTTACCAAACAGAAAAATACTTTTATCATATGCAGCTTTGTTGTACCATACAAATCTACTATCTCTGTCAAACAATGAAATGATTTGTGAAGACCCCTCAAACAATGCAGAAAGCTTTTGTTCACTATCAATACTCTGCATGGCAGCTAATTTTTGAAGCGTAGCTTCCCTGCAAACAAAATATGCACTTGTTATTTCTCCTTGTTCATTTTTAATGGCAGAAACGTGATTAATATAATGTCTGTGTAAACCTCTTATCTCTCCATCCGATTCGTAGACAACTACCTCTCCTGTTTCAAAAACTTTCCTCAGTGCTTCACGGATTTTATGATGTACGGATGGCGGTGTCAGTGCAAAAACATCCTGTCCTCTGAATGCATCCAGCTGTTCTACAGAATAAGCAGGTAAATGCGCTATAACAACTTTATAATCTCTATTTACCTGAACAATGATATCCGGAGAATATTCCAAAAGCAATTTATAAGAATTCGCCTGAGCAGGTTTTTTCAACTGCTCTATTTCTTCTTTTAATCTTGCTATTTCCTTATGTAGATCTTCCGTATTTAAATCCATATCGAATCCGCTGGTAAACAATCAAATATATAAAATTATTCGATTTTTAAAGGTGCTGCTGTAAGTTTCATTCAAATATTAAACAGCCTGAATATCATATTAAGCTATTAAACGTTATTATCTAGGTATACGGAATTACTGCCTGATACAAATACATAAAATGAAATTATTTGAACACTTCTTTTTTTTCCAATATTGATATTTTGTAAAAAATCACGTGTAGCATAAACACCTCACTTGCCAAAGAAATTATTTGTAGTATATTCAACATGTATTATTTATTAAACAGAATAGCTATTCATGACACCGCTAACAGTATTTGAAATTTGCGCAGCCATTTCAGTTGCAACGTTTTTGCTTCCCTATCTGATTTTTGGCGACGGAATTATACTATTGATCATTATTTTTCCGGCAATGGCTGCGGAAAAAATAACAGGCGAAAGAGGCCTTGATCTGGGCAGGAAATCTTATGTCTATTTATTCTTTTTGTATTTGTTTGTACTTACCGAAGTTTTAATCCTGGCAACCATTTTATTTGGTGCCTATTGTCTGTTCTGGGGCTATCCCAGCACATCAGAAACAGCTGCTACAGCAGTTGTTTCCACACCTCAGCCCAACGAAATTTCTTCACTTATTCTTATCAATAAACTATTGCTTTTAGTTATAAGTTATTTCACCTGTATGTTTATATATAATTCAATTAAATACAGAGAAGCTTACCGGCAACTAAAACGGACAGACTTTATGCTGTTTCAATTTGTGCCATTAGTGACAATACCCTTAGGCTACATTTATTTATTGGGCTGCCTGCATTATTTAACACATTTTCCGACGAATGAAAAAATAGGTCCCCTGCCAACTATTGCAGGATATTTGTATGTAGCATACCTGCTTTATAATCTTGCAAAGCTGTTATTTTTTTATGCTAAACGTTTACGTACCGGATTTGCTGACCATAAACTATCACAAAGCTTACGTACGCTTGTTACATTGGTTTATGACATCACTTTCCTGTACTTTTTTTATCAGCTGTATTCAGTGTTAAAAATGTAGCTGATAAATTATATTGCTATATATGCAAAACGGGTGCTTTATATGATGTATTCATATAAAGCACCCGTTTTGCATATATAGCAATACTTTCTTATTCTGAAATAATCAGTGTAACCTTATTTACTTTATTAAGTTCCAGATTTTCTATTTTTTCGCCTGCCCCAAAATTATTTCTATCTCCTTTTTCTGCAGAAATATAAAAGGTTGTTTGCTTAAGATCCTGAAAGAATATATTTCCTTTGGCATCTGTTTTTCCGGCGGCAACCGGGTTCGCACTTTTTTCATAATCTTCTTTACTTGCATACAATTTGACTGAAACGCCGCTCTCTATCGTACCAAGTTCATTACGGACAGATATTTTCAAACTTGTCGGAATCATCTGTGCGGTAAAAGATGAAAGAAATAATGTAATAAGAAGAGATAGAAGTAATGTCTTTTTCATAGAGCTTATCGGTTAAGTTTATTATCAATTTAACGAAATTTTATTTAGGTAAAAATATTCTAAACGTCGAACCTTCATCAACAACACTTTGTACTTCAATTCGGCCGCCGAGCAATTCAACTTGTTTTTTTACCAGATGCAGACCCAAGCCTTTTCCTTCAACGTGTGTGTGAAAACGTTTATAAAATCCAAACAGGCGGCTGCCGAATTTGTCCAGATCTATGCCAAGGCCATTATCAGTACATTCAATGCATAGCATGCCATCATTTTCAATATAACTCTGAATGCGGATCACAGGTGTAACATGTGTCCTTCTGTATTTTATAGCATTATAAATTAAATTATACAATATGCTATGAATATAGCTTTTAATAGAAAAAAGTATCGGGTATTGGTCAAAGTCAATAATAAATTCAGCGCTGGCTTTTTCTATCTGCGACGCTAACAGAAAAATGATTCCATCGCACTCTTCTTTTAAATCGATGGTAGTTTTAAGATTTCCTTCCTGTCCGGAATTCGTAACAACCGTATTCAGATCCTTTATAATCGAATCCAGATTCACGGCAGACTTGTATACATGCCGCATAATCTCATCAAGCTGGTCCGATTCATGCCTGCACTGTTCAAATACCTGCACAAGCCCCATCAGAGTCGCTATAGGCCCTCTAAGATTGTGTGATATAATGTAGGAATACTGATTTAACTTTTCATTCTGCTGCACCAGCTCCAGATTAATGCGTTTTAAATAATCCTCATACTCTTTGTGTTTCGTTACATTGATTCCTGTCAATGCTACCCCTACAACGGTATTGTCGTTATTATAAACCGGTGCAAGCGACAACTCTAAAAAGAACGGAGCATTATTCAAGGCATATTTTCTGGTATAGGTAATCGTTTCACCGGCTACTGCTTTATTAAAATTTTCAACAAAGCCTGTCCTGTATTCTTTTGCGATATAGCTTTCTGCCACTTCTCCGACAATAAGATCCTTACCAAAAACCGCAGGACTTCTGTCTCTGGCATTTTTATTAAACCAGATGAACTTACGGTCAAGATCCAATACCGTCAGAAATTGAATGGAATTTTCGTAAACAGTTTTTAATTTCCGTTCATTATCCAGTAAAACTTTTTCGGCAATTTTTTGGGCTGTTATATCCCTGCTCCTAAAATAAACCGTCGTGATGTTTCCCTCCGCATCTTTTATCGGAGATAAATAGTTGTCGTAATACCTGTACGAACCCATTGTTTCTCCTTCAGAAAAATATTTAACAACTTCTCCGTCGCGAAAAACAGACGTTAACGCATTTTTCATTTTCACGTGAGTATATTCAGGCGTTACATCAAAAATATCCTTGCCGACAACTGTATTGACTCTTTCCTCTTCAATATTGGGAATATGAATAACAATGATTTTATAGTCTGCATTCAGCTGAATAAGAATGTCCGGAGATGCCTCAAAAATTACTTTATACGTATTTGATGCAGATGAATTTTTTAACCGTTCAATCTCCTTTTTTAAATCCGCATTTTCTCTTTTATATTTTTCTAATTCGTCTTCCATTACAATTGGGGTTTCGGCGTATGGGAAATTCATGCTGCCCTGAAGATTTGCCAACAGATTATTTTTAAAAAGTAATAATTATTGGTCAAAATAGCTATTTCCAGCACAAGTACTAAATTATAAGTTTCCGTGATAAAGGTTCTCTGGATGCGATTAATAGCCCAAGAACAGCATATAACATTCATGCCGCTTTCTTGCATCCCGCCTTAGATACTAATACGTAAGATCTGCAAGTTCGATGTTGTTTAGCGATTGTTAACTAAAAACACCTATGACCGGTATCGGGTTTGTTATTCATTAAAATTATTCAACCACTTAAAAAAGATGAAATAGTCAGATCTAACCATTTATGTAGTATATGAAAAAAAACATCTCCATGAGATCAAATATCTATAGAGAAAATATTTAATGTATACGAAAACATAAATTTAAAAATATAAAAAAAATATCTCTATAAGGCTTTCTGTTGGTGAGATACAGCAGTGTCCGCTGCCCCTTGCTTGTAAGGGGTGCTCTGAGCATCTGAGCTAATCTCAATACTCTTGAAAACCTTAAAACAAAAAAGCCTCACATCTCTGTAAGGCTTTCTGTTGGTGGGAGATACTGGGTTCGTCCGCCGCGGCGGACAGTGCCCCTGCTTGTAAGTCAGGTGTTCTGAACCAGCTGAATTACAAATTCCTCAAACAGAATATGTCAGCTTTATCCAATCTCTACCTGCTCCTGATTTTAAATATTTCTCTCTCCGTAAGGCTTCTGAACGAGTTTCATAGCACTCAAAATGAATTAATACCCATGGCCCTTTATTATTTGTATAAGATTTGTAAAAATTAGAATTGTGTTGCTCCAATCTTAATGCTAAATCTTCAGTTTGTCCAATGTATTTCCGACAAACTTTTGCAGAAAAAATAATGTATATGAAAAACATAAATTTAAAAATCTAAAAAAAACATCTCTATAAGGCTTTCTGTTGGTGAGATACAGCAGTGTCCGCTGCCCCTTGCTTGTAAGGGGTGCTCTGAGCATCTGAGCTAATCTCAATACTCTTGAAAACCTTAAAACAAAAAAGCCTCACATCTCTGTAAGGCTTTCTGTTGGTGGGAGATACTGGGTTCGAACCAGTGACCCCCTGCTTGTAAGGCAGGTGCTCTGAACCAGCTGAGCTAATCTCCCTTTTTCCTTTCTGACAATCTCTCGTCGTTTGGGAGCACAAACATACGACCTTTTTTTTTATTTGCAAAACTTTACAAAAAAATATTCGTAAAATTTCTTCGTTGTATATATGAATTTATTTTACGTGCTTCACATACAAATATTTAACCGAATAAAATTCTCTGAAAATTCTTAAAAAAATACTGATTTACAGCCTCATCAGCCTTGTAGCGCTCGTTGGACTGGCTACAGCTTTGCTTTATATTTATAAAGATGATATTATTTATTTAGCAACTATGCAAATAAATAAGCGGCTGAATACAAAAGTTGATGTATCAAAAAAAATAGATATCAGCATCTTAGAGAAATTTCCGGAATTATCCATTGGCTTTCATGATGTAAAATGTTATGAACCGGGAGCAGGAAAGCCTGTAATTTTTGCTTCAGTCAAAAATCTATTCATAACCTTTGATATCAAAGATGTCTGGAATGGCAACTACATTATTGATAAAGTTTTTCTGGAAGATGGTCACATTCATTTAAGAACGGATGAAAATGGTGTACACAACTTCATGATCCTTAAAAAAGATACAAGTACTGCAAAAAGCAATTCTGATTTTTCCATTTCATTCATACAATTAAAGAACATTGATTTTATTTACGACTTCAGACCAAGCAATCACTTATACCAATCGGATATTAAAATAACAGAGGCTTCTTTGGTACATGCCAGGAATGACTTTACCATTCATGTCACAGGCGATATGCATACGGATGGTATACGCATAAATGAAAATAACTTCCTGCAGAACAAAGACATTAAACTATCCTCCAAGATACGCTACAATACCGAATCTGAAGTATTCAGCATTACTCCATCAACCCTGCACATTAATACAGGTGCCTATGCTGTTGAGGGTTTATATGATATAAAAAAATCGTTTGTGGATCTCCGCTTTAAAACGGACAAAAACGATATTCAAAGTTTTGTTTCCATTCTGCCTAAAGCGTATGCAGCAAGCATTCAGGAATATAAAAGTACAGGCAATGTATACTTTAACGGAACCATTAAAGGTACCGCAAGTAATGCGCACAGCCCTTCTATTAATATCAACTTTGGATTTGACCACGCTACGTTCTATCACCCGGGTACCAAACAGCAAATTACAGATGCGTTCCTTACCGGTACATATACCAATGGCGACCAGCATACGCTGGCATCGTCTTCTGTAAAACTTTCAGACCTGAAAATAACCATAGACAATAAACCTGTCTCAGGCTATTTTTACATGAACAATTTTGAAGATCCGCATATTGATACGCACCTAAAAGGCAGTGTCATTCTAAGCAAAATTCTTGCCTTCGTACCTAAACACCCGTTTGAAAAAGCTTCCGGAGAAATTGATTTTGATATTGAATTTAAAGGCCGCACATCTGATCTGAAAACAAAAGCGGGTTATGCAAACATTGAAACCTCGGGCGACCTGGCATTAAAAAATATTGAAGCAAAAATAACTTCGTATCCACACACCATTCGCATTGCCGAAGCTGTTTGCCTGTTTACCAAAAATGATATTTCCATAGATAATATGGAGCTGTCCGTAGGCAAAAACGATGTGGTGTTAAATGGTATTTTCAGAAATTTAATTGGTAAAATATTTTTTCCGAACCAGTTTGTGTATGTACAGGCAGATATGACAATGGGCAATATTTTTCTGGAAGATATTTTAATGTCTGATACACGTTCGAATAAATCTTCGAATCAGGAATTTTACATGCCTGCGCTAAAAGATTTTATTCTTGATTTAAACCTGAAAGCGAATTCCATGAATTACCAGAAATTCCGCGCGTCCAAAATCACAAGCAAAATTGAATGGAACTTCCCTTATTTAAATTTCACAAACTCGAATTTAATTTTCTGTAATGGTTTTTATTCCGGAAAAACTGCATTGAGAATACTGAATGAGAAAACAGTAGAGATAAATGCCGACGCACGTATCAGAGCCATGAACATTGACAGCTTGTTTTATGTGTTTGAAAACTTCTCCCAGAATTTTATAACCAATAAAAATTTAAAAGGAGATATTTCCGCTGATGTAAGCTTGCTGATGCAGGTAGACAATCACCTAGCAATTCTACCAAGCTCTATTATTTGTGATGCAGATGTAACCGTACAAAACGGCGAGCTGAACAATTTTGAAACAATGAAACGTATTGCACGTTTCCTGGATACGGATAATTTAGATAATATTAAATTCTCTGAAATGAGAAATCATTTCTTAATTTTTAATGAGGAGATACAGATTCCGGATATGACAATCACTTCCACGGCAGGCAAAATAAGTTTCTCCGGCAAACACAGTTTTAATGGAAATATTGAATATCATGTTGCTTATCCGATCCGGAATTTAAAGAAAGAAAAAGTTGATTCAGATGCTGCATTTGGCGCTTTACGTGCAGATCCAAAAGGTGAAATGAAATTATTCCTTATTGTACAGGGCACTACTTCTGATTTTAAAATTTCTTATGACAAGAAAAAGACAGGAGAGAAAATCAAATCCGATCTGCAAAAAGAAAAACAGGAATTAAAAAATCTGTTTAAAAAGAAAGAGCAGGACCAGGAAGAGATCAAAAAAACACAAACCCAGGAACAGGAATATTTCGATTTTGACTAGGTATAAGGGCTTCAGTCAACACCGATTGAAGCCCTTATTGCTTTTACATGATCAGAAAACTAAATAAGTTTGAATCTGAATTTACTAACGTATAGTCGACATTTTTTGCGTTCATACGGTCGATGAGTAAATTAAAATCTTCTTTCATTTTAACCTCAATACCAACCATTGCCGGGCCATTTTCACGGTTTGTTTTCTTTGTATATTCAAAATAGGTAATATCATCATTTGGCCCTAAAACCTCATCCAGAAACTCTCTGAGTGCTCCTGTACGCTGCTTAAAGCGGATTATGAAATAATGTTTCAGCCCTTCATACAACAACGACCGTTCCTTGATCTCCTGCATGCGGTCGATATCGTTGTTACTGCCGCTGATCACACACACAACATTCTTCCCTTTTATTTCATCTTTATAATAATCCAGCACACTAATGCTTAATGCCCCTGCAGGTTCTGCTACAATGGCTTCTTCATTATACAGCTTTATGATCGTGCTGCATGTTTTCCCTTCCGGTACCAACTGTACATCATCTAGATATTCTGAACAGATATCAAAATTGAGATCGCCTACCCGCTTCACGGCAGCACCATCCACAAACTTATCGATTTCTTCCAGTACAACAACTTTCCCTTCTTCCAGTGAGCGTTTCATTGCCGGCGCACCTAACGGCTCCACCCCAATGATTTTTGTATGCGGGCTCAATTCTTTTATGTAGGTACAAAGTCCTGCTGCAAGCCCGCCGCCGCCAATCGGCACAAAGATATAATCAATGGTTCCAACAATATCATTTAATATTTCAAAACCTACTGTACCTTGCCCGGCTATTACTTTAGGATCATCGAACGGATGTACAAATAATAATTTATTCTCTGTGCAATAATTCATTGCCTCTTTGTACGAATCATCAAACGTATCGCCGGTCAGAACAACTTCAACAAACTCTTTACCAAAAAATTTTACCTGCGTAACTTTTTGTTTGGGTGTTGTGCTCGGCATATAGATCCGGCCTTTAATTTTCAACGCCTGGCAGGAATAGGCAACGCCCTGAGCATGGTTTCCGGCACTGGCACATACAACACCCTTTTCTATATCTTCGCGTTTTTGACTGCACATAAAATTATATGCTCCACGAAGTTTATAGGAACGAACCAATTGCAGATCTTCCCTTTTTAACCATAGGTTGCAGTTATATTCCTGAGAAAGATGCTCATTTTTGGTTAATGGCGTATGCGTCACAACATTTTTCAAACGGTTTGCCGCTTCAACAATGTCTTCAACCTTCACTTTACTATTCATAAATTATTACCCACAATGGCGTTGATGCAAAAAAGTTGCATGCTGTTTTATTTGCAAAAGTACATTCTACGGAAGCAACTAGCAAAAAAACCATTTATTATATCTAACTTGTGAATATGAAAAACATGAACTCTTTTCAAGTAATTGCTATCGTTGGCATCATCTTTACCGTGGTAGCACAAGGGCTTTTATGGGTGCTGGACAAAACGGTAGAACATTATGTGTATTTATATCCTACCTGGGTAGCCATATTCATCTTTGGCCTGGTCATTAATCCCTACCTGTCTAAATATGATGACGATCATCATCATTGATATTTATTAAATTCAGGATTTTGTATACGTATAATCATTCGGGTCGGGAAATATCCATTTATACCCGAATTGATTCATTTTTTCAGTGGAAACTTCTTTCCAGTCTGTCTTCAATATTTCAGAAAAATGTGGTTCCGGCAAATTAAACCGATCACATAAACGGGTATAAAATTCCTTTCTTGACGGATGCTGCGGTGAACAGATATTAAACACTTGCTCTCCGATGCCATTTTTCAGAAGAAACAAGATACATGCTACTACATCATCGCGATGCACAAGGTTTACCGGCTCATTTCCTCCCGCCAGCTCTTGCTTACCGGCAAAAAAACGTCCCAGCATCCGATCATAGCCAGTTAAACCTCCCAGGCGTAAAATCAGTTTTCTTTCGATCACACTTTCATGTACATGCTTTTCAGCCTGAAATAAGATCTGGTTACCAATATTGGATGGTATGGCAGTATCAGATTCAATAACAACAGAATTAATGTTTTTATAAACAGATGTTGAACTGATATAAATGAGCTGTTTAATAGCAATTGAATATTTTTTTATGTGGTCCATCAACTGCCCTATTTCAACAGCATGTGTGCTGTTTGCATTTCGTTTGGTACCCGGAGGAATGGCAATCAACAGAATGTCGCACCGTAAAAAATCATTCAGGCGTTCACCTGTCCAGGCTCCGCCATCCGCTTTCAGCACATAACCTTCAGCGCCGGCAGCCTCAATAACAGAAAGCCGTTCTTCGCGGGTAGTAGAACCTTTTACACGAAACCCCGATTGAATGAATGCTTCGGCAAGGGGCAATCCAAGCCAGCCACAGCCCAGAATAGAAATGGTTTTTTTATCTTTCATGAATCCAGCGCACCGTTTAAAAACGCGTTCAGCGCATGAATACCTTTAAAGGGTTTGGTAATTTCTTCCACTACTTTTTTATCTGAAAAGATTGCTTCATCAATCGGAAAGGTAACCGTAAAGCTTTTTAATTTTAACCACTCGGCATATGGGTGGGTCTCTTCGTAATCTTTAGGCATGCGTATCAGTTTCGACTCCTCGTCAAAATCTGAAAAATATTTTTTAACATCTTTGGAAGAAAATATTTTCTTCAACGCATCTCCATTGTAATCGATTTCCTGACGGATCAATTTTAAATGTTCGGGCATCGGCATCCAGATCCCTCCGGCTATAAAGCAATTTCCTGGCTCTATGTGTACATAGTAACAACCTTTAATTGATTTTTTTCCGCCCGGTGCAATCATAAAACCCATATTGGTTTTATAAGGAGATTTATCTTTTGAAAAACGTACATCCCGATTGATCCGGAACATACAGTCTTTGGGCTCAAGCGAAGCAATTGAAGGGTCAAATACAGCCGTCTTTTCAATGACCAGCTGCACCAATGCTTTTACTTCTTTTTTCGCTTCTTCATATGCAGAACGGTTCTTGTCGAACCATTCTTTGTTGTTGTTCTTATTTAATTTTTTTAAAAAACTAAGTGTGGAGACTAGCGTCATACTCTTTAATTTTATTTCTATATACAATCAGCGTATCATCTAAAATCATTTCCTGACTGAATGCTTTCGCACGTACAATCGGCGATTCTATACCGGCACCAAATTCATTCGGAGAACGAAATATACGAATCTCATCCCACAATCCTTTTTTCAAAAATGATTTTAATAATTGTGTGCCGCCTTCAACAAGTATGGACAGATGTTTGCGCACATACATATCCTCTGCAATCACATCAATCATATCATCCAACGGATCTACTTTTACATATTCTACCAGGTTACGTACATCCTGTTCGTGATAATTGTAGCAAATTGTTTCCTGGCTGCCGTCTAACAGATGCGCCCCAACAGGTACTTGCAGTTGCTTATCAATAAATGCCCGTACAGGGTTTCTGCCTGTCCAGTCACGTACATTCAACCTAGGGTTATCATACAGCGCCGTATTGGTGCCGATTAATACAACATCTTCTTCAGTACGCCATTTATGTACAAGTTTTCGCGACAGCTCATTGCTGATCCATTTAGAATCAAAATTTTCTTTTGCAATGAAA
Organism: Cytophaga hutchinsonii ATCC 33406; assembly: GCF_000014145.1. NCBI lineage: Bacteria > Pseudomonadati > Bacteroidota > Cytophagia > Cytophagales > Cytophagaceae > Cytophaga > Cytophaga hutchinsonii. The sequence continues at coordinate 249,914 of NC_008255.1, read as the reverse complement.
CCATCTGCTGTTTCAGCCCATTTTAAAATGATATATGGACGCTTATTTTCAATATAGGTAAAAAAACGACGGTTCAATTCTCGCCCTTCTTCTTCCAGTACACCTTGAATTACTTCAATACCGTTTGACATCAGGTATTCAAAGCCTGCCCCCGCAACCAGTGGATTTGGGTCAATATTGGCGAAAACAACCCGTGCTATTTTATAATCAACGATCAAATGCGAGCAGGGAGGTGTTTTACCGTAATGTGAACAGGGCTCCAGATTTACATACAAGGTAGAACCTTCTAATAAAGATTTATCTGGTACAGACTGAATGGCGTGCACTTCAGCATGAGGCTGCCCAAATTTTTCATGATAACCTTCTCCGATAATATGGCCGTCTTTTACCACAACACAGCCAACCATCGGATTAGAACTTACGTGTCCGGAACCCAGCATGGCCAGTTCCAGTGCACGTCTCATATATCTTTCATCAGAATCCATAATAGTGTATATTTGATACCTGTATTAACGAATTACCAATATCTCTGGTTCATACAACTTATTCACAATTGAATCAATTAAGAAAAATACCTGCAAAAAACCTATTGGAAGCTGCTAAAAATAGTTTCCGGCAGTATGATACAGCTGAGCGGGAACGCATTCTGTATCTGCTTTTTGAAGATATTTTTCATTTTACACGGATTGATTTTCTAATAAATAAACAAGTAAACTGGTCGGAAGCCAACCAGCAGGCATTAGACGGATATCTTTCTAGATTGAACAGTTTTGAGCCCGTTCAATACATTATCGGAAAGACTTTTTTTTATGATTCTTATTTCAATGTTACCCCGGCCACATTAATTCCGAGACCGGAAACAGAAGAACTGGTAGCGTTGATTATAACTGAAAATAATTCTGCAGCTCCACAGATTATTGATATAGGAACAGGTACAGGATGCATTGCCATTAGCCTGGCAAAAAAAATAAAAGGAGCCCGCGTTACTGCAGTTGATATAAGTACAGAAGCCTTAGCCGTTGCCGAAGAAAATGCCTTAAAAAATGAAGTTTCCGTTTCGTTTTTAGAGATGAATTTTTTAACACAGCATTCATCCATACAATCCTCTTTTGATATTATTGTCAGCAATCCGCCCTATGTATTGCAATCTGAAAAAAAAGAGATGCGGGAAAATGTACTTGCACACGAGCCCCATCTGGCACTCTTTGTAGAAGATGGCAATGCATTGATTTATTATGATGCATTACTAAAATTTGCTTCTTCACATCTTCATAAGGACGGAACATTTTATGCAGAAATAAATGAACAAAAAGGAAATGAACTGATTAAATTAGCGCATACCTACGGGTTTGCTGACAGTACAATCATTAAAGATCTATATCAAAAAGACCGGATCATTAAAGCACGGCGAAAATAACTATTCGGCATTTCTTTACGTTAACGTATTTCAATACTAAATACCTTTTTTTTGAAACAAAAAATACTGCATATTATTGATTCATTCTCCACAGGCGGAGCTGAAGTTTTATTGGCAGGGGTTATACCTGAGCTAGTTGATTTTGAGCATGTGATTGTGTATTTAACCCCGACAAAAACACCAATTCTCTCTTCCGATCCAACGATTAAAATTGTCTGTCTGAACTTTCGAAGCATTACAGATGCCACAAGAATCATCAAAGATCTGAATACAATAATCGAGCAGGAAAAGCCTGGCATCATTCATACCCATTTATATTTCTCTTCACTTTTTATTCGCTTTGCCCGCACGAATAAGATCAACATCATTCAAACATATCATAACGAATATTACAGAATCCGCTATCCGCAATTCTCTGCCCGTATTAAAAAAATCGGTTTAAAATTACTGGACCGGTTTACGATGAAAAACGCGTATACGGTTATTCACGTATCAAAGGCACAGCAGCTGGTCAATGACCATGATGTACGTATTAAGTCAAGCGCTGTTCTCTATAATTATGTAGAAGATCAATTTTATCAGACCCGTAAAACGTCTTCATTTAAGGGTACAGGCAAACTTAAAATAATCTGTGTAGGAAATCTGAAAACAGAAAAAAATCACATTCTCCTTTTACACGCGCTAAGGCAATTAATGCATTTGCCCATACATGTAACTATTTGTGGTGAAGGAAATGATTATATTATGCTCCAGAAATACATCAACCGATATGATCTTCCGGTAACATTAATGGGCAGCCAAAAAAACATTCATGAACTGCTGGGTCAGCATGATCTATTTGTCTCCTGCTCTATTATCGAAGGCTTCGGGATCAGTATTGCAGAAGCAATGGCATCTGAAATACCGTTAATCATTTCAGATATTTCAACCTTTAAAGAAGTAACGCAGAACAAAGCTGTTTTTTTTGAATCCCGGAATGTAGCATCGCTGGCTGAAAAAATCGAACAATTTTATTTATCTCCGCAATCTGCTGCGGCTTCGGTACTCGCTTGCAAAGAGATTGCAGAGCAATACAAAAAAAGTTTTTACCTCGACAGGTTAAACACACTCTATAAAAAATAAGCTGCAGCGATTAATAAAAGTTTTTATTAATCGCTGCAGCAGTATCCCATTTAAAATAAATTTGTAATCCCTGTTGCAAGGCTTTTGAATGTATCAATATTGAAAGCAATTTTCAATAAGGTATTTATGCTTAAGAAGATGATAAAGCATCCTACAAAAATCATCAGTGGTTTTTTCTTCACTTTGTTAACCAGCAAGGCTGCAAAAGGCGCTGCGAATATACCGCCTATAATCAATCCGATAATGACCTGCCACAAACCAGGATCAAGCCCTGCAAAAATGATAAAGGTTAATGAGCTGGATAAGGCTACAAAAAACTCTGCTAAGTTTACCGAACCAATGGTATAATTGATTGCCCTGCCGCTGCTTATAAGCGTAGAGGTAACAATAGGTCCCCAGCCGCCGCCGCCGATACTATCCATAAAACCACCCACCAAAGCCAATGGTGTTACCTTTGTGATTTTATTTTTCACCTGTACCTTAACCAATGCCTTACGAAGCACAATAATACCAAGTATCATGGTGTAAACCATCGTAACCGGACGAATATAATTCTTTACATTGTCTTCAGAAAAAATTGTACCCTTTTGCAGTAAAGATAAAATCAAAGCCCCTAATACGGCACCAATGATTCCCGGAATCAATAAATTTTTAAATAATTTCTTATTTACATTTCCGAATTTCAAATGCGACAAGCCCGACGCTCCAGTTGTAAACACTTCTGCAATGTGTATACTGGCGCTCGCATTCATTGTATTTACACCTATGCTTACCAGAAATGATGTAGCTGTAGCACCATATGCCATCCCCAATGCACCATCTACCATTTGAGCCAGTAAACCTACGATGAGATACCCGATCAGGTCTTTATTGAAAATCGTTTCAAGAAAATCGGTTACACCTGAATAAGCTTCTTTGGGTGGGTTGGTTAAAAACCACGTAAGGCCAAAGGCTACAACTAATAGCACCGCAAAACCAATAGCTAAACGCTTGTATAACGGATTACGTTTGTTCTCTTCATTGATTTCATGAATAAGTTCATCCTGCAAATTTGGGTCTGCGATCTCATTCTCAAGATTATCTATTTTATTGTTTTCCATATCTTTATTTCGAAGGAATAGTATGTTCTTTTTTTCTAAAATCAATGTTGTGATTTAATCCTATACAATAAGCATTGTAGGCGTAAAGCTGCGTACCCGTTGCCTGTTGTCCGTAGATATATTGATAGAATACTGTTGCACCAAACCCTTTTGTAAACTGATAACCTAGTCCTATAGCCAGTCTGTTCTGATCAAATGTATTTACTACCTTTTTGCCAAAACTCACAAACAGTTCGTCTGCTAAAATCCCGTAAACAGTGTTCTCCTTTATTTTTGCATGGTTAAAGGGGCACGTAATATAGATCTGATATCCGATGCGGAACGATTGTGTATAGCCGTTTTCCAAAACTCCTTTTGAAAAATTATGGATAAACCGCTCTTCTAATCTATATCTATGCCTGATCTCAACCCTTCCCGCTTGCTGTATAACTGTTAAACGCTGATATAAGCGTTGTTCAGGCCGCATCACCTCCGGATAACCAGCCAGGAATTGATTTGTATTAAAGTAAGCATATCCGGCCTGAATGTTAACCTTTGGAGAGATGTAGTAAATTACTCCCGGACGGACAAAGTACTGAGATTCTTTATTTACATATTCCCGTGTTCGATAGCCTGCATCAAAATGCACGTACCATTTATTACTGATCTGTCCGCGCATCAGATAATGCGTCCAGACTATATCATCGGAATATACATTCTTTTGTGCTTCAGCTGTTTTTATTCCCATAAAAAACAGTAAAGCTATGAACAACTGTATTTTAAACATTTACCTGAACCCACTAAAACGCATTGCTTTGTAAAGCATCTCTACTGATTTAATAGATAAAGGTATAGGTATTTACTATTTAAACCAAATAACACATTTGCGGGCTTACTGTAAGTATTCAGCGGCGGTTGTCTGTCTGAAAATCGAAATATCAGTTAAAAACCTTATTATTAACAGCTTAATTACTCTCTTTCTATATTTCAGTTATAATTCAGGTAAGTTATTTTACATTAAATGTAAAAGGACAGGTGGATTGGGAAAACCACACTGTCCTTTATACCAACTAACCTTATTTTTATTATTACTATTTCTTAGAATGCATAGCGCAATGTTGTTCCGAATGTTCTTTGATCACCCAACACACCTGCATATAAGCCCGTGTTACCAGCAGCTGGTAATAATTGCTCATAGTAGTTTTTGTTGAATACGTTTCTGGACCAAACAAACACGGTTAACCCTTTTGTAGCACGGAAACCTAAACGCGCATTGAATAATGAATAACCATCGATATTCAGGTACTGAGAAGGTGAAGGGCTTGAAGAGAATTTAGAGCGGTTGAAGTTATCTACTGCGAAGAAGTATTTACCTTCATTTGTGAAGAATTTACCTGGCAACGCAATTTCAGCACCTATTGAACTGGCCCATTTAGAGATACCTGGTAAAGAACCGCCTGAAATATCTTTAAAAGATACGGCAGCACCTGTTTCTTCAAGTGGTAACGGAGCATTTGTAAATTTCTTGTAAATACCTTCCGTATATGAAACCGCTGCATTCAGTGTTAGATATTTACCAACTTTTGTATTTCCGTCCAATTCAAGACCCCAAACCTTAACGTGTTCAGCATTTGCTAAATAACCTCTGTTCACACCTAATTGCGGCGACTGAACGTTTGCCTGATAATCTTTCACTTCCGTGTCAAATGCTGCAAAATTTAATACAGAGTTTTTAGTAGGAGAAGTTTTGATACCAAATTCATAGTTAGTCGTGTATTCCGGTTTCACGGTAGCTAAGCTTAAGTCAGCCTCGCCTGTTGAAGTTGTAGGTAAACCTGCAATGTTAACACCTACCGGCTTGTATGCATTTGAATAGGTCGCATATACATTGATGTTGTTTCTCACTACGTATGAAACAGTCAAGTTACCGGACAAGTTGGTATTTGTTGCTTTAGTATGGAAATACTGAGCAGAATAAACAGAGTTCTTCAAGCTAATTTCTGCCGGATCTGCAGTTTGTTTACCGCCATCTACTGTTCTGTTATAATCAGCATCTTTGTAATCGTAATTATAGCGAAGACCTGGTAATACATGTAAACGGTTTTTGATTACAGCCCAATCCAACTGTCCGAATATCGCACCACTGAATGTATTAAGTGTTGATTTTGTATGTTGAGTAAGACCATCAATCAAATCTGATGTCATAAGAGTTTGTGGCGGGGTATTACTCGTTCTTGAAAAACGCCATTGGTCTGCACCAGCCTGTTCTGTACCTGTTGTTGTGATTGTTTGTCCGATTGCAAAGATACCTGCAACACCGCTCAAACGCTCAGAGAAATTACCTGCATAACGAAACTCTTGAGATACCTGCTGATGTTTTGATGGGTTTTGAGATAAACGCAACGCATCTAATCCTGTGAAATCACGATCGTTTGAAGGATCCCAGTTCCAGTAACGCCAAGCTGTTGTAGAAGTTAACGTGCCTTTACCGATTTTTGCATCAATGTTTACTGAAGCACCGCCCAGATCGTTACCAGAACGTGTATTTGTATTTTGATCAATCGTACGGTCAAATGCGTTCAATGTAGGTAAGCTGTAATTCAAATCAGCAGCAATTGCATTGAATTGTCTGTAAGCACTACGCTTAGTTGTTACAACACCAGCAGCAACCTGTGCATATCCATTCGGACGCTGACGTGTTGCATCCGCAATAAATGTAATTTTTACTTTCTTCGTTGCATTGTATAATAACGATGCTCTGAAACCTAAGTTATTAATGTCATTTGTATATTGATCTGCTGTTTGATTGTAAATCAAACCATCACGTTGTGTACCGGAGAAAGAAAGTCTGGCTGCAAGTTTTTGATTGATTGGTCCGGTCACAGACAGTTTAGTCTGGATAAAACCAAAATTACCAAAGCTTGATTCAAACACACCGCCTGTTTTAAAGCTTGGAGCTCTTGAAACAATGTTAAACGCACCGTTTGATGTATTCTTTCCAAATAATGTTCCCTGAGGTCCGCGTAGTACTTCAACACGTTCAACATCAATAAAATCCAATGTTGTCGCTGCAGGACGCGCATAATATACACCATCCACATAATATCCTACTCCCGGATCAAGACCATCATTTGTCAAACCAAACGGAGAACCTAAACCACGGATATTAAGACCTGTATTTCTTGGGTTAGAAGAATAAAGTTGTACAGATGGTACAATTTCTTTTATTCTGTTCACGTTAAATGCACCTGCGTCTTCAACTCTTGCGCCGCCAACTACAGAAATAGGAATCGGTACATCCTGTGCCGTTTCATCTCTGCGTCTGGAAGAAATGGTAATCACTTCACTGGCGTTTACATCCACATGAATGGGTATTGTCAAACGCTGCCCTACATTTTCCTCTGTTACTACAAAAGATTGGTTTGCATAACCTGTATAATTTACCACTAATGTAACTGGTAACGTTCCTGAATATTCTATTAAGAAAAATCCATCAATATTTGTTTGTGTACCAACATAACCATCTGCTCTTTTCACAATTGCACCAATAACAGGCTCATTCGTTGTACTGTCAACAATTGTTCCCTGAATGGTGTATGGGCCGTTTTGCCCGAAAGCAATGGTCTGTATGTGTAAAAATAAGATTACTCCGATGAGCTTGCTTAAGGTTGTCACAGTTCCAATCTTATTGGTAATGTGCAGAAATGGGGTGTTACTTTTAAACATTGTAATCAATTTTAAATTATCTCTATATACTTGATAGTCTATAAGAAATAATGAATTAGTTTTTTTGTTTAGTTAAAGAAATCAGCACACAATAATACTATCTCTACCGATTTGATAGACAAATTAACGAACAAAATAACTGGTGTGCAACTATTTTTACAAAATATTTTTTTGTTCCAGATCAGATAAAGAAGTCTTATCCAAAATTTCTATGGTCGCATCACGAACTTGCAAAAATAAATTTCGGATTTCACAGGTTTTCTCATCAATACATTCGTCACACCGGCGATATGCCATTTTGCTTACACAAGGTATTGGAGCCAGTGGTCCGTCAATAATCCGTACTACCTGTCCAATTCCAATTTCATTTGCAGGTTTTCCAAGAAAATAGCCGCCTTCTTTTCCGCGTTTACTTTGTAAAATGCCTTGTTTTTTTAATTCAAGTAGAATCTGTTCTAAAAATTTTTTCGGAATGCCTTCTGTTTCAGAAATTTCAGCAATGAGAACCACACCTCTATCCGTATTTTTAGATAGAAAAAGCAGGGCCTTAAGTGCATATTTAGCTTTTTTGGAAAGCATAGTCTTAATTAAGTATGTATAATTATATTCAAGTATAACTATTTAAACAGATTGAAGCAAAAAGATAGAAATAATACAATAATAATATTGAAGGCGCTTTCTAAATCCAAGGTTTTTTTGTAATTTTGTCCTGCAAATAAGTAACCGAATATAAATTATTTGCGATGCTATCTGACTCATCTAAATTTGCAGGCGAAGCGTTAACCTACGACGACGTTTTATTAATACCAGCCTATTCTGAAGTATTACCTCGTGATACTGACACTTCAACTTACCTCACTAAAACAATAAAACTGAACATTCCGTTGGTTTCCGCTGCTATGGACACGGTTACCGAATATGAAATGGCTATTGCCATGGCGCATGAAGGTGGTTTAGGATTTATCCATAAAAACATGTCCATTGAAAAGCAGGCTGAACAGGTTCGCCGAGTTAAGCGTTCTGAGAGCGGCATGATCATGGACCCGATTGTTCTTCAGGAAGATGCTCTGTTAAAGGATGCCCTTAAAATTATGAAAGATTTTAAAATCGGCGGTATTCCTGTTCTTGACAAAAATAAAAGGCTTGTTGGTATTTTAACAAACAGAGACTTACGTTTTCAGAAAAATGTAAACAAGCCTATTTCGAAAATAATGACGGTTACGAATCTTGTAACTGCTCCGGAGGGCATTGATTTAGCTAAAGCAGAAGAAATTCTTCAGAAATACAAAATTGAAAAGCTGCCCATCGTAGATAAACAAGGCAAACTGAAAGGTCTTATCACCTACCGTGATATTCTTAAAAAGAAAGACCGCCCAATGGCTTGTAAAGATGAATTTGGCCGCTTACGTGTCGGTGCTGCCGTTGGTGCAACAGCTGATGTAATGGATAGAATTGAAGCACTTGTTAAAGCAGGTGTAGATGTGGTAAGCATTGATACTGCTCACGGACATTCTAAAAATGTGATCCAGGCAGTAAGAGATATTAAAAGAAAGTTTAAAAACCTGCAGCTGATTGCCGGCAATGTTGCAACGGGCGAAGCAGCTAAGGCACTTGCTGATGCTGGCGCAGATGCGGTAAAAGTTGGTATCGGCCCGGGTTCTATCTGTACAACACGTATCATCGCCGGTGTTGGTGTTCCTCAACTATATGCGGTATATGAATGCGCAAAAGCATTACAGAAATATAAAATCCCTGTAATTGCAGACGGTGGCATCCGTTTCTCCGGAGATGTTTGTAAAGCAATTGCTGCCGGGGCCAGCACAATCATGATTGGTTCATTGGTTGCAGGTACAGAAGAAGCTCCCGGAGAAGTTATTATCTACGAAGGAAGAAAATTCAAAACATACCGCGGTATGGGTTCTCTTGAAGCAATGGAAGATGGATCTAAAGACCGTTACTTCCAGGATGCAGAAGAAGATAGCAAAAAACTGGTACCGGAAGGTATTGTAGGGAGAATTGCATACAAAGGAAAAGCATATGAAGTGGTGTATCAATTAATCGGCGGACTTAAAGCTTGTATGGGCTATTGCGGAGCAAAAGACATTGATGCCATGAAAAAAGCTAAATTTGTAAAAATTACAGCTGCCGGCGTGAAAGAAAGTCACCCGCATGATGTACAGATAACACGTGAGGCACCAAACTACAGCAGTAGATAATTATTTGACTAGCATTTTCTGTGAACTTAAAGAACTTACGAAATATATATTTTCTTTTGGCATTCGTCAGCTGGGTCTTGATCCTGGCTGACGATATTACTGTAATTAGGCTAGCTCAACCAATTATACCGTCATACTTTTCTGATATTTTAGTTAATACATTCTTAAGTACTTTTTTCTTATTTACTTTCCTGGGGTTTAAAATTGAAATCGGCCTGAAACGAAGCGGCAATTTCAATGACCTGCTGTGGCAGGTATTTATTATAGGCGCCATCACGGTTCTTATTTCTCTGATCATAAAATCAATCGGCATATTCAGCAACAACGATTTTTTTATTTATGATCCGCTGGTATCAAACATTCTATATCACATAAACATTGGTATCATTACCATCTTCCTCGCTAATGGCTATTATGTCTGGAAGAAAATGATCCTATACCAAAAGACAAAACGCACAGATGTTATCTGGCATATATTTGAGTACCTCACACTCATAAGCATTGTCAGTAATTTCTTTTTCTTTGACATTACTGATCCCTATTTTCTGATCTTCACTTCCCCGATTACTATACTGGGTTTGATCTGCGCCTTTAACCTTAAATGGGTTGCCTTCTTAACGTATAAGCAAAAATGGAGAAGCATTTTACTGCTTAGTTTAATTATTATTATCAGCCTTTCTTTCCTGGAAAGAGTCTATGCACACCACATTATCAGCAACTTATTGATCGATCTTGCCGAAAATGTATTCATACAGGCCATATTCGGTTTCATGCTCATGAATTGTATTGTCGCCTTGCTGGTATTATTATTCAACCTTCCCACTTCTTCTGTATTTGAACAGAAATTTGGCGAAGTAATGCTCTTTCAGAAATTACATCAATCCCTTCAGGTTGGGGAGAAAGAAGAAGATATGTATGAACTGCTTATCAGCAGCAGTATGACTACGGTTATGGCCGATGCGGCCTGGCTGGAAATCAGAGATAATAAAGGCGGCTTAAAAGCGTTTCAAAATAGTAACATTGACGAGTACGATGTTTTTGAAATAAAAAAGGCACTCCGTAAAAATCAGGTTAATATTTCTTCGGAACCGCAATACATTAAAGACATTTTAAGTTACCCCCATACAGAAAAAATAAAACACTTAGATTATAAATCGTTTCTGTTAATACCGCTTACATCCAACAATCAATTGATTGGTACATTGGTATTATTGAAAAATTTAAACGATGGCTTCGACAAAGAAATGGTTGATATCATTTTTACGTTTGTGAGCCAGGCCTCCATCTCGATTAAAAACTTCCGTCTTATGTCGGATGCCATACAGACAGAGCGTTACCAGGAGGAATTAAAAATTGCCAAGGATGTGCAGCAAAGTCTTCTGCCTGCTTCTTTGTACTTAAATAATGCGGTTCAATTAAGCGTTTATTCTAAAGGAGCAAAAGAAGTTGGAGGTGATTACTATGATGTGTATGAATTATCACCGACACGGTTTGCAATCGTAATCGGTGACGTTTCCGGTCATGGAACAAGTGCCGCTTTCAACATGGCGCAAATGAAAGGCGTATTCCAGAGTTTGGTTAGCCTGGACTTGCCTGTTGATGAATTTATGGTGCTGGCAAACAATGCGCTGGGAAGATGTCTGGAAAGAAAGAGTTTTATTACGCTTAGTTTATTTGTCCTCAATACCGAAACACAAAGCATTCAATATGCACGTGCGGGACACTGCCCGGCAATACTTATTGACAGTAAAAACAATGAAGCCTTATTCCTCGATGGTAAAGGATTAGGTTTAGGTTTAAGCAGAAATAATACCTACGAAAAACACATAAATAAATACGAATTGTCTTATTCAAGCAATGACGTTTTAATTTTATATACAGATGGTTTGGTTGAGGCCCACAACCTCGCCAGAGATGAATATGGCTATGAACGGCTAAAACAGATGGGGCTGGAAAGCAGTGCAGACAAGCCGAGACAGATTATTGACACCATCATTGAGAATGTTCAGCACTTTAGCGGAAGCACTCAATTTGAAGATGACTGTACATTACTTGTTATGAAATTTAGCTAATTATTAAAATTTTTATTACATTTTACCTACTGAATACAAATTTATGCGTATAACAAGTGTCAAAGAAAATGAGTTTTATATAGTCGCTATTGAAGGGGATCTGGATGCGAGTTCAAGTATTCAACTGGATCAGGCAATTGAAGAAGCAGTTGCTAACGGCGAAAATAAAATTATTGTTGATTGTTCTCAATTGGAATATATATCTTCTGCCGGTTTAGGCGTTTTTATGTCATACATTCAGGATTTTCAATCAAACAACATTTCTTTGGTATTATGCCATTTAAGCGAAAAAGTCAGAAATGTATTTCAGATTTTAGGCTTAGATGAACTATTGAAAATTGTTGATACAAAAGAAGAAGCAAAACAAGAATCGCTTACATAATTGAATAACAAAATTAAAATAGCGCGCGATCCTCAAAACCTTAAAGCGGTACGTGACTTTGTCAGTTCAACGCTTCAGGGAATGTCTGTGCCTGATCCTGAAATCAATATGATGGTTCTTGCTGTGGATGAGGTATGTGCAAACAGAATTCTTCATACTCCGGCAAACAGCACCGAAGCATATAATAACATTGAATTAGAGATTCAAAACGATAATAATAACTTCACTTTTTTAATTCGTGATACAGGAGACCCGTATGATATCAATACCCACGAATCTCCTGATCTTCGTAAACTTATCGCTGAAAAACGCAAAGGCGGGATTGGCTTGCTTTTGGTTAAAAAAATTATGGACTCTATAGAAATATCACGTTCTGAGCCTTATACAGTATTATTGCTGCGCAAATCGCTTAAGTTTGCCTGAGCGTTTTTTTACTTGATAAAAAACTCCTAATTTGTATTGAAAATCCCTGTTGGTAAATACCAAAACAACAGTCCGTACGTTTCAACTTTTACATTAATTTAGTTTAATTTATTTCTTATTGTTTTATGAAATTATCCTTTTGGATTATTGCATCTGCCCTATCCGGGTTATTTGTTTATAGTTGTGTAAGTGACAAAACCGCAACTTCCTCTTCTAAAAAATCAACCGCACCTGCAGCATCACCGGCCATACTAACCGTAGCTGATGATTCCATTTCAACAGAAGATTTTAAATACATCTACGATAAAAATAATGGAAAAAGTGCGGATGCCTATTCCAGACAAAGCATTGAGGAATACATTGATCTGTATACCAAATTCAAACTTCGCGTTAAAGAAGCTGAATCTCTCGGACTAGATACAACCGCTGCATTTAAACAGGAGTTAGCTGGTTATCAAAAACAATTAGCGCAACCTTATTTAACAGAAAAAGGCGTTACAGACATGCTTGTTAAACAAGCATATGAACGCATGAAAGAAGAGATTCGTGCAAGTCATATCTTAATATTCTGTAATCCTGAAGCTACCCCTAAAGACACGCTTATTGCGTACAACAAAATTGTTGCGCTTAGAGAGCGTGCATTAAAAGGCGAAAATTTTGACCAGTTAGCTGCTCAATATTCAGAAGATCCATCTGCGAAAACCAACAAAGGTGATCTGGGATATTTTACTGCACTATCCATGGTATATGAATTTGAAGAAGCTGCTTATAATACAAAAGTAGGCAGCGTTTCTAAACCTGTCCGTACGAAATTTGGCTACCACATTCTAAAAGTTGTAGACAGACGGCCTTCTCAGGGACAGATTCATGTTGCACACATTATGGCGCGCTACAGCCAGGGCATGAGTGCGGAAGATTCAATTCTTGCAAAAAATAAAATTGATCAGATCTATAAAGAACTTCAGGCAGGAACTTCCTGGAATGAATTGTGCGGTGAATTTTCGGACGATGTAAATTCAAGAAGTAAAAACGGTGAATTACAATGGTTCTCTACAGGTAAAATGATTCCTTCTTTTGAGAATGCAGCGTTCACACTAACAACACCGGGGCAATACACAACGCCTGTACAAACTCCGTATGGCTGGCATATCATAAAACTCCTTGAACGTAAACCATTAGGTTCGTTTGAAGAACTGGAACCAAGCATCCGTGCAAAGGTTACAAAAGATTCCCGTTCAGATTTAAATAAAAAAATGCTGATTGCACGTTTAAAGCGTGAAAACAATTTTGTTGAGTACACCAAAGGTATTGATTACGCTGTTTCTAAAGCAGATAGTAGCTTGTTAATAGGTAACTGGACATTTAAAGAAAGTGAAAAAAATAAAGCAACGTTATTTACAATCAATAAAGAAAAATATACAGCAGAAGACTTTTTCGCATTTGTATATGAAAACCAGCATGCCGTAAAAAATACTTCGCCTGAGGTATACATGAAAAATGTTCTGTATACGGACTTTGTTAACTCAAGTATTATGGGCTATGAAGAAGCTCACCTGGCTGATAAATTTGTAGATTACAAAATGCTGTTAAAAGAATATCACGATGGTATTCTTTTATTCCAGATGATGGAAGAAAAAGTTTGGAACAAAGCTTCTTCTGATACTGCCGGTCTTAGAAGATTCTATCAGGACAATGCTTCTAAATATGCCTGGGGTGATCGTGCGCACGCATACATCTTAAGCGCAGCAGACAAAACAACATTGGATAAAGTAGCGGTTGATTTTAAATCTGTATCTTACCAGGTTAAAGAACAATCGTTTGAAAATATCAGTTTTGAAAAAAATAGCGCATCTGTAAATAAGGCTGGCAAAAGCCAATTAGACCGTGCGATTATTTTATTAAGAAAGGATGCGAATTACAGCACATCAATTAAATTGAGCAGAGATCACGCTGAAAACGCTGCTGTTTCTGCACACCGTAAAGATTCAATTCTGGCTTATTTTACAAAAGCAGGTATAAAAAAAGAACGTATATCTTTTATTGATCTTAAAACACCGCCAGTAAGAAAAACAGAAGCGCAACGCCAGGCTGATCGTTTCGCTGAAATTCAATTATTTACTTCTTCTAAAAAATATCTGGAAAGTGTCTACAACGCTAAAACGCCGCTTACACTTCAGGTTTCTGAAGGAATGTATGTAAAAAATGAAAATGAACTGATTAATAAATGTTCATGGGCAGTAGGCGAATATAGATTTGAACAAAATAACCGCGCTTATTTAATCATTATAGATCGTGTAGATGCACCAAGAAATAAGACATTTGAAGAAGCGAGAGGAATGGTTATTTCAGACTATCAAGCCTATTTAGAACAACAGTGGATTGCTGAATTAAGACAGAAATATCCAACAAAAGTCAATCAGACAGAAGTTCAGAAACTTATCAAATAATAAAAAAGGGGCTAGTCCCCTTTTTTTATGGCTTGCCGGTTTTTATAATTGAATGAATGTCTGTGCTGATTGATATACAGTATTAGGACAAACCATCGTTTATAAATATATTTACATAATTGATATAGTGCCATTATACATGCTTTTAAGATACCTTTTCGTTTTCTTCGTATTTGTTACGAATTACCATTTCTGTGCTGCACAGCAGGTAATAGATAAAATCGTTGCCAAAGTCGACAATCAAATTGTTCTCAAATCCGAAGTAGAGATTTCATACCTGCAATTCATGCGTAGCCCTGAAGCTCAAATGATGCAAACAACGGATGATATTAAATGCCGTGTATTGGAATCACTGATTATTAACAAGATGTTGCTGGCAAGAGCCGTGATGGATTCTGTAACGGTTGAAAGGGAAATTATCAATCAGCAGATTGACCGCAGAATGGATTATTTCATTCAGCAGTTCGGAACAGTTGCTAAACTTGAAAGCTATTATAACAAAAGCATAGACCAGCTTAAAGAGGAATTATACCCTCAGATCAGAGACCAGATGGTAACACAAAAAATGCAGGATAATATTACTGCCGGTGTAACAATCACTCCGAATGATGTGAAAAAATTTTACAAAGCTTTACCGGCAGATTCGCTTCCGTATTTTTCTTCTGAAGTAGAAGTTGGACAGATTATCCGTTTGCCTGAAATTAATCGTCAGGATCAATTAAAGTTTAAACAAAAACTTGAAGAGATCCGCCAGCGTGTAGCTTCCGGTGAAGATTTCTGTCGTCTCGCAAAACAATTTTCTCAGGATCCTGTATCGGCAAAAAACTGCGGAGAAATCGGTTTCTTTAAAAAAGGTGAACTTGTGCCCGAATACGAAGCTGCGGCAAGCAAGCTCCAGCCTGGCCAAACATCAGGTGTTATTGAAACGCAATACGGCTACCACATTGTACAGTTGATTGAACGCAGAGGGGCTGAATACAATACACGCCATATCCTGATTAAGCCGGCGTCTTCTTCAAAAGATCTGATATACCCAACATTGTTTCTTGATTCACTTCGCTTAGAGATTTTAAAAGACAGTATCTCATTTGCGAAAGCTGCAAAAAATTATTCTTCCGACAAACAAACAGCCTTTAATGGAGGCATGCTTTCCGATCCGGAATCTGGTAGTTCGAGAATCGCGCAGGAAGATCTTCCGCCTGCCATTTTCTTTGTAATTGACACAATGAAAATCGGTGAAATATCTATGCCCGCTAAATTTACAATGGAAGATGGTACGGAAGCCGTTCGGATTGTTTATTTTAAAAATAAAATTCCTGCCCATCAAGCCAACCTGAAAGATGATTACCAGAAAATCTATTCAGCTGCCTTAGAAGAAAAGAAAAATAATGCCGTAAACGAATGGTTTGATAAAACAAAATCTCAAGTCTATATTGATATTGATGATGAGTACAAACAATGTGAAATCATGATTATTCAAAAATAATGATAGCAAATAAAACAGATGTAGAATTGGCCGATGAAATGAAAGCGGCTTACGAACAACTTTTTTCTGAAATTAAAAAAGTAATTATTGGCCAGGACGAAACAATCCGTCAGGCACTAACAGCCATTTTTTGCCAAGGTCATTGCCTGCTTGTTGGTGTGCCGGGTTTAGCAAAAACGCTTTTGATCAACACCATAGCAACCACGCTGCATTTAAGCTTTAAACGTATTCAGTTCACGCCGGATTTAATGCCGAGTGATATATTAGGTTCTGAAACATTAGATAATAACCGCAATTTTGTTTTTAACAAAGGTGCAATCTTTGCGAATATTATTTTAGCGGATGAAATAAACAGAACTCCACCCAAAACGCAATCGGCGTTACTTGAAGCGATGCAGGAATATTCTGTTACCGTGGCAGGCCACTCCTATCCCTTGGAAAAACCATTCTTTGTGTTAGCTACACAAAACCCGATTGAACAGGAAGGTACCTATCCATTACCGGAAGCGCAATTAGACCGTTTCATGTTTAATCTGATCCTGGATTATCCGGATTACGCGTCGGAAGTTGCGATTGTAAAAAATACCACATCCGGAATTACTACTACATTACGTTCTGTGCTTAATGCTGAAAAAATTCTTGAATTCCAGCAATTGGTACGCAGAGTACCGGTACCTGATAATGTGATTGAATATGCGGTTAAACTTGTCCATAAAACGCGTAAAGATGGCGCTGACGCACACGAATGGACAAAGAAGTATCTTGATTGGGGCGCAGGCCCGAGAGCCTCTCAGAACCTTATAATAGCGGCAAAATGCACGGCGCTTTTAGCCGGCAAATACTCTCCTGATATTGAAGATGTTCAGGCAATCGCATTGCCTGTACTTCGCCATAGAATTGTCCGCAATTTTAAAGCAGAAGCGGAAGGAATTACGACGGATGATATTATTAAAAAATTATTATAAAAGCCTAACATCATTGATTGGCCTTACCTGGCCTTGAAAATAAACATACAAATGGGTTAGAATCGTTCGATTCTAACCCATTTGTATTAAAAATAAAAACACATCATAACTGACAACATGTAAAAAATGGAAAAATCAGATAAATCCGAAGAAGATAAACTTCAATGTCCTTGTTGCGATTACTTTACGTTAGAGAAAAGAGGCGGATATGATATTTGTCCAATCTGTTTTTGGGAAGATGATGGAATGGATCTAAATACGATTGATAACCATTCCGGACCAAATCACATGACTTTAAGAGAAGGGCGTCTTAACTTTATAAAATTGGGAGCCTGTGATTTATCTATGATTAAAAATGTTTTGAACGCTTCTGAAAGGAAGAATTTCCGGTTTGAAAAAAGAGTTTCCTAAAGCAACCATAATTCATAATTCATAATTCATTTTATGGCTATCGAAATTGAACGCAAATTTTTAATTGACCCGATCAAATGGGAAGCTTTGAGCAAGCCGTCTCCGGATTATTTGATTCAAGGCTATCTGCACACTGAGCCCGGGAAAACCATACGCGTACGTGCAACCAACGACAAAGGGTTTATAACCATTAAAGGTAAAAGCAGCGCAGACGGATTGTCGCGCAGCGAATTTGAATATGAAATTCCTAAAGCAGAAGCGATTGAACTGCTTTCTACTTTCACAAAAAAAACAATTGAGAAAAACCGGTATAAAATTTCTTTCGGCGGTAATATATGGGAAGTGGATGTGTTTGAAGGTGCCAATGCGGGTTTGATCGTAGCAGAGGTAGAATTAGAAAGCATTGAACAACCTTTCGAGAAACCGGATTGGGTGAGAGAGGAAGTGACTTCGGATTTCAGATATTTTAATTCTGCGTTGATAGAGAATCCGTTTAAAAGCTGGTAAGTATATATTGCCGTGGTCTATTCATCTAACACGCGCACCTCTGTTCTTCTGTTTCTGTATTTATTTTGAGGACTGTCATTGGGTGCGATTGGTTTGTATTCCCCATAGCCTTTTGCCTGCACCCGTTTCGGATCTAAACCTTTTTGAATTAAATGATTCATCACTGCCTCCGCTCTGCGCTGAGATAAGACCAGGTTATCATGTGCATCTCCGTCGCTGTCGGTATGTCCAGCAATTTCTATATGCATGTTTGGATTTAGTGTTAAACTGTTATACAGATTATCTATGGCAGGTTCACACTCGGGTTTTATGTTCCATTTGTTTACATCAAAATACACATTGTCTAGTGTAAAAATCCGTGCATAATCCCTGATCAGCTTTATGCGGATTTCCTGATCAAACGAGTAACGCCCTTTTTCTACAGGCAAGACCAAGCCTCCGTTAAAGGGAAAATCTGTCCGGTATTTATGTACAACCATGGTATACGTCTTGCCTTCAGGCAAAAGCATATAACACATACCCAGTACATCACTAACCCCTTCTTTCGTTAAAGATCTGTCCGTTGCGCTAACCCGCAGCTTGGCATGCTCAATAGGCACACTATCTAAATCGGTAATAATAAAGGTTACCAGCACAGAATCTTCTGTTTCGCGTAATGTATTAACGGTTTGGCTATAAGTAAGCCTCAGACTGAATAACGTGGTAAAAAAAACCACTGCAAGCATTTTTTTAAGCATAGAAATAAAAGTTAATGCAAACGGTATAATCTAATATACGCATTAAAAAAATAAAGTAAGCACTAATAGTACTTGTTACAAATACTATTAATGCCTGTTCTGATACTATTTTTTGATCAAACGTGCCATAAAATAGCCATCTCCACCTTCAGAAGGATAAATTGTTTGTTTTTTCTCTAATTGAAACCCGGTATTGGATTTCAAAAACTGTTCAATCTGATTATCATTTTCAATCGGCAAAATACTGCAGGTTGCATATACCAGTACACCTCCGGGCTTTACCATAGAAGAATATTCCTGTAAAATCTGTTGTTGAATTTGCGTAAGCTCCTGTATACGCTCCGCAGATAATTTCCATTTATCATCCGGGTTTCTGCGAAGTACGCCAATACCACTGCACGGAACATCCAGGAGCAGATAATCGGCTTTGTTTTTCAAGCTTGTAATGACGCCTTCCCGTATGACTTTAGTTTGAATAATAGTCGTGCCGGCACGTTCGGCTCTGCGTTCCAGCTCTTTTAATTTAAAGGCTTCGATATCCATAGATACGATTTTGCCTTTATTGCCCATTAATGCAGAAAGGTGTAATGTTTTCCCGCCCGCACCCGCACAGGCATCAATAACAAATGCATTCGGACTTGGCTTTAAATAATGTGCGATCACCTGCGAGCCCGAATCCTGAATTTCATATCCGCCATTTAAATAGGAATGTAATCGCTGCAGGGGCTTACGTTCCGCCAGCTTCAACGTTTCCGGATATGGACCAAATTGTGTTGCTTCAATTCCTTCAGCATTTAACTGCTTAATAATTTCTGCAGAAGTATGTTTTAATGTGTTTACACGAATGAAAACATCTGCCTCAAGGTTTGAAAAATGCAGCTCTCTTTCCCACAGTTCTTTCCCTAATTCTTTTACTCCCAACGCATCCATCCAATCAGGGATAGAAGCCTGCACCGCTCTGTCTGCTGTGGCAGCCTTGATTCGGCTGGCAAATATCTCCTCATTTAATTCAACAGGCAAGGGTGTTAACAATCCATCACCATACGTTTCTTTCAAATAAGCAGACAAAACCTTTTCAAAACAATCCGAATCTTTTTTTGTAGTATCTGCAATAAATACATACCGTTTCCACCAGCGCACGATCGAATAGATTGAACTGGCAATAAAACGCCTGTCACGTGATCCCCATTTCGGATTGCTTTGTAATAAATTACGTACAACATCGTCCGCATATGCGCCGTCAAGAAATATTTTCTTTAATGCCTGAATGATTGATTGGATATTATTCGGGTGTAGCTTCATATTTGTTGAACAGGAATGCTTATTAACGGAGAAAGAATTAATATCCCATCCCACAGAAGCATACTTGTGGTAATGGTCGTTATATTTTTTATCCGTATGAAAAAGATAAGAAATGCAAGCTGCAGAATTGTTGTCAGTTTGAATGAAACAGGTACATCAAGAAACACCAATTGAATACATATTGCAGCAGTAAACAGGTTACACAACAGTGTAAGGTTTGTATAGCCGATTGTTTTACCCGCCGGATTAGTTGCCTTTATATTGTTTTTCTCTATATGCAGATCTCTGTATTCAAACAGTTGTGTAATAAATGCAAACAGACAAAAACGGATACCTGTAAACAGGATTGAATCTGGCTGTAACAGCAAATTGAATTGGGCTGTTGTCAACGGAAGTATACCTGTTACAACCGTCCACACCAGAGCCAGTATAATACTTTTGAGGAAGGAATAATTTTGCCTGGCTGTTTGTACTTTTTTATTTAAACGTATACTGCGGTTTTCATAGAAAAGCCAGGTACAGCCTGCAGAAATAAGCACAATCCATTGAGATAAGGAGAAATACCGGATACATATATGCAGGCTGCAGGTAAGGCCTGTGATTGCAGCAGCCAGCACAGCATAATAATGCTTAACTGCCCAGTCTGTCAGCTCTGTTGTTTTTGTTTTTGAATACAAAACAAATAATGTATGCGCATTATAGGTAAATAAGGTAGCAGTTGCTGAAAAGCAGGCAAAAGGATAATAATCTAAAGGGATAGAGAAAAAAAGCACGCATTCCATCGTTAGCAGGAACGCGATCAGCGCAAGCCATAAATGAAGGTATAGAATATATTTTACCATATGCGTATAAAAAAAGAATGGCGCTGTGTAGCGCCATTCTTTTTCTGTATGTATGTTAGAATTAGTTGTTCAATGCTTCTGCACCACCAACAATTTCCAATATTTCTTTTGTAATAGCCGCCTGACGGGAACGGTTGTATGTCAATTTCAATGCCTTCAGCATTTCTTTGGCATTTTCTGTTGCTTTGTCCATTGCTGTCATACGCGCACCGTGCTCAGAAGCATTCGACTCTAACAAGTATTTGTAGAATTGAACTTTTAGTGACTTAGGGATTAATTCCTTTACAATCTCTTCTTTACTTGGTTCAAAGATGTAATCAACTTCTGTTGCACTGTGTTTGACCGCACTTAATGCCTGCCCTTTAATTGGCAGAAATTGTTCTGTACGGATAATTTGAGTGGCGACATTTTTGAATTCGTTATAAATAACTTCAACTCGGTCATATTTTCCCGTTAAATAAGCATTCATAACATATTCAGAAGCACCACGTGCTGTATCAAAACTTAAATTCTGGAATAAGCCCTGATACTCCAGATTTGCTGATTCGCCGCGCTTTGTGATAGCCTCTGCACCTTTTTTGCCAATACAGATAAAATCTACTTTATTTGCCTGGTAAAGGTTTGAATACTTTTCTTCAATCAATGCATTGGCAGCTTTAACAATATTGGCGTTAAATGCACCGGCCAAACCTCTGTCTGAAGTAACTACAACAATCAACAAACGCTTTAACTCTCTTTCTTCTGCATAAACATTATCTGCACCATCTTCAAGAGATGCAGCAATGTTTTGAAGAATTCCATTCAGTTTTTCAGCATATGGGCGAATCTTCATAGCTCTATCCTGTGCTCTTCTTAGCTTAGCTGCTGAAACCATTTTCATGGCTTTAGTAATCTGCTGCGTGGAATTTACAGAAGCTATCCGATTGCGGACCTCTTTTAAGCTTGGCATAAATTATTTAGAATATTTTACAGCAACTTCTTTTGCTACTTTTTTCAATACTTCTGTGATAGCGTCATCAATCTTTCCGGATTTGATTTCTTTTAACGTGTCTTTGTGAGAAGTTCTCAAGACAGTTAAAAAGTCTTTTTCGAAATCACGTACTTTGTTTACTACAACTGAATCCATGAAACCGTTTGTTGAAACATAGATTGTTGCAACTTGCTCTTCAACAGAAACCGGAGAGAATGCAGGTTGTTTCAATATTTCAAGGTTTCTTCTACCACGTTCAATTGTCAGTTTAGTTGAAGCATCAAGATCAGAACCGAATTTAGCAAACGCTTCTAATTCTCTGAATTGTGCCTGATCTAATTTCAATGTACCGGCAACTTTTTTCATTGATTTGATCTGAGCGTTACCACCAACACGTGATACCGAAATACCTACGTTAATTGCCGGACGAACACCAGAGTTGAATAAGTTGATCTCTAAGAAGATCTGACCGTCTGTAATAGAAATTACGTTTGTCGGGATATAAGCAGAAACGTCACCGGCTTGTGTTTCGATAATTGGTAACGCAGTTAATGAACCGCCGCCTTTTACAATACCTTTTAATGATTCAGGTAAGTCGTTCATTGCAGCTGCAATTTCATCAGACTTGTTGATTTTTGCGGCTCTTTCTAATAAACGGCTGTGTAGGTAAAATACATCACCTGGGTATGCTTCACGCCCTGGCGGTCTTCTTAATAAAAGAGAAACTTCACGGTAAGCAACTGCCTGTTTAGACAAATCATCATAAACAACCAATGCCGGACGTCCAGTATCACGGAAGTACTCACCAACGGCAGCGCCTGTGAATGGAGCGAAATATTGCATTGGAGCCGGATCAGATGCAGTAGCAGCTACTACTACTGTATAAGCCATTGCACCATGCTTTTCAAGTGTACCAACGATACCTGCAATAGTAGATGCTTTCTGACCACATGCCACATAAATACAGAATACAGGCTCACCTCTATCGTAGAATTCTTTTTGATTGATAATTGCATCTAATGCAACCGTTGTTTTACCAGTCTGACGGTCACCGATGATTAATTCACGCTGACCACGACCGATAGGAATCATTGCATCAATCGCTTTGATACCAGTCTGTAAAGGTTCTGTAACCGGCTGGCGGTAGATAACACCCGGAGCTTTACGTTCCATTGGCATTTTATATAATTCACCCGTGATCGGGCCTTTGCCATCAATCGGATTACCAAGCGTATCAACAACACGGCCAACCATGCCTTCGCCAACATTTACGAATGCAATCTGTTTTGTTCTTTTAACTGTAGAACCTTCTTTGATTGCACTGTATTCACCCAATAAAACGGCACCTACATTATCTTCTTCAAGATTCAATACCATCCCTTTCAGGCCACCTTCAAATTCTAATAATTCACCAGCTTGAGCCTTCGTAAGGCCGTAAATACGAGCAACACCATCACCCACTTGAAGAACAGTTCCTACTTCTTCTAATTGAGCTTCGGTTAAGGAGTTTGATAACTGCTGTCTCAATACTGCAGATACCTCATCAGGTCTAACGTCTAGCATATATGATAATACTTAGTAATTTATAACTTGTTCTGTAAACTTATTTTTTATTTTATTCAGTTTTGCAATAACAGACTCATCGATTTGCTGATCGTCCATTTTCAATACAAAACCTCCTAATATTTTTTCATCTATCTTTTCGATCAATTCAACTTTCGATGCTTTAGATGCCATGATTGCTTTGAAATTTGCACGCTGATCTTCTGTGATTGGCTGGGTTGTTGTTACTTCAACAATTTTAATACCCATCTTTTCACGGTATTGTCTTTGAAATTCAGAAGAGATTTCAAAAACCACAGCTTCTCTATGCTTCTTTGTTAATAATGAAAGCAATGACATGGTAAAGTTATCTACCTTACCGCCGAATAATGCTTCCAGTATAGCGTGTTTTTTGTCGCCTTGAACAATTGGATTTTTCATTACGGCAACCAGCTGATGATTCTGTTTGAAAACAGATTCAATTCCAGCCATGTCAGCATTCACCCGATCCAAAACACCATTCTCCGCTGCAAGATCAATCAGCGATTTTGCATATCTGTATGCTACTCTCGTTTCTTTCATGATGAATGTATTAGTTCAGGTTTACTTCTTTAATATATTCGCTTACCAATTTCTTTTGTTCTTCAGCATTGTTTAATTCTTTGCGAAGAATTTTTTCAGCGATTTCAACAGCCAATGTAGCTGCATAGTTTTTAACTTCATGTAACGCTGCGTTCTTTTCTGTCTGAATCGAAACACGTGCAGCTTCCATCAAACGATTGCCTTCAGTGCTTGCTTTTACTTTAGCATCTTCCATCATGGTAGTTGCAGCTTTGTGTGCATCTGCCAGTATTTTATCACGTTCAATTCTGGCTTCAGCCAATAACGCTTCATTTGTTGCCTGTAATTTTTCAATATCCGCACGTGCTTTGTCAGCAGCAGATAATGCATCTGTAATGGAATCTTCGCGCTCCTTCATTGCGCTCATGATTGGTCCCCAGGCAAACTTTGACAACAAATACAACGTAACCAGGAAGATTACAGTTTGCCAGAAGAATAGACCGAAATCGGGTGTGATTAAACTTAATAAAGCCATATATGTTTTAAATAATGATTCCAAGTAAAGAAAGTATATTCCGAGACCTAATGTCAACGGAATATACTTCTAAGCAATTACGCCAGAGCGATCAATAGACATACTACTACACCGAAAAGAGCAACACCTTCAATAAGGGCTGCTGCAATCAACATTGCAGTTTGAATTTTTCCACTCTCAGATGGTTGACGTGCAATAGATTCTACTGCGCTGCTACCAATACGGCCGATACCTAAACCTGCCGCTAATGCTGCAACACCTGCGCCGATACCAGCACCTGCTAATGCAAGACCATCTAATAAAATTGAATTTAACATAGTTGTATTTATTTATTATTGAATGAAAACAAGTGAATATTAATGTCCGTGATCATAATCATCATGTGCATGTTCTTCAACAGCAGACCCGAAGTACATAGCCGTTAGTAACGTAAACACAAATGCCTGAATAAGCGCAACAAACAGCTCAAGGAATGTCATAAACAATCCGAATGCCACACTTAATGGGGCAACAAGGAAAAGACTCTTGAATATGAAGATTAAACCGATGAAACTTAATATGATGATGTGACCCGCTGTAATGTTTGCAAACAAACGTATCATCAATGAAAACGGTTTTGTGATCAACCCAATGATTTCAATTGGCAGTATAATAATGCGTAATGGAAGCGGTACACCCGGAGTCCACAATACGTGTTTCCAGTAATATCCGTTACCATTAATTGTTGTAATAATAAATGTAATCCCGGCCAATACCAGTGTTACTGTAATATTGCCTGTTAAGTTTGCTCCACCGGGCATTAAACCCAACAGGTTGTTAAACCAGATAAAAAAGAATACAGTCAGTAAATACGGCATGAAACGTTCGTATTTCGGCCCAATCATTTTTACAGCAATTTCATCGCGTACATAACCGACAATAGGCTCAAAGAATGATTGAACACCGGAAGGTGCTTTCCCTTTGTTTTTAACATATCCTTTTGCAACAGCAGTAAATACAGCTATTAATAAAATTGCGCTGATCATTAATGATGCAACGTTTTTAGTAATAGATAAATCATAGATTTTAACAGATGTATCTTCATTTCCGGCTGCATCTACAGCAAAAATTCTTTCATGATGAAGTTTATATCCATTATAAACGCCATGGTGCGCAAATTTTGAAGAAGAAAAAACAGATAAACCCTTCCCTGCTGAATAAACAATGATTGGAAGTGGTATTGTTCCATGAAAAGATTCTGTACTGAAAAAATGCCACTCGTGAGAGTCTGCAATATGGTGCATAATCATTTCTCCCGGCTTGAAAACAGACACCTGGTCTAAATCTTCTTCCTGTACGTTATGAGCTTCAGATGAAGCAAACCCCGCTATTGACAGAACAGATAGCAGAATTAATAGTAGTAATTTGTTGATTTTAGTAGCCATTTCTCTTTGAATCGGCGCGCAAGTTACGCAATAAGTGATAAATTTCAAATGAAGCATATACAATGTAGAGAATAAAAAAATTCGCTACGTAAGTTATCTTATTACCTGATAGATAAACCATGCTGAACAAAATGAAAAATAAGGAGAAAATAAACCTTACGGCCATAGAACCTAAGTAAAATGTGTGAAATTCTTCCCTGCTTTTTAAGCCTAAATTCGATATAACATGAGATAGCACTGAAATAACACCAAAAAAACCTTGTATCGTCCAAAAATGGTTGCTTAAGAATGCTGGCTTTACGTACGTAAGCAATAGTGCAACACCTGATGTTAGAATTAGCAATATTGTGTAACCAAACCAAAAGTTTGATAAAATTGAGCTATTCTCCTCTTTTCTGTTCATTCAATACGTCCATTATGAATTTAACAATGCTTCCTATAACACCAAAAAGCATAAAAAAAATAGTATTATACTTTCCTTTAACTTCAAAATATGAATCCAGCCACCACCCAATACCTCCAAA
The DNA here is from genome assembly GCF_000014145.1 of Cytophaga hutchinsonii ATCC 33406. Lineage (NCBI taxonomy): Bacteria > Pseudomonadati > Bacteroidota > Cytophagia > Cytophagales > Cytophagaceae > Cytophaga > Cytophaga hutchinsonii. The sequence goes on along the minus strand of NC_008255.1, from coordinate 223,224 downwards.
TACGCATATTGTAGCGATCATTTGAAAACCAATAGCCGAGAATTTGAAAAAGCCATTTTGAGATGTCTTTTTAACTTCTTTGATTTCGTTTCCCATACCACAAAGGTAATATATTCTTTACCGCTTAGAAAGTTTTTTTAATACAATCATTTTTTATCAAAATCGTTCTAATGTATCTAATAAAACTTCAACGTTTTACTATCTTTGAATACATGAATACCCAAAGCAGATTATTTTCTAATTCTATTTCACTTTTTTTAAGCCTGCTCGTATCAGGAGCCTTTATGGTTTCTTGCAGTCAGGAAAGCAATTCATTTGTTGCCAGAAACTATCACAACTTACTTGCAAGAGACAATTCGTTTTTTTTAGCACGCGAACGAATGAAACTTGTTGAAGTTAAAGTCTACGATTTTAAAGAAGATAATTACAACGGCATCTTACACCCGCTTCCGCCTCTTGATACCAATAAAACCAAAGGGCTGATCTCTCAACTGGATGATATTATTAAAAAAGCGTCCATGCCTATCCGAAGACATAAGAATAGTGACTATGTAGACGACAGCTATATCTTAGTAGGGCGTTGCAGAATATATCGGGGCGAATTCAAAATGGGTATTGAAACCTATAAGTATGTTAATGCCCATGGTAAAGATGATGATGATAAAATCGAATCGCTAGTTTATCTGGTGCGTGCATACATGGCAGCCAACCAGCTGGACAACGCAAAAACTGTTTTAGATCACCTGGACAAACAAACGCTCACGAAAAAAAACAAAGCCATATATAATACGACCAAGGCAGAGTATTTGCGCATATTCGAGCGTTATGATGAAATGATTCCGTTGCTTGAAGAAGCCGCCCCTCTTCAAAGAAAAAGAGACCAGCGCTCACGCATGTATTTCATATTGGGGCAGCTCTATCAACAAAATGGAAACGATACGCTGGCGTATAAAAATTATCACAAAGTAGTTAAATCAAACCCGCCCTATGAAATGCTGTTTGTTGCACGGTTGAATTTATATCAGGTGACAAATATTGCAAATGCAAATACAACTAAGAAATTAAATAAGTATTACGCCAAGTTGTTAAAGGATCCTAAAAACGAAGAATATCGGGATAAGATTTATTATGAAATGGCAATGTTTGAATACAAACAAAAAAACCTTCCTAAGGCAATTGAATATTTAAAATTGTCTTCTTCGAAAGGCAAACCTGGCGGTTACCAAAAAGGTTTTACGTATTTAAAACTAGCCGAAATATATTACGATGATCTGGAAGATTATGAAAATGCTGCCGCCTACTACGACAGTACTGCTGCTACATTCAATAAAAAAGACAAACGTTATCCTGTAATCTCAAAACGAGAACGTATTCTGGATGAATTTGTAAAACACATAAATACAATTAAAAGACAAGACAGTCTGTTGAAGGTTTCATACATGGACTCAACAGCTCTGAATACATTAATAGATTCTCTTGTTGCAAAAGAACAGGAGGCTTACCGGTTACAACAACTGGCATTAAAAAAGAAGAAGCAGTCGGGTGATGTAGATGATGCCTTAAAACCTAATGCCGCCTTTACAAATGGCACACCTTTAGCCGCAAGCTGGTATTTTTCAAATGCAACAGCTGTACAGAACGGTATTGGTGAGTTTACTCAAAAATGGGGCAAACGAAAATTAGAGGATCATTGGAGACGATCGAAAAAAGATCCTATTATTGATTATGATTCGCCGGATTCGGATTCTTTAAAAGCAAACAAAGATTCACTTAAAACGCTGGCTGATGACGGGGCTTTAGAGAAAGAAAAAAATGACATTACGCCATTAAAGGTTGACCGGAAAAAATATTTAATTGATATTCCATTTACAGATAGCCAACGGGTGGTGGCCAACGGCAAAATTGAAGAAGCAATGTTTCAGGTAGCAAGTATTTACAACCATAAACTTGACGAACCACAACGGGCGATCCGTACATATGAGAATATTCTAAAAAGATACCCTGAAAGTAAATATGTTCCGGAAGTACTGTATAATTTATATTTGATATATAAAGAACAGGATAATAATAAGCAGGAGGTTTATAAAGCAAGATTGCTTAATGAACACCCCAATTCAATCTTTGCTAAACTGATCCGGAATCCAAACTATTACAGAGATTCAAAAATTGCAAACAAATTTGCCACTGTTGAGTATAAAGACGTATATGCATTATATAAGGCAAATAGATTTGCAGAGGCAGATTCTGCAGGTACGGTATTGAGCAACAAGTATCCCGATAGTGACATTTTGGATAAAGTTGCCTACATACAAATACTTTGCCGAATAAAAATAGAAGGCACAGGCCATGACGTACAACAGGCAATCAGTAATTTCCCTGAAAAATTTCCTGAAAGCACGTTGCTTCCTGCCGTTAAAGAACTCTCTGAAGCAGTAAAGAAAGACCGGGAAAAATATATTACTCCTCCGGCAAACGTAGATACCACAATACCTGAAGATAAAACAAAAGACACAACGCAGGATGCAGTAGAGAATGCCATTCCAACAAAGCCTTAGTTTTATTGACAATGTGTTAACAAAATTGATCTAAATGAAAGTTAAAATTATTCGTGCAGCAATTTTAGTGCTTTGGTGCAGCTTTATATCAGGTGCAGCATTTATTTGGTTGTGGTTTTATATGGTCTCAAACAATACAGGAGACCTGTTTGGACCTATGCCAAATCTGGAAGCATTAGAAAATCCCAAATCAAACATCTCTTCTGAATTGTATACATCGGACGGTGTACTTATCGGAAAATATTACAGGGAAAACAGAACGAATATTTCATACAATGAAATATCTCCGAATGTAATAAACGCCTTGGTTGCAACCGAAGATATTCGTTTTGAAAAACATTCAGGCATTGATTTGCAGGGAAGCTTTGCAATTTTTTGGTATTTATTGAAAGGTGATAAAAGAGGATCGAGTACGATATCCCAACAGCTCTCAAAAAATCTTTTTAAAACGCGTGGCGCCAAATATGAAGGCAGCCTGGCTAAAAAAAACAATAAACTGCGATTAGTAATTAATAAAACGAAGGAATGGATCTCGGCCATTCAAATCGAACGGTCCTACACCAAAAAAGAGATCATGACTATGTATCTCAACACGGTGGATTTTGGAAGTAATTCATTTGGTATTGTAACAGCATCACAAACCTTCTTCAGTATTCCCCAGGATAGCCTAAACATCAATCAGGCTGCAATGCTGGTAGGCTTACTGAAAGCCCCGTCTTTGTACAGCCCTGTATACAATCCTGAAAATGCTATCGCGCGTAGAAATACTGTTTTAGAACAACTTAATAAATATAAATACATAAGTGATGCCCAGTTTGCAACATTGTCGGCGCAGCCTATTGCACTCAAATATGAAGTTGAAAATCATAATAAAGGTTCTGCAACCTATTTCAGAAGTTATATTACCAGGTATTTAATCAGTTGGTGTAACGAACGGGGCATTGATTTGTATGAAGACGGTATTAAAATCTACACCACCATTGATTCTAAAATTCAGGCTTATGCTGAAGCTTCAGTCTCAGAACATATGAAATATCTTCAAGGTAAATTCTTTGCCTACTGGAAAGGTAAAACTCCTTGGCGCGATGAAGAATTTAAAGAAATTCCAAACTTTATTGAAAAAGCTGCCAGACATTCTGATCGATGGAGAATGTTTTCTGAAATTTATGATGGAGATACAGCGAAAGTTTGGAGTGCGATGAATAGAAAAATTTCCATGAAAGTATTTAGCTGGAATGGTGAAATTGATACATTGCTGAGCCCGATTGATTCTATCAGATATTATAAGCATTTTCTTCATGCCGGTATGTTATCGATGGATCCGCATAGTGGCCAGATTAAAGCCTGGGTGGGTGGAATTGATCACAAACATTTTAAATACGATCATGTAAAACAAGGATCGAGACAACCCGGCTCTACGTTCAAGCCTTTTGTCTATACTGCCGCTATTGATCTTGGTTACAGCCCTTGTTATGAATTGCCCGATTTGCCGGTTACATTCAAAACAGAAGATATTAATGAAACATGGACACCACAAAACAGCGATGGCGCTTATAGCGGAGAAATGTTTTCAATACGAAAAGCGATGGCCAATTCCATCAATAGCATTACAGCCAATCTGATTAAAAAAGTTGGTCCTGAAACAGTAGTTGATTATGCTACTCGTATGGGCATCACAACCCCACTGGAACCCGTGCCGGCTCTATGCTTAGGTGTGTTTGATGTAACCTTATACGATATGGTTGGCGCATATAGTACGTTTGTAAATCAAGGCGTATGGACTGAGCCGATATTTATTACACGCATCGAAGATAAAAACGGTAATATTCTCCAGAATTTTGTACCTAAAACAAAAGAAGTTCTAAGTGAAGAGACAGCCTACTTAATGGTACATATGCTTAAAGGGGCAACGGAAGAAAAAGGAGGTACTGCATTAGGCTTAAATAAATATGGCCTTTTATGGAACGGAGCAGAAATCGGAGGCAAAACCGGTACAACGCAGAATTATTCTGATGGCTGGTTTGTTGGAATAACAACGCAATTAACCACTGGCATCTGGGTTGGAGGAGACGACCGCTCTATCCACTTCAGAAGCATGAATGACGGTCAAGGTGCCAGAATGGCGATGCCGATCTGGGCAATCTTTATGAACCATCTTTATAATGATCCTAAAACCGGCATTCTGAAAGAACGTTTTCCGACACCTGCATCTCCATTATCTGTTGAAATAAATTGCAAAAAATTTAAAGAGGTAGAAAATGCTAATAGTAATACAAATCCCAACAGTTCAGTAATTAAAAATCAAAATATTCCAGATTTTTAAAATCTATGTTAGAAAAAGAGGACATAAGATCCCTTCTGAAAGAATTACCTTCTTCGCCAGGAGTATATAGATTTTATTCAATTGAAAAGGAACTTATATATGTAGGCAAAGCTAAAAGCCTGCGTAAACGTGTTGCAAACTATTTTACCAATAAAAAAAATCTCGATCAGAAAACACGCAGTATGGTGCGCAAGATTTACCATGCTGAATACACGCTGGTAAATTCTGAATACGAGGCATTACTTCTCGAAAATAATTTAATAAAAGAAAACAAACCTAAGTATAACGTACTTCTTAGGGATGATAAGACATACCCGTTTATTTGTCTGTCTTCTGCTGATTTTCCAACACTAACAACTACCCGGAAAATAGATAAAAAAAAGGGTGAATACTTTGGCCCTTATACCAGTGGCAGAGCTATGCATTCATTAGTTGAATCACTACGGAAAACTTTTTTTATTCGCACATGTGACCTGAATCTTACAAAACAGAATATTGATGCGCACAAATTTAAGGTATGCCTCGAATATCACATAGGTAACTGTAAAGGCCCGTGTGAAGGAAAACAGGAAAAGGAGGATTATGACGTGAGTATTATCCAGGTCCGTAATATTCTGAAAGGCAATTTTTCTTCCGTGAAAAAATACTATCAGGAAAAGATGCTTTCTGCCGCTGAAGATATGCAATTTGAAAAAGCACAGTTTTTTAAAGAGAGGTATAACTCTGTGCTTGGCCTTGAAAAGAGCAGTTTGATTGTAAATCCTGATATAAATAATCTTGAAGTTTATACAATTGTCAAAAGATTAAACAGAGCGTCTGTTAATTTCATGAGTATTTTGCATGGCTCTATTATTAAAGCTCGCACAATTGAGATGAAAGCAGTGCTTGATGAAACAGAGGAAGAACTTTTAATGCATGCCTTATTCGAAATACATGAAGAAGGCTGGGATTCGACCAAAGAAATAATCTGTAACATTGAATTGCCGATATTGTCTACATATTGCAAGGTTAGTATTCCGCAGCGTGGTGACAAGAAAAAACTAATTGATCTGTCTCTAAAGAATGCGTGGCATACCTTGACAAGGTATGACGATCAAAAAAAGGAAAAGCCGGAGATACGTGTTTTAAAAACATTGCAGGCAGACTTATCCTTAAAAGAACTGCCTGCTCATATTGAATGCTTCGATAACTCAAATATTCAAGGTACAAACCCTGTGGCTGCGATGGTTTGTTATAAAAATGGAAAGCCTTCTAAGAAAGATTACAGGCACTTTAATATCAAAACAGTTGAGGGCCCGAATGATTTCGCATCTATGTACGAAATTGTTTACAGGCGTTATAAGCGCATGGGAGAAGAAGGCTTGCCCTTTCCTACTCTTATTATTATTGATGGCGGTAAAGGCCAGCTATCATTTGCCTGCCAGGCCTTGAAAGATTTGAATATATATGGACAGATCCCGATTGTCAGTATTGCCAAAAACTTAGAGGAATTGTTTTTCCCGGGGGATAATGATCCATTGTATTTAGATAAAAAATCTGAGTCTTTGAAACTTATCCAACAAATCCGGGATGAAACACATAGGTTTGCCATTACGTTTCACAGGCAAAAAAGAAGTAAAGACGCGTTGTTAAAAACTGAATTTGAGAACTTAGTTGGTATAGGACCGGGGACGGTAAAAAAGTTGTTGACACATTTTAAAACTGTAAAAAGGATTAAAGAAGCCAGTATTGAACAATTGACCCCGGTAATTGGCAACTCTAAAGCAACTATCCTTTTTCAGCAGTTAAATAAATAAAGAAGGCCTTACAAATGTAAGGCCTTCTTTATTTATGAATAACAGGGTTATCGTATCTGTTATCTTAGAATTCCCAAAGGTTGTGCTCGTATTCTAACAATTCAAACGCAGCCCATTGTGAAGCCATTAAACCTTTAAGTTGATCGCCACCGTAGATATCTGTTAAATAAGAATCTTTCGGGTTAGATACTTTAATGATATAAGAGCTGAACAATCTCAAATCAAATGCATCTGCAAGATTTTTGTGTTCTCTTTCATTTTGTGGATTAAACCAGATTGCTTTAGGATTATCCTTGAATAATTTTTCACAAAGTTCTTTGTAAGAGAATGATGCAATTGCATACTGAATCCCTTTAATATTTGAAGGATGATCAGCAGGTACATAGAAAGTAATTGCGTCAATATCAAAATATTGTCTTGAACGTTGTTTATCAAATAACCACTCTTCTTTAATCTCCATTTGATAGATATCCGTAGGGAAGAAAGAATCGCCTCCTAATGAAGTTGTTCTGTAAGAATAATCTTCATTTTGGAACATCATCAATGTATCTTCCGGAGTATAGACAGGTTGATCACTTGGCATTATCAATAACGCATTAAATTCGTCAATAGATAATTTACTGCCATTTTCTAATGAATCATTAGCATAAGGAGTGATAAGACCTGCAAGAGTAGCATCGATTATTAATCTAGGAAGCTCACGATTTCTAGAAAATAAAGGTAAATTTTGCTTTTCTCTTAAATCTATAGCTCTGATGATAGTCTTCTTATACATGATATCAGAGGTATGAATAGGACGAACAGAGTATTTATTGAAGCCTGTTGCATATGGGTCTTCCCATTGTTTTGCAGGTGTCTCTTGTGCATGAGCAATAGATGCTACAGCACAAAAGATAATGGATACGATAACACTGAATTTATTCATAATACAGTTTTTTAATATTATTGTAAAGGAACTGTAAAGATTGGTGTACCAATATTTACTTTTTCTTTTTCACCTAAGAAGTTTGTACGATAAACATCTTGTACTTCAATGATCAAACGGTCACCAGCCTGAGCTTGAGAAGCAAAAGAGCTTAAGTTAGCCATTTCAGTGGTGAAGTTTTGTTGAGTAACAGGTCTTTTACCTCTAGCCAACATTACATTCCATTTAGTAACATTATAACGAGCATCTTTAGGTAAGAATTGTGCAAACGACTCGTCAGCTTTAGCTTTAACCTGTAAAGATCTTGGACCAGGAGCGGCAACACCGTTTTTCTGATCTACTTCTTTACCACCGTTAAGAACCAGGATTTCAGGTTTAGGAATACCTCTAACTTTAAAGTCTTGAGATCCGATTGCGTTACCACCACTTGCAACGTTCAATTTAACACCGGTTGCTGATGTAGGGATTACTACAACTACACCTTTGCCAAGTGGCTTAAGAGTAGCACCTGATGCTGTGAATGAAGGGTTGTATGTTGCACCTAATGCAGGTACTTGTACGCTTAATTCATTCCCGCAACGTAAGTATAATGCATTTACTGAAGCAGACTGGATTTGAATTACCGGTTTAGCAACGATGTAAGGTACATCAATTGAGAATATAGTATCTTTTCCTTTGTTGTTGATTTTAATTTGACCTTTCCAGTTTTGTTTCGAGTTACCTTCTGCATCATAATTAGTTGCAGATGCTTTAAACTTAACTTTACCGCGTCCGTTTTCAACAGCTAATGGAGCACCGTTTCTAGACATGATTGGGTTAACCGCTGAAGAAGATGCAGCTAAGAATAATTCAGCTTCATAATCTGTACCAGCAGCAACTACACCAGACTTAGCAGTAGCTACAGCGAAAACCTGATCAAACTTCAAATCTGCTGCACCAACTTGAGATGCTAGTAAATCTAATGCCTGAGTTTCAATTTTCTTAACTTCTGATTCAAATGTTGCCATTACTGCTAAAGCAGCTACTAAAGGAGTTTCAGCGAAATTTAATTTACCGAAATCTTTAGATTTTTGATCTGGCTTTTTATCATACTTTGGATCTTCTTTACCATCCATTGCAATTTTAATTGCTGGCATGTCTTTACCAACAATGCCTGGGATAACTTCCTGTCCGTATTTGTTAAGGCTGGTTTGCAATGCGTAAGCCTTACCGTTTTTGGCACCTTCTGTACCAACCATAAGACCTGCAATAGCTTCCTCTTCTTTAGCACCTTTGTAAGAGCCATCCGCTTCACGACCACCAGATTTCATGATCATCTCTTCGCGAAGATCATTCATCGTTTTAATCATTTCAGCAGTTTTTGTTCTTACCTGAATTGCTTTGTCAGAAACAGCTTTATCCTTTCCTCCACCATCAGCAACGGCTTTGTCAATCTTAGCTACTGTTTCAGCATTTCCTTTATCTGCAGCACCTACTGCATACATTAAGCTTTCATCTAAGAAGATGAATTTTTCCATGATCGCAGAACTTACTTGTAAAGCCAGCAATGCTGTCAATACAAGGTACATCATACCGATCATCTTCTGCCTTGGGGATTCTTTACCTCCAGCCATAGTATAATATTTTTAAGATGATTTTTTAATAATTAAATTATAATTACTAGGTATGAATTAACCTCTCATTGCTGTTAACATGTTGCCGTAAACGCCATTCAATGAAGTTAAGTTTTTAGACAATTTGCCTAATTCTTCTTTGAATGATTGAGTATCACGAGATGCATCAGCCATATTTTCCATAGCAGAAGATAAGTTAGCATAGAACTTATTCATTGCACGCAAGTGGTTGTTAGCATCAGATAATTCCATTTCATAAACAGCGTTCAATGCACCTAAGTTTTTAGTGATTTTTTGAACTTGCTCATGGTATCCTTGTGCATCAACTGTAGCAGAAGCCATTCCTGACATTGCTTCAGCAGTTTTAGAATATGCATCGTTCATTTTGTTTAATGAACCTGTAGCACCTTTGATTGCAGAAGTATATTCAGAAGACGCAACTGTTGCATCTGACAAATCAGACATTTTAGAAACGTTTTCACTTAAGCTATTTAAACCTTGACCTAAACGACCAATAACAGATTGGTTAATGTTCGCAGAAGCCATCATTTCGTCTAATTTTTGTACTGTACCAGTAGCAGTTGCAGGCTCATCGTCATCACCGTCAAAATCTTCTGCTAATTGTGGGTATACTCTTGACCATTCTGGATCTTTGTGAGGCTTTTGGAATGCTGAGATAGCAAAAATAACTGCTTCAGTTCCCAAACCAACAACCAACATCGGACCTGCGAATGGCCAGTGCATGATCTTAAATAACGCACCGATAATAACAACAGCAGCACCTAGACCATACACTTTTGGCATGATCACGTCTTCTAATAAATTTTCGCCTTTCTTGCTCATTTTAGTAACAAAAGTTTAAAGTTTAACAATTTGTAGTTTATGTTCAGTTTAATTAATTACTATTAAATATTCTTAGAATTCATATCCAGAAGAGCGGCCTAAATAAGTCATAACTGTTCTGAAACCAATGTAAGACTTGCTCGTATCCTGGTATTCAAAAGTTCTTGTACCAGTTTCAAGATAGTATGCAATATCTTTCCAAGATCCGCCACGGATTATTTTTCTTACTTCATCATCATTATAGTAAGTAGGGTTCAAATCCCAAACAATTGGTACTGCAGCATCATAATAAGCATCTTCACACCATTCTGAAATATTACCAGCCATATCATATAATCCAAAATCATTCGAAAAATAGGATGCTACCGGAGATGTATACATGAAACCATCATCATAATAGTTACCTCTGCCTGGTTTAAAGTTCGCTAACATACAACCTTTTGAGTTACGGATGTATGGGTTACCCCAAGGATATTTTGCCATATCACGACCACCACGAGCTGCATATTCCCATTCTGCTTCTGATGGTAATCTGAAACGTGGCATTTGCCATAAACCGTTTTCAGCTCTCCAGTTATTCATATGCTGCGTTCTCCATTCACAGAAGTATTTAGCAGCCCACCAGTCAACACCAACAACCGGATACTCATCAAATGCAGGGTGTGCATAATAGTATTCCATCATTGGATCGCCCATGTGGTGAGAGAAATCTCTAACCCAAACAGTAGTATCCGGATATAACTCCGTCATGATGTATTCTTCGCCTAATGTAGCTACTGAATCCTCAAGCATAACGTTCATAAACTGACGGTATTCATTATTTGTAATTTCAGTTTCATCCATATAGAATCCACCTATAGTTACTTGTTTGTTCAAATTGATTTGAGTTGCAGGTACATCTTCATCTGCCTGACCCATGTGAAAAGTTCCTGATGGACAAACAACCATACCATAAGGTACTGTTTGAACCCATGATTCTCGGCCAGCAACGCCTACAAGATCCCCACCACCGTCTGCAGGACCTTTACCGCAACTTTGAGCCAAAAACAGACCCGCTAAGGATGCAATGATCGCAAAGCGCTTTCCGATAACACTGACTTTATTCATAAATCCCAATTTTAATTTATTATTTCCTGTTAAAGTATATTCTATTGTCTATTCCCAATGAAACAGAATGCCTAAACTAGTATTTTTATTGTACTAACGCAAATAATAATAAGTTTACTGCAATTTCTGTAAAATCATTTAATACACTAATAGACAATTAATTATGTTTTTTGATTAATATTCCTCTTGTCTGTATCTAGGTGTACGGACAATTGGTTTTGGGTCATTCCAAGGTGATGGAATAACATAGGATAGCATAATTTCATGAGACGTTCTGGTCTTCGCCTGAGCACCACTTGTAACATAATCAAATGCGTACCCAACTCTCATAGCGTTATTTTTCATTAAATTCATTCCAATCAAGAAGATTATATCGTCATTTGCCAATGTATTTCCTCCTTGAGTAACTTCCTTATTTGCTATAGATTGTCTGGCACTTATACCTCCATAAAATTTATCATTATACGTTACCATTGCGCCAAATAAATAAGTGTAATTTTTACTATCCGTTTGAAAAAATGCATTCGGAGTAAGTTTTATAATACCTCCACTTAATGTAAACGTATAACCAGCGGTTGCATACATGTGACTGCTTAATTTTGATGCAATGGAGGTATCTATGCCATATGTATATTTTGTACCAGTAAAGTGTGAAGCACTTAAACCAATATAATACTTAGGTGTCTGCCAGTAAACGCCCGCCGCTAAATCTGCCTTCATTTGATTTGCCGGACTTGTTGTTAATGATTGATAAATAGGATCTGCCTGATCAATAACCTGATACCAGTTACTGTTTAGGTTTTCATATCTGAATCCGGATCTTAAACCTACACCCAATTTCCCTGTTTTGATTTTAAAGTGGTAAGCTAATGATAATTGTAATTCAGTTGTATTTATAGGGCCTTTAGAATCATATAAGAAATTTAAGCCTGCTCCAGTACTTTTCTTAAAGAAAGGTAATAACGTTGATGCCGTCATTACAGCACTTGTAGGTGAAGTACCGCCGGGTGCATCTGTCGTAGAAGAATAACCAAGCCATTGCTTTCTGAAAATGCCGGTAAAGCGCGTAACGCCTTCCAAACCTGCATATCCAGGATTATAATACATAGAATTGAACATATAATGGCTAAACTGCGCATCTTGCTGGGCAAATGCTGGCATCTCTAAGCAAATAAGCGCAAAAAAAATAAAAAGAATTCTACTGATTTTTTTCATATTCAAAGTATTATGAGAGATTCTTATAATTGACCCAATAAATTACTCACATGTAAACAAAGCTAATGAATTCATACTTGATTTAAGCAAAAAGGTTGCACATTTTTTACTAATCCTTAAAATAATTGTATTTATTTAATATTATTGGCCTTTTTAATGTATATCTCTAATGCTCCGGTCATAGATGGTGCATTTGGTAAAGGTGCTTCCACATCTAAAATCAGCCCTGCGTCATGCACTGCTTTTGCCGTAGTTGGACCAAATGCTGCGATTCTGGTTGCCTTTTGTTCAAAATCAGGAAAGTTTACAAATAACGAACTAATTCCTGACGGACTAAAGAATGTTATTATATCATAATTAACATCCGCTAGATGAGATAAGTCACTTGCAACTGTTTTATAAAATACTGCCTCTGAAAAAGTAAATCCATTTTGAGACAAAAACATTGGAATATCGTCCTTTCTTATATCAGAACAAGGATATAAGAATTTTTCAGTTTTATGTTTTTTAATTACTTCTTCCAGGTCTGAAGCTGTTTTTTTACCTACAAATATCTTTCTTTTTCTAATTACAATATATTTTTGCAGGTAATTCGCTGTCTGTTCTGTAATACAAAAATATTTCATTTCAGCAGGCACTTCAATTTTAGCTTCGGTACAGATCCTGAAGAAATTGTCTATTGCATTACGGCTGGTAAAAATAACCGCCGTATGCGCAAGTATTTCAATTTTTTGCTTTTTGAATTCTTTTAAATCTACCTGCTCAATTTGGATAAACGGTATAAAATCTATTTTTAGATTATACTTTTCAGCTAATACATAATAAGGTGATTTTTCATCAGTTGGTTTTGGCTGTGAAACCAAAATAGTTCCTACTTTTTTAACTCTATTATCTTTAGCGTGTTTGTCTTTTGCCTTAATTTCGCTCATGTTACTAAATGGAATTGACGCACTGAAAGCATTATCCTAATAATACCCGATAGGCTATTATTAAAGGAACAATTTCAGCGGTGCAAATGTACGAAAATAAATAAATATTTCTAAGTTCTGAACGGGAGTAAATCATATAACTCGTTAATAATGAAATTATAACGAGTATTAAAAAAAAGATATTTGATGAAATCCCAGCAATAAAAATCATATAACTGACAGGAAACAAGGCTGTTACAAATAACAGGATTGGAAATATTAATAGTCCGATCTGGAATAAATAATTTAGAAGCAAATAATTTTGCAAAGGAGAAACGCCTGAAGGAAATGTCAATTCATTTATAATTTTTATATAAACAATCTTAACTGTTTGCATAAAAACAAATGCGCTAAAAATGTACAACATGTACATGCCTGGATCTTTTTGGAATAAAAATCTAAATGGGAAATTAAAATACATAGCATACTCTGTCATCATAACATAGTAAATAATCATATACAACAATGCATTTATAATAATCAGCATTACCGACATCATTCCACTCCTGTCTAATAACAACAATTCTATATTTCTGTCAATTCCGATATTGATTAACGAGCGGCCTTTCATAAAAATAAACTTATATAAAATAAGTACTACACAGAAAATCAAAACGGTTATTATAAAAATCTCTCTATCAAAAATGCTTTTTCTTAATACCGTTTTTTCAATTATATCTATATTTTCCTTTTTTACATAATCAGCCGGCAACAGCACTTCCAAGCGCACTGAATCTACATACAATGAACTGTTTGAATTGTAAAATAAAATAAGATATGGATTATTATCTGCTACATGCTGTAAGTCTGCCAACGGCAGTCTTACTCTTTTGGAGTGAGCATTCTGAGGATGCTTATAAACCAGTTTGTTTTCTATAAAAATACTCAGCCCTTTAGATGAGTAAAAAGAAACGAAATTATTTTCCTTCGAGTTTTTATTGATATAAATTCCCCCGCTTTGAATTTTAGCACCTTTTACCAATAATGGAATATAAGATTGATAATATTTATCATATACTTGCCAATCATTACTCAGATCTTTTACTGTATAATAATTATTCCCATACAAAACATTGCATATGGACAATAAAAATATAAGAAGTGCCGATTTAGTAATGATTATAAGTTGCTTATACACGCTTTTGTTCTCTTTTTATAAATTATTTCTATAAAGGCCATTAAAATAAAAATGCCTCCAAACATACCTATTAATAATACTGTTTGATTTACCTGAGTCATGAGCATTGCTGCAGAAATACTGCATATCGTGCATAAAAACATCAGGCATACGATTGAAAGAGATGAAAAACCTAAAGCCATTAAGCGATGATGCAAGTGATTGCTATCCGGAGTAAATGGGCTGTAGCCTGCTAATACGCGAAGCACAAATACTCTTAATGTATCTGCTAAAGGTAATAATATTGGAGCAATTGCAACAGCAGGTAAGGAGATTAAATTGTATCCATTGTTTTCATACAGAGCAATAATTTTTACGGCTAAAAAGGCAACAACAAAGCCGCTGATTAATGATCCGGTATCGCCCATAAATATCTGAGCTTTGAAAATATTATATCTTAAAAATCCTAACAATGCTCCTGTTAAACAAAAACAAACCAAGGCATAAGGATGACTGGCGGCACCGCCAACAGACATAAAGATGTACCCATAAAATAAGCAGGTGAGAACTGCGATTGTGCCGGCTAATCCATCCAATCCGTCAATCAGGTTGAATGCATTTGTAATACCTAAAACGACAATTAATGTGAAGAAATAACTTATTCCATCTGGCAGTACGGTGATACCAAAAACACCCTGAAAACTTTCAATTTTTAAGTCGCCTAAAAAAACAACGATGCTTGCAGCTAATACCTGTACAAAGAATTTCTTGAACGCTGAAACCGAAACCATATCATCCTTTAACCCGATAAAAAAAATAATAATAGTTGCTGCAATTAATTTTTGAACAGCATTATTTATTTCCCCGAAAAGCATTAACGCTGAAATAAGTCCGGCAAAAATTGCCAATCCTCCCAATCTGGGTGTATCAAACAAGTGTAACCGGCGGCTATTGGGAATATCCAATAGCTGTTTGCTGTGTGCAACCTGTATGATGGAAGGAATTGCAAACAAAGCAACAAAGAATGCCCAGGAGAATATTAATATCGAGTAAAAGTAAATCATAATCTTTTGCAAGTTATACGAAAAACTAGAACCTTGTGA
This sequence comes from Cytophaga hutchinsonii ATCC 33406, assembly GCF_000014145.1. NCBI lineage: Bacteria > Pseudomonadati > Bacteroidota > Cytophagia > Cytophagales > Cytophagaceae > Cytophaga > Cytophaga hutchinsonii. Next base: position 207,659 of record NC_008255.1, on the reverse strand, counting down.
CTAATCCAAAGTGAATTTTTGAAAGATTTAAACTTATGGGTTGGTCTTTTGCCCCACCTAAGGCATAAATAAACTGAAAAATGCCTGCTTTAGTGCTAAAACTGATGCCTGTTCCAAAGCCAATGGGCCAATCAGTATAATTATTATTCAATTTATTTTCTATATATCCTTGATTTACGAAAAGCATCACATAAGACGATTCATCTGTAAAATATCTGTATTCCAATGTATAGATGGCAAAGTCAGAAACAAAATAATTGTTTTCATTAAACCCTCTTAATGTTTTCAGACCTCCTACCCGATACAGGTCACTTAAAACTAAATTTTCACTTTGCACAGTTCCTCCCTGGAAATGATTTAATAGGGTAGCCTTCTTTCCTATTCTGAAAAATTTCTGAACATCAATATCAGCGCCATATTGAGTAGAGGTTGTTGGAATAGCATCTTCAGGATTTACAGGCATGATATAATTTATGATTTTCTTATTCCCGACAGATACACCAACATCAATATTCCAGCCTGTCATCGGATAGAAAATGTCATCCAGGCTATTAAAAGCATAGCCAATACCGTAGTTTAAATACCTGAAATCACTGTTGGCTCCTTCAATATTTGCTAATTGAGTAGTACCTATTGCAGTGTTGGATTTTAATCCAGTTGAAAATTTGATTTTTGATGCCGGCGACAAACCAAAAAATACTGCAATGTTTCTATCCAGGACTAAGTAGGAAGTATCTTGCTTAAGTAAATTAAAGTTCAGCTTTATATCGACGTTAGAATGGAATAACCGAGGGTGCAAATACGAAGTATTCAGCAATTGCGATTGTACATCATACCTTTTCCATTGTACAGATAATTCTTTTCCTGATTGTAATAAATTTTTCAGGTTCATGTTGAACTCCCCTGTTAATAAGAGTTTGCCATTTGTCTTTGAACTCGGCTGAAATCCTAAATACCCGTCTAACTGATTACACTTTCTTGTATCGACATATAATACAGGCTGTGCATTACCTTTTGAAAAAAAAACTTCCGGGGATTTTGTCACTTTTAAATATTGTACCTGCCTTAATTGCCGCTCTAAATTCTTTACTTTTTGCTGATTATATAAAGATCCGGGTACAATTCCCAAATAGCTTTCCAGATACTTACGTTTAACTCGCGCATTACCAATAATTGCAACGGTATCAAACCGGATTAAAGGACCAGAATGATAATTCAGTGTTGCTCTAAAGTATGTCTGCTCCAGGTCTATTGAATCCAGAGCTATAACAGCAAATGGATATCCATTATTTTCTGAGTATTTAATAATGGCATTTTCTAAAGCTGCCAGTTCTTTAAAGCTGAATTTAGTATTTGAATAAAATTTTTGTTTATAGCCGGAACGGAATAAATATTCATCCGGAACATTCCCGCTTTGCAAAACACTCCAGTGATGTCTTGGTCCAATATGAACAAATGCTTCAAGGGTATCCTTTTTATAGAGAATTGAATCTGTTGCAGCTTCCAGATAAGATGCTTCATGCAAACTCAGCACGTATTGATTTACGGTCCGTAATCCTGTAAGCGAATCTTTAGGTGTTTTTTCATAATCAAAACGCTTCATTCCATCCTGCACGGCCTGATTATGTATAATTAAATTCCAGTTCTGCCCTATTGAATTGAAAAATGGACAAATAACTAGTATGAATATGTAAAATAGTCTATTCAAAAGGTTTAATTTTACGAAAGATACTAAACTAACGGGTTATTTAATACAACGGATGGCAGGCTTATACATACATGTTCCTTATTGTCACAAGGCTTGTCATTATTGTAACTTTCATTTTTCTACATCTTTGAAAGATATGGATAAAATGGTCGATTCCATTTGTACTGAATTACTGTTACGGAAAGATTACTTAGATCAACGTTTGATTGAAACCGTTTATTTTGGAGGAGGCACTCCTTCTATTCTAAGCAGTGATAATCTGTCTAAAATATTCCATGCAATACATGATCATTATAGTATTGCGTCAAGTGCAGAAATAACCCTGGAAGCAAATCCGGAAGATATAACGGAAACTTCTTTGCTGTGTTGGAAATCACTTGGCGTAAATAGGTTAAGTATTGGTATTCAAAGTTTTCAAAACGAATACCTGCATTGGATGAACAGAAACCATTCATCAGAAGCATCTATCAAGTGTGTTACTCTTGCCCAAAAAAATGGTTTTGAAAATATTTCTATTGATTTGATATATGGCCTGCCTACATTAACTGCCGATCAATGGCGAGCCGAAATTCAGACCGCAATTTCCCTTAATGTTCCTCATATCTCCTCTTATTGTCTAACTGTTGAAGAAAAAACGGTATTTGGAAATCTGGCAAAAAAAGGAGCACTTCAGCCTATTCCGGATGAAATTTCGGAAGAACATCTGATCATTCTGATACATGAGCTGCTAGCTGCAGGATATGAGCAATATGAAATATCGAATTTCTGTAAACCTGCTTTTGAATCAAAACACAACAGCAGCTATTGGCAGCGAAAGCCCTATATTGGAATCGGGCCAGGCGCGCACTCATACAATCACCGGGAACGAGCTGCGAACATCAGCAATAATTCACTATACATTAAGCAGATAGAAAAAAATGAATGGACTGGTTCGATTGAGATTCTTTCAGATATTGATCAGTATAATGAATATATTTTAACCAGATTACGCACAAAATGGGGTATTACATTAATTGAAATTGAAGCGTTTTCCCTCCCGGATATTGAAAAAACAATCAAACTTTTGACACAATTTGTTAATGAAGGCTTTCTCTATATTAAGGATGACATATATCTCCTCACAACAAAAGGTAAGTTATTAGCTGATGAAATAACGTTACAACTCATGCATTAAATAAAATATGTTTGAAAACTCTGTCGTTTTTTTAACTTTGTAGCATACAGCTTACAACTTTTATGTTATCGGAAGAGAAAAAAATATTACTTCTATTACATCTTATCATATTCAATTATCATGGTCTTGATGAGAGTGAACGAAAACTTCTTATTGATTTAGCTGCAAAACATGACGCTGAAGAAGAATTAACATGGGCCTACTCAATGATGGGCAATGATTATTACAGTTCGCATGAAAATATCCATAATTGGTTTAATGAGAGAATTAAAGAGATTGGAACAGAAAAAAAACTCTCTTATTTATCAACCGTTTGGCAAGCTTCTGTTAGCAAAGGATTCATTAGTGAAATGGAAGCGACCGCAATGTTGAAAATTGCTCATAACTGGGGTATTCAAAAAGAACTGTTGACCCTAATTCGTAAGAAATAAAAAACTATGTGCAGGTTTTTACTCCTTATTTTTTGGTGCATAAGCCTGTTACCTATACAATCCGTTGCTCAAAGCACTACCTTTAATCGGTTTGACTCATTAAGAGGTGCATTAGATATTAACCGTACATGCTTTGATGTACATTATTATGATCTTTCTGTTAAAATAGATGTTGCTCAAAAACGACTGCAAGGAGTAAATAATATTTATTTTAAGACAACAACCCCTACGTCTACAATCCAGCTTGATCTCTATAACAACCTGATCATTGATTCAGTTTGTTATAATAACATAAAACTATCTTTCAAGCGCGACAGCAATAGTTTCTTTGTTTATTTTCCTTCCATACTTAGCGGAAATGCTTTTGGTAACATACATGTTTACTATGAAGGCAACCCTACGATAGCTAAAAAAGCACCGTGGGATGGCGGCTGGGTTTTCACAAAAGACAGTTTGAACAGGCCTTGGGCAGCAGTTGCGTGTGAAGGAATAGGAGCAAGCTTGTGGTGGCCGTTAAAAGATCATTTAAGTGACGAGCCGGATAGTATGCGCATGCACTTCACTGTACCACAAGGCCTGATGGCTATTGGCAATGGGGTGCTGGAATCAACGGATACAAAAGCAGGTTTAACGATATACAATTGGAAAGTCAATTACCCGATTAACAGCTATAATGTTACGTGTAATATTGCCAACTATATTCACCTTACAGATTACCATGTTCAGCTCAATAAAGACACATTAGCTATTGATTATTATGTGCTGGATTATAATCAGCCAAAAGCATGGAACCATTTCAAGCAGGTTCATCCAATGCTGAATTGCTACGAACATTATTTTGGTCCATATCCTTTTTTTAGAGATGGTTATGCACTCGTTGAAACGCCTTATTGGGGCATGGAACATCAGGGCGCTATCGCTTACGGCAACGACTATACAAATAAAATCATAGACTTTGATTATATCATCATTCACGAAAGTGGCCATGAATGGTGGGGAAACAATGTAAGTACAAAAGACCATGCAGAAATGTGGATCCATGAATCTTTTACAACATATACAGAAAATTTATTGGTAGAATATTTTTACGGTTATGATATGTCTGTCCGTTATTTAAATCTGAACAAACAGTTAATCAAAAACGAAGAGTCGATCATTGGCCCATTAGACGTGAACTACGAAGGCTGGCAAGGTTCAGACATGTATTATAAAGGAGCCTGGATATTACATACCTTCAGAAATGTTTTACATAACGACAGCCTTTGGTTTTCTATTTTGAAAAATATACAAACAGATTTTGCATTGCAGACAATTGATACAAAAACACTTCTTGCTTATATTAATGCCAAAGCAGGTAAAGATTACACATGGTTCTTTGAACAATATTTGTATCATGCTAAGCCTCCCATTCTCGATTTTTATACTGAAAAAATAAAGAAAAATATGCGGGTGTATTATAAATGGAACAATACACGCTCTGATTTTAGTATGTCTATTCCTGTTAACAATGCCAATAATACCCTGTCTTATATTACACCAACTTCAGACTATAAATTCATTGATGTAAAATTTAAAAATTACAACAAAAACTTTTTCAATCAGAACTACAATTATTACCTGCTTCAATTAGCCAAAAGGCCTTAAGAAAACATTTATTGAATTCTTAAGACCTTATGACATTAGTGATTTACTCCTCTTCTTCTACATTTCGCATTTTTGCGAGCAGATCATACGATCCATCGACAACAACATTTTTATCTTTAAAAGTATCACCTTCTGAAAGGAATTCAATGGCAGTAAAGTTTCCTTCTGAAATTCCTTTCTTTACTTCTACCGCCTTGTATGTATGAGCTTCACCATTGCTAACGCTTTCTACAAAAAGATAGCTCGCCCCGTCAAATTCAACCAATGCTTTACTTGGTACCGCCAGTGTTTCGTATTCATCTACCTGAATAAACGCCTTCAGGTACATATTAGGAATTAATGTGGGATCATCTTTATCCAGGTGAGCATGTACACGTACGGTTCTGTCTGCAGATATTTTGTGATTAATTAAATACACATGTGCGAATCGATCCGCATCATTTCCATTCACAATTTTAAAAACTACTTTCTGTCCAACTTTCACTTTGGTAATATCCTTTTCAAAAACCGTCAGTTCAGCATGCAAGTGGTCGGTATCTACAATTTCACAAATGATATCCTGCGGGTTTAAGTACGAACCGATGTTAATATTCACAACGGTTACATAACCATTTATCGGCGAATAAATATTTACAATGCTTTTGATATTGTTTTGATTAAGCCCATCCGGATTAATGCCAATCATTTTTAATTTTTCTTTTAATGCACCGTTCGTTGCCACTGCCGAATGATAGTCTGCAGTAGCTTGCTGAAATGTTTTAGCTGCTGCAACATTTTCTTTCGAAAGCTCTTCCTGTCTTTTATATTCCTGCTCTAAATAACCAAGTCTGCTTTTATTTTCTAAATAATTCTGTTGAATGGTTATAAACTCCGGATTCTGAATTTGTGCAATTACCTCACCTTTCTTTACGTGAATACCTTGAAGCATACTTGTTGTTTTAATAAAACCACCCAATAATGCAGACACCGTAATAAGATTTTGAGGAGGCACATCCAGCATTCCATTTACTTCTATTGATGCTCCTAATTTTTTCTTTTCTATTTTGGTAGTTGATAAATGTATATGCTTAAGCTGTGCAGCTGATAGTGTCACAGCTAAATCGGCAATGCTGTCTTTTTGAATTTCTTCTTCCTGTGGTTTCAAACTGCACGCACTTAATGCGGCAGCTGTCAAAAGACTTATTATATATATTGCTTTCATGATCGTTTTCAATTATTTCCGATTAAATATTCTATAGTAATAATGGATTGATTATACAAACTAAGTGTATGCAAATAATTTAACTGCATAGACAATGCCCTGTTTAAGCCTTGAGATAACTCCAGATAGCCGATATTACCGCTACGATAATTCTTCCAGGCATTGTCTGAAATAATTTTCGCAGTAGGCAGTGCGTTGGATCTGTAGAACTCTACACTCGTCTGATATTTTAAATATTCCTGATACGCTTGTGTATATTGACGCTGAAGATTTTTTTCATATAGTTCGCTGTTTGCTTTGGCGATATTTGTCATGGCTTGTGTTGCCTTAATTCTATCTGCTTGCGGCTTAGCCCAGATTGGTATGGCAATACCTGCACTGATGCCTTGAAATCTTGTTGCGCCATCCGTAATACTGCCGTCATTGTAATTCACAGTACCTCTTAACGATTGGTTAAAATATCCGACTGTAATATCAGGCATCAACTTATTTTTCTCTACTTGCATGGCGGCTGCATTCACTGCTACTTGCTGCTTCATATAGGCTAGAGCAGGGTTATTTGCAACAGCAATAGAATCATCCGATAAAAGTAACGTTACATCTTCCTGATACGCGTGCGTCGTTGTTACTTCTTCTGCCGAGTTCAACAATGTTTTTAATTTAGACTGCAAGATTAAAATGTCATTTTCATTCTGATTTTTCAGTAGCCTGACTTCATACAGCTGACTTTCTGCGGTAGCTTTTTCAAGCATATTACTTTCACCTGTTTTATACCTCAATTCAGCGGCTGTATAAAAAGCCGTGTATACACTATCCTGCTTTATATATAATGTTCGCAACGACTTGGCATATTCAATTAAATAATATACCTGCCTTACCTGATATACCAATTCGTTTTCTGATGCATGCTTATTAAGTTCTGCGCTTTTAATCGCTTCACCATAATACCGGGCTTGCTTATGCATTACCGTTGGGAATGGTATTGTTTGAGAAACCGTAATATTATTGTCATTGTAAAATGAATTATACTGCCCATACATTAATGTTGCAGAGGTCTTTCCAAACTCGGTAGCGGTACCTTTCATTTTGTTATGATATTCAAGAGTATGTTCAGCAACTTTAATGACTGCATTGTTTTGCTTTGCCAGAGTAATCGCTTCTTCTAACGAAACTTCTTTTACAACATCCTGTGCATACGCGTTGTAATGAAAACATGTAAAAATTAAGCCAAGTATCAGCAAGGTGCTCAGTTTATTTATATGTGTTTTGACCAAACCTTTTTCTGCAATTATGTATAAAATTGGCAATACCAATAGCGTGAGTAATGTTGCAGAAATCAAACCTCCTATAACAACCGTTGCTAGCGGTTTTTGAACCTCTGCTCCGGAACCGTGTGATAGTGCCATTGGTAAAAAGCCCAGGGATGCAACTAAGGCTGTCATCAATACCGGACGTAACCTTACAGAAGTGCCTTCTAATACAATCTGATATACATCTGTCATACCTTCTTTTTTTAATCGGTTAAATTCTCCTATCAAAACAATACCATTTAATACCGCAACGCCAAACAGTGCAATAAAGCCTACTCCGGCAGAAATACTGAAAGGCATGTCACGGATTGATAACGCAATGATTCCGCCTATGGCAGATAAGGGAATTGCCGTATAGATGAGTAGGCTTTGTTTGATAGATGAAAATGTAAAATACAGCAATATAAATATTAACACCAATGCCACCGGTACAGCAACAGACAATCTGGACTTTGCTTCCTGTAGATTTTTAAACTGTCCCCCATAAGTAACATGATATCCTGTTTTAAACTTTATACGCTCACTTATTTTATTTTGAATTTCATTTACAATACTTTCTACATCTCTGCCTCTGGTATTAAATGCCACAATAATTCTGCGTTTGGTATCATCACGCTGAATTTGATTCGGGCCATTTTTAAATTCGATATCTGCCACCTGACGCAAGGGGATTTGAATACCTTGATAAGATGCTACATATAAATTGCGAACATCTTCTATTTGTTTTCTACTTGTACTGTCTAAGCGTACAACTAAATCATAACGCTTTTCACCTTCATAGATCATTCCTGCTTTTTCTCCGGCAAATGCTGAACGTATAGCAGTATTAACCTGTTCCACACTTAAACTATACCGGGCCATTTGTTCCATGTTATAGGTTACAATAATTTGCGGTAATCCTGTTACTTCTTCAATATATAAATCCTTAACTCCTTCAACCGGTTCGATAAGGCCGCCTATTTCTTTCGCGTATCTTGTCAATTCGTCCAGATCTTCACCATATATTTTTAATGCTACATCCTGGCGAGCACCTGTCATCAGTTCATTGAAGCGCATTTGTATAGGCTGTTGAAATCCGAATGTTACACCAGGTATTTTAGCTTCAAGCGCTTCTTGCATTTTATTTGCAAGTTCTTCTCTGGAATTTGCAGATGTCCATTCTCCTTTTTCTTTTAGTATAATGATTAAATCACACGCTTCCATAGGCATAGGATCCGTAGGAATTTCACTCGTTCCTATTTTTCCGACAACATTTATTACTTCCGGAAATTCTTGCAACAGTACCGCACCGGCTTTCACTGAAACGTCAATTGTTTTAGACATGGAACTACCGATTAATACACGCGTCTCTACAGCAAAGTCTCCTTCATCCAATGTTGGAATAAACTCTCCTCCCATTCGAATAAATAAAAAGATACTTCCTATGAACAATACACCTGTAATAATCAATGTCAGCATTTTTCGATCTAATACCTTATGGATTACTTTTGAATATACAGACTGAAAAAAGTTCATGATTTTGTCTGAAATATTTTTCTTATGCGCCATCTGTTTGCTTAGAAAGAGTGCAGACATCATTGGTACATACGTTAAAGACAGAATAAATGCGCCGATAATTGCGAAGGAAACTGTTTGTGCCATGGGCCGGAACATTTTCCCTTCAATGCCCACCAACGCTAATATTGGCAGGTAAACAATAAGAATAATGATTTCTCCGAAAGCTGCGCTATTCCTGATTTTAGATGCTGCATTATATACTTCAGTATCCATCTCCTTTTGAGATAACCGATGCGTATATTTTTTTCCGACAATGTGGTGTAATGTAGCTTCAACAATAATAACGGCTCCATCTACAATAAGGCCGAAATCAACTGCTCCCAGAGACATTAAATTTCCGGATACGTCAAAAAGATTCATCATGGCAATTGCAAACAGCATACACAACGGAATCATCGTAGCAACAATTAATCCGGCACGTATATTGCCCAGCAGCAATACCAATACAAAAACAACAATCAACGCACCTTCTATTAAATTTTTAGATACCGTATGAATAGCTTTGTTCACCAGGGTTGTTCTATCCAGATACGCTTCCAATACAACTCCTTTCGGTAATGTTTTTTTAATCTGCTCAATTTTTTCTTTTACATTCCGGATAACGGCATTTGAATTCTCTCCTTTCAGCATCAGCACAACTCCACCTACCGCTTCGCCTTCGTCGCGGTGTGTCATTGCACCATAACGAATAGCGGATCCGAACTGCACCGTTGCAACGTCTCTGATTAAAACGGGCATTCCTGCCGCAGTATTTTTAATAACAATTTTACCAATATCTTCCAGTGAACTAGTTAATCCTTCCGTTCGGATGAACCATGCCTGAGGATTTTTATCGATATAGGCACCTCCGGTATTTTGATTGTTCGCTTCAAGTGCGTTAAATACTTCTGCAAGCGTAGTATTCATGCTCCTCAGTTTATCCGGGTTTATTGAAACTTCATATTGTTTCAAATGCCCGCCAAAACTACTTACATCTGCAACACCTTTCGTTCCTAATAACTGCCTTCTGATTACCCAGTCCTGAATGGATCGTAACTCCATGTCAGTATATTTTTCTTCATACCCTTTTGCAGGACATATAACATATTGATAGATTTCCCCAAGACCGGAAGATACCGGGCCCAGCTCCGGAACGCCCACACCTATAGGTATTTCAGCTGCAGCAACTTTTAACCGTTCGCCTACTTGCTGCCGGGCCCAATATATATCGGTATTCTCGTTAAATACAATGGTAATAACCGATAAGCCAAAACGTGAAATAGAACGAACCTCCTGAATTTCAGGGATGCTTGCAACACCCAGTTCAATAGGGAACGTTATTAAACGTTCCACCTCCTGTGCCGCTAAAGCAGGGCTTTGCGTAATGATCTGTACTTGATTATTTGTAATATCCGGCACTGCGTCAATAGGTAATTTTGTCGCAGACCATATTCCCCAGCAAATTAATGCAAAGGTCAGTACTCCAATAATCAGTTTGTTCTGAATGGAGAACTGAATAATTCTGTCTAACATAGAATTATTAGTTAAAATGTTTTTAATAAATGATTTTGTGCATGAGATTCAAATCCATGCGGGGAAAGGATTGCTTACGAAAGCTTAGGCGGCTGCCAGATATCAATTAACGGAGCGCTAAAAATCTGATCAAAATAAGTTGCATAACTTATCGAGTCATCAAAAAAACGGTTTAAAATCATTGCAGATACAACAATTTTAAATGATGGTATATAACAGGAACTGAATGTCTGTGTATTATGACTTTTGGCTGGTAATTCATGATGTTCGTGCTTGTCATGCTGAAGGTGTTGCTGATCAAAATAATGCAGCGCTAAAAATTCAAACACATTAATATCTTCATGGTGTTCTTCAATATGATGATAAAAATGTGATACTAAATTTCCCATACGCATCATTCCTGCAAATTCACTATTAGATAGTAACGATGCTATTAAAAGATGAGTGGCAATAAGTATGGTTGTCAGGCGCATGTATAAATGTAAAGATTAGAGCTTACAATTACAACTGCTTCAGGGATCAGTTAGGGGAAACTGATTGGAAATGCTGTATTATTTATTTTTTCTTATTTCTGTTTCGGGCATTTACAAAACCTAAGCTGATCTTATGATATCTGGACATTAAATACCCGGAATCTTCCTTGTTATAAGATGGTTTTAAAGATTCGCTCTTTTCAAACTGTGTAGTTGCCAATAGAAATCTATATTCTATATCAGCCTCAGAAAAAAGCATGAAGTGAGCAAGCATAGTTTTAATTTAACGGTTTAGTATATATATACTCCCAAATGGGTGTTTACGTTTCACAGACGTAATATTTTCAGCTATTTTCAATATTATGATTTAAACTTTTTATAAATTGTTGCGTAAAAAGTTCAATTTTTCAATTCCTCAGCTAAAAATTTAGCTGTATGGCTCTTTTTGTTATGTATGATTTCTTCCGGTGTTCCAAAACATAAAATATTTCCTCCCTTTTCCCCACCTTCAGGCCCTAAATCAATAACATGGTCCGAAACTTTAATTACATCCAGGTTATGTTCTATAATCAATACGGTATTTCCTTTATCAACCAGTTTGTTCAACACATACAATAAATGTTGTATATCCTGAAAATGAAGTCCTGTTGTTGGTTCGTCCAGAATGTATAAGGTGTTTCCTGTATCCCTCTTGGACAACTCTGTAGCAAGTTTAACACGTTGTGCTTCACCACCGCTTAATGTAGGCGCATGTTGCCCAAGTGTAATATACCCAAGTCCTACCTCCTGCAATGTTTCTATTTTACGAAGAATCCTTGGTTGGTTATCAAAAAATTCCACTGCCTGGTCAACGGTCATATTCAACACATCTGCAATCGATTTACCTTTGAAACGTACCTCTAATGTTTCTCTGTTGTATCGGTTTCCTTTACATGTCTCGCAAAGTACGCTAACATCCGGAAGGAAATCCATTTCAATCAGCTTCATGCCGGCACCTTCACAGGTTTCACAGCGGCCGCCTTTAACATTGAATGAAAAACGTCCGGCCTTATACCCTCTTATTTTCGCTTCAGGTAATAGGGTATACAAATTTCTGATCTCTCCAAATACTTCTGTGTACGTAGCAGGATTTGATCGCGGTGTTCTTCCGATTGGAGATTGATCAACTTCAATTACTTTATCAATATGTTCCAATCCTTCAACTGCGCTGTAAGGCAATGCATCTCTTCTTGAATTGAAGAAATATTTGTTTAAAATCGGGAATAAAGTATCGTGCACCAGCGTTGATTTGCCGCTACCTGAAACGCCCGTAATGGAAATCATCTTCCCCAAAGGCAATGTTAATGTAACATTTTTAAGGTTGTTTCCTGTTGCATTTTTCAGTGTCAATATATTGCCATTGCCTTCTCTTCTTTTTGCAGGAACGGCGATAGATGTTTTACCTGATAAATAATTGGATGTAATTCCCGGCAGTTTTAAAAACTCTTCCGGAGTTCCTTGTGCAACCACGCTTCCGCCATGCCTGCCGGCTCCAGGTCCAATATCAACAATGTAATCGGAATGCAGCATCATGTCTTTATCATGCTCGACCACCAATACCGTATTGCCTATGTCTCTAAGATTTTTCAGGGCATCAATCAATTTTACGTTATCCCGCTGATGTAAGCCAATGCTTGGCTCATCAAGAATATATAAAACACCGACCAGCTGGGTGCCGATCTGTGTAGCCAGCCTGATACGCTGTGCTTCCCCGCCGGACAACGTTCTTAGTGTACGGTCCAGTGTTAAATAATCCAATCCGACATCCAATAAAAAACCGATGCGTTTGCGGATCTCTTTCAATATTTCAGCTGCAATTTGCAATTGTCTTTTATCCAATCTTTTTTCCAGCCCCTTCATCCATTCCTGTAAAGTTGAAATATTCATGGATGACAGTTCGAAAATATTTTTATTGTCGATCTTGAAATGCAGCGATTCTTTCTTGAGGCGCGCACCATGGCATTCCGGACACACCGTGATCGTTACATAATCATTTAGCCACTTTTGTGTCTTCTCTGATCCTTCTTCCTGTTGAGATTTTAAGAAATTTAACAACCCATCAAATTTGAAAGCCGCTTCACTTGCTCCTTCTTCTGACTCAGTTCCGTATAGTACTGTTTTTAAAGCTTCAGCAGGAATAGATTTTACAGGTGTCGTTAAGCTTACTTTATATTTTTTCAGGATTACTTCAAATTGTCTGAAGATCCATATATCTCTGTATTCACCTAACGGCAATATAGCTCCTCTGCTAATGCTTAATGATTTATCCGGAATGATTGTGTCTTCTGTTATTTCTTCAATCACACCTAAGCCTTTACAGCATGGGCATGAACCGTATGGTGAGTTGAAAGAAAATATATTTGGTGCAGGTTCATCATAAGCAATGCCTGATTCCGGATCCATTAAAAACTTAGAGAAAAACTGAGCCTCTCCATCTTTGTTTTTTAAATGAGGCACAAGCATCATTATTCCCTTGCCTTGGTCTAATGAAGCTTTAACAGATTGCGCTACACGATATCTGTCTTCTGTATCTACCTGAATGCGGTCGATAACAATTTCGATGTCGTGTATTTTATATCTGTCAACCTGAAGTTTAGGTGTAATCTCTGTAATCTCCCCATCAATCCGTACTTTGGTATAGCCCATTTTCCGGATCTGCTGAAATAGCTCACGGTAATGGCCTTTACGCCCTTTTACTACAGGTGCTAATAAGGTAATTTTACCGCCTTCAAAATTTTTAAAAATGTAATCTATAATCTGATCTTCTGATTGGCGGATCATTTTTTTGCCAGTAACGTAAGAGAATGCTTCACCTGCGCGGGCATATAATAATCTCAAAAAGTCATATATCTCTGTTACTGTTCCAACGGTTGATCTTGGATTTTTGGATGTCGTTTTTTGCTCGATAGAAATAACGGGACTTAATCCATTTATTTTATCTACATCCGGTCTTTCCATATTACCAATGAAAGAACGTGCGTATGCAGAAAAACTCTCCATATATCTACGTTGCCCTTCTGCGTAAATAGTGTCAAAGGCCAATGAAGATTTTCCGCTTCCGCTGATTCCTGTAATAACAACTAATTTATTCCTGGGAATGATTAAGTCGATATTTTTTAAGTTGTGTTCCCGGGCGCCAAAAACTTCTATCGTTTCGTGTCCTGATGTATCAACGGCGGAAGATATGTTCGTATTGTTTTTCAATTGCTATGAAATTGGGTTCTGTATACAACACCTAAATTGCACAGAGGATTCATTAAAAACAATAAACTTCTAAAAAATAGCCGAGTAATTATTTTGGCAGCACGTCTGGCAAACTGTCTTTGGAAGTATTTCTGGGATAAGGAAGTTCAATAGTATAGCTGGCGTTTTCGTTTTTTATCGTAAGTGTATTAGTCAGTAGCCACGGATTGTATAATTTCAACACATACAGGTTTGTGCCTTGCTGCTTTGCAAACGCTTCCAGATTGTCTATGTTTTCTGTTACTTTGATTGTTCTTACCGGCTCAGGCCTCCATCGATACAATTTTAGCCCATATTTTGAAGGGTGTTCTACCAGATCTTTGGCTGCAAGTAGTTTGTATAAGTATTTTGATGTTTCTGCATTTAAGCTTAAATCATAAAAATCTGTTTTTTGCTGTTTTACCAATGCGCGCTGAATACCACCAATCCCCCTATTATAAGCTGCAGCCGTAATTGTCCAGCTACCAAATTGTTTATGTGCCTGTCTGAAAAATTTACAGGCTGCATAGGTTGATTTTATTGGATCTAAACGCTGATCTACTTCTTCATCTACCTGCAAACCAAATTCAGTAGCGGTTTCTTGTTTTAATTGCCAAAAACCTAATGCGTCTTTAGGAGAGATAACATTTTTGAAGTTACTCTCAACCATGGCAACATATTTGAAATCTGTAGGTATTTTTTGTTGAATCAATATTTTTTCAATGACCGGCAACCAGATCATCGCATCTTTTAGTAAAAGTGTTGTGCTTTTATTTTTTTGCGTATTGTATTTTAATTCATTGAAAAATGCCTTGTAAGCATCCTGATTTTTAAAGTGTACGATTTCATTCGCAAAAATATTGTTAATTGGAATCTTTTCGTTAAAGCTTTGATGTCTGTATTCTCTGTGTAATAAAAAATATCTATCCTTTTGTATTGCAGTGAATAATACAAATAAAAATAAAAGGGCAACAGTTGAAAAAAATATAATCCGAATTCGTTTTTTCACCTACAATTGCGTTTGGAACTATTTTATAGATACGGATGATTTACAATTGTGTTGCCCTCTTAAATGTATTTTAATTTAGTATTACAATTTTATTTGCTGTTTAAAATTACAGTAAATCGCTCAGAGCCTTTTTGATATACGGATAGGTAAAGGTAAATCCTGTAGCACTTATTTTTTCCGCAGATACTGCTATACCTTCCACTACTGAGGCTGCCTTTTCTTTTCCAAGGAGAATGTTCAGTGCAAAAGATGGAACATTTGGCATTACAAGCGGCTTGTGTAGTATTGCTGCAGCTGTTTGGGTCAATACTTTATTTGTAACCGGTTCAGGAGCAACGCCGTTATATGTACCTTTAATCGCATCATCTGTAATGGCTTTGGAAAAAATTCTGCACAAATCATCAATGTGTATCCAGGAAATTATCTGCTCGCCGGAAGCAAGAGGCGAACCGATATATGCTTTTATAGGATTGATCATAGCAGGTAATGCGCCACCATGCTCAGATAATACAATTCCTGTACGTATTATTGCAAGCCGTATAGAACTGTTTTCCAGAGGCACTGTTGCTGCCTCCCATTCTTTTGTAACCTGCGCAAGATAATCATTGCCATATAACGCAGTTTCTGTAAGCGGTACACTATTCATAGAGTTGCCGTATATGCCAATTGCACTTCCACTAATAAATGCTTCAAGTCCGTTTAACTTCAGCGCCTTTTCAACCAATAATTTAGTTGTAAGGATACGGCTGTCGAAAATTTCTTTCTTATAGCTTTTCGTCCAGCGTTTATCAAAAACACCGGCTCCTGCCAAATGTACAATGTGTGTAACACCATCAAAAGCTTCCTCTTCGATATATCCTTTCTTATAGTCCCATAAAAACGATTTTATGCCGTCTTTAACGCCTTTTGTCCGGCTTAACCATGTAACTTCTATATTTTGTGCCTGAAGCGATTTGGTAAGCTGTCTGCCTACCAATCCACTTCCTCCTGTTATTAATATTTTCATCTTACTTTAAAAATTAGTTATTTGCTTTTTATTATGTTCAATTAAACAGGTGTTTTCACAACAATTATTGAATATTTTAAGTTAAAGATATTTGAATCAATGTTTGCAAAAATTATGAAATATTTAATGTCCATTCTGGCTGGTCTTGTCCTAACGATTTCAGCTGTTGCTCAATCTCAAAAAACGGTTGAAGTGGTTTCGGGGCATGCACAGGTACTACAGGTTGATCGTCAGGGAATGCAGGTTACCCTAAGTTTAGATGAAAAGTTTGTAACGAAAAACTGGCTCCAAAAACTAAAGGAGTACGGTAAAGTTGAATCTGAGAAAGGCGGTTATGTGGTGCATGGTGCAACCATTTCAGGTATATCTCAGGCCTGCACCATATATTCAACAGTGTTTTCAGGTAAAACGGGAACGGTTGTTTTTTGGGCGATTGATATGGGTGATGGTTATGTAACCGAAGGCCATAATCATTATGCGCATGCAAAAACAAAGCTTAAGGAGTTTGCCTTAAGCGCATATATAGCAGATATTAATGTGCAGATAGCTGCTGCTGAAGCAGCATTGAATTCCAGTGTGAAAAATCAGGAGAAACTGACAAAACAAGGTGAATCGTTAAAAAATGATACACAAAAAAATGCCAAAGAAAAGTCTGATCTTGAAAAGAAACTGGTTGATAATGAAAAAGAATTAAAGGCGCTGGATGCTTCCGAAGTGCAGATTGAGAACAGGATGAAAGAAGTTAAAGCTACGGATAATCATGAAGAGCAGCAGAAATTATTGAAAGAGAGCTTGTCTAATACAAATAATATTGAGAAAAATAAGCAACAAAAAATCTCTCTTGAAAACAAATTAAAAGAAAACGAAAACGAACGTTTGAAATTAATTGAAGATACAAAAACGAATGCATCTAATGTAACGGCAGCAAAAGAAGAAGTTGCTAAGATGACAAAAGCACTTGAAGTGGTAAAGGATAAACTTAAAGCGTATCAATAGTGCGTTAATGTATCAAAAAATAAAGCAGAAACGGAACAAACGCCTAGTTAAAAAAGATTCTCAGAGTCTTTCCTCCAAATGGAATGCTATTTCATTTGGAGGAAAGCTTTTTTTGTTTTCACCTCTTCTGATGTTGCTTGTTTACCGCATACTTAGTGATACAGTTTCTGTACGTTACTTTTTGGCACTTTATGGAATCCTTGGTGTGGTTTTATATTTTATCGTAAAACGTCTTTTGACTAATAAAAGCCTTTTAACATTTGATCTGTGGGGATATCCTGGATCATTCTTTATATCTATATCCTTATTTGCTTGCCTCAATTATCTTACTCTCAATTCAACACCAAAAATAAAAATAGTCACACTCAAGAGTAAAACGATTACTTCTCATCGATCTAAATCGTATTGGATTTCTTTTTTTCATGCTGGCCGAATTCAGCGATTCACTATCAGCAAAGATTTATGGATGTCAATCTATGAAACAGATGTAATAAAAATGCATTACCAGCAAAGCAAATTTGGTTTTGATATTGTGTCAAGATTTGATAAATAGGATAACAAACGGCGTATTCTATTTATCAAACTGTTTTTATTATGCTTTAGTGATATTTACTTTCCGTAAAATTGTTTCTATTATTTGTCTTGTTGAAATACCTTCCGCTTCTGCTTCGTAATTCAAAATTATTCTATGGTTTAAGATATCGTACGCAACTTCTTTAATGTCTTCAGGCAATACGTAATCCCTGTTATTGAAAAATGCCATTGCTTTTGCTACACGATTCAGATTGATTGCCGCACGTGTAGATGCTCCATATAAGATATACGATGCTTCTGCCTCAAGTCCGTACTCAGCAGGAAACCTGGTAGCAAATACTAATTCGATTATGTATTTTTCAAGTGATTCAGAAATCGTTACTTTATTTATTTCATTGCGGATTTCAAGGACATCATTTTTAGAAACGATTTTCTGCACCTGATAATTAAAGTTCATGTTTGATACACGTCTCATTACTTCAAGTTCAGATTCTTTATCTAGATAAGTTAAATGAATCTTCATCATAAAACGATCTACCTGTGCTTCCGGTAATGGATATGTGCCTTCCTGTTCTACGGGGTTTTGTGTTGCAAGTACAAGGAAAGGGTTGTCTAACGGGTATGTTGTATCACCTATTGTAACTTGTTTTTCCTGCATACATTCTAAGAGCGCTGACTGTACTTTTGCTGGGGACCGGTTTACTTCATCCGCCAATATAAAGTTGGAAAATACGGGACCTTTCTTAACTTCAAAATTCCCTTTATGCTGATTATAGATCATAGTTCCGATCAAATCAGAAGGAAGTAGATCCGGGGTGAATTGGATTCGATGAAAGTCCAGATCCATTGTTTTGGCAAGCGTGTTTACACTTAACGTTTTTGCTAAGCCTGGTACGCCTTCCAGTAAAATATGTCCGCCTGTGCAGATTCCGATTAATAACCTGTTGATCATGTATTTTTGACCAACGACTACTTTACCGACTTCGTCAATGACTTCTTTAATTTTATTTCTGTAATAGAGAGATTTTTCTTCTGCAGATTTGAGCTCCATAATTTTTTAAAATCGTTACCATTTTTTGAACACAAAGAACACTGCCAATAGTAAGCATATCATTGCAGCAATGTAGTTCCATTGTAATCGTTCTGTTTTAAAAACGAATAGTGCAAATAGGGTAAAAACTGTAAGAGAAACAACTTCCTGAATAATTTTCAATTGAAATAAATTGAATGGTCCGCCATTTTCTTCGAACCCGATTCTGTTGGCAGGGACTTGAAATACATATTCGAAAAAAGCAATTCCCCAGCTCACTAATATTGCTCCTGCCAAACCCCACTTCGCGAGCGGGCTGTCATTGCCGGACTGTTGCAGGTGTCCATACCATGCATACGTCATAAAGCCGTTAGAGATGATTAATAATAAGATTGTCCAGATAGAGGCCATGATACTGTATATGATTTAAATAAACGTGAATGATAAAAGTTTTATGGCGAATGTTAGTCAATATTGGTCAATAAGATAGTGATTCTTGTATTATAGTATATTATATAACACAAAAAACCCTTATCGGTTAGGATAAGGGTTTTGATAATAAGTTGGCAGCGACCTACTCTCCCACATTTGACTGCAGTACCATTGGCGCAGTTGGGCTTAACTTCTCTGTTCGAAATGGGAAGAGGTGAACACCAACGCTATAGCCACCATTAAGGTGTGTGTCTGCTTTGCTTTTCTGTCTCCGCTGGAGAACCTGGCTGTTTAGCAAACTAATAGGTTTGACCTAATGATTATAGGGTATATCAAAGTACTTTTCCAAAGAAAATTATCGGGTAATTAGTACTGCTCAGCTATGCCATTTCTGACTTTACACTTGCAGCCTATCAACGTCATAGTCTCTGACGTCCCTGTATGGAAGTCTCATCTTGTGGTGAGTTTCGCGCTTAGATGCTTTCAGCGCTTATCTCGTCCCAACGTGGCTACTCTGCACTGCACCTGGCGGCACAACAGATACACCAGAGGTTAGTCCAACCCGGTCCTCTCGTACTAAGGTCAGGTCCACTCAAACTTCCTACGCCCATCACAGATAGGGACCGAACTGTCTCACGACGTTCTGAACCCAGCTCGCGTGCCACTTTAATCGGCGAACAGCCGAACCCTTGGGACCTTCTCCAGCCCCAGGATGTGACGAGCCGACATCGAGGTGCCAAACCTCCCCGTCGATGTGAGCTCTTGGGGGAGATCAGCCTGTTATCCCCGGCGTACCTTTTATCCTTTGAGCGATGGCCCTTCCATGCGGAACCACCGGATCACTATGCTCTACTTTCGTACCTGATCGACTTGTTTGTCTC